>NZ_AKGG01000017.1 GCF_000277645.1 Weissella koreensis KCTC 3621 | reverse complement strand
TTACGGCCGAAAATGATTGAGCTTTGTTTGATCCCATCTTACTGAAAAACAAAATAATTCAAAATACTCCCTAATGCTATATATATTATATTAATTGCAAAATATTGTTTCATTGGATTCAACCAAGTTGTCAATAAGATAAAGGGTGTTAGACTGTAAAAAGGATACATCCCATTAACTGCTTGTCCCGTCTCTGAAAATGTATTCAAGTTTACAATTAAAGGAATATTGAAATTTTTTATATAGTTATTTATATCAAATATTCTACTTAAATGAAAATAAGCATCGGTTCTCCATGTCATACTATTTTGCATCATCGGTATACCAAATAATAACACAACCAACAAAATTATAACTATTTCATTAAATACATTACTATTGTTAATTTTATTTCTTATAACTTTATTATAAATATTCATTATTATCCTCAAAATCAATCCTAAATCCAATTAATAGCTATATAGCCTACTTCAAATACTGCTCAATAATATATCTGGGACGATGTTTAACTTCTATAAAAATCTTACCAATATATTCCCCAACCACTCCGATTGCTAATAGTTGTAGACCACCAATTGCCCAAATTGATACCATCAACATTGGCCATCCATCTTCAACATAACCATAAAAATATGACCAAAGCGTGTATAACAAAAATAAGCCACTAATCGTAACCATAGTTAATCCTAAATTACGTACCAATATAATGGGCCGAACTGAGAAAGAAGTAATCCCATCTAACGCAAATGTAATCATCTTTTTTAATGGGTACTTGCTCTCACCAGCCTCACGTGCTTTTCGTGCATAATAAACTTTCGCTGTCCCAAATCCAATTGAAGGAAAAATTCCTCGAAGAAACATATCGCGTTCATCATATTCACTAAATGCATTTAGTACTTTTTGATCCACCAACCTAAAATCAGAATGATTTGGAATTGTTTGGACACCTAACATATTCATGAATTTATAGAAAGTTTGTGCCGAAAAACGCTTGAACCATGTATCCGTAGTACGATCATTCCGAACACCATAAACAACATTCTTGCCCTCATTGGCTAATTTAACCATTTTAATAATTGCTTTTGGATCATCCTGTAGATCTGCGTCTAAGGTCACTACGTAATCAACATCAGTTCCAGTATATTCCGTCATACCAGCAATTAATGCATTTTGATGACCAAAATTACGACTAAAATGAATTCCACGAACTCGTTTATACTTTATATGTAAATCTTTAATTAAATTCCAAGTTTTATCCCTACTACCATCATCTACATAGGTAATAAAACTATCAGAACTGATGAGTTGATCTGCTATCATTTGATCCATTATTTCTAATAAAACATTAGTTGTCTTATCAATAACCAGCTCTTCGTTATATGCTGGTAACACTATCGCTAATTTTTTGTTCATATTATTATCTAACCTCATATATTATATAATGGAATGTTTTTTATAAATAAAACTAATTCCGGTTATAAAGCACTCTCCAAATTCCAAGTAATAACCACACAACAATAGTCCATATCCATAATATAAGTATCCAACTAGGTGTCTTGTAACTTACGCTAACTGTATGTATTCCCTCTTTGACTTTATTAATCTGAACTGAACCCCGCTTACTTTGGATATGGTGAACATTTTTACCATCCACCTTTACTGTTTCATTTCCGTAAGAAAATACTGGAATATCAACATTTCCGGAATATTTCAAATTAATTTTATTACTAATTTTATTGAAGTAATATCTATTACTGCTTTTTACTACTTTATTATTTACCATCACTTCATGTGCTAGTAATGTTTTTCTATTATTAGGTTGCCATGATTCCTCAGGTGCATAATCAATTACGCCGATATAATCATGTCTTGAAGTGGGTATTGATTCTATTCCATCAGAATTAGTTACAAAATTATTTTCCAATATTTCCTTATTTCTGTTTCTATTATTATTTTGCTTTAAGAAAATTTTTCCTTCCAAATCATGTTTTTCACCACCAGTCTTGCTCCAAAAAGAAACTAATGAAAAAATTGATAAGAATAGGATTAATAAATAATAATTTTTATGTTCTCCACCAAAGAATTCTAACAATATTTTTGACAAAAAAGTCATTATAAAGACTGTAGAAATACCAAATACTCTGTAAGGAAATTGAATTAATGCTTGCACATCAATAGATAAATTATACCAAGGAAAAATACTAGTTCCTATAACGAAGATAAGAAGTCCGAATAATCCAATTATTAAATTAAAATCGTTCTTTTTTTGAAATATTTGAATAATCATTAAAATGAATGCAATGACTGAGAAAAAACCTATATTTTGATGTTCACCATTAACAGCCATTAAGAGATTAGTACCTAATCCATTTAAAAATAATAAACCTTGCTTAATCGTCGTAATAATTGTTGTTTGTTGAAGTTGATATAAAAATGGCAAATAAATAACCGCTGTAAGACTTAAAGTTAATAATATCGCTTTCCCTAAACTCACTAATATTGGGACATTAAATTTTAGCTTTCTCGTTACCAATGCTAATAACAATATTATTAAAAATGTTACTATCGTCAGAAAAGTGGTTAACATATGTGCGTATAATAGCAAAGTTACTCCCATAGATAATATATACCACTTGTTTTTATTACCAAAAAAGACATTATAAAAACCTAAAAATGCTACTGGAAGAAATACATATGCAAACGCTTCTCCTAAAACATATTGGTCAGATAGTAGATACATAAAGTATCCACCAAACCCGTACAGTAAAGCGAAGACAATTGATCGCTTTTTATCACCCAAACTAAACGATAGCATAGACCAATATGCAATAATCAACGTAACAAATAATACTATTATTTCTCCCAGATAAAATGCAAACACCAAACTATTTGGAAATAAAACAAATAGGGAGGAAAATCCTAAAATATATACAAAAGGGTAGAAGAAATTAACTGAACTTCCAAGTCCAGATAATGTATCAAAGCTACGATAGCCCAGGGTTCCATGCTGTAAACTTTCAGAAAATCCTACCATTCTGTTTAAATGAAATAATAGATCACCGGAACCGTAGATTTGATGAGTTTTGATTAATGGCCAAAAGCACATTACGGAAATAAATATAAATCCGGTTAACACAAGCCAGTCTCTTTTAATAAATTTCATGAGTACTTCCTACTTATTTATTTTATGTTTTCTTATTAAATTTTATGCTATTTTGCAGATTATTGAAATAAAAATTCACAAATACATAATTTTTTACTGCTGTTATTTCTAGGATTTAAACATATCTAGGATTTAAATTAAATTATATGATAAAATTGAAAGCATAATTAAATTAGAAAGAAGATATTAAATGGCTACATTATCCCTTGTTGTTCCAGTCTATAATGAGCAAGAAGCTATTCCACTTTTTTTTGAAGCCTTAGAACAAGTTAAAACAAAAATCGAAAATTTTAATTTTGAATATTGGTTCATTGATGATGGATCTACTGACAACACAATTCAAACAATTAAAGAATTAAATATTAAATATGATTATGTCCACTTTATAGAATTTTCTCGTAACTTTGGAAAAGAAGCTGCTTTATACGCTGGGTTAGAGCATACAACAGGTGATTACATTGCAGTTATGGACGTAGATTTACAAGACCCCCCTGCTCTACTTCCTGAAATGCTTGATGGTGTCTTATCAGGAGAATATGATGCTGTCGGTACTCGTCGGGTTAATAGAGATGGTGAACCGCCTATTCGAAGCTTCTTTTCATCATTATTCTATAAAATTATAAATAAAATATCTGATACATACATCGTCGAAGGTGCCCGCGATTATCGTGTTATGTCGCGACAAATGGTTGAATCAATTCTGTCATTACAAGAATATAATCGTTTTTCAAAGGGTATTTTTGCGTGGATTGGATTTAAGCAAAAATATATTGAATATAAAAATGTAGATAGAGTTGCTGGAAGTACTTCATGGTCTTTTTGGAAATTACTAAAGTATTCAATTGAAGGTATTGTTAGTTTTTCTCAGGCTCCTCTTCTTATTTCATTTTTCATGGGCTTTATTTCATTCTTAATAGCTATAATCTTCATAGTCATATTAATTGTTAGACATTTCATCGACCCTGGATCAGCAATCAATGGTTGGACTTCAATGGTTGTTATTATACTTATGGTTTCAGGTGTCCAACTCCTAAGTTTGGGTATCATTGGCCGCTACATTTCAAATATATATATGGAAGTTAAGAAGCGCCCTATTTATTTAGCCCGTAAAATAAAATAATCAATAACTAATGAAAGACTATTTACCGCTTTAATATCGATGAATAGTCTTTTAATTAACTTACAATATTTAAGCCTTAATTAATAAGCATGTACTCGAATAAGATACTATAAAATTTAAATAAATAAAATAGGGGCTTTTACCATTTTCATTTATATCAATCCTAAAGGACTAAATATATGAAACACTACTATTTAATTTCCACAGCTGGCTACCCCAACTTTGGAGATGAGCAAATTGTTCGAAGTTGGTTAGCTTTATTTAAACAAACTCATGCTAATGATCAAATCACTTTAGATGTTCCATTTCCAGCTCGTTCCAGCCTACTATTCAAAGATGAATTTCCTAATATTAACTTTGTTGATACTATTTGGACTTTTATTTACGCAGGCGACGACGACGGAGCAAGTTTAGATAATACCGGTACCTTGTTTCATTTAATGGAGAATGGATTYCCAAGAGATKTTTTAGGAATTGAAAACATGAAATCGGCTGATGAAATACATTTATTAGGTGGCGGATATTTTACAACTGATCGCCCTGAATTTAATCGAACTTATTTATTTTTCCCTATTCTAACCTACCTTAAATCTCTTAACCCTAGTCTGAAATTAATCACCCATGGGCTAGGTTTAACTCCAATTTCGAATAATTACAAAATAGAGTTAGAAACCAACTATTTATCAGAATTCAATTACGTCGGTGTCCGCGACAAAGAGAGCGCTAAAATTAAAGGTACAACTTTAGAGTTAGATGATGTTTTCATGTCACATAAATTAAACGCCCTACGAATTGATGACCAAAAAGATAATCCTGACATTTTATTGGTTTTAAAGCCCATTAATGACCAAGAAAAATTGAAAGTATTCTTAAATCAGTTAATTCAATATTTAGAGACCGAAAAAAATAAAAATAAAACCATCGGCATTTTAGAATTTATGGTTCCAATCGATAACTGGTTGTTCTTTGAACCATATCTAAACGCAATTCCGACTATTAAACAAAGACTAACCTTTTTTGGCTTTTGGGACATTTGGACAAAGGGAATACCATATAAAAAAGATCAAGAATGGATAGTTTCTAGGTTTCATGCTCACTTAATTGGCAGCATTTTAAAGGTTAAAGGCAGCATTTTTATAGAGTCAGATCAATACTATCAAACCAAACAACAATCTCTTTTAGAGCTAGGAACTGGGTGGCAATTGATTGAAAATGATCCAACTTTTAACATAAAGCCCAGCCGTAACAAATTATTCACTACCCAAATAGCTTTAAAAATCGCAACCAAATTATCACGTATGAATAAATAATAAAACTTGAATATTTCCAATTTATGCATCTAAAGTAAAAAGCAGCTATTGATGGTTCTCAATAACTGCTTTTTACTTGCGTTCAATATATTATTAAATTAAACAATCTCCTAACTCCCATCAAACACTTTTAACCCATCCAACCACCAACTTTTTCATTTTGTTGCCAAAGCATTTGATAACTTCGATGTGTATATCGTGCCAGCTTGGGTTTAATACCATTGGGAAACCGTGATTTTCCTTTTAAATCAGTAATCCATTCAAAATGCATCAAACGATCCATCAAATTCTTAACTTGATCCTTAGTTAAACTATCAACCACATTATTAATTTTCAATACAAATTCATGTCCGTCTTCCTGTAAATAAACTAATTCAAGTTGTAGTCCCGGTTTCTTTGATTTTTCCTTATTTACCATTTTTTGCTCCTTTATTTTAAACTAAACTCAACGTCGTAGTATCAATAGTTTTAATTTCAAATAACGATTCTTCCAAACCAATCTCTAGAAAAACTTTAGCCAGTTCTCGAATTTGGTGCTCTGAAACATTTGAACGAACTATCCAATAACGGGTAATTTTGTCCCCATGTTGATCCAATCCAACCATTTTTATTTTTTTGAAATTTTGTGTAACCATTAATTTCCTCTTTTCTTTACAATCAACTGGTACCAGCCATTGTGATGCTTTTTAGATTTCCATGGATACTCTTAATAACGTTTTAGATCATAAAAATGAACCACTTTTTTACGAAATACTGGAATTTTTTACCAAATATCATCCGAAATTTCGCCTTGGATTTCAGCCCAGACATAAAAAAAGGATCGCCAAATAAGACGACCCCTTTTAATTTATAATTATTTTTGAAACTAAAGCGTATATTTAAAATTTCAATATTATCTAGAATTAGTCAGGAATAATCACCGTTGCACGGCCATTTTTACTATACTCTGCAATATTTTCGAGACTGGTCATAACAGCTCTTTTACCAGTCCGTTCAACGAACGAAATTAATGCAAGAATCTTAGGCTTCATCGATCCTTCAGCAAATTCACCATCTTCAACATACTTTCGTGCTTCTGAAATAGTGATTTCATGTAATGGCTTCTCATCTGGTGTACCAAACTTGATATATGCCATATCAACAGCTGTCAAAATAACTAATTCATCAGCATCAACTACTTCTGCCAACTTAGCAGCCGTAAAGTCTTTATCAATCACTGCCTCAACTCCGTCATATCCATTGGTAGTCTTAACAACGGGGATTCCTCCCCCGCCACCAGCAATCAATACAGCTCCCGAATTAGCCAAAGTCTCGATTGACTTTGCTTCTACAATATTAATTGGCTTGGGTGATGGAACGACCCGTCGGAATCCACGGCCCGCATCTTCTTTAAAGACCCAATCAGGATGAGCTGCCTTGAGTTCATCAAGTTCTGCCTCTGGATAAAACATTCCAATTGGCTTAGTTGGATTTTGGAAGGCTTGATCTTTGCCGTCAACTACCGTACGTGTCACAATCGTTACAACTTGGCTATCCTTCAATTGTTCATCCAAAGCGTTGGCCATCCAGAAACCAATTTCTCCTTGTGTCATAGCGCCTACAGTATCAAGTGGCATAGCTGGGTTATTTTCAGTTGCACCCAAAGCACCTTGCAATAATAGGTTACCAACTTGAGGACCATTTCCATGGGTAATCAAAAGTTGTGCATCTGGATTGGCCTTAACGTATCCTGCTAATTTCTCAGCAGTATCTTTTAAAGCTGCTTGTTGGGCTTGTGCTGATGCATCCTTAGTTAAAATAGCGTTTCCGCCAAGCGCAAAGATTACTCGTTTTGTCATTTTGTTATCCACCTTTATTTTTAATTTTATTTTTTAAATTGCAATTGCGCCTGTCATTAATCCAATTACCGTTCCTATGGCAATAATTGTTACAATCGCCATCATCAACCATTCAAACTTTTTAATCTTGTTTGATCCAACAGTATAAATATAGAAACCAAATCCAAGTACTAATACCAATGTTGATAAGGCTAAGTATTCAAGTCCAGAAACCGCGACGGCAATGATTTCAAATACCACGACAATCAAACCTGGCAACCAAACCTTAGCAGTATGTTGTTGCAATCCCAACTTCAATTGGTACATTCCAACAAAGAAGTAACTAATAACAATCGCAACTGTACATAAACTAAGTGCAAATTGATAAGCTGAATCAGTAAAGATCAAAGTCAAGATCAAAGCTTGTAGCAAAACCTGTGTGAACACCAAGCTACCAACAGGAGCACCAACTGAATTAGTTTTTCCCATCCACTTAGGGAAGATGTTTTGTTCTGATAGACGTTGCAATGGTTCAACTGGCAATAAGAACCAACTTAGCAAAGCCCCGACCAAAGTAATAATAAGAGCAATACTCATAAAGGCTGATCCCAAAGGTCCAACTGTGTTTTCAGTAACATAAACTAATCCAGGCTGGCTGATTGTTGCTAATTTAGCCTGGCTTAACATTCCAAATGGTAATACTGAAATAACGAAGTACAAGAAGAAGAGAACCACCGTTCCAATCATTGTTGCTTTTCCTATATCTGACTTCTTTTCAGCACGATCCCCTAACATTGAAGCTGATTCAATTCCAACAAACAAGAAAATCATTGAAAGCAATCCGGCTCCGAATTGACTCATAAATCCGCTAAAAGTCATCTCGCTAAATGTTAAATGCCCCATATTGTTGGTCATATTTTGCCAAAAATGTGCTGTAAAAATCCCAGACTTGAAGAAGATGATTCCAAAAATAATAAAAACAAACAAAGCACCAACCTTAAATACCGTTACAATCGTGTTGAAACTCGAAACTTTTTCTGCTCCAAACTTAACAACTCCCCAAGTTAATAACCATGAGAACAAGGAAATGAAAATTAACGTCTCTGGACTATTTCCCTCTTGGAACGCTGCCAAAAATGGAACATAACGTGAGAAAATGCTGATTGCTTGAGACAACATAATTAAGAATGCCAAATTACCAGAAAAGCCACTTACGAAATATGATATTCCAGAACTGGCCGCAGCTAACTTACCACTACCAGCATAAGCATAATCAGTAACACCATTCAGTTCAGGTTTAGTCCGAGAAAGACTTGTAAAGACCCAAGACAATGCTCCAATTCCAATCATAACGAAAATCCAAGCAACAATTGTTACACCGATTGTACTTCCCTGTGCCAAAGTTGTTGATACGTTAAATATTCCTGAACCCAAACAACTGGTAACTACCCCACTAATCAGGGCAATTAGACCTATCTTTTTTGCTCCACCTTTTTCATCCATTTTCTTACTCCAATTCAAAATAAAAAGGAAAAGCCTTTCGGTTAAGAAACGCCTTTCCTTATGCTAACGCAAGTCCTGCGTATTCTTATTTTATTAAGCTTTCGGATACATTGAAACGTCACCCAAAGTTGCGACCATAATTGCTTTAATTGAATGCTTACGGTTTTCGGCCTCTTCGAATTGACGTCCTTGTGCACTTTCAAAGACTTCATTAGTAACTTCGATTCCGTCTTCTCCAACAAGTCCAGGGAAGTTTTCATGAGCTTCCTTTGCCATCTTAGTATTCATATCGTGATAAGCAGGTAGGCAGTGCATCAAGATAGTATCTTTACGGCCTGTCTTTGCCATCATTTCTGCATTGATTTGGTAGTCTCCGAGCAAGTTCAGACGCTCTTCCCAATTATCCTCACCCATTGATACCCAAACGTCGGCATACAATGCGTTTGAACCCTTTACACCTTCATCAACATCACTAGTGATCATTGGCTTTGCACCTGTCTCTTTTGCATACTTTTCAGCAATTTCGATCACATCGCTAGCTGGTTGCAATTCCTTTGGTGCTACGATATGAATATTAACGCCCAACATAGTTCCAGCAACAAGCAATGAATGAGCCACGTTATTACGCCCATCACCAACGAAAGTCAAAGTAATATCATTTCCAAGATGTCCAAATTCTTCTTGGAGTGTCATAAAGTCGGCAATCATTTGTGTTGGATGCCATTCGTCTGTCAAACCATTCCAAACAGGCTTCTTACGACCCTTAGTATCTACAGCATTTTCAGCCATAGCTTCCATATCTGATTGGGCAAATCCACGGTATTCAATTCCATCAGCCATTCCAGCAAAAACTTTAGCTGAATCAGCAACAGATTCTTTCTTACCGAATTGACTTGAATTTGGATCGATATAAACAGTGTTAGCACCTAACTCATCAGCCCCGAATTCAAATGATAGACGTGTTCGCGTTGAAGTTTTTGAGAACAACAAGATAACATTTTTATCATGTAAATATTTAGTAACAGTAGCGCCACCTGATTTTTGAGTTTCCAACTCATCACGTAAATCAATACTTAAGTTGATTAATTCTTGTAATTCTGCTGGAGTAAAGTCTATTTCCTTTAGGAAAGAACGTCCGTTCATACCACGTAATACATCATAATTTGTCATTCTTGTTTTTCCCCTTTTAATTTTTCATTCATTACTTCGATTTTAATAAAATATTTTTTATTTTATAGATTATCACGCCAGATTGGTTGTGACATGCAACGTCCACCACCACGTCCACGTGCTAACTCACTTGACTTGATTTCATTAACCTTAATTCCATGCTCTTGCATTAATTTGATAGAAACGTAATTACGATCATAGGTAACCACCTCACCAGGTGCAATTGTCAAATTGTTTGAACCGTCATTCCATTGTTCACGTGGAGCAATGATTGGGTCACCACCACCAGTCTCAATTAGATCCAAATCATCTAACTTTAAGACTTCCTTCAAAGTGTCCTTTAAATTATTACGATGCTCCATAACAACTTGTCCTTGATCACCAGAATGTAAGATGTTAATGTTCATCTTTCCATCGTCATCCATGATACCTGGGAAGACAGTAAATTGATCATAATTAACCATTGTGAACACTGTATCCAAATGCATCATCGCATGGTTATGAGGGATCTCAACTGCAACGATGGTATCAAAGTTACTATCTTGGTTAGAAAATAGCTCTTCAGCCAAAGCTTGGACTGCTCGACTTGACGTACGTTGTGAAACTCCAACTGCCAAGACATGATCATTAAGAACCAATTCATCTCCACCTTCGATACGTGCATCTGTATTACGATCAAGCCAGATATCAACGTTCCCAGCAAAGCGTGGGTGGTACTTCATAACAAATTCTGTAATCAATGACTCTGGACGCCTAGCCTCAAATGTCATATAGTTGATTGTCAATCCACTTCCCATCATGGCCTGTGGGTCACGTGTGAAGTAAGCATTTGGCAACGGATCCATTAAGAATGGATTTTCGGCATCTGAGCCAGCCACATCGTGAAGGTTAGGATGCTTAAAATCTACTAATTCGCGACGTACACCAGCGTAAATCGTAGAAACCAAATCATGTGTTGACAATGTATTTAGATATCCCTTGATATCTTTCATTGCATCATTCATGTAATGGTGTTCATTAAGATAACGTGTTAGAAACTCATCTTTAACTGTTTCATCAGCTAGCACATCTTCTAACAATTGTTCGATATAAACTGTCTCGATTCCTTTATCTTGCAAAGTCTTGGCAAAATAGTCATGTTCTATTTGCGCATTTTTCAAAAAAGGAATGTCATCAAACAACAAACGTTCCATAGTATCCGGTGTAATATTTTCGATTTCTGCACCAGGCCTATGTAACAAGACTGTCTTCAAAGTACCAATTTCTGAATTGACTTGAATTGCTGGATTCTTAATCATTATTAAATCTCCCATCTAGTAATACATCATTGAAATATTGAAATAATTTTTAGTTATTGAGAAGCGTGTATTACTTTTCTCAACGCCTTAATAATAGTCTGTTATATCAACAATGTAAAGGCTTTCATTCAAATTTATAATTCTTAATATATTACATTTTTAAATAAATATACATGCCCTAGTTTGTGAATTTATTATTAATCATTCATTAACACGACGGGTTTAATTTAACATATACCAATTTTAAGATGAACCAACTTATATCAATTTTATGCATTATAAAGTTAGATCCTGCATAAAAATTTGTTGGATTTTTTATTAAAGTGTTCGGATTATTTTTATAATTTGCCATATTAAAAAAAGAACCATCATAAATGATGATTCTTCTGAAATTTATATTATTTTTCTTTATTTTTATGTTCTGACAAGTCTAAAATTTGATTTACTTTATTGAAACGATCATTTTTATGCGGCCAAAGTTGCTCTAAAATAGCCGTCACCATCGTTCCGATTAACGCAATCGTAGCCACCAAATTCAACCAAATCATCAAGATTACAACCGAACCAATTGCTTGATAAAAAGAATATGAACGGCCTGCAATTTTAACATAAAATCCAAATCCTTTTGCTAACAATAACATCCCCAATAATTGGACCACCGTACCAATCACCACGAAGATAAAACGAGGTTTTTTTGCCGGTATCAAGAAATTAAATAAACAAAGACCAAAAAACATCCCTACTGGTATTGTAGCCGATTTTAAATAATTAAGTTGATGCGTTAATTGGGCATTAATTGGTAATGCATCTAATATATTGGAACCGATTGAAAAAACTAAAAATAACACTGCCATAATTCCTAATAGTAAAATCAACCAAGCCACGGATATGGCCCGTCCCAAGAAGGAATTACTATTAACTTTAACATCATAAATTTCATTTTGAGATTGGCGTATCATTGCTATTACTCTACTCAAAGACCAAAGAGCCACTACCACTGAGAAAGATAGAGTTCCCACGCCTGGATGCTTTAGAATTGATTCAATCATGGGTGAAATCACTCCCGCAATTGATTTGGGCATTCCACTATCCAAAAAATTCATAATTACATCCGTGGTTAGTCCTAGCAGTGGTAAAATGGCTGCCAAAAATATTATTGCTGGAAATAGGGACAATAATCCATAATATGAAATGGCTGCCGTAGAAACACCCAGATCAATTCGGGTGATTGTTTTGTATATTGTTTTAATATATACATTATCAGTCATCTTTTTTATCTTTATTTTCATAACTTTATCCAGCCTTATTTTCCGTCATATCTTAAATTATACGGAAAATAGTAGTGATTTCAAATAAAAAAGCTTATTACTCAAGATATATCTCCCAAGTAACAAGCTCATATTTATTAATTACATATGTAATAATCCAAAAGCACCCAAAATAATAACAACAATTCCAATTACAATTCGGTACCAACCAAAGGCCTTGAAATCATTTTGCTTAATATAGTTCATCATAAATTTGATTGCATACCAAGCCACAATCCATGAAACAATGAACCCAATAGCAAGGACAATTCCTTGCATGCCAGTGAAAGTACCACCCTTATGGAAGAAACTACCCAACTTTAGGATTGAAACTCCTACCATTACCGGAATACTGAGGAAGAACGAAAATTCAGCTGCAGCTACTCGTGATACGCCGAGGAATACAGCTCCTAAGATAGTCGCTCCTGAGCGAGATGTTCCAGGAACAATTGACAGAACTTGAATCAACCCAATTGTAAATGCTAATTTATAAGACATTTTATTTACATCGGTTAACCATGGCTGTACGTCTTCACGTTCATTATGCTTTTCCATAAAAATAAATAAAATACCATAAAAGATTAAGGCGCTAGCTACCACCGTTGGCGTCATAAAATGAGCGTCCATAAAATCATTCAATAATAATCCAATCACTGCAGCAGGCAAACAAGCTACAATCACTTTAAACCATAATTGCCAAGTTTGTTGTTTTTCAATTCCATTTTTTTTCGGTGAAAATGGATTCAATTTATGGAAGTACAATTGAATCACGGCCATGATAGCCCCTAATTGAATCACATAATCAAAGACATTCATGAAAGCTTTAGTCCAGACCGCACCACCAGGTATTTTCATTAATGATTCAGCAATAATAATATGTCCAGTTGATGAAACCGGTAAAAACTCAGTCAATCCTTCAACAATCCCAATAATTATTGATTTAATAAAATCAAACATTCTATGTCCTCTTTCGTTACTTGTCTACCATGATATCTCCACGGTATGTTGTCAATGTTAATCGATCATCTTGATCAAAATTAGTTTGATACCACTTTTTAGCTGATATATGCTTAAACTCAATTTTACCTTGATTTTGAACCACTAAACGATATCCTAAATCAGATTGTTGTTGAGCAGTGATATTACCACTTTGCGTTGCAATCGTACCTGCTCCTGCTAATTTAAGCCCTTTTAAATTATAATCACCATAAATTGATTGTGCAAATAAATCTTGAGCCGAAACTTGATTTAGTGTCGTCATTCCTTTATTAACACTTAGTAACGCTTGACCTAATTGACTTTTTTGAACAATCAGCTCAGCTTCATCAATGTGAACTTGAGTTTTATCACTTTTCAAATTACGTAAATTAACGTTACCTGAACCAGTATTCATATTAGTATGTTTACTTATTAATCCATCAATATGAGTTGCTCCATTATCATTATTCAAATCTAATTGATTTATATTACTATGCAAAATTTTAATTTGTCCTTCAATGTTATTCAAACGCGTATTTTTAGCTGCTATTTGATTTAACTCGATATTACCATTCTGCACATTAAATTTAATCTTTTGTAGCTTTACTTCTGTTGGAACTTTAATTGTTAAATGATCTTCATCTTGTAAGACATCTGAAAAACTAGGCATATTATCGTTCATATTTTGATAAGTAAGTTTTAATGTCTTTTGGTCCTTATGGATTTTAAATCCAGCATCGTTCGTAATATTTCCTTCAACGACAATTCCATTCTTAATATTTTGATCTGGTTGAATCTCAATATCTAATGTATCACCTTGAATTGTAATATCATTAATGTCTTTAATTTTTTGGTTAATTTTAACATTATTAGGTACCCAAAAATGACCGTGATGCCAAAACACTCTAGTTCCTCCACCATTCATGGAACCAAAGACCATAAATACAATCCCTAACACCATTAAAATGAAGCCAATGATGAATGAGCGAATAATTTTATTCATGATCTACTCCTGTGATTTTAGCAAAACGTAATCCTACCGACTTCGTATAACGCATCAATAAATTCATTAATCCATGCATCATAGCACCAGCAATTGGCCAACCAACAAACTGAATTCCAATTAGAAATATTCCAACACCACCTTGGAAAATAGCAATTGCATGGTGGTGACCAAACACTGAAATCCCCATGAAAATTTGATAAATTCCCATTAATAAGATTAATACTAATCCTAAGTCAATAATAACCATAATTACTGTCATCAAAAATAAGCCTATAAAAATTAAAAACATCGCTGGATACCAAGCAACATTGGACATTAGTAAACCAATGACCATTCCCAACAACTGAAATTGTCGGCGAATCTGTTTGATTCGATGTGTAAAACTAAATTCACCATTAATTAAACTATTATTTTCAGCAATAGTATCAGCATCAATCGAATATTCAACCATTGCTTTTTGTGCTAATTGCCGTGGGGTTCCTAACTCATTGATCAAGAGTTCCCCACTTAACTCATTCTTTTCTGCATAGATTCGATAATCTTGAATAATTTCGTTTTTTTTATCTTCCGGTAACCCGACTAAATGACCTTCAAGTTGCGAAAAGTAAATATTACTTTTCATTGCTTTCCTCCGTATAAATTCCAAAACATTCTAATAATCTCTATTGTAGACTATATTATATGTCATATACTGTCAAGCGAATTTCAAAAGGCTAATCTTTTGATAAATTTATATCATCATAGCTTTTTTAACTAACTAACATCATTCTAATTTAAAAAAACAAGGTTCGATTTTGATACGAAACCTTGTTTTTTAATTTATTCTGTACTTGCTGTAATAGTACTTGAACTATCACTGTCAGTTGACTCTTCCTGCTCTAACGTTGGTAAACCATTCGATTCTATTTTATAATCAGAAACCTTACCTGCATACAAAGGTCCAGCCTTCGCCTTTTTAAGATTTAATGATTTTCGCAAAACATTTGTCGCTCGCTGTTGCTCGCTACGCGTAACATGTTCATATGAAACACCATTAATTTCCTGACCACCACCTTGAATATGATCTGTCACAATTTTATTAGCTGCTGGTAAATAATTCTTTACAATCAGCATCATATCATCATATGTTAGATCAGTTCGCGCATTTTTAGAAATTGTATTCAAAAAGCTTTGATTAACCAAGCGAGTTGGATTTGATTTAGCCTTCGTCATAATAGCTTGTAGAACTAAACGTTGGCGTTGAGTTCGCCCATAATCACCTTGTGGGTCATCATAACGCATCCGTGAGAATGCCAACGCTGCTGCCCCATTCATTTTGTTTGAATATATATACTTTTTATCCGTTGCATTTTTATTAAATCCATATGTAGCTGAGTTTTTAGTAAAAGTATACAGATCTCCTGGATCCTCGTGACCATAATTATAACCTGAGTCAGCATGGGCCGTTGTAGGATTAAATTTAAAGGTCAAAGGTGAAACAACCTTAATACCACCAACTTCATTAACCACGTCTTCCATTCCACGCATATTTACCATTCCATAATAATCAATTGGAACATTCAACCATTTTTGAACAGTTTTAATAGTTGCGGCTTCTTGTCCAAATTCATATGCTGAATTCATCTTTTGAGGAAACTCCGACTCATAGCCAACTGGAGCAATCACCGTGTCTCGTGGAATTGACATCAAAGTCGTTTGCTTTTTCTTCGGATTAACAGTCATTAACATTAATGAATCTGTTCTTCCGGCATCCGAACGGCCTAATTCACCTGTATCAGTCCCCATTAGTAAGACCGTAAAAGGTTTACTCTTTTCTAAAGCAGCTGATACGTTACGGGACTTATCAATTCCGGCACTGGAATATGTCTTATCAACAGCGTCATGAACTCGATTATAAGTTCTGGCAGCCATTACACCTAAAATAATTCCCATACAGCCTAAGACAACTCCAAAGATTCTAAAATATCTTAAGCGGGTCTTTTTAGGCTTTTGATCCTTATCGTACATATTATTACGTGAAACCCGGCTTAAAGATTGACTTTCATCTAAGTTTGGCTCATTATCCATTAAATTTCTCCTCATTTTTGGGGCTGAGTCACCCACTCTTATGTTAATTTTTCACTATTAATCCATAATATCATTTATTAATAGGATTTACTGAAATTTAAAATGCATCTTTACTAATTTTATACTTTTTTCTTTAATCAACCTTAAACAGCAACAGGTGCCTTAATTGATTTAGCGGGATGGTACCCTTCAATTTGAATATCTTCAAGTTCATAATCAAAAATAGATTTAACATTGGGATTAAGTTTTAGTTTTGGTAATGCTTGCATCGGACGATTTAATTGTTCCTGGACTTGCTCAATGTGGTTAGCATAAATATGGGCATCCCCGAAAGTATGAATGAATTCACCGACTTCTAATTCTGTCTGAGCAGCTACCATATGTAACAATAACGCATATGAAGCAATATTAAACGGTACTCCTAAGAAAATATCACCCGAACGTTGATACAATTGAAGACTTAATTTTCCATTAACCACATAAAATTGAAATAACGAATGACATGGTGGTAATGCTTGCATTGGAACAGCTTCTGGATTCCAAGCTGACACTATCAATCGGCGTGAAGTTGGATTAGTTTTAATTTCATTTACAACATTATCGATTTGATCAATAAATCCACCTTGGACTTTTTCCCAATGACGCCACTGTGCACCATAAACTTGACCTAAATCACCATATTTAGCTGCAAATTCATCGTCATTTAAAATAGAATCACAAAATATCTGATGTTGTTGTTCATACGCTAATTTAAAGTCAGAATCTTGATAAATACGATGACCAAAATCAGTCATATCTGGGCCATCATAATCGCTTGAATTAACCCAATTTTTAAAAGCCCACTCATCCCATATGTGATTGTTATTTTCAAGAAGGTACCGAATATTAGTCTCACCCTTTAAAAACCATAGAAGTTCACTCTTTATTAATTTAAAAGCAACTCGTTTAGTTGTTAAAAGTGGGAATCCTTCGCTCAAATCATAGCGTTGTTGGCGGCCAAATACAGAATACGTTCCAGTTCCAGTTCGATCGTTCTTAAATTCTCCATTTTCTAAAACATCTTTAGCGAAATCCAAATAGGCTTGTTCACTTTTACTCATGATCAATTGCTCCTTTAGTTGTTTAAAAATTGTTCAAAATGAAATTTACTTAAATCCGATTCTGTCAACTTTACTTGTTGTAATTCAACTTGCTTTTGTTGCATCAATTCCATCGCAAAATCATCATTGTGATAACTACGCAAGTAATTAATCTTGCTTATTCCCGCTTGTAATAAAAACTTTGTGCAGTGTACACATGGAAAATCAGTCACGTAAATTTCAGCTCCTTGAGCTGCAATTCCCATCTTAGCCATCTGGAGCAAGGCATTTTGTTCAGCATGAACTGCTCGAATACAATGCCCATCAACCATATAATCACCCACTTCATTACAATGAGGGGTCCCAGCAACTGAACCGTTGTATCCACTCGCAATTAATCGACCATCTTTTACTACTACTACCCCTACATGTAATCGCGTACAGGTACTACGTGAAGACAACATAACAGCCTGCATCATAAAATATTGCGGCCATTCAATTCTTTCACTATTCATTTTGTTAACCACCTTAATTTTAAGTGCCCTTATCATAGCAAATTATCAGTCTATTTAACAGGTGAACAAAATTATTATTAAATAACGTTTTAGTCTAATAAATTATTATTAAATAAAATAGCTCTTTAATTCAATATTGAATTAAAGATAAAAATGTTGTATAATGAGTAATGGTGCTTAGTCTAGTTACATCCTATAAGATTCATAAATTGGTTCATATACCAATTTATTCAAAGCGAGGTCATCCTTGCATGAAAGGAAGTGTGAATTATGCCATCCGCATTAGCAGATATTAAAGATACACTTGATGCCCATATTGGAGAATCAGTTACTTTAACTACACACGAAAGTCGTCACCGTAATATTGAACATGAGGCCATTGTTCGTGAGACTTTCCGTTCTGTCTTTGTTTTAGATTTAAAACAAGATGGTGATCAATTTGATCGTGCTTCATTTAGTTATACTGATATTTTAACCAAAAACATTGAATTAGATTTCTAATTCTTATACATACTTTATAATACATGGACTTTCAATAACTCCCTAATCTCAACTTAGATTAGAGAGTTATTTTTATATATAAAAAAGCCCCCTAGTTTTATTATAGAAAAACTAGGGGGCTTTTATTTTTTAACCAGCTGTTGTTACATTTTGATCATCATATATTTTAACAATGTCATCTTCATTTAAATTAACTACTTCAAATTCATTGATATATGCATCTTTATAGTCCAAAGGAATGATCTTAAAGTGCGAAACAACATATTCGTTGCCTACAGATACATCAGGATCCTTGTCTAAAATAAATCCAGTTAAGGTAACCATTTCTGAATCGCTAAAGGCTTTGATGTCAACTTTGAAATATCTTTCAAAATCAAATAAGGTTAATTTACCATTAACTTTATAATGCATTCTACCTTCATCATCAGATGCAATTTTTTCAATCAAGTCATCAGAAACATCATCAATTTCATCACGTACCGTTCCAAATAACTCTTCATATATATCTTTATCAGTTACAATTCCAGAAGTTCCACCATATTCATCTTTAACGACCACAATCGGTGCTCGATGGGTAATCATTTCTTCCAAGATATCTTGGATGTCTTGATTCTCGGACACATTTGGAATATTACGTAAAACAATCCGGACTGATGCTTCTGGATTGATTCGCATTTGCCGTACCAAGTCATAACTAAAGACATAACCTAAAATTTTATCTTTGTCATTATTAGCAACTACTGGTAAACGTGAAAATTTATCTTCTAAATACAGAGAAACAGCGTCACCAATAGTGGCCGTTACATCAATTACATCTAATTGAGTGCGATCAATCATAATGTCAGCTGCGACCTTATCATTCATCTCAAAGGCCCGTTTCATGAAGGCCACATCTTCTGCATCTAGTTCACCAGCTTGTGCCGCATCCTCAGATAAAGATATGATTTCATTTTGTGAATAAATATCTTCATCTGGATGCGCACTGAAACCTAATAATTTAGTGATTGACGCAGCAGCACGATCGAAGATATAGATTAAGGGATATAATATCACGTGGAAGAACCGAACCGGACGAACAATCAGTAACAGTGTTCGAACTGGTTTGTCAATCGCAATATTCTTTGGTACCAAATCTGTAAAGACCGCATGAATAAAGGTAAATATCAAAATTGCACCAATTGATGCGACTGGGTGGGCTAATTCTTTTGGTAAGATATGGGTTGAAAGGATCAAAGAAGCAATAAAAGCCTCACCAATCCAACCCAAAATCAAACTCGTCAACGTAATTCCCACCTGGGCCGTTGAAAGATATTCAGTCAGATGCTCCGTCATATGAAGCGCTCCGACCAAATTACGGCTTGGTTTACCTTCTCCAGCTTCGGCCATTGCTTTCAAAGCGCTTGGCCGGACTTTCACCAACGAATATTCGGTCAAAGTAAATAAGACCGCCAATAATAAGATTACAACAATTGCAATTAAATTATAGATAATGGACGCAGAATCCATAGGATAAAATACCTCTTTCTTTTTTATGTTCTTTTCATTTCAAGTACAACAATTATACTGAATTAATACTATTTACACAACCTTAATCCATAAATTTAATGGATTAAAGGATTAGATTAACTCCACATTAAATTTGTTTTATTTTAACATCTTCAAACAATTTTTAATACACACCAACTTCAGTTAATGCATTTTGTAATGTAATAAACTCTTCTAACGTTAACTTTTCCGCCCGAATTTTTGGATTAATTTTCGATATTTCTAAAGCATCTAATAATTTATCTTGCATCCCACCATTCTTACCGAAAGCAGTCGTTAAATTGTTCCATAATGTTTTACGTCGCATTGCGAAGCCGATTTTAAATAACTTAAATAAACGTTGTTCATTATCAGGCAAAATTTCTAACGGTTCTCTAGGTTTAAGTACTACGATTGCTGAATCAACATTTGGATTTGGAATAAATGAAGTTCGATCGACATAAAAAGCAACCCGCGCCTGAACACGATATTGTACAGTCAATGACAATGATCCATATTCTTTCGTACCTGGTTCAGCTGCTAAGCGATCCGCAACCTCCTTTTGCATCATTACTACAATGGCATCAACTTCAATTCCTGATTCTAAAATTTGCATTAGGATGGGAGTTGTAATGTAGTAAGGCAAATTGGCAACAATCTTTAAAGGAGCACTAGGGTCAGTGAAATTTTCTTGCACTGCTGACATTAGATCAACTTTTAGAATATCTTGATTGATAATTTTAATATTATCATATGGTGATAATGTATCACCTAACACCGAAATTAACCGTTCGTCAATTTCAAAAGCAACTACTTCTTTAGCTGCTCGAGCTAATTGTTCGGTTAAAGCCCCAATTCCAGGCCCAATTTCAATTACATTATCATCTTTAGTAACGTTCCCAGCTAAAACAATGTTCTTTAAAATATTTAAATCTGTTAAAAAATTTTGCCCCAAGGACTTTTTAGTATTGATGCCATATTGATTCATAATGGCTTGCGTTCGCAATGGTGTCGCAATATCGGGATAATTAGCTGTCATTCTTCTGCTCCTTTAAAATTAAATTAATCTAGCTCGGTCAAAATTTTTAATAGTTCTTCTTTTTGAATACCGAACATCTGGATTCTTTTCATAAATTGCTTACCATTAACATACCCTAAATTTAAACGCTCTGATAAATAAGTTCGTCTAGCGCCTGCCTGTGGTCCATTAATTAAACCCCATTCTAATAAATCCTGTTTAGTAATATTGGATGAAATTTCTACAATATCATTACCAGCTACTTGTGCTAGGATCGTTTGAATATTATTCAATGTTGCATACTCAATACCTAAACTATGATGTTTAATATTTGCACCAGCTTGATCCTTAGTTAAAAAAGCATGTTTTGCATTAGGTGCAATTTGTGTGACAATTTTACGAATACGTTCACCATTAAAATCAGGATCAGTAAAAACAATTACCCCTCGCGTTTTAGCTGCACGTTCAATCGTTTTTTGCGTTAACTCATCGAGTGCTGATCCATTAGTTTCAATCGTATCAGCATCAACCGCTCGTTTAATTTTAGCAGTATCAGACTTACCTTCAACTACGATAATTTCATTAATTCTCATTATTTGTTTTCCAAAGACGATGAGCATTTTCGGTTGTAACTTTAGCTAAGTCATTGTATGGCATGTCTAATTGTTCTGCCAAATTTTCCAATACATATTTTACAAACATTGGTTCGTTAGTTTTACCACGCATTGGGACTGGTGCTAAGAATGGTGCATCAGTCTCTACTAATATACGATCTAATGGCACAACTTTAGCTGCATCTTTAATATCTTGAGCATTATTAAAGGTTACAATTCCAGAAAACGAAATATACATTCCTAAATCAAGGAATCGTTTAGCCTCTTCAGGTCCTCCAGTAAAGGAATGCATCACTCCACCAAAATCTTTAACATTACTATTACTCAAAATATCATATGTATCATCAAAGGCATCGCGTGAATGAATAGTAACTGGTTTATGCATTGAATTAGCTAGATAAAGTTGATTCTTCAATGCTCCCTTTTGAACCTCATGTCCTGGATTTTCAGGCCAATAATAGTCTAGTCCAGTTTCACCAATTCCAACTACATTGGGGTCAGCTAATTGTTCTTCCAAAATGGCCATTTCTTGACTATTAAAATTAACAAGATCTTCCGTTTGCCAACCAACAGTAGCATGAACCCCTTCAAGTTTTTTAGCTAGCTCAATTGCTCGCTCATTTCCAAGCTTATTATAACCGACGACATTCATTTCCATTACACGATATTCACGTGCACGTGCCCAGTACGCCTCTGGGTCAATCCAAAGTTTCTCATCGTTTAAATGTGTGTGTGTGTCATAAGCATCAGTGGGACGCTTGGTTGGATCATAGATTGCCATATTGAACTCCTCAATTTCTTATTACTCTTTATTATATTATAACAAAATAAAAGGCTTACGGTGGTTAAGCGCAAGCCTTTCATATAATTCATATATTTTTAGGAGTAGGTAGGTATGAATATGTTGTTTAGGTATTCCCCTCTCAACACAATTAATCATAACTTTTCTACCTTAAATTAATAATAAGTTCTTTAAAAATATTTTATTTTGAGGCAAAAAAATAATGCCACCCAGGAAGCGGCACTATTTCTTTTTTAAGGAGTAGGTAGTATGAATATGTTGTTTAGGCATTCCCTCTCAACACAATTAATCATAACTTTTCTACCTTAAATTAATAATAAGTTTTTTAACATATTTTATTTTGAGGTAAAAAAATAATGTCACTCAGAGAGCGACACCATTTTCTTTTTTAGGAGTAGGTAGTATGAATATGTTGTTGTTTAGGTGTTCCCCTCTCAACACAATTAATTATAACTTTTCTACCTTAAATTAATAATAAGATTTTTTATTTTTTAACCTAATTCAGAACCAGCTTCAATCTCATCTGGCAAGATTGACAACGTGACGTTTCCATCTTTTTCAGCTGATAACAACATACCTTCTGAAACATATTTCTTCATCATTGTACGTGGCTTTAAGTTCGCAACAAAGGCTACTTTTTTACCAATTAATTGTTGATATTCTGGATACCATTTCTTAATTCCTGATAAAATTGTCCGACCTTTTGCAGTCCCGTCATCTAATTCAAACTTTAATAATTTCTTTGAATTTTCAATTTCTGAAACATTTTTAATTTCAGCAACCTTTAGAGAAACTTTTTCGAAATCATCAAATTCAATAAAATTCGGCTTAATCTCTTTTTGATCAACATTTTGCACCTTAGATTCAGCATTTTTAGCCTTTTTAACAGAAGCGGTTTCTTTTCCGCCCCCCATCATTGAGTCTCGAATATACGTAACTTCTTTTTCAACATCAATTCTTGGGAAAATTGGTGTTCCCTTTGATATAACTTTACCACCAGTTGGCAAATCAGAAAATTTCAATTGATCAATTGCTAAATTAGACTTAGATAATCCTAATTGTTTGAATATTTCTGATGGTGTTCGTGACAAAGCCGGTTGAAGTAAAATAGCAATTACTCGCAATGAGGCAGCTAAATGAGCCATAACAGAGGCTAGAATTGATTGATTTTCTTCATTTTTAGCTAATACCCATGGTTGTGTTTCATCAATATACTTATTTGCTCGAGAAATTAACTTCCAAACTTCTGCTAATGCATCTGAAACATGAAGAATTTGCATATTTTCGTTATATTTGGCAATTACTTCATCAGTTATCTCAATCAAATTTTCATCAAATTCAGTCGCACCTGTTTCCAAAGTTGGAATAACTCCATCTTCGTACTTATTAATCATTGCAACAGTTCGATTTAATAAGTTTCCAAGATCGTTAGCCAAATCAGAATTCAATTTACCAACGAAATCTTCAGGGGTAAATATTCCGTCATTACCAAATGGCATAGCTCGTAAAAGATAATAACGAACTGCATCAACGCCATAACGATCAGCTAAGACATCAGGATAAACAACATTTCCTTTTGACTTAGACATTTTACCATCTTTCATGGTCAACCAACCATGACCAATAACATTTTCTGGTAATTCTAATCCCAAAGCGTGTAACATAATTGGCCAGTAAATTGTATGGAAACGAACAATTTCTTTTCCTAATAACTGAACGTTAGCAGGCCAATATTTTTTAAACTTACTATCATCTTCAGAATCATATCCAAGAGCTGTAATATAATTTGATAGTGCATCAATCCAAACATAAATAACGTGCTTAGGATCAGATTCTACTGGTACACCCCATTTAAATGAAGTTCGTGTCACTGCTAAGTCTTCCAAACCTGGCTTAATGAAGTTATTGATCATTTCATTCATTCGCGTTACAGGCTGGATAAAATTAGGATGAGCTTGATAATATTCAAGTAACCAATCAGCATATTTAGACATAGCAAAGAAATATGATTCTTCTTTAACTAACTCGACTTCATGTCCAGATGGTGCCTTACCACCAATCACTTTTCCAGCTTCATCACGATATGCTTCAGCCAATTGTGACTCGGTAAAGTATTCCTCATCATCTACGGAATACCAGCCTTCATATTCTCCTTTATAGATGTCCCCTTGCTCTAGCAATTGGTTAAAAATCTTAGTAACAGCTTTTTCATGAATTTCATCAGTTGTACGAATGAATCCATCGTTAGTAATATCTAAAGAAGCCCATAATTTTTTGATATCATCAGCCATACTATCAACATAAGCTTGAGGAGTAACACCCATTTTATCAGCTTTTTGTTCAATTTTTAGTCCATGCTCATCGGTTCCCGTTAAATAATAAACATCTTCGTTTAATAAGCGATGATATCGAGCTGCTGCATCTGCTAAAACAGTTGTATAAGTATTACCAATATGTAGCTTCCCTGATGGGTAATAGATTGGCGTTGTAATATAAAAAGTCTTTTTATCTGTCATGTTTTCCTACTTTCAAAATACAAATGAGTATTCGTTATAAAATTTTTGTTTCTTACCTATAATAGCTAGTATAACTCTTCATTAATTATAGCAGAACCCTTATCAATTGACGCCTTAATATCTTAAGATTTGTTGGCTTTAATAACTTATTGAATTCCATGCTAGAAAGGAAGTAAATTATTAAAAAACATAACAAAAAAGCCCATCAAAATGATGAGCTTCAAACATGCACCGCAACTTCCTATCCTCGCAGGAGGCGATCCTCCAACTACTTTCGGCGTGACTGAGCTTAACTTCTGTGTTCGGGATGGGAACAGGTGTGACCTCAGTGCTATCGTCACGACACGTATTAAATTGTTGAGAGTTAGTTCCCTCAAAACTGAATCATATATATTTATAAATTTTAACAATACACCTTGAACCACCACGTCGTATTCAACTTGGTTAAGTCCTCGAACCATTAGTACTAGTCCGCTCCATACCTCACGGTACTTCCACTTCTAGCCTATCTACCTCATCATCTA
This sequence comes from Weissella koreensis KCTC 3621, assembly GCF_000277645.1. Next base: position 65,042 of record NZ_AKGG01000017.1, on the reverse strand, counting down.
TAAGGGGTCTTACTTCTTTCGAATGGGAAATCTCATCTCGAGGCGAGTTTCACACTTAGATGCTTTCAGCGTTTATCTCATCCGTACATAGCTACTCAGCGATGCTCCTGGCGGAACAACTGATACACCAGTGGTACGTCCACCCCGGTCCTCTCGTACTAAGGGCAGCTCCTCTCAAATTTCCTACGCCCGCGACGGATAGGGACCGAACTGTCTCACGACGTTCTGAACCCAGCTCGCGTACCGCTTTAATGGGCGAACAGCCCAACCCTTGGGACCGACTACAGCCCCAGGATGCGATGAGCCGACATCGAGGTGCCAAACCTCCCCGTCGATGTGGACTCTTGGGGGAGATAAGCCTGTTATCCCCAGGGTAGCTTTTATCCGTTGAGCGATGGCCCTTCCATGCGGAACCACCGGATCACTAAGTCCTACTTTCGTACCTGCTCGACCTGTTAGTCTCGCAGTCAAGCTCGCTTATGCCTTTACACTCTGCGAATGATTTCCAACCATTCTGAGCGAACCTTTGAGCGCCTCCGTTACCTTTTAGGAGGCGACCGCCCCAGTCAAACTGCCTGCCAGACACTGTCTTCCACCACGATTAGTGGTGTGAGTTAGAGTGATCATACAACGAGGGTAGTATCCCACTATTGCCTCCATCGAAACTAGCGTTCCGATTTCTACGGCTCCTACCTATTCTGTACAAGCTGCACAAGCACTCAATATCAAGCTACAGTAAAGCTCCATGGGGTCTTTCCGTCCTGTCGCGGGTAACCCGCATCTTCACGGGTATTTAAATTTCACCGAGTCTCTCGTTGAGACAGTGCCCAGATCGTTACGCCTTTCGTGCGGGTCGGAACTTACCCGACAAGGAATTTCGCTACCTTAGGACCGTTATAGTTACGGCCGCCGTTTACTGGGGCTTCAATTCGCACCTTCGCCGAAGCTAAGCACTCCTTTTAACCTTCCAGCACCGGGCAGGCGTCAGCCCCTATACGTCATCTTTCGATTTTGCAGAAACCTGTGTTTTTGATAAACAGTCGCCTGGGCCTATTCACTGCGGCTCAGCTTGCGCTGAGCACCCCTTCTCCCGAAGTTACGGGGTCATTTTGCCGAGTTCCTTAACGAGAGTTCACTCGCACACCTTAGGATTCTCTCCTCGACTACCTGTGTCGGTTTGCGGTACGGGCAGGTAAACACTAACTAGAAGCTTTTCTCGGCAGCGTGACATCATGGACTTCTCTACTTTATTTCGATCCTCATCATCACTTGTTCTTAAAGGGATAAGCATTTAACTACTCCCAAAACTTGTGATTTAACCCAGCACTTCCAGTCGCTGGGATCCATTAGCCTTCTGCGTCCCTCCATCGTTCAAACATGTTCACCTGGTACTGGAATCTCAACCAGTTATCCATCGACTACGCCTTTCGGCCTCGCCTTAGGTCCCGACTAACCCTGGGAGGACGAGCCTTCCCCAGGAAACCTTAGTCATTCGGTGGACAGGATTCTCACCTGTCTTTCGCTACTCATACCGGCATTCTCACTTCTATGCGCTCCACCAGTCCTCACGGTCTGACTTCATTGCCCATAGAACGCTCTCCTATCGCGCCACTTACGTGGCACCCGTAGTTTCGGTGGTGTGTTTAGCCCCGGTACATTTTCGGCGCAGAATCACTCGACTAGTGAGCTATTACGCACTCTTTAAATGGTGGCTGCTTCTGAGCCAACATCCTAGTTGTCTATGCAACTCCACATCCTTTTCCACTTAACACACACTTAGGGACCTTAACTGACGATCTGGGCTGTTCCCCTTTCGACAATGGATCTTATCACTCACTGTCTGACTCCCGGACATACGTAATTGGCATTCGGAGTTTATCTTAATTTGGTAACCCGAGATGGGCCCCGCACCAAAACAGTGCTCTACCTCCAATACGCTACATTCCGAGGCTAGCCCTAAAGCTATTTCGGAGAGAACCAGCTATCTCCAAGTTCGATTGGAATTTCACCTCTACCCACACCTCATCCTAGCATTTTTCAACATGCACAGGTTCGGGCCTCCAGTGCGTCTTACCACACCTTCACCCTGGACATGGGTAGGTCACCTGGTTTCGGGTTTACAACTACATACTATGTCGCCCATTTCAGACTCGCTTTCGCTACGGCTCCGGTCTTTCCACCTTAACCTTGCATGTAATCATAACTCGCCGGTTCATTCTACAAAAGGCACGCCATCACCCATTAACGGGCTCTGACTTCTTGTAGGCACATGGTTTCAGGAACTTTTTCACTCCCCTTCCGGGGTGCTTTTCACCTTTCCCTCACGGTACTGGTTCACTATCGGTCACTAGGTAGTATTTAGCCTTGGGAGATGGTCCTCCCAGATTCCGACCGGATTTCACGTGTCCGGCCGTACTCAGGATCCTACACGGGAGATTGTACGTTTTCGTCTACAGGGCTATCACCTTGTTTCGCGTGGTTTCCCAACCACTTCGACTAACATACAATTTTGTAACTCCACAACGGTAGTCCTACAACCCCAAAGTGCAAGCACTTTGGTTTGGGCTCTTCCGGGTTCGCTCGCCGCTACTGACGGAATCGATATTTCTTTCTACTCCTGTTGCTAATGAGATGTTTCAGTTCACAACGTCTACCTTCAACTAGTCTATATATTCAACTAGTGATAACTTGCATAACAAGTTGGGTTCCCCCATTCGGAAATCTCCGGATCAAAGCTTACTTACAGCTCCCCGAAGCATATCGGTGTTAGTACCGTCCTTCATCGGCTCCTAGTGCCAAGGCATTCACCATGCGCCCTTAATAACTTAACCGATCAACTTTCGTTGATGATTCAAGCTTGAGTATGCGACCTAACGGTCGCTTGCGATTACCACAATATAAATATTGTGATGAACTAATTAAAAAACTCAAAAAATAACGCGGTGTAATTCACTGTCAATCATCATTGCGATGATCAACTATTGATTTACTCGGTTCAATTTATATTGTATTCAATAAAATTGAAATTTTTAAAATTTATATATATGATTCAGTTTTCAAAGAACTAATTTAACACCGAAGTGTTAATGGAGAATAGCGGGATCGAACCGCTGACCTCCTGCTTGCAAAGCAGGCGCTCTCCCAGCTGAGCTAATTCCCCAATAAAATTAAATTGAGTGTAGAACACTCAAAACTAAATAACGTTTCAATGAATATGCAGGTTTCCGATTTTCCTTAGAAAGGAGGTGATCCAGCCGCAGGTTCTCCTACGGCTACCTTGTTACGACTTCACCCTAATCATCTGTCCCACCTTAGGCGGCTGGCTCCTAATAAAAGGTTACCTCACCGACTTTGGGTGTTACAAACTCTCATGGTGTGACGGGCGGTGTGTACAAGACCCGGGAACGTATTCACCGCGGCGTGCTGATCCGCGATTACTAGCGATTCCGACTTCGTGTAGGCGAGTTGCAGCCTACAGTCCGAACTGAGACAAGCTTTAAGAGATTTGCGCACCCTCGCGGGTTGGCGACTCGTTGTACTTGCCATTGTAGCACGTGTGTAGCCCAGGTCATAAGGGGCATGATGATTTGACGTCATCCCCGCCTTCCTCCGGTTTGTCACCGGCAGTCTTGCTAGAGTGCCCAACTAAATGCTGGCAACTAACAATAAGGGTTGCGCTCGTTGCGGGACTTAACCCAACATCTCACGACACGAGCTGACGACAACCATGCACCACCTGTCACTTTGTCCCCGAAGGGAAAGCTCCATCTCTGGAGTGGTCAAAGGATGTCAAGACCTGGTAAGGTTCTTCGCGTTGCTTCGAATTAAACCACATGCTCCACCGCTTGTGCGGGTCCCCGTCAATTCCTTTGAGTTTCAACCTTGCGGTCGTACTCCCCAGGCGGAGTGCTTAATGCGTTAGCTTCGTCACTCAAGGGCGGAAACCCTCGAACAACTAGCACTCATCGTTTACAGTGTGGACTACCAGGGTATCTAATCCTGTTTGCTACCCACACTTTCGAGCCTCAACGTCAGTTACAGTCCAGAAAGCCGCCTTCGCCACTGGTGTTCTTCCTTATATCTACGCATTTCACCGCTACACATGGAGTTCCACTTTCCTCTACTGCACTCAAGTTATCCAGTTTCCAAAGCAATTCCTCGGTTGAGCCGAGGGCTTTCACTTCAGACTTAAATAACCGTCTGCGCTCGCTTTACGCCCAATAAATCCGGATAACGCTTGGAACATACGTATTACCGCGGCTGCTGGCACGTATTTAGCCGTTCCTTTCTGGTAAGATACCGTCACACATTGAACAGTTACTCTCAATGTCATTCTTCTCTTACAACAGTGTTTTACGAGCCGAAACCCTTCATCACACACGCGGCGTTGCTCCATCAGACTTTCGTCCATTGTGGAAGATTCCCTACTGCTGCCTCCCGTAGGAGTATGGGCCGTGTCTCAGTCCCATTGTGGCCGGTCAGTCTCTCAACTCGGCTATGTATCATTGTCTTGGTGAGCCATTACCTCACCAACTAACTAATACACCGCGGGACCATCTCTTAGTGATAGCAAGACCATCTTTTAAACTAAAACCATGCGGTTTTAATTATTATACGGTATTAGCATTTGTTTCCAAATGTTATCCCCTGCTAAGAGGTAGGTTTCCCACGTGTTACTCACCCGTTCGCCACTCATTGCAATGTTGAAAATCAAATCTGAACAAGTTCTTCATATCATTTCAACCACAATGCGTTCGACTTGCATGTATTAGGCACGCCGCCAGCGTTCATCCTGAGCCAGGATCAAACTCTCAATTTAAAATTGAAAAGCTTGAGTATAACTCAATCTTTTTTTTGTTGTTTAACAGTTGTTAAACGAATTTACTAGCGAAATTGACTTCGCAAATGTTTGTATCTTCCATATTATAAATATGAGACACACCTGCACATTTGTTTCATCGAAACGTTATTTAGTTTTCAATGTTCTACTCGTCGCCTCTCACGAGACAACTTAATTAGTATAACAAGTAATTGATTTGATGTCAACAACTAATTTTAATTAGTTTTAAACTTGTTTGTTGCCTTATTTGTTTCGTTCCAACAACATTTATTAATATTACTAGCAAAACTACTTTTCGTCAATAGTATTTTTTACTTTTTTTTAAATTAATTATATCCGATAGTTTTATTATAAATTAATGCGATATAAATTACCTGTAAACAGCTATTAACATGCCTACCTCAAGCAATATTCTAGTAATTAAAAAGATTGATTGCTTCATAAAAAAATGAAACAATCAATCTTTTTAAATCATCAATTTGATTAATAGGCTGTATAAGGTTGCTTTAATTGTTCGAATAATTCTTTAGTGGGCAAAGCATAAAGTTCCTTGAAGAATTCTGCAGTATTAGTTCCTGGAGCTTTTAATATGAAACTATTTTGACCAGAAGTTTTATCTTCACCAATAAAGACGGCATTCTTATTGTTGTCATCCCCAAATTGATTGAAATCAACATGACGAATTCCATAATTACTTGAGACCGGTTGTTCTAATTGTTCAGCTGAAAGCACTGGTGTAACCGTTGCAAATTCTTGAGCATGTATTTCAGGTAAATCCCATGCCAACATTTGAGCATCAAAGCCCTTAAACAAAGTTTGAATTGCTTGACCAACAGTAAATGGATCTTTAATCTTTTCAACTATCATTTGATCAAAGAGTAGTTCAGCTGCAGCAAAAGATTCAGGAAATTTACTCTTTAATTCATTATTGATTTCATCTACATCCTCTGAAACAGCAGATAAAAACACTTTAGTATCAATTAATGTTAGCAACCGTAGAGCAGCTTCATCTTGCTTTCCATCTTCAGGTGTTAATGTATTTAAAACACCATTTATATAAGCTTTAACCACTTCATTCGTTAATTGACCATGCTTGGCTTGTTCCCGATAGATAATTGCATTTAACGCCGGCTGATACAAATAGGTCATCATAATCATCAATTGCTCATCAATTTTTTCTTCTTTAGTCCGCAATTGGAAATAAACCTGTGGATATCCATTTAAAGTCAGCATCATTTTTAACATTTCACGAGTAGCTTCAAAATCAGGCGCAGTTAGATCATTCACCTCAATCATTAAACGACTACCAAGAGCGTCAGTCGTTACATGTTCAGGTAAAATCATATTAGTTTTAGTTCCCGTCGTCCGTAAAACAATTGATCCGGGGTAAATTTGATTCAATTGATCTAACAATTGTTGTGTTTCCTTTGAAAATCCCATTATTATTTTCCTCTTATTCTTTTTAATAATTTCACTGCTTGTTGACTATCTTTAATTGAACTTTGCTTAATTAGGTCAGCTAAAAGGTTAACTTCTAATCCAACTGCACCAACCTGAACTGCCAAAGATTTTGCTTGTAACCCCATATGTCCGCGTTGAATTCCTTCGGTTACTAAAGAACGAAGTGCTGCTAAATGTTGAGCTATCCCAACTGAGACAATTAAATCTGTTAGTTCTTCCACTGTAGGGTTTTTCATTATTTTATGATTTAGTTGAACTAAAGGAACAATCCCTATTGATCCTCCAACAATTCCAACTAAGATTGGCATCGAAGTAGTCCCCACAAGTTGATCATCTTGAACTTTCCATTGAATAAGCCCTTTATATTGACCATCTCGAGCCGCAAATGCATGCAAAGCCGCATTAACATTACGTGTATCATTTCCACTGGCTAATACTATAGCTTCAATCCCATTCATAATACCCTTATTTGCTGTAACAGCTCGATTAACCGATATTTGTTCAATTTTGTTAGCTTGCACAATTTTCTTCGCAATCGTTGACCCATCCAAATCAGACTTACCGACCAACGCCTCAAACGGTATACGAACTTGAGCATCAGTCACTGCATATTTAGCATTGTTAGATAAAATAGCCATCAAAACTTGATAGCCCACCTTACGCAAATAATCAGCCACAGCCTCAACCATTGTGTTGGTTAAGTTAGCTCCCATTGCTGCCTTGGGATCAACCAATATGTTAATTTCCGCAGTTTGTGCATCAAGTTTTGTTAGTTTAACTATCTGCGCTCCACCGCCCCTTTTAAGCATTGAAGGATGTGCATCATTAGCAATTTCCAAGATTTTAATTTGATTAGTTTCGATAAACTTTTGTAGGGACCCAAAGTCATCAATCTCCGTTAAAATAATTTGTCCCATCATTAAACGCTGTTGTCGAATTGTCTTAATTCCCGTTCCAGCTGAAATAATTTTGGCTCCATAATTTGCTGCCGCAATGACACTCGGTTCTTCAGTCGCCATTGGAACAATCCAATCTTTTTGATTAACTTTTAAGTTAAACAATAAGCCTGTAGGAACTCCAAATTGGTAAATATAATTCTCGACTTGAGCCTCTCCGATGAGATCATAATATGCTTGGAACAATGCTAATTCATTCTGATCAAATTTATAATCCTCTTGTAGCCGCCTAATACGTTGAGCTTGATCTAAATGATAAAAGCCCGACCACTTATTCATCACTTTCCTCCAAATCCTCTTTATCAACTATTCGATAACTAACTTTCTGATTTTCACCTGATTTTTTTTGATATGCCAATAAACGTTGATTTCCGTCTGTATCAAAATCACCAAGATCAATATAAACCATATCTTCTTCATAAACTAATCCATGGAATGCACTGGATAAAATATCATGCGTTGGTCGCATAAAATTCTGTGTCTCATCAACACGTATCACCGCATTTTTTAATGTATTCCCTTGATCCAAATAGGTTTTTATCATCATAATTCTAATAAACATTTTAAACGGGTAGATTCTTCCAGACTGTTCATCTTCCCGTTCCAAAGGCATAATAATCCCTTTGCTTTCCCAATACCTTAATTGGCGTGCTGATATTCCAGACATTGATTCAATTTCGCCAATTCTAAATACATATTGTGACATGTTAAATCCAAATTTTAACTGTTCTTTTTTAAATAAATATTTCATACTACTATTCCCGCCTCCCTTTTTATTTTTGGTTAGGCCAGTTTTCACCTACTTAATAGTTTCTGTTTCAAACTTAATTATTCATTCTATTTAAAAATAAATCCTCATCAACTTTAAAAATAAAATTAACGTTCAGCGTAATTATAACGTATTTATGAAACTAAATAAAAAAAGAAGCTAATTAATCTAGCACGACTATGATTTAGATTTAATAATCTAACCACAAAGTCTACTATGATCTATAGCTTCCTAAATTTAATACTATGGATTTGGTTCATTATCCGCTCCGGCATCATGCTTATCAACATCATCCGGATTTTGTTGCGTAATTCTTGAAGTATCTGAACGCGGCTCCGATTTTTCTGGCGCGTCGGTCTGATAAAGGTCCACTGTACTCTTATCTCCGTTCTTATGATAAAGGTCAGTAGCATTATCTCCTAACTTGACTGACAAGTTTTCCAACTTTCCTAAGCCATGCGCATAATTGTACTTCTGTGCTTGAATTGGTTTAAATTTCTTTGGAGTATAGAAACGTAAGAGGTCTTTTTGATTTATTGAATCAGAAACCGATAATTGTTTATTAACCTTCTCTTGAATTTTATCTACTTTAGCTTGTTGCTTAGTCGTTAATTTCTTAAGCACCTTCCCATTACTATCGTAAATTTCATCTCCAGCCCTACTGTATTCAGGTGTTATCCAATTATTATTACGGAATGCCACAATTTGTTCCTTTTTAGAATCCAACAAATTCTGACCAACATTCACATATTGCTTTGCATTCTTAACACCTAAGAGACGAAGCAAAGTTGGCATTACGTCAACTTCACCACCATAAGTATCCTTAATTCCACCACCATGCCAGCCCGGCATATTTACCATAAACGGAACTCGCTGCAATTGTTGATTATCCCAATCCGTCCAATCATCAGCAGACTTACCGATAACTGGTGCTAAACTCTTATTTTCAGAATTAGAAATTCCGTAATGATCACCATATAAAACAATCATTGAATTATCAGCTAATCCAGACTTATCCAAATAGTCATAAAATTCTTTGATTGATTGATCTAAGTAATGATTAGTTTCAAAGTATCCATTCACTACATCTGAATCCGTAGATGCCGTTTGAAAATTAGCATCCTTATCTCGGTCATCAAGAGCATAAGGGAAATGGTTCGTCACCGTAATATATTTAGCATAAAACGGTTGTTGAAGTCTTTCCAAATATTTAATGGAATCATTAAACAATAATTTGTCTTTAAGCCCATATCCCATTGCCTTGTCGCCAGATGTATCGTAATAACTAGCATCAAAGAAATACTGATAACCCATATTTTTATAAACGTTATTTCGATTCCAAAAACTAGCATTATTTCCATGGAACACTGCTGAAGAATAATTCTGTGTTTGATGTAGGATTGCTGGCATCGCTTGGAAAGTTTGATCTGAACCGTGCGAAGCAAACAATGAACCTGATGGCAGACCAAAAGTTCCAGTCTCCAACATATTTTCCGCATCTGATGTCTTACCCTGACCAACCTGATTAAAAAAGTTACTAAAGCTTAAAGTTGAGTCAGAATGATACAAACTATTCAGGAATGGTGTCACTTCTTGTCCATTTAACTGCATATCAATGACAAATTGCTGAAATGATTCCAAATGAATAACAAAGACATTTTTACCCTTTGCCACCCCCTGATACTTCGTTACATCAGATAAATTATGATCATCAATATAATCCAAAGCCTTTTGTACATCGGTTTTCTTAACCGAATTTCGTTCACGATTAATATTGCGGAGACGAACACCATCAGAAATAGTAAATGCATCAATTCCTAAATATTTCACCATATAGTTTGAATCAAATTGCCGTCCAATTAATTGAGGGCGATCAATCTCACCCAAAGTTAGAGTCAACATAAAGAGGAATATCCCTAATGTTGAGAAGGCAAAACTCATAAATTTATTTGGTGATTCATTATCAGCCTTAATTTTTTTAAATAAAAATAAACCAATAATAACTACAAAATCAAGCCAGAAAAAGATATCATGAAAATTAGCTAAAGCTAGTCCTGATGCACTTAGTCCCTGGTTAACCTTGTTATAACCCAACATCGTAGAAACGGACATAAAATCAGTAAATTCACGATAATAAATAACATTTAAATAAAGTAATAATGTATTGATAAATGCCATTACAATTGCAATTGGATAAAAATAACGACTTTTTCTAAAATAAAAGGCTAATCCAATAAATAATAATGGCAACGGCAATGGATTCAAAATAATCGTAATCACTTGAATGACACTTGACCCACTAAATAAATTAAAATCCAATACATAGGCCATCATGCTCTTCAGCCAAAATAATAATACCAACAAAATAATAAAACCAAGACGCGATTTTATCCAATCAAATCGACCATAATGTCTCAAAACTGCTCCTCCTTCAAGCCAATTAGTAATTTTTAAACTTACAAAATGGTGAGTTTGCTAAATTTATAAAAGCCATAATTAAAATTAACCGGTCGATATCACAGGTCAATTTATTTCTTAAATTAATTTAAGATCGTATCAAATCCCTAATTCAGGCGATCTAAATCTACTTTTAATTTTTTATAACCGTCCCATTATATAACATTTACCATCTTCTTGGCTTAAAAAAAGAAGCCGTATAAGTAAAATAAACATTACTTAACTGCATCAAATCAGAGTATACCTCAAATTTAATACTACGGCTTCTTTTTATATTTTTAATTTAAAAATTAATTAACTAAATAAAATCACAATAATTATTGATCAGTTTCAGCTCGATCTAATAATTTATTAACAGCATCAGTTCCAATTTCATCATTGGTATTATCCGTAACTGATCCTACTTGATTTTCTTCATCATCATTAACTTCAACCACTTCTTCAGCATCCATCTTTGTGAAGGTAGCAACCTTAGTTTCAGATCCCAAACGCATCAATCGTACTCCTTGCGTAGCTCGACCGGTTTGTGAAACTGAATCGACGGTGAATCGAATCATAACCCCTTGATCTGTTGTTAGCATCACGTCCTCATCACCAGAAACAATTGAAATTCCCACTAATGATCCGTTTTTATCTGTGATATTAGCAGTTTTAATTCCTTTACCACCACGACCCTTAACAGGATATTCTGATACTGAAGTTCGCTTACCATAACCATTTTCAGTAATTACTAGAACTTCATCGCCATCATGACGAACATCCGCTCCAACAACATAATCACCTTCACGTAAACGAATCCCACGAACTCCGGCCGCTGAACGACCCATTGAACGAACATTAGTTTCACTAAATGAAACTGAATATCCATCATGAGTTCCAATAAAGATCTCTTGTTCGCCGTCACTAGTTAAGACTGCAATCAATTCATCCTCATCATGGAGAGTTAAGGCTTTCAAACCATTTGTACGGATATTACCGAATTCTGATACTGAAGTTCGCTTAACCACACCTTGTTGAGTCACAAAGAAGAGATAATCATTTGATTCAGCGGTGTCACCTCGGACATTAATTATCTTGGTAACTTGCTCATTATCATCTAATTTACCTAACAAATTAATAACTGGAATTCCTTTGGCTGTCCGACCATACTCAGGAATTTCATATCCCTTCATTCGGTAAACCTTACCTAAGCTTGTAAAGAAGAGAAGCGTATCGTGAGTTGAAGTCCCAATTAATTGGTCAATATAATCATCATCATTCAGACCCATTCCTTGAACTCCACGACCACCTCTATTTTGTGCTCTAAATTCAGAAGTTGGGACTCGCTTAATGTAGCCACCATTCGTAAGAGTTACCACGATTTCTTCTTCTTCAATTAGATCTTCATCTTCAAGGTTTGTAACATCCCCAATTTGTAACTCCGTTCGACGAGCATCACCATGCTTAGCTTGAATTTCAAGTAATTCTTCATAGATAATTTGATCCAACCGAGATTGATTAGCCAAAATATCCTTCAAATCAGCAATTTGAGTCATCAAAGCTTGATATTCGCCTTCAATCTTATCGCGTTCTAAGCCAGTCAATCGAACCAAACGCATATCTAAGATTGCTTGTGACTGCTTATCAGAAAGTGAATATTCATTGATCAAACGATCTTTAGCAATTTCTGCTGTCTTTGAATTGCGAATAATTGAAATAATAGCATCAATATGATCAAGTGCAATCCGCAAACCTTCTAAGATATGCGCACGCGCTTCAGCTTTCTTCAATTCAAATTTTGTTCGACGACGAATAACATTTTGTTGATGCTCCAAGTATGAAACTAAAATTTCTTTTATGCCCATCAACTTTGGCTCACCATTTTTAACCGCCAACATATGGAAATTATAAGTGGTTTGCAAAAGGGTATTTTTGTACAAATTGTTTAAGACTACTGAAGCTGAAGCATCTCGACGAACATCAATTGCAATCCGATAACCTTCACGATCAGATTCATCGTTCGCTCCAGAAATACCTTCAACTCGCTTGTCCCGTGCTAATTCAACAATTCGTTGAATCAAACGAGCCTTGTTAACCATATAAGGCAACTCAGTCACTACAATTTTTTCACGTCCACTCTTATCTGTCTCAATTTCCACCTTAGCTCGAACGGTTACTTTACCTTCACCAGTTTCATAAGCTCGACGAATTCCAGCCTTTCCCATTACGATTGCCCCAGTTGGGAAATCAGGACCAGGAATTGCTTCCATCAATTCAGTTGTTGTAATCTCTGGATTATTCATCAACATGTGAAGTCCATTAATTACTTCACCCAAATTATGTGGTGGAATATTGGTAGTCATTCCAACTGCGATTCCAGTCACTCCATTAACCAATAAATTAGGGAAACGTGCTGGTAAAACAGTTGGTTCACGATCAGTTCCATCATAGTTATCTACAAAATCAATCGTATCTTTATTGATATCACGTAACATTTCAACTGCAATTTTTGACAACCGAGCCTCGGTATATCGCATAGCGGCAGCTGGGTCTCCATCAATTGATCCAAAATTTCCATGCCCATCAACTAACATATTTCGATAGCTAAAATCTTGAGCCATTCGAACCATTGCTTCATAAATTGCTGAATCACCGTGTGGATGATATTTACCCATAACATCCCCAACAATACGAGCTGACTTTTTATGTTGTTTATCCGGGGTCACCCCTAATTCATGCATTCCATATAGAATACGACGATGAACGGGTTTCAATCCATCTCGTACGTCAGGCAATGCTCGCGCCACAATAACTGACATGGCATAATTCAAAAATGAATTCTTCATTTGCGCGCTTAATGGGGCATTACTAATCCGCCCGTCATTTTGTGCTATTTCTTCAGTCATTTTTAACTCCCTTCAATCAATAATTTAAATTAAACATCCAACTCGGCATAACGCGCATTTTGTTCAATAAATTCACGTCGAGGCTCAACCTTATCACCCATCAACATACTAAATACTTGATCAGCTTCTTCGGCATCATCTAATTCAACTCGCAGCATACGACGTTGAGTAGGATCCATGGTTGTTTCCCAAAGTTGTTCGGCATCCATTTCACCAAGTCCCTTATAACGTTGAACAACTGGCTTAGGGCTAGCTGGCAAAGTTGGTAACAGTTCATTTAATTCTTGATCAGTATCAAGGTATTTAACAAACTTACCTTGTCGAACCTGATACAAAGGTGGTTGTGCGATATAAACAAATCCGGCTTCTAGCAGCGGACGCATGTAGCGATAAATCAATGTTAATAGCAAAGTTCTAATGTGAGCTCCATCAACATCGGCGTCAGTCATGATGATTAATTTATGATAATGAACTTTTTCAATATTAAATTCTTCACCAAAGCCAGTTCCCATCGCCGTAAACAATGAACGAATTTCTTCATTGGCTAAAATAGTTTTCATTTGAGCCTTTTCAACGTTCAAAATTTTACCTCGAATTGGCAAAATAGCTTGAGTTAATCGTTCTCGACCTTGCTTAGCAGAACCACCGGCAGAGTCACCCTCAACAATAAATAATTCTGATATAGCTGGATCTTTAGAAGTATTATTTGCTAGCTTACCAGGTAAGTTTGAAATTTCTAATCCAGTTTTCTTTCGAGATTCTTCACGGGCCTTTTTGGCTGCCATCCGAGCTTTTTTAGCTGATTGACCCTTTTCAACGATTTGCTTAGCTATTACCGGATTCTCATACATAAAACGTTTAAATGTTTCATTAAACATTCGATAAACAGCAGTCCGGGCATCTGAACTACCCAATTTAGCTTTCGTTTGACCCTCAAATAATGGATCAGGATGCTTTACTGAAACAATTGCCGTCAAACCTTCTCTTAAATCATCAATTGTAAGTGTATCATCATCTTCTTTTAAGATGTTATTTTGACGAGCATAATCATTTATTACCCGCGTCATTGCTGTTTTAAATCCGGTCTCGTGCGTTCCACCTTCCCAAGTATTGATATTGTTAGCGAAAGAAAGCAACACATTTGATCGATAATCATCGGTATACTGCAAGGCAACTTCAACTTCAATATTATTTGAAGTTCCCTCAACATAAACTGGTTCTTCAAACAAAACAGTCTTATTTCGGTTCAAGTATTCAACATACTCTCTCAAACCACCTTCATAATAGAAAGTCTCAGTTTTATTTTCATCATTTCGTTTGTCAGTGAATGAAATGCGCAAGCCCTTATTCAAAAAGGCTAATTCACGAACTCGATCAATTAAAGTCTTAGCATTGAAGACTGTGGTCTCTTGGAAAATATCAGCATCCGGAACAAAGTGCACGATCGTTCCACGTTCCACTTCCAATCCTTCTGCTGAAATTTCAGTAATAGTCTGTACCGTTCGTCCACGTTCAAAGGCCATTTGATAACCTTTTCCATCACGAACTACTATAGCATCTAGGCGTGTTGAAAGAGCATTAACTACAGAAGCCCCAACTCCGTGTAATCCACCAGAAACCTTATAACCACCACCATCAAATTTTCCACCAGCATGTAGAACCGTAAAGACTGTCTCTAAGGCTGATTTCCCAGTTTTCTTTTGTAAATCAACTGGGATTCCTCGACCATTGTCAGTTACTGTAACCGAATTATCAGCTTCAATTGTAACAGTGACATGATCTGCAAAGCCAGCCATGGCCTCATCAATTCCATTATCAACAATTTCCCAAACTAAATGATGGAGTCCCTGACTAGAAGTTGTTCCAATATACATTCCAGGTCGCTTACGAACTGCTTCAAGACCCTCAAGCACTTCGATTTGACTAGCATCATAAGCTCCAGCCTCCGTGTGCATAACCCCCACTTCTTCTGAATTGATTGATGTTACTTGTTCTTCATCAGCCATTTAAAAAACTCCTCTCACATAGCTTGCAGCAACCTAATTCTTATTTTTATAAATTAGGCGCTTCATCGATTTCTGATTGTAATGTTAGTGTTCCGTGTTCAACCTTAAAGACGCGTGGTGTTTTGATCAACTTTTGGGTTATATCACTTAATGACGGGGTCGTAATAAACGTTTGAACCCGATCTTGCATTGCCGTCAATAAATGCGTTTGTCGAGTTGAATCCAATTCAGACAAAACATCATCTAACAATAGAATTGGTTCTTCCCCCGTCTCTTCCTTCATAAGATCAATTTCCGCTAATTTAACAGCCAAAGCTGTTGTACGTTGTTGACCTTGTGAACCAAAAGTAGCCACATCATGACCATTAACCATAAATTGGAGATCATCCCGATGCGGTCCTAAGAGGGTTGTCCCCATTTGAATCTCACGTTTTTTTAATTTATTAAAGTGCTGTTTTAGGCCTTTTTGAATCATAGTTAGATCGGTTAAATCTGTAACATTTAATTGAGAAACGTACTCAATTTTTAAATGTTCTTGATCCTTTGTAATTGCCTCCTGAATTGGGGAAGCAGCATTATCGAGACGTTTAAGTAATTGCAACCGTCTCCAAATTAAATCACTCCCATATTCAATTAACTGTTCTGTCAGCACCTCTAAAAATAACTCATCTGAACTTTCATGATGACTTAATTGTTTTAAATATTGGTTTCGCTGTTTTAAAATTCCTCGATATTGATTAGCAATATAGAGATATTTAGGGCTCATCTGACTAAATTCACGGTCAATAAACTGCCGACGAATTTGTGGACTCCCTTTTACCAAATTTAAATCTTCTGGAGCAAATAAAATCACATTCATTTGCCCAATATAATTAGCAAGTTTGGCTTGATCTAAATGATTCATTCGGGCTTTTTTACCCTTGGGACTAAAAGCTAATGAAAGAGGTATTTTACCTGTTCTTCGCTCCACAACACCTTTAATTTTAGCCGTTTTTTGACTCCAACCAATTAATTCCTTATCGCTGTGTGCTCGATGAGATCGAGCTAATGCTAAAACATAAATCGCCTCTAATAAATTAGTTTTACCCTGAGCATTTGATCCTAAAAAAACATTTACCCCAGGCGAAAATTCGACTTCTAAGTTTTGATAATTTCTGAAATTATCAAGCTCTAATGATGATAATCGCATTATTCAAACTTAGGAGTTGCCCCTTCACCATTGATCACAAAACGGTCACCATTTGGTAATGCAACAACATCTCCGGGATATAATTTACGACCACGGCGCATATCAATTTCTTGGTTCACTAATACTTCATTTTCACGAAGATACCATTTTGCTTGGCCACCAGTGCCAATAGTACTCGTTTCTTTTAACAACTGCCCTAAAGTTATATAAGGGGTTGTGATTGACACTTCTTTTGCCAAATCAAGTCCTTTCTATCACGCGGATAATACGATAAAAATAATTTTTTATTTCCAAAATTAGCTACTTTTAATTATACCATTTTTTTATCTATTTGGCTTTAATAAGACCTCTATGGACTTTTACGCCATTTTGACAAAAAGAACCAAATTAAGCGTTTAACGCTCATTTCGGCTCTTCTTAATTTTTTATTTCGATAATTAAATCAATTAATAAGTACGAACAGGTGTTATTAATTGTATGAAATTCGTCGCATTATTAGTAGGAACAAGTGTAAATGGGTCTAAAGCGGTCTTAAACCCGATCTGAATTTCTTCATCCCCAAATGATTTCAAAGCGTCTCGCATATAATCGGGATTAAATGAAATTGTAAGGTCTTCTCCAGCTGTTTCAGCCGCAAAAATTTCTTCTTCAATTTTTCCAACTTCAGGAGAATTTGATGAAATAATTGAATGTTCACCAGAAATATCAAATTGAATTACATTTGAACGCCCTTCATGTGACAGCAATGCTGCCCGATCAATAGTTTGCAACAATTCACGCGCATTAATTGTCAAAGTCGTCTTTTTTTCTGTTGGAATTAAACGTGAAGCATCAGGATAATTTCCTTCTAAGAGACGTGAATAAAAGAGCGTATTTGGTCCAAGTTGGAAAATAACTTGATTTGCAGCAACACGAATTTCAACAGTTTCGACTTCTTCAAGCATTCCTTGAAGTTGTAACAAAGAAGGCCCTGGGATAATAATATCAGCGTTCACTTCTTCATTTTCAAATGGGACTGTGCGTTGTGCTAAACGATGGCGATCAGTTGCAACTGCAGTTAAATTACCACCACCCAAAATAAAATGAACTCCAGTTAAAATTGGTTGACTTAATTGTTTTGAAACTGCAATAACTGTTTGACGAATAACTTCAATCAAAGTTTCAGCAGGTAATGTTAATTGATTCTTAATATCAACTTCTGGAAGATGAGGATAACTATTGACATCTTGACCATGGATATCATATTCAGCTGAGCCAGAACTAATTTTAGCTTGAAAAACGTCAATATTAGCTAATTTTATTTCTTCTCCGGGCATTCTTTTCACAATATTTGTGAAAAAAGTAGCTGGTAATGTAATTCCACCAATTGAATCAATTTTTAATTGAGCTTGATCATCATTTTTGGGAATCGTGGTTTCAATTGATATATCTGTATCTGAACCCGTCAAAGTCAATCCTTCTTCGGTTAAAACTAATTTAATGTTGGCAAGAATGGGCATTGCAGTTCTAGCTGAAATAGCTCGATTTACATTATTTAGGGCTTTAATTAAAATTTGGCGGTTAATTGAAAATTGCATAACGTAAAAACTCCTTTTGTGGGATTAATATGGGTAAGGCGCTGTTATTTTTAATGATTAATTAATATTAATTAGAGGTAGTAGTAGTAGTAGGCCCTGTGGAAACTGTGTAAAAGTATAATAACTAAAGTAATATCTAGAGTTAAAGCATGTTTAAAAATCTGTGGATAAATTAATAATAACTTTTTAGTTTTCCACAGGCTAGTGTTGAACTAAGGCTCTAATTTCTTGTACTTGTTGTTCCAGTTTAGCATCATCTAGCATATTTTCTTCAATTTTATTAGTTGAATGCATAACAGTTGTATGATCTTTACCACCAAAGGCTCGGCCAATGGCTGGTAATGATTCTTGGGTAATCTCGCGAGAAAGATACATAGCAATTTGACGAGGAATAACAATTTCTTTCACACGACTTTTTCCAGTTAAATCGCTGATATTTAAATCAAAGTAATGGGCAACCGCTTCTTGAATTAATGGGATTGTTATTATGTTTGAACGTTCAAAATTAAGATCTTTCAAAATTTCACGGATGGCGTCAACTGTTACTTCAGAATTACTAATTTTAATTTTAGCAACTACTTTTTTGAAAACACCTTCTAAATCACGGACGTTGGTGTTAACGGCATTGGCAATCTCAGAAAGAACATCATATGAAATTTCAATACTAGATTCTTCAGCTTTATTTTTTAGAATTGCAATTTTTGTCTCTGGATCTGGTTGTGTCAAATTGGCTGAATATCCCATCGCAAAGCGTGAAACAAGACGTTCTTCGATTCCTTTAATGTCTTTTGGTAATTTGTCAGATGTCAAAACGATCTGGTGACCATCACGTGTAATGGCATTAAAAGTATTGAAAAATTCTTCTTGAACGTTTTCTTTATCAGCCAATAATTGAATATCGTCAACAAGTAGTAGGTCGACATTACGATATTCTTTTTTGAATTCGTTGGTTTTATTAAATCGTAAAGCGTCGGTCCAATCATTCATAAAATCATCTGTTGTAATGAATTTAACGCTTGCTTTAGGGTTTCTTATTAGAAGATCATTTCCAATTGCTTGCATTAAATGAGTTTTGC
This sequence comes from Weissella koreensis KCTC 3621, assembly GCF_000277645.1. The sequence goes on along the minus strand of NZ_AKGG01000017.1, from coordinate 45,826 downwards.
CTAGACCAGAATTTCCATATAAAAGAAGGGGATTCCACTCTTGACCAGGGTGTTCAGCAACTGCTTCAGCAACTGATTTAGCTTCACGATTGGGCGTTGAAGCAATAAAACTATCAAATCGATATTTAGGGTTTAGCCGTGATTCAGTTGAATTTAACCCTATATTATCAGAAAGATTTAGATCAAGTTGTTCGGCTGTAGTGGATTGGGTGGGGACTATTTTTTCAGCTTTGACTTCAATGTAGCTGACAACCGGTAAAATTAAGGTTGGATTGCCAAGTAAGTCCACGGTGACTTGGATTGAAGCACTGAGGAATTGATTATAATATTGACCATTTGGTTTCCATTCATTTGCGACGTTTTTGTGTGTCGTTGAAAGGTATAGCTGGTCGGAGTTATTGGGAGTTTGAATTAATCGAATCGGCGTCAGACCCTCAACAAAATTATCAAAAGACATCCCCGGGCCGATACTTTTTCGTAGTTCAGTTTTAATCGCATCCCAGAGTTGAGTGTGGTCCATTATGTGCTCCTCCTTAGTATAAGTATTAAGTATTTTTAAAAATTTATCTTTTAAATAAAAAATGCGAAATAATCGAAATCGTTTCGCTCAAAACATATGTTATTGTAGCAGGATTTAGCGTAGTTTTCCACAGGTTAAAATTGAGCGAAATAAAAATTTTGACGAATAAAATAACACATTGAGATATTAACAGTTTGTTGAAAAAGTTATCCAAGAATACACAGGGTTGTTTAAAAAATTATTAACAAAAAGTTACATGATGTGAAAAAAGTATAAAAATAAAGTGTTATACAGAGCCATTTGTGTAAAAGTTATGTGGGCATGGCAGGTTATCAACAGAGTTTTCCACATTTCCACAGGAACAATAGGAACGCCTGTAAACACCCTGTTAATATTGTGGAAAAACTGTGGATTTTGTGGAAAACTGCATAACTCTCTGTTATTTTTATTTTTTTATGAACATAACGGAAAGTTACATTTTGGATAACTATATTTTTCAATTAAATTAATTTAAATTACAACGAAGGTTTTGAGCTTGCCTTACTTTTATAGAAATGGTATTATAATCCTTGAATTGTTTTTGATATTGAAAAAAGCAGAAAAAATCTAACTACGAATGGGAGGTGTAATCACATGAAGCGCACATATCAACCAAAGAAGCGTCACCGCGAACGCGTGCACGGCTTCCGCAAGCGCATGAGCACAAGTAACGGGCGCAAAGTGCTTGCACGTCGCCGCCAAAAGGGCCGCAAGGTATTGTCAGCCTAATTCGGCAGCGCCTTTATTAGGAAACTGATAATAACTAACACGGGTGATTCCGGCTATTTGGCTGGGATCACCCGTGTTTTTTTATTTAAAAAAAGAAAAAATTTATTTGGATCGATGAAACACCAATTCGATCGAGAAATTAAATCATTTTGAAATTAAGGAGAACAACATGCGCAAGAGTTTTCGCGTTAAAACAGAAAAGGACTTTCAAGCCGTCTTTGAACAGCATAATTCAGTTGCTAATAAGATGTTTATTGTCTATGTTATGGAAAAGCCAGCTCAAAAACATTTGCGACTAGGAATTTCGATTTCAAAAAAAGTTGGTTTACGTGGTCATGAAAGAGTTTGGGTTAAACGCCGAATTCGTCAAAGTGTTTTGGAATTAAAACCCCAATTAAAAACTGATGTTGATATCTTAGTGATTGCTCGACCATCTGCGCATGATCAACCAATGGATGTAATTAAGCATAATATTGTCCATGTGTTTAAATTAGCAGATCTATTTACAGAAGTGCCTGTTGCTGAAACCGATACTAAAGATTAATAATGGAGAACAAGATGAATTTGTCAAAAATCAAATCTTTTTTAATGAATTATAAAAAGTCAGTACTTGCAGCATTAGTTGCCCTTATCATTATGGTAATAGCTGCATTGATGTACCAAGGTCCAGCAATTGGTCATGGATTCTGGAAGGGTACCATTATTGGTAACTTTGCTCGTTCAATTATGGGTGTATCAAGTTGGTTTGGAAATAGTTATGGATTTGGAATTATTATTTTTACATTATTAATTCGAATCTTGATTTTACCTTTGATGGTACACCAAACTAGTTCAATGGTTAAGATGCAAGAAATTGCACCAGCCATTAAGAAGTTACAAGAAAAGTACCCTAATAAACGTGATACGGATCAAATGCAGAAAATGCAAGCGGAAACCACAGCTTTGTACAAAGAAGCGGGTGTTAGTCCCTTTACTTCATTAATCCCATTAATTGTTCAAATGCCAATTTTGATTGCATTGTATCAGGCTATTTTCAATACAAAAGAATTACAAACTGGAACCTTCTTATGGGTCCAATTGGGACAACATGATCCAACTTATATTATTCCTTTGTTGGCAGCCGTATTTACCTTTGTATCATCATATTTGGTGATGTTGGGTCAGCCTGAGAGAAATTCAATGACATCGACAATGACATATGCCATGCCAGTTATGATTTTCTTATTTGCGATTAACGTTCCATCAGCTTTGTCTCTTTATTGGGTTGTTTCAAATGCATTCCAAGCGATCCAAACTTGGACAATTCAAAATCCATTCAAGATTCGTCGCGAACGTGAAGCTAAGAAGAAAGCTATTAAGGACCGCGAACGAGCAATTAATAAAGCTAAGCGGTCAAAGAAACGCAACTAATTCATGCTTAAGTAATATTGATGCTTTTGCTAATTTTAATAAAAAACGCATCGTTTTAGGATTAATTCCTAAACGATGCGTTTTTTTGATTTATTTGGTATCAAAGAAATGTAAATATTGTTGGTTAATTGCATCTTTTGGGTCAGTCTTGGTCCAGAAACCAACTTTAACGACTCCAAACATTTTATCTTTGGGAACAAATCCCCAATAACGAGAATCATTTGAAACTGAACGATGGTCACCTAGAACAAAATATTTTCCTTTTGGAACAGTAATTGTTTGACTATCTTTAACCCAGTTCATATGTTGACCTAATTCAGATAAATTATCCCAATTTCCTACATTGTTTACACTATTTGTTGCTTCACGTTCAGATTTGGGAAGGTAAGATTGATCAACTTTTTTATCATTAACATAGAGATTACCATCTTTAGCAGAAACCGTGTCTCCAGGTAATCCAACAACACGTTTAACATAATCAAGTTTATTTTGGACAGCTGGATCAACGCCTTGAGCATTGAAAACTACGACACTACCACGTTTAATTTCTGATGGGCGTAAAACTAGGACCCGTTCATTATTAACTAAGTTAGGTTCCATTGAAGTCCCATCAACACGAACAATCGTAAACCAAAATTGCCGGATGATTAAGGCCAATGCCAAACCGATTAAAATTGGTAAAACCCATGATGTTATAATCGATTTAAAAGTTTTCATGAATAAACTCCCCATTTCTTAACTGTTTTTTGTTATTGTAGCACAATTTATGGGCTTGATAGAACTAAGCAATCAGATAGGCTAGTAAATATTATAAATAATTAATAAAAAGAAAGTTTAAAAGCATAGTTTATAAATTAAAAGCTCGAATTATTATTTCGACGTTCTAAGATTTGATATCCACCGAGCATGATAGCAAAGAAAACAAAAGTTAGTATCACTGATAATGTAGTTGAAGGATTAATAATTAAAATTATTAGAATAAATATGTAAAAAATAATCGTGAGGTAGTCTGTATATGGAAACCAAGGCATCTTGAAAGAATTTAATTGAGCGTTTGTCTTACGATATTTCAAATGAGTGATTAAAATAAGTATCCAAACAAAGATGAATGAAGTATTAGCAACACCAGTAATCAAATTAAAAGCCTGACTGGGGAAAAAATAATTAAGTAAAACGACAATTAGGAAAATAATGGCTGAAGCAAGCATTCCGGTAATCGGTACATTGTTTTTTGATAAGTGTGCTAAAGAATGAGGGGCTAAACGATTTTTTGCTAATACGTAGAGGGTTCGTGATGTTGAAAAAATGGCTGAATTAGCGGCTGATAGTGCGGCGGTTAAAACGACAAAATTAATAATTCCAGCAGCAAAATTAATCCCAGAGCGGGCAAAAACTTGCACAAATGGGGATTGAGTTGTTGTAATTTGATTCCATGGAAAAATTGCCATGATAATAGTAATGGCACCGATATAGAAAAGTGCAATTCTAATAGGGACAGCATTAATCGCACGAGGAATATCAATTTTAGGATTTTTTGTTTCACCAGCGGTTAAACCAATCATTTCAATGCCGGTAAAAGAGAAGATAACCATTGGGAAAGCTAGAATAAAACCTTTAAGGCCTTTTGGGAAGAAACCACCATGGCTAATTAAATTTTGAAAAGAAGCCACATTGTTACCTTGATGAAAACCAGTCATAATCATGATTAAACCACTTGCAATCAAAGCTAAGATTGCAATGATTTTAATTGATGCAAACAGAGCCTCCATTTCACCGAATAGTTTGACGGTTGTTAAATTGAGTGCCACTAAGACTACAATAAGTGGCGTTAACCATTGCGGGACATTGGGTAGCCAGTAACGTATATAAATACCAGTGGCGGTAAGGTCGGCCATAGCTAAGCTAGCCCAAGCTAACCAATAGGCCCAACCAATAGCAAATTCCCATTTTGTTCCAAGATATATTTTTGCAAAATCAATAAATGAACGAATTTTTAAATTTGATAAAAGAAGTTCACCGACGGCACGCATCATTAAAAAGGCAAAAATTCCGGTAACTAGGTAAGCTAGAATTAGGGCCGGTCCAGCTGAATGGATTGCAGTTCCTGATCCTAAAAAAAGGCCTGTCCCAATTGACCCACCTAGAGCGATCATTTGGACATGACGAGCTGAAAGTGCTCGTGTTAATTCACGTTGTTCAGACATATTTACTCCTTTTTCATATGAAACAAAGGGGCATAAAAAAAACCCTTTGCCAAAAATATTTTTGACATAGGGACGTTATTGGATCAATCTTAAAAACGCGGTTCCACCCTATTTCTTAAATCAATAGACTTGATTTAAGCAACTTAATTGATTTACTTGTTACAATCTTACTCCATTATTTTCCTTAAATATCGGTATGTACTTGTTTACACCACCCACAAGTTCGCTAAAACAATACGCTGATATCTTTAATAATTTCTTCATAAGATTGATATTAATTAGATTATTATAGCGATCCTATTTAGAAGCGTCAAGTAATGCCGGGGGTGATTAAAATTATTGTTTGATTCCAGAAACTAATCGATCGAATTTTTGAACGTCTTCACTGGTTCCAATAACCGTTAAAACATCACCAATATTTAAGACATAATCGGCTTCGGGTGAAACTGATAGTTGATCATGGGCTTTAACTGCAATGACATTTAATCCATACTTAGATCGAATATCTAAATCAGCTAAGGATTGATTAATGAATGAAAAATTAGTGATTTTAATTTCCCCAATTGAATAATCATCGCTCAAAGAAATGTAATTCAATAAGTTAGGTGATACTAAGCGATTGGCTACTTGTTGAGCCATTTCATGTTCAGGACGAACTACCTCATCAGCACCAACCTTATTAAGGACGCGGGCATGTAGATTATTTTCTGCTTTAGCAATAACATGCTTACATCCAATATCTTTTAAAATAATGGTTGCTAAAATTGAAGCTTGTTGATTATGACCAATGGCTACAATAACATGATCAAAAGAAGCTAAGTCTAATTCACGGAGAGATTCTTCATCCTGAGCATCAGCAATAACAGCATGCGTAGCTAATCCCATATAATTTTGAATCATTTCAGTATTATTATCGATTGCTAAGACTTCTTGACCATCGCTGATTAGTGATTCTAATAATGAACTACCAAAACGTCCCAGTCCGACCACTGCGTATGTCTCTGCCATTTTTGTTTATCTCCACCTTCTTGAATGTATTTATGCTTATTATACTGATTAATTTTTAAATTATAAAGAGAGGGTTATGTTTTAAAGCTTATAAGTCGGATAAAGATCATTAAATAAGTCTAATTTAGGTTAAACGTAATCATTGTTTATTTTAAATTAATAAATTATTTTCAAGAAAAATGCGTATAAAGCATTTGGAGGAAAAATAACCGTTGATCGTTATTTTTAGCTTATTAATTTAATTCAAGTTGATTGAGAAGTTGTTGGTAATGAGAATAAATTAAACCAAAACGGGTATTATTTTTCCCGGTCCATGGCTTTGGCTTGCCACAAAAATGTAAAATAACCGTATTTTGAGCAACCCATTGCATATTGAAGTTTTTGATATTACGTGTGAAATAGATATTAGAGCGACGAGTATCATAATTCCATATTTCTTCACTAATTTCGAGTGTTACATGACTATAAAGATGATTCATTACATCTTGATCTGGAAGTAATAGATAGTCACCATATTTTTGAATGGTGCGATAAATATCATCTAATTTAACGACTTCACGAGCTTTAGCAACATCAATCAAAAGGACCCCAGAATTAAAATAATTGTTAGTTGTTTGTAAACGAATATTATTGATGCCTTTTGAAATATTAGTTAAACCTGCGTGGACCGAAGCAGCAAAAACATTTCCTTCTAGATCTAGTTCCCATAGCGGCTTGATGGAATTAATTACTAGGATATCAGGATCCAGATAAATGACACGTTTAACATTATCTGGTAACAAAATACCACAGGCAAGACGAAAATACATCTCTCGAGGATAACGTTCAACAGTTGGCGCGTTTGCAAAGAGTTGATCTGTAATTTTAATGGAATGTAGGTTGATATTTAATTTTTTAAGTAGTATTTCTAGTTCAATTAATTTTTGATCAGGAATCTTTTCGTGCAGGAGCCATAGATCAAAAAGTTGTTCTAAATTATTTTGATGTAATGAAAACAACATTACTTTTAGATGGGGTAGATAATTTTCATCAAGTGTTACGAGTAAATTAATGCTTTCAGGCATGAATAAGCTCCTTTAATATGAAAGATATATTTATTTTAAAATTAGGGATAGTAGTGTTGAGATAAATGTTTCATGTGAAACATTGTAAAGAATAAACATTATTTTAAATCATCAATTTGTCGGTTTAAATAATATATAAATTCTTCATGTAATGCAGATAAAAAGGGTGTGTGATTCCAAATGATAGTTCCAGTTGATGTAGTTTTTTCATCAAGGGGGATAAATTTTATTTCGGGGCTTTCAATTAATCCTTCAATGCCAATTAGCATAACATTAGAATTTAATTTAGGGTATAGAATAGCATTACCGATCAAATTAAAGGTCATTTTAATGTTTAGTTCATTGATCGTTTTATTAGTAAGTGCTCCTAGATAATCTTTCCAGATTGGATTTCTGGAAATAATTAATGGATATTGTAATAATTTATTAGGGGGCATACTAATTTGATTTGATTCTGGATGATCTAGATTCAAATAAGCTCCCCGCCTAATTTTTTGAGGTAAATCAATAAAATCATATTGACCTTTTACATTAAAATCGAGCGCAAATAGAAAATCAAGTAATCCATGATTTAATCTATCTAGTAAATCATTTAAACTTCCTGAGACTAGATTAATGGTAACGTTGGGATATACATTCTGCATGGTATTTATAGCCGCAATTATAATTGAAAACAACGGAGTCTCAGCGGCCCCAATAGTAATTTCTCCGGTAATGACATCATTACTCTTTATATTTAAAATTGTTTTTTCGGTTAAGTTTAAAATAGTTTCAGCTTGTTTAGCTAAATAAATTCCTTCATTAGTAAGACGTAAAGGCTTTTTTTCACGATCAAGTAATTTAACGCCTAAATCATTTTCTAGGACCTTAATTTGTTTTGAAAGCGCAGGTTGCGTTATATTTAATTTATTTGCTGCAGCAGTTATAGTACCTAAATTGGCTACTTCTAAAAAATATTTCAGGACTCTAATTTCCATAATTGATTATAACCTCTAGGAATAGTTTACTATAAAAACTAATCATTGGTAATGATTATATGAATGCGTTAGACTAAAAATAGAGCGAGGGAGGTTAGCTTTATGGCATTAACGCAACAACAGGTTGATAAATTTATGCAACTTGATGATTTACATGTTGCTCCGTATTATGAAGACGGTAAAACGACTGGTAAATTAACGTGGATTTGGTTTGTAGTGGCAGATGATAACCTTTATATTCGAGCTTGGAATGGAGAAAACTCCAGATGGTTTAAATCTGCACGTCAACAAAAAGAAGGTATTGTACAAATTGGCGGGGAAAAATATCAAGCTGAATTTGAATACATTGCAATAGAACAAAATAAAAAATTAATCCATAAAATCGATGAAGGTTATCGTTTAAAATATGCGGATAGTCGTTATCTTTTGCCAATGATTGCAAAAGGACCACAAAATGCAACTTTTCGCGTTAAGTTAGTGGATTAATTTAGATACAAAAAAGTTTATTTATTATAGATAATGAGCTAAATTAATTCTAATGAATAGAAAAAGTAATGGAGGAATAAAAATGAGTGAAAAAGTAACTGCGGGACATGATGCTTTAGGTGAATTTGCGCCTAAATTTGCCGAATTAAATGATGATGTTCTATTTGGTCAAGTATGGTCACGTGAAGAACAATTTGCTGGGCGAGATCGAAGTTTAATTACTATTACAGCTTTAATTTCAACGGGAGCCTTTGAACAATTGAGTTTTCATATGCAAAAAGGAAAAGCAAATGGAATTACAAAAGATGAAATTTCTGAAGTAATTACACAATTGGCATTTTATGTTGGATGGCCTAAAGCGTGGTCAGCTTTTAAGGTTGCTCAAGAAGTTTATCAGGAGGAAAAATAAGATGATTAAAAATAATGAAATTAAAGATGGAACTATTTTTGAAGCTGGACAACCAAATCCGTATGGGGAATATTTTGTTGGGGACACATTTTTAACTAACTTAATTCAAGCTCCCACAGGGGACTTAGGTGTTGGTGTCGTTGCATTTGAACCAAGTTCACGAAATAATTGGCATATTCATCATGATGGATATCAAATTTTATTGGTAACGGCTGGTGAAGGTTGGTATCAAGAAGAAGGTAAGCCGGCAGTATCTTTGAAGAAGGGTGATCGAATTGTTACAGCTGATGGAATTAAGCATTGGCACGGTGCTAAAAAAGATAGCTGGTTTGAACATATTGCGATTACTACTGGAACACCAGAATGGCTGGAACCAGTTAGTGATGAAATTTATGATACATTAGTTTAGTTATTTAAATTAAGTCTTAATAAGATGATAATGCCGTAAGCAGTTCAATGCTTACGGTTTTTTTCATATAAAAAGCATCAACATTGATGTCGATGCTTTCAAAATTAATTAATTCTTTTTACTTAATGATGCTTATTACAGCTAAAATCAAGTCCAATACGACTAAAGAGACGAGAAGACGTGAAGCAAAAGTGTCCATCTGCTTTTGACGAAATTTTTTATATTCTGGGGCCCATTTAGGGTCATTCTTATGTGCTTTATAAAATGCTTTAGTATGTTCTGCCATATAGTGATCCTCTTTATATAAATGTTCTTGCATAATTTTATCATTAATTAGAAATCAAGTTAGCCTCTCTGATGAATTTTATTGATCCGTCTGGATTATTTTTTAAGTAGAAAATGTTAATTATAACTGACAAAAATATTATCTTATTGATTAGATGCTTATTATTTAGTTAAAGTCATAAATTGAAATAGATAAATCATCATATTTTTGAAAATAAAGACGGTGAGAAGTTAGATCAACCGCACTTTGATAAATCGTGTATGTATCAGAACGATTATGACTTTTTGGGACGTTAACACTGTCTAAAATATGCCATGTTTCAATAATATTTTCATCACGATTTTCAGGAGTAATTGCGTGTTCTTTTAAAATAGTGGCCCGAATAAAACGTGCGGAAGGATTAAATCCGCCAGGCATGGTATGTTTTCCATTAAAATCATCACTGGCTATGGCATTTAAATGAGTTGCAGGTTTTGAAAAATCCAAAAATTGATCTAATTTAGCTATTTCTCGTTGCAAATTGGGTGAATTTGTCACAACGCCAATTGGATTTTTGACAACTCTTAACTGAGCGCCTATTGTTTCAAGATTAATTAATTTTCCAGTTGGATCAGTTAAGGCGTAGTGAAGGTTTTGACCTAGAATAGCGTGATCTTTATCTATATCAGGAATGACTTGAATGTTCTTTATTTTATCTATAACATCATTTACTGATGTACAGTTACCTAAGATCCAAGTAACTACTTCAAAAGGAGCTAGATAAATTCGGTCATTTTTAAAAATATTTTTATCATTATTAAATTGTTGATTAGAAGTTAACTTTTGGACAGCTAATCCGTGTTCATTAATGCCATCTGAAATATCAACATGAATATTAGGAATATCATGTCCAACGCCCATGACTTTAAATTTATTTATTAAAATTTTGCTAGTGTCAGTAGTACTAACCCATTGATATTTTTTGGGAATGGTTAAAACTTGGGGATTGAATGGATGCCAGTCCATTGTCCGAGCAAAGATTAAACTACCGTCTTTAGCCTGCATTTTGATACTAGTGCACATTTTAAATCCTCCCCATATCTTTATAATTAATATTATACTCATTGCTAACATAAAGATGGATTTAATTTTTTTGAATTGATATTAATGAAAAAAATTAAATATCTTTTGTATACGTAATAAATTAAATAACAAGGGATACATAATATGAATAAAAAGGTGTTTTTAGTGGTTTTAGGTGTTTTTTTATTAAGTGGCGTAATATATACTTTTTTTCAGTTAAAAGAAGTGACAATTAGTAAGGATAATGAAAGTTCAACTAAAGTTTCTAAAATTGATAATAAATCAAGTCGTCAAAGAAATGAGTATAGAACAGGAGATTTAATCTTAGCTGTGAATCAACATAATTTAAAAAAAGTTAATTTAATTGTGAATACACCATATTATAAAATTGATGAATTAGATTCCAACCGAAATACCCCATTAAATTTAGCTGTTCATAATAATGATGTCCAAATTGCTAAAGTATTAATTAATAAAGGTGCTGATATTAACCTTCAAAATGATATGAAAGACAGTCCCTATTTATATGCTGGGGCTGAGGGAAGAACGGAAATTTTACGAGAGATGTTAAAAAATTCGCAACCAGATTTAAGTAAGCATAATCGTTATGGTGGCAATGCTTTAATTCCGGCAGCAGAAAAGGGACATATTGATAACGTTAAATTACTTTTAGATTATGGACAAGAAAATATAAATTATCAAAATAATTTTGGATATACTGCTTTAATTGAGGTTGTGGGGCTTCGAGAAAATAATCAAATATATCAAGATATTACACGCATATTATTACAGCATGGTGCAGACCAGTCAATTACGGATAATTCAGGGCGGACTGCAGCAGATTATGCAATGCAAAAAAACAGTATTGAGATTTTGAATATTTTAAATAAATTTCATTAAAAAATTATGACGAAATGAAAATATTTATTTTCATTTCGTTTTTTATTTACAATAAACAAAAAAGGATAAAAAGCCGGTTTGATAAGGATATATGATGTTTTATTAAAAAAGTATTGCTTGTGGATTTAAATAAGATTAAAAAAATTTAATTTATATGTTAAAATATAGGTAAATCTCGGATTAATTGATACTAAAAGCTTTCACATCTATAAATAAATGACTATACAACTAACGGATGTTCCTAACTTGGAGGTAAATAAATTATGAAAAAGACTCTCGAAAATTTAGTAGTAGGTGAAAATCGGATTACTAGAAAAAAACTATATAAATCTAAAAAAATGTGGGTAGCTTCTTTAATGATAGGAGCGATCATTGGATCTAGTGGGGCAGTAGGTCCAATTAATGATATTTTGGGCTTTAATAATAATATTAGTCATTCTATTGAGGCTGCAGTTGTCCATGGTGAATTGTTTTCTGATATTAATACAAGTAATAATAGCGGAACGAGTGCGCAAAGTGGGTTGGATCCCTCACAAGATAATAATGTTAATTTCACAATCAGCGGGGGAAGTGCCGTTGATGTTTCACTATTAGGTGATAATAAAAAATATGCGGTTTTGGGGATTCCTACTGAATTACAAGGGAAAGTTGTTGCCAATGGGCCAGCTCAAGTTACAACTAATATAACTGTCCCTCTGGATAAATTTGCTTTGTTAAAAACAAATTTGGATTTAATTCATACATTGGTAAATGAAGTTAATCGATTACAAGGATTGTATCCAGGAGTACATGCTGATTTGACTGGTGTTAATAATGCTTTAGATGCAGTTGAAACAGCTTTGAATTCCACAACGGGTAGTTATAATACCTCAATTCAAGATAATGGAACATATTTATCAGCTGATATTGGGACCGGTAGTAGTGAAATTATTGCTAATAATTTAGTAACTGCATTGAGTCAGTTGGAGACGGCTGTTAATAATACGACATTTACTGGAGGACTTAGTTCCGGCTTGGCTAATACGGCCTTAGCTGTACCGAAGAAATTAGCAATAGATGCCTTAGAAGTTTCAAAGACTGGTTTGAAGTCTGGTGGTGATTTATTTAATCAAATAGCTAATATATCATTATTTGGATCCACTACTGTGGTGATGCCAGTAACAATTAAAACAGCTGATAATTTGGATAATGGTAAGGTGAATACTGAAAAGTTCGTTGGAACGATGGCGAATCCAAATTTTATTACGGTTGATCTTTTCACAAATAGTTCAGGATCAAGTAATGTCTTTATTGGAAAAGAACAAGTCGATGACTTAACATCAGAAAAGCAAGATGCGATAGAAAAGATCACAGCGTTGCCAAACTTGGATGACGAAACAAAGCAAGGATATATCGATCAAGTTAATAGTGCCAAGACAGCGGATGAAATTACAGGGATCGTGGACGCAGCGACAGCTGCAGATAAGAAGATCTTGGATGACGCGAAAACAAATGCAGTAACAGAAATTAATGATATGAATAATCTTACTGCAGAAGAAAAGCAAGGATATGTTGATCAAGTAAATGGAGCCAAAACAGTAGGTGAAGTAAACGATATTCTAGAAAAGGCGCGAAATGCCGACCAAGAAGTCGATGACTTAACAGCAGAAAAGAAAGACGCGATAGAAAAGATTACGGCATTGCCAAACTTGGATGACGAGACAAAGCAAGGATATATCGATCAAGTTAATAGTGCCAAGACAGCGGATGAAATCACAAAGATCGTAGATGCAGCGAAGGCTGCAGATGAGAAGGCAGCGGCAGATAAGCTAGCTGACGACAAGAAGAATGCGATTGAAGAGATAAACGACTTGAATAATCTTGATAAGGACCAGAAGCAAGACTATATAGATCAAGTAAATGGGGCTAAGACAGCCGATGAAATCACAAAGATCGTAGATGCAGCGAAGGCTGCAGATGAGAAGGCAGCGGCAGATAAGCTAGCTGACGACAAGAAGAATGCGATTGAAGAGATAAACGACTTGAATAATCTTGATAAGGACCAGAAGCAAGACTATATAGATCAAGTAAATGGGGCTAAGACAGCCGATGAAATCACAAAGATCGTAGATGCAGCGAAGGCTGCAGATGAGAAGGCAGCGGCAGATAAGCTAGCTGACGACAAGAAGAATGCGATTGAAGAGATAAACGACTTGAATAATCTTGATAAGGACCAGAAGCAAGACTATATAGATCAAGTAAATGGGGCTAAGACAGCCGATGAAATCACAAAGATCGTAGATGCAGCGAAGGCTGCAGATGAGAAGGCAGCGGCAGATAAGCTAGCTGACGACAAGAAGAATGCGATTGAAGAGATAAACGACTTGAATAATCTTGATAAGGACCAGAAGCAAGACTATATAGATCAAGTAAATGGGGCTAAGACAGCCGATGAAATCACAAAGATCGTAGATGCAGCGAAGGCTGCAGATGAGAAGGCAGCGGCAGATAAGCTAGCTGACGACAAGAAGAATGCGATTGAAGAGATAAACGACTTGAATAATCTTGATAAGGACCAGAAGCAAGACTATATAGATCAAGTAAATGGGGCTAAGGCAGCCGATGAAATCACAAAGATCGTAGATGCAGCGAARGCTGCAGATGAGAAGGCAGCGGCAGATAAGCTAGCTGACGACAAGAAGAATGCGATTGAAGAGATAAAYGAYTTGAATAATCTTGATAAGGACCAGAAGCAAGACTATACTAATCGAATTAATAACGCCAAAACGGGGGCAGATCTAGATAAAGTTATGCAAGGTGTAAACTTACCACAGACAGAAGCAAATAATAAGTTGACGATGGGTGTAGTAGTTTCAATTGTATTAACTAGTATGCTATCACTATTATATTTATTAGAAAAAAAGCGTAAATAATTAATAAAGTAGGACTATAAATTTATAGTCCTATTTTTTATTTAATTTTTTTCTGTATTGCTAATAGTACGAAATTCTAGCCAACCATATTTAGAAGCCCCATTTTCAATCAAAGTATCATCTGAATTAATTTGCCATAAATGATCGTCAGTTTGAATTTTTTTATTTTGACAGAATAGCTTTAATTTATTTAAACCTAGATTAATACCATCAGTAGTATTTTCTACTAAAATGCTAGCATATTGACCAGCTTCTTTTTCTATTAATGGCATCAAAACTTTATTATCATCATTAGATGATTCTTTGAGAATTAGAAATGAAGCATCCATGTATCCAGTGGGATTATCAAGCGATAGATTAGTTAATAATCCCAAATGTTTAGTATCCATAACTGTTAAATAATCAAGTTGCTTGTAGAATTCTGAAAATAGTTGGGCAACTTCTTCTTCAGTACAGTCAACGGATTGACGAGAACATCAAAATACATGGGTGACTCTAGTAGCTATTAAGGGCTGATATAATTCATTCACATTAATTGAATTTTTAATGTTAATTCTATTACGAATAACTTTTTTAATGCGTAAAAGTTCGGTAATCTTATCGTCTATTTTTATTTGGGTATTTAATAATTGAGAGGTGGTAGATGCTGGTGAATCTGACCTAATTAATTTTATTTCATCAAGAGATATGTTTAAACTACGAAGTCCTAAAATAAATAAAAGATCATATAGTTGATTATAATCATAATAACGGTATCCAGCGTTGCTAATTTGTGCAGGTTTGAAAATATTGATTTGGTCATAAAAAATGAGGGTGCGGCGGGTAGTGTTAGCTAATTTGGCCATTTCACTGATTTTTAACATATTAATAAAGTCCTCTCATTTGACTGTAACCATACGTTACAGAATATCATTTAGTATATAACGATTTTATCTAAAGGAGGTATTTTATTCATGCAACAAGGGTCGCTTTTTGCTAATCAATTTGAAAATATGCCTTTGGCCAATAGAGTTCGCCCACGTAACCTGGACGATTTTGTGGGTCAAGGTCATTTGTTAGGGACTGATAAAATTTTACGTGAAATCATCGAAAATGATCAGGTTTCATCAATGATATTCTGGGGCCCACCAGGAGTTGGAAAAACAACATTAGCTGAAATTATAGCTCTAAAAACACAATCTAATTTTTTGAGATTTAGTGCAGTAGATAGTAGCATTAGCAATATTAAAAAGATTATGAAACAGGCTGAATTAGATCGAGAAATAGGACAAAAAACCATGATTTTTGTGGATGAAATTCATAGATTCAATAAGGCTCAGCAAGATGCTTTTCTACCATATGTTGAACGTGGTAGCATTACCTTAATTGGAGCAACAACGGAAAATCCATCTTTTGAAATCAATTCAGCCTTACTATCACGTTGTAAAGTATTTATTCTGAAAGAGTTACAACAAGAGGATATTGTAGTACTAATTAAAAATGCAGTTGTTAACCCCAATGGTTATGGGGAACAGGTAATTAAAATTGGCGAAGATGAAATGAGAACAATTGCTAATTTTTCTGATGGTGATGCTAGGATGGCCTTAAATACGTTAGAGATGGCAGTGCTGAATGGTGATAAAAATGAAAACGTTATTACTATTAGCATGGACAATTTAAGCCAATTAATTACTAAAAAGTTTGTACTTTATGATAAAAATGGGGAAGAACATTATAATATTATTTCAGCCCTACATAAATCAATGCGTAATAGTGATGTTGATGCTGCAATATACTGGTTATCAAGAATGCTTGAAGGTGGTGAGGATCCAATCTATATCGCGAGGCGCTTATTGAGATTTGCAAGCGAGGACATTGGTTTAGCAGATACTAATGCGTTGAACATTGCTGTAAATGTTTTTCAAGCTTGTCAATTTATTGGGATGCCAGAGTGTGATGTTCATTTAGTTGAAGCAGTTACTTATTTATCATTGGCACCAAAGTCAAATGCAGTTTATAAGGCCCGTTTATCCGCAACAAAAGATGTTAAACAAACTAAAAACGAACCAGTTCCATTACAAATCAGAAATGCGCCAACTAAATTTATGAAGGATTTAGGATATGGTAAAGGTTACGAATTAGCACACTATGCTAAAGATAAATTAACAACTATGAAAACTATGCCAGATTCTTTAGAAGGTCATGAATACTATATTCCTACAAATAAGGGAAGAGAAGGACGTTTTAAAGATAGATTAATTCAAATAAAAGACTGGCATAACCAACACGATAAATAAAAGTCATATTAAAAGAATAATATTTATTTAATATCAAATCTTATACATCTTTTAACAAGCGTTTAAGCATGTTTATAGGTGTATTTTTAAACGGTTAAATGAAATAATATAAATTATGAGGCATTAAAAATTGACGATTTAGAGAGTCTGATTTATAATTGAACGAACATTCCAGAAAGAGGACATGATGAGTCGAGTAAAAGAATTTAATCAATATGATGTGCTAACAAAAGCTATGAACTTATTCTGGGAGCAAGGTTATACTAATACATCGATGCAAGAATTAGTAGATGTGATGCAGATTAATCGAGGAAGTATCTATGCTACATTTGGTGATAAACACAGTCTTTTCTTGCGTGTCTTGGAGTATTATCACCAATATCTAGAAGAACAATTTATTGATGTGGTAACTGATTCAAAGGATCTAAGAACTAAATTAAATGAAGTGTTTTCATTTTTTCTAAAAACCCATGATGAACAACAACCAAAAGGATGTTTAATCGTTAATTCAGCAACTGAGTTAGCACAGGTTGATCCAGATGTTAATGCAATTATTAATGATTATATGCAACAAGAGACAAACTTAATATTGAAAATTTTAAAAAAGGCTACTTATGAATTAATGCCATCTATTTCACTTGAAACATTAGCTAATCGATTGCAATTAGCATTAATCGGAATTCGCGTATCAATCAAATTAGACACAAAATCAGAAATATTAACTAAGATCGTTGAAGATATTATTGATACATTGCCATGGAAAACTATAGAGGATTAAATATGAAAGCGGCACAAATAAAGAAAAATAGTTCAGAAATAAAAGTTGAAATTAATGAAATTGATCGCCCTAGCTTACAACCAGATGAGGTTATGATCGCTCCTTTATATGCAGCAGTTAATCCTTTGGATATCATGAATATTAATGGTAGTGTAAAGTTAATTCAAAATTATCGGATGCCTTTAACACTTGGGAATGAAGTTGTCGGAAAAATCGTTGAAGTAGGATCTGAAGTTAAAAATTTTGCGGTTGGGGATCAAGTTTATAGTCGTTTACCACTAAATAAAATTGGAGCATTTAGTGAATATGTTTCTATTGCTGAAGATGCAATTTGGCATACGCCAAGTAATCTGTCAGCGAAACAGGCGGTAGCAGTTCCACTAACAGGATTGACAGCATATCAAGCCTTGAATGAGGAGCTGAAAGTCGAATCAGGAAAAACTATTTTTATTCCAGGAGGCTCAGGTAGTTTTGGTCAAATTGCAGTTCCTTTAGCAAAATCAATGGGATTAAAAGTAATAGTGTCAGGGAATGAAGCAGCTCGTAATCACATTATGAATTTAGGAGCTGATCAGTATTTAGATTTTAGGAAGGAAAACTATTGGGAAATACTTTCTGAAATTGATTACGTTATTGATACTTTGGGTGTTAAAGAAATTGAACGTGAAATGAAAATTATGAAAAAAGGTGGAAAGATATTAAGCCTGGTTGGAGGACCTAATAAAAAGTTTGCTGTGGAACACGATCTTTCTAAATGGAAGCAAATATTATTTAGTTTGGTGGGATCTAAGCTTGATAAATTAGCTAAGCAGTATGGAGTCGAATATCGTTTTATTTTTGTTCGCTCTAGTGGTCAACAATTAAAGACAATTACAAAAATTATAGAAGATCGTCAAATTGTACCTGCAATTGATGAACGGGTCTTTTCGTTAGATCAAGCACAAGAAGCTCTTCAATTAGTAGCTGCCGGTGGGACTTCTGGTAAAGTTGTCATAAGTTTTGAAAAATAAATATCTAATAACTAAAAAACGTTAACCCTTAATTATTTAAAGATTAACGTTTTTTTATTTTGATATAAATAACTGAATTATTCACCAGTAATTTCGATAAAAATGTTATTTGGCATTGATTGTTTTAGATCAATCAAATCATCAGTATTTGATAGAACCACCGTTAATTCAGTACTAATTTGTTTGTGCTCCAATTTGATTGCATCAATAACTGGGTTGAATTTATTTGATCTAATTTGGCTTAGATATTCATTGACCTGTTCATCATCGATAGAGCTGGTCATACGAACATGGTAGATAGTATGAAGATTAAAATCTTTAAATTTATATAAAATCAATTGCAAGATAATAATAATAACAGTACCACTAATTGCTAAGATATACATATCTGCACCAACAGCCATTCCAATTCCAGAAGTAACCCAGACACCAGCGGCTGTAGTCAAACCAGAGACACTGAGAAACTTATCACCTTTAACAATGATTAGTCCAGCCCCTAAAAATCCAATTCCACTAACAACTTGAGCAGCAATTCGTGATGGGTCTAAAGCGATGTTATTTAGATTTAAAAGATCCATAAATCCATATTTCGAAATAATCATCACTAAGGCTCCACCCAAGGAAACTAGAGCGTGGGTTCTAACCCCAGCTGATTTAAAGCGAGTTTGACGCTCTAAGCCAATAGCTATACCTAAAACGACAGATAATAATAGTTTAATGATAAAATTAAATTCCATAAAACACTCCTTTTTTATATTAAAAATAAGTATAGCAGTAATTTTTAATAAATAGAAAATAAAGCTTTTAATGTTTCACGTGAATCATTAAAAAAATTTTATATTTGATATAAAAGTAAGATATGAGTGATCATAACTTTAATAATATTTGGTTGATTAACTTAATTTGATGTTTTAAATTACTTGGAATATAGTTAAAATATATTGTAATTAAAAATGCCCATCAATTTTAAATTGATGAGCATTAAAGGTTAATTGAATTACTTCATTTGTCGCCAGTTGGTAATGTTATCACGCCAGATATAGTCAAAATTAGCGGCAATATCCATGGCAGTTTTAGGCTTGTTACCTGTTAAAAATTCGATATCATTAGATTCGACATTAAACAAACCATCACCAACAGCTTGATCGTTATCTACAACATCATTAGCGCTGAATGGAGCAGGAGATTTTGAAAAGTCACCACTCATGTCATGAGGAATATTTAATTTCTCAAGATATGAATAATATTCTTCTTGGGTTGCGGGAACATATTCAAGATCTACACCAGAGCGTTTAGCGATGATTTCGCAAAGCTCACGAACTGAAATTGCTTGTGAACCAACGATGTTAAATACTTTACGGTCTCCACCTTTACCAAGAAGAGCAGCGGCAGCGGCAGCGGCACAATCATCCTTATGAACTAGGGTTGCTTTACCTTCACCGGCAGTTGTAACCCAACGTCCATCAGACATAAATGCAAGCATGGCGCGCATTGTCATGAATGTTTCAAGATAGAGATTGTTTCGAAGGGCGGCATATTGAATCCCAGTAGATTCAAGGTATTCTTCAGTAGCAGTATGGTCTGGAGTTACAAAGACATGTTCATAAGCTGGATCCGTAGCTCCAACGAATGAAGTATATGTGATATGTTGAACGCCATTTTCAATTGCTGCATCAATTGCATTTTTGTGTTGTTGAACACGCTTACCAACATCTAATCCAGAGATTAAGAAGAGTCGATCTCCATCAGCAAAAGCTTTTACTAATGATTCTTTATCATTATAATCAGCTTCAACAACGCGAACACCAGCATCTTGCCAACGTTTCAATTTATCAGCAGGAAGACGGTTCATGTCATAACAAGTGAAAGTAAGTTGATCACCACTAACGTTTTTCAACATAATTTCGGCAACACGACCGGCTAATTTTCCATCGGCACCAGTAACGATATAACGCATAATAATAACCTCTTTTATTTTTAATTTATAAGTTAATAATATCACAATGAACTCGATTTAATAAATTACTCCTTGTTATAACCTATAACTGATTGGAATGACGAATATGAATTTTACACAAATCAATGTATTTATCAATGTGGCAGAAACCCTGAATTTCTCAGAAACAGCGCAAAAAATGCATATGACCCAACCATCTATTACTAAAAATATTCAGCAACTAGAATTAGAATTGACTAAAAAATTATTTAACAGAAACAAAGGAATAGTCTCACTAACGGCAGAAGGTGAATTTTTTTATTACAATATTAGTGATATTATGTTGCGAATTGAGCAAACAGTCACGCAAGTTAAGCAACAGGATTTTTTTGATAATATTACTTTGGGATATACAAATACTCCGTTCGAAAAAATGTTTTTGCCAAAACTACTAAAAAGGATGGCCACCGATTTAGATAATGTTAATCTGGCTCTTCATAATTTTAATTTAAATAGTAGTGTGGATGATTTATTAAGCAAACGTTTCGATTTACTGTTAACAACGGATGATAATGTTGGAATCAATAAAAATATTGCTTTTGAACCGATTTTAGAATCAAATTTCAAAGTATTATTGCCGATAACTGATCGTCTGGCAAAAAGGTCGATTTTAACAATTGATGATTTGATAAATAGTGATATTATTTATTTCAATCCTCGTCAATCCCCACCAGCAATTGATCAGGTACAAATGACATTGAAAGACTTAGGCCCAAAACGTAAATTCAATGTAGCTGAGACGGCAAACACCTTAGTCACAATGGTTAAAGGTCAACAAGGAATTGGGATTCTTCCTGGTTTTGTAATTGATCAAAATGATCTGGAAATTGCTAGCGTTCCACTTGAGAGTGAAGTGAAAATAACCTATGGCCTTGCTTATTTGAAGTCTGATGATCGATTATTTCTTCATGATTTAATTCATTTAATGAAAGAAGTTATTTTAAATGAGTATGATTAATCGGAATTAAAGCTAGCTAAACATTAGTTAGCTTTTTTTATTAATTTAGTATGAAACATATTTAAATAAAATTACTTGCCTTATAGTCAGGGCAAAGGTGTTATATGTTGTATAAAAGAGAGGTAATTATGAATATTAAAGAAGTAGCAAATATTTCAGGCCTAACGCCAAATTCTATTCGATACTATGAACGATTAGGTGTAATTCCTCCAATTCCGAGAGATAAAAATGGAAATAGAGTTTTTGGCGATTTGGAAATACAATGGCTTAACTTTGCGCGGGATTTAAGGCATGCTGGCGTACATGTTGAAAAAATAATTGATTATACAAAACTTGTTTCACAAGGTGATTCATCAATTAAAGGTAGAATTAATTTATTGGAAGAAACTAAAGACGAGTTAGATGAAAAAATCTCTGAATTAAAACAGACACGTGAACATATACAATTTAAAATAGATAACTATGACTCGCATATGATTAAAATTGAAAAAAATTTAATGAATGAAGAAATGGAGAATTAGAAATTATGTGGACTCAAGAAGAATTAGATGCGATTGATCAAGAAGATTCGTTATTTATTTCAATTCCAAATGCTGAAGGAAAGATGCATAAACCAACATACATTTGGGGTGTGTCATCAAATGGAAGTTTCTATGCTAGAGGTGCCAGCGGGGTAACCAGTAAATGGTACCAAGCAGCATTGGTAGCTAAAAAAGCACATATAGTTATTGGTAGTGTTGAAAAAGATGTTATTTTGGAGTTCCCAACAGACATTAAAACAAAAATAAATGTGGATAAAGCATTTAGACAAAAATATAATTCCTATTTAGACTTAATGACAAGTGAAGCTGTTTCAGCAGCGACTGTGAAAATGATTCCCATAAATTAAAAAAATTTGCCTTATAGTTAGGGCGAGGGTATTTAATGTAAATATTAAATAAAAAGAGGAACATAATTATGACATATAAATTCTTAAACCCGATTACTTTAAAGCATGGTGCAAATCTTAGAAATCGAATCGCTATGGCACCGACAACTTTGGATTCATCTTTTTATGATGGGCATGTTTCTAAGGATGAAATTAAATATTACGCAACTCGAGCTGGTGGACCAGGGATGATAATTGTTGAAGCAGCCTATATAGAGGAATTAGGTAAAGGATTTCCAGGACAAATAAGTATTGCTGATGATAGTCTGATTAAAGGATTATCAAGGATTGCAACTGGTATAAAAAATGGTGGATCAAAAGCAGTTTTACAGTTACATCATTCTGGTCGTCTAACTAATCATAATTTATTAAACGGAAAACAACCCGTTGGTCCTTCTCCAATTGCAGATCCCAATGGAGGTGAGTTACCAAGAGCGTTAACAAGTGAAGAAGTTGAGCAAGTAATAGAATCTTATGTTCAGGCCGTAAGAAGAGCAATTGAGGCCGGATTTGATGGGATTGAAATTCATGGGGCGAATAAATTTTTACCGCAACAATTTTTCTCACGTCAATCAAATAAACGTCAGGATAAATGGGGAGATAAATACAGATTTATTTTAGAATTAATCGATAAAATATCTGAAATTGTATCTGAGATGGCAACGAATCATTTTATTATTGGATATCGAATGAGCCCAGAAGAAACCTTTGAGGGTGGATATCATTATAATGATTCAATAGAATTAGCTAAAACTATCAGTCAAGGTGGAAAGCTTGATTATATTCATTTGTCTCAATTTGAAGCAGTTGGAACGCCTTTTGTAGATCAAGATATAAAAACGCCTTTAGTAACTATGTTTAATGAAGCTTTGAATGATGATGTTGCATTGATTACGGTTGGTGGAGTTCGAAATGCTGCGCAAGCTGAAAAGGCCATGGATGCAGGCGCTGATATTGTTGCTATGGGTATTCAGCTGATGGTTGATCCTAAATGGGTTGAAAAACATGAGCGGCATGAAGAAAGTGCCGTGCGCTATATCTTATCTCCGGCTGATTATGATGATTTAAATATTCCTGAACCTGCAGTTAGAATGTGGCTAGAGGGTGGATTAAAGGATTTTGTTCGGTTTGCCAAAGATGAATAATTAAATTAAAAAGAGCTTTAAATTTAAAGCTCTTTTTTTGTTGTACAAAATTAAAAATTGTAATAATCAAATCAAAAAGACTAATGTATTTATTTTTAAGTGCATTTTGCACGCAAAAGGAATATAATCTAATTTAGTGCAAGATGCACCAATTTGAACTAACAAAGAAGGTTAATAATCATGAAAGCAGCAATTATAAATGAAGTTGGACAGATACCAACTTATGGTGACTATGCAGAACCAGTGGCTAAAGCGGGCCAAGTGTTGATTAATGTAAATGCTTCGGCATTGAGTAACCTCACTAAGATGCGAGCTATGGGTCAACATTATTCGGTAGATAATCAAAGTAATTTTATTCCAGGAGTTGATGGTGTTGGGAATACCCTTGATGGTCGACGAGTATACTTTGCTATGACTGAAGCACCTTATGGAGGACTAGCCAATCAGACCGTAGTGGATGAAAGGATGATAGTTCCGATTCCGGATGAAGTTGATGACATTATGGCAGCAGCTATTGCTAACCCAGGAATGTCATCTTGGGCAGCTTTAGTTTACCGGGCTGGTTTAAAGCCTGGACAAACTGTTTTAATAAATGGCGCAACGGGATCAGCAGGAAGCTTAGCGATAAAAATAGCACGTCATTTAGGTGCTGGTAAAGTTATCGTTACTGGTCGTGATGATAAAAAGTTGTCAGAATTGGGAGCTGATGAATATGTTTCTTTTGATTCAACTAAAAAAGCTGATAAAGAAGGAATGATTAAGAATTTAAAGCCATTAGCTTCAGCAGGAATAGATATTGTATTAGACTATTTATGGGGTGATTCGGCATTGGCAATTATGATAGCAATAGCGAAAAGCGATTATAAACAACCAACTAGATTTATAACGATTGGAAGTGCTGCAGGTAAAAAAGAAGTTGCCTTACCATCTGCCCTCTTCAGATCATCAAAGTTGGAATTAATTGGAAGTGGGATTAACAGCGTATCCGTCTTGAACTTATTAGAGTCTATAGCAGGGGTTTACCACATGGTTGCTCAAGAAGGGCTTAAAATTCCTACAACAGTATTTTCATTACCTGAGATTCAAGAGGCTTGGGTAGCACCGACGGCTCCTAGAGCTGTAGTTAAGGTTCGGTAAATAATGTTAGAAGATGATATTTTTACAAGCTTGATCGCCTTGGTAACATTTTTTAATAAACCTAGTCGTGATAAAAAAATGGTTGAAAATGCACACATTAATTTAGACCCTACAGCCTTTCCAATTTTTGTCGGTATTGCTAGAATGCAACCAACTAGTGTTGGAAATTTAGCTGATACGGTGGGAAAGAATCATTCCAGTGTGAGTCGGCAAATTGATAAATTGGAAAAACAAGGTTTAGTACAAACGTATTATTCAGTAGATGATGCAAGAATTCGTTTAACAGAGTTAACTAAACATGGCAAACGATTTAATAACCTCATTAATGAAACTCGACGACAGGTAATGCGCGAAGCCTTGAATGATTGGTCTGATAAAGAAAAGTTGGAATTAAAAGTTAATTTAAATCATCTAGCTGAAACTATGAGTAATATTCCAGAATAGTGTATATCTTAATAAAATTGAAACAGAGTTAGGCCTAATTAGCTTAGCTCTTTTTTGTCTATAAAGAAGATAATGATAGTCAAATTGTAAATAACAAAATGTGTTATTTATCTACACTAGGTAACGTTTATTAAATAAAAATTAAAAGAATCGCTGTTCTTAGTTAGATGAATATAATTATTTAATTTAAATCAACTAGAATTGCCATAATTCTGTTAGAATAAAATTAATCTTTATGTTATTTAACTATATATATGTAAATTAAATATTGAATTTTAATTATTCAATTCAAGGAGGAATAAGTATGAAAAAAACAACTATATTAAGCATAATAATATTATTATTTAGTGTATTTTTAAATCCGAGTATAGTGGTAGCAGAGGCGATAGCTAGTCCACAAGATACAAACATAAATTTCATAAAAAATGTCTCAATTACCGATGGTAGTGGAAAAAATTTAGCTGGCAGTACTGTTAGTGAAAGTACAAAAGTTCAATTTAATATGGATTTTGAAGTACCAAATAGTTATACAGTAGTCCCTGGCGAAAAGTATATTATGAATATTGATAATATCATTAAATATCGAACTGGAGTTAAACCCATTGACCTTAAATTTAATGGAGTTTCAATGGGAACAGTAGATATTATTAATGGGCAAGCGATTATTACTTTTGATGATAGTGTTAAAACGCTAACTAACATTAAAGGTGAATTTAGTTTTTGGTCAAATTTTGATAAGTCACAAATCGATTATGATAATGGAAATGATATTTTATTACCGACATCGGACAATCCAGATAATAAAATTCATTTAAAATTTTCTAAGGATAGTGGTGGGGGGTCTAGTGGTGAAAGCCTTATTTCGAAGAGTTTAACATATGATAAAGAGGATCCAACTATTATTGATTGGTCAATCACAGTGAATAACGTTGGTAATGCTGTTAATAATTCTATTTTTGTGGACCGTATGGATCCAGGTATGGAATATATCGCGGGCTCTACTGTTATAAAGTATCGTAATTATAAAGGATCTTCTGAAGTTTTAAAGGTTGATAATTCAGATTTAAACTTTATTAAGCAAGGTGATGGTTCCGCGCAAGTTACCGTTAATTTTGGTGAATTAACTTCTAAAGCTTCACAAGATCCAAATGCTGTTACATCAATTTTAATAACGTATAAATCACGTATTATAGATAATGGTGTATTAGGTAGATATGCAAACCATGCTATTTCTTTTGATGGTAATGATGAATTAGCGAAGGCTAATAGTACTGCTAGCTGGCGTGGTCAAGATGGTGGCGGTAGTGGCGATAATAATGCTAAAGATCTTAAAGGTAAAAAGATTTGGAAGGATAATGATAATGCCAATCAATTACGTCCAGATCATGTTGTTATTCATCTTCTGAGAAATGGTGAACAATTCCTTACTAGATCGGCACTAGCTAGTGATGATTGGAATTATGACTTTACAAATTTAGCTATCATGGATCCGGATGGAAATCCCTATAAGTATGAAGTTAAAGAAGAAGGTATTCCTAACTATACAAGTAAAATCATTGAAACGGATGATGGATTTAACATAGAGAATTCTTTGAATAATGATATTAAAACATCAATTGTCGGTACGAAGAGTTGGGAAGATGATAATAATTCAGAATATATGCGGCCATCATCAGTTGTGATTAATTTATTACAAAATGGAAATAAGATTGATTCTAAAGTTGTTAGCGCAGATACTAATTGGCAATATAAATTTAATAATTTATCTTTAAACGATAAAGATGGGGAAAAATACGAATATACTGTCAGTGAAGATAGAGTTCCTAATTATTTAAGTGATGTTAATGGTTATGATGTGACTAACACTTTTAATCCTGATATTTCTATCTCAGGAAACAAAACCTGGGTAGATGAAAATAACGCTAAAAAGACCCGCCCAGCAAGTATAACGATCAACTTATTKGCGAATGGAAAGCAAGTAGAATCTAARAAGGTTTCAGCCGCGGAAGATTGGAAGTATAAGTTTAGTAACTTAAACAAAAATGATGCCGCAGGCAAAGCGATTGTTTATACCATTAGTGAAGATGATGTAGATGGTTATASWAGTGAGATCAATGGGTACAATGTGAAGAATACATTGTTGAAGGGAATTACACCGGTCTTACCACAAAAGACATCAGTTTCAGGAAGTAAGACCTGGGTAGATGAAAATAACGCTAAAAAGACTCGCCCAGCAAGTATAACGATCAACTTATTGGCGAATGGAAAGCAAGTAGAATCTAAGAAGGTATCAGCTGCGGAAGATTGGAAGTATAAGTTTAGTAACTTAAACAAAAATGATGCCGCAGGCAAAGCGATTGTTTATACCATTAGTGAAGATGATGTAGAAGGTTATACGAGTGAGATCAATGGGTACAATGTGAAGAATACATTGTTGAAGGGAATCACACCAGTTTTGCCACAAAAGACATCAGTTTCAGGAAGTAAGACCTGGGTAGATGAAAATAACGCTAAAAAGACACGCCCAGCAAGTATAACGATCAATTTATTGGCGAATGGAAAGCAAGTAGAATCTAAGAAGGTTTCAGCCGCGGAAGATTGGAAGTATAAGTTTAGTAACTTAAACAAAAATGATGCCGCAGGCAAAGCGATTGTTTATACCATTAGTGAAGATGATGTAGATGGTTATACGGGTGAAGTCGAGGGCTACAATGTGAAGAATACATTGTTGAAGGGAATTACACCGGTCTTACCACAAAAGACATCAGTTTCAGGAAGTAAGACCTGGGTAGATGAAAATAACGCTAAAAAGACCCGCCCAGCAAGTATAACGATCAACTTATTGGCGAATGGAAAGCAAGTAGAATCTAARAAGGTTTCAGCYGCGGAAGATTGGAAGTATAAGTTTAGTAACTTAAACAAAAATGATGCCGCAGGCAAAGCGATTGTTTATACYATTAGTGAAGATGATGTAGAWGGTTATACAAGTGAAGTCGAGGGCTACAATGTGAAGAACACATTGTTGAAGGGAATCACACCAGTCTTACCACAAAAGACATCAGTTTCAGGAAGTAAGACCTGGGTAGATGAAAATAACGCTAAAAAGACWCGCCCARCAAGTATAACGATCAACTTATTGGCGAATGGAAAGCRAGTAGAATCTAAGAAGGTWTCAGCYGCGGAAGATTGGAAGTATAAGTTTAGTAACTTAAACAAAAATGATGCCGCAGGCAAAGCGATTGTTTATACCATTAGTGAAGATGATGTAGAWGGTTAYACRRGTGARGTCGAGGGCTACAATGTGAAGAACACATTGTTGAAGGGAATCACACCAGTTTTGCCACAAAAGACATCAGTTTCAGGAAGTAAGACCTGGGTAGATGAAAATAACGCTCAAAAGACCCGCCCAGCAAGTATAACAATCAATTTATTGGCGAATGGAAAGCAAGTAGAATCTAAGAAGGTTTCAGCCGCGGAAGATTGGAAGTATAAGTTTAGTAACTTAAACAAAAATGATGCCGCAGGCAAAGCGATTGTTTATACCATTAGTGAAGATGATGTAGATGGTTATACGGGTGAAGTCGAGGGCTACAATGTGAAGAATACATTGTTGAAGGGAATTACACCGGTTTTGCCACAAAAGACATCAGTTTCAGGAAGTAAGACCTGGGTAGATGATAATAACGCTAAAAAGACTCGCCCATCAAGTATAAAGATCAACTTATTGGCGAATGGAAAGCAGGTAGAATCTAAGAAGGTTTCAGCTGCGGAAGATTGGAAGTATAAGTTTAGTAACTTAAACAAAAATGATGCCGCAGGCAAAGCGATTGTTTATACCATTAGTGAAGATGATGTAGATGGTTAYACGGGTGARGTCGAGGGCTACAATGTGAAGAACACATTGTTGAAGGGAATTACACCGGTCTTACCACAAATTCCTAATACCCCAGAGTTACCTGTTATACCAGATAATAATAATCCAGAAGATAATAAAGATACTTCAAATGGAAATGATAAAAATGACGATATTGTTGAAAACATTACGAAGAACGTAGAAACTTTATTGCCCAATACGGCATCACAAAAACTTACAGTAACTGGGTTAATCAGTGCAGTGTTAACATTATTAGCTGGAATGATTGTTTGGAAGAAGCTTAAGTAATATTTATTCAAGGATTGGACAAATTCGATTAAAACCACTACTGATATTACAGTAGTGGTTTTATTGTATTGATATAAAAAATAGGATATTAAATATTGTTTGTCTTGGTGGGCAAAAATTAAAGTAAATTAATGAAAAGGATTTCAAGCTGGTTAACGCCAGGGAATGTTTTTTTAGATGGATTAGTCATTCAATAACAAGTAGTCTAAATATTTAGCATTAACCAATGGTTAATGCTGTCTGAATAAATTAGCACATTCTCCGGTTGCGTATTTCTAGGTATACTACATTTAGTTACTTGGAAGCGATGGAATGAAATCGGGACATAGTGATGTAAAGAAACACAATAGGAGTTATTAAATCAAATATATACAAAGACTCTAAGGATTATACAGCGATCCGTTAATACGAATTTATAAGGAGAAAACTAAATGTTTTTACTATTTTTAATACCTATTTTGATTGGAATTGGTGTATCTAGTCAGACAGCTATCAATGCACAGCTGCGTTCTTACACTAAATCACCATATTTAGCATCAGCCATTTCATTCTTTATTGGTATGCTATTGCTAATCGCTTTAACTTTTATCACTAAACATACTATTGCAATTCCAGCATCTGTATTTAGTAATAACCCTTGGTGGATATGGTTGGGAAGTATTACTGGTGCATTTAGTTTAACGGTTAATATTTTACTTTTTGCTAAATTAGGAAGCAAATTAGCAGCTGTTTTACCAATTTCTGGACAAATTATGATGGGGATTGTGATTGACCAATTTGGGCTATTTTCTTCTCCAATTACAAAATTAACATTGGTTAAAATAATCGGCCTTGTTTTTGTTATTTTAGGCTTGTTAAGTATCGTTGGGATTTTTGAATCTAGTAAAAAAGTTTCTAACTCATCTACAAAGAGGGTTCCACATCAATTTATTTGGGAACTATTAGGGATTTTTAGTGGAGTATTATTTGCTATTCAAACAGCAACCAACGGGCGATTAGGAGTAGTACTTCATTCACCAATTCATGCGGCGTTAGTTACCTTTACGGTAGGAACTATAGTTTTAATTATTATAAGTTTTATTACAAAAGCTCCTGTTTTAAAATTCAATAATAATGGCAATAAGCTGGGTAAAAAAGATTGGTGGGTCCTAATTGGCGGTATTCTTGGTGGAATCAATATTATTCTTATTGCTTGGTTGGCACCACAAATTGGAACAGGGGCGGTGGTAGTTATTTCACTCTTTGGTCAGTTAGGATTTAGCATTTTAGTTGATCAATTTGCATTTTTCAGGTCTTCAAAGATTCCGGTGACGCGGCTTCAAATTATTGGCGCTGCTGTTATGCTTGTAGGGATCGTAATTGTTTATTTTGTATAAATTAAATTAATTTTATACATCTTGTTAAAGTTTGATATTTCGAAAAAAATATTTTCAATCAATATTGATTAAGTATATAAAAAATAATCCTATTAAATTGTTTAAAATTTAATAGGATTATTTTTTTAATTTTGATATAATTTTTCACTTTCTTTAATAAAATCACGCACATGATTAGATGCATTATTAGAATAAATAATTCCATAAGGCATTTTATAATCCCATTTCATCGGAATAGTGACCAAGGCTGGATGAAGGTCTTTCCAAATATCTAAAGTTTCCATAATATAATTTTCTTGTTCGCTTAGATTAAAAGCATCAATATCATAGAAATTGTCGGTATTCACAATATTGATTTTAGAGTGGCTTGTTTCAATTTCGGTACGTAATTGATCTAGTTCTGGAGATTGACCTCTTCTAACAAGAAGCAATGACTCATCGTCCAAATCAGACCAATCAAGACTTTCTTTTTTAGCTAAGTGATTTCGACGTGGAACGGCACAATAGCAAATTTTATTTTCAAGTACCGCCATCTTGTATGGACCATTTAAAATTTCATACGAATCACCGGGACCAACAAAGCAATCAAGAGTATCGCCTAATGATGTAAGCATTTTTTGCATGCTACTTGGATCATCACCAAAAGGAACAATCTTTAAATTGAATGGAAGTTCACCACTGTTAACTTTTGACCACAGATCAATTAGGAGACTTCCTGAACGTAATAGTGAAGTGCCAATTCGGATAACTTGTTTTTCATTTTTAGAAATATTTTGAGCCTGCTCAACTGCTGTTTCTGAGGCTTTAATTAATTGTAAAGCTGAGTTATATATAGATTTTCCGGCTGCAGTTAGTGTTACTCCTTTGGTGGAACGATTGAATAATTTAACTTTGGTAGCATTCTCTAAAGACTCAATTTGTTTCATAACTGAAACGGGTGAAATAAATAATTGAGCCGCAGCTTTTGTAAAGCTACCTGACTCCACTACTTGAATAAATGTATCTAGTTTCGCGTCATACATGCAAAGATATTCCTCCTAAGTATTAACCTATAATTAACGCAATACTATCTTCTTAGATGATCCTTTGTCAACTTTAATTGTATACTTATATAGAATAATTAAAGGAGTAGTAATTATGAATCTAATCAGCATTATAGTCATTATTTTAGCATCAATCACCATTAGTAACTTTATCTCTAAACTTTTCCCTCAAATTGCGAATACTTATTTGAATACAATCTTTGGTTTTGGTATTGGATTGTTACCATGGGTAAGAAATATATTTCCGCAACTGAATAATGAAGTTTTTATGCTAGTTATTCTAGCACCATTACTTTTTTTCGATGGTCAGCGGAAACCGATAATTAAAATTGAAACACGTTTAAAAGAAATAGTTGGTAGCTCAGCCGTTTTAGTTCTTATTTCAGCATTAATTGTGACATTTTCAACCCATGTATTGCTGGGATTAAATGTAGCATTTGCTTTAATTATTGCTGCCATCAGCACACCGACAGATGCGACTGGATTTGAAACGATAATTACCAGTCGGAAAGTTGACTCGGGTGTTTCTGATCGAATTAGTGAAGAGGCTTTATTTAATGACGCTTCTGGAATTATTTTATTACAAGCAGGATTTTTATGGTTTGCAACGGGAACCATATCTTTTAGTCAAAACTTCGTCCAATTTTTGTTTATGACCATTGGTGGGGCAATAATTGGAATCATTTTAAGTAATTTAGTAATTATAATTAGGCAATTATTGATGCGATCAACATTTAATGTTAATTCTTCGCAAACTTTACTGTATATTTTAACTCCTATTTTGATTTATTTTATTGCTGAAAGTTTACATACCTCCGGGATAATTGCTGTGGTTATTGCTGGATTAACGCATAATAGTGAATCGAATCGAAGTCGTTTTGTATCTTCACGGCAAACAGTTTTTACGTTACAGTCGATTTCTTTCTTAACTGAAGTTTTAAATAGTGTTGTTTTCTTTATTTTAGGAATTTCTTTAGCTAAAATTACAGCTGTTCCAATCCCAGCACTCGTACCTGTGTTCTTTTGGATAGGAACGGGAATTTTAGTATACTTTTTGCTAATACTTTGCCGTTTTATTTATAGTAAATTTAAATATTCTGTAAGGGAAAGTATCGTTTTTAGTTTTGGTGGTGTTCATGGAACAGTCACATTAGCAATGACTTTTATAGCTAGTGATTATTTGCCAAATAATTTATTTATTGGGTTAATTATTACTGAAACAACAATTATTTTACTGAGTTTCTTAGTACCAACCATTCTATTTAAAATTATTCTACCGCAAAGTCCAGATCCCAATACACGTGAACAGCATCTCCAAAAAATTCGGGAGCAGGCAGTATCTATTGGAATAAAGACCATTGAGAATTTAAAAGTTGATTCAGAAATTAAGGAAATGGTACTTTATGATTTACGTGACCAGAGTAAAAGAAACTCAATTGGAAGTTTTCTAAAACAGTATCGCCAATTTGGTACAAATGGAACTCATTTAAATCATTTAAAAAGTCGTAATCGTCAGAAGTTGATGATTCAAGCATTTACGGCCGAGCGCAATTATCTATATCAACTGGCTAATCAAATTCCTGAACAGACGGATCTTATACATGAAATCTATAGTGAAATTTTATACGCTGAAATTCTTATGTTGGACTCTCAAAATCGTCTAGTTTAAAAAAAGCTTCCCTTAGATAGAATTTATTTCTATCTAAGGGAAGCTTTTTTGGAATGAAATGATTAATAATTTGCTTCTTCTTGCATTGATGATGGCCAATAAGTGGTTGAGGCTTTATGATCTAAATTTCTGATCTCGTTAATTTCATTAGCATTTAATTGAAAGTCAAAAATGTCTAAATTAGTAGCAATATGTTCAGGATTAGTAGACTTAGGAA
This sequence comes from Weissella koreensis KCTC 3621, assembly GCF_000277645.1. The sequence continues at coordinate 12,272 of NZ_AKGG01000017.1, read as the reverse complement.
TCACCATGATGTCTTCTTGGGTTAAGAATCTTAAAATGGTTTGAGCCACAGACTTTTGATGATTAGCTGCAATGTTTTTAAGCAACGGGTCTTGCAACATATTCGTTCTACCCTCTCCCAGTGGAGCCCAAGCTTCATGCAGAATATGTTGTTCGTTTAGATAGGTATGCATTTTCTTTTGTTGCCAATATATATGAGTTTCAATTTGGTTTACTGCCGGAATAACATCACTTTGATTGATGATTGCTTGTGTTTGTTGACTATTAAAATTACTTAACCCAATAGCCCTTACCTTACCAGCTTTATATGCAGCTTCTAGAGCATGATAAGTTTCTTCATCGTGGATCGTTGGCCAATGAATAATCATTAAATCAAAGTAATCTAGCTGGGCGGTATGAAGTGATTCATCAATACCACGTTTAGTATCATCATACCCAGAAGTCTGGACCTTCGAAGTTACAAAAATTTGGTCTCGTGAAATACTGCTTTTGTTAATTGCCGCTCCAACTTCTTTTTCATTACCATAATTTTGGGCGGTATCGATATTACGATAACCAAGGTCGAGCGCCTTAGTAACATTTTTTTCTGTAATACTATTAGGCATTTGATAAGTTCCAAATCCTAATTTAGGTACTTTTACACCATTATTTAATTCAAAATATTCCATAGTATTTAGCTTCCTTAGTGATTAATGTAAAAAGATTGCAGTTAATTATTTTTATGAGATAGTCATTCGTACTATGAATAACTATCTATATTTAATCTTAACCCTTATTTTTAGAAACAGAACTTAAAAAAAGTTAATTACGTGTGAACGAATGATTAACGCTAAATTGATTATAAATTGCTGCTTATTTAAATTGTAAATGCTTTTAAATTTTGGCTAACATGTTTGATTTCAAACAATTTAAAAATTGACGATGTAAAAAATACATCGTATACTTGAATGAACGTTCCAGAAAAATATAAGATTAGTTGATTAAATAATTTTATTAAGTTAAAGAATTGAAACGAGAAATTAAAATTTCAGAAAAATTTAGATGAATTAAACCATTCTATAAATTAAAAAAATGTCCTTACTTTGTATTGAAGGTTAGGGAACCTTAAATTAGTTTCTTTTGATGGAAGATAAGGTAAAATTGTTAAGCATTTTAAGGAGTAGTATTACTGATGGAAAATTATTTAGAGAGTCCTAATCGTTTTGTTGTGGCAAGGGGAAGCCATAAATTTGCATATCGTGAAATGGGAAACAAAACGGGGCGTCCATTACTTTTATTGAATCACCTTTCGGCAACTTTAGATAATTGGGATCCAGCATTAATTGATGAATTAAGCCAGAATCGTTGGATTATAGTTTTTGATAATTCTGGAATTGGTTTGTCAAATGGGACTGTGCCAACGAAAATTGAGGAAATGGCAGATGAAGTGGCTTATTTTATAGAGGCATTGAATTTGCAAGAGGTAGATTTACTAGGTCTTTCAATGGGAGGATTTATTGCCCAAGATTTCACGCTAAAATATCCTAAAATGGTTCATCAATTAATTCTCGTTGGAACGGGTCCTAAGGGAGATCATAAAATTGGGGATGTTGGTAAAGTTACCAATCAATTTTTACTTAAGACCATCTTTACCAGGCAAGATGTGAAAGAACGTTTGTTTTTTACCACCAGTACAGAAGGTAAGACAAAAGCTCGTGAATTTATAGGCCGGTTGAAGCAGCGTGTCGTTGTAAAAGATCAAAAAATAGCTTTAACTGCCTATTTAAGACAGTTAAAAGCAATTAAAAAATTTGCGAATGATCAAAATGATGATTTGACGAAAATAAATGCGGAAACCCTAGTGGTGAACGGCGATACAGATGCAATGGTGCCAACGCAAGGTTCTTATGCAATTGCGCAACAGATTCCAAATTCGCAGCTAAAAATTTATGCTGATGCCGGACATACTTCTTTATTCCAATATCCAATGGACTTTTCAAAAGTAGTAAATGAATTTTTGAAATAAAATTTTTTAATAAAAGAGATCATCGTTGAATGATCTCTTTTTATATTCAAGATATTAAATTTAATTAGAATTACTTATAGTATTTAGTATGCCCTTTTCAATAATGTCATCTATTATTTGAGAAAGTTCTTCAATACTAATATCAGTATTTTGCAACCATGTCTTAATCACGCCGAGTAACCCATTAGTAAGAAATTGTAATGTGATTTCTTGTTCAATTGTAGGATGATCAATTACAATTCCAAAATATTTTATATTGTTTTGGGAGAAGGTATACATCTCTGTGAGGATTTTAGTCTCAAAGGTTAAATCTCCGTTTTCACCTATCATAGCTGAAATAAAAGAAGAATTGTTATTTAGGACACTAAGAACTTCAGTTCGATACGTATTAAAGCTTGATGAAGTAACATTGTCATCAAGATATTTTTTAAGAATATCTTTTGTCTGATCCAATATCTCATCTTCTTTTTTATTAATTAAATCAAATTTGTCATCAAAATGTCGGTAAAAAGTTCCTCTATTGATTTTTGCTTCTTTGGTAATATCAGATATTGTAATTTTTGAAATATCTTTGGTGTTTAAAATTGTGATGAATGCATCGATAATTTGAGCTTTTGTTTGATTAGTTTTATGTGAATACATAATAATTCCTTTCAAAAATGAACAATAAATGAATGGTTGTTGTAATTGAAACGATTTTCAAATTATTGTTTCTGTCTTTATTACTTACTTTAAAATATAATAATAATCGAAGAAAAGCAACAGAGTGTTGAAAAAAGAACTAGATGTTGCTTTTAAATTAACTATTATAGGAGAAGTGAGATGTTCAAAAATAAATTTCATATTTTGTCGCTAGTTGTGGCTTTAATAATGGGTATACTACTAATTATTGCCCAAATTCCCAGCACTAAAGTTGCGCCTAAGAACTTACCGTTAGCCATTGTAGATACCGATAATACAGTTGTCACTAAAAATATTGTTAAGCAGTTAACCAGTGTAACTTCAACTGGTGGAAAAAATGCAACTACGATTAAGTGGAGTAAAATTAATAGTGAAAAAGACTTAAGGAATGATATGGATCATCAGAAGTATTATGGTGCATTAATTATCGATAAGAGTTTTTCAAAAGATATCACAAATTTACCAATGCCAAATGCAAAAAAGCCTGAGATGCGTATCATTATAAATCAAGCTAAAAATGCGACAGTGGCTACGTCAGTTCAAAATGTTTTAAGTACGATGACAAATAAAGTTGGACAAAACATATCCAACCAGGTTATTACCAAATCACAAATGATGAATGTTAACATTAGTCCCGAAACTGAAAAAACATTGTTAAATCCAATAAATGTTACGACTAAAACGGTTCATAGTACCAAAGACCGACCAACTGCTAGTTCAAGTTTTTTCCAACCTATATGGATGGGAGCGTTATTGGGAACCGTCATGATGCTGTTAGCTCAAAAAGGTTTTGAAGATAGAAATAAAGGTGCAAAGCTATCTTCAAAATTGATTGAAATTGGGGTGATTATTGTAATTGCATTATTTTCAGGATTTATTTCAACAATTGGTGCCCAAGAGATCCTTGGATACTCATATTCAAGCTTTGTAACGGTGGTATTCTTCGCTTCACTTGCCTCACTTGCCTTTCAACTGTTAATGTTTGGAGTTGAACTATGGATTGGTATGGCTGGTATTCCGGTCTTCGCTTTGTTGATGCTATTTTCAATGCCAATTGTTAACTTGGCCCCAGAGATGTTAACGTCATTTTACTCTAATTGGGTGATGCCATGGCTACCAATGAGGTTCTTGTTGGATGGAATGAAGTCAATTGTTTATTATGATTACTCATTTTGGAATGGTAATACTCAATCTTTGCTTTGGGTTGTATTAATTGGAATAACACTTGTAATTTCTTCAGTATTTAAATCTAATAAAAAGGCTCAGGTTAAGGCTAATTAAAAAATAATATGAGTAAACACATAACTGTAATAATTATTGAAGTTAGGTACTTATAAAGAAATATTTAGAGACTAGATAAATAAATACACCTATGAAAAAGCCAATTTAGGCAGATTCGTAGGTGTATTTTTAATTACTATTTATTGATTATCAAGGTTGTTTTTTTGATATTTATGAAATAAATTACTATTTAAAATAAAACAGTGTTGTTATATCTAACTATATGCAGGAATATTATTTATTATTAATGTCATTCTTACCAAAAACGACATTAATAATGTCAATTACTTACGCTTTAGCTAAGTATTTTATTTTATTGTATTGTTGCTTTTGTATGTTATCTATGTAGGAAAATGATTGATAAATATGGATTAATTAGAAATTTATTCATTAAATCCATCAGATATTGATATTCTAAGAGCGTTAGATGGCAATGGAAGGTGCGTTATTAAGGCTAAATAAATCTAAGTAACCATTTATGTGATTAAACAATAAGGTATGGATCTTCTCGTAGATGGCTTAGCAGTGTAATTAAATAAAATATTTAATATTAGGAATTAAAAGATATGGTAAATACAAGTAAAAGAGAAATTATTAATAAACATTATAATGACTATTTCAAAGATAGTATAAATTTAACTTTTGGTGAGTTTGAAATATATCTACAAATTGAAGATGAAGATACGGTTTTAATGAATAGGACAGAAGGAGTATTGCTATGGAGATTTTATCATTCACTTGATTTTAATCCATCGCTTGCATATGACCACTATTTATATTTGATATACTCTCTGAATAAAACACCCCAATATATCATAAAAAATAGACTTAGTGATATATATGATAACAACCCTAAAATAAAGAAAAAAGTTTATGGATTTTTTGGTAGCAAATTATATAAACTTTATACTGAAAAATATCACGCTACTTTAGATGAGTTGTATTATCAAAATTTTTATAAGAGTAATAATTCATATAATTTAGAAAGAGATAGTACGAATTCTAGGATTTTATTGAGCAGATTTGAAAATGAAGAAATTATTTTCGTTGGCAAATTAGATGATATGAAACTTATTGAGCATCAAGATACAGTCAGATTATTATTTAGGAATGTATTTGTGGTAAATAATAAAATTAAATCAACATTATATTATGATCATATAAACTTATTTTTAGGGTTAGCTAAGGCGAAAAAATTATCTTTAGGTCATTATTACCATAAAAATGGCACTGTTGAAAGGTATCATCGTTCTAATGACTCAAAAAATGATCCAGAGTCATTTGGGATAAATATATCCTAATCAACTTAATTAAAAAAGCATTAAAAATATACGAAAGATATATTTATGATTACATTTTATGTTTTACAAAAAACGATTGGAATAGATAAAGGAGGAATTAATTCTTCCTCTTTTATGCATGCTAACGAATTATATAAACTAAATTTAGGAAATGTATATTTAGTGCATATCGAACCGACGCAAATTAAGAAACAAGATTTGGAATTTAATCTTCATGCAGAAAAGGGCTTGATGGAAGGATTAGGTGTTTTACAACCTGATCAATTCCTTTCAAAAAGTGATCAAGCTAATTGGCTTCTTAGCTTAATAAAGAATGATTTAAAACGAAATGAGAAGGTATTCATAATTAATGAAGATAAAAGTTTATTTCAAATGGTAGTTTTATATAAACATATATTTACTAATTTAAAGTTAATACAAGTGATTCACAATAATCATATGGATTTGCATGGTGGGGTTAAAGAGCAATATCAGTATATGTTTGACAGGCAAAATGAAGTTGATAAATTCATTGTTTTAACAAAACAACAAAAATTTGATTTGATAGATACTCAACTAATCCGTCCAGAAAAAACAGTATATCTACCAAATGCTATTTCTGAAAATGTTTTTATTAGAAAAGAAGTAAACTTACGAAAAGAAATCAACATTTTTACAAGATATAATGATCGACAAAAAGGAATAACTAAATTTTTAACACAAATTATGCCACCTGTTATAGCACAAGTTCCTAATGTTCATGTTAATTTCTATGGTGCACTGAATAAACCTGAGGAATCTTCTGTTGCACAACCATTTATAAAAATAGTTAATGAAAACAAATTATATAATAACGTAACTATAAATGATTATGTGAATGGAGAAATCAAACGTAATTTGATGAGTAGGACGTTATTTACAGTGTTGTCTTCTAATTATGAAGGTATGCCTCTGACTATTCTAGAAATGGCACAGTATGGAGTTCCAACCATTGCTTTTGACGTGAAGTATGGACCAAGAGAATGGATTAATAATAATGAAAATGGGTATCTAGTGGATAATGGGGATGTGGATTTATTTGTGAAAAGGATGATTTATTTATTAACTAATCCTGAATTAACTCATAAATTAGGCATCCAGGCACAAGCAACAGTTAAAAATAAGTATCAAGATACAAAAGTTATGCTAATATGGTCAGAATTAATAGCTAAATTAGTAGATATAAATTTTAAATAGTCAAAATTTAATGTAGCCAAATGATTGACCGAGCTGGTAGACGAATTGAAATAAGTAGATAAAAAGGACGAACTCAAGGGTTCGCCTTTTTTTGTGGAGAATTTGTATTCAATCTGTACTAATAATTTCTATGTATAAATATAAAGAAATGCAGGGTAAGGAGTTTCCTAATAAGATAATGGTGGATTTGGATCTATATTTGAGTTGATGGGAATATATTAATTAATTATAAAAAATTTATCTTAACATAATAGCTCATATAATTTGGTAACATAAGTTACCAAAAAAATACAAATTATGCATATTATATGGATGAAAACAGAAATAAATGTAACCGATATCAGGATTATAATATGGCCCGTATAGACATAAAAATAACGATAAAATAACGTATTTAATCTTATATTTATTATTGTCGAGGAGGCTGGTTGTAAGGATGGCAGATATAAAACCAATTTATGTCAATCACCTTTTAAGTGAGGTGGAAAAGTTAACACTGGATGACAAAATAACAGTAAAACTATCAAAAAAGATGTATTTAACCAGAGAAAGCTATTTAGAGTCACATGTCTATATTTTGATTGAGGGTGTTGTTATCATGTCCCTTTTAGGGACGAATGGAGAAAATGTCAATATTTCTTACATGAATAAACCAGGGATTGTCACACTTTTTAGGGAAGAGGATGAAGGATTAGTTAACCAACCTTATGATGTTAAAGTTGATTCCAATACGGCCACTTTTTATAGAGTTAATCGTCTTACGTTTTGGAAACTCGTTAATAAAGATGAAATTTTAAATCAGTATGTAAAAATGTATTATCGACAAAGAATAAATGCAAATGTAGAACGAATGGAATATATGGGTAGTAGCAAGGTTGATCAAGTTGGTGAATTTCTGTACAGATGTATTAAATTATTTGGTGTTAAAAATAATATTAATGGAGAAATATTAATTAATCATAAAATAACACACCAAACGATCGGTGATTTTTGTGGGATTAAAAGCAGGAGTTCAGTAACTAGAATTATGAATAAATTGGTCAGTCAAAACTTAATAGAACAAAAAATGAGATTGATCTTGATTAAAGATGTAGAATATTTTGAAAAATATGCGAGATGAAATTTAAAGTTAACTATGGAGCAATGGAATTAAGATTATCAAACATGTATTGTTGAGTACTACAATTATTGGATTAGTTATTAGACATTCAAAATAATTCAGCAAACAAAAATGGCCAATTTACTGTTGAAAGTAAAAGTAGTTCAAAAGACAATTATACAAATAATAGTCAGAACATCTCAAAGGATGATTCTGCAGATAAGGATAGTGTATCAACAAGTAACTAAGAGTAATGAAAGTTCTAATCAGATAAGATAAATAATTAGTCAACGATAAAATCAAAGTATTAGTGGCACAAGATAATAAAGAAACCAGCACATCCGTTTTTTCGATTTATGCGTGGTTTTGGGTTGAATTGGTAACTAGAGACGTTAGAGTTCGTCGTACTATATGAACGAATTGTAAAATAAATGAAATCAGCTAAAATTAAGATCCATCTATAATCAAATAATATCTATATATTATCGATAAAATAAACGGGAAACTGCCAATGAAGCTAGGTATAACAAGGCTTCATTGTGCCCGTTTTTTTATTTTGGCGGGATTTTGAACGGGGAATATCGGGAAATAACGGAATGAAAATTATATTGCTAAATATAAATGTATTGACAATAAGAAATGTCATTATTAAACTATTCAATAAATGGATTGAATTCAAGAGGTGTAAAATGAATGATTCGATACAAATATATAAAGATCAATTATATAAAGAATTGGCTCGATTAGGGAAGGGTCTTGCTAGCGACAAACGATTAGAAATTTTAGATCTTTTAACCCAGTCATCTAAATCAGTAGAAGTTATTTCTAAAGAAACAGGTATGAGTATTGCTAATACATCAAGACATTTACAGGTATTAAAAGAAAGCCGTTTGGTAAAAAATACTAAAGATGGGAATCGGGTTATTTATAGCATAAGTTCGGAAAAAATAAGTAAATTAATTCTCTTATTAATTAGTGTTGGAGAAGATGAACTTTCTGAAATGAAATCAATCGAACAACTTTCTGATAGCGCCGAGGGTGTAAAAACCATTTCATTAGATCAAGCATTTAGAAATAAAGAAGATAGTTTATTGTTAGATGTGCGTCCAGTTGATGAATACGAAGCTGGACATGCCGAAGGTGCCCTTAATATCCCATTAGATAAATTGGAAGAAAATTTGGATAAGTTACCAAAAGATAAGACAATTATTGTATATTGTCGTGGAAGACTTTGCGGTAGATCTAATCAAGCAACTCATGATTTGAATGAAAGAGGATTTGATGCTTTTAGTTTAAATAGTAGTTATCAAGAGTGGAGAGCGTTAAGTTTGGCTAAATAAAATTAGATTAAATGAATTACGTATGTTCTTAAAAGACATGCGTAATTTTTTTATTTTAAGTAAGGATTATTTGCATTTGACACATTTAAAAAAAGTGTTATTGTTAAACTATTCAATAAATCAATTGAATGATTAAAAACTGAAAGAGGGTTCATGATGTACAGTAGTATAGCTGGCAAAGAATTTTTATTAACSTTAATKWATTTTGAGAATRATTGGTGYGCYCARTGTTATACGCARCGACCAATWATWAAWAARATTAAAGAAGAATATCAAAATGAATTGAATATAGAATTTATTAACGCTGAAGAAAACGCTAAGCTTGCTAATGAATATGATATTCGATCTGCTCCTAGCCTTCTTTTGTTGAAAGATGGTGAAGTTGTCGAGCGTGTTCCTAAATTTATTGATAAAGAAAAATTGGAAATATTGATTCGATATTATTTATAACAAAGGAAGAAGTAAAAAATGRTTAARAAYTTAAMTGAYAAAGAYTTTGTGMAAGAAACTAGTACCGGTRTTACWTTAACTGATTTTTGGGCWRMTTGGTGTCCYCCATGTMRAATGCAGAGCCCTATTGTTGAGCAATTAGATAAAGAAATAGGAAATAATGTCAAAGTTACAAAGATGGACGTTGACGCTAATCCTGAGACGGCTAACGAATTTGGTATTATGTCAATTCCAACTTTAATTATTAAAAAAGATGGCAAAGTGGTTGAAGAACTAGTTGGATTGCATTCTAAAGATAAACTAAAAAATATTTTAGCTCAGTATACAAATTAGAGGATATATTTATGGAAAAATTACCAGTAATAGATAAGTCACAATTGGAAAATAGATWAAAAGATGGAAAATATGTTTTGGTTTTTATGGCAACATGGTGTCCCGACTGTAGTTTTATTAAACCTAAATTGCCAGAAATTGAATCTGATTTTTCAGATTATAAATTTATTCAAGTAGATCGTGATGAAAATATTGATTTAGCTCAAGAAATGAATGTCTATGGGATTCCTAGTTTTGTTGTTTACTCAGACGGGACAGAGATTGGGCGTTTAGCAAACAAGGACAGAAAATCAAAATCAGATGTAGAGGCTTTTTTAAGTGATATAGCCGATTAATAGGAGTTTAAAGCATGAAAAAATATGATGTAGTAGTAATTGGTGCAGGACCTGGCGGAATGACTGCTGCTATGTATGCAGCCCGCGCTAATTTGAATGTAGCGATGCTGGATAGAGGAATCTATGGAGGGCAGATGAACAATACTGACGACATTGAAAATTATCCGGGATTTAGTTCAATTAAAGGACCTGAACTTGGTCAAAAAATGTACGAAAGTGCAACTAATGCAGGTGTAAATTTTGTTTATGGCGATGTTCAGAGTCTTACAGTTGATAACCATAATATTAAACATATTCAAATTGATGACGATATAATTGATTCTAAAGTAGTGATTATTGCAACTGGTTCCACTAATCGTAAATTAGATGTTGAAGGTGAAGATAAATATTCAGGCAGAGGTGTTTCATACTGTGCAGTTTGTGATGGGGCTTTCTTCAAAAATCAAGATGTAACCGTAATTGGTGGTGGAGACTCTGCTGTTTCTGAGGGACTGTATTTAGCAAATATTACTGAAAACGTTAATGTTATTCATCGTAGAAAGCAATTACGTGCACAAAAAATCATTCAAGAGCGTGCTTTTACAAATGATAAAATGGATTTCACTTGGAACACTAGTGTTACTGAAATTATTGGTGACGGAAATCATGTTACAGGAGTTAAGACCTTCGATATTGAAACGGGTGAAGATAAAGTAGTTAATACTTCAGGTGTATTCATATATGTCGGAAACACACCTAATACGGGTATGTTTCAAGGCCTTGATATCACTGACGATTCAGGTTGGATTTTAACAAACTCTGAAATGGAAACTTCAATTCCTGGAATTTTTGCAGTTGGTGATGTTCGTAAGAAGAAATTACGCCAAATCACAACAGCAGTTGGTGATGGTGGTATTGCTGGGCAAAATGCGTTTGAGTATATTGAAGAATTTAAACATGAGTTTGCAGCTACTAAATAGCCGGAGAATTTATTATGGAAATTAAATATTGGTCAGACATTGCTTGCCCATTTTGCTATATTGGATCAAATCGTATGAAGAGAGCAATGAAGGAAATCGGAATTTACGATAAAACTCAATTAGAATTCAAATCTTTTGAATTAGATCCAACATCTCCCAAAGAAACAAATGAAGGATATATTAATCATTTTACACATGGTAATAGAGACCTTGAACCGCAAGCAAGGGCGCAAATGGAACAGATTGAATCAATGGCACATGGTGATGGATTGTCAATGGATATCAATAGTGTTGTTCCAACTAATACGGTGGATGCCCATCGAATAATTAAATTAGCAGAAAGTAAACATGACCCAGAATTAACTGAAAGAGTTATTAGTAGTTTTTATAAAACTTACTTTAGCGATGGATTATCAATAGCTGATCATAAAATTTTATTTGATGCTTCTATCACAGCGGGACTTGATGAAAAAGATATATTAGATGTTTTGAATTCAGATAAATATCATAAAGATGTAATAGCTGATGAAATTGAAGCTCAACAATCMGGWATTCATGCKGCACCWTTTTTTGTAATYAATAATAARTATGSWATTAGTGGTGCYCAACCATATGAWGTYTTTGTTAARGCCCTTAAACAAGTTCAATTAGAGGAGAATTCATTATGAGTTATAATAATTTTGATATAATTGGTACAGACAATGAAACAGGTGTTTGTGGACCTGATGGTTGCTTAATATCTGATCATAAGGAAAAAGATACAAAAAATAATGCTTCAAAAACTAATTGAAAAATATTCATATATTATCGGTMAAATAAACGGGAAAACGGGAAATCCAGAACKAAGTCAGTAATATCAAGACTTCAGGGATCCCGTTTTTTTATTTTGKCGGGATTTTGAACGGGGAACGTCGGGAAATAACGGGGAATTCGAGAYAATTGGCTAAAAGACTGATTGAAAGGGACTCAAAACTAATCATAAAGAACRTAAATAAAGCCAAAACGYATAAGTATCAATGRGTTTGACGTTTTTTGAAAGACGTGATGATCAAATGAGGTCATACATGGTACCTAAATAYATAAAAAATATAAACTTTTGAAATTACGATCAAGTAGGACATAAAAAAGACCYGCAACCAATRTTTGGCGCGGGTTCCCAAGCTTTAATRAATCTGGATTTAKGGRCGAATAATCCCATTAAARCAGAAAAAGACGCAGTTATTTATGGTAAGGGGATCCTTATTAGAAATGGCTGCTTYTTTTGCGTAAATATT
>NZ_AKGG01000016.1 GCF_000277645.1 Weissella koreensis KCTC 3621 | reverse complement strand
TTATTGGAAATATAACTGTAGCGACTGCGCCTAATTTTACCGTGGTATTAATTGGCCGTGTTATATCATCATTATCACATGGTTTATTTATGTCGATTGCATCCATAATTGCAGCAGATGTTGTTGAACCTAGCCGTCGATCAAGTGCGATTGCTGTGATGTTTACAGGTCTAACAGTAGCGACTGTGACTGGTGTTCCTCTTGGAACGTTTATTGGACAAATTAGTACATGGCATATGTCTTTTTATTTTATTTCATTAATTGGAATAATAGGATTGATCGTAAATTGGATTATTATTCCTAATGATTTGCCACTAGGAAGTAAGACTAGTTTTATGGGTATAATAAATGTTTTGAAAAGTAAAACTTTACGAGTTGCTTTAATTATAACTGCGTTAGGATATGGTTCCACCTTCACCGTTTATACATTTATTACACCAATTCTTCAATCTATGATGCATTGGAGTGCAAATTCTATTGTTATTATTCTAGTTATATATGGATTTATGGTAGCAGTTGGTAATACTATTGGCGGACGATTGACTAATCAAAATATATTACCAGCTTTGATTAAAATGTTTATAGGTTTATTAATAACTTTAATTTTACTATTATTATTTATGAGTAATCACTGGTTAGGACTACTAAGTGTTATGCTTTTAGGCTTATTTGCTTTTATGAATGTTCCAGGTCTACAATTATATATTGTACAAATGGCTGAGAAATATACACCAAATGACATTTCCATAGCCTCAGCTTTAAATATATCTGCTTTCAATATTGGAATTACGTTGGGTTCATTATTGGGAGGACAGGGAGTAGCCGCAGTTGGGTTAAGAATTACACCATATTTTGGAATAATAATGGTATTCATTAGTATTTTACTGACATTGATGTTAAACAATAAAAATAACATAAAAAAATAATATGTCATCACTGTATTATAATATATAGCAGAAAATCATTTTAATTAAATGAATTAATCCATAATATTAAATTTACGATAATTTAAATTGGTATATGGAAATATGTGAAAAAGAAGGGATCAAACTTGAGTGAATAAAGTTTTATCCCTTTTTTCGATGAATGAGGGAAAATGCTGAATGCGTAAGGGAGTTTTATGTCAATGTGTATAAGTGTTCTGAAATATATATCTATACTATCGGTCAAATAAACGGGAAAACGGGAAATCCAGAACGAAGTCAGTAATATCAAGACTTCAGGGATCCCGTTTTTTTATTTTGGCGGGATTTTGAACGGGGAACGTCGGGAAATTCGAGATAATTGGCTAAAGATTGGTTGAAAGGGACTCAAAACTAATCATAAAGAACGTAAATAAAGCCAAAACGTATAAGTATCAATGAGTTTGACGTTTTTTGAAAGACGTGATGATCAAATGAGGTCATACATGGTACCTAAATATATAAAAAATATAAACTTTTGAAATTACGATCAAGTAGGATATGAAAAAGACCCGCAACCAATATTTGGCACGGGTTCCCAAGCTTTAATGAATCTGGATTTAGGGGCGAATAATCCCATTAAAACAGAAAAAGACGCAGTTATTTATGGTAAGGGGATCCTTATTAGAAATGGCTGCTTCTTTTGCGTAAATATTATCAGTATAGTGACCACATAGATGCTGGTACGTAACTGTTTACGCGTGCTTTTTACATGAATACAGCTTATATAAAATTTTGAAATATATAACGTATGTTGTTAAAAAAGAAATAATAGGTTATAATCAAGATATGGAAAATGTAGAATTTGAAACATATAAACGACCTAACGGACATGATGAATTTTTAGAGTGGCTGAATACGTTACCTGACCGTGATCAGCAAAAAATGCTTATGACAATTGAACAAACGCAAGAACAAGGTTTAATGGTTGCAAGGCAACTTAAATGGATTAAAAAACTAGATAACAATCTTTTCGAATTGAGAAGTGAGGCTGGTGGAAATATTCAACGGGCAATCTATTTTCATGTGGAGCATGGACAATATATCATCACACATGGCTTTACAAAGAAAACACAAAAAACTCCAGCACGTGAAATTAAGCATGCAATTGAACTTAGAAAGGAATGGTCTGATAATGAAAATTAATGATTTGATAGCAGAAAAAAACAAGATGTTGAGTGGGCAAATGGTTACGAGAACATTCGTGATAAATTTGAAACTGCAATTGTCTTATATAATGCGCGAACAGAAGCAGGATTGACTCAATCAGAACTAGCAGACCTTGCTGGAACTAGTCAAAAAACGGTTGCTAACATTGAAAAAGGTGACAATGTCACGATTGATAAATTCACTGAAATTGCTAATGCGTTAGGTAAACGTGTCAAAATTACACTAACTTGAAATTAAAATAAATTATTTATAGAGAAAAGATTATGCCGTTTCATATGCTAACTTGGTAAGTAAGAAATTTAATGAAGGTGAAATTGGCTACAAGGTAAATATAATCAGTCAAACCAAGTAGCAGCAACATAGATTGGATGAATTCATAAAATTGGACGAAAAAGAACGTTTTTCGAAAAATCATTTAAATTAGTTGTGTATTCATTTATATGTTATAATGAATACACGAAATACATGGGGGTGACTATTATGGCAACAACACCAACGACTATTCGTCTGGATGATGAGTTACGCGATGAATTAGAACCACGCTTAAAGGCAGCAGGACTAAGTCTAAATGGATATTTAGTAATGGCTGCAAAGCAATTTGTTATTCAAAATAAGATTCCTTTTGAAGTGATTGTCCCAGAAGAGATACCTAATGAGACAACTCATAAGGCCTTAATTGAAGCACAGGCAAAGGAAATGGGATTGATTCCTGATAATTCACCAGAATTTAATAATGTTGACGATTTGATGAACTATTTGGATAGTGAGGATTAAGAATGTCGGACTTTATCCTAAAACCAGATCCACAATTTAAAAAAGATTATCAAGTATTCAAGAGAGACCATCCTGAATTGATATCTGAATTCAAAGTTGCATTACGAGAATTAAAAATTAATGGAACTGTGCCAGATTCATATAATCCTCATGGGTTAGATAATCGTGGAGGCTTATATAATGGTAACCTTGATTTTCATCTATCAGATGGGCAGGTAGATGTAGTCGTAATATACATTCCACATAAAACTAACCCCATTATTAGATTAGTTAGAATAGGTACTCATAAAGATTTATTTCAATGATTGATAAAATAAAAAATACACTTATGAACAGGCCAGTTGGTAATCATAAGTGTATTTTTATTTATTCAAAAATTGTCTAAAGTATCAAAAACTTTCTAGGAGTGGATATGATTATGGGATTATATGTTTCGAATTCATCAACTGAAAGTCCATATAATGATTTATTAACATCAGAAACATCGTACCCAAAAATTAATTAATAATCATTTAATGTAGCCAAATGATTGATCGAGTTGGTAGACGAATTGAAAGAAGCAGATAAAAAGGACGAACTCAAGGGTTCGCCCTTTTTTTGTGGATAATTTGTATTCAAGCTGTACTAAGAAGTCCTATGTATAAATATAAAAAGAAGCAGGATGAGTGGTAAGAAACTCCTAACTAAACTAATGGTGGATTTGGAACTATATTTGAATTGATGGTATCGTTCTATTCATGATTTATTTCAATATAATATGAGGTCGTATGAAGTTGATATGAGTTTTGATAAAAATATTTTGAAATTCCTATGTTCCGGAAAATGAATTTGATGAGATTGTATGAAATTCATAAATATAATAAAAATTGTGAAGAATACAGAATATATCTATATATATTCTAATAAGGTTGAAGTAGATCTAAGTGTAATGATTAGCTCTTTTTTTGTCTAACTAGGACAATTTCAAAATCTTTTTTTTCTAAAGATTAAATACCCAATAATAATGAAAATAAATGTATATAATAAAGTTGAAATAGTTATTTGAAAATTACTTAAGTGACTTATGTCGTGATATATTGTGTAGTTATAGTACTGTGGAGTTAAATTTAGAGTGTTAAACGGATTCCATTTTATAAATTTAGTTATATTAATATTTTTGTTTAGTAGTATATTAGAGAATAATGATCCAAATATGACTAGGCTAATTCCCAATAAAGTAACAATAGAGTTACTATTTATAATACATGAAATCAAAAAGACGAAGCTTATTACTAATGTAGACATAAAAATGTCGAGAAGAGTCGCGATAGCCATATTTACTAATAAATTTTGATGGTACATATATATTGCCATTAGATGAATATGACCATTCAAACTGCTTAATCCAAATATCATTGATATGAATACCGCAAATAGATGAATAGCAATATTATAGGTAAAAAGTACAAGTAATTTTGATAAATATACATGAATTTTATTTGAAGATTTATATATAAGAGTTAAAATCGTATTGTTCTGAAATTCCATTGAAAAAAAAGTAGATCCAACCATAACTAGAACTAAAGGAATAAACTGACCGGATGCATAAGTTGATACGAAAAGAAATTTTCCGTCGCTTCCAAAAGTGACGGAAGCAATAATCATTATTATCAGTAAAAAAATTGGCATTATCCAAGTTATTTTACGATGAACCAACTTATAAAATTCTTGATGGGTGGTATATTTCATTAGAATCTCCTTTTCTTAAAACATATAAATCCCATGTATAGAAATACTATTATATAAGCAAATGTCCCAATGACTAATGATAGATTATTAAGTTCAATGGCATGATTATACCTACCATTTGGTAATTGTTTCATTATGGAAAACATATTGAAGGGATTCCATTTTAAGATAGGCTGTGTAAATTTAAGAGCACTCATAACTGCAGACATAACAGAATTACCAAAAAAAGAAAAGCAAAGGCCAGTTCCAACTACCACTACATTGGAATATGTTATATTAGCTAATAAAAAAATGATCGAACAAAGTAATAGATTCATAGCAAACGAACCAAATGTATTAATAATTAGTGACTCAAATAAGCTTTTATTATATATTTGGTCACTTATGTTATAACTGTTGTTAAAATATAAAAATTTTATTAACATTGTTAATGTAAAGCCGATTAAATGTAAAATAATGCTGTAGATAATAATAATCCATAATTTCGAAAAATAAATTTTAAATTTAGAGTTGTTTTTGTATATTATTTGTATAATTGTATTATAATCACATTACATTAATATGAAGTAACTGCTAATAGTAATTAAAATCATTCCAATCCATTGAGCCATACCAAATCCAACAATGAACATATTCGCAGAATTTTCGGATGTTAAGGCTGTGTAAATGATCATTATAATGACAAAAAGTATTCCAAAATATACACTTCTTAATTTTTTGAATTTATAAAATTCTTGGTATATCATATCTCTCATGATTGAGTGTCCCTTTGTTGATTTAACAATTTGATTATTTGTTGTTCAAAATTCAATTTATTTTGAATCAATTTTAAGATATAGATGTTATGTACTTTTAAAATGTCTTGAACTTGATATAATTGCTTTTTAGATATTAAAAAAGTAGTATCATTTATTTTTGAAAAAATAATCTTTTTTTGAAATATATCGCTAGTTTTAACAGGATCACTTGTTTCTAGTTGATAAGAATTATAGTTATTTTGATTAAAATACTCAATCGGCTTTTCAATTAATATTTGGCCATTATTAATTAAGATAACATCAGTGATGACTTTTTCTAATTCACTCAGTATGTGACTAGATATTAAAAAAGAAGTTCCATTGTTTGCATATTTTTTAATAATATTTCGAATTGAAATTGTTGTTTCGATATCGAGACCATTCATCGGTTCATCTAAGATAACGAATTCAGGGTTGTTTGTTAGAGCAATCGCAATTCCTAGTTTCTGTTTCATTCCCAAGGAATATCCCTTAGATTTTCTATTTATATATTGTCCCATATCTAATAAATCGATAAGATCATGCAAATGTTGATTATCTTTGGAATATAGTCTTAAATTTTGGTAACCTGACATAAATGGGTATATAGCTGGATGCTCAATTAAGGCACCAACGTTTTTAAGAGCATGATGATTAGATTCAGAAATTTTAAGTGAATTAAGTTGTATTTCTCCTTTAAATTTTGATAAACCAAGAATGGTCTTCATAATGGTGGTTTTCCCAGCACCATTAGGACCTATTAATCCAACAACTTTACCCTTGCCGACATCAAATGTGGCATGATTAACTATCATTTTTTTACCGATGAATACATCAACATTTTTAACCGTTAGCATGTTTTCACCTCGGATGGGTTAAAAATTTTAAAATATGAATCATTTAGTTCTAATATTATATTTATTGTTTGCATTTTTTAAAATCCTCCTAATATTATGAATAAACAATCGACGACTTTTTACAAAAAAAGCTGTTGATAATAGGAACATTATCAATGAGGGAACTAAAATCATTTGGCCCTCAATACCCATGCTAAAAACATTGAAAAACATACTAAGAAATATTGAAATTTCATAGAGAATTAAGCTCATAATTTTTTTATCAGTTATTTTTTTGAAAAGTATCACATTAAGTATGATGGAAAAAATAATTAGTAAATCCCAAAAAAGTCGCATCTCTATAGAAACAAGCATTGTTAAACGTCCCATAATCATAAAACCAGTAGCAATTCCAAGTATTATTTGTGCTCGTAAATCGTTTTTTGAAAGAAAGCTTTGCTTGTGATCAAATACAAGCTCATCAATGGAAACGTTATAGATATCCGCTAGTGATTTTATGGTTTCAATGTCTGGAGTATTGCGTCCAGTTTCCCAACTAGAAACACTTTGGCGAGAAACATGTAATATATGGGCGATTTCATTTTGACTTAACTTTGCTTTTGTTCTAAATGTTTTTAATTGTTCATTAAAACTTTTGGGTAACATTTCCTACACCTCCAAAATATATCAGGTTTAAGTAAATTGAAAGACACTATCTCTGTCATCTATAATTTACCACCTTTGATTATGGAAATGCATATATGCTAGAGATAGTTGCCTAAATAATTGGCTTTAATATTAGTTTTTTGCAATTATCTAGGATATTCTATCAATTAAAATGAAAATATAACGAAACGAATATAGGATATATTTATATATTTTAATAATGTAGAGCCAAGTGAATTTATCACTTGGCCCTTTTTTTATGTCATAAAGGAGGAAATATAGATGCAAAAAAGTAGTTTGAATCATATTCTGAACAAAACAATTAAAACAATGTTTAAAGGTCAGGGTATTATATCCAAAAAAGAATATCCGATTGAATCGATTGTCATGTTTTATGATGAATTGGGCGTGGAAGAATTACCAGATTTTGTTAAAAGGGATGTAGAGTATGTCATTGAATATGTCGTTCAGGATATCACGTTTAAAAATCAAAAAGAGCTAGAAATGATTGTAGCTAATTTTTTGGATATAGAATCAAGAGTGGCCTTAGGAATGGCATTGATCAAAGATAATCAACTAATTGCTACACGTAAGGAAGGAGTTAAAGAATGGATATTTTAATGAGAGTAGGTCAAAAAGTCTTAATCACAATTGCGACAGAATTAATTAATATTTTGAGCGATACTAAAAAATAAGGAAGTGATCAAAATCAAACAGGCTAAATATTATGATGAAATAGACAAAGATGCATTGAATTCAGTCTATATGGATATATTAATGGCGTTGGAAGGCGATGAACTTGGTTTAATGAAGATATTCAGACAGCTTAGCGGACAACAGATTAACCTGCCGGTTCATTTATATAGTCCTGAAGCCATGAAACTAATTCTGAAGGATAAGTACGAACATGGAGGAATAGATATAAATAAAGAATCAGAAAGGTATGGATACACCCGCAGGTGGATTATAGGAGTAATCAAACAAATTGAGAAAGGTAAAATATGAATAATAAGCTATATAAAGTATTGATGAACCAGGTAATTGAACTATTTGGTTGGGAACATATCCATACAATTGAAGTCTTAAAACCAGAAGAAATATTGATGGAAATAAGTGAGCTAGAACCAACAATGGTTCCAGCTTTTTTATTAGGTGTGGATAAAGTAAAGATTAATTCTCAAATCATCTTAATCAATAAGAATGAAGTAGTCACCATAGCTACATATTACAGCGTAGAAGGATCGATATTAGGGTATGCGGTCATTTATAAGGGCGATATTGCATATGAAAAAAGGATATAGGAGTAAATAACAATGGCTAAAACAATCGAAAAAGTCACAATGAAGCTAAGTTAAAAAAGAGAGGGCGAACACATATTCTGGAAAAGCAGGCAGTGGGATAGTGATCTACCAAGCTATTTCATATTAAGCAACTATCCGGCTAATGAGCAGCTAGTGTCAGATGATATGACTGGAATGTTGATCCAAAATGCTATCTTTAAATTAGGAGGAGGTGGTGTCGTAGTAGGTAATTTGTTTTCAAAGAGTGTAGGAAATAAAGCTAATGAGAAAATATTACGCGAAGCGTATACAGATAATAGCATGGATGAACTAATCACAACTGCACTAAAACAAGACTACATTGTTATTGCGACTGGTGCTTTGACCGATAAATCAGAAATTTCACGATTTAGATTACGTACATTTTTAGAACGTCTAATGGATCAAGAAGCTAACGATAAAATCAAAGTATTGGTAGCACAGGATACTAAAGAACCTGCACATCCATTATCTCGATTTGTGCGTGGTTTTGGATTGAACTGGCAACTAGAGACATTAGAGTCCGTCGGACTATATGAACGAATTGTAAAACAAATGAACTCAGCTAAAATCAGGATCAATCTATAGTCAAATAATATCTATATATTATCGGWAAAATAAACGGGAAAACGGGAAATTTCGAACKAAGYCAGKWATAWCAAGRCTTCRGSGWKCCCGTTTTTTTATTTTGKCGGGATTTTGAACGGGGAACGTCGGGAAATAAYGGGGAATTCGAGAYAATTGTCTGAAAGACTGATTGAAAGGKAMTCAAAACTAATCATAAARARCRYAAATAAATATAAAACGTATGAGTACCAATGAGTTTGACGTTTTTTRAAAGACGTGATTATTAAATGAGGTCATACATGACACCTAAATATATAAAAAATMTAAACTTTTGAAATTACGATCAAGTRGGACATAAAAAAGACCCGCAACCAATRTTTGGCGCGGGTTCCCAAGCTTTAATRAATCTGGATTTAKGGRCGAATAATCCCATTAAARCAGAAAAAGACGCAGTTATTTATGGTAAGGGGATCCAATATTAATCATAAATGAGCGGTAAATTTGTTCAGTTAATACTAAGCGCATCAACTGGTGTGGAAGGGTAAATTTACCAAAACTAATTAGAGTATTGGCGCGTTGATTGACTGATGGATCAGTTCCCAAAGAACCACCAATTACAAAAGTTATATCGGAGTGTCCAGTAACAGCTAATTGATCTATTTCATGAGCTAAAGCTTCAGAAGTTCGTTCCTTTCCTTTGATAGCGAGGACAAAAACATATTCCTTGTCTTTAATTTTGCTAAGAATTCGTTCACCCTCTTTTGCCATGACTTGTTGCATTTGCGTTTCTGACAATTGTTCAGGTGCTTTTTCATCCTGAACTTCAATAATATTAAATTTGGCAAATTTTGATAAACGTTTGGCATATTCAGCAATTCCATCTTTAAGAAATTGCTCTTTTAATTTTCCCACTGTGATAATTTTGATGTTCATATATTTTTACGCTTTCTAATCAATTTAAACCTTAAGATGGTATATTCTGTAGAGAAGTTGATTTGTTACTTTTACACACATAAATATTGTATGTTTTTTACATTGTTTTCAATTATAACACGGTTTATAGCTTGTTAATTTAAACCTTTTAATGATTATCCACAGTTGTTAGTAACTCTGTGGAAAAGTTATTTTAAGCCTATTATAACAACCTTTGTAAAGGTTAATAAAGTTAAATTTAATCATTAATATGTGCATTAATATAATAGCCTTTATAAAAAGACGAACGATATTAACATATTAAGTATAAAAGAACGTGTTTTAACGTTGTAAGCGGTATCTAATATTTAAATTTGAACATTTTATTAACAGTATTAAAAAACATTAAAATTGAATTAAATAAAATTAGCAATGTGGTTTTTAACATCTCTATTATAAAATACAATCAAGATTTAGATGGCTTCATAAAAGGATTTATAAAAAGAAAGTATATTGCTTTATTTGACATAAAAACACAATTATACACGTTAAAAATATAAATTGTTGAAAACTATCGACAGTTATTAACAGTTTATACACAGGTGGGGATAACTAAAGTTTAAAGTTTTACACAATTTATTAACAAAGAGCTAGAATAAAGGAATTAGGTTATAATTTTAGGTGAACAGGATAAATTTAGAAACGGGTATGGAAAATGAAAAAAATTGCTAAAAAAATGACCCCACCACAAATTTTAACATTGGGTTTCTTATTAATTATTTTTATGGGGAGCCTATTGTTAACTCTGCCGTGGATGCATCATTCTCATACGCATGTGCCATTGATTGACGCCATTTTTACTGCTGTTTCAGCGACGACTATTACGGGACTAAATACATTACCAACTGCTACTACGTGGACTCTGCCTGGACAAATCATCATTTTAATGATGATTGAAGTAGGGGCGTTGGGATTTATGACATTTGCGGTATTATTAATTACTTTGACTGGAAGACGATTGGATTTGCGATCACGAATGCTTGCACAGCAGGCCCTAAATTTAAAAAGCTTTTCAGACGTACACTCAATTCTTGAATATATTTTACGTTTATCAACTATAATTCAAGCGTTAGGGGCTGTATTACTAGCGTTTGATTTTATTCCTCGATTTGGGTGGATGAAGGGAATTTATTATTCCATTGCTCATTCGATTTCAGCCTTCGCTAATGCCGGATTTGTCTTTTTCGATGCTCCTTTTGGTCAATTTAAAAGTGACTCATACGTCTTAATTGTAACGATGTTATTGATTTTAGCGGGATCATTAGGATTCTTAGTTTGGCGAGATATCATTTCAAAACGGAAAAGACATAATTTTAGTTTACACACTCGTTTGACGTTGACAGTTTCAGCGTGGCTTATTGGGATCGGATTTGTTGGATTCTTGATCTCAGATACACTAACGGGAACTTTTAGCCAAGCAAATGGATGGTTTAACCAGATTATTGATACCTTGTTTGTTGCTATCACTCCACGAACGGCAGGATTTGAAATTGTACCAATGAATACAATTTCAAATGCCGGCTTTATGACGTTTGTCTTTTTGATGTTCATTGGTGGGACTCCTGGATCAACTTCTGGGGGAATCAAAACGACAACGGCAGGAATTTTAATAGCACAGGTTTGGGCTTCCTTGCGGGGGCAAGAATCGGTTCGATTTAGGGATCGTCAGTTTTCAAAAAAGACCGTTAATAAGGCCTTAATGTTGGCAATTGTGGCGATTATTTTTATTTTCTTAGCATCGTTTTTCCTTAGTATCACAGAAACCTTGCCTAAGGGTCGGGGAACCGAATATTACGTCTTTGAGGTGGTATCTGCTTTCTCAACGGCTGGACTAACGTTAGGACTGACCCCAAATCTTTCTAGTGTGGGGAAAGTCATTATTATGACGGTTATGTTTATTGGTCGAGTCGGTCTGTACACTGTTATGTTTTCAGTATTGAATGTTCATGCTCAAGATACACATATTGAATACCCAGAAGAAGAAGTCTTAATTGGATAATTTCGATATTTTAACATGAAAAGGAGGCTGGATGATGGCTGGTGATTTTTTTGCAAGTGACTTAGATGGAACGTTTTTTGATAATCAAAGAGAGTATGATGTGGATCGATTCAAAACATTAGTTCAAATAATTAATTCTCAAGATAATCATTTTGTACTGGCAACAGGTCGTGATATGATCATGTTAAAAAAAAGTTTCGCACCAGTCTGGGGCCAAGTTGATATTGTGGCTAATAATGGGGCCGTAGTGATTGCAGCGAATGGTACAGTATTACAGGAAGCTGTAATACCAATTATAATTATGGAAAAAGTTATGCAGGTTATTTCAAAAATGCATCTTGAAAAAGGGGTTATTTTTGTCGGCTTGAATCATAAGTTTATGTTGAGAAAACATCGAAATTTAAACCATCAAAAAAATACTTTTCAGCGTGAGGACCAAGTAAGTTATTTCGTGGAGCAGGTCAATGAAATTCATGATAGGATTGTTAAATTAACTTTTGGGGTTGAAACACAGGCTGTCCCAGCATTGATTGAGCTTATTCAAAATCAAGTAGGATCGTCAGTCTATGTTACAACATCAGGTTATGGATCAATTGATGTTATTGCTGCGACGGTCAATAAAGCTCAAGGACTTCAAATTTTAGCCCAATATTACCAGCAAGATCAGCCCTGGATCATGGCATTTGGTGATGGATTGAATGATTTGGAGATGTTGAAAATAGCCCAAATGCCTTATGCCATGTCGAATGGAGATCCAGTGATTGTTGAACAATTTCCACCAGCGATGGCTGATAATCAGCATTCAGGTGTTATCAAGACAATTGAAAAGTATTTACAAAAGAAACAGACTAATAAGTAGAGATGATAGGAGCTTTAAAATTGAAAACGTATGCGATTATCGGTAATCAATATGAGGGGCTTTATACAAAGCCTTGGAGTATTGTACAGAAGTACACACAAACCAAACCAGCACCTCGTTATAAAGGCTTTACAACAGCTACTGAGGCTAAAACTTGGTTTGAGGAACAAAAAGCAGGACAAGATTTAAGTTCAAGACAATATACGATTGCCTATGATGGCCAGTTTGAAACAAATCCAGAAAAATATTATTTATTTACAGATGGTGGTAGTCGCAATACTGGTAATGTTTCCGGTGGACACGTCAAGGCGACAGATAAAGCCGCATGGGCTTTGGCTATTTATCAAGGAAACGATTTAAAAAATCCTTTGTTTAAGGATGCGGGAGCCTTTTTTGGTCGTACCAATAATGAAATGGAAATACTAGCATTGATTCATGGTTTACAACAAGCCCAAAAAACAGCTATACCGGTCGTAATTGTGAGTGATTCAAAATATGTTTTGGATACTGCCACTAATTGGATGTACAACTGGAAGGTAGCCGGTTGGAAGAAAAGTAGCGGCCAAATTGCGAATTTAGAGTTGTGGCAACAGGTGGATCAATTAATTCAACCGATCGCCCAACGTTTGGAATTTATTTGGGTTAAGGGTCATGCAACTAGTGCTGGGAATGTATTAGTAGATCAATTGCTAAATGACGCAATGGATCAATTACAGTAAATTAAATTAATAAAATAAAGCCGAGTTAGATTGAAAACTAACTCGGCTTTATTATGCTGATTTGTTTGCGGTTTTTAAAAATGTTTTCTAAAAGTTAGATGCTTAATCATATGGGTGTCAGCCCAACCGATGACAATTCCCTGTCCAAAAAATGAAATTAATGTTCCTAAATTCACTGATTTAATAGTCCCAGATATGTACCAAATTAAGAGAGACATTAGGATTGGAAGGGTGAAATTAATTACTTGTGCCAAAAACACATTCCCGTGTAGATACTTAAAACGGGTATAAAGAACTAAATCATCGAGGGGATGAGTAATAACATTTACCCGCATGGTGATTGAAACTCCTGTCCCGACCATGACAATAGAGATTAAGTCGATGATAATTCTGAGCCAGAGGGGGGCGTCAATGACTGGCGCAAAAATTTGACTAGAAAAGTTAACTAGATAGCTAAAACAACTTACAAAAATTAAATTGCCTAAAAGGTGAGGCCAAGATATTTGTTTAGTTAAAGCAATTAAAGTTAGTGCTGCTAGAATTCCAAAAGTAAACAAAAAATAGCCTTTGGGGATAGCAGTGAAGGATTGTAAGTTAGTGGCAGCAGCGGTCCAAGCGGCTGATCCCATATTAGTAGCCACTGCTAAACCATTGCCCAAGCCATTAAAAAATAAACCTAACAATAAAAAAATAATTGTTTCAGACCCCTTCAAAGGCCTAGTCTCATTATTTGTAATATACATAGTTATTAATACACCTCGGAAAACATATTTAATTTAATTTTAACCTATTAGCATTATAATAAAAGGAAATTGCCAGAATTGAGGTGCATTTCTGATGACAAATAACTTACTCGACTGGTTTAATCAGATGATGGCGGTCCGAGGTACATTCACTTGGATTGAATTTTCAATTCTTTTTATTCTAATATTAGTAGAGACTGGGGCAATTTTTGCCGGATTTATCCCAGGAGACACAATTTTAATTACAGCTGGAAGCATCGCCGGAATTCATCATAATATTGGTGAATTATTGATGTTAATCACTGTCTTTGCGATTGCATCATGGATAGGTGATGCAATTAACTACTATTTTGGAGCATGGCTAGTACGCCAAGTTAGTCGAATTGGTTATGTTGAACGACATATAAATGGACCGATTTTTCAAAATTTAACATATCACTTTAATCACCGACGCTGGTTTCTATTTGTCTTTGCTGGTCGATTTGTTCCATTCGTACGAACGCTAGTCCCTTTGACTGTGCATCGTTTGGGATTGGATTTTAAATCATATATTGGTTTGGCGGCAGGCTCTAGCCTAACTTGGGCCTTAGTTATTACATCTATTGGCTATTTCTTTGGGCACCTGACGTTACCACATGGTATGAACTGGATGATATTAGGAATCGTGTTATTAGGTTTTGGTATTATGTTTAGTAATAAAACCTTTCGAAGTAAATTTATTAATTTATTCGTTAAAATATAAAAAAATGTTAGAACTTATCAAAAAACATACCTTATCCGATGAAGATTAATACTTCACTAGATAAAATACGTTTTAGGTAAGTTTTTTAATTTGATAACCATTATTTAATAATAGGAGCTAAAATATGATCAATTTCTGCTAATTCTACTGGTGTTAAATCAGCAATAGCTAAAACGCCGATATTATCAATAATTTGGTCGGGTTTACTTGAACCGATTAAGACACTTGTGACTTCTGGTTTTTGAAGTAGCCACTTTAGTGACATTTCAGCTAAAGTAATTCCATGCTCAACTGCCATTGTATTTAATTTTTGAATGGCAGCTAATTTGTCTGATGTTAACATTTTAGCGTTCAAAAAGCGTGGATCATGACCAATTCGACTATCAGCAGGAATTCCATCGAGATAACGATTAGTTAATTGACCTTGAGCAAGTGGGCTAAAGGTAATCAGACCTTTTTGAAGATCATCAACGCTGCTTAATAGCCCGTTTTTTTCTACTGTGCGATCCAATAGATTATATCGATTCTGATTGATAATGAATGGAACTTTTAAATCATCTAAAAGTTCAGTTGCCCGTTGCAACGTTGGACCATCATAGTTGGAAAGACCGACATATAAGGCTTTTCCACTTTTTACTGCTTGAGCCAAAGCTAACATTGTTTCTTCCAATGGTGTTTCAGGATCCATGCGATGATGATAAAAGATATCAACATAATCCAATTGCAGACGATTTAAACTTTGATCAAGGCTGCTGAGTAACGATTTACGGCTACCCCAATTTCCATAAGGTCCATCCCACATTTCATAACCAGCTTTAGTTGAAATAATTAATTGATCCCGATAGTCTTTAAGGTCTTGGTGTAAAATTTTACCAAAATTAATTTCAGCAGCGCCTGGAGTAGGACCATAATTATTGGCTAGATCAAAATGAGTAATCCCATGATCAAATGCAGTAAAAATTAATTGTTGCATATTATTAAATTTATTATTTTCACCAAAATTATGCCATAATCCAAATGAAAGTGCAGGCAACATGAGGCCACTATGCCCAGTCCGACGGTATTCCATTTCTTGATAGCGATTAGGATCTGCTTGATACATGGTAATTATCTCCTTAATTTATAACTAATTTAATAGTTGATTTAAGGCATCCTTTATATTGGTTAGCGGGTGTCCTAATAATTCGGTAAGATCTGATGAAGTTTGAGCTAAAGCGCCTTCAGAGATAAGGGTTTGATTAAAAATAATCCCGTTAATCTGGTCTTCATTATAATGAGCAGCAATTAGCTCAGAACTAAGTTGTTTAAGGGAAGCTTCTTTTACATTAATATTAGCATCCATATTATTGATGAGGTCTGTGTAAGTACGTGCAGAACCTGATAATTCATAAATAGATTTGGGATCTGCCAATGTTAAGACTTCAGCAGCAGCTTGCGCATATTCTTTCTCTAGGGCCCATCCAACGAGTTGATTATTAGTTGCATCAACGAATGTTTTTTGATCAGCAGCAGTTTTAAGAGTCATAAGTTCATTTTCTAAGTACCAGTTATTGCGTAAAAATGAAGTTTTAATTCCAGAATCAAGCAGCGCCTTTTCTGTTTTTTGATGATCCATAGCTAAGGGAGTATTAGCAGTGTCAGCATGTGGGAAACTAGTATAAGCGATGAACTTAACGCCGGCTTTTTTAGCTGCGTTCACCACGTTGAGGTGTTGGGTACTGCGACTAACAGCTTGTCCCGGTTGTGATGAAATAAATAGTAGTTTATCTACCCCAACTAATGATTCTTGCAAGGTAGTATGTTCATTGAAATCCCCTTTTTTAACGATAACGTTTTCGGGAACCATAGCTTTAGCTTTTGAAACATTACGTGCTAGCCCAATAATTTGATCATCAGGGTTAATAAGTTGGTTGAGTTGTTTAATTGCAACCTGACCAAAGCGGCCGGTTACACTAGTAATTGCATAAGTTGTCATAAGATTTGATCCTTTCCTTATTTAAAGATAGTAATATAATCTATCAGTTCATCATAACTAGCTTTGAAAGCGGTGTCAATGGGGGAAAACGTTTTTTTGAACAGAAAGATTGAAAATAATATATTCAATTATTTCGATATAAATAAACCTTTGAGCTGGCAAAATTGATTATTGGGTTTGATTAATGAATTTGTGCTAAATACTAGTATTGTGTACTCAATTTATTTGAATGGTATTGAAGATATAGATACTTTTTTCATTGGGTTAATTTTTAGTTAGAAAATGAAATCTACAACTAACGTCATTTTAGGTTATTAATTAAATAATATGTTCCATATGAAAAAAAGACTATTAATAATGCAGAAAATTAAATATAAAAATCATAACTAGTAAATTACGAAACAATGGCATATTATAAGTGTAAAATAAACGGTACTAATGAGTGGTAAAAGTGTGTCTTATGATTATAAATAAAAATCATATGGTTGATCATTATTCCAAGAACTGAAAAAAGAGGGTATAAAGCGAATCTTTAAGCTATTATGTAATCTTCATTGAAAGGGATAATTAAGGCTGTAAGAGACTAAATATAAAAAATGTTTTGATCTGGGTAGCCTTGGCTAGCCATTTTTTTAAATAAAAATAAGGTGGTTTCTGAATATATTGGAGACTAAAGTTATTTTTATAAAGTGACTGTTATCAAATTATTAGTAAAGCATTCAAATTAATGAAATAAACCGATGTGGGGATGAAGGTATGGATAATAAACAAAGTGAACAAAGTATTCGGGAAAGAATGGAAGTAATGGCCGATGCGGCATCTTTATTATTACTAGGTGGGGCAGAATCATTTCGGATCGAAGAAACAATTGAATATATTGGAACTGCTCTAGAATTGCCAGTGACATGTATCGTAACTTTAACGTCAGTTTCTATTTCAGCTAATCAAATCATAGCAACAAAGGTTGTTAAAACGCGATTATCAGGTTTTAATCTTCAAACTGTGGATGAGGTCAATAACTTTTCACGAAAGCTTACTAGCCATGATATGGATTTTGATGAATTTAAAAATGAAATTCAAAAAATCAAGAAAGAAGTAATTTCATTTAAAGGATGGCAAAAAGTGCTTGCTGCCGGAATGGTTTCTTTAACCCCATTATTAGTGAATGAGGCGAATCCCAATGCTTATTTGGCAATGTTTTTAGTTGGAGCATTTTCTTATTTTTGTTTTAATCAAATTAACAAACTCAGCTTAAATACATATTTTAGTGAATTTGTTGGGGGTATGATGATTGGATTATTAGCAGGAGTCATGGCTAGTGTTTTCCCAAAATTAGGAATGCATAATATTATTTTTGGAGCAATTATGCCTCTAGTCCCAGGATTAGCGATCACGAATGCTTTACGGGAAATCGTAGATGGCCAAATCATTTCGGGGATTGTTAGATCGATTGATGCCATCTTTGCATTAGTTGCTTTATCACTTGGGGCAGCGGCAGGTAATTTCATGATCAAGCTAGTGTTTGGAGGATAAAATAATGGATTATATTTCAATTGGGTTAGCTTTTTTATCAAGTTATTTTTATGGTGTAATTGCTAATGTTCCAAAACGGGCTCTTTTATCATCTGGATTCACGGGAGCCATTTCGTGGGCAACATATCTTTTTGTAGTTCAAAGCATTGATAATGTTTTTCTAGCGAATATCGTTGCAGCTTTTTTGATTGGGGTAGTTGGATTAGTTTTTGCTAAAAGAAAGAAGGTTCCTTCACTAATGATTTACGTGGGTGCCTTAATTCCGTTGGTCCCAGGGGGAATGGCATTTGAAACGGTGACCAGTTTTACCAAGGGAAATATTAATGCTGGAGTGGCAGGAGTCTTTAATACATTGGTGATTGCGATTGGCTTAGTTTGTGGTTTTTCAATTGCTTCATTGGGATTGAATCTGCGAAAAAAAGAAATTTTTAAAGGACATAGAAAGTAAATTTTTGATAGCTATTATTTAAAAAAATGAAGTGTTAGAATGGACGTGTAGAACTGTTAATGGATTTTGGCGTTAAGTGAAATTTAGAAAGAAGGCATACTGAATATGGCACTTTTAAATGAATCAGCACGAATTGATATTTTGAAAAAATTGGTGGAAATCCCATCAGTTAATGAACACGAATTGGATGTAGCAAATTATTTATCAGAAATTTTGGCGCAATATGATATTGAAGCTAAGATTATCAAGATTGGTGAAAGCCGAGCTAACTTAGTAGCTGAAATTGGGACGGGCGCCCCAGTAATGGCTGTAACTGGACATATGGATGTAGTTGATCCTGGTAATTTAGATGATTGGAATAGCGATCCCTTTACCTTGACACAAAAAGATGGAAAATTATATGGCCGTGGTTCTTCAGATATGAAGAGCGGTTTGGCAGCCTTGGTCATTGCTATGATTGAAATGAAAGCACAAAATAAGCCAGCTCGTGGGACACTACGTTTATTAGCAACGCTAGGAGAAGAAGTGGGTGAAGAAGGATCACAACTATTTTTTGAAAAAGGATATATGCAAGATGTTGATGCTCTCCTAGTGGCAGAGCCATCTGGATATCAAATTGCGTACGCCCAAAAAGGATCAATTGATATTAAATTGACTTCGAAGGGAACGGCTTCACATAGTTCAATGCCAAACTTTGGTTATAATGCTCTTGATCCAGTGATTAGTATTTTGGCGGCCGTTAATGAAGAATTTAGAGCCGCTGAAATTCCCGTTAATACAATCTTAGGGAATGTAACAGTAAATACTGATATTTTAGCGGGTGGGGTCCAAGTTAATTCATTACCTGAATCTGCCGAGGCTCAGATCAATATTCGAACGATTCCAGAATTTAATGGAAAAGATGTATTGAATAAATTTGACGCAATCGTTAAAAAAGAACTACAAAAAAGTAATCAAAATTATGATGTAAATATGGCTAAAATGTTGCCGATTGAATTAAAGCAGGCAGATATCAGCTATGAAGTAATGATGGATGAACCTGCTGTGATTTCAACCAAGGAAAATTATTTGATTCATTTGGCACAAACGATTGGTGAAAAGTATGCCGGTGAGAAGATTCCAGTCTTAGCATCCCCAGGAATCACAGATGCTTCGAATTTGATGCGCGATCAGGATGATAATGTTCCGTTTATTGTCTTTGGACCAGGAAATACGACCTCGCATACCGCTAATGAATACGTTGATCAAAAAATGTATTTGGATTTCATTGAATTATATATCCAATTATTTGATCAATATTTAGCTGAATAAAGTTAAAACAGTAGTTTGATTTAGTAGTTTGATTTAATTGATATTAAAAATAAGAAGCCTGATAGCATTTAAATGGTATTAGGCTTTTTTGATGTTTAATTTGTGTAATTTAAAATAATGAAATTTGGTTTATTGGGAAACAATTTTGTATAATGATTTTAGAGGACATTACAATGGAAAATCGAGAAGATGTATTTATGTCGGCCTATATTGAAGTAGTGAATAATTTCATGCGCTTAAATCGGGCGGTGGTGACTAATCAGTTCACGGGTTATACCCATGTAGAAGTTGAAACTGTTGATTTGGTGGGCCATTTGGATGAACCGAATGTAACTAAAATAGCTGATGAAACTGGTATGACACGTGGTGGAGTAACTAAATTAATGAATAAATTAGTTAATAAAGATTTGGTAGTTTCTTTTCAACGCCCCAATAATAAAAAAGAACGTTATTTTAAATTAACTGAGGCTGGTAAAAATTTATTTGCAAGACATGCAGATTTACATACTGATATTGTGAGGCGTGATCAGCAAATTTTTGATCTGCTTAAAGAAGAAGAATTGAATGAAATGCTTGATTTTGCGGGAAAATTAAATCAGCATTTTGAACAAGAAATGCACAAATTAAATACCTCAAACTAACGCAGAATAAGACCTGCGTTTTTTATTTACTAACAATTTTGTTGACAAAGAAACAAAAAGGTTTAATATGTATTTTGTTGACTAGGAAACATTAAAAAACAAATATATTTAAAAATTGAGGTAAGAATTATGTTCAAACAAACACAAAAATTTCCAAAGGAGCTAGTTACGATAGCATGGGTGCTCGTACTTGGAACAATGGCACCGATGCTAGATTCTACAATGGTTAATATTGCCATCAATCAACTAGGTCAAGAGTTCCAAGCTTCACTAGGGTTAGTTCAGTGGGTTATGATAAGTTTCATTTTAGCGATGGGGGCTGCCGTTCCGTTCTCAAGTTGGTTGGTGGATCGCTTTTCGGGAAGAACGATCTATTTATGGTCTGAAATTGGATTCGGATTAGCGTCACTATTAGCTGGATTATCAGCCAATATATATATGTTAATTAGCATGCGAATAATTCAAGGTTTATTTTCGGGCCTATTAATTACAGTTATGTTTACGTTATTAGTTGAATTATTTGGAGGCGCTAAAATGGGACAAGTTATGTCCATTATTGGAGTGCCTATGACTCTAGGACCGATGCTAGGACCGATATTTGGTGGGCTCATTGTCCAGACTAGTTCATGGCGATGGATGTTCTTTGTAAATGTACCTATTGTGATGATTGCGATTATCGGTTTAATTAGGATGGTACCTAAAAGTAGCCCACAGCGTCGGCTAGATCATTTTGACTTTTTAGGAATAACTTTATTAGTGGTGATTGCAGTAAGCCTAATTTTAGGAATTACCAAAGCTAGTATGACAGGAACTTTTCTTCAAATAGCAACTTTACGCCTAGTTGGAATAGGGTTACTAGCCAGCATAATTTATGTTTTTTACGCCTTGAAGACAAAATATACCGTGGTTTTACCACTGCATTTATTTAAATATCATAATTTTTCAGGGGCGATGCTTGGTGATTTATTAGCTGGATTTATTACTACTGGTCCGATGCTATTATTCCCTCTTTATTTTCAAGATGTTCGAGGTGATAGTTTGATCATTGCCGCCATAGCTTTGATTCCGCAAAGTTTAGGAATGTTGATGGCGCGGGGAATGATTGGCCGTATGATTGATCAAATCGGTGCACGAATCGTTATTATCTTGGGAGTTATTATTACCGTAATTGGAACGCTACCCTTGGTTTATTTGGGTCAAACAACAGCTAGTTGGTTATTAATGTTAATCATGTTTATTCGCGGAATTGGTGGTGCTGGAGTTAAGTTTGCCTTGCAAGCCGACATTTATGTAGGGATTGATAAAATTTATGTGGGAGCAGCATCGATTGGTGCTAAATTATTTGAACAAGTAGGTTCGGCTTTTGGAGCAGCAGTACTAGCAACCGTAGTGACGGGGTATACCGTGATACATCCGGTCAATCAGCCAAATCAATTAATTGGCGCGTATCAATATGGATTTTTATATGCTACAATTTTTTCATTATTGATTTTAATACCTGCTTTCATGATGACTAATCGGATGAAAAAATGAATACAAGCACTTTTGGAAAATAATATATAAAAAATGGCCCTATTCGTCGATTGAATTCAACGAATAGGGTTTTAATTTATAAAATTATATGCGCAAATACCGGTCTAATAGACTGGTTATTTACTACTATTAATTTCTGGATCTTGTTCATTTTTACGATCCAAATGGCTTAACATAATGCGTGTTCCAATATTTTGAATTCCGTTCAAATTTAAATTATCACGAATACCATCATTTAATTTATCAAGGATATTAGATAACTCAGACCATTCTTTGGGATCTAAATAGTCAAGATACTATCGAATATAGAAGAGAATTTTTTCAGCTTCACGTCGTCCTTTTTCTGTTAATTTTACTAACTGAATCCGACCATCATTTGGATATTTTATAAATAAAAGTTTAAAAAGAATCAATTACTCGATTAATATTTCTAATAAATATTTGTTGAGCATCAGATGGTTGAATACCAGTGCTCATTAGGGCGATATATCCAATAATAATGTTAAAAAATAAGGCAGTGTTTAATTTGTTTTGTTCTTCATTGTTGGAAATTTCTTCAAACATTAATATAAAAAAGCACATTATCTCTAGTTTGAGGAAATGTGCTTTTTAGTATTATGTCTGAAATATGTTAGCAGTAAATTAACGATTTTTATTTTTTTCAAGGGTTAGAATTTGATCAATGATCTCTTGTAATGAGTGTTCTGACATACTTGCTTCAGCATCTTTTTGAATTTTACTATAAACATCATTCAAAGTTTCCTGAATATTGCCACCAACGATACATAGCGGATTGGTCTTGTCATCAATGTGTAAGAAATTATGATTGTCTTCTATTGCTAGATAAACATCAAGCAAACTAATGTCTTGAGGGGCTTTGGCTAAAGATAGTTCTACTTTACCAGGTTGACTGTTGAGTAAACCGGCCCGCACTAAATTCGACATCATCCGTCTAACCATACTTTGATTTGTTTCAACACTTGAAGCAATAGCTTTACTTGATAGATCTCCATCAGCATAAATATAAACGTAAGCTAAAATATGTACGGCGTCACTTAATTTATGGGAATATTTCATTTTTATTTACGCTCCACATAATTGCGGGATAAGAAGTTCAGCATGTTCTCAGGAGCGTGTCCTGTGATGGTTTTAAAGTCATTGGTGACTTGATCAAATAATCCTAGAGCACCAGCGGCATACATACTAGCTAACTCTTCGCCATCCCCATCTGGAGCATAGATTTCACCAAATTCTTTCGTAGTAACTGGCTCATAGCCAATTGTATGATCAGTGATAGTAGTCATAATTTTTCCGAGTTCTGGCATAGTTAAACTATTATCTTGAGTCACAGTATAGATTTGCCCATGATCTCGTAAATTAGGTTGCATAGCCAACTTAGCGATTGATTCAGCACTGTCATCTTGGGTGATAAAACTCATCGCTTGATCGCCGACCGGATAGATTAAGTGTTTTCGTTCAATTAGTTCGGGTAAGTAAGGCACCAATGGATCAGCATATAGTGAATTTCTAATAACAGCATATGCTAAACCACTACCAGCCAGTTTTCTTGGAGCATAGCCGTAGTAGGGAGACATCGTAAAGGGATTATTTTCTTGATCAGCGTAGAAACTAACAAAGACAACATTGTGTACATTGGATAATTTTAAGGCTTTTATCGAATTTTCAAACTCCGTAATTCTCTGTAACATACTATAAGTTTTACTAGGAATATAAATCACTACATCTTGTTTCTTGAAGGCTTGAACCATACTATCAACGTTCAAATAATCGATTGATACCAAATTTACACCTAGTTCTTTAATCAAATTAGCCTTACTTGGTGTATGAACTGCAGCGGTAATGGATTCAGATCCTACTAATTTAATTAAATTATGGACTACTCGAGTACCTAAATTTCCTGTTGCGCCGGTAATTAAATATTTCATTTTTATTTATCCTTTATCAATTTTTTTATAAATATTATTTCTGATATCTACATGAACATTGTGATGCGATATGTTGATTTGATAATTTGAGAACATGTTACTTTATAAATAACTTGTTTCTTTTATTATAAGTGTTTTTTGATTTAGTGCAAACTTTTTAAATATCTTTAAATAAATTTATCTGTATTTAAGCATAGTTAGAATGTTTTTAAAACATAATAAAAACCCCATCAGTTTTAGCCAACTAATGGGGTTAAGTTCACAATAATTAAATCAAATAATTAATAATAGCTATTATATATATCTTTCTATAAACGACCTTTAAAGAATAATTGTGAAATGATGGCTGCGATCGCCACACCAAGACCAAGAGGTAAAAATGCCGAATAATCAAGATGGCTAACTTCGAAAATCATAAATAAAGCCATTAAAGGAGCTTGTTGTGAGGCAGCCAAGAGAATAGCGGCACCTAATAATGCTGCTTGACTCAATGAAAGTGGGAAGCCTAATAAATTAAAGCCTAGTCCAATTAAAACACCTAAGGCTGATCCAATCGCAATTGATGGGGTTAACGTTCCACCGGATGCGCCAGCACGAATCGTTAAAACTGTTACGGTAGCTTTAGCGATTGCGCCCAAAATAAGAATCCCGATAAAAAAATGGTGATTATAATTCATTGACAGTTGAGCTAAGGCCCGACCATTTCCCATGATTTGTGGGAATATCATTGCTATTAATCCAGTTAAAACAGCTAATAATGGTAATTGCCATAAAATTTGTTTATTCTTGGCTTGAAATTTTTCAGCCCATTTAAAGGCTTTACGAAATAAAACGCCGACTAGTCCAATAATGGGACTCGCGATTAAAACAAAAGGTAGCATCATTAAGCTGAAATGAGTATCGTGAATTAAATAGTAAGGCTTAAAGCCCTTAACCAAAGAACCTATTAACATTGAAATCACACTCATACTTAAACTGATGGTTACCGTTTTTGGTGTTATTTTTTTTAATAGAATTTCAACACAGAAAAACATCCCCGTGATGGGGGCGATGTAGATTCCGGCGAAACCGGCCCCGGCAGCAGCAGCAATTAATAACTGTTGATCTTCGGGAGTTATTTTTGATAATCCTATTTTATTAATCATGTTTGACCATCGTTGCGCTAGCATGGCTCCGGCTTCTCTTGGAGCTAACTCCCGGCCCACCGAACCACCAGTTCCGACAAACATAATCTGGGTTAGAACATCAATGATGGT
This sequence comes from Weissella koreensis KCTC 3621, assembly GCF_000277645.1. The sequence goes on along the minus strand of NZ_AKGG01000016.1, from coordinate 292,014 downwards.
TTCAATCCATGGCATCTGTTTTCCTTTTAAGGCCTGATTGATACTGATGATGGGTTTAAATTTAGTCCGTAGAATATACCAAATGATGGTGGCTAACATCCCCCCAATAATCACTGAAATGAGTCGATGACTACCGGCAATCATGGTTGCGCTAGGCGCGAGTGCTGATTCTTTGAAGCTTAAGAAAAATTGTTCAACTTTATCTAAAAATAAACTCAAAATCAATGAACTAAAACCAACTATGATGCCTAAAGCAATCGTTGAAATAATTAAAATTCCAGTTTGTTGGTGAATCTCCTTTGGGTTTTGTGACTCTTTTAATACGTGTTCCATTTATTATTCCCCACTATTTTGGTTATGTATAGTAACTTTGTCTCTGTGAACTAAACTTTCAAAAATTTGATAGGTATATCGCCATAATCCAGTAGTTACTGATAGATGCTTTGCTTTTTTAAATTTTACACTAAATAAGCTTCAGCCAAAATAAAATTATTACGCCTGCATATATTTTAAATGAACTTTTTTCTAGTTGCGGTAGTGATAAATCGCATCTGTAATATTTATTTTATTAAATAGTCACAAGATTCCATCTGCAGTTCCTAAAATGGGATTAAAATATTTTACAGTTTGTATTTCTTTTAAATTTAAGGCATTCAAAATGTTAATCGTGCAAAGATAAATTAGATTTAAGTATTAATCCAAGAATGATTAGCGATTAAAGCAACTAAAAAATGGTCGAAAAGTTTTCAGTAGAGTACTAAAAACTTTCCGACCAATTAATTGAAACAAACTTAAATTTTTAGAGTTAAATGTAATCACTAAACGAGCGTGACTTTTTTAAATCATAGATTATCTTTTAAAATTTATTATTCCCACTCAACAGTTGCTGGTGGCTTAGCTGTAATGTCGTAGACTACGCGGTTAATCCCACTCACTTCGTTGACAATTCGACGTGATACTTCTTCCAAGATATCCCAAGGAAGCTTAGCAAAATCGGCTGTCATTCCATCTATAGAAGTAATGGCACGAATGGCGATAGTGTAGTCATAAGTACGACCATCTCCCATGACACCAACGGAACGGACACCTGTTAGGACGGTGAAGTATTGCCAAACTTCAGCATCAAGGCCGTGGTTAGCAAATTCTTCCCGCAAAATTGCATCAGAATCACGGACGATTTCGAGTTTAGCTTCAGTGATATCACCTAAAACTCGAATTCCAAGTCCAGGACCAGGGAATGGTTGACGCCAAACTAAGTCGTGTGGCATACCCAGTTTTTCACCTAAAGCACGGACTTCATCTTTAAAGAGTGTCTTAAGAGGTTCAATTAAAGTGAATTGCATATCTTCAGGAAGTCCCCCAACGTTGTGATGAGACTTAATTGTTTGGGCCGTGTCAGTTCCAGATTCAATAATATCAGTATAAAGCGTTCCTTGGGCTAGGAAATCAATGCCCTTAAGTTTAGTAGCTTCTTCATCGAAAACTTGAATAAATTCATTACCAATGATTTTACGCTTTTTTTCTGGATCTGAAATACCAGCTAATTTATTAAGGAAACGTTCTTGGGCGTCGACCTTAATAATATTAAGACCGAATTTACCACCAAGAGCTTCCATGACTTCGTTAGCTTCGTTTTTACGTAAAAGACCATGATCAACGAAAATTGAAGTTAATTGATCACCAATGGCACGTTGTAGTAAAACTCCAACAACTGAAGAATCTACACCACCAGAGAGACCAAGCAATACCTTCTTATCACCAACTGTAGAACGGATTTCTTCGATTTGCTGGTCGATAAAATCATCCATTGACCAATTGCGCTTAGCACGAGTAGCGTTGATAAAGTTTTCTATAATTTGGTGACCATAAACGGTGTGTTGAACTTCAGCATGAAATTGGATTGCATAAAGATTCTTATCCGGATTTTGCATTGCAGCAATTGGTGTGTTGTCAGAAGTTCCTACAGCCGTAAACCCGTCAGGAACTTGGTCCACGTAATCACCATGGGACATCAAAACAACTTGCTTTTTTGGTGTTCCCTTAAATAGTACTGCTTCAGGATCAGTAACTTCCATCTCAGTCTCGCCATATTCGGATGAATTATTAGCAGGTGCTACTTTTCCGCCGGGGAGTTGATGGGCCATGAGTTGCATACCATAACAGATTCCCAAAATCGGGATATTTAAGTTATAGATTTCAGGATCAATGGTAAAGGCCCCTTCGTCGTTAACTGAATTAGGTCCACCAGAAAAGACTAACCCCACTGGATTAATTGCTTTAATTTCCTCTATTGTAATGGTGTGTGGCTTAAGTTCTGAGTATACTCCCATTTCTCGAATTCGGCGGGCAATCAATTGATTGTATTGTGAACCGAAGTCGAGAACGAGGATGCTTTCTTGTTGCTTGAGTTCAGCCATCATAGTCCTCCTAAATTAAATTGAATGTTTTAATTATACGAGAGAATACCATAATTTTAAAGGTAAATCTGCTTTTGATAAATTGTTATCGCTAATTGGACGTTTATTATAAATTAATGTTCGATTTTAAAAGACAATAATATAAATTATATGAATGATGACGCTTTTGCAAATAATAAAAATTATGTATATAATGATTTTAAATTAAATAAATTCTTCGGGGCAGGGTGTAATTCCCGACCGACGGTAAATGATTTCTATATCAAAGTCCGTGAGCCATTTTAAATGGTTGAGCTAGTGTGAATCTAGCACCGACAGTTAAAGTCTGGATGGGAGAAGAATTAAAGGAGCTTTTTTAGTGGCCTTAATATCTTTTAAAGGGGATATTATGATCATATAAGAATAGTGCTTTTAAGTGTCTTTGATAGTCCCGTGAGTTTTAAACTCAGGGGATTTTTTTAATTTAATTAAAAATGAATGGAGTACGAAAATGATGCAGACTAGAAAATTAAGTCTTATTGCCCTTTTTTCGGCTTTATCGGTGATTTTAATGGTTTTTATTTCGGTGCCATTAATTCCAACAGTGCCTTTTTTAAAAATTGATCTATCGTTTATTCCGATCTTTATGGGAATGATGTTACTTGATTTGAAAAGTGGGTACCTAATTTTACTGATTCGGTCATTGTTAAAATTATTACTTAATAATGCTGGGGTAAATGATTATATTGGTTTACCAATGAATATTTTGGGATTCATGATTTTAATGACAGTTTTGTATTATTGCTTGATCAAAAATAAATGGCGACCTTGGATTCAAAAAGGCATGTCAATCGTACTTGGTTCGGTTGCATTAACAGTTATGATGGTCTTGATGAACTATTTTTATGCGATTCCGCTTTATGCGCAATTTGCTAATTTTAATATTGGTCAGGTCTTTGGTATTTTTAATTATCTGTTGTTGGCAGTGGTTCCATTTAATCTATTAGAGGGAGTTATTTTAATTAGTTTAAGTTTGTTGATCCTGCCCTTTGTTAGGCGATTAATTAATCTGATTTAAAAGAAAAAGGCGTCTAATCCGGGTAAATACCTAGATTAGACGCCTTTTTTAATTTTTTGATTAACGTTTTGTGAACTTAACAATTCCTTCCCAACGAGCAGTTTGAGGGAACATGTCAATTGGTTGAATATATTCGACATCATAAACTTTAAGAAGATCGACTAAATCACGAGCTAATGTTGATTCATTACATGAAATATAAACAAATTTTTCTGGCGCATGAGCCAAAATTGTATTTCGTAAATTAATATCTAAACCAGTCCGGGGAGGATCAACGACAATTGCATCGGCGATCCAACCAGCTGCGGTCCATTGTGGAATCAAATCTTCAGCAGCGCCAACAAAGTATTTGGTATTTGTAACATTATTATCCAAAACGTTTTGATTAGCATCAGCAATTGACTCTGGAACAGTATCCATTCCACGAATCTCACCAGCATTATCAGCTAGGGAAATTCCGATGGTTCCAACACCAGAATAAGCATCAATTAATTTATCAGCATGGGTTAGATCCAGAGCACTTAAAGCCTCTTGATACAAACGCGCTGTTTGACGGGGATTTAGTTGTAAGAATGCTCGAGGTGACAACTTAAATTGACGCCCATTAATTGTTTCAGTAATGAAGTTAGAACCCCAAAGTAACTTAGTTTTTTCACCCCAAATTAATGAAGTTTCGTCGGGATTAATATTTTGATGAATTGAAACCACTTCTGGTAAATCATCATGAATATATGCGATTAATGTTGAAAGTTCAGGGATTTTATCAGAATTAGTCACAATAGTTAATTGGACTTCACCGGTTGATTCACTTACTCGGGCAACCAGTGTCTTAATGATACCTGTATTTTTCTTTTCTTCGTAGATTGGAATCTCTAACTCATCGATAATATCACGGACCTTACGGACAACTTTTAAGGTAGCAGGATGTTGAGTGGACACCTTAGGTAAATCAACTAAGAAATGGGAGTTACGTTGATACATCCCAACAGAAATGGTTCCATCCTTCATTTGACGAATCGGGAATTGGGCTTTATTACGATAACCTCTAGGATCTTCCATGCCAATTGTGGGCTTAATTTCAATATCTTCAAAACCACGAGGTTTATATTTTTCAAGAGCTTGTCGGATAACATCTTGCTTGAATTCTAATTGTTTTGGATAAGATAAGTGTTCTAGCTCAAAACCACCAACACTTTGATCGTCGATAGGTTCGACCCGATCCGGTGACTTTTGTTTGAATTTGCGAATTTCAGCTTCGATAAAACGGTCTGTAAAGTTGGTAACTTTAACATCAACAACTTCACCTGGCAACGCACCAGGAATAAAGGTAATCTTACGTTTATAGTAACCAATTCCTTCTCCGTTAATACCAAGTCTTTTAATAGTAATTAGTAATTTGTCACCAATTTTAACGATGACATTGTTTGAGGCGGAATTTGTTCCACGTGAAGCATGATAAGGTTTATCATGCTGATTTGGGTTGCGATTATATGCCATAATTTCGTACTACAAGGGGTAACCCCAGCTCCTTTTCTAATAATATCTTATTTTAGCATGATCTAAGCAATGTGGGGATGATTTATATCAAGGTATATCAAGTAATCTTAGATTTAAATTCAAAGCATTTATACTTAATTTGAATGGCTATAAATAGATCAAAACATCGACTTTATTTTTGAAATTTCAGACGATTTTGGAGTGACATTTGAATTGGGAAATGAATAGTCTCGGTACCTGCCTCAATGGCGCTTTCATAATATTGGTATTTCTTATCTAATAATTGCATTGAATTTTCGAGACTTGCGATTTGTCGTTTAACGAGGGCTTTTTGTTGAATGAACATATCTCGACGGGCCTCTAATGAATTGTCACCAGATTTAGTCAAATCGGCATAATTTTTAATGTCATTAATTGACATACCAGTGGCTTTTAGACATTCAATGACATCGATCATTTCAATATCGCCATCGGAAAAGCTGCGATAGCCAGAAGCTTGGCGTGATAAATTTGGAAGTAAGCCTTCTTTATCATAGTAACGTAGGGTTGATGCTGGAATTTGCATTGCCTTAGCGACTTGTGAGATGGTATATGACATTGTTATTTCTCCTTATAAATTAGATAGATGGTTGACATTAAAGTGAACTTTAATGTTATTATGACTTTGTTGGGGCTTAATAACAAGCTAGAAACATATAACATAAATTAATATTTAAAATTGAAAAGGGGAATTAAATAATGAATGAAATTAAAAATAAAGTAGTTATTATTATGGGAGCGTCTTCTGGAATTGGAGAAGCAACAGCTATCAAATTGGCAGAACAAGGAGCAAAATTAGTTATTGCAGCTCGCCGTGAGGACAAAATTAGTCAATTAGCAGCTCAATTGGGAGAAAATGTTTTTTATCAAACTGCTGATGTAACGAAACGTGATCAAGTTAAGGCTGTAGTTGATTTAGCCATGAACAAATTTGGACATATTGATGTTCTTTATAATAATGCAGGAATTATGCCACAGGGTAATTTATCTGAACTCAATTATGATAGTTGGGAGATGATGTTGAATACCAATGTTATGGGTGTATTAAATGGAATTGGAGCCGTTCTTCCGATTATGCGTGAGCAAAAAGATGGATTAATTATTTCCACTGATTCTGTAGCAGGGCATGTGATGTACCCTGGTTCAGCAGTTTATAATGGAACTAAATTTGCTGTACGGGCAATTATGGAAGGCTTGCGCCAAGAAGAATATCAAACAGGAATTCGCTCAACAATTGTTTCACCTGGAATGGTATCAACTGAACTCTTAACAACTGTTGGAAATAAAGATATAGAAACATATCTTGAAGGTCAATCTAAGTTGGAGGGAGTTAGCTTAAACCCTGAAGATGTAGCTAACGCCGTAGTTTATGCTATTCAACAACCAAAGCACGTAGCAATTAGTGAAGTCTTGATTCGACCAGCAAAACAATCAATTTAATCTAATTTACATTATTAAATTTGATAGTAGTGTCAGATTATAATCTTTATTAATAGAAATGATCTTAAATGAATGATATTGATTTTCAAAATTACTGAGTAAGAAAGACTAGGATATTTATCCTAGTCTTTTTTTATTAAAAATCTCTACATAATTAATCATTTAAGGGTGATACAGGACAGATATGGTTGACTGCTTTATAATGAAGCATAACCGGAAGAACAGGTGGGTAAGATAATGGGTAAAATAAATGATGAACAAATTTTTGAAGCAGCCCAAACAGTGTTGATGGAGAAAGGGGATGCTGGATTAAGGATGACAGCCATTGCTAAAATTTTGGATGTATCGCATGCCGCTCTATACAAACACTTTAAAAATCGTGAGGCGCTAGTTGAGGCTTTGATTAATGATTGGTTATTGAAGATTGATCAGCCGATTTTAGATCAAGCTGTCCGAATGCCTGTAGAAGCAAGAATTGATAGTCTTCATGATTGGTTACAAACTTTGGTACAACAGCGCCAAGCAGCTTTTAGAGCTGATCCAGCGCTAACCCAACTTTATGTTAAAAAAATTAGTCAACAAAGTGAAATTATGAATGATGAATTAACGGCTTTTTCGAATAAAGTTGAATATATCATGGGCTGGGATACTTTTCGGCAACAACGAGGTATCACAATTATGATGGCTTTTACATATTTTTATCATCCATATTTTATGAATAAATGGGATGATAATTTGATTTTCCCTTTATTCGAATCGACTTGGCTTGAATTATCACCAATTTTAGAATTGTAAAATGATCGATTAGAGACTTGCAGATTATTGTTTCATTTATTAGGATATTAAATACAATTAAGGTGTAACTAATTATTTAGAAGGTAAAAAGATATGAAAATAACAAGTACGGGGATTGAAAATGGTTACTTTAAGGATATTTTTGGAGGTTACAGTCAATATGTGAACGAAAATAAAATTCCTACCTATTCGATACCATTTAAAATTGAAGAAGCCCCTGAAATGGCTAAAAGTTATGCAGCAGTCCTCTATGATTTAGATGCCTATGAAGTAACGAAAGGGTTTATTTGGATCCATTGGACATTAGCCAACTTATTAACAACTGAAGTCTTGGCAAATGCAAGTCAAGAAACGTCAGAATTTATTCAAGGTGTGAATAGTTCACACAGTCCTATGGGATATAATCAAGATAAAGAAACCTCTAGTTACTATGGAGGGATGCGACCTCGTGGCCGTGATCATAATTATATTTTAAAGGTTTATGCATTAGATGCTATTTTAGATTTAGAGCCAGGGTTTTATTTGAATCAACTACATGATCAAATGGAAAACCATATTATTACAACAGCTAAATTAGTGGCTAAATATCGGCAATTTCACTAAAAATAAATTTAATTTTATAAATTAATTGGAATCGTAATAGAGAAGGGGGAAATAAAATGGAACAAGCAGTTCGATTGAAAGTTTATGGTCTAGTGCAAGGTGTTGGATTTCGTTGGGCGACTCGTCGTCTAGCTGTGCAGTTAGTGATTGTAGGATTTGTCATCAATGAAACTGACGGATCAGTATCAATTGAAGCTCAAGGTGAGGAAATGAATATTCGTAAATTTATAACTCAGATTGAAATTGGCCCATCTAACGGAACTAAAGTCCACCATGTTAAAATTGCAAGTGTCGGAGTAAATCCAGATTATACGACTTTTAAAATTTATTAAGGGAGATAAGTATGCTAGAAAAAATCCGATCAAAATCCATATTATTTTGGTCACTTGAATTATTAATTGTTGCACTTTTATTGATGGTTGTTTCACAGCTGGATTTTATTTTAGAACCGATTTTTAAATTTATTGGGGCGGTTTTTATTCCCGTTTTAATTTCAGGTTTGTTGTATTATATTCTAAATCCAATCATAAAAATTATTGAAAAAATAAAAATAAAAAAGAATAAGTCGATTCCGCGTAGTATCATTGCATTATTTTTAGTGGTGTTAATGATGGTTTTGATTGGATTAGCAATGGCAATTGTTGTACCACGTTTAATTGATCAAATTACTAATTTTGTACAATCAGCACCGACATATTTGCGTCAGATGCGAAATTGGATGGAAGGTGAAGATCGACTAGCTATTATTAATCGGATGGGGGTAACTTTTGATGCAAATACATTGCAACATGGGGCTCAAAAATATGGGACTCAAATTGCTAATGGAATGGCCAATGGCATTGGGGGATTTGCTAGTTCTTTGATTGGATATTTGGTTTATGCATTAACGGTACCTGTTATGACTTTCTATATGTTAAGCGATGGCCATAAGTTATTACCATTCGTTCAACAATGGTTTCCAAAACGAAAAGATGATATGGCGGAAGTTGCTAGTTTACTAAATGACACACTTTCAAACTATATTATGGGTCAAGTTATGGAGATGTTATTTGTAGGATTTGCGACAGGAATTGGATACTTCTTAATTGGTGAGAAATATGCTTTAGTCTTAGCGATTATCGCTGGATTATCTAATATTGTGCCATATTTGGGACCATATATTGGAATTGTACCAGCACTATTTGTTTCAGCGACACAAGGTGTTTGGCAAATTTTTTTCACAGTCTTAGTAGTGGCAATTGTGCATTTGATTGATGGAAATATTATTTATCCGCGGATTATTGGTTCACGTTTGAACATTCATCCGATGACAATAATTATTTTATTATTGGCAGCAGGAAATGTGGCTGGAATAGCGGGGATGATCTTAGCTATTCCAACCTATGCCATTTTACGAACCCTCTTTGTTTATCTTTGGGAGTTCTTTGTCAATCGCAATGAACAAACTAGCGCTGAAAAACCAAAACAGGCATAGTATCCTAATTGAAAATATCATTTAAAGAAAGGCTCAGACCATTTGGTAGGGGCTTTTTCTTTATAAATAAAAAATCCCGTTTGTGCTTGTTTGCATCAACGGGATTAGGAATTGAATTTACCAAATAGGAAAATCAGATGGTGTAGTTTGGTGTAGACGTTGTAGTAATTTTTTTAAAATTCCTTTTTCTAACATTGCAGCCCACATTCCTTCGAAAAATTTTTCGTTTTCAATGATCATTGAAATAATGGCCCGTAGTTTGAAGAAGTCATTTGAATCATTAGCAATGTCAATGATGTCAGATTCAGTGATAGGCGTGGCTAATTCTTTTTGCATTAAGGTCCGTTGGAATTTTGCATCATAAAAGTCAGAACCTTTGAACTCATGTAGCATTTTGAATAATTCAGAGTCATAGAGGGGATGGTCCAAGTGATCAGCTCCGGCATGCCAGGGAATGGTTTTACCAATTTGTTGTTGTAAATAATGGTCCCAAGTTGCAAAATCAAAATCGTGTAGTTGTGCCATGAATAGCCTCCAATTAACTATTAAAAAGTAAGTACTAATTATATAACAATTTATCTAAAAAAACGATGGCTAACAGTTTAATCATAAAATTGTTAGAATGGAGAGGGAAAGTTTTTTAAATTACTGAGGAGGAGATAATGACAAATAAGTTTATTGAACAGGGGTATACTTTTAAACCAGCTAATGTCCAAATGATTAACAATCAATGGCATGACTTATCTTATATGGAAGGTCCTAGGCATCAATTGGATATTTACCTACCAAATGAAGGAACTGCGCCTTTTCCCGTCATTATCGATATCTATGGTGGTGGATTATGGCGAGGAGATAAAAGTTCTTTTAAGCTGGAGCCCGCTTTACAATTTCTATCTGCTGGTTTTGCAGTAGTGAGTTTAGATTATTCATTGTTATGGCAAGCACCTTTTCCGACTCAAGTTTATGAAGTTAAAGCAGCTATACGTTGGCTAAAATCCAAAGGCATATTATATAATTTAGATATGAATAAAACCATTTTAATGGGTGAATCATCAGGTGCCCAATTGGCAGTCTTGGCAGGTATTACAGCTAATACAGCAGCATTTAAAAATTCTACATTCGGGCAATTTCAAACTGCTAGTGAAGAAGTACAAGGAATTGTTGCGATGTATGGACCTTATCAGGTTGACCAATTTCCGACTCAGTTTGCGGCTACTAAAACTAAACCAAAGTATGCTGAGACTGGGACAGATGAGTCGTTTGAAGGACAGCTATTAGGACAAAATGCTCCTCAAGATGTACCAGATTTGGTGAATAAAATTGATCCGATTAATTATTTGACTCCTCAAATGCCGCCCATTATAGGTTTCGCAGGAACGGCTGATCAAGTAGTCCCTTATCAACAAACAATTCGTCTAATTGAAGCATCTCAACAGATGATTGGTCCAGAAATGGCACAATTACATCTAGTTGAGGGAGCTCACCATGGAATCGATGATTTTATGGATACTACCAATTATCAATTGAAATTACAATTTATTCAAAAAATATTAGGAATAAAAAGGGGTTAAAATGCAGAAACGATTTATGGATGGGTATGTTCATGCTACGCCGTCAACGTTAATATTAACCATCGCAATGGATTATTTATTTATTTGGTTATTGCAGCCAACTGGATTTATAATGCGAACTTTGGCATTTATCCTCTTTGTTTTACCAGATTTGATATCAACAGTTTTAAGTTTTAAAAACTTTTTATTAGATAATCAGGATGAATGGCGTCATCGTAATAAAGATTAGAGACTTGAAAGATATTTAAATTATAAAGAGGTTGGATAAAAATTTTATCCAGCCTCTTTTATTATAAAATAAAACCCCCAGATTAGACTGATCGTCATCACTGCGGGATAAAAATGAATTTTTGAAAAAACTTAATCTTACTCAATGTGTTCTTTATATTGTTGATCAAATTCAGCTAAAACTTGGCGAACTTCATCAGTAGTATTTGTTTCCATTAATGCCATTCGAAGATCGGAAGCATATGAGAAAGAACGGACATATATTTTGAAGAAGCGCTTCAATTTTTGGAAATGGCGTGGACCATATAATTTAGTGACTTCATCATGTAAATCTAATTGTAGGTTTAAGAGAACCAAAGAATCTTCTAAGGTATGGTCAACCGGTTCTTTTTCAAAAGCCCAAGGACTTTCAAAAATACCACGGCCAATCATTAAACCATCAATACCAGGATGAGCTTGAGCCAATGCTAATCCTTCTGCTCGATTTTTAATATCACCATTAAATTGAATTAAAGTATTAGGAGAAATTTCATCACGCATAGCTAAAATTTCGTCAATTAATTCAAAATGAGCAGGGACTTTTGACATTTCTTTACGTGTTCGTAAATGAACAGTTAGAACTTGAATGTCTTGTTCTAGCAAAAACGGCAGCCAAGTTTTATAGGTATCAAGATGGTTGAAACCAAGGCGTGTTTTAACAGAGATAGGCAGTCCAGGTTCTTTGGCTGCTGCAATCACCGCTGCGGCAGTTTCGGGATTACGAATTAAATCAGAACCACCGCCATTTTTAATGACTGTACCATCGGGACAACCCATGTTTAGATCGACAGCTTGATAACCGCGCTTTTTTAAGTCATTGATCGATGAAACGAAATCCTGAGGCCGATCACCCCAAATTTGAGCAATTGGCATTCGTTCGTTTTCAGCGACTGCTAAACGGCCTTGAACTGAAAATTTAGCTTTAGGATGGGCGACACTGCGAGCATTAGTGAACTCGGTATAATAGGCATCTGGTCCGGCTGCTTGTTCGACAACTCGTCGGAAGACAGTATCAGTCACTGCTTCCATCGGAGCGAGAGTGAAAAATGGGACTTTATCTTGTCCCGGAATTTGAGCTTGATCAATAATATTTTGCCAGTATTGAGATTTAGCTTTAATCATAATTAACATGTCCTTTCAAATTAGTTCTTATATTATTTAAAATTCGAATTTAATAATTATTATCTAATTATTATAATCTTTACTACTATAAATATATTTGGTGATTTTGACAAGCTTAAAAATGACTAATAAATTTTATAGGTATGATAGGAAAATACCAACTAGATTTGATTTTAAATGGATAAAGTGGAACATATTAATAAGCTTTAACCAGAAAGTTTGATATTAAAATTAGGTTTAAGTATATGTTTCACGTGAAACGCAATGAAAAGTATTGAAACACCTTGTTTTTTGGGTTATTCTTAATGTAATTGTTTACATGGAGGAAAATAGATGAATCCCGAAGAATTTGAGACTGCCTTAGAGAAAAAAGGTATTAAATTAGATGAGCGCCAATTAGAGCAGTATCAGATTTATTATGATTACTTAATCGAAGTAAATCAGGTAATGGATTTAACCAATATTGTTGAAAAAAACGAAGTATATTTAAAACATTTTTTTGATTCATTAACGTTAGCTTGGGCTTACCCAGCCTTACAAACTGAGCCATTAAAACTAGTCGATGTTGGTGCTGGAGCAGGGTTTCCATCATTGCCACTTAAGATTGCCTTCCCACAATTAGAAATAGTAATTGTAGATTCGCTACAAAAAAGAATTAATTTTTTGAACCAATTAATTGAAAAGTTAGATCTGACAGGCGTTCAGCCTATTCATGAACGAGCTGAAGTTTTTGGAGATAAAAATGCACCAACTCGTGAAACTTTTGATGTTGCAACTGCCCGTGCATTAAAAGCTATGCCGATGTTAGTTGAAATGACACTACCATTGGTCAAGCGAGGGGGAGTCTTATTAGCGATGAAAGGTAGTCGAGCCGCTGAAGAAATTCAGGATGCCAAAGTTGCTATTCCGACCGTTGGAGGGGCTGTTGAAGATCAAATTAAAGTTGATTTACCTAATGGTGATGCTCGAGAAATTGTGGTTATTAAAAAAGTCAAAAAAACACCAGCCAAATATCCAAGAAAATTTAGTGATATTAAGAATAAAACGTTATAAAAGTTAACCTAAATGTTGACTAAGTATGTAAGAAGAGAAAGGTAAGTTCATGGCACATATTATTGCATTAGCCAATCAAAAAGGTGGGGTTGGTAAAACCACTACTACGGTTAATCTAGGAGCCGCGATTGCTAGTTTAGGACATCGGGTATTAATAATTGATGCCGATCCACAAGGAAATGCTACTTCAGGATTAGGAATTAAAAAATCAACGATCGAACCAGAACATGAAATTTATGACGTTTTGGTGCATGGAGTTTCTCTTGCGGATGTGATTATTCCAACTAGTCATGATAATTTAGAAATTGTTCCTGCTACAATTCGTTTGGCCGGAGCAGAACTAGAATTAGCTCCAGTGATGGCTCGAGAAACACGTTTGAAAGAAGCTTTGAATCTAATTTCTGACGAATACGACTATATTTTGGTCGACAATCCACCCTCATTAGGATTAATTACCATTAATACCTTTACCGCAGCTGATTCCATCTTAATTCCAGTACAGGCTGAATATTATGCCTTGGAAGGGTTGGGTCAACTATTAAATTCAATTACGCAAATTAAGAGTTTGTTAAACCCTAATTTAGATATTGAAGGTGTTTTGTTAACGATGGTGGATGCCCGGACTAATCTTTCAAATGAAGTTGAAAATGCCGTCCGTAACTATTTCACTACAGATCAAGTATATAAAACGGTAATCCCTCGGAATGTCCGTCTATCAGAAGCTCCTAGTCATGGATTAGCGATCATTGATTATGATCCTAAGTCACGGGGAGCAGAAGTATATGGTAAGTTGGCAGAGGAGGTTTTAGCAGCTCATGACAACATCTAAGAAGAAAAGCGTTCTAGGCGATAACATTGTCAGTGGTGGATTAAATGCACTCTTTGGGCAACAAGGAATTGATGTAGATGTTGATGAAAACAAAGGGGATGCTATAGAAAATTTAAATGTAAATTTTATTATTGCTAATCCTTTTCAACCACGCCATAGCTTTGATGAAAACGCTTTACGTGAGTTAGCTAACTCAATTAAAGAAAATGGTATTTTACAACCAATTATTGTTCGCGTGGCTAAAGAATCTAAAGATAAATATGAAATTTTAGCTGGTGAACGACGTTGGCGTGCAACTCAACTAGCTGGGAATGAAACGATTCCAGCAGTCGTTCGTGCATATGATGATGCAACGATGATGCAGGCGGCTGTTTTGGAGAATTTACAGCGAGAAAACTTGTCACCAATTGAAGAAGCTTTGGCTTATAAGCAGATGATGGATGTTTTGCATCTTACGCAAGTCCAAGTTGCTAAACGCTTGGGAAAGGCACGTTCCGTTGTCGCAAATACCGTTCGTTTATTGACTTTACCGCAAGAGGTTCAAGATTGGATCCAAACAGGTGAATTATCAATGGGGCAAGGAAGAACTTTATTGGGGTTGCATAATAAGCGCCAAATTTTGAATTTAGCTAAACGAGTAATGCAAGAGCGTTTGACGGTTCGGCAAGTAGAACGTTTAGTTAATGAAATGAATGAAAATAAAGTTGTTTCAAAAGCTACACCACAAATTTCAGCAGAATTGAAGGAAACGGAAAAAGCTTTGTCGGATAAATTAGCTACCAAAATTGCGATCAAGCATAATCAACGTGGTGCTGGTAAAATTGAAATTAATTATGGATCAGATCAAGATTTGAATCGTATTATTAACGCATTAGGACTAGATCTCAACGATTAAAAAACGAGGTGATACATATGTATGAACTTTCGGATATTATTGAAATGAAAAAACCACATGCTTGCGGAACTAATCGCTGGGCGATTATTCGCATTGGTGCAGATATGAAAATTAAGTGTCAAGGATGTGAACGAGTGGTAATGTTATCACGACATGATTTTGATCGTCGCTTTAAAAAGGTTTTGGAAAAAGCTAACTAATAAAATTAATAGAAAAGAAGGAAATTAAATATGGCATTAACAGCTGGAATTGTTGGACTTCCAAACGTTGGGAAATCAACTTTATTTAATGCAATCACAAAGGCTGGAGCTGAAATGGCGAACTATCCTTTTGCTACGATTGAGCCAAATGTGGGGATGGTTGAAGTTCCTGATGCTCGTTTAGCTAGAATTGCTGAAATTGTGAAAAGTAATAAAATTATTCCAACTACCTTTGAATTCACGGATATTGCGGGAATTGTTAAAGGTGCTTCACAAGGTGAGGGATTAGGAAATAAATTTTTGGAAAATATTCGTCAAGTAAATGCGATTGTGCACGTTGTTCGCGCTTTTGATGATGATAATATTGTGCATGTCAATGGAACGGTTGATCCGATTGATGATATTGAAACTATTAATACTGAATTAGTTTTATCTGATTTAGAATCAATTGAAAAACGTTATGATCGAGTTTCTAGAGCAGCTAAAGGTGGAGACAAGGAAGCTAAGGCTGAATTTGAAGTGTTAGATAAGATTAAGCCTTTATTAGATGCTGGAAAGCCAGCACGATTAGCAGAATTTACGGAAGAACAAGAAAAAATTGTACGAAACTTATTCTTACTAACAACAAAGCCAACATTATATGTAGCAAATGTTAGTGAAGATGATATGAGTGATCCTGAGGCTTCAAAGTATTTCCAAATGATCCAAGAATACGCTGCTCAAGAAGGAGCACAGGTTGTTGGTTTATCAGCGCGGGCTGAAGAAGAAATTGCAGAGATGCCAAAAGAAGATCAAGCTGAATTTTTGGAAATGTCAGGGGTCGAAGAACCTGGCCTGAATGTGTTGATTCGGGCAGCATATGACTTGTTGAATTTGCGCACATTCTTTACGGCCGGAGTAAAAGAAGTACGTGCTTGGACTTTCAAATCTGGAGCTAAAGCGCCAGAAACGGCCGGAGTGATTCACTCTGACTTCCAACGTGGATTCATTCGTGCTGAGACAATGAGCTATGAAGATTTGGATCAATATGGTAATGAAAAGGCAGTTAAAGAGGCCGGCCGGTTACGATCTGAAGGAAAAGAGTATGTGGTTTCCGATGGTGACATTATGGAGTTCTTGTTTAACGTTTAAAATGAATTTACGGAGGAGATGGTTTAATGACGGAAGAAATGAAGGCACAAGAGCCAGTAAGTGAAGTTAGCGAAACGGAGATAACCGAAATGGAAGCAACCGGAATGGAAGCGACTGAAACGGAAGTAACTGAAATGCCAACGCATGCTGATTTAGCAGAATCTGGTTTGAGTAATAGAAATCAAAAATTCGTATATCAAGCTATTGAGTTAGTTGAAAATGATAAACAATATTTACCATTGATCCAAAAAATGCAAAGTGATTTGTTAGAAGGCCAAAAAGTAGGAAAGACGGCGAAACAAATTTATGGTACACCTGCTGCCGCTTTAGGAATGGAAGTTGAAGCCCACAATCAACAAAATCAAGGAACCGTTTATAGTGATTTTGGGTATTGGGACTTAGCTTTTGATAATATGCTAACATTCTTAATGTTATTCTCAGCGATGTTTGGAATTACACTATTATTCCAAAAAGATGCTTCCGTAAATGCTGGCGCTGCTGGAATTTTGGCTTTGGCGTTAACTTCAATTTGCGGAGGATTACTCTTTGCCTTGATTACTAAGATTATGGCGCGTAGTGATCTAGGAAGAATTTTGCGTGTTATTTCAGCCATCCTAGCCTTTGCTTTGTGGTTCTTAATCTACATGCTTGCTTCAGTACTTCCAAAGGTGATCAATCCTGTTTTGCCAGGTTGGATTTATCTGATTGTTGCTGTAGCAGCATTTGCTGGATTCCGCTACTTGCGTAAGCGGACAGGAATTGTTGGTGGATTCATGGGTGGATCTCAAGTAAGTAACAAAAAATAAAGAATTTTAGGAGAATGAGCAATGAAGATTTTAATTGTTGATGATGATCATGAAATTGCTGAGTTACTAGAAATTTATGTCAAAAATGAAGGCCATGAACCAGTGTTGGCCTTTGATGGAAAAGAAGCATTGAAAAAATTACGAACTAATCCTGATATTGGGCTGGTGGTATTAGATGTGATGATGCCAGAAATGAATGGAACAGAAGTCGTGAAGGAAGTTCGAAAGGATAATCCAGTCCCAATTTTGATTTTATCAGCTAAATCTGGTGCGATGGATAAGATTCAGGGCTTAATTACTGGGGCTGATGATTATGTTACTAAGCCGTTCAATCCATTAGAAGTGATGGCGCGAATTAAAGCATTGTTACGCCGTTCGCAAAATGGAGTACAACAACCAATTCAAGAAATTTTAGATATTGGACCATTGACGATTAATAAAGATAGCCATGAGGTGAAAACTGCTGATGGAGAAACAGTGAATTTGACGGCGTTGGAGTTTGGAATCTTATATTTGCTTGCCTCACATCCAAATCGAGTATTTAGTGCGGATGATATTTTCGAACGAGTTTGGCAACAAGAGTCCGTGGTCAGTGCTAAAACAGTGATGGTTCATGTTTCACATTTGCGAGATAAATTAGAAGAAGCGACCGATGGTAATCAAGTTGTGCAAACAGTTTGGGGTGTTGGTTACAAGATTGAGGTATTATAGATCTTATGAATTTATCAGTCCAAGGTTGGATTAAATTGGTGCTGAAAATGTTGGCGGGTACATTAGCGATTGCTTTCTTAGAAATTGGGGCACTATTAATGACACAAAGTCATTTTGAAACCCAAGATTGGTTGAAAGAACTTCAATTAATACAGCAGCACCATCTAGGAATATTTGTAATTGTTACTTTAGGTGCGTTTGTTTTGTGGTTGTGGTTGATGCATACTTTGCTTGAACATGTGGCAATGGAATTGTTAGCGATTCAAATAGATCAGCGAAATGAAAATTTATTTAACGACCGAGAGTTTTCATTGCTACATAAAATGTTCTTTGTTCATTTGAGGCCTTTAATTCAAAGTATGAATAATAATTTTATAGCGGCACAAATGGCCGAATTAAAAGTTAAAAATATAGAGAATTCCAAAGATGAAATGATTGGCAATGTTTCACATGATTTAAGAACCCCTTTAACGGCTTTGATCGGTTATTTAGGATTAGTCAAATTGGATCCCGAGGGGGAACAAACAGAAAAGTATGTCAATATTGCGTATGATAAAGCTGAACATATGAAGACGTTGGTTGAAGATTTGTATGAATATGTTCAAGTTAATGATCATAATTTTAAAATGCAATTGCATATGGTGCCTTTGAATTTATCAGCAATGTTAAGTCAATTGGTTGCTAATTATGAACTTGAATCTAAGCAACACCATATGGAAGTTCGCGCTCAAACAGCTCCAGAAGTTATTAAAATGGCTGGAGATCAAGATCGTTTAGCACGAGTCTTTATGAATTTAATCTCAAATGCTTTTAAGTACGGAGAAGGTGCAACTTATATTGAGTTGTCAGCTTCTTTGATTTCAGATAATACTGTTGAAGTTCGGGTGACAAATGATGGCCAAAGGATTCCAGAAGAGGCCCTTGGTCATGTATTTGATCGATTCTATCGAGTGGAAAGTTCACGTAATTTGAATACCGGTGGTTCAGGATTAGGTTTAGCAATTGTCGGCGGAATTATTGAAGCTCATAATGGAACGGTCCGAGTTGAATCAAATGATGAGGCAACATCCTTTATTTTAACTTTGCCGTTACAGTTAGAAGTTTAAAAAACCAATTAAGCCAAAATTATTTTGTGGGATTAACCTAGAAATTAATTTTGGCTTTTTACTATATTTGGGCTATATTTATGTCAAATCAAAAGTATTCATTTTTATTATATGTATAAAGATGTCTGTTATGCGGTGAAAGTTTTTAGGAGGCTTATATGTCAAGAATTGCTATTAGCAGCGACAATCACTTAGATGTTAATCGATTGGAACGTCAAATGGTTTTAAATCAACAAGCTGAGTATTTAATTAACCATAAAATAGATGTCTATATTATGGCTGGTGATTGGTATAATTATTTTGAAAAAACGTTGCGTTTTGCAGAGGATTTGCAAAATATTGTGGGACCATCAATTTTAATTAGATTTTTAGCAGGAAACCACGAGATGGGACATGGAGTATCATTTGATGAATTAGAACAGGATTTGAGCCCCTTGTATTTTCATAATAAAAGCTTGAAATTAGACGATTTAACATTAATTGGTAATAATGGTTGGTATGATTATTCTTTTGCTCAGGGGCCACAAAAAGAACAAGCTGAGCAATTTAAAAATGGCTTTTATTATGATGGTTTAATTAAGCAGTCCATGAGTGATTTTGAGCGGACAACTTTTAGTATTAATCAAATAAAAAGTCAGTTAAAATCAATTGAGGATGAAGAAAAGGTATTAATGGTGCAACATTTTGCTCCGCATAACCTTGATTTAATTTATCCAGCAGATTTTCCGAAATGGCAAATGATTAATGGGGTAATGGGATCCAAACGTTACATGAATTTATATCAAAATGATTCTCGAATAAAGCAAGTAGTTTATGGTCATGCTCATTTAAATGTGCCTACACGGGAAATTAAAACGACTAAATATTATAATGTTAGTGTCGGATATCGCCGTTCTAAAGCCAATGAATGGACTGAAAAAACATTTTTTGAAAATTGGTCAAAAAAACTTTTCCAAAACTGTTGACATATATATTAACACCGTGTAATATATATATACGTTGATGAGTTGTTAAAAACAAGTCACATAATACTGGGGGGTTAGCGAAGTCTGGTTAAACGCGGTGGACTGTAAATCCATTCCTTCGGGTTCAGAGGTTCGAATCCTCTACCCCCCACCAGTATTTGGGGTATAGCCAAGCGGTAAGGCAGTGGTTTTTGGTACCATGCAGCGTAGGTTCGATTCCTACTACCCCAATAATCGAGTTTCATCCCGCTGGGGCATGTGCGTCTTAACTTAATTGTTAAGACGTTTTTTTGTGTCTTTGATCTTAAATTTATTTATGGGACAAAGATAAATTAAAATAATGAATTGTAACCATCATACTAAATGATTATTCATTTAATTATAAATAAAAAGCCACATACTTGCCTAAATACAAAATACAAGTGGGTGACTAAAAATATTTTAGGATTGTAAACAGTTATATTGTCAGATGAATTACTGTTTTTAAATGGTTTTAAACGAAATTATGCATCTTGACGAGTAGCAGCAATATCTACTTCGCGAATCTCAACAGCTTGAGGAAGATCATAAATAAATTTCACTGTTTGAGCTACATATTTAGGATCTAGCGTAATACCACCCATTGATTCTTTCCAGGATTGATAGTCGTTTAACGCAGATTTGCTGGTGACATGAGTTAATAGATTAGTCTCAGCTGCACCAGGGGCGACTAAGGAAATGCGAACGTTTTTACTTGCAACTTCTTGGCGAATTGTTTCTGTTGCGCCATGTACCCCAAATTTAGAAGCAACGTAGGCGGCATGATTGGTGAAGGCCTTAAAACCAGCGATTGAAGACATATTAATGATAGTTCCGCCTTGACGATCGATCATATTTTGAAGCACTATTTGGGTTCCGTTTAAAACTCCCATTACGTTTGTATCCAGCATAGTTTGCCATTCTTGTGAAGATTGGTTTTCAACATTACCAAGTAACATGATGCCAGCATTGTTAACTAATAAATCAGTAGGACCAAATTTAGCTTCAGCCCTTCGAATGCTGGCAGTGAAATCAGTTAAATTGGTAACGTCGGCTTGAGCTAACATAATATTAGTAAAATCAAGTGGTAAAGCCTCCATTTTGGCAATATTACGGCCAATTAAGAGTAGGGGATTACCAGCCTGATTGAAAATTTTGGCGATTTCAGCTCCGAAGCCGGAACTGGCACCAGTGATTACGATTAATTTTTTATTGGTCATTTGATTGCTCCTGTTTATTTTATTTATCAATATAAACTAGCATACATGCTAAACTATGGTTTAGGTCAAATAAAAAAGGGAGAAAAAATGAATTATAATATTGGTGAAATTTCAAAACGCTTTAAGATTCCGATTTCTACGATTAGATATTATGACAAAAAAGGATTATTACCATTTGCAGAGCGTAATACTCAAAATGAACGAATTTTTTCAGAAGCAAGTATCAAATATTTACATGTGATTCATTGCTTAAAAGAAATTGGATTACCGATAAGTAAGATTAAATTATTTATCGATTTGTGCATGGAGGGTGATGAAACGTTGAGCGAACGCTTGAATTATATTCAAAATCAAAAGGTACAACTACAAATTCAGATTGAAAATCTAGAGCAACAAATGAATTTTATCAACTGGAAAGAAGATTATTATCAAAAAGCAGTGCAAGCTGGAACTGAAGATGTCGTTAGAGATTTACCCTCTCCCTTTGATGATTAAGCTATAAATTAATTTAAATAAATTTAAATGGTATAAACACGGATGTTTTTTGAAAAATAATCGAAAATTGGTATTGGCTAAAAATCTGGACTTATGGGATAAAAATGAGAAAGTGTGTCCGGTTATCTAACAACGGCCTTAATTATTCCTTGTATCTAAGATACTGTTTTGTTAAAATTAAAACATTATTAGATTTTGCATATTATAGTGTAAAAGGAAAGATTGGGCGTGTATGAGTACAGAAGAAACAAAAGAAAAGAAATTTTTCGGTCAACCAATTGGACTCTCAACTTTATTTATGACTGAGATGTGGGAACGCTTTTCATATTATGGAATGCGGGCCATCCTGTTGTATTATATGTGGCATTTAATTGCTGTTGGTGACTTGAACATTACGAGATCAGTTGCAGCATCTGTCATGGCAATTTATGCGTCGATGGTGTATCTATCAGGTTCATTAGGAGGATACGTTGCAGACCGGATGATTGGGTCGCGTAAAGCGGTCTTCATCGGTGGGGTATTCATAATGTTAGGGCATATCGTGCTAGCATTACCTTTGGGCTCTTCGGCATTGTTTGGTTCGATTATATTAATTATAATTGGAACCGGACTTCTGAAACCTAATGTATCTTCATTAGTTGGTTCGCTTTATACCCCGCAAGACCGGAGACGTGATGCTGGGTTCTCAATCTTTGTATTTGGGATTAACCTTGGATCGTTCATTTCGCCCCTCTTAGTGGGATGGACTCAAGAAAACTTTGGGTTCCATTTAGCCTTCGGGTTAGCTGCCATTGGAATGTTCTTTGGATTAATACAATACTACATTGGTGGTAAGAAAAATTTGCCAACAGATGGTTTGTATCCAACTGATCCACTACAACCAGAAGAAATTAGGCCACTAATTGTCAAAGTTGTTTTAGCGCTTGTTGCTTTGGGATTGGTAGTTACCTTGATGGTTTTGATGGGCTGGAACGATATTGCAGATTTCATTAATTTGCTAACTATTGTTGCTGTTGCCATTCCGGTAATGTATTTCGTGCAAATGTTAACGTCACGTAAAGTTTCTAAGCAGGAACGTTCACGTGTCTTAGCATACCTTCCATTATTCTTTGGAGCTGTCCTATTCTGGGCCTTAGAAGAACAAGGATCCGTTGTCTTGGCAACTTTTGCGCAAACCCGTGTGATCCATTCATGGATCCCGGCGGCATGGTTCCAGTCTCTTAATCCATTCTTCATTATGTTGTACACACCATTCTTTGCAACATTATGGAGCCGTTGGAAAAAGAATGCACCTTCAGCACCATTGAAGTTTGCAATTGGGTTAATCTTTGCTGGAGCATCATTCTTGCTTCTATCAATCCCTGGTGCACTTTGGGGAACAAGTGGTCGAGTATCACCATTATGGTTGCTTGGATCATGGGCACTGATTATTATTGGAGAAATGTTAATTTCACCAGTTGGACTTTCAGTCACAACTAAATTGGCACCACGTGCATATACAGTACAAATGATGTCGCTTTGGTTCTTGTCATCAGCTGTTGGATCAGCTTTGAATGCCCAATTTGTTGGATTATATTCACCTCAGACAGAAGTTCGATACTTCTTCATCTTTGGATTGATCGCCGTTATCTTGGGAATTGTTATGATTTTCTTGGTTCGAATGATCGTTCGATTGATGGATGGAGTTAAATAGTTAACTGAATTAAAAGGGGATTGAGACGATTTGTTTCGACCTCCTTTTTTATTTTAGAATGGTGAATTAGATAATAAAAATTATTTATCAAATCAAATTTAAAGAGTTTCAGACAATTAATCAAATTCTGATTATGATACAATTAACTATATAAATAAGGGTAGTATTTTAATTGATATTTTGAGGAGAAAAATAAATAATGGGAATTACCACATTAAAAAAAGATGCGTGGCAAAAATTAAAAAATAATTGGCGATTTTTCGTGGTCTTAGCTTGGCCATTAATTGCCTGGCAGATCTTTACATTGTTATTATCATATGGTGATGGCTTTCAAGAAGGCGTGACATTAGTTAAACCCTCGTCCATTCTATTTGCGTTAAGTCGGACGTTATGGGCTGGTTTAATTGAAGCAATCGTGATTGGGGCTGTTTCACTAGGTGTGATGTGGACCATGGTCGAATGGAGTCGTAATAATGGTAAAATGGAGCTAAAGCAAGTTGGTTTAGTAAGTTTTCGCTTCTTTAATCGGGAAACTGTCGTTGATACGGTTGTTTTGATGGCTATTCGATCTTTATATACATTGTTGTGGTCATGTTTATTCGTGATTCCAGGAATTATTAAAAACTTCGCATATTCGCAAGCAGAATTTATTTATGCTGAAGATGTAAAGCGTGGAGTTGCTATTGAGTCAATTAATGAATACATTTCACGCTCACGTGTGATGATGGATGGACATAAGTGGGAATATTTTGTTTTGCAAATTTCATTTATTCCTTGGTGGATTTTGGTTGCTTTGACTAGTGGATTGGCGACTATCTGGGTAGTTCCATATTATGAATTAGCAACGACTAATTTTTATCTAGCTTTAAAAAAAGCACAAGCCGATGATTTAGGTGTAAATTAAAGCAAGTTTCTTAAACTGCTGATGAAAAATAAACGATTAACACTGAAACTGGAACCGCTTTGTTCCGGTTTTATTTTATAAGAAAGAATGTTAGATCTAGTTTAGGGGTAATTTAGATGGAACAACAGATAGCGTCAAAGCGACGATATATAACTGGATTTGACGGTTTAAGAGCAATAGCGGTCCTAGGCGTGATTGGTTATCATTTGTGGCCAGATCGCATTGTGGGAGGGTGGCTTGGTGTGCCTCTCTTCTTTATTTTATCGGGTTATTTAATTACGGATTTATTACTCCAAGAATATGGTCGGACGGGTCGAATTAAGATTTGGTCGTTTTGGATTCGACGTTTGAAACGTTTGATCCCAGCATTACTAGTAATGCTACTGGCAACTTCAGTTATTATTTTTTGGTATTTTAAACCGTTGCTTTATAATTTGCGCTCAATTGTATTGACTAATTTGGTTTATGTTTATAATTTTTGGGCTATAAAGCACGGCGGATCATATTTTGATCAATGGCATAATCCATCTCCATTCACGCATCTTTGGTCATTATCAATTGAAGGTCAATTTTATTTATTTTGGCCCATCATTGTTTTGATATTGGTACGTTTAAAAGTATCAAGGCGTAAGATTAGTAGTGGATTAATGATTGGTGCTCTGTTATCAGCTATTTTAATGGCAGTATTTTATAGTTCAACCAATTTAAATCGAGTTTATTATGGGACCGATACGAGGCTATTTGCGATTTTGCTAGGAGCATCTTTAGCATTTATTTGGCCATCAAACAAATTTAAATTGGTGGTTAAACCAGCTGTTAAAAGGAGTCTAGATTTAATCGGTTGGCTTGCATTAGCTATTCTCCTGTTTGCTTTATTCACATTGAATGGACAATGGGCTTTCACGTATTATGGTGGCATGTTTTTGATTACTATCGTGATGATGGTACTAGTGGCCGTTACTGCACATCCGGCTTCGACCTTCAGTAAATTATTACATCATCGTATTTTGCGATATTTAGGGACTCGATCATATAGTATATACTTGTATCAATTACCGGTCTTTGTGATCTATAGCCGTTTTACCGGGCATCCAGCTAAACTACTAGATAATATAATTGAGATTATATGGGTATTAGTATTAGCTGAAATTAGTTATCGTTATATTGAAAAAATATTTAAAGGTACGCCGATTTGGTCTAAAATTCCAAGAAATGGTGGTATTCAAATCTATGCGGCGAGCGCTTTGTTTTTATTGGTAAGTGGGACTCAGGCGATATTGACGCCACAAGCTGGACAAGATCCGCCTAAAACCAGTTTGGAGAATCGATTAACTAAGAATAAACAACAATTGGCTCAAGCAAATAAAAAGGCTAAAATAATTGCTAAGCAGAATAAAAAGGCAGCCTCTAGCGTGAAACCAGCTGATCAAACGTTATTGGATCAATATGCGATTAATGAGCAACAATTCGAAAAAATGCAGAAAATTCCAGTTTCAGCTGTAGGCGATTCATTATTGTTGAATGCAGCGCCTAATTTACAAAAAGTTATACCGCAAATGACGGTTGATGCTAAAATCGGGCGTCAGATGACAGATGTGATTAACATTTTGAAAACTTTAAAAGATCAACATAATCTAGCAGATCGTATTTTGATTACGAGTGGAACCAATGGGACGATCTCAAAGGAACAAATTAGTCAAGTTATGAAGATTGCTGGGGATAAACGTCAAGTTTATTGGGTGAATGACTTTGCAGATCGTAATTGGGTTGGATTGAACAATCAAAATCTCCAGCAACAAGCCAAAAAATATCAAAATTTAAAAATTGTAAATTGGAACATTTTGGCATCTCAACATTCAGAATGGTTGGGAAATGATCGGGTTCATCCAACGCCGACTGGATCGATTGAATACACGAAGAGTATTCTTAGAATTATTTTAAATACTGGAAAAGATCAGTAGGTATATTAATCATAATCAAGCACAAAAAATGTATTGTTTGGAAAATACAGAGATCAAAAATAACATTTGATCTTAAATTATAATTAAATTGAGATTGGGACTGGGAAGTCCTGATCTTTTTTTATATTGTATTATTTTATAAGTTGACAGTTTCATAAAACTTACGGTATATTATTAACCAGTTTATTAACCAGTTAAGGAGTTTGTGAAATGGACCAACAAATTGAAATAAAAGCGATCCAAATTGATGCTTTATTAAACCAATTACATACAGTTGCTGAACAACAACGTGAAATTCTTTTTAGTAAGACTCAGAGTACGATTACTAATACCCAGGGACATATCTTAATGTTGTTAAATCAAAAAGGCCTACAAACTAATAAGGAATTAGCAGAAGCTTTGCAGATTAGTCCGGCAGCTATTACCAAGGCCATGAAGGGGCTGCAGAAAGATGATTGTAATTGTGTGGTACCAGTGATTGATCAAAAAGATGCACGGTTAGTAAGATTTACCGTTAATCAACAAGGAGCAGCATTGGCAGAAATACATGCGGAGCAGCACGCAGAAACGTTAGCAGTTTATGATGCAATTATTCAACAATTTTCAGCAAGCGAACAACAGGTGATTAGCCGTTTTATCACTGAATTGGGGCATTGTCTAAAAGAGGAGTAGGATTATGCAAAAAAAGAATCGTCGTTTGCGCTGGGTGCTGATTCCGGTCATAGCGGTTATTATTTTATTGGGATTAATTTTTCAACGAGCTTGGCAAAATGAAAAGGCGAATCAGGGATTAGAAGCGACAAAAAAAATAAACATCGTGACGAGTCTTGCTGTTTATGGTGAAATGGCGAAAGCTGTAGTGGGTAATCGGGGGCAAGTAGATAGCATTCTTACTAAAGCTTCCATTGATCCGCATGAATATGAGCCCAGTGTAGAAACTGCTAAACAGTACGCTAAGGCGCAATTGATTATTTCCAATGGAGCAGGATATGATGCTTGGTCAACAAAATTTGCTAAGGCTAATCAAAAAGCCCAAAAGATTAATGTGAATCAAGTTGTTGGATATCAAGCTGGGGATAATGAACATTTTTGGTATCAACCGATGATCGCTAAGCAAATGATGCAACCATTAGTGGATAAATTAAGTTCTATTGATCCCGCATCGAAGTCATATTTTGAAGCCAATGCAAAAAAGTACATGGCAACTTTACGTCCCTTGGAAAATAAACGGAATAAATTATCAGTACAACTTAAAGGTAAAAAAATTATGGTGACTGAACCGGTTTATGATAATGCCTTGACCGGTTTAGGGGTAAAAAATATTAATCAGAATTTTTCGCGTGCAATTGAAGCTGGGAATGATCCAATCCCCACTGATGTTTTAGCCTGGAATGATACTTTAAAGCAAGGTGAGGTGGCTTTTGTTGTAAATAATCCGCAAGCTGAAAATACTGTGACAAAACGGGCTGTGAGCATGGCACGTCAAGACAAGGTTCCAGTAGTTGAAGTGACGGAAACCAAGCCGGATGATAAAAATTATTTACAGTGGCAATTAGAAATATTAGATCAAATTGAAGAGGCATTAAAATCATGAAAATTTTAACGGGAAATCAAATTGGAATCAATCTAGATGGTCGCTGGTTATATCGAGATGTTAACTTTGAAGTCCAAGAACATCAAGTTTTAGCTTTATTAGGGGAAAATGGAGTTGGGAAAACAACGTTATTAAAAGCATTAATGCAGGAAATAAACTTGACGGAAGGAAACTTTGAATGGGCAAAAAAAGACGTTGAAATTGCTTATGTTCCACAATATCGTTCAGATATGCAGGCTTTTCCTTTGAATATTAAAGAATATATCGGGCTAAGCTTTGATCGTGGTTGGCGCCCTTGGTTGTCACGCACTGAAAAGGATTGGCTGCAACACATCATTAAAGATACGAAATTAGATCAAATTGCTAAACGACGTATTGATCAAGCTTCGGGCGGCGAACGGCAACGAGCTTTTTTAGCTCAGGCACTTTTGAAAAATCCCGATGTTTTAATTTTAGATGAGGCCACTGCTAATTTGGATCAATCCGCTAAATTTGAATTAATGGATGTGGTTAAACATTATCGTGATCATCATAATTTAAGTGTGATTATGGTAAGTCATGATCTAGAAATTATTCAGGGCTATGCAGATGACTATTTAAGGTTGGGACCTGATGGAAGTGAGTTTGGGCCTTGCCAAAGTTTAAAAATGCGTGAAGGGGAGCAAAATGTTTAGTTATACGTTTATGCAAAATGCATGGATTGTGGGGACGCTCATTGCAATTATTTCAGCGATGATGGGGGTCTTTGTGGTGGCCAAGCGAATGTCTTTTTTTGGTCACGTTTTGAGTGAAATTGGTTTTGCAGGAGCTTCATTTGGAATTTTTATGAGTTGGTCTCCATTGTGGGGGATGCTTTTATTTACGGCGGTTTCGGCGATTAGTATTGGTCAGTTAGGTTTGAGCGAACATCGATCTGAATCGATCATTTCAGCAGTTAGTGCAGTGGCAATTGGATTAGGAGTAGCTTTTCTTTCGTTATCAGAAAAAAGTGCTAGTTCAGCAACGGGAATTTTATTTGGATCCATTTTTAGTATTAGTGATGAAAATGTCTGGCAAGTCATTGTATTAGCTTTGATTATTTTAGTACTGATGTTGGTGCTATATCGACCTTTTCGTCATTTTGCTTTCGACTATGAAACTGCAAAATATAGCCTTCATCATGAAACGGGATTAGAGATCATCTTCTTATTGATGATTGCTGTAACGGTGGCTATTTCAGCTCAGGTGGTCGGATCATTACTAATTTTTATTTTATTAGTGTTACCATCTTCTTCAGCAATGCGCTGGGGAAGAACAGTCTGGCAAATGATTGGATTAGCAATTATATTTGCCTTAATTGGGGTTTGGGGTGGCTTAGCTTTAGCGTATTGGACGAATCTTCCTGTGAGTTTCTATATTGCTCTGATTGAAGCGGGAATTTATTTTATAAGCTTGGCTCGGGCTCATTAATTTTATAAAAAGTCAGCGCGGTTGCTTTGTTTCTGTTAGAATGGTTAAGTCTTGTCATTTTGATAACAGAAATGATTTAAAGCTGAAATTGATAAAAATCAATTTGAATTAATTTGAAATTATAGCAGAGGTACCATTTTTAGTGGTAACTGCTTTATGAAACAGGTAAAAGGAGAATCATTAATGCTAACAGTATCAAATATTTCCGTCGCATTTAACGGAAAAAAACTTTATGACGATGTAAATTTAAAATTCACACCAGGGAACACCTATGGAATTATTGGAGCTAACGGTGCAGGTAAGTCAACTTTTCTAAAAGTCTTAGAAGGTAAATTAGCTCCTACAACGGGAAATGTCTCAATGGGTGCTAATGAACGAATGTCATCATTGGTTCAGGATCACTTTGCTTTTGATGAATATACAGTTTTAGAAACCGTGATGCGCGGTTATAAAGAGTTATACGATGTGAAGCAAGCTATGGATGAATTGTATCTTCATGATCCATTTACAGATGAAGATGGAATCCAAGTTGGAGAATTATCAGCTCGTTTTGAAGAAATGAATGGATGGAACGCTGAAACTGATGCACTTCAACTTCTTCAAAATATGGGGATTCCTTCAGAACTTCATTACACTTTGATGGCTGACTTACCTGAAACTACTAAAGTTAAGGTTTTGTTAGCACAAACATTATTTGGAAACCCAGATATTTTGGTCTTAGACGAGCCTACCAACGGACTAGATACTAAGACAATTTCATGGTTGGAAGATTTTTTGGCAGATTATGAAAATATCGTCCTTGTGGTTTCCCACGATCGACACTTCTTGAATGCCGTTTCAACAATGATTTTGGATGTTGATTTTGGTAAGATTAAGTTGTTTGTTGGTAACTATGACTTCTGGAAAGAATCATCAGAATTAGCAGCTCGTTTGCAATCTAATGCTAATTCAAAGAAGGAAGAACAAATTAAGGAATTGCAAGATTTCATTGCACGTTTCTCAGCCAATGCTTCAAAGTCAAAGCAAGCTACTTCACGTAAAAAGCAATTAGATAAAATTACACTAGATGACATTCAACCATCATCTCGTAAGTACCCATATATTCATTTTGAAACAACTCGTGAAATTGGAAATGACTTAGTTCGGGTCGAAAATGTTTCAAAGACTGTTGATGGGGTTAAAATTTTGGATGATATTTCATTCACTTTGTCTCCAAAGGAAAAGACTTTGATCATGGCTGAAAACGATATTGCTGCTACAGCAATATTGGATATCATGGCTGGTCGTATGGAACCTGATACAGGTTCAGTCACTTGGGGTGTAACGACTACTCGTGATTATCTAGCTAAAGATATGGCAGCCAATTTTGAAAAGCCTGAGATGCCAATTCTAGACTTCTTACGCGATTATGCTTCAAAGGAAGAAAATGACAATACATTCTTGCGTGGTTTGCTTGGCCGGATGTTGTTCCGTGGTGAAGATGCTGAAAAGACTTTGGATGTTTTATCTGGGGGAGAAAAAGTACGGGTGATGTTATCAAAGCTGATGTTAACTAAGACTAATGTTTTGTTGCTAGATGATCCTACTAACCACTTGGATTTGGAATCAATTACCTCATTGAATGATGGTTTAGTTGAATACGAAGGATCATTAGTATTTACTTCGCATGACCGAACATTTGCTCAAACTATTGCTGATCATGTTGTGGTTGTATCAGATCAAGGTTCAATTGATCGTGCTGAGATGAGCTACGATGAATTTATCGAACATCCTGAAGTGCAAAAACAATTAGAAGAGAAACAAATTATCTTATAAAACTAGATTGATCGATTTTTAACTATTCTTGTAGTTAGAAATTGTGTTTAATTTAGAATATTTAAAATAAAGTTATAAATTAGTCGGGACTTTTTGTTCCGGCTTTTTTGTTTAAAAAATTCAAATAAATAGATAAATAATATTGAATGTAGGTAGATATTATGAATAAATTCATGAAAAATTATAGGATATTTTGTGAAATTTTTGTGAACAAATTTAGGCTTGTGATGTTTTTTTAGACATAAATTATGAGAAAAAAAGATTTTGTAATTTCTGTATTAAACATTAAAGATGGCTTATAGCTGGTGTCTTTGGCACTTTCGTAGGTATTAAATTAAAATTCGATTGTGAATAGAAGGTCAATGTTGCCAAGGACTGTTTTGTATATTACTATGTGAAGACCGTTAGGGGCGGAAAGAAACATTGATTTTATTAAAATTAATTATATTCCATACAACTAACATTATTAAAGATGTTTGACTTAATCAAGAATGGTAGATGCGTTTTTAGAAATTAAGTATGAACTTTAAGGAAAAGGTGGGAGTATGTTGAAAAAACTTTTTTGTTGTCTTCAAATATTCATAGTGAGTCTAAGTAGCTTAGTAAGCCCAATTGATGTTTTAGCGAGTAGTTTGCAGCAGGGGTCTTCTCTACCGAAAAAAATTAAGATCCAATATACACAAATCAGAGTCCAACAAAATGGTCAGGAAATTCCAGCTAATACGGTGGTTGAAAGTCAAAATCAGGAAATTGAAGTTTTATATGACTGGCAAATACCTGATGGACAGCAAATTAAAGCAAATGATTATTTTATGGTTAATGATATTCCTAAGTCCTTTCAAGCGGCGAGTGCTTTGGGATTGAATATTGATGTTGTAGATGCCAGAGGACAAGTGATTGCTAATGGACAATATAATGGACATGCCAATAAAATTAAATTTATTTTCAAAAATGATTTACCAGCCAATGATCTAAAAGGGCATTTAAAGATTAATTTTAAAGCGACCTATAATGAAAAAGGTTGGGCTAATTTCAAAATTAATCAACAAAATTATCGACTTTTTGACGATCGATATCAACAACGTGATACGCCCGTGACCACAAATGATTTAAATGATCAGTATTTACCAATTAAAAAAAGTGGACGTTATGATTATGATCCAAAGACTAAACAATTAACTTATACATGGCGTATATTTTTAAATCATGCCAAATTAAATAACGATGAATTCGTTATTCGAGATACCCTTCCCGAATATTTAAAGTTTGATGCGGAAAATTTAAGTGTGCATTATGGACATTTAATTTTGAAAAAGGATGCTGATAATAGAATCTATGTAAATAATTTTAATCGACAGGGAGAGGTCTCAGGAGAAGATATATCGGTTAAGTTAGTTCATGACCGAGAATTAGTGATTCAAGGAAAGGTTGTGCCAGGTTATCAATATGATTATGAAATTAGTTACACTACATCAATTGGAACTGACGATGCTAATTTTAAATATTTGCGTGAGGGAAATGACATAAAGGTTAAAAATGTGGTGCAACTTGAAGATAATTATGGGAATGTTTTGGGTGGTGATGTTACAAATCTATCGTTTGTGGCAACTGGTCAAGGAGTTAGTAATTACATTGAGCCTGGCAAATTGGCGATTATTAAGCAAGACGAAAATGATCAAAAATTATTAGCAGGAGCTAAATTCAGTTTATATGATCAAAACAATAATTTAGTTAAATCTAATTTAAAAACGGACCAAAATGGATATGCTTTGGTAGATAATTTGAAACCAGGTCAATATCTTTTAAAAGAGATGAAAGCGCCAGTGGGGTACCAAATAGATAATAAAGATTTAACTGTGCAAATTGACGAAGGACAATTAAAAACTGTCACAGTTAAAAATAAATTACAGCCAACGTTAACAGAGGTAAATGGAAATTTAAAATGGTTCGACAAACATAATCTTAAAAATTACCGGCCTCAGCAAGTTGGAGTAAATTTAATGCAAAATGGACAATTATTAAAGACTACAATTGTCAGCGCTAAAGATAGATGGAATTATCATTTTGAAAAATTACCTGAATTTGACGAGAATGGACAACGCTATCAATATACAGTAAATGAATCAGAGATATTTAAATATAAGACTAAACAAGATGGATTTGATTTTATTCATGTTCTAAATGGAACGACTAGTATTCAAGGACAGAAGATCTGGCAGGATCAAAATAATGAAGCAGGATTACGTCCACGAAAGGTTGAAATTGAATTAATTAGAAATAAAAAAGTGGTTCAAAAGATTCAAATTGGGGCAAAAAATCAATGGCAGTACCAATTTGATAATTTAGCACAATATGATAATCGAGGACGTGAATATAAATATGATGTAGCGGAAGTAGTGAATAAAAATTATGTTACTCAAAAGTATGGTTATGATTTTATAAATGTTTTTAAACCAATTTATATCAAAATCCATGGTCATAAAACATGGATTGATAATGATAATGCAGAAAAAACACGACCAAAACAAATTACAGTTAAATTGATAAAGAATGGGAAAATGATTCATAAGAAGGTGATCACAGCTCATCAAAAATGGAATTATGAATTTAATCAATTGGAAAAGTATGATGAAAAAGGTGATTTGAATCGGTATCAAATTGAGGAAGACCCAGTGAAAGGTTATAAAACTCATATTGATGGTTTTAATTTGAAGAATACTTTGAAAGATGGTCAAAGCAAAATACAAGGAAAGAAAATTTGGCAGGACGATAATGATCATGATAAATTCCGTCCCAAAGAAATTATTTTAGAATTGATGCAAGCAAACAATGTGGTAGCAACCCAAATTGTAACTAAACAAACTCAGTGGCAGTATGTATTTAAAAAACTACCTAAATATCAAAATGGTGTGAAATTGAATTATCAGGTTCGTGAAAAACCAGTTGAATATTATCAGATTAAATATAAAAATAATGATATTTACAATACGTTAGTGGGAACAACCCAAGTAACGGGTCAAAAGTATTGGAAAGACCAAGATAATAAAGCTGGGTTACGTCCTAAAAAAATTACGATCAAATTATTACAAAATGGAGCAATTTATCGAACGGCTAAAATTGGAGCTAAAGATGGTTGGCATTATACTTTTAAGGCGTTGCCCAAGTATGATCAATTAGGTAAAGCATATCAATATACAGTTTCTGAGAATAAAGTTCCTGGTTACGATAGTAGACAACAGGGAAATGATTTTATCAATCAAATTAAACCATTAATTGTGGTAGCCGCACCAGACGAAAATTTGAAGCATAATACTACAACATTAAATCCAGTGATTTATAATGAAAAGGTTGAAAATAATCTGGTAGTGCCAATCATTAAATCAGTCGATGGAGAAAAATCAAAGCAAATATCGTTACTAATAAATAATGAGACATTAGAGCAACAAAAAAATGAACTGACTAAAAAAACAAGTCCGTTAAAAATAAAAACTATACATCCAATGTTGCATCAAGCAAATATCAATGTTTTGCCAAAACAGCAATGGGAATCAGTGGAAGAAATGATTCCGTTTTTGATGGACTATAAAATGTTTTCTACGACGATAATTGAGGAATTAAATAAGCCACTGAAATCGGTGGTCCAACCGGAAATATTACGGATGCCGCAAATATTGGTTGAAACGGAAATTAATCTTAATTCAACTAAGTTGGAAAATGAGAAGAAAATAGATCTGTCAGTTATAGAGGAACATATTGATGCTAGTGGGAAACAGATAGATTTTTCGACGAGAATAAGTGAAGTACCAAATATCATTGAATTGACTAAACCAGTTGAACTGGAAAAACTAGTTGAACCAGAAAATAAGCCTGATTTAACTAAGGTGGAAGAAAAAACTGAAATACCGGTAKTTAAAGAAGAAATTGATGAYAATRGTAAAKATTTAGAATTGTTGACTAAGGAAAATGAACTACCTAATATCATTGAAKTGACTAAGCCAGTTGAACTTAAACAACCAGTTGAAYCAGAAAATAATCCTRATTYARCYAARGTGGAAGAAAARRCTGAAATAYCGGTAGTYAAAGAAGAAAATAATGACAATGGTAAAGATWTAGAATTKTTRACKAAGKWAAATGAACTACCWAATATCAWTGAAGTGAMTAAGYCAKYTGARCTTWAAMAAMCAGTTGAAWCAAAAGATATTCCTGATTYAACYAAGGWRGAAGAAARAACTGAAATAYCGGTAGTYAAAGAAGAAAATAATGACAATGGTAAAGATTTARARTTGTTAACGAAGGYAAATGAACTACCTAATATYATTGAAGTTACTAAGGCAGTTGAACTGRAAAAACTAATTGAACCAGAAAATAATCCTGATTCAACTAAGGTGGAAGAAAAGGCTGAAATACCGGTAGTCAAAGAAGAAAATAATGACAATGGTAAAGATTTAAAGTTGTTAACGAAGGCAAATGAACTACCTAATATCATTGAAGTGAATAAGTCATCTGAGCTTTAAAAACCAGTTGAATCAAAAGATAWTYCTGATTYAACYAAGGWRGAAGRAARAACTGAAATACCGGTAGTYAAAGAAGAAAATAATGACAATGGTAAAGATTTAGAATTGYTGACKAAGGYAAATRAACTACCTAATATYATTGAAGTKACTAAGGCAGTTGAACTGAAAAAACTARTTGAACCAGAAAATAATYCTRATTCAACCAAGGAAGAAGGAAAAACTGAAATACCGGTAGTCAAAGAAGAAAATAATGACAATGGTAAAGAYTTAAAGTTGTTAACGARGGMAAATGAACTACCYAATATCATTGAAKTGACTAAGCCAGTTGAACTTAAAMAAMCAGYTGAAWCAAAAGATATTYCTGATTCAACCAARRWRGAAGAAAAAASTGAAATACCGGTAGTCAAAGAAGAAAATAATGACAATGGTAAAGATATAGAATTGTTRACGAAGGYAAATGAACTACCTAATATCATTGAATTGACTAARCCAGTTGAACTTAAACAACCAGTTGAATCAGAAAATAATCCTRATTYARCYAARGTGGAAGAAAARRCTGAAATACCGGTAGTTAAAGAAGWAAWTRATGACAATGGTAAAGATWTARARTTGTTRACKAAGGMAAATGAACTACCWAATATYATTGAAKTKACTAAGSCAGTTGAACTKRAAMAAMYAGTTGAAMCARAARATAWTCCTGATTCAACYAARGWRGAAGAAAAAACTGAAATACCGGTAGTYAAAGAAGAAAATAATGACAATGGTAAAGATWTARARTTGTTAACGAAGGCAAATRAACTACCMAATATCATTGAATTGACTAAGCCAGTTGAACTTAAACAACCAGCTGAATCAAAAGATATTTCTGATTCAACCAAGAAAGAAGAAAAAAGTGAAATACCGGTAGTCAAAGAAGAAAATAATGACAATGGTAAAGATWTAGAATTGTTGACGAAGGYAAATRAACTACCTAATATCATTGAAKTGACTAAGCCAGTTGAACTTAAACAAMCAGTTGAAMCARAARATAWTCCTRATTCARCCAARGWRGAAGAAAARRCTGAAATATCGGTAGTYAAAGAAGAAAATAATGACAATGGTAAAGATWTAGAATTKTTAAYGAAGKTAAATGAAYTACCTAATATCAWTGAAGTKAMTAAGSCAGTTGAACTTAAACAACCAGCTGAATCAAAAGATAWKYCTGATTYAACYAARGTGGAAGRAAAAACTGAAATACCSGTAGTTAAAGAAGAAAAYAATGACAATGGTAAAGATTTAGAATTGTTAACGAAGGCAAATAAACTACCTAATATTATTGAATTGACTAAGCCAGTTGAACTTAAACAACCAGTTGAATCAGAAAATAATCCTAATTCAACCAAGGAAGAAGGAAAAACTGAAATACCGGTAGTCAAAGAAGAAAATAATGACAATGGTAAAGATTTAAAGTTGTTAACGAAGGCAAATGAACTATCTAATATTATTGAATTGACTAAGCCAGTTGAACTTAAACAACCAGTTGAATCAGAAAATAAGCCTAATTCAGCCAAAGTGGAAGAAAAGGCTGAAATACCGGTAGTTAAAGAAAAAATTGATGATGTTAAAAATGTAGAATTATTAATGAAATCAAATGAATTATCTAAGACGGTTGAAAATAAACAAATAATTGATTTAGTAATTAAGCCTGATTCAACTAAAGTAGAAAAAGTGAAAAGTTCTGACATAGTTGTGGTTAAAAAAGTATCTAGTACTATGGAAAAACAGATTGGAATATTAAATATCGTCGGATTAAAGACGTTAGTAGAAAATAAGCAAACGGTTATTCAGAAAATAGATCAACGAAATATAAATAAAATGTGTATAAAAAATGTTATTCCAATAACGTATTTGAAAGTAGTTAAAAATCAGCCAAAAGAAATGGCGACAGTTGATGTTGTTAAATCCAAAAAGTTAAATTATCCAAAATTACCGACCACACATAGTGACATTCAATCATGCTCTTTTATTAGGGGGATAATCAGCTTGATTATAATGAGCATAGTAACTTTCTGTTGGTATTTTCGGAAGCGATAATTTAATTTTGTATTTTGGAAAATAAAGCTCTACTTATGTATTTCTTGAAATTTAGTAAAATTTATTCTAATTAAGATATAAATAGGTCGTAATGCCTATTAGCAATGTTGTATGATATGCTAATTGTTATATAGTTTTAATATAGGATATTTAAAGATACTTAATTAATAGAAAAAGATAAGTTGAGAAGAATAATGGCTAAATTTTTACAAAAAATAATTTTAGGAATTACGGTTTTAGTTTTGAGCGTAGGGCTTATTACTAGTATCGTTGCGCCTTTCTCATTATTAACATTGATAGGCATAATATTAGTTGTTATCGGCTGGTTGTATTTTTCGCCAAAGCTTAATCATTTAGAACCTCATAAAACGAAATTGATAGTTTTCGTTATTTTTATTCTAATGATATTAGGGCAGATTATGGTCTTGAAATATTTACCAAGTTCGGTTTATCATGATCCATTTCGAGTTTATTATCAGGCCGAACAGCTAGCTTTAAATCATCAAAGTTGGGCGGGGACATCGTATTTCTGGCGTTATCCTAATAATGCAGTGATTGCAGTTTTGCTTTCATGGGTCTTGAAAATTACACATTTATTGGGGATTTCAACGCAATTAACGATGTATGGGTTATCGCTAATCTGTTTTGATGGTTTTATTGCATCAATGTTGTATATTGCGCGTAAAAAAGTTAATAATTCTCCAGCGATTCAAGTTGGAATTATCACTTTCTTCGCTGTGTTACCTTTATCATATACTTATATGATTAAAGTATTTTATACTGATTCAATTGTTTTGTTGTGCCTGACTTGGATCGTTTATATTGTCTTAGATTGGGGTAAGCATAATAAAAAAAGACGTTATTTTAATGGAGTGTGGTTAGTTTGCTTAACTATTTTAGGTCAATTGGTTAAGCCAAATTTGATTATTGTATTAATTGCTGGTCTATTATGGGCGCTATGGAATTTAATTTATTATCGAGAAATCTTTAAAAAAGAAATTATGATACCGATTATGTTACTTATTGTTGGATTTGGGGTTTCTGTACCGGCAAAGCAAGTGATTTTAAATTCAGCTAATTATCATCAAAATGCTAAGTATGAGCTTCCAACTACTTCATGGATTTATATGGGGTTAAATCAGCATAAACATGGGATTTATGCGGGTGATGATGTTCATGGCCTCTTGAAACTCAAGGATAAAGAAGAGCGTCAGCAAGCGTTGAATCATAAAATTCCAGAGCGTTTGCAAACATATACATTTATTGGTTGGATTGAACATTCATTTACTAAAATGGGAATTTTATTATCTAGTCAACCGCTACCGATGGCTTACACTGGTGGCCATGTTGAAGCACCAAATTGGTATCAGAAACATCAAGCAAATTTGTCTCAGTTCATTGTCTTAGTGCAACGAATGCTATGGGGAAGCCTGTATGGTTTAGCCTTGCTTTCAACTATTCAATCATTTAAAAATATAAAATTTGAACGCCATGGTGACCAGTTGGGGTTTGTTAACTTGATTTTGCTAGGATATGTTGCCTTGCATACTTTGATTTGGGAAACAGAGGCTCGTTATGGGTTAGTATTGATACCAATGTTGTTTTATATTGTTTGGCACAATTATGAATATTTGAATAGTAGTATAAGCCTTCGAAAACCACGCTTACGGAAGATATTCTGGTGGGGCTTGTCCATGTTTATTGTAGTGTTAGGGGTTACGATAATGTTTGCGCCACGTAAGAATGAAAAGATTATTACGATTGCACAACGAAGCCAATTATCTCAGCAATATCATGCAAAGCCAACGAAATTATTACCGAATCAAATTCTGTCGCAAAAAGTGAGAGTAGGAACTAAAATCAACCAATTTACCTTACAAGTTCCACGGGGATCACAAGTTACAGGACATTTAATTAATTTAGATGAGCAAAAAAGTTATAAACTTAAACTTGTGTCAACATCAAAGGGAACGTTTATGACTAATCAACACCCGTTGGCTGCAGGATATTATGAAATGGAACTGCGTAATAAAACTAATCAAGTACAACGAGTTTGGAGTGTGGCGCTTTTAGATTATCGACTTGCACCTTATAATGTCAGGAGTACACAAAAGCTACCGGCGGGGAGCTCATTTATTTATACCTTTTACGATCATCAACGAGGAGTTCATTTGTAGAATAAATTGACTTTTGTTAGAAGAATAGATTTTTAAATTAAAAGGTGTAGAATGGAGTGAAAGTTTAATTATTAATATTAATAATTAATAAAGCGCCTTGGTATTAATCAGAAAAATGCAATGCATTGTTATTAAAGAGGTCTGGAACATTTTGTCCCGGCCTTTTGTTTTTGGTCTGAGATAAAAAATCAGCATACTATAAAAGTTTTATTTAATAGACTTTATTAATCTGAACGTCAAACAATGGAATTGTAAAAAATGCTGTGTGCCAAGTTAAATGTAAAAGAATGGAGGTCTTGCAATGGATCAATATAAATATAATCACTTTAGAAAGATCGTGACGGTATTAAATCAATATGAAATAGAACCTATAGTTGTTGGAACTGCTTCAGTTGAATTGCTGTCACATCTGGATTTTGATGCAGTGATGATCCCATTGGTGATTGATGTAAAATGGATGTATGATACTCATAAAATCATTGAAATTATGGGGAATTTAAATTTCAAACCCGGTGTTGGGGATGATGTAATGCTCTTTTCTGATGGAATTATTACCTTAGATTTATTAAGTTATGAGGAATATGAGGCTTACACTGGATTTCAACTAGCTGTGATGGAAGATCTTCATAAAAATCAAAAACCAAATTATAAAATAATGCCAGCTACTTATACAATTGAGGTTTTAGATGCATTATTACGCTTACCAAATCGTTCGGATGAGTTAAAAAAACAAGATATAGCAATGATGAAATATCTAGAAGCGCATGGTTACATATTAGATCGCTTAAATCTTAATGTGGTTGAATCAGCTGAGATTAACAATACTTTGGAATATAGATTTGCTCAGCCAAATGATAACGAGCAGATTGAGGAAATATTGCGTGTTAATCGGCCCTTAGATTGGCCAATATTATTAAAACGTATCAAAAATGCACGAAAAAAACGTGTACGAAAGTATAGTAATATTGAAATAGTGATGACAATGAATGGAAACGTTCAGGGTCATGCTATGGTGGAATTAGGCGTTTTAATGTCAGATGATGAATCAGATGGTTGGATTGTAGGAAATGTTTTAGATCTAACTTTTAATGGTGATTTAAAACTAGCGGGTGCAATTGAACAATTTTTAATTATATTGGAAGATACGCTAA
The DNA here is from genome assembly GCF_000277645.1 of Weissella koreensis KCTC 3621. Next base: position 250,972 of record NZ_AKGG01000016.1, on the reverse strand, counting down.
TAACATCAACGCCGGCCGTCCTTTTGACTGCTGAAAATAAGTTTAAAAAATTAGAAGCATATGGCTATGAGATGGTTAAATTTTCAGATATTAAACTACCAGCTGGATTTAATTCTAATGATTATATGGTGAAAGAATTGTTTCAAGGGGTCCTAGATAGTGTTAGTGGGCAAATAACATTTGCTAAAAATGAATCCGGTCCTTCCGATCATTAAAAATAAGGGAGGAATTAAACATGATTTGGCAAGAAATGATGTTGGCACACCCAGTGTTAGGCTTGTGGGTTTTAGTTTTAGGTGTAAATTTCTTAGTTCCAGTTTGTGCAAGCTGGCTGATATCAAAGAATATGGCTATTAGTAGCAATCTTTTTGGTCATAAAATTTGGTGGGCTTGGCTAGGTATTATTGTTCATGAATTATCACATGCTGTGGTAGCAATTATATTTGGTCATAAAATTAAATCGATATCATTTTTGCAGCCAGCTGATGCCCAGGGAACTTTAGGTTATGTAGAGCATACATATGATCCACATAATTGGTATCAAACATTAGGAAACTTTTTTATCGGAATTGCCCCAATCTTTGGGATCAGTTTGAGTATGTATTTTGTTACTCGTTGGTTATGGCCCAGCTTGTTGACAGGATCACCAACGGGATCACCTTCTTTTTTGCAAGGAATTATCTGGGGATATTTATGTTTAACTTTATTTTTTGGAATTGATTTGAGTAAAGCCGATTGGGCTGGTGCTCAAACAGGAATGCTATTATATTTAGGGTTACTGACTATTGTTAGTTTAATTTGTAGTTGGCTTTTTAAAACCACAGGATTTCAATATTGGCAATTTGCAGCCAAACAAGTTGTTTATTATTTTTTTGCACTAACGATTTTGAGCTTTTTAATTAGAATTGTAGTAACAGTGTTAGCTCGTTTACGAGTTTAGTGTACTTTTAGGGAAGGATGATTATGCAAGATTTAACAACACGCCAACGAGGAGCGTTATATATTTTAATGGCCGGGGTATTCTTGAGTTTTTTGAACCAAACCTTAATGAATACGGCTTTGCCTAGTATTATGCGAGAATTCAACATTGATACTTCGCTAGGACAATGGATGACCAACGGATATATGTTGGTTAATGGTGTGATGGTTCCATTGACGGCCTTCTTGATTCAACGTTTTAAAACACGCCAACTTTATTTGACGGCCATGGCCATGTTTACGGTCGGAACGATTATTGCAGGTTTTGCACCCAATTACGGAGTTTTGATTCTTGGCCGAATGGTTCAAGCCATGGGTGGAGGGGTCTTTGGACCTTTGATGAACGTAGTAGTAATGAATTTATTCTCTAGCGACCGTCGAGGAGCAGCGATGGGGATGATCGGACTGGCCTTGAATTTTGCTCCTACGATTGGACCAACGCTATCTGGAGCAATTGTGTCATTTGTTTCTTGGCGATGGTTGTTCTTGGGATTAGCACCATTAATGATCATTGATTTGATCTTTGCCATGGTACGCTTGAAAAACGTTGGAGAACAAAAGTTTTTGAAATTTGACTTTACTGGAGTAGTTTTGTCATCTATTGGATTAGGAACGCTATTGTATGGATTTTCTAATGCGGGGACTGGAAATTGGACGAGTCCTAATGTTTGGGCGTATGGATTAGTTGGTATTGTGACTACGTTTGCCTTTGTTTATCAACAAACGCATACGAAGGTTCCGCTTTTAAACTTACGAGTATTTTCATACCATAATTTTTGGGTGGCAGTGATTATTAACGTTGTTTTGATGACAGCGTTATATGGTGGAGCATTAATGTTGCCACTTTACTTGCAATCAGTTCGTGGACAATCAGCGATGGTTTCAGGGATGGTTTTGATGCCGGGAGCGATTGTGACAGCCCTTTTGTCACCAACATCTGGAAAATTATATGACCGTTATGGTGCTAGAATGTTGGCGCCAATTGGATTGACGATTACGTTAATTGGAACATTATTATTGGCCAATTTGGGGATGCACACACCACTTTGGGTACCAGTATTAGGTCAACTAATTCGTCAGGTTGGTTTGGTCTTAGTTACAATGCCAATTCAAACTGAAGCATTTAATGCTGTACCACTTGAATTAATGCCTGATGCTTCGGCCGCCTTTACAACTGTTCGTCAAGTATCTGCTTCATTTGGAACAGCAGCATTGATTACTTTGTATAGCTTGGTTAGCCTTAGTCAAAGACATCAAGGCGTTAGTTACAAATTAGCTGAATTAAGTGGGATTAAGACTGCATTTTATGTTGCGGCTTTCATAGTATTTATTTCTGCCGTACTTACGCGCTTATTACGCAAACGATAAAATTATTAATAAGTGGTTGGGCCAAAATTATTTGGTCCAACCACTTTTTATGTTAAAATTAATTATTAAAAACAATGAGGAGAGGCAAAAAATGACGCAAGAAGCAATCTATGTTCGCATCATGGCAGATTTACAAAAGAGAATCGATGCGGAACAATTTTCGGCATTAAAATTGCCCGATGAGCGTTCTTTGGCGTTAGAGTATGGCGTATCCCGTAGTTCAATCAAACGTGCTGTTAGTGGTTTAGTAGGGCAAGGAATTATTTTTAAGAAACGTGGTTCAGGAACTTTTGTTAATCCGTTATATTTAAAAAATAAATCGATGTTTCGATCAGTTGGTTCTAATCTGGGAGTTTCAGATTCGTTCCGTCATCATGGTGAAACGCCAGCTATCCATTTGTTATCGGCTCAAGTTCATGAAGCTGACGAAGAAACCAGAATGGCTTTATTCTTAGAACCTGGTGAAGAAGTCTGGGAAGTTCAACGATTAAGAACGTTAGGGAATACCTATTTCATGATTGAGAATGCTTTAATTCCAGTGAAATTAATTCCGCTAGCTAGCAAAGAGGATTTTAAATATTCCATGTTTCACTATGCAGAAAAGGCGACTAAAAAATCGGTTTCCAAGTCATTTGTGACAGTTACGGTGGAGCCTTCAAATGAATTTGACCAACAAATGCTCGACCTAAATGTTAATGAGCCGGTTGGAATTATGGCCGGAATTTATTTTCTTGATGATGGTACGCCATTTGAATATGGTACGATGCGAGTACATTATAAATATATGCATTACAATTCGTTTATCTCAATGGACGGTGAGTAATTATACGTAAGCAAAAGGCGTCTCCAGCAGCATTACAGCTGTTGAAGACGCCTTTTAATTTTTTGAATTTAATTAATATTAATGATTGTTATACTTATTTCTATTAGGCCAGGCGAGTATTAAATATACAATTGCTGTTAGTAGCATGGCGACAAAAGTAGCACCAATTGTTTCTTTAATTAAAGCAATGTAACCAAGCCCCCAATAAGCTAGAAGGCCAAATATCCAAGAACCAATGGCGCGCCAATTAATGCCGCCATTGTACCAATACTGACCATTAATCTTCGTAAATTCAGAAATTTGGTAATTTCCTTTTCTAATTAGGAAGTAATCAACTAGGAAAATGGCAATTTCAGGGCCCAATACCATTCCAATTAAGTCCAAAAAGGCAATAAAGTCGGTCAAGAAACTAGCGACAAAGAGGGGAATAAATGAAACCAAAGTCGCTGTGAGGGTGACAATTAAAAGAGATGCTTTCAAACTTAATTTATGCCAAATATTAGTAAGCGCAGACCCAGCCGCCATTAAATTAACTGCATTGGCAGTAGTTGAAGTGATCATAATAACAATCAAAGCCAAGGTTCCAAGCCCCAGTCGCATGGCAATCGTAGAAGGGTCAGAATAATTGGGATCGTAGTTATTGAGCGCGATAGCTGTAGCAATTGTGGCAGTTAAACCAATAAAAGCAAACCAGAATAATCCAATATTGGCGCCCAAGAAGGCCATTGAAGTCGCTCCCTGTTTAGATTTACTGAATCTAGAAAAATCAGAACCAGCGGTAACCCAAGCTAAGTTGAAAGCTGCTAAGATGTCAATCGCAGCTCCCGAACTAATTTGCATATGCTTGGGTGGTTGCCAAGCAAAAATGGCATGTAGAGAAACGGTTTTAAAGACGACAATTGATTCCCAGACTACGAATATGATGACCAAAATAATTCCAATTCTTTCAATTAAGCGAACTGATTTTTCGCCCAGTGAAATGGATATTAAATGCAAAATAGACATAATTATAATTCCAATAACTAAGCCCCATTGACCACCAGGTTGACCATAGCTGGGCCAGCCTAGAATAGTATGAAAGATAGTTGAGACAGAGATTGCCGCAATGAAAGTATTTGCAGCAGCCCAGCCAATGAATTGGACAATATTAATTATAGACGGTAGAAATGAACCACGAATCCCAAAGGAAGCTCGGGTTAATGTCATCGCGGATAAGCCGGTGTGATATCCCATTAAACTAGAAAAGGCTAGTAGAGTATACGATAATATTCCAGCTACAATCAAGGCAGTAGATGCGGTATACATTCCGGCAGCAGCGATCACCCCCCCAATATACCAAGTTCCATTATTAGCATTAGCACCGACCCATGTGGCAAACATATCCCATTTATTCGAATAGCGAGCAACTTGGGGAATTGGGTGAACTGTTCCAAATGACTTTTGCATAATTTCCTCCTTCAAAATCAGACACCTCTTAGTTGAGTAAATTGAGCAAAATAAAGGCCCCGCAGTACAGGATACTATGGGACCACCGATTGCTTTAATTTATATCCTTATTGATCTCACGGGATCAATTTAAAGTGGTTTTATGTATCATAGCAGGTTAAAAACATAAAAACAATTTAAAATTTAACTGAATTGGAGCGGTCCAATTTGAGAATAATGATTGAAAAACTATTAAATTGATGTTATTATGAACATATTCTTAGGGATGGTCCTAAGTTGGAATTACAATTCTCAAACCTATAAAGGAGATTTAATCAAAATGGCAGTAGATTTTGATTCACAAGAATACCTTGCTAAAGTTGATGCTTGGTGGCGCGCTACCAACTATCTTTCAGCCGGTATGATCTTTTTGAAGAGCAACCCATTGTTCTCAGTGACTGGTACACAAATCGTTGCTGATGACGTTAAGGTTAAGCCTATCGGACACTGGGGAACTATCTCAGGTCAAACTTTCTTGTATGCACATGCAAATCGTTTGATTAACAAGTACAACTTGAACATGTTCTACGTTGGTGGACCTGGTCACGGTGGACAAGTTATGGTTACGAACTCATACTTGGATGGAACTTACACTGACAATTATCCTGAGATCACTCAAGATATTGATGGTATGGCAAAGTTGTTCAAGAAGTTCTCATTCCCTGGTGGAATTGGATCACACATGACCGCTCAAACTCCAGGATCTCTTCACGAAGGTGGAGAACTTGGATACTCATTGTCACACGCAACTGGTGCAATTTTGGACAATCCTGACCAAATCGCATTTGCTGTTGTTGGTGATGGTGAAGCTGAAACTGGTCCTGCAATGACTGCATGGCACTCAATTAAGTTTATCAACCCAAAGAACGATGGTGCTGTTTTGCCTATCTTGGATTTGAACGGATTCAAGATTTCAAACCCAACTTTGTTCTCACGTATGTCAGACGAAGAAATCACTAAGTTCTTTGAAGGTCTTGGATACTCACCTCGTTTCATTGAAAACGATGATATCCGTGACTATGCTGCATATCACAAGATGGCTGCTAAGGTTCTTGACCAAGCTATCGAAGATATCCAAGCAATTCAAAAGGATGCCCGTGAAAACGGAAAGTATGAAGATGGAACTGTTGCCGCATGGCCAGTAATCATCGCTCGCTTGCCAAAGGGTTGGGGTGGACCTACGCACAATGAAGCTGGAGAACCAATCGAAGGTTCATTCCGTGCGCACCAAGTTCCATTGAACCTTTCACAAAAGAAGATGGCAACATTGCCACAATTCGAAGAATGGTTGAATTCATACAAGCCAGCCGAATTGTTCAATGCTGATGGAACTTTGAAGGATGAAGTAGCTGCAATGGCACCTAAGGGTGACAAGCGTATGGCTGCTAACCCTATCACTAACGGTGGACGTCACCGTGGTGAAGCTGCAAAGAACTTGGAATTGCCAGACTGGAAGAAGTTTGCTAACGATGTTAATGCGGACAACCGCGGAACTGAATTAGCTGATGGAAACCGTAATATGGATATGAACGTTTTGTCAGGCTTCTTCGCTGAAGTTGCTAAGATGAACCCTACTTCATTCCGTATCTTCGGACCTGATGAGACGATGTCAAATCGTCTATGGGATATGTTCAAGATGACGAACCGTCAATGGATGGAACCAATCAACGAACCTTATGACCAACATCAAGCTCCTGAAGGACGTATTCTTGATTCACAACTTTCAGAGCACCAAGCTGAAGGTTGGCTTGAAGCTTACACATTGACTGGACGTGTTGGAGTATTCGCATCATACGAATCATTCTTGCGTGTCGTGGACTCAATGATTACTCAACACTTCAAGTGGTTGCGTCATGCTTCAGAACAATCATGGCGTAATGATTACCCATCATTGAACTTGATTTCAACTTCAACTGTTTTCCAACAAGACCACAACGGTTACACACACCAAGATCCTGGTATGTTGACTCACTTGGCAGAAAAGAAAGCAGACTTTATCCGTCAATACTTGCCAGCTGATGGTAACTCATTGTTGGCCGTCTTTGACCGTGCCTTCACTGAACGTCACAAGGTTAACCACGTGGTTGCATCAAAGCAACCTCGTCAACAATGGTTCTCAGTTTCTGAAGCTGAAACTCTTGCTAACGAAGGTTTGATGGTTGTTGACTGGGCTTCTACTGCTCCACAAGGTAAGGCTGACATCGTCTTCGCATCTGCTGGTGTTGAACCAACAATCGAAACTTTGGCTGCTTTGCACCTTGTTAACGAAGCATTCCCTGAAGTTGCAATGCGTTATGTCAACGTTGTTGAATTAATGCGTTTGCAAAACAAGAATGGTGCCATGAACTCAGAACGTTCATTGACTGATGAAGAATTCACTAAGTTCTTCGGTGAGTCAGGAACACCTGTTGTCTTTGGATTCCACGGTTATGAAGATTTGATCCAATCATTCTTCTACGAGCGCGGACATCTTGGACTTCATGTTCACGGATACCGTGAAGATGGTGACATCACTACTACTTACGATATGCGTGTCTACTCAGAATTGGATCGATTCCACCAAGCAAAGGATGCTGTTTCAGCATTGCTTGAAAATGGAGTTGTTGCATCTGATAAGGCTGATGTCTTCTTCGAGAAGATGGATGCTATTTTGGCAAAGCACTTCGAAGTTACTCGTAACGAAGGTCGTGATATCGAAGAATTCACTGACTGGAAGTGGTCACCATTGGTTTAATTTTAATTAATTAAATTATGGTTATACAATAAAAGCGTTTAGGATGTAAATCTTAAGCGCTTTTTTGTTGTTTAATTATATGTGTGATAAATAATGTTATTTTATGCTGGCTATTTTGATTAAATATTGAAATATATTGAGAAGAACATTAACCAGGTTCCAGCCATGACAAAGAAATGCCAAATTAAATGAAGTCCGGGTATTTTTGAAAAACTATAAATAAATGCACCTATAGTAAAGACAAGACCGCCAGATACTAATAACCAAAATCCTGTAGTTGATAAATTTTGGTATAATTCTTTTCCAGTTAATAAGCATAGCCAACCCATGATGATGTAAAAGGTGGTTTCAATTTTTTGATGACGACCGTGACTTAATACGTGATTTAAAATTCCACTGATAGCTAAAATCCAAATTAAAATTAATAAAATAAATCCTTTTTGATTATTTAGAGTAATTAAGCAGTAAGGAGTATAGGTTCCAGCAATTAATAAAAATATATTACTGTGATCAAAAATTTGAAAAAAGCGATAGGCTGAAGTAAATGCTAAGCAGTGAAATAAAGTGGAAGCTAAATATAAAAGTAGTAAAGTTCCGCTGTATACCCATAAACTGGTCATTTGATAGAATGGTAAATGGTGTAGGTTTCCACGTTGAATTAGAGATACTATTAATATTAAACTAATAATTAAAGCGATACCGTGAGTGATCGCGTTCCATATTTCATAAATAACGGTTTTATGGTTTGTAATATCTAATTTCATAGTAAAGTTCCTCTCTGTTAAGATATTGCTATTATAAAAGTTTGATAGAACCAAAGTCAAGGTTATGTAGAATTGAATATTACGTAAGATGACAAAATATGTTTTTTGTGCCATAATTACACTTACAAAAGATGAGCGATGAGGTAAATGCAAGATGGAATCAATCGAATATAAACGATGGTTAGAAAATTTACAGCGCCAACAAATTCCAACTTGGGATTCTTTACCCGATTTGGACTTATATATGGATCAAGTAGTGACTGAGGTGAATAAAATTTTTACGCCAATTTTACAGACCACAATCACAAAAGCGATGATTAATAGTTATGTTAAAAATGATATGGTTCAACGTCCTATTAAGAAAAAATATCAAAGGCAACAATTGGTCGAAATTATTTTGATCAGTATTATGAAGGTGGTTTTTCCTTTAGATACGGTCAAAAAGGGAGTCGCTAAGCAACTTGGCTCAAATAAAGAAAATACCCAGGTGGCTTATGACAATTTTGTGGAACGTTTCAATCATGCTTTGGCGGGATTAGATATTAAAAATCCCGTTGTACAGTTTCAGCAAGCAGCGTTTGGAGTTCCAGATTTTCAACAAATGGCTATACAAGCTGTAATTTATAAGATTATTTGCATGCAGCTAATAGAAATTGATGGTGATGTAGCTAGTGAGTCATAATTATCAAATTTAATATAAATCTATAAGTTTTTATAAAAAATCTTCTAATTATCAATGATCAGGTATAATAGTAATAAGGAATAATACGAATAGGGGGCCGATGTGTTTTATGGCTAAAAAGGATAGAATTAAAAAAATTTTAGTAGAACAAATATTGGATAAAGCAGATATACCATATGAGTCAATTATTTTTAGTCATGGCATGGATCGATCGACTGATGAACTGGAAAAGTATCAAATTAATGAACATGATATCTATAAAACGCTCGCATTACAAGGAAATGTAACAGGTCCTTTGATTGGGATTGTGCCAATTGATATGCATTTAAGTGAGAAAAAATTAGCCGCCATTTCTGGTAATAAACGAACATATATGATTCCAACCAAAGACTTACAAAAGACTACTGGGTATGTACACGGAGCTAATAATCCAGTTGGTATATGGCAAACTAAGAAATTCCCAATCTACTTTGACATTCGAGCACAACAGGCTGGAGAAATAATTTTATCTGCGGGTGAAGTTGGTCGTTCCATCCGGGTGAAAGCTGAGGATATAGCCAAATTTGTCCATAGTGAATTTGTTGATATTGCCGTTGAGGATAATTAGTCATATTTAGTAGGGGAGGTTTGATTCATGGGATTAGCGTTAAAAGGAGTGCCGATTTGGGTTTATACCAAAGAACAAGGTACTAATAAAAATTTAGCACCTGCACAAATTATCGAGGGTGATTTAGGTAAGCCATTTCGATTGCAGCCACAAACCATTAATGATTATGTTATTGATCATATCGATGGAAGCTTGGAAGGTTTTTTTACGGATCAATTACAAAGGGTTACGATCTATTACCGCCAAGGGAATGTTGCGCAAATTGAAGCCTTGACTAATTATCAAGTAGAAATCCAGTCTCCTACACCAACTTATGCAAATCCTGACTTAAACAGTATGCTATCAGAGTCGTTAACTATAGGGACTTGGCCGGTGATTAAACGTCTGTCAACTACAAAAGGACTTTTTTGGCATCAATTGGGTGATTCCAGGTGGATTCTTTATGATCGTAAGTTAATGACGATCAAAAAAGGTGCACAAGCTAATGATCAAATTTTAACAAATCAAGTCCCTTTTAAAGCCACTACTAGCAATAAATTTGAACATTATGATTGGGATCCTCAACCGCTTCAAAAAAGAGGCCGATTGTTTGCTAGTAATCAAACGAAACAAGTTCCAGTTTACTCAAAACCGTATGGAAGTCATAAGAATGTTTTAATGGCTGGGTTGGACGTTTTATTAACTCAGATTGTCCATGATCCTTCTAAAAATGACTGGTATGAAATAGGAAGTCAAGGTTGGATTGAGGGGGATAATGTTGTTTTATTGGAAAACGAGGAAGGGGAAATTGATATGACAGAGCCATTATTTTTAACACCAGTTTTACATGAAAAAATATGGGGCGGAACGGCATTAAAAGATGTTTTCGATTTACCTATCCCAAGTGATACAACGGGAGAGGCTTGGATTATTTCAGGCCATCAAAATGGTGTTTCACCGATTTCCCGTGGCCCTTTAGCTGGTAAAACATTAGCTGAAGTTTGGCAAACTCATCCTGAATTATTCGAAAATAATGATGTTAATCGTCCTTACCCCCTCTTAGTGAAGTTTTTAGATGCTCATCAAGATTTGTCAGTTCAAGTTCATCCTGGTGATGATTATGCTGCTGAACATAATAATGGTGAATTGGGTAAGACTGAATCGTGGTATATTTTGGCAGCTAAACCGGGCGCTGAGATTTATTATGGTCATAAGGCTCAAACACAAGCTGAATTTAATCAAATGATTGATCAAGCTGATTGGGAACATCTTTTGCAAAAAGTTCCAGTTCATGCGGGTGACTTTTTCTATGTTCCATCTGGAACTTTGCATGCCTTAGGAACTGGTGTCTTGGCACTTGAAACGCAACAGAGTTCGGACGTAACTTATCGAGTGTATGATTTTGATCGTCCTGATAAGAAGACTGGCGAATTACGAGATTTGCATCTGGAAGATGCTAAAAATGTCACGACTGTTCCATTTAAGGCGGAAAGCCCCGCGCAAAGAACGCTCCAAATGGGGGCGTTACAAGAAACTACTATGGTGGAAGCACCGTACTTTAATGTGTATAAGGATGAGTTAGATGGTGAAGCATATATCGTTAAACAGGCTCCTTATGCACAATATACAGTGATCGCGGGTTCAGGAACAGTCATTGTTGATGGTCAAAGTTATCCGTTGGAGTTAGCAACTAGTTTTGTGATGCCAGCTACGGTAGCGGAATGGACTCTGAAGGGTAAAATGACATTAATTATGTCTACGCCAGGCCCTAAATCACGTTAATCACGTGAGGAATTATGGAAAAAGAAAAACAATTACAACCATTTCAATTTGTGCAAATTAGTCAAGAAGTTCACCATGTCATTAGCGCTTATAAGTCAGTTAATGATAGTAAAGTTATAGGTGTCTTACAACTAGATTTGATTAAGTTGTTAGATGAAATGGAAATCAAAACTGAAGCAGTTGTAGAAAAGTTATTAGAAATTATCTTGGCGAAAGACTGTACACATGAACGTGCAGATAAGGCTTTGCAAGGGTTGAAAAGTTTAGTTCAACCTTTCCCAGAGATGGATGAAAAACAAATAGATAAACTCTTTAAAAAGCAAAAAAAAGTTCAATATCCTAGTAATTGGGAAACAGACCGATACCAACAAACTTATTGGGGTTGGGATGACTATGGGAATCAAAAGAAATATTTAATTATGCCGCAAAATCAACGTTATATTGGTCTGTATGGCGATATGGATCCTAAACCGTTGAATGGTTTGTGCGCAATCTGCCATGAGTTGAGTACTGTTTCAATGTTTTCAGTAAAACTTAAAGCACGCGGAGCTTCCGGTAATTACACTAAGCGGGGAAATTTAATTTGCCGTAATGGTGCGGAGTGTAATGCACGGATTAATGATCCGCAATATTTGAATCGGTTTGTTGATTATATGACTAATCATTAGTTTTTGATTAATAGAATAATTTAAGACTGATTAAAAAATTTGAGATAGAGATTAGGACGTTTCAATCCTAATCTCTTTTTTAATGCCTATTTTTAAAAAGAAAAAGTCATCATATTTAAATAATACGATGACTTATTAAACTAGTGTTGTAAATGTTTAGCCAACCAATCACCAATAAACTGAATGATTAAAATTAACGTTAATAACATTAAAGTAGCTAACCACATCACGTCGGTCTGGAAACGTTGATAGCCAGTTACGATTGCAGTGGTTCCTAAGCCTCCAGCACCAATTACTCCGGCCATTGCGGTTAGACCAACAAGTGAAATTAAAGAAACGGTACTAATTCGAATTAGTTCTGCTCGTCCTTCTCGCAGATAGACATCCCAAATTATATCAAAATGGGTTGCACCATAGGAATTAGCCGCTTCGATTTTACCGGAATCAATACTTAATAACACAACTTGAACTTGACGGGCAAAAAATGGAAAAATTCCAAATGCTAAAGGAATGAGGGCTGCGGTTGGCCCAATTGTGGTATGGGTTATTAATTGGGTCAGGGGTGAAATTACGACGACCATGATGATGAAAGGAATTGCTCGGCCTATGGAAACTAATAAATCCAGTAACTTAAACAAACGGGGATGGGGATTTAAACCCTTTGGTGCTGTTAAAACTAAACTTAAACCGAAGGCAAGACCTAAAATGCCACCAATCAGTGCAGATCCTAAAGTCATGTATAAAGTTTCCCATAAAGCAGTGCCAAAACCAGTATCACCACCCCAACCGAGCACTGTAATGTTTTGAACATGAAGATTAAACCAATTTTGCATACAAAAGTCACCTTTCTAGTTGTATTGCGGTTTTTGAATTGAAAAACCTTGTGACAAGGTAATAAATTCTTGAGTCAAAGCTTGTTTAGGTTGATTAAAAACATTTTGGACTGATCCTTGTTCAATTATTTGACCGTGTTCCATGATAGCGACTTGGTCAGCTAAGGCTTCAATTACTTGCATTTCATGAGTGATTACTAAAATAGTTAGATGTAAAGTCAAATTTAAATGATTCAGGAGTTCTAAAATCTGTTGAGTAGTTTTAGGGTCTAGGGCTGAAGTTGATTCATCAGAAATTAAAATATCAGGATCATTTACTAAAGCCCGAGCGATCGCGACTCGTTGTTTTTGACCACCTGAAAGTTGGTACGGATAGGCGTTTGCTTGATCAGTTAATCCTACTAATTCTAAGAGTTGCTTGGCTTTGCTTTCTTTTTGATTGGTAGTTTGTTTTGAACGTTTAAGTGGATGTAAAATATTTTGTTTAACGGTCATCTCTTCTAAAAGGTTAAAGTGTTGGAAAATCATACCGATTTTTTGACGTTTTAAACGAAGCTCAACTGGCGATAAGCTAGTCATTTCGATATCGTTGATCTTTACTGAACCATGGGTTGGCCGTTGTAATAGGTTGATTGTCCGTACTAATGTTGATTTACCAGCGCCCGAATAACCTACAATTCCAAAAATTTGGCCTCGTTCAACTTTTAAGTTAACATTCTGCACTGCAGTAATGACTTGATTGGATTGTTTAAAATCAACTTTGATATTGGATAATTCAATTAGGGACATTCGACGGTTCCTCCCTTTTATTTTAACTTGATATTCCAAGCAGGTAATTGAGTATCACCCCAAGTCTGATCGAAATATTGTTCTGTTTTTTTAGTTTGGTAGGCTTTTACAACGGCTTGGTAAGTTTTATTTTTTGCTTGTTTTTTATTAGCAACAATAACATTGATCCATTGTTTTGATGCTTTATTAATGGGCTCGACATAGATTGATTTTTTAACAGCTAAATGTGCTTCTTGAGCGTAGTTTGCATTGATGACAGCTGCATCAACGGATTTAAGAGCGCTGGGGGTTTGATCGGCAGCAATTTCTTTGAATTTGATGTTTAGTTTATTTTCTTTTATGTCCTTGATGGTTGGTAGATCAGTTTTCTTGAGTTTAATCAAACCAGCTGTTTGAAGAAGGGTCAGAGCACGACCCTCATTGGTTGGATCATTTGGAATCGCAATAGTAGTATTGTCTTTAATGTTTTTGACATCATGAGCATGATTAGAATAAATTCTCATAGGAGTTAAATAGGTTTTTCCAATTGATGCCAATTGATTACCATTGGACTTATTCCAATTGTCTAAGAAATTAGTGTGTTGGAAAGCGTTCAGATCTAATGATCCATCTACTAAAGCTTTGTTAGGAGTGTTGTAATCAGTAAAAATTTTGGTTTTAACCGTAATGCCTGAATCTTTCTTTGCAGTCTTTGCGACGGATTTCCATAATTCTTGTTCAGATGTTCCGACAATTCCAACTGTTACCGTTTTTTGTGCGGCGGAAACTGATTCTATAGGTGTTAAAATACTTAGAGCGAGGGGAAGAGCTAAGAGTGTGATGCTCAATTTGAATATGTTTTTCATGATAATCCTCCGTTTGTATGGTTATAACTAGGGCAGTGAAGTAACAAAAAACACCCGTTTCTATTTGATAAATAAATATCAAATAGAAACGGGTGTCCGTGGTACCATTCTACTTCACCTTAAAGAAACGTGTGCACTTTAAAGCCTTAACAACGAGCGGGTAGTATGCGATATGATGCGCTACCGATTCGCGTGTCTTGTAACGTAGACCAATCCGTCAACGGCTGATAGACTTGCTACTCACCATTGCCAATCACAGATCATTTTCACTACTGGCCTTTCGAACAACTCTCACCAACGTTGTCTCTCTGAGCGATTGCCTGGTAGTTACTTTTCTGCTCAACTTGTTTCATTTCTATATGCACAATCATAAATTGCTTTATAAAATTTGTCAAACTTAATTTTAATTTTGACGATCAGCAGTAATGATAAACCAAGTTAACCCAAGTGATAAGACTGGAATAAATAATGACCATCCGTTTAATTTAATCCCAATAAAAGTAGCTAAAACGACTCCGATGATAAAACTAAGAATGACTACACCGATATTACGAGCTTTCATCAGTTCAGATTTTTGATGATTTAAGCCATAGCTTGCAAGTGTTGCTCCGAAACGTTTTAGATTTCCAGTGAACATGGTAGTTGCGTAGGCATCCCCATGCAGTTTAGTGAAGGTATCGCTCTGGAAGGCCATGCTGAGGGCTAAAATAGAAATATTCAAGACACTTGGAGCATGTAAAATTTCTAAAATTGCTGCGATAGTGATGCCAAGCATTTCGAAGAGGATTGAAAATTCTTCCCATTGAGCTTTATTGACATAACGAATGCGTTTAACAACCTGATTTAGCATTACACCGAAGACGAAGGCTAGGGCAGGCCATATAAAAATCAAGGAATGTTTAAAATTTCCGTGAGCTATATTAACCGCAAATTGGAGCATGTTTCCACTTTGGAATGAAGCGAAACGGCCATCATGAAAGGCGAAGGTATAAGAATCAATGAAACCAGTTGTCGCTGCTAATAAGGCTCCAACTCGGACAGATTCTTTCATTTTGAAAATATTATTTACCATTTTATTTTATAACCTCGATTACTAAAAATGATTTTGTGAAGCATAAAACGAGAACTAATGATAGAAGTTCGGATTTATACTTATTAATGGAAACAATTCTTAATATTATACACCTTGCGCTTTTGAATTAGTAAAACATGGACAAAGTAAACGATTTCTTTTAAAATATGATAAAATTTAGAAGATTGAATTAAATGAATTGTGAAAAATATGGAGAAAAAACCATGAAAACCCAATTTCCCGATGACGGATTAGTGCTTCACACAGATGCTTACCAACTAACAATGATGCAAACCTATTTCCAAGAAGGGATTCACGAACGCCAAGCCGTTTTTGAATTATATTTTCGGGACCTACCTTTTAAAAATGGTTATGCTATTTTTGCTGGTCTTGAACATGTCTTAGAATTCGTTGAAGATTTACATTTCTCAAAAAGTGATATTGAATATATGCGTTCAGAGCCAATGTTTGCTGACGATTTTGTAGATTATTTAGAGCAATGGCATTTTAAAGCAACAATTCGCGCTCCACATGAGGGGGAAGTTGTTTTTAATAATGAACCGATTTTACAAGTTGAAGGGTCAATTTTTGACGCGCAAATTATTGAAACACCACTTTTGAATATTATTAATTATCAAACTTTGATTGCTACCAAAGCTTCGCGAATTCGTTCGGTAGTTGGCAATCAACCTTTGTTGGAATTCGGAACCCGACGTGCTCAAGAAATGGATGCTGCTTTGTGGGGGACCCGAGCAGCCTTTATTGGTGGCTTTGATGCAACATCCAATGTACGGGCTGGAAAATTATTTGGTATTCCGATCAGCGGAACACATGCTCATTCACTAGTTCAAATTTATCGCAATGACTATGAAGCTTTTAAAGCTTACGCAGAGACGCATCGTGATTGTGTCTTCTTAGTTGATACTTATGACACATTGGCATCAGGGGTACCAAGTGCGATTCGAGTGGCTAAAGAAATGGGTGATAAGATTAATTTTTTAGGTGTGCGAATTGATTCTGGAGATATGGCTTATCTTTCAAAGGGTGTACGAAAACTTTTGGATGAAGCTGGATTTGAAGATGCTAAAATTTATGCCTCAAATGATCTAGATGAAGAAACGATCACATCACTTAAGCTACAAGGAGCTAAAATAGATGTTTGGGGTGTTGGAACTAAGCTGATTACAGCCTTTGATCAACCGGCTTTAGGAGCAGTTTATAAAGTTGTTTCAGTTGAAGATGAAAATGGCCAGATGGTTGATACAATTAAAATTTCAGGTAGTGCCGTGAAAATTTCGACGCCAGGCAAAAAACAGGTTTGGCGAATTACACGCAATACTGATAGTAAGTCACAAGGTGATTATGTCGCCCTTTGGGATGAAAATCCACAAAAAGAAGAGCAATTATACATGTTCCACCCTCAATACACTTATTTGAATAAAACGATCACTGATTTTACGGCGCGTCCGATATTAGAAACAATGGTCGTTGATGGTAAAGTTGTATATGATTTACCTGATGTTCAAGCAGTTCAAGCTTATTCAGCACAACGCTTAGAACATTTATGGTCAGAGTATCGTCGAGGATTAAATCCACAAGAATATCCCGTTGATTTGTCAAAAGAGGCTTGGGATAATAAGATGAAATTGATTAATGATGTACGAGATTATGTGAGCAATTTGAAAAAAGATGATGATCAAAAGCATGGTCAATTTTAATATAGATGATTAAGATCAAGTCGTTGAAAATGGGGGGGCATCAAATGCGAGCACAACAAGCAGAAATTATTAAAGTATTAGGTGTACAATCGGAAATTGATCCAGCGGAAGAATATCGCCGTTCGGTTGATTTATTAAAGAAATATTTAATTAAAACAGGGTTGAAAAGCTATGTTCTTGGAATTTCTGGCGGTCAAGATTCGACTTTAGCTGGTCATATGGCAGAAACAGCTGTAACTGAATTACGAGCTGAAACGGGTCGGTCAGATTATCAATTTATCGCTATGCGTTTACCCTATGGGACTCAAAATGATGAGGATGATGCTTTAGTTGCTATTGAGTGGCAGGGGGCAGATCAAGTAATCATTAGTAATATTAAAGAAGCTACAGAAGCAACGGTTCAAAGCTTAACTATGGCTGGATTACCAGTCACTGATTTTAATAAAGGTAACATCAAGGCCCGTCAACGGATGATTGCGCAATATGGAGTAGCTGGGGCAACGCAAGGAGCGGTGATTGGAACAGATCATGCTGCTGAAGCAGTTACTGGTTTTTATACAAAATTTGGCGATGGGGCCGCTGATATCATGCCCTTGTATCGTTTGAATAAACGTCAAGGACGTGCTATTTTAGCCTGGTTACAGGCGCCTAAACAGCTTTATGAAAAAGTTCCGACAGCTGATTTGGAAGAAGATCATCCAGCTTTACCTGATGAAACAGCACTTGGAGTAACGTATGAAGTTTTAGATAACTATTTGGAAGGTCAAATGGTTGACGAATCAGATGCTCAAACAATTGAACGCTGGTATGCACGGACAGAACATAAGCGACAAGGCGCTGTTACAGTATTCTCACAATGGTGGCAATAGAATAATCAGTTACAAAATTAGCATCGCGGAGGTGGATTAGTTATGATTAATGTTTTTAATACCATGACCTTACAAAAGGAACCCTTTACCCCAATTGAACCAATGAAGGTCAGTATGTATGTTTGTGGACCAACCGTTTATAACTATATTCATATTGGGAATGCGCGTTCAGCAATTGCTTTTGATACAATTCGGCGCTATTTTATTTATCGAGGATATGAAGTCAGATATGTTTCTAATTTCACTGATGTGGATGATAAGATGATTAAGGCAGCAAAGGAACAGGGAATTTCAGTACCAGAATTAGCTGATCGCTACATAGAAGCATATGAAGCTGATACGAAAGCCTTGAATATTCTGCCTGCTACGGTTCGACCAAGAGCGACGGAAAATATTCCCGAAATTATTGAATTCGTACAAGAATTGATTAATAAAGGATATGCCTATGTTTCAGAAGGCGATGTTTATTTCCGAGCTAAAAAATATAAAGATTATGGTATTTTGGCTCATCAAGATTTAAATGAAATGGAACATAATTCGGCGGGACGTTTAGATGAGGAAGAAATGAAACGTAAAGAAGATCCAATGGACTTCGCCGTTTGGAAGGGTGCTGAAGATGATGGGTCAATTGCATGGAAGTCTCCTTGGGGAATGGGTCGACCTGGATGGCACATTGAATGCTCAGTGATGTCGACTAAATATTTGGGAAACCATTTTGATTTACATGGTGGGGGAATTGATTTAGCATTTCCGCATCATTCAAATGAAATTGCGCAATCTGAAGCAAAAACTGGCGAAAAATTTGTGAACCAATGGCTGCATAACGGATTTGTAACGGTTGGGGATGACGAAGAAAAGATGTCTAAGTCAATGGGTAATTTCACAACAGTACACGATTTATTAGAAGAACTAGATGATCCGATGGTACTTCGTTTTATGATGTCAACTACTCAATATCGACGACCAATTGCCTATTCACAAAAGAACATTGAACTTGCTACTCGTAATTTACAACGGATTAAAACGGCCTACCAAAATTTGGCTTTTCGTTTAGAAACAAGCCAGGCAGGGAATGATCATGAAATTGAAAAACAAGTCCAAGTGATTGTTGACCGCTTTATATTAGCAATGGATGATGACTTTAATGCTCAAAATGGATTAGCAGCCATTTTTGATTTGGCAGAGTTAGCTAATATTTATGGAACTCAAGCTGAAGTACAAGAGTCAACCATTGAAATTATTTTAAAGACAATGAGTGAATTGATGATGATTTTTGGGGTTGATGGTTTGGCTAAGACGGAAGAATTAGATCAAGTTATAGATGATTTAATTCAGGATCGTGAAATTGCTCGACAAAATCGGGACTATGCTCGAGCAGATCAAATTCGTGATGAATTAACGCAGCAAGGTATTATCTTAGAAGATACACCCCAAGGCGTTCGCTGGACTAGGAAGTAGTTGCTGTTCAAGGCTGTTTAATGTAGAGTAAGTAAAAACAGTAGAATAAGCGCAAATGTTTCATGTGAAACATTAAAAAGACGAAATTATATGATGCTTTAATTTAGAAATGGGCGACAAGATATCAATATGAATGAAAAAATTAATTATCAACAATTAAATGGTCTCGATTTAGCATATTTGGGTGATGCCGTTTATGAGACTTACATCCGGCAACATTTGTTGGCGCAAGGTATTACTAAACCTGGACGCTTGCAAAGGCAAGCAAAAGCTTTCGTTTCCGCCAAAGCGCATGCAGCTTTATTTGAATTAATGGAGGCTGATGAATATTTGACAGAAACTGAATTAACGTTTTTTAAACGTGGTCGAAATGCTAATTCCCACACAAAAGCTAAGAATACCGATGTAGTTACATATCGTATTTCAACTGGGTTTGAGGCTTTGATCGGTTATTTACATGCAAGTCAACAATTTGAACGGCTCGATGAAGTAGTTACATGGGTCATTAATCAAGTAGAAAGCGGACGGACCAGATATTATGGAAGCAAGAAATAAACAAGCAAAGCCACGTAAAAATAATTTTAAAGCGTCAGATAATAAAGACCGTAATTTTAAAAATAAGTCTAGGCAAAATCAAGAAAATATGAGTGTGCCGATTGATGACACGATAGAATTTGTATATGGCCATCATGCATCAGTTGAAGCGCTAAAGGGAACGACTGAGATCAACAAAGTATGGTTACAAACTGGATTGGCTGATACTTTACATCAAGAAATTATTGCCTTAGCCAAAAAACGAGGCTTAGTTATTCAAGATGCCCCTAAATCAAAATTAGATGAATTAGTAGACGGACAAAATCACCAAGGGATTGTGTTATCGATTGCAGCATACACCTATGCAACGATTGATGACTTGTTTAAAAAAGCGGAAGAAGCAGGGGAACAACCTTTCTTCTTAATCTTAGATTCAATTGAAGATCCACATAATTTAGGATCGATCTTGCGAACAGCTGATGCAGCTGGGGTTCATGGAGTAATTATTCCGAAGCGCCGTGCAGTTCAATTAACGGCTACGGTGGCTAAAACTTCAACCGGAGCAATTGAACATGTCCCCGTGGCCAGAGTAACTAATTTGGTTCAAACAGTGGAACAATTGAAGGAACGTGGCTTGTGGATTTTTGGAACTGATATGAATGGTACTGATTATCGGCAATGGGATGCCCGAGGAGCGGTTGCTTTGATTATTGGGAATGAAGGTAAGGGTATTGCCCAACTTTTGAAGAAGTCTGTTGACGAAATGTTGACCATTCCAATGGTTGGACATGTGCAATCATTGAATGCTTCAGTTGCTGCTAGTTTGTTAATATATGGTGGCTTCAATTCACGTCATCCATTGTAAAAATATTGAATTATGTAAATCGTCATCAATGAGGTGACGATTTTTTTAATGGCTAAAAAAGTTTTATGACACGTATTGGGTTATTTTAAATTATTTAGATTATTTAGGATTTTATGAGAGATTATTATGGGTTTAATAGGTCAATTTGATGGTTAAAACTAATATTATATTTGCTGATTTTACATATAATAAATTTTAGGTAACAACATTTACGATTAAGAAGTGAAGCAGGGCAACATTTATTCCCCATCTGACAAAGTTTTTGGCATACTGAGGGTGGAGGTGTATTAAATGAATCAACTAGGGATAACTTTTGAACAATATAACCGATTGAAAGCTAATGATGGTACGGTCTTTTTAGAATTGTATCAGCTATATCGACCCTTAATTTGGAAACAATTTCGGCAACGACCAGCTGAATTAACGGAAGCTGATTGGCGTCAGGAAGTTAGTATTTTGTTGATAAAAACAGCTCGAGCTTTAGCGCCAGGAGATTATCGAGCGTTTACAAAGTATTTTCAAACGGCATGTTGGCGTCGTATTTACCGTTTGAAGACGAAGGCTCAAAATCAAAACACTATTATCGTTCAGTTAGAAAATCAAACAGTTGAGGAAATTTTACCATTAGGTCGGGAACAGTATCTTCAAATATTGGAAAATTTATTAAATAGTAAATGGACCACTGCTAAATTAAATCCGATTCAACAACAAATTCTGAAACTTTCAGTTGAAGGTTATAAAGGCTCTGAAATCGCGCTAATGTTGAACCAAACTATTAATCAAGTTCGCACAAATTTAATGCGTATTCGCAAGAAGATCAAAGGGATTGAATGATTATTGTATGTTTATAATTTTGGTAATTTAATAGGGTATATTCATTATTTAAATACAAATCGTTTAATAGTATAGGACCATATTTAATTGTTAGTGACTTATAGTTAGTATCGGATCAAATAAGTATGTTATAATAATTGCACTATTGAATAAGTGAGGAAACGACATGGGAGTTAAAAAAGTTGCTTTAGCATGTAGCGTCTGCGCTTCACGTAATTATATGGTTACTAAAAAGCCAGAACGCATGGAACGCCTTGAAGTAAAAAAGTATTGCCCATTTTGTGGACATCATACTTTGCATCGTGAAACAATGTAAGTTTCGTTTTAAATTATTTGGATAAGGAGATTGGTAAAATGAAGTTTTTAGGATCAGTTGCATCAGAAATGCGCCGTGTGACATGGCCAACGTTTAGTGAAAATATGCGGGATACGGGAATTGTGTTGGGTACATCGATTTTCTTCGCCCTATTTTTTGGTGGCGTTGACTGGCTCTTAGAACAAGGAATTTTGCTCTTGTCCAAGTAATTAAAACAGCTTATAATTAAGTTACTAATTGAGATATAGAACGGCCCTCTGATGAAGGGGGTTTTTAATTTGGAAAAAATGGAGGCTCTAATGGTTGAATCAGTTGAAGCGGAATGGTATGTCTTACAGACGTATTCAGGGTATGAAAATAAAGTTAAATCTAGTTTGGAATCTCGTATTGAAACAATGAATATGACCGATTTCATTTATCGCGTGATTGTACCAGAACAAGAAGTGGTAGATCGTGATAAAGACGGAATGCCTGTTCGTGACGCTGATGGGGAAATTAAGACCCATATGGAAAATGAATATCCTGGTTATGTTTTGGTGAAGATGGTCATGACCAATGAAGCTTGGTATGTCGTGCGAAATACACCAAACGTTACTGGATTCTTAGGTTCACGTGGTGGAGGTGCTAAACCTGTTTCTTTGACAGCGGATGAAGCTGCAACTTTCTTGCATCGTTATGATGAAAATGGAAATCCATTAGAAATAGATGCTGAAGAAGAAGTATCACATGACAAGTTAAAGTTGGATGCTGTTGTTGGTGATTACGTTAAGATTATCGCCGGACCAATGGCTGATCAAGAGGGACCAATCACTGAAATTGATGAAGACAAAGCTGAAGTTACGGTTTTGGTAACTTTCTTTGGACGCGAAACACCCACTCAAGTTTCATTTGCGGACGTTGAACCTGTTAAATATTAGTATAGAATATATTTAAAATTGAAGCTGAGACCCTTTGGATCTCAGCTTTTTAATATTATTTTTTTAAGATTTAACAATAAATATCATCAATAATAGGTTATATTAAATAAACTTGATGCATTTAATTAAATGAAGGAATGGCGTAGTAATTAAAGAACATTTTTTATTTTATAGTAGAAACAAATAGAGATGTTCTTGTTTTTATCTAGATTATTTGTTATTATACTCATTGTATGCGTGGTGACATGTATATGTGGGAGGCGGAAATCGAAACTCGCCATTTTATACCACAAGCACGAAGGAGGATACAATCGTGGCTAAGAAAGTTTCAAGTATTGTTAAGTTGCAGATTCCAGCCGGTAAGGCTACACCTGCTCCTCCAGTTGGTCCTGCATTGGGACAAGCTGGTGTTAACATCATGGGGTTCGCCAAAGAGTTTAATGCTCGTACAGCGGATCAAGGGGGTCTTTTGATTCCTGTTGTTATTACAGTGTATGAAGATCGTTCATTTACATTCGTAACTAAGACACCACCTGCTGCCGTTCTTTTGAAGAAGGCTGCTGGTGTTGAAAAGGGTTCAGGAGAACCTAACACCAAGAAGGTAGCAACGGTTACTGCGGCGCAAGTCAAAGAAATCGCTGAGACTAAGATGCAAGATCTAAACGCGGCTGACGTTGATGCAGCTGTTCGCATGATCGAAGGTACTGCACGTTCAATGGGATTCGTTGTTGAAGGATAATTTTTTATCTCACAAGAATTACTATTGCCGTTTCAGACGGATCGCATTAGGAAACTAAGCATGATCAAGCGGGAGGTCTTAGACGACCGTTTGACCGCATTTGCAAGGAGGAATAGCTACCATGGCTAAGAAGTATGGAAAAAAGTATTTAGCAGCCGCAGAAAAAGTTGAAGCTGAAAAGTTATACAACTTGGATGAAGCTGCTGCATTGGTGAAGGAAATTGACTTCGCCAAGTTTGATTCAACTGTTGAAATCTCATTCAACTTGAACGTGGATACACGTCAAGCTGACCAACAATTGCGTGGGGCTGTAGTTTTGCCTAACGGAACTGGTAAGGACCAAACAGTTGTTGTCTTCGCTCAAGGAGATAAGGCAAAAGAAGCTGAAGCAGCTGGAGCCGATGTTGTCGGTGGTGCTGACTTAGTTAAGCGTATCGCTGATGGATGGTTGGACTTTGATGTTGCCATCGCTACTCCTGATATGATGGCTCAAGTTGGACGTGTTGGACGTGTGCTTGGACCTAAGGGATTGATGCCTAACCCTAAGACTGGAACAGTTACTTTTGATGTGGCTAAGGCCGTTGAAGAGTCTAAGTCTGGTAAGGTTACTTACCGTACTGATCGTGACGGAAACGTTGCTGTTCCTGTTGGTAAGGTTTCATTTGATGCTGACAAGCTTGCTGGAAATATCAAGTCAATTTCTGACGTTGTTATCAAGGCTCGCCCATCTGCTGTTAAGGGAACATATGTACAACATGTATCAATTGCTTCTACATTTGGACCTGCTATTAACTTAGATATTACATCATTGTAATAAAAAAGTTGTAGACGTTTATTGACATTTCCCGGATATTTCTGGTATATTGTCTAATGAATTAAATAGATTCTACCTAAGACGCCGGAGGCCTTTTGGCCTTAATATATCCTGCCGAGGAAGTGAAAATGAGCGAAAGCAAATTGGAACCCCCGGCACTATGGTGTTGGGGGTTTCTTAGTTAGGATCAAATCTAATATAGGAGGAATCAAATACCATGAGTGAAGCAACTATTGCTGTTAAAGCACAAAAAGTAGAAGAAATTGCATCAAAGTTTAAAGATGCAACTACTTCTGTTGTAGTTGACGTCCGTGGATTGACTGTTGAGCAATCTAACAACTTACGTAAGTCATTACGTGAGGAAGGCGTTGAGTTGAAGGTTATCAAGAACAAAGTTTTGACGCGTGCCGCCGAAGCTGCTGACTTGTCAGCCTTGAATGACTTGTTTGCCGGACCTTCAGCCGTTGCATTTTCAAACGAAGATGCAATTGCTCCAGCCCGGATTTTGAAGAAGTATGCTGATGAAATCGAAGCCCTTGAAATCAAGGGTGGTGTGGTTGACGGAAACATTGCTAGTGTCGAAGACATTAACAAGTATGCCGCTTTGCCAGACCGCGATGGATTGCTTTCAATGTTGTTGTCAACATTGCAAGCACCTGTTCGTAACGTCGCTTATGCCGTTAAGGCTGTGTCAGACGCGAAGGCAGAAGCAGAAGCATAAAGCTTTTAAACTTTTTGCTAAATGTAAATTTAACCATAAAGTTATATTACTTACTAATAAATTATGCCAATATGGCTAAAATTAAAGGAGATTATTATCATGGCTTTTGATAAGGATTCAATCATCGCTTCATTGAAGGAAGCAACGATCATGGACTTGGCTGACTTGGTTTCAGCTATCGAAGAAGAATTTGGTGTTTCAGCTGCTGCCCCTGTTGCAGCTGCTGGTGTTGCTGGTGGCGAAGCTGCTGCACAAACTGAATTTAATGTTGAATTGGTTTCAGCAGGTAACGCTAAGGTTCAAGTAATCAAGGCTGTCCGCGAAGTTACTGGTTTGGGATTGAAGGATGCTAAGGGACTTGTTGACAACGTACCTTCAGTTATCAAGGAAGCTGTTTCAGAAGACGAAGCTAACGAATTAAAGGCTAAGTTGGAAGAAACTGGAGCCGAAGTTACTGTTAAGTAATTTCATTTAGGCTTAATACCTTTCAAAAGGTAAATTAAAAACCGTTATATAGGCATTTATGCTTGTATAACGGTTTTTTTGTCCTGATTTTGATTTAATTTTGCATATATGAATATTTATTTGTGAGTATTAATCTTCCTTTAGCTAGATTGATTGTTATATATTTATTGCTCAGTTAAGACAATGACTTTACCAAAGCTTTGGCTACTTTGGAGGTAACTGTGTGCTTTAGAAAGATCGCTTAAATTAAAAATTTTTTCCGGTTTAACATTTACTTTGTTTCTAGTAATGTAATTCAAAAGATCATTTAATTTATGTTCATCCACATTGTTCGAATAAAAGCTTGTTAGATAGCTGTTTTGATGAATGTCCATAATGGGATCAAAATTATTAAGATCCCATTGTCCACCTAACTGGCCAGTGCTACATACGATTCCTTTTTCATTTAAGTGATTAAAACTATCTTTAATAGTTGCAGGGCCAATTAATTCGAGAATTTTGTCAAAGGAATTGTCTCCTTGAATTACACCATTTTTTTCTTCAATGATATGATCAAAGCCAACTTTTTTTAAATTTGCGCTTTTATCGAGGTTCCGAGTAGTCCCAGTAACTTTAATGGAAGGATATTTACTTTTTATTAGATTTAAAAATGCGATTCCAACACCACTGGTGGCCCCTCTAACGAGTAATTCGTCAGACTCAGTAATGTTAAGATTTAACATTGAACCATAGGCTGTATAATATGTTTCTGGAATTGCAGCTAATTCACCCCATGCCAGTTCAGTATTAACCGGATAAATTTGTTCATTTGGAACAAGGACGTATTCGGCATAGCTTCCGTCAAAGGCACGCCCCATTTCCCCCATAATCGAAATGACCTTTTGTTGGTTAGGTAATCTATTCGGATCAGTTGTTTCTTCAATAACCCCCACACATTCAATTCCTAATATTCTTGGAAAATTAACTGAAGGGGATTTTCCCTCACGAGTAAAAATTTCAGAATGGTTAATACCGAATCCTTTGATTTTAATTAAAGACCATCCAGGAACTGTTTTGGGCTTAGGAACGTCTTGATAGAATAAATTTTCAGGACCACCTGGTTGATTAACGACAATTGCTTTCATGTTTTAAGACCACCTTATTGATTATTTTATATTAATTCGTCAATGACGTCAGAAATTCTATATGTAGCTAAGCGATCTAGCTCATTTAAGAATTTGTTTAAGTCAACTTTTGTGTAAAAAGCACCTTCAATTAAATAATTACTGTCTCCGGTTATTTTATAATGATGCAATATAGAATTTCTATATCTATGAATAAGCTGAAGATACATATCGGAATTGGGGGTATCCATAGTAACTTCAATAAATATCTGTCGAGAAAATCCCATTTTCTCTAAATTAACTTCGATTCGGTAACGTTCAATAACCCCAGTTTCTTCAAGTTTCCTAATTCTTTCGCTAACGGCGGGTGGAGTTAGGTGTATTTTTTGCGCTAGATGACTTGTTTTTATACGACTATTTTTATTCAGTTCTTTTAGAATATTTAGATCTGTTGAATCAAGCAAAATTTATATCCTTCTTTTTTAAAGTTAAAAGGCAAAATACCTTCAAATTAATATTAACATTTAAATATATAACGAGTATAGTTTCATATATTGCTTAAATCAATTAGGGGAATAAAATGCAAAAATTAATACAAGTCATTATTGAACGAAAGACAGATTTATTATTGGCGTTATGGCAACACGTACAGATTTCAATTATAGCGCTCGTGATTGCTATGTTAATAGCAATTCCATTAGCTATTTGGGTTGTCAGACATCGACGTTTTTCAGAATTTTTTTTACAACTAACTAGTATTTTACAAACAATTCCATCGTTGGCATTGTTGGGATTATTAATTCCATTTGTTGGAATTGGAACGTTGCCTGCGATCATAGCGCTCGTTGTTTATGCTTTATTGCCTATTTTTCAAAACACATATTTAGGTATATCAGAAATTGATCCATCAATTGAGGAGGCAGCTGATGCATTTGGAATGTCATCAGCACGTAAATTATTTAAAGTTGAATTACCGATTGCAATGCCCCAAATAATTTCGGGGATTAGAACGGCTCTAGTTTTAATTATAGGAACTGCTACGTTAGCTGCCTTGATTGGTGCTGGTGGGTTGGGTACTTTCATTATGTTAGGGATTGATAGAAATGATACTTCGCTATTGATTATTGGGGCGGTTTCGTCGGCCATTTTAGCGGTTACTTTAAGTTTAGTGGTCAGGTGGTTTCAGTCTATTAAACCAATTCATGCAATACTTGCCTTTTTAAGTCTGCTCTTGCTGATTGGTAGTGGAAGTGTTTATACTACTTACTATAATCGCATCGAAAATATTACAATTGCTGGGAAACTTGGCTCAGAACCGGAAATATTAATTAATATGTATAAGGAATTAATCGAAGACAATGATGAACATGCGAATGTCCAATTAAAACCCAACTTTGGGAAGACCACTTTCTTATTTAGTGCATTACAAAATGATCAGATTGATATCTATCCAGAATTTAGTGGATCAGTATTGGAAACATTAGTTAAAGGAAAAGTGGCGAAACATCAAACGGCTCAAGAAACTTATGATTTGGCGAAAAATATGTTAAGTAAAGAAGATAAGTTGACTTATCTTAAGCCAATGCAATATAACAATACTTATGCATTAGCTGTAACTGAAAAATTTAAAAAAGAAAATAACTTAAATAATATTAGTGATTTAGCTAAAATCAATGGTTTACTAAAACCCGGAATGACATTAGAATTTATCGATCGTGATGATGGAATGCGGGGACTACAAAAGGCTTATGGCTTTAAGGTATCAGCTAAGTCTATGGAGCCAGCGTTACGGTATGAGGCGATAAACGATGGACGAATTAATTTGGTGGATGCTTACGCAACTGACAGTGAACTTAAGGAGTATAACTTAGCACTTTTAAAAGATGATAAAAATTTCTTTCCGGCTTATCAAGGAGCCCCTTTGATGAAGACAAAATTTGCTAATCAACATCCTAAAGTAGTCAAGGCTTTGAATAAATTAGCTGGGAAAATATCGAATCAAGATATGCAAGAAATGAACTATGCGGTGAATGTAAAGAAAGAGCCGGCTGCATCTGTGGCACATCAGTATTTGGTTCAGCATGACTTGATAAAGGAGTGACATTAGAATGACTATTGCAATTGAATTTAGACATGTTAAAAAAGAATATCAAGCACAAAACGTTATTCAAGATTTGAATTTAGCTATCAATAAAGGTGAATTATTCGTGCTGGTGGGTGAATCTGGAAGCGGAAAGACTACAACTTTAAAAATGATTAACCGATTAGAGAAACTAAATGCCGGTGAGATTATAATTAATGGAAATGATATAGCTAATCTTTCTAATCGTGAATTGAGACAAGATATTGGTTATGTATTACAACAAATTGCCTTATTTCCTACCATGACCGTTGCTCAAAATATTGCCGTTATTCCTGAAATGAAGGGGATGAATAAAAGTAAAATTAATGAAATTACGCATGAATTGTTAATGGATGTTGGATTGGATCCAAAAAGTTATTGGAATCGAAAACCTAATGAATTATCGGGTGGTGAACAGCAAAGAATTGGGATCTTACGTGCCATTGCATCCCAACCGGATATTGTTTTAATGGATGAACCATTTAGTGCATTGGATCCCTTATCGCGGCAACAACTGCAAAATTTAGTCATAAGAATGCATGATAAATATCATAGTACCATTGTTTTTGTTACTCATGATATGAATGAAGCTTTAAAGTTAGGCGACAGAGTGGGGATCATGAGTAAAGGTGAAATTGTCCAAGTTGATACGCCGACCCAGATTGCTCAAAATCCAACGAATGATTTTGTCCGTAATTTTTTCAGTGCCAGTCGAGCTAAAAATATTTATGATATTTATCTCGGCCGTGTTGGGATTGTTCAAGGGTATCTAACAGAAAAGCCTATCGGTGAAATTAAGACTTTAGATGAACAAGCTACATTGAGAGATACTTTTGCTGTATTAGCCGAATATGAATATGTTGCTGTAACTGATAAGACCCAAATTTTAGGGTACTTAAATCGGAAACAAATAATTGCATATTTAACTCAACATGAAAAAGATTAGAAAAATGTTTGGTTTTATATATTTGATGGGAACAGTTGTTATGATTGTTCTCATTTTTATTTACGACCATGATTCTTTACTTGAAATTTAGAGATGCTTAATAAAAATAATTCATATTTTTGTAAATAAACATTTGATTGTCTTGTTACGTTATAGTTTATAATAAAATGTACATTAAAAAAGACAGATAAAAAATGAGGTAAAAGAGTGGAAGGTAATTAATTCTACATGGGATTTGATTCCACCGTTTGCACCAGATGTTAAGAAACTAAAAAGTAATAGGAGAATTATGATGAATAAAGAAAATAATTTAGAAGAAAAAATAATTTCACTTGAAAAAGGTGCTTTGGATAAGTGGTTTAAAGGGGATACATCAGGTTATCTAGATATCTGGTCAAAGAATCAGTTTTCTTATTTTGATGGAGCTGTGGAACATCGTGTGGATACATATAATGATATTAAAGAAATGGTTCTAAAAAATGTAGAAGGAAAATTATTTGCTGATACATATAATTTTGAATCCCCACGGGTGCAAGCAGTCGCTGATATGGCAGTTCTAACTTATCAATTGTATGCAAAAACTTCGTTGATTGACATGCAATATAATTGTATTGAAGTGTATCAGTTAGAAGCAGATGAATGGAAAGTAATTCATTCAACTTGGTCATTCATCAGACCGATGGATATGGATTTTAATCAAGCTAAGGAAATTGTATAATTTAATTTTTTTAAAGATGGGGGAAATAATGATGAAAGAACAAGAATTGATAGATATTATCATTTCTGAGACGGATGCATATTTATCATATCCATTTAATAAGCCTGGTACAAAATCAACGATTAAATGGTCGATTTTAAAGCATCATAAAAATAATAAAATTTTAGCTATGGTCTATATCAAAGATGATGAGCTATCATTGAATGTTAAGCTTTTACCCGAGCATAGTGAGAGCTTAAGGACGTTAAAAGGCGTAGAACCTGGTTATCATATGAATAAAAAGTATTGGACCACCATTTTAATAAATAATACAGAATTAACGTTAAAAGAGATCAAAAATATTATCCAAGAAAGTAATGAGCTAACGAAGGCATAAATTACATTAATGGGCAAAGAGCATCGATATATTATAAAATTGATTTTGAGGTAGTTATAAAATAATGTTATATAAATATTTTTATGTTGCTTGGGAGACATTGTGGTGAATCATCATCTTTTATTGATCAGTTATATTGGATATGAAATCAGAGGGATGAATTTATGAATTATTTATTATTGGCTTTAGCAATTGTTTCTGAATTAATTGGAACCAGTTTATTGAAATATACAGATGGATTTACCAAAATGTACCCTACAGTTGCGACTTTGTTAGCTTACGTGGTCTCGTTTTATTGCCTATCGATTGTAGTTAAAGCTCTACCAGTTAACGTTGTATATGCAATTTGGAGTGGAGTGGGGATTGTCTTAGTGACTTTAATCTCGGTTTTTGTATTCCATAATTCTATTAATTATCCAACGATCTTAGGAACGGGGCTAATTGTGATTGGGGTAATTTTAGTAAATATGTTTGGTTCGGGCCATTGATTAAAAGATTTAGATAATTAAAAGCATCTGGATAAGATGCTTTTTTTATTAGTTAAATTAGTAAATTTGAATTAAAAAATTAAATGTTATTTAACAAGATGTAATTCCGTTAATTCACCCATTTGTTTCACTGATTTAAGATTGAATTTTTGATAATAATTACCAGGTTCAAATAATTTTTTACCTTTTCCCAATAAGACGGGTGCAATTTGTAACCAAATTTCATCTAACATGTTATTTTCTAATAATACTTTGACAATAGATCCGCCACCAATAATCCAGATTAACCCTCCGTCGAGAGCTTTTAAGCTATTAAATATTTTGATAATATCACCAGCTACAAAAGATGTATCCTTATTGTGATTTAAAATATGATGTGAAAAGATAATTTTTTCCTTCCCAGGATATAACTCATTTCCTTTTAGATATTTTTGAGTTTCTTGGTAGGTGGTTCGTCCCATGACGAATGTGCTGACATTTTTTTCGAATTCTTCATAAGTTGATATGCCATTAAGGTCACTTTGAAAAAGCCAATCTAAATTATCATTTTGGTCTGATAAATATCCATCGAGGCTGACTGCACCGTAAAAAACGATCTTTCTCATTAGTAGTTCTCCTTTTTGCATTCAATATAACA
Organism: Weissella koreensis KCTC 3621; assembly: GCF_000277645.1. The sequence goes on along the minus strand of NZ_AKGG01000016.1, from coordinate 218,923 downwards.
TTAAGTTATAGAAATAAATAATAAAATGATCGATGGTGAGAAATTAAAAGTATGTACATTAGGATGTCTATATTTATATAATTGATGTTTTGTAATTGTTTGAATTACGACAATTTGCAAGGGTAAAAATTGGATCAATCTAAAACGTATTTAAATGTGTTAATTTTAAAAAAATTTAAAAAATATATTTGTAAAGATTGTTACAGAAAAACACTAACTTTGAAAAGGTATTCACGTCTTGAAGTTCGTGTTTAACTATATTTATAACTTTTTTATGAAAATAAACGATTAAATAGTTTCTAAAGACAGATAATGTTATAACATCATAGTGTGAATGTTACAGTTTAGCGTTTGATTAATAATAGCAAATTTCAGATAATAGAAAGGTTGAGTTTTATAATTTAAGGAGATTGTAGCATGACACATAAAACGCATACGAGCCGTTCAATTACAACGGGAAGTATCGCAGTGGCTAGTATTCCTGTAATGATGATTTCAGCAGGAATAACAGCATTAATGGCTGCAAAAGCGTATCAAATAATTCGATTAGCAAACGCATACGGCACAATGTTGGAGAAAGAGAAGCATCTTAATGATTAATCGTATCTTTACATACTTGAAAGAGGATGTAATGTTTACGGCTAGTATGGTGTTAGCTGTGATTACATCTCTTCTGGTTCGTCCTGACATTGGGGCGGTCAATTGGCATACTGTTTTTAGTTTAATGACTATGATGATTTGGGTAGGATTTTTAGAAAAAGCTGGAATTCTGCATACCGTTTCAGTTTGGTTAGTGAACCGAAGTCATCATGCGCGAACATTAATGACAAGTGTTACATTTCTATCTTCTTTTGGGGCAATGTTGTTATCAAATGATATCGCGATCTTAACGATATTACCTATTTATTTAAAATTAGCTGATCAACTAACGACCCGTTTAAAGGTCGTTGGTTCGACTTTGGTTATCATGGCGGCTAATTCTGGGGCAATTTTGTTTCCTTTTGGTAAATCGCAAAATCTATATATGTTTGTACACTATAAGATTAATGTTATTCAATTTTTTGAATGGTCAGCATCGTTAACGGTTGCTACGTTAGTTTTAATGTTTATCATTACGCGCTTTGTTCGAAGTACACCAATCCAAATTGATTTACCAAAACCAGATAAAATTCATCGGGGACGTTTGAGTTTTTTGACGGTTACTGGAATTATTTTAATTATTACGATTTTTGGTTGGACACCGTTTAATCTGGTGGTGCCATTAATCTTAATCGCCTTTTTTCTATATAATCCCAAGATGTTTAACTTAGTGGATTTTGGTTTATTGGCAACGTTCATTTTCTTCTTTATTGCGACTAATAATTTAGCTCATTTAGAAGAGGTAAAACATTTAATTGAAACCTTGTTTGATACCAAGTCTCACGTTTTATTTGGAACATTCTTCTTAAGTCAATTTATTTCAAATCTACCTTCAACGATTTTGATTTCAACCTTCACAGATCATGCTTATGATTTATTTATTGGATCAAATATTGGAGGATATGGATCAATTTTCGCCTCAATGGCTAATTTAATAGGGTATCGTGTTTTCCGTCAGTTAGATCCTAAGTTTTCTTGGACCTTCTTAAAAGTTTTCATGATAGTTAATTTTGCTTTTGCAGCGGTGTTACTGTTGATTTTTGGACTTTGGAGTCTATAAAAATAAATAATTATATAAAGAAGCTGTATTTATTTGTACAGCTTCTTTTTTATATGAAAATCCATAAAATTTGTGATAAACAATACAAAACCCATAAAATTTGATTTAATTCAATTTTGGGTGAGATTAAAGTAAAGAAATTCAAACAAAATGTAAGTAATTTTCATGGTTAATTGAATTTACTAAAATTTCAAAAGAAATATGAAAATAATCAAAATTGCTTGTATAAACCATTAATATGATAATGTATATATAAAGTATATTAAAAAACATGCATTAACCGATTACAAATAAAACTTTTAACTAAAATAGATAAAACGTTTAACATCTAATAACCACAACGTTTGAAAAAAACATTCAGAAAACGTTTACAAACAAAAAAAGGTATATTATAATATATTTATTGAAATTTGCTTCACATTGCTTGTCAATTTATACGGACAGTTAAGTGGTGCTACTAAAAAATATACTAAAGAAATGAAGGATAATTTAATGGCAAAGATTATTACTGTTTTAGGCTCAACTAACATTGACAAAGTTGTTTCTGTACCCCGTTTTGGAGCAAGTGGAGAAACTCTTCACACTCCAAATCATCAAGTTGAAGCAATGGGTGGAAAAGGTTTGAACCAAGCCGTAGCCGTAGCACGTTCAGGTGTTAAGACTAACATGATCACTAAGGTTGGTGCTGAATTTGACACTGCTAAGAGCATGAACGTAGCTAATTTGAACACTGAACATGTAATGGTTTCTGAAACTGAAGAAACTGGACAAGCATATATCACGGTTTCTGCTGAAACTGGAGATAACATCATCCACATTTATGGTGGAGCCAATGCTGATATGACTGCTGCAGATGTTCGTGCACATGAAGATGCTATTGCTGAATCAGACTTCGTAATTGCACAATTAGAAACACCAATGGAAACAGTTATTGAAGGATTCAAAATTGCGCACGAAAATGGCGTAAAGACAATCTTGAACCCTGCTCCAATGCCTGAAGTTGGTGGTTTGCCAGCCGAATTACTAGAATTAACTGACATTATTGCACCTAATGAACATGAAACATTCTTGTTGACTGGGATTGAAGTGACTGATGAGCACTCAATGTTGCACAATGCGGCTTACTATTTCGAACGCGGAATTGATACTGTGATCATTACTATTGGTTCAGAAGGATCATTCTTCATGCGTGATAATGGAACTGAAGGAATTGTGCCAGCCTTTAAGGTTAGTGCTGTTGATACAACTGCAGCCGGAGATACATTTATCGGAGCTACTGCAACTCGTTTGCACGCTAACTTGGATAACTTAGCAGAATCAATGCGTTACGGTTCAGCTGCTTCATCTTTGACAGTTTCACGTGCCGGTGCACAACCAAGTATTCCAACTGAAGACGAAGTTTTGGCTGTTTTGGAAGCACACAAATAATTAATTAATTATTGAATTGGAGATAGATTATGCGTAAGACAAATCTTTTAAATACTAAGTTATCAAATGCCATTTCAGAAATTGGGCACACACAATGGTTAACCATTGGTGATTCAGGTCTTCCAGTTAAAGATGATGGTCGTAAAATTGACCTTTCAGTAGTTCGTGGACTTCCTTTGTTCATTGATGTTTTGGCTGCAACTCTTTCAGAAATGAAAATTCAAAAAGCCTACTTGGCTGAAGAAATTAAGACTGACAATCCAGAACAATTTGCTGCAATTCAAGCTTTGTTGGATGACGATGTTGAAGTTGTATTCATTTCACATGATGAGCTTAAAGCGATGAGCCGTGATGATAATAATATTGCGACAGTTCGTACTGGTGAAATCACACCATTCTCAAACATTGTTTTGGAATCAAACGTTGATTTTGCTGGAGAAGCAATTAAATAATAAATATTAATGCTTTTAGATTAAGAAGCGGGTATCGACAAATTGATTTCCCCAATTTAGGGGATTGTTAATTTGTTTTATGGTTCGCTTCTTTAATTTGGAAGTTTTTACGATGTAATCAATTAGAATAGGATGATGAAAAAATGAATATGTATGGATTGCTTTTCTCGCTATTAGCGATTATTGGTTGGAGTGCTTATCCAACTTTTGTTTCTTACTTTGGTGGTAAGCCCGTTCAAGGTATCTTTGGAGCTACTTGGGGAACATTTATCGTTGCCATTGTGCTTTCATTAATCATGCAAATGCCAATGCTACACGGAGCTAACTTCTGGTTGGCATTCTTCTCAGGGGCTGCATGGGCCTTTGGTAACGTTTTGACAATCTTCGCCTTTGGGATGAAAGATAAAGCCGGAAACGAATTGGGATCAGCTAAGGCAATGCCAATTTCAACGGCCTTCCAAATCACGGCTAACGTTGTTTGGGGTGTTATCATGCTTGGTAACTGGGGCCCTGTTTCATCAAAGGTTTATGGTTTCCTTGCCGTAATCGTAATCTTGGTTGGAGCTTACATGACTACTTATCAAGAAAAGAAGTCAGCTGGAAATAAGCAATTATTGATGAAGGCTGTTGGTATTTTGTTGATTGCTCAAGTTGGTTACTCACTTTACGGAATTCTTCCACAATACACACGTGGAACTGATGGATTACACATGTTCTTGGCCCAAGCAATGGGAATGGCTGCCTTTGGTTTGATTCTTGGAATCTATGAAGTTGCTAAGAACCACAACAACATCTTCAAGCAAAGCGTAACTTACAAGCAAATTTTCTCTGGTTTCTTCTTTTCTATGGCTGCCTTAGGATACTTGGTTTCTGCTCAACCAGCAATGCTTGGTTTGGCAACTGGATTTGTGCTTTCACAAGTTTCAATTGTTGGAGCAACCGTTTCAGGAATTATTGTAATGCACACTAAGAAGACTCAAAAAGAATGGCTTGTAATTGTAATTGGGTTGGTCTTGATCGTGCTTGCTGCCGCTGTTACTGCTTTCTTGAAAAATTAATTATAATTAATAACTGAAAATTAAATTTAATTGAACAAACAATAAGTGCGATTAACTTTAAATTTGTTTCACGTTATTAAAAGGCTAGGACAATTGTCCTAGCCTTTTTTGTTTTTAAACGTACTCGAATTGAGATTGTAACTGATTAAAACCTTAATAAAAAACTTCGCTGACAATTAAGTAGCGAAGTCTTTTGAAAATAGATAAGATTTATTTTTATGAATAGACCAAAACTTCTGCAACTAAGATAATAGCTCCGAAGCCTAAAACAAAGACTACCACAGGCCAGACAAATTTAAGCCAGTGTGAGTATTTCATATCTAACATCTGCAAAGTGGCCATCACTAAGCCGGTTGGGGCTAAGAAGAGCATGGCATATTGTCCGAATTGATAAGCTGTGACTACGACGAAACGAGGAATGTCGACAGTATCGGCTAAAGGTGCCATGATAGGCATCGAAAGAACTGCTAATCCAGATGATGAAGGTACAATGAAGCCTAAAACGAAGAAGATTAAAAGCATGGCCAAAATGAAGAGTGGACCGCTCATATGGGTCACCAATGATGATGAAAATTGTAGCATAGTATCTGAAATCATTCCTTCATTTAAGACGATATTGATTCCACGAGCTAATCCGATAATGAGTGAAACTCCTACCAAACTTGATGATCCAGCAACAAAGGCATCTACCACACCCTTTTCGCCAATTCCACTTGGTCCGGTGGCAGTTAGGAACATAATGAAGATTGCAAAAGTTAAGAAGGAAGCTGCCATTGTAGGGAACCACCAACCTTGAGACATTACACCCCAAACCATGAGTGGGAAAGTGATAACGAAGAGAATTAATATTAATTTTTGTCGAAAGTCAAAGATTCTAGCAATACTATTTTGTTCACCGGTCACCGACCACATTTTTTCAAATTGGGTTCGATCCTCATAGGCATATGAAAAACTGGGATCATTTTTAACTTTTTTACTATACCAATAAAGATAAGCAATAACGAAGCAGGCGGCAACTACACAACCAACAATTCGCCAAGCAATTCCTTGGGTAAAATTAATTCCAGCGGCATTTGAAGCAATGACCACGGAGAAAGGATTAATTGTGGAGAAAGCTGTCCCGACTGAACTAGCTAAGAAGATGGCCCCTACACTGACAATCGAGTCATAACCCATGGCGATGAAGACGGGAACTAAAATGGGATAAAAAGCTACAGCTTCTTCCTCAATTCCACACAAGGTTCCTCCTAAGACCATGAGGACAGCGACCAAGAAGATCAACATAAATTCGTGCCCCTTGGTCTTTTTAGTTAAGGCCATAAGTCCGGATTCAAAAGCCCCACTGGCTTTTACGACTCCGATCAAGCCACCCAAAACGAAGATAAAGACCATAATATCGACCGCTTCGATGGTGCCTCGAACCATACTGTTAGGAATGGCGACGACACTAGCAGGCCGTTGCTTGAGACGACGATAGGTCCCTGGTACGGAAATTTCTTGGGTGATTCCGCCGCTTGTAAATTGTTTAATATCAATTTTGACCCCTAATTCTTTTAATGAATCTTGGGTAGCAGGTAATTTATGAGTGGGTCCATCCGGAACGTGGACTTTCAACTGCTTGTTGGGTTGATCATAGGACAATTTGGAGTAACTTCCAGCAGGTACAAACCAAGTGGCCAAGACGGCTATCACGGTTAATAAGAATAGAATTACGAAGGCACCTGGCATTTTGAGCCTAAAATGTGCATGTTTTTTAAGACCAGTCATACGAATTCACCTAAACCTTTATGATTAAATTTGTAAAGGTAAGAAGACAATTTCAAAAAATGCAGTGTTTAAATTATTTAGGAAGAGGGTGCTTCCTTGACACTTGGCTTCTTATTTACAATAATATTATAAGTAAGCGGTTTCAAAAAACTTCACTAAGCTTCAAAAATAAAACTAAGAAGGATTGATAATGGGTCTAAGAATGAATCGATTTGGTCGATGGCAAAGAATTTTAGTAGTGGCTTTATGTGTTGCTTTGGCTTCGCAAGTTAATTTTGAAGCATTGATGCCCGGTTTTATCGTAGCTTTTTCACCATTGCTATTACCAGCTTTTTTATATTTTAATACCGATTTAAATCCACTTTCACTTGTCGGGACTGTGGCGCTAGCATCCCCTATTTTTCGAGGATTACTTTTGTGGCTTAGCCATTCAGACCAGATTACGACGATTGGATTGTTAACCTTGTCAGATATTGGGTTCTATGTTTGTTATGGCGTTTTATATTATTGGTTGTATTGGAGGCGTGGTGGTTGGAACGATTTAACCTTTTTCTGTACGATTGTTTTGTGTGATTATGGTGCTAACTTATTTGAAATTGGCATAATGAATCAGGGTAATTTTGCAGATTATCACTTTTTCCAATTATTGTTTATTGTGGCTTTGCTACGTAGTACGTTGGGTTGTATATTTGCTTTTGGTTACCATTATTTAAATTTAATGATGCGTAAAGAAAAACATGAGAAACAATATTATCAATTTGTTTTAGCGGCTGCCGCAGTTAAAAATGAATTATATTTTATGCAAAAAAATGTCGTTGAGATTGAGCGAATTATGCAGAATGCTTATTTTTTGAACCAAAGTCTACAGGATGAAAATCCTACTGCTAGTCAACGCGCTTTAGAAATTGCTCGTGATGTCCATGAGGTTAAGAAAAATTATCGAAATGTAATTACGGGTTTGGGTGAACAATTTGATTTAAATCAAATGCAGACCATGCATTTAACTGAGATTTTACGAATTGTTATCTCCGATCTGCGTGCTACCATTAAGGAAAGACAGTTAAATGTAATAGTCCAGGCTCAAAATGAAGTTGAAGTTGTGGTGGGTAAACATTATGCGCTGGTAACAATTTTATCTAATTTATTATTAAATGGGTTAGAAGCAATGTCTAATCAAAGGTCAGGGCGGCTACAAATTAATATCAGTCGTATGAATAATGAAATTATTTTTGAAATTGATGATAATGGGGTGGGAATGGATCCAGGTGTTCAAGCGGCAATTTTTCAACCAGGCTTCACGACTAAATTTGATCTGCAAACAGGCGATGTCTATCGAGGAATTGGTTTATACCATACGAAAAAAATTATCGAGGAACAATTTCAAGGCAAAATTACAGTTGAATCAAAGCCGTGTGAAGGAACTACTTTTACAGTGTATCTTTTGCAAAGTAAGATGGAGGATGTGGAACAATGAATTTCTTTATTGTGGATGACGATGTTTCTGTTCCTTTAGTTTTAAAACAAATTATTGAACAAAATTTTGATTTCACCGTGGTGGGATGGGCTAATTCTGCCCGAGAAGCTTTGGATCAGTGGCTGGCCTTGGATGTTGATATTTTATTAGTTGATTTATTGATGGCTGAGATGTCTGGAATCGATTTGGTAAAAAAATTAAAGGTAATTCAACCAAATTTGCGAGTTGTTATGATTTCACAAGTTCGCTCGCCTCATTTACGTGAGGATGCTTATCGTGGTGGGATCGAATTTTTTATTGATAAGCCTATTAATGTGATAGAAGTTAAAACGGTTTTAGAAAAAGTGGTACAAAATCTCCAAATGGAACAAAAATTAAATCATATTCAGAATTTATTAGGCAATCAATCAGCTTCGTTACAAGTAGTGGTAGATAAAAAGGTGATTCAAAAAGAACAACAAGCTAAAATGCGTTCGATTTTAAATTTATTAGGAATTGCGACGGAGACTGGAGTATCAGATATCTTGTTTATTGCTGAAATCATGTTAGAAAAGCAGTTACATTTTAAGGAAATCAATTTTGCAGCTGATTATCAAATTGATGAACATGAAAAAAAGATTATTTTTCAGCGAGTAAGACGAGCGCTTAAAGTTGGGTTAACCAATTTAGCTCATTTGTGCTTAGATGACTATGAGAATGAATTATTCATTAATTATGGAAATGCGCTTTTTGAATATAAAAATGTACACGAAGAAATGCAATACTTACAAGGTAAACGAGCGGAACATGGTAAAACTTCATTACGTGTTTTTTTTGAAGGATTAGTGTTAGAGAGCCAAGTTTAAACGTCACATACTAAAATGATTGGGAATTTTCAGGCTAAAAGTCCTTGTTATCTTTGTTTAATCGTGTAAAATATAATCTAGCAGTAAAAATAACATTCCTATCAAGAGTTCAGGGAGGGACTAGACCCGATGATCTGACACCAACGTACCCAATTGGGCGATGTGGTAACTTCTAGCAGATGGGCGTAATGATCATTAAAATGACATGCGCTTATCGTATGTCATTTTTTATTGATCAAAATTAAGAAACATAAAAAAATTAATACTTAAAGGAGTTTTATGATGGTGGAAAAACGTCTATTTACCTCAGAATCAGTTTCAGAAGGTCACCCCGATAAGGTTTCCGATCAAATTTCAGATGCCATTTTAGATGCCATTTTAAAGGACGATCCAATGGCTCGGACCGCAATTGAAACATCGGTTACAACTGGATTTGTGAATATTTTTGGGGAAGTTTCAACAAGTGCCTATGTTAATATGAATCAAATAGTTCGTCGAACGCTAAAACGGATTGGTTATGATGATCCAGATGCTGGATTTTTAGCAGATGATATTCATGTGGCACTAACGATTGATGAACAATCTCCTGATATTGCGCAAGGGGTTGATAGTGCGATGGAACAACGTGAAGATGGTGGGGTTGATCCGCTGGATCAAATTGGGGCTGGAGACCAAGGATTAATGTTTGGTTATGCTACCAACGAAACAGATCAGTATCTTCCTCTTTCAGTAGTCTTGTCACATGCCCTGGTTAAAAAACAAGCCGAAGTACGCCGAACAGGAACTTTACCATATCTTTTACCGGATGCTAAGGCTCAAGTGACAGTCGAATTAGATGATAATGATCAAGCTAAACGGATTGATGCGGTTGTTTTATCGACTCAACATCGTGAGAGTGTGAGTTTGGAACAGTTACGAAAAGAAGTTAAAGCGGTTATTATTGATGAAATTTTGCCAGCCAATTTAGTTGATGAAAAGACACGGTATTATATCAATCCAACTGGCCGTTTTGTGATTGGTGGGCCTAAGGGTGATGCTGGTATGACAGGGCGAAAGATCATTGTTGATACCTATGGTGGTTATGCTCGTCATGGTGGTGGTGCTTTCTCCGGAAAAGACGCCACAAAGGTAGATCGAAGTGCTGCTTACGCCACTCGTCACATTGCTAAGAACATCGTTGCAGCGGAATTAGCTGATCGTGTTGAGATTCAAGTTGCGTATGCAATCGGTGTGGCGGCACCAGTTTCGATTGATGTTAATACGTTTGGGACTGGTCGAGTTGCAGATGCACAATTAGTGACAGCGATTCGGGACTTATTTGAGTTACGTCCAGCTGGAATTATTGAGGAATTGGACTTGCGTCAACCTCGCTATGAAGCAACTGCTGCCTACGGTCACTTTGGTCGACCAGAGTTAGATTTGCCATGGGAACGTTTGGATAAGGTCGATGCTTTAAAAGCGTATTTTGCAGATTAATAAAAAATTGATGCCATTAGTTATGAATAAATCATAACTGATGGCATTTTTTTGTTGATCAGAAATGATGATCAAAATAGGCTAACTTTAATATTTTGAATCAGTGCAAAATGGATTGGATAAAATTAGCTTAATTTTTGGTTTTTATAAACGTTTATCTCAAATAGTGCATGTTTATGAATTTAAGTTTCGTTTGAAGTATATTTATGCTTAGTATAAGTACGTGTTCCTATAATTAAAAATATTCAGGATAGAAAAACGAGGGACATATTATGAATTTTATAAAACGAGCAGGGCTGACCCTGTGGGCACGAAAGGGACGCACCATCTTGTTGACGATTGTCGCCAGCGTAATTTTAATTTTTGTAATGGCGGGGTTAATCATTCAAAATGCCGCGCTTAGTTCAGCCAAAATTGCATCGGATTCGGTGGGATCCACGGTAACTTTGTCCGCTGATCGGGAAAAAATGTTTGATAAAATGCGAGCTAAGACTGACGATAGTTCAAACCAGACAAGTACAGCTACTCCTGCGATGACAGTAGCAACGACGACAGTGGATAAGGTCAAACAGATGGCCGCATTATCAAATGTTAGTTCATATAATATTACCAATAGTGCTTCAGTGAATGCCAGCGGGTTTAAGACTATTACTTCAACCACGAAGCAAAACCAAAATCTCGGAGATATGAGCAAATCCAGTTCGGGTGATATTACAATTAGTGGAACTATAACTACGGCTGGTTTGTCAGGTTTTAAGACTAAAACGGATAAAATAACTTCTGGACGTGGAATTAAAGCCAGCGATGTTGATACCAATAATGTGGTAGTTGAGACTGAATTGGCGTTAGCTAATAGCATTAAAGTTGGTGATCAAATTAAGGTTACCAATATTGATGATAGTTCTAAGACGAAAACTTTAAAAATTGTCGGAATCTATAAAAGTTCTGAGAAGAATGGCGAGCCGATGACTGGTGATCCAGCCAATACCATTTATGGATCATATACTTTGGCTAATACTTTAGCGGGTACGGAAAATAAAGTTTCAAACGTTACCTTCAACATGACGGAACCGGCTAAAACTAAACAGTTTGTTAAAGATGCTAAAAAGATTTTAGACGACAGTAATATGGAATTGACCTCTGATGAATCTTCGTACAAAACGGCTGCTAAGAATATGGAGAATGTTGCAAAACTAGCTAGCAAAATCGTTTGGGTTGTTTCTATTGCTGGAGTGTTAATTTTGGGATTGATTATTCTTTTGCTAACTCGGGAACGGCGTCGAGAAATTGGAATACTAGTTTCCTTGGGAGAATCAAAAATAAAGGTAGTCGGACAACTTTTCACCGAATTGTTGATCATTTTAGTGGTCGCTTTGGGAGTTGCCACGGCGGTTGGAACAGCTGCTTCTAATAAAGTGGGACAGACCTTAGTGAATCAACAACAAACTAATCAGATCCAAAATAAAGCTGGCGGTGCACCAGGAGGTGGAGGTCAAGTTCCTGGTAAGATGGCTGGGAACAAACCTATTGGTGACATTGGGGGTGGTCAAGTTGCGACACAAAAAAACGTGAATCTAAAGAATGTAATGACACCATCAACGATTGCAGAACTAGGTTCAGTTGCCATATTAATAGCATTTTTGTCCGTCTCTGGAGGAGCAATTATGATTCTCAAATTAAAGCCAAAGCAAATATTGCAAGATGATTAATGTTGTCAATCATAGTTTGAAATTAAGTGGCTTTGAGTTAATAAAGCACTCAATAAGTATAGGAGGTCAAATAATGAGCCTAAAAGTGGATAATTTAAGTCATTGGTATGCAGATGAAGATCAAAGATTATATGAAAATATAAATTTAGAATTTGAAGATGGTAATTTTTATTCGATTGTAGGCGAATCGGGTTCGGGGAAAACGACGATGTTGTCGTTTCTTGCTGGATTAGATGTTCCTAAAAAAGGCGATATAAGGGTTAACGGAGCTTCAATTTATAAAATTGGCTTAACTAAATATCGTCAAAAATATGTTTCAACCATCTATCAAGCTTATAATTTATTAAAAACGATGACAGCTTATCAAAATATTGAAACTGCATTAGAAATAACAGATTCAAGACATCGTGGTGATAAAAAATTTATTTTAAATAGCCTAGAAAGTGTTGGAATTAGTCGTTCTAAAGCTATGATGTCGATTCAAAAGTTGTCTGGTGGTGAGCAACAACGTGTCGCCATTGTACGAGCATTGTTAGTAGATGCTAAAATTGTTTTGGCTGATGAACCGACTGGAAATTTAGATCATGACAATTCGCAATTGATCGTTAATTTATTCAAAGAATTAGCGAGTGAATATGGTAAAACCGTCATTATGATTACTCATGATGATAAGTTGGCTCAGCAAGCTGATATTCAAATTAAATTACAAAAAAATAAATTTGAAGTTATTTCATAATGGGTAAAATAAGGCTGAATTTGTAATGTGAAGATAAATTATTTTATCGAGATAGATGGAAGGATAATAGATTAGACTGTATTCATGAAATAGAAATAAGTCACCGGAATAAAGTTCGTTTATTAGTCAAGAATTATATGTTATAATTACGTAAACGGGTCTAATTACGAATATTTCAAGCGGAGGATTCTATAAAATGGTGGAAAAAGTATATTTTAGTCATGATGGTGGTGTGGATGATTTGGCATCGTTGATGTTATTGTTAGCAGCTGAGGGGAAAAAACAAATTGAATTGGTCGGGGTGGGAGTTGTACCCGCTGATTCATATCTAGCTCCAGCAATTAAAGCGACTCAAAAAATTATTCATCGGTTTGGAAAACACGAAGATCTAATCATTAGTGCCTCGGATGCTACGTCTAGTGACCCATTCCCGAAAGAATGGCGATTGGATGCTTTTACGGTAGATGCACTTCCAATTTTAAATGAATTTGGGATTGGTACGACTAAAATTTCGGATCGTTCGGCTGCCGATGATTTACAAATGTTATTAACGCAGGCATCAGAGCCACTGACCTTATTATTTACTGGACCGGTCAGTGATTTAGCGACCGTTTTAACTAGGAAGCCGGAACTTAAAAATAAAATTAAGCGCTTGGTGGTGATGGGTGGTACTTTTGGACAAGGTAATATCACTGAACCAGAACAAGATGGAACGGCAGAGTGGAATGCCTTTTGGGATCCTAAAGCTTTTAAGGTAGTGGTAAATGCTGGTTTAAACTTGCAAATGGTGGGACTGGAAAGTACACATGAAGTCCCTTTGCGTCCAGCTGATCGATTGCGTTGGGCCAAACTTCGTCAAAACCCAGGTCTTGATTTTATTGGACAAGCTTATGCAACAGTACCGACTCTGAATCGTTTTGAAACCAAGTCTATAGCATATTTCCTATGGGATGTTTTAACCACTGCATTCATGCTAAATGATCGTTTGGTACAGACTAAGATATTGAAAATAGATGTAGTTCCAGATGGGATAAGTCGTGGCCGAACGTTTATAACCCCAACTGGAAATTTAGTTGAATTTGTATATCAAGTTGATCATGATGCATTTTTTAATTACTTTGAAACCAACATTTTAGAGATGTCAAAGATTTAACATTCAATTGAGTAACATAATGTTATTTATAAAATAAATCAAAGGAGGTTGAGTAAATAGATTACCAACCTCCTTTAATTTGGAATATTATAATTTATTCTGTATCATCTATACGCGGATTAAAAAATACTTTCATCTTCATAATGCAGAAAAGAGACGGGATAAAATTACCCGTCTCTTTTTAATTTTAAATGTTATTAAATATAGTGAATTACTAAATTTCCCAGATAGATTCGACCACGGATAGTGATTCTTGGGCCAATTGTTTGGCTATGCATTCCTCGTTCATCGGAGGCTGATAGGAAAAGATTCAATTCATTGGTAACTTGCCAATTTTGAGGTAGATAAAGATTAACGCTTCCTAGCGAATTATCAATGTTTAGCTCTAGATGATCTGTATCGGTAAGCTGATCGAAGTAAACTTTAGTATCACCCATGTAATTACGCAGGTTAATCGTTTCGAGGTTGGATCCTTGAAGATAGCGAATGTTGTTTTGCATTGTCGTTGTAATAGTAATGATGCTTGGATTTGACTGATCATTTGAATTGAACTCAGTACGATTATCATCCGATGTTGGATCATCTGTGGATCCTGGTTGTCCGAAATTCATATGATTAAAATTTTCGTATGGTCGGTGATGATTTTGACCATAATAACTATTTTGATTTTTTGTCCAATCATAGTGGGAGTGAGACCAATGACTTTTAGGCCTAAAGATCAGCTTCAAACCAATGATTAAAAGTAGTGATACTCCAATGATTGTCCATGGCATTAATGCTTGAATTCCTAGTTGACGATTAAATAACATGGCTAACACAGCTAGAGCAAAAATGCTGCCACCAATTGAACGATAAATCAGATTGGAAACAAGGAGTGCCACTAAAATAATAGCAATAATGATGGTAACAACGGGCATTTGCAATGATAACCAGCCCATTTGGGTTGCAATAAGTAAAGCAGCAGCCATGATGAAAATGCTGCCCCAGAACCAATTTGTTTTTCTCATGATAATTTTCTCCAATCAATTAAGCGAGCCTCTAAGGCTTTATGGTAACGCCGTGATGCGTAAATTTGTTTGTGTGAATTCTGAAACTGAATTAATGTATTTGAAATCGATTTGGTTAAAGCTTGAATTTTGGTTACATTGACAATTCCCGCTTTAGAGATTCTAATAAATTGCGGGGGCAGGGTTTCTTCTAAATTATATAGGCGTTGCCGAGTAGCAAAACTTTGTTTCGTTGTATGAGCCCACACCTGGCGTCCGTCCGTTTCAAAGAAAAGAATTTGATCAACTGGCATTTCGAATTTAGTTTGTTGTTGATAAAGGGTGATTTGTTCAAATTCAGATGAGGTGGATGTTAATTTTTGTTTGATATCATCAACCGCAGGTGAATCTGCGGGCGCACGAATAATTACTTCGGGAGCCGTTAAGTTAGGGTCGATTTCCAGTGTTATTTTCATAGGGCTGAATCCTTTCATTAGTAGTACACCATAATTAATGATTTACGTAAATTGATTTTGACTAACCGGTTTATTTTAATAAGTGAGTGGTTAGGATGAATTTTAAAATTGTCTAGTTAGTTTCATACTAAGTTGATGTAAGCTTTTTTAACATAATTATTTCATATCGCAGTGTGGTTTGTTATACTTTTCTAGTTTAGAAAGCAGCTTATGACATCAAAAAAGCGCCTTGGGGAGCTTCTGGTGATATGCTAAGAGTAATATTT
Source organism: Weissella koreensis KCTC 3621 (assembly GCF_000277645.1). Next base: position 203,398 of record NZ_AKGG01000016.1, on the reverse strand, counting down.
AGATCAAATATAGGTTAAGGATAGGGAAAAGAAATGAGTGAGCAAACAGAATTAAAGCGAACGATGACTTTGATTCCAGCAATTTCAACCGTGATGGGGACGGTTATTGGAGCTGGGGTATTTTTTAAAGCATCAGGGGTGGCAACGGCCACTGGAAATGCCAACATGTCAATTTTTGTGTGGGCATTAGGAGGGCTAATTACATTAGCAGCCGGATTGACGGGGGCTGAATTAGCCGCAGCGATTCCAGAAACAGGTGGAATGTTAGTTTACATTGAACGGGCATACGGTAAGATGATGAGCTATTTACTAGGTTGGGCTCAGGTTATTGTTTACTTCCCAGCTAGTATTGCGGCTAAAGGGATTATTTTTGGAACACAAGTCGTTAACTTATTTCATTTATCTGTTAATTATACTGTGCCAGCCGGAATTGCTGCTGTGGGATCGGTTTTTTTGATTAATCTCTTAGGTTCAAAAGTAGCAGGTCAGTTCCAAGCAATTACCTTGTTTTTCAAATTAATTCCTTTGGCATTAATTATTATATTTGGATTATTGCAGCCAGGTGGAGTTGAAGTCAGCTTCTTCCCCATTCATGCAGGTGCTCATACTGATGGCTTCCTAACAGGATTGGGAGCCGGATTATTAGCTACAATGTATGCTTATGATGGATGGATTCACGTTGGAAACATTGCGGGTGAATTGAAGAATCCGTCTCGTGATTTACCACGAGCAATTGCGGGTGGTTTATTCGGTATTATGATTATCTATCTTTTAGTTAATTTTGTATTCTTACATACATTACCTATTAATGCGATTGCTGGTAATGAAACTACGGCTATGGATGTGGCTGATAAGATTTTTGGCCATTTAGGTGGTAAGTTAATTACCATTGGAATCTTAGTTTCAATCTATGGAACGCTTAACGGTTATACCATGACGGGAATGCGTCTGCCATATGCGATGGCTCTTGAAAATGATTTGCCATTCTCAAAACATTTAGTTAAGTTGAATCGTTATCAAATTCCATATATTGCTGGAATTTTTCAATTAGTTTTGTCGATTGCTTTGATGTTTGTCGGTGGTTTTGATCTACTAACTGATATGTTGATTTTCGTGATTTGGATGTTTTACACTTTGGTCTTTGTTGCAGTAATTAAATTACGGCACACGGAGCCTGAATTGGCGCGTCCATATAAGGTGCCATTATACCCAGTGATCCCGATTATTGCTATTTTAGGAGGAGTCTTTATTCTTGTGATGACGCTGCTATCAAATTTCTGGTTGGCAATGACTGGAATTGGATTGACTTTGATTGGTCTACCATTTTATTTTTGGATGCAACATAAAAATAAAGTGAATTAGTTTAAAAGGATTAAAGCTTAAATATAAAAAAGGTTGGGGTGAGATTACCTTGACCTTTTTTTAGTACTTGGTGTTGTTTAGTATGGCTTGCTAAAAAAACTAAAAACAAATGAAAAAATAATTTTAAAACAATGAGAATTCGAACTTTTTTATGCAAAAAAATGAATATATTTAATGAAAATGGCGATATTTTGAAATATCATAAATATTGAGGGATAACTGGATTGTATAAATGTTAATTCTATAAATTAACTGATGACTTATAAGAAAATAGGTATATAATTTTAGTGAAGATATTTTTATTAATAGAAATATTTTAGAATATTTATACATTGTATGCATAAATTAACTGGAGAAATAATATGGAATATAATAAAGCGGAATTGAGTGCTTGTACTAGTATTCTGGTAGGGAAAAAAGCTACGATTGATGGATCAACGATGATTGGACGAAATGAGGATTCCCAGGCATCATGGCCTAAACATTTTGTGGTGCATCCCCATACAGAACATACCACAGAACAAACATTTGTTTCATCGGCCAATGGGTTTAAGATGCCATTACCAAAATTGCAGTTTAAATATACAGCAACCCCAGAATGGACAACTAAAGAGGGTCTGTTTGAAGAAGATGGATTTAATGAATTTGGGGTAGCCATGAGTGCTACAGAAAGTGCTTATGCGAATGAAACGGTATTGGGAGCCGATCCACTAGTAGAAGATGGAATTGGTGAAGAGGCCATGGTTACGGTTGTTTTACCATATGTAAAAACTGCGCGTGAAGGGGTAGCTCGCTTGGGATCAATCATTGAAGAATATGGTACTTGTGAGACCAATGGGATTCTATTTTCGGATGCTGATGAAGTTTGGTATATGGAAACTAGTACAGGTCATTATTGGGTCGCCCAACGAATACCAGATGATAGCTATGCGGTTGTAGCCAATCAACTAGCAATTCAGGCAATTGACTTTAACGATTCGGATAACTTTATGTTTGCACCTCAAATTATTGATTTTGTCCAAAGTAATCATTTGAATCCAAATCCAGCAACTTTTAATTTCCGCAAGATTTTTGGGACTCAAACTTTGTCAGATGAACATTACAGTACACCACGAGTTTGGTGGGGTCAGCAACAATTTTCGGGAGCTACAAATGAATCACCCATGAGTGAGGATTTGGATTTCATCAAAAAAGCTAATCGTTTATTGAGTGTTGATGACGTGAAAATGTATTTGAGTTCTCATTTTGAAAAGACACCTTATGATCCAATGAATGAGTCTGAGCAAAATCATCTTTTCCGGCCGATTAGTTTAGCTAAAACTCAAGAATCGCATATCTTACAGCATCGACCAAATATGGATCCAGCAGTCGCTTGTGTCCAATGGATTGCGATGGGTGTTTCTGCCCAAAGCGTTTATGTTCCATTCTATCTTGGAATTGATGCCACCCCGAAGGCTTATCAAATTGGGACCTTGCCTTATGATGGAGAATCAGCTTATTGGGCATATAAGTTAGTGAGCGTTTTGGTAGATGGGCACTATAAAGAATTTGGGAAGCAACTTCAAACAACCCAAAAACAAGTTAATATCACTTTGAACAAGGGGCTTCGTGATGCTGACAAACGTGCTGAAAATTTGACAGGACCTGAATTGACAGCTTTTTTGACTAAGACGGGTGAAGAGTTAGCAGATGAAGCTTTAACTGCCTATCGTAAGTTAACAGCTGATATTATTACCGCTTCAACTGATTTCTCGAAGTTGAATTTTAAAACAGATTTGAATTTATAAAATAACAATTGATACTGAGCTTTTAAGGAGTGAATGGAACTATGAACGACGCTGAAAACGGAAAAACCGGCAAATCGATCAAACTAATGACTTTGATCATGATGATCTTTACGACCATCTTTGGATTTGCGAACACCCCCATTGCGTTTATGCAAATGGGCTATGCAAGTATTATCTGGTATATTTTTGCCGCAATTTTCTTCTTCCTACCATTGGGATTTATGATGGCAGAATATGGATCAGCATTTAATGAGGCTAAGGGTGGAATTTACTCTTGGATTGAAGGGGCAGTGGGACCTAAAATTGCCTTTATCGGAACATTTATGTGGTTGGCTTCTTGGGAAACATGGTTAGTAGCTACAGCTTCTAAGATTTGGATTCCATTTTCAACTTTCATTAGTGGGTCCGACCAAACTCAGACTTGGCATCTTTGGGGATTACACTCAAATCAAGTAATTGGAGTTTTGGCGGTCCTATTGATTATTGTGGTTACTTTCTTTGCTTCAAAAGGAATTGATTGGATTTCAAAAATTTCATCTTTTGGTGGAATTATGATGGTAACCATTAATATTCTATTTTTCGTTTTTAGTATTTTCATTCTTTTGAAGAATGGTTTCCATACAGCAGAACCAATTCATGGGCTTTCGACCTTTTTGCACAGTGCTAATCCTAGTTTCACATCACCAATTGCGATGTTAAGTTTCGTGGTTTATGCTGTCTTTGCTTATGCAGGGATGGAGTCGATGGGTGGAATTACTGATAGCATGGAAAATCCTAAACGTGATTTCCCACGCGGGGTCTTGATTTCAACGGCGATTATCGCGGTCTTGTATGCTATTTCGATCTTTCTTTGGGGAGCTAGCGCTAATTGGTCTCAAATTATTGACCAAGGACATGTTAATTTAGGAAACGTAACCTATGTCATGATGAATAATTTAGGAAGCACTTTTGGTAATCAAATTGGTTTGAATGCCGCTGGGGCAGCTACGATGGGTGAATGGTTTGCTCGTTTTGCTGGGTTTGATATGTTCATTGTTTATATTGGTTCATTTTTCGTTTTGATTTATTCACCAATTAAGGCCTTTGTTTTGGGAACACCTAAGGACTTCTGGCCTAAACATGTCACTGAATTGAATTCAGCAGGAATGCCTGCTAACGCAATGTGGTACCAAGCAATCTTTGTCATTATTTTGATCTTTGCGATTGCTTTTGGTGGATCAACAGCGCAAGTCTTCTATAATATTTTGACATTGATGGGTAACGTTTCAACGGCTTTACCATATCTATTCTTAGTGGGAGCTTATCCTTTCTTCAATCAAAATCCAAAGATTGAAAAACCCTACGTCTTCTTTAAAAATAAGACTATGATGTGGATTGTTACTGCTATTTCATTTATTGTCTTGGCTTTGAGTGTATTATTCACTTGTGTTGAGCCAATTTTAGAACATCAATGGACAGATGCATTTTGGACAGTTTCTGGGCCAGTCTTCTTCACCTTGATTGCGGTGATCTTATATCGTCGCTATGAACGTAAGAAGCGGAATGAACGAAAAAATAACGCATAAAATAATTTAAATGAGACGACTGATTTGAGATCTGAGATCTTAGAGTAGTCGTCTTTTGAATTTTAATATTCAAATCTTAGCTTTAACATATTATAATTTCAATAAATTCTAATAAGAAACCAGATTAATTTAATTAGGTTAGTCTGCCTTTTTGAGATTAAATATGGTATCTTTAAAATTATGTAAAAATATAAAAATTAGAACAGGGGTACCCCAGTAATGAAAAATGAAAAGTTGGGTTTTAATAAAGTGATTTTACTAGCTTCGTTGATCTTTGGGATTTTCTTTGGTGCTGGAAATTTAATTTTCCCAATCCATTTAGGTCAAGCGGCTGGTGCTCATTGGTTACCGGCCACAATTGGTTTCGTATTGACGGGAACGATTGTGCCATATTTGGCAATGTTAGCTGTGTCAGTGACCAAAAGCGAGGACTTGTATGCATTAGCGCAACCGGTGTCTCACTATTTTGCCTTATTTATTGTAGTCGCCTTTCACTTAGTCATTGGACCGCTTTTTGCCACACCAAGATTGCCAGCGGTTGCATTTTCGACAGGAATTGCGCCATTATTGCCAGCTAAATATGCTACAGTAGGCTTATTTATTTTTACGGTTATCTTCTTTGGATTAGCGTACTTGTTGACGGTGAAAAAGGCTGATATTACAGCTTGGATTGGTAAGTATTTGAATCCGCTTTTCTTGCTAGGATTGTTAGTATTGTTTGTCGTTGCCTTTTTGTTTCCAATGGGGCATTTGAATTATACGCCATCTGCGTCTTATCAAAATCACGCATTCACTGCAGGGTTTATGGAAGGTTATAACACGATGGATGGAGTCGGCCTATTAACGGTTGGTGTAACCATTGTTTACGCTGTTCGAGGTTTAGGGGTCCATAATGATAATATTTCCAAAGAAATTGCTAAAGCAGGGGCATTAAGTGTTGTAGCTGAAGCCTTAATTTATATTGTCTTGATTTTAATGGGGACAATGAGTCTTGGTCAGCTAAAGCTTTCTGAGAATGGTGGGATTGCTCTTGCACAAATTATTAGTCACTATGCCGGCAATGCAGGATTGGTTTTAACTGCTATTTTGGTGACTTTGACAGTCTTTACTACTGCCATGGGACTATTTCAAGCCTTTGCACAAGATATGGAAGCTGTATTTCCTAAGTATTCATATCGCTTTTGGCTTCGTGTGATTACCATTGGCTCATTGATTGTGGCTAATTTAGGGTTAACGACTATTATTGCTTGGTCAGTACCAGTGATGATGATGCTATACCCTTACGCTCTGGGAATAATTGGTTTGAGCCTATGCAAAAAATATTTTGATGGTTCTCCATTAGTTTATCGTTGGACGATTGGCTTTATTACGATTCCAGCCATTGGAGATATGTTAGCTAGTTTACCGATTTCAAATGGGGTTTTACAACATATCGTCACGGGTTATCACCATTTAGTGCCATTTAGTAGCCAAGGATTAGGTTGGATTTTACCAGGATTAATAGGTGCTTTGATTGGTTATGGTCAATATCGTTTGATTCAAACCAAAATCATTAAAAAAATTGATTAATAAATATTAGATATGAATTAGGGAGGATTGAGAATGCCCAGAAATATTCTGCCAGTGAAATTGAATGAAATTAAAGAAGGTGTTGTGACTGATATTTTACATAACGGAATGGGTGTAATCTTGATAGATCAACACTATCCAGTAAAATTAGTTGATGCTTTCTTAGGAGAAAAAATTCAATATCGATTGACACAAGTTGACCGATTGTCAGCATATGGTGAAGTCATTAAGGTGTTAGAACCTTCACCGGATCGTAAGAATCAAAATAAAGCCTACTTATTAAAAGCAGGAGTAGCTCCCTATGTTAATTTGAGCTATGAAGGTCAATTAAAGTTAAAGCAACGGCAAGTGGAACAAGCCTTTCAATCTGTTGATTTAGATTTGCCAGTGGCGTACCCCATCGGAGCTGAGCAACAAACACATTATCGCAATAAGACGGTTGTACCTTTGAAAAAACAACAAGGACATCTAACAACGGGATTTTTTGATCGTCAAAATAAAGATTTGATTGTGCCAATGGAGGATTATTATTTAAATGACCCTGTGATTGATCAAACGATTGGAATTGTACGAGATATATTAGATCAGTTTAAAACACCGATTTATAACGATGCCACTAAACAAGGGGCAATGCGTTATATCATGGTACGAAGGGGATATTATTCTAAGCAGGTGATGGTTGTTTTAGTGAGCCACTTAGCAGAATTACCAGATGAAGAAGGAATCATAGCAGCCATTGTGGCAAAGGTTCCTGCGTTAAAGAGTTTGATCTTAAATCATAATCCACGACAAACCAGTCAACAATTAACTGGTGATAATCGTGTTTTGTGGGGGGATGCCGCAATTCATGACCAATTATTAGGGCATGATTTTGTGATCGGACCGAATTCTTTTTACCAGGTCAATCCTAAAACAACGGAAGTTTTATATCAATTAGCTGCTCAAATGGGTGAATTAAAAAAGAGTGATGTGGCGATTGATGCATACTCGGGAATTGGGACAATTGGTCTGTCGATTGCTGATCAAGTTCAACGTGTTTATGGGGTTGAAGTGGTCGAAAGAGCGGTGGAAGATGCCAAAATTAATATTGCTCAAAATAAAATTGAAAATGCAGAATATATTGCTGCAGATGCACCGGCCCAAATGGAAAAGTGGCGTGATCAAAATCTACCAGCAGATGTTATTTTTGTTGATCCACCCCGCCGTGGCTTAACGGAAAGCTTAATGGATGCAGTGGTCTACCTTCAACCTGAACGTTTTGTCTATGTTTCATGTAATCCGGTGACGATGGCTCGAGATATTAAATATATGACTGAACATGGTTACCAGGTAAAAGGGAATATTCAACCTTTGGATCAATTCCCACAAACTGCGCATGTTGAGTGTGTAGCTTTAATGATTCATTCTAATTAAATCTAAAATAAAAAGCACATCTGATGTAATTTACATCTGCTGTGCTTTTTTTAATTTCGTTGTAGAATTAAGGCTGCTTCATCAGTGAGGGCGTCATAGAAATAACGAACTTCGTAGGCATTAGCAGGAAGCTTTTTAGCCATTGATAAGACTTCTTGCATGGCAGGATTTTGATGATGGCCATCCAAAACAATGACTCCAAGAGTGCGGAGGTATAATTGAATTTGCTGAATGGTTTGTTTTAGTTGATTAGGATCAGTTAGTTGATCAACTTGAAATAAAAAGACTGATACTAATTCAGTAGGACTTAGATATTCCGGAATATTGGTAAAGCTTTTTTCAATTGGTTCAACTCGCGCCGTTAAACCGCTTAAAAAGAGTGAGGCTGCCATATCATCGATTTCTTTTTTTTGATCAGAAAAAGCTAATACGTGACCGCCGTCACCTACTCGACTAGCAAGATAACGGGTTCCATCACCTGCTTTGATCGTTGCATCAACAACAGTATCTCCAACGTGTAAAATTTCGTCGATTTGCATTTGGGCAAAATTATGAGTTTTTCGCATTGATTAAACCTCCTTGGGTTTATATTTGAAAATAAATTCTTTTGAGAAGATGAGTAAGAAACAAGCTAAAGATAGTCCAGCTAATACGTCTGAGAGGTAATGAACTCCTAAATAAACTCGACTCATGGGGATGGTAACGATTAAACAGGTTAACAAAGTCATGAAGGCGTACTTGATTGGTTCGTTTTTAATATAATAATGAACTAGAACGATTAATGATCCGTATAATAGCATTGAATTCATTGCATGACCAGATGGAAAAGATGAGCCCCCCTCGTTGACGAGATGCAGGATACTTGGCCGAGGTCGATTCACAAAGTGCTTTAATAATTTCATCACACCTAAACCGAAGACTCCAACGTTGACTACTACAAAGATAGCGATGTCATATTTTTTAAGTATTACGGCAAAAAAACATGCCCACATGGCAATGAAGGCGGTCCAAATTGGATTACCAGCCCGGGTGATATTTTTAAAAAACCAAGTTCGCTCACTAGTGACTGGTTCACGGATCAGTCTAAAACCCAATTGGTCAATTAGATGGATATAATGAAGTTGAAAGTGAACACCTAAAAGTAAGATAAGAAAAATGAATAGGCAAAAAAGGGCTAACCCAATTTGCCAACGGCTGATTTGGCGTTGCATAGAAATGATCCTCCGTCGAAATAGAATTTAACTTTCATATTAGCACATAATTTTAAAAACGATGATTAAAAATAACTTTTAACTTATAAAATTGTAATAATATTTTTAGATGGTCCATTTGAAAGGATTTTAGCTCGTTAATGTAGGATTTGATTGAATTGAGAGCTCAATTAAAAAAGGAGAATTTAGCTTTTAGGTGGTTTGGAAAATACTCATACAAATTAGACTTGATTTAGCGTATAATTTTTTAATATAAACTGAAAAGAACGGCCGCCGGACCAAAGGATTTTAAATCGGGCTGGTCAGTAAAGTGAGGACGAGATAAATGGCATACCAACATCAAGCGGTTGAACAAAAATGGCAACGTTTTTGGGAAGACAACCAAATATTTAAAACCGGAACGGATCAATCTAAGCCTAAGTATTACGTTTTAGATATGTTTCCTTTCCCATCAGGACAAGGGCTTCACGTCGGGCATCCTGAAGGTTACACGGCAACTGATATTTTAGCTCGAATGAAGCGGATGCAAGGATTTAATGTTTTGCATCCCATGGGATTTGATGCATTTGGGTTACCCACTGAAGATTATGCGATTAAAACGGGAGCTAATCCCAAGGATGTGACCAAGACCAACGTGAATAATTTTCGACGTCAAATGCGTTCGTTAGGACTTTCATATGATTGGACTCGTGAAGTTAACACGACTAATCCTAAATACTATAAGTGGACTCAATGGATTTTTGAGCAATTATACAAAAAAGGTTTAGCTTATGAAGATGAAATGATGGTTAATTGGGCCCCTGATTACAATGGTGGAACGGTTGTGGCCAATGAAGAAATCATTAACGGTCGGACTGAACGTGGAGATTATCCAGTTTACCGAGTACCAATGCGCCAATGGGTTTTGAAAATCACCGAATATGCTGATCGTTTGTTGGATGATTTGGATGATTTAGACTGGCCAGAAGCGATTAAAGAGCAACAAAGAAATTGGATTGGTCGATCAACGGGTGCTTCAATTGATTTTAAGATCGATGGATATGCTGATAAAAAGATTGAAGTCTTTACGACACGTCCTGATACGTTATTTGGGGCTTCATATGTTATTCTCGCACCCGAACACGATTTGGTCCAAGAAATCACTACACCAGCCCAAAAAGAAGCTGTTGAAGCTTTTAAGGAAGCCTTATCCTCAAAATCTGATTTGGAACGAACGGATTTGAATAAAGATAAGTCAGGAATTTTCACTGGTTCTTATGCAATTAATCCAGTCAATGGTGCTAAATTGCAAATTTGGATTGGGGACTATGTCTTAGCTTCATATGGAACAGGAGCCGTCATGGCAGTGCCTGCCCATGATGCCCGTGACTATGAATTTGCGACTAAGTATGATTTACCTAAGTTGGAAGTTATAGCAGGTGGTGATATTGAAAATGAAGTTTATACTGGCGACGGTGTTCATATTAATTCTGAATTTTTAAATGGTTTGGAAAAAGAAGCTGCGATAGAACGTATGTTAACTTGGTTAAGCGAAAATAAAATTGGTGCTAAGAAGGTGAATTATCGTTTGCGTGATTGGATCTTTTCACGTCAACGTTACTGGGGTGAACCAATTCCAGTGATTAATTGGCATGATGGAACGAAATCTCTAGTACCAGAGGAAGAATTACCCTTGCGCTTACCAAATGCAGAGAATATTTTGCCAACTGGAACTGGTGAATCACCCTTGGCTAATATTGATGATTGGGTAAACGTAACAGATGAACAAGGTCGTCATGGTCGACGTGAAACGAATACAATGCCACAATGGGCAGGATCATCTTGGTATTACTTACGTTATATGGATCCACATAATGACGAAATGATGGTCGATCCAGAATTAGAACAATATTGGCAAAATGTTGATCTATATGTTGGAGGAGCTGAACATGCTGTTTTGCATTTGTTGTATGCTCGTTTCTGGCACAAAGTTTTGTATGATCTAGGCATTGTTACAACGAAGGAACCATTCCAAAAGTTGGCAAACCAAGGAATGATCTTAGGATCAAACCACGAAAAGATGTCAAAATCTAAGGGAAATGTTGTTAACCCTGATGATGTGGTTGAAAAATATGGGGCAGATACCTTGCGCCTTTACGAAATGTTCATGGGACCTTTGGAACAATCAATTGCTTGGTCAGAAGATGGACTTTCAGGATCACGTCGCTGGCTTGATCGGGTTTGGCGTTTGGTGATCGATGATGAAAATCATCTACGCGATCACATTACAACGGTGAATGATCATAAGTTGGATAAAGTTTACAATGAAACAGTGAAAAAGGTTACTGAACACTTTACTAATATGCGCTTTAATACTGGTATTTCACAACTAATGGTCTTTATAAATGAAGCTTATAAGGTTGATAATTTACCAGCTGAATATATTGAAGGATTTATTCAACTATTGTCGCCAGTTGCGCCACATATTAGTGAAGAACTTTGGAGTTACTTCCATAAAGATGAGTCAATTCAAATGACAACTTGGCCAACTTATGATGAAAGTAAGCTAGTTGAAGCCACTGTTGAAATTGTTTTCCAAGTGAATGGTAAATTACGTGGAAAAGCACAAATGGATAAAGACAGCACGAAGGAAGAAATTATTGCAGCAGCACTAGCAAATGAAGGAGTGCAACGTACTTTGGATGGTCAAGAGCCAAAGAAGGTTATTGCAGTACCTGGTAAATTAGTTAGTGTCGTTATGTAAATCAAAATAGCTGAAAAATAATTTAGTCCAATTATAGTATCCGTACTAAGCTAGTTAGGTGATTTTAAAATCACTGAGCTAGTTTTTTTATTTAACTTTTAGCTAGATCAATTAATAAAACGATTTATTTGATATTTCTTATGCGAATTTTGGAATTTATTATATACTGATAATTGATACGAGAAAGTTGAAATGTCATTTAAAAATAGGTATAAATATGAAAATTAATTTTTTTAAAGGAATAATCGTAATGTTGCTGGGCTTAGTCCTTGTGCAACCGATGTCTAATGCAGCGGCTTTAACCCCGGATAGTTCGGCTCCGGCTGAAATTACGGTTGATGTCACTTCGGGACAAGTTATTGCGAGTAAAAATGATCAAGAACGTTTGCCAATTGCTTCACTTTCTAAACTAATTGTCATTTATTTAGTAGAACAATCTATTCAATCTGGGAAATTCACTCATGAATCAACGATGAAGGTTTCATCTAAAGTGGCCGATTTTAGTCAAGATCTAGCAACGGCTAATGTTGAGTTGTCGGAAGATAAAACGTACACCGTTGAGCAATTAGAAACTGCGGCCTTAGTGGCTTCAGCAAATGGGGCGGCAATCGCTTTGGCAGACAAAGTTTGTGGAAGTCAGGAACAATATTATCAAGTTGCCAATCAACTTTTGACGAGTTGGGGGATTAAAAATGCTAATATTATTTCAGCCTCTGGATTAAGTGAAAATGACATGGGTAGTTTTCAAAATCAAAGCTTAGATGGCAATTTAGAAAATAAATTATCTGCCCGTGAAGTAGCTAAAATTAGTTGGCATTTGGTACGAGATTATCCTGATATTTTTAAAATAACGAGCCAAACTGAAGTAGAATTCCCAAAACCGGATGATAGTACGCAGACTTTAAAAAATACTAATGAACTTTTATGGAGTTCTAAATATAAGTTTGAAGGATTGAAAACGGGTACTACGGCTGATCATAGTCAAAATGTTGTCGGCTATACCACGATCGATAATCGACCAGTTTTGACTGTCGTTTTGAATGCATCTGAAGGACAAGATTTTACTGAGACGGAAAATATGTTAGACCAAATTCAAAAACAAACCAATTTGGTAAAAGTGACTGCTAATCAGAAAATGTATGTTAAAAATGCTAAAAATAAACAAAGTTTAGTTGAATTAAAACCGCAAAAAGATGTTGTTGTTTTTGCGAAGGAACAACGTTTAGCGACTCAACAAACATTTAAAGTGAATAGCCATGCTGATGCACCTCTCAACCAGAACGAATGGGTGGCAACTCAAAGAGTTTTGTTTAAAAATAAGTCCTTGAACGATTACTTGGGTGCACAACCTAGTTTGCGCTATGAAACAGTCAACGCAGTGAAAGTAGCTAATCCGTTAGTTTTGATTTCACGATCAGTTATGACTTGGATTGAAAAAGTTTTTTAATTTTCGTTAACTAAGATTGAAGATTCTCACATAAAATTAAATATCGTGTATAATAAACGAATGTGAGTTATCGGCGTTATAGTTCAACAGGATAGAACAAGGACCTCCTAAGTCTTAGATCACAGTTCGAGTCTGTGTAACGTCATTAAATTTAAATTGAACGAAAGGTCAGAGGTGATTGCATGACGGCTGAAACGGAACATGATAAAAAAATCCGGCGGGAAATGACGTACCAAGAGGTGCAGCATTTACTCCGGATGCAACAGCAAAGAAATGAACCAGTCGTCACAACCACACATAAGCAAGGTCTGAGTGATGCTTCTAAAAGAGCTTTAAATCGTTCTGGTAAGTTAGTTAAAAGTACGCAGAAGGTTTATGTCAAGCCGAGTCAACGTAAGAAAATTTCATTTCCAGAAAAAGAAGTGATGAATGGTGAAACCGCTAGTCATCATGCTATCCAAGTGACGGAGGTCGCTGATTCTTATCATTATGGTGATCTAGATAAAACGTTGACCCAAAAGGCAGTGACAAAAGGACAACCACAGATTAAACCTCTAAGAACCAAACAACCGATGCAAAATACAATGAAAACAGAGACCGTAACACAGCCGAGTGAAGCTTTATCTGATCAAAGTAAAATGTTGCGTGGATCAATGTGGATGACTATTGGAAATTTAGTTTCTCGTTTATTAGGAGCTTTATACGTGATTCCATGGTCAATGATGATTGGAGCAGCGTACACAACTTCAGCTAATGGACTTTATGCCCAAGGGTACCAAATTTATTCGGTAGCCTTATTGATTGCTACAGCGGGGTTACCAAATGTTTTAGCTCGACTAGTAGCCGAGTTTTCGGAAAAGAAACAATTTAATCGCGTGAAAAGTATTTTACGGCAATCTTTGTTTCTAGGAGCGGTGATGGGGGCAGTTGCAGCGCTTCTGTTGTACATATTGGCAGAACCTTTATCGCAAGGAAATGATAATGTGGTGCCAGTTTTGTATTCACTGGCTCCCGCCGTTTTAGTGATCCCAATTCTTTCGATGTTACGTGGTTATGTACAAGGTTTTGAACTGATGGAAATTTCTGCACTTTCTCAAGTTGTTGAGCAGGTTGTACGGGTGATCTACATGTTGGGGATGACTGCATGGATTATGGTGGGTCATCATGGTACTTGGGTGGATGCCACTGTTCAATCAACTTTTGCGGCCTTTTGGGGCGCTTTGGCCGGTATTTTGGTTATCTTATTTGGGATTTTTCTGAAACGTGGCTACTTTGCCAGTAAATTTGTTTTAGAGGCACAACCGAAAGTTGCTCCCGCGGGTAGTTTGATTGGTAAAATGATGTGGCAAGCAATTCCGGTGGTTTTTGCTGGTTCGGCGATCTCTTTAGTTCAATTAATTGATCAGTTCAGTTTCTTCCGGATAATGCATATCTTTACTGATTTTAATCAAACGGCATTAAATCAGATGTTTGCTCAATTTTCATTTAATTCGAATAAATTGGTTATGTTAGTAGTATCACTAGCAATTGCGATGTCTGAGACAGCATTACCAATGTTAGCTCGAGCTCATGCTAAAAATGATGTTCAAGCTACAGGCCAACAAATTAATTATATTTTGAAATTACTATCATTTGTGATGATACCTGCTTCATTAGGAGTGGTTGCTGTTGCTAAGCCGTTGTATATTTTGTTCTATGGAGTATCTGACGTTAGTAATGGAGTATTAGTTTTGCAATTCTCTGGTTACATTGGACTACTATTTGGAATTTATATGGTAATCTTGGCAATTAATCAGGGGCTGGGCAATTTACGATTCACCGTACTTTGGACGGTCGTAATTTTGCTGTTGAAGTTAGCGCTTCAATACCCAGCAGTCTATTTATTCCAAGGACTGGGACCTTTGGTAGCAACAGGAACTGCTTTCTTAATTGGGTTAATTTGGGCCCTTTGGCAATTGTTAAGGCGTTATCCTATCGATTGGGAAAAATTCAATTATTCATTAATGACCATCTTATTCTGGAGTTTAATTATGTTTGCTGTGGTTACACCATTGGTCTATGGAATGGAAACTCTATTAAATGAAACTCGTTTGCAACAATTACTAGTCTTGATAGTAGGTGCCATAGTAGGTGCGATTATTTATGGCATAGTTGCCTTGAAATCACACCTGGGTCAGGATATCTTTGGATTAAGAGCGCAGATGATTGCTCGTAAGTTACATTTAAAATAAAAATCATTGTGCGCTAAATTAATATTCTGTCTAAGACTAAGCTTGGATTAAGGGAATATTTAATTTAGCGTTTTTATTTGATTAATTAGGAGCGCAAAGATGATTGAAGAACAAAAAATTACAGATTGGACTTGGGTGCAAGTGCACGAAATGCAACCGAATGAGCGGGAAAAATTGAATCAAAAATATCAAATTGCAAATGAAATGATTAATTATGCTTTGGATCCCTATGAAAGTGCACGGAATGAGATTGATGGTGAAAATTTATTGATTATTTTTGATGTTGTGACCCCAACTTCCGATATTGCAACCACTGAGCCGGCTAGCTTTATTGTTAATCAAGATCAAAAGTTTTTAATGACTTTCACTCGAATGGAAACGAAATATCTTATCAATTATATTAATAAGATTATTGAGCAAGCACATGAAAATTTGCATCATTTTCAACCAATTGATATTTTGATTGATACTCTCAGAATCTTATCAAGTAAATTTCAAACTGTGATTTTAGAAATTAACCGTCGTCGAAATCCAATTCAACGGGCTTTACGTGAGGCGAAGTCATTGCAAGGTAAAATTGATGAATTAATGAACTTACAGACCGATTTAATTTATTTATTAAATTCATTGCGTAGTGATAATGACTTAATTAATAATTTGAAAAACCAAAAATTGTTAAGTCTGGAAACGGCTCAAATTGAGAAATTAGTAGATGTTCAAGTTGAATTACAACAAGCACAAGATACCGGTGAATTATCTCAATTGGTTACCAATCAAGTGGAAGATTCATATGCTTCGATTGCTAATAATAACCTGAATTGGACGATGAAGATGTTGACGTTGGTAACAGTTGTTTTAACGATTCCGACAATTGTCAGTGGGTTTTATGGCCAAAATGTCCAGTGGTTACCGTTTGCACAAAACCATACAAGTTGGTTAATAACGATCTTGATTACTGGTATTTTAATGCTCATAACGGTGATTATTTTATGGCATCGGGGTTTTTTTAAGCGATAATTGTAATCAGTAATTGACTTTTACCTTAATTTTAGCTAGACTTATAAAGTTATCGATAACAAAACGGAGGTAAATAACAATGGCTATTCATTCACCATATAATTCATGGGCAAGCAAGCGTCCTGTTGGCCACGATGCCGGCAAGAAGGCTCGCCAAGAAACTACTGTTAATATCCAAGCTTGGGCTAAGGGTAAAGCAGAACTTGAAAACAAGTAATTATTTGCTTGTTAACTGAAGTCAAAAGGATCCTATTTCGCAGATATGCGAGTAGGATTTTTTTGTTTAAAAAATTAATATGGATTAATTGTTTGATAAAATTATTAATTGTAATGATATTTTTTTCACAATAACATTACCGTGCTTACAAAAATAAAGTATAATAGAATTGTATGTTATTAATGTAAATATGGAGGTATTAGCATGGAACAAGCTAATTTTGGTGTAGTTGGTTTAGCTGTAATGGGTCGTAATTTGGCTTTAAACGTTGAATCAAGAGGTTATACGGTTGCAGTTTACAACCGTTCACGCACACGGACGGATGATTTGGTAGCAAAGCATGCTGAAAAGCATTTTGTTCCAAGTTATACCGTTGAAGATTTTGTTAAATCAATCGAACGCCCCCGACGAATTTTGTTGATGGTCAAGGCTGGGGCTGGAACAGATGCTGTCATCGAAGAATTATTACCATTTTTGGAAAAAGATGATATCTTGATCGATGGTGGGAATACATTCTTTGAAGATACAATGCGCCGTTCTGAATATTTGGCGGCATCTGGAATTAACTTCATCGGAATGGGTGTTTCTGGTGGAGAATTAGGGGCCTTAGAAGGACCCTCAATGATGCCTGGTGGTCAAAAGGAAGCTTATGACCTAGTAGAACCAATTTTGCATGAAATTGCGGCCAAGGCACCTGAAGATGGAAAGCCTACAGTAACTTACATTGGACCAGATGGTGCAGGGCATTATGTTAAAATGGTGCACAATGGAATTGAGTATGGAGATATGCAATTAATTGCTGAATCATATGATATTTTAAAACGTGTAGTTGGTTTGTCACAAACTGATTTAGCAGATACCTTTAAAGAATGGAATGCTGGAGAACTTGATTCATATTTGATCGAGATTACAGCTGACATTTTGACGCGAAAAGATGATCTTGGTAGTGATAAGCCAATGGTTGATATGATCTTGGACCGTGCTGGTAACAAGGGAACTGGAAAGTGGTCTTCACAATCAGCTTTGGAAGTTGGGGCACCTCAATCATTAATCACTGAATCAGTTTATGCGCGTTACATCTCTGCAATGAAGGATGATCGTGTTGCTGCTTCAAAGGAACTAAATGGCCCTGATTATCAATTTGAAGGTGATCTAAAGGCAACAGTTGAAGACTTACGTCAAGCTTTGTATTTCGGAAAGATTATGTCTTATGCTCAAGGATTTGATCAATTGCGTATGGCATCAGACCACTATGATTGGAATTTGCCATTTGGTGAATTAGCTCAATTATGGCGTGCCGGTGCAATTATTCGGGCGCGCTTCTTGCAACGGATTACAGATGCATATGATGCTGATCCAGCATTGCATAATCTTTTGTTGAACGACTACTTTAAGACGATTGCCGAAAAGTATCAAGGAGCTGCTCGACGGGTTGTGGCTTTGGCAGTTGAAGCTGGAATTCCAGCACCATCACTTTCAGCCGCAGTAGCTTATTACGATTCATATCGTTCAGCCGTTTTGCCAGCAAACTTAATCCAAGCACAACGGGATTACTTTGGAGCACACACATATGAACGAGTAGACCAACCAGCAGGTAAAATGTATCATTATAGCTGGTATGACGAAGCCTAGGCATTAGTTATTATCAATGTTAAAGGACGGATCTTATTTGAGATTTGCCCTTTTTTTTATGTATAAAAAGAAAAGTGTTCGTAAATTAAGGCGAATTATTTTATTTATGATGTCTAAAATTGGTTTTATTTATATATTTCACAAAAACAACACAATTTCATACGGGTTTAAATTGTAATAGAAAAAAATGTATGATATGGTGGAAAAAAGTCTTTTCTAGTAGTCTGAACATGGGTAGGGAGTAATGATATGCAAACAAAGCCAAGTGTAGATTTGAAACGTGATTTAGGGATTATTTCTGGTTTATCAATGGTCGTAGGAACAGTGATCGGATCAGGTATTTTTTTTAAACAAGCTAGTGTTTTAGAAATGGCCGGTGGACAAACCCAAGGCTTGTTAGCTTGGGGCTTGGGAGGAATTATAACCTTAGCTGCTGGGCTAACAATTGCTGAAGTGGGTTCGAGAATTCCTAAAGCTGGTGGCCTTTATAGCTATATTGATGGAATCTATGGTCACTTAATGGGGTTTTTGACGGGATGGTCGCAGGTTGTAGTATATGCACCGGCCGTGATTGCCTCAATCGGTGGTTATGCGGCGCATCTTACCGCTAATTTTTTAGGATTAGATTTGATTTGGGCTCGATGGATTGGCGTTGGCTACATTTGTTTTGTGATGGGCTTAAATTTATTAGGTAATCGGATCGCAGCGGGCTTCGCAGTTTTAACTACTGCAGTTAAAATGATCCCGATAATTATCTTGATTGTTTATGGACTTTTTTTTGGACGAGTAGACGCCGTTGGAGAGACAGTCACGCAAGTAACGGCAACGCCTGGCGGAAGCTTTGGGATGGCTGTTTTAGCAACATTATTTGCTTATGATGGTTGGGTACTTGTAGCTAATATTCGAGATGAGATGAAAAATCCTAAACGAGATCTACCTTTATCGATAGTTTTTGGAGTTCTTTTGATTCTGCTATCATATTTAGGGGTTACTTACGGCGTTTATCGGGTCTTGCCAGCACAAGAAATAGTAAATTTAAAGGATAATGCTGTCTTTGCGGTGGTGAAGTCAGCTTTTGGTCTCTTGGGGGGCCGGATTATGTCTTTAATTATTATTATTTCAATGCTAGGAACGATGAACGGTAAAATGGTGGCTTTTCCTAGAATGGCTTATAACATGTCAAAAGATGGCCTTTTCCCAAATTATTTAAAAAACTTGAGTACAAAATCATTTGTCCCAGCGCAAGCAACGATTACGATTGCTTTGATGGCCATTTTGATTGCTGCTTTCACTGATTCAGCGGATCTTTTGTCGAATCTTGCTATTTTTACCATCTGGATTTTTTATGTTTTGGCATTCATTGGCGTTTTTATTTTGCGATATCGTCAAAAAAATATGCAGTTAAAAATTGATTTCAAAACGCCACTGTTTCCAATTACGCCTTTAATTGGAATTTTTGGGGGAACTTTTGTCGTTGGTTCTACTTTAATTACTGATTTTAAAGGTGCAATGGCTTCAATTATTATGGTTTTGGTAGGTATTCCAGTATACTATTACTATAGCAATAAGCAAAAGCACATGAAATGAGTGAAATTATCATATGAAAAAAATTGAACGTGGTCAAAAATTCATCACTAAAAATCTAGAATTATTTCGTTGTAATGTTTGTCATGAACCATATTCTGAAGTTCAAGACACAAGTTTAATATGCCCTAATCAGCATCGATTAGATTTAAATAAAAAAGGTGGCTTGGTTTTTTTGAATCATGCAGTTAATACTGAATATGATGATAAGATGCTTGCCGCACGTCGTAGGGTTCTAACAGCGGGGCTTTTTGATGGGATTATTACTGCAGTGGCAGCGAATCTACCCACAACTAAACAAACCGTTTTGGACGTAGGAACTGGGGAAGGGACACCTTTGGCTCGGTTATTAGAACAGAGAGCTGGTTTGGACACAGCAATTGGCTTTGATATTAGTAAAGCTGGTATTAATCTAGCGACGCAGCTGGATACATCAGCTTTTTTCACGGTTGCAGATTTAGCACAACTACCTTTTAATGATGATAGTTTTGATAGTGTGGTTGAATTTTTCTCACCCAGTGCCTATCAAGAATTTAATCGGGTGTTAAAGCCAGGTGGAAAAATTGTTAAAGTTGTGCCAAATACCAATTATTTACATGAACTAAGAGAAATGCTGTATCCAATAGATTCGCCTAATCATACTTATGATAATCAAAAGGTAGTTGATCGGTTTATATCTCAATATCCAGATGCAGAAATACAAAATATTACTTATCAATGGGAAATACCAGCTGATTTATGGATTGATTTATTACATATGACCCCATTGCATTGGGGTGCCCGGCAAGAAGCTCAAATTGCAGCAGAGCAAACTTCCTTACCTTTTGTAACGGTTGATATTCAAGTTTTGACGACGTTAAAAGAAGGAAAATAAATTTTTTGTGGTAAAATTGATCATTTTTCGTTAGAATTATAAAGAGTGAATTGAAGATGAAGGGAGGAATGGGGAGACATGTTTCCAGAACGCTTACGAGAATTACGCAAAAGCCGTAATATTACGTTAGAAATGTTAGCAGAAGCGCTAAATCAACAATTAGATCCGGGGCAAAAACCAAATACCGCGGCTCAAATTGGGAACTGGGAACGTGGTGACCGTTCACCTTCATATTTGGAAGTGCGTAAATTAGCTGATTTTTTTGAAGTGACAATGGATTTTCTAGTGGGACGGGCCAGTGATGAAACGACTGATTTATCATTGCTATTTTTATCGGGAAAAGAAATTGATTTTAATGGTAAAGCTTTAACTGATCAAGAACGGTTTGATATTTTCCAAATTATTAATCGTCATTTTGCTGAGAAAAATAGTATTTTTGGTAATAATAATCAGACGATTATTAATCAACAAGGTGATTTGTTTTAAGAGTATTTATAAAAAATAATTAATATTAAATAAAAAATTCGGCTGGCACATATTTTTGGGCCAGCCTTTTTCAATTTTAAAAGAGGATCAAATGAAGAATAAAATAACAATATCGCAACCGATAAGTTTAGAAACAAGTTCTTATTTTCAACAAATAAAAAATTATCAATCAAAATTCAAACTAATACCAACGATTGTGGATATGGTCAATAATGTCTTATCAGTTGATACTGACTTGCAAGCAGGAATTTTACCGGATCACCTTCCATTTTTAGAGATTAACGATCAGATGGTTTCAGCGGTTCAGCAGCAAATCATCACCCAATATCCAAATCAACCAACGTTGGGGAATCAATTATGGAATCAAAAAATTGAAGAATTGATGGGTTTAGATCATTTGTTGCATGGTCTGCGAGATGAATTAATTAAAAGATATAAAATGTATGGCTATGTTTCATCCCCAGCGGTTGAATATTTATCTAAATATTTAGCTGGTCGTAAGACTTTAGAATTAATGGCTGGCTATGGATATTTATCAGTTGGATTGAAGTCCATACAACCGCTACATTGGATTCATGCAGTTGATAATGAGAGTTGGCAATTTCAACCCCAACAAAGTTTATTACCGCCACAATCACTGGTTGAAAAGATGGATGCTTTGGATGCCCTGAAACATTATGGATCTGAGTCTGAGGTTATTATTTTGAGTTGGTCGCCTGATCAAGATGAAATTGATCTGGAATTATTAGCTTGGGTACGAGAAAATTTCAGTGGAGAATTCTTAGTTTTAGGAGAATTTAAAGGGGCGACTAATTCGCAAGCATTTTGGGATAAAGCAAATTTAGAACCAATGGAAGAATATAATCAAAGGTTTAAAAGTTTTGATTTAATTGATGAAAAATTATATCGGGTTAAGTGACTTAAAAGACTTGTTTCATGAACATAATTAAGATATTATTAAATAATTATGTGAAAAAGATCAATGGATTGGGTGAGATGACATGAAAATTTGGGATCAAATGTGGCAGAAAGAATCAGCTGCCAATTATGAAGATAAGGATGCCCGCCTACAACGGGTATTGGGAGTTAAAGACTTCTTAGCATTAGGGGTTGGGACGATCGTTTCTGCCTCGATCTTTACATTGCCGGGCGTCATTGCAGCTGGACATGCTGGGCCAGCAGTGGTGGTTTCGTTTATTTTGGCGGCATTAGTTGCTGGATTAATTGCTTTTGCTTATGCTGAAATGGCTTCAGCAATGCCATTTGCCGGTTCTGCTTATTCTTGGATTAATGTTTTGTTTGGTGAATTCCTAGGATGGTTAGTCGGTTGGGCCTTGTTAGCTGAATATTTTATTGCTCTAGCCTTTGTGGGAGCTGGTTTATCAGCTAATTTAAGGGGACTGTTAGCTGAATTTGGTTTGCAGGTACCTCAAGTCTTTGTAACTCCCATTGTAGATGGTGGTTATGGGGATTGGATTTCAATTGCTTCAATTCTAATTGTAACGGTTTTATTAGGACGAGGAGTTAAGAATGCCACTCGGGTAGAACTATTTCTGGTGATTGCTAAAGTGTTTGCTATCTTGTTGTTTATCGTAGTTGGATTAACAGCTTTTCATGCTAGTAATTTACATCCATTTGTTCCTCAATATGATCCGAGTGTAAAACCTGGACCTTATGGTGGCTGGCAAGGGATTTGGGCAGGAGTTTCGGGAATTTTCCTATCATATATTGGATTTGATGCTATTGCAGCCAATTCGGCGGAAGCTAAAAACCCAGGTAAGACGATGCCTCATGGAATTTTAGGATCGTTATTAATTGCCGTTGTCCTATTTTCAGCTGTGTCGTTAGTTTTGGTTGGAATGTTTAAAGCTAGCGCATATGCAGGTAATGCTGAGCCTGTGGCTTGGGCGTTACGAGAAGCTGGGCATCCAATTGTAGCAGCAGTAGTTGCTATGATTGCGGTAGTTGGAATGTTTAGTGCTTTGATTGGAATGAGCATGGCCGGTTCAAGACTAGTTTATTCATTCGGCCGGGATGGATTATTACCTCAGTCATTAGGTCGTTTAAATAAAGACCAGTTACCAAATGTCGGTCTTTGGACGGTCGCGATTGTTGCTATTGTGATTACTGCTTTCTTTGAATTCTCACAACTTGCACAATTAATTTCGGCAGGAACCCTATTTGCTTTTATTTTTGTAGCATTAGGTATTTATCGTTTGCGTCCACGTGAAGGGCGTGATCTAACTGATCCTGCTTTTAAAATGCCATTATATCCGGTCTTACCAATGGTCGCAGCCTTATTTGCTCTGTTTGTATTATTAGGTTTGGGATTAGATGCAAAATTAATGATGATTGGTTGGTTTATCTTAGGGCTAATTGTTTACTTTACTTATGGAATGAAGCATAAAATTCGTTAGCTGTTCTGTGAAAATTAATATAAGTTGTAATTTACAAGCACTGGGTTAAGTTAATAAAAGATAGAGAGTTGATTAGCGTAGTTAGGTTTTGAACCTAATGTTAATTAACTCTTTTTTGATGCTTGGAATGCGAATGATTGGAGTCCACTTTAAATTAGAGTAGAATAAGGTAAAATTAAATCAAGAAAGAGGAGTATAAAAATGACATATTCGTTAAATTGGAATTTAGAAACTATTTTTAAGGGTGGAGTTCATGGAACAGAATTCAATATTAAAATAGAAACTCTTAGGCAACAGGTTATTGAATTCAGTACACAAGTAAAGCAAGATAAATCAGATCACAAAATTGAAAAAATGGGGGAGCTGTTTGGACTTTATCAGGAAATTCTGTCAGGGTATTTAACTGCAGACCTCTTTGTGAATGCTTGGTCAGCTGATGATTATACTAATTCAGAATTCAGACCAATTCAAAATCAAATTGATCAATTAGGAACAGAATTAGCTAAGCCTGAAAAGGAATTGCAAGTTTTCTTAGCTGAATTAACAGAGACAGAATTTGAAAATTTATTAGCGCAACCGGAGTTAGCAGAGCTTCAATTCAACTTAAGTGAACAACGGGCAAAAGCCCAATATCTATTGGATTCAAAAACTGAAGACCTTTTGGATCAGTTACGGTTGGATAGTTTAATGGGTTGGTCGCAGCATTATGAAACTTTGGTGGCCGGTCTGACTTTGAGTTTTGAAGATGAAAATGGGCAACAACAAACGATTTCAGCTGGACAAGCCTTAAATCAAATTGATGGCTATCCAGATGCTCAAGTTCGACGAGGTATAATGCAGGCTTATGAAAAAATGTGGACTAAGGTGGAAGATTTAGCAGCAGATACGTTGAACCATCTAGCTGGTGCACGCCTAACTGAACAAAAAGCCCGAGGTTATCAAGATTATATGGAAGAGCCATTAGCTTTAAACCGTATGTCTGCTGAAACTTTAAATAATATGTGGTCAGTTGTGGATGCGCACAAAGATATGTTTAAGCCATATTTTGAACGGCGGGCCCAATTGATGGACATCGATAAATTAGGATGGCAAGATCAAACGGCACCTTTGACTCATTTGGGAACATATCAACTCGCTCCTCTATCCTATGATGAGGCCGCAAAATTAATTATTACTAATTTTGGACAATATTCATCTAAAATGGCACAATTTGCGCAGAATGCCTTTGAAAAAGGTTGGATTGAGGCAGAAGATCGGCCTGGTAAGCAACCTGGTGGTTGGATGGAGAGTGTTCCAGATATAAATGAATCACGAATTTTCCTAACGTTCACTGGTTCTCCCAATGATGCAGCTACGATTGCCCATGAGTTAGGACATGGTTTCCATACGAGCGTACTTCAGGATCTTCCATATTTAAGAAATGATTATGCAATGAATGTGGCTGAAACAGCTTCTACTTTTGCCGAATTGATTGTGAATGATGCAAATGTGCAAAGTGCCCAAAGTGATGCTGAACGAGTAATGCTATTAGATGCTAAGCTGGCTAATCCAGTAGCTATGTTTTTAAATATTCATGCTCGATATCTTTTTGAAAATGAATTTTATCAAGCTCGGCAAGAAGGTTATGTAACTGCTTCACGTCTTAATCAGATGATGGAAAATGCTCAAAAAACAGCATTTAGAGATAGCTTATCAGAATGGCACCCTCATTTTTGGGCTTCAAAGTTACATTTCTATGCAGATGATGTTCCATTTTATAACTTCCCCTATACGTTTGGTTATCTATTCAGTGCAGGAATTTATGCTTGGGCTAAGACACAACCTAATTTTGAGGAAGCTTATATTAGTTTGTTACGGGATACAGCAGCTATGTCAACTGAGGAATTGGCACAAAAGCATTTGGGAGTTGATTTAACCAAACCTGATTTCTTTGAGGCTGGAGTTTCAGCAATTCAAGCAGATATTGATCAGTATCTAGACCTATCAGAACCGTTTATCTAAGATTTAAAAATAAACGGATCCTAATTATGAATTATTACAATCAAAATATGATGGGTTAAAGTTTAAAGTCAGTGATAATTGCATCTAAGCTGCTTTGTTGCACTCATTTTTAATGTGCTTTACATCCGGTAGAACAATTTGTAGAATTAATAAAACGAAGATTTAAAAATGAAGGGAAGCACAGAATGACATTTAGAAGTTCACTGGCTACTTTTGCAGGACGCCTAACTTATTTGAGTTTGACGAAAGTGCTCCATCGCGGAGGTACTTCACTTCCTGGAATGGTAGCTACTAAAATTGACCCTAATGTTTTACAGACCATAGCTGATCGTTATGATGTCGTGTTAGTGACGGGAACTAATGGTAAAACTTTGACAACTGCCTTGATTACAAGGGTTTTAAGAGAAAAGTATGCACGTGTAATTACGAATCCATCTGGATCTAATATGATTCAAGGAATTGCGGGAACGATGTTGTCTGCTAAGCAACCAAAAAAGGGTGAGAAAGTTTTGGTGGTTTTGGAAGTCGATGAAGCAAATATGGAGATGGTGAGTGCTCAGTTAAAGCCACAAGCTTTCGTTTTGACCAATATTTTCCGTGATCAATTAGATCGTTACGGAGAAATTTATACAACCTATGATAAAATTTTGCGTGGAATTCGACAATTCCCAGAAGCTACAGTGATTTTGAATGCTGATTCGCCGATTTTCTTACGAGAGCAGCTACCTAATCCAGTGATTAACTTTGGATTTAATCATTTACCTGTAACAGGAGATAAACGAGCTCCAATAAATACTGATGGAGTCTTATCACCGACCGATGATAGTATTTTGTCATATCACTTCCGCACGTATGCCAATCAAGGCTTTTATTTTTCAAAAACAGACGATTTCAAACGTCCCGAATTGGATTATGCGGTCACCAATATTAATAAACTAACACCACGTTATTCAAACTTCGATTTGGATGGAGAAACTTATCAAATCGAAATTGGAGGACTTTATAATATTTATAATGCCTTGACTGCATATGCCGTGGGTCAATGGCTAGGAGTTACCAAGCAACAAATCCATCATGCTTTCGAATCAAATGCCCAAATCTTTGGTCGGCAGGAATTGATTCATGTTGGGGATAAAGAAGTTACCATTGTGTTGATTAAAAATCCGGTTGGGGCTAATCAAGTGATTGATATGATGAAAACTGATCCGGAGCCAATTTCGGTTTTGGGGCTTTTGAATGCTAATTACGCTGATGGAATTGATACTAGCTGGATTTGGGATGCTGAATTTGAAGATTTAATGGATATGAACGTGAAAGCAATTGCTACAGGTGGTGAAAGATATCGCGATTTGTACGTGCGCTTGAAGATGGCGGGCTTTGGAGATCATCCTTATTATCAGGATATGAATCAAGTGGTTGATGCAATTCAAAAGATGCCGACAAAACGGGTCTATGTGATGGCTACTTATACAGCAATGCTACAATTACGAACTAGGCTCGCTCAAAAAGGATTTATTAAAAACAAAAAAATGGGGGATGCATAATGGCTGAATTTCAATTGAATACCGCACATCTATATGCAGACTTAATGAATACTTATGGAGACTATGGTAATTTAGTTGCCTTACGCTACTACGCTAAACAACTTGGAGTTAGATTTGAAACCACAACTGTTTCAATTGGCGATGAATTTGATGCGAATGCTTATGATTTTGTTTTATTTGGTGGCGGACAAGATTACGAAGAACAGGTTGTTTCTGCAGATCTACCGACTAAAGCTGCAAATATTAAAAAATACATCGAAGCTGATGGACCCTTCTTGGGCGTTTGTGGTGGATTCCAACTACTAGGAGAATATTTTTTGTTAGCAGATGGCACACGAGTTGAGGGAATTTCGGCAATGCATCACTATACCCTAAATCAACCCCATGGTCGCTTTACTGGTAATGTTCAAATTAAAAATGAAGAAACTGGTCAAATTTATAAAGGCTTCGAAAACCATCAAGGTCGGACATTTATTGCAAGTGATGAACGACCATTAGGAACGGTGCTTCACGGGAATGGTAATAACGGTGAAGATGGTAGTGAGGGCTTAATCTATCGGAATGTTTTTGGAACTTATTTCCATGGACCTATCTTAACTCGCAACGGAAATTTAGCATTACGTATTTTAAAAATTGCGTTAGAGCGAAAATATCCTAACGTTGATTGGGCCACAAAAATTTCTGCGATTGAACCTGAAAATTTTTAAACTTAATTTAAGTGGAACGAATTCGGTGAGAATCGAACTGAAACGCATATTTAATGTGGATTAGTTCGATTTTTATTTAGTCCAAATTAATCTAAGGTGGTAGCGTGAATTTGGTATGCTGTTTTAACTTATCCAGAATCAGATCTTGTGGAAAGTTCCGCAAATAGGATATCGATTTCGTGTATAATAAAAGGAACATATTTAAAAAGGGGTGGCAAAGATGGCACAATTATTTTTTCGTTATGGTGCAATGGCAAGCGGTAAAAGTATTGAAATACTAAAAGTAGCCCATAATTATGAGAGTCAAGGACGTAAAGTACTACTCTTAACGAATGCCTTGGATGATCGCACCGAAATTGGTTCGATTGCGTCTCGAATTGGCTTGCAAAGAGAAGCTAGGGCAATTCAGGCCGAGGATGATATATTCACCATTTTAGAATCAACGGAAGAATTTTCAGCTGTCTTAATTGATGAAGCTCAATTTTTAACCCGAGAACAAGTTTTACAATTAACTCGAATTGTGGATGAATTAGATGTTCCTGTTTTGACATTTGGATTAAAACAAGATGCTTTTAATCAATTGTTTCCGGGGTCTGAAGCTTTGCTGATCTATGCGGATAAAATTGAAGAAATGAAAACATTATGTTCATTTTGTACCCGTAAGGCAATTATGAATTTGCGAATTGCCAATGGTCACCCCGTGTATTCAGGGGCACAAATTCAAATTGGGGGCGATGAAGCCTATATGCCGGTTTGCCGCCGCCATTATCAAAATCCAGATTTGGCAATGATCAAAAAACATACTAATGCTGTAAAAGGGGAATAAGACGGATGGATGAAATTTTTGAAAAAGTACAAACCCTTGTGGATCGCTATGAAGAAGTGAGCGAAATGCTCAGTGATCCGGAGGTAATCGGGGATACTAAACGTTTTATGGAACTCTCAAAAGAAGAGGGTTCATTACGTGAAACGGTTGATACCTTCAAACGTTATCAAGCAGTGGTAACGAATTTAGAAGAAGATAAAGAAATGTTGAAAGAAAAACTTGATCCCGAAATGGAAGAATTAACCAAGGAAGAGATCAAGGAATTAACTAGTCAAAAAACTGATTTTGAAGATCAGTTGAAAATTATGTTATTGCCAAAAGATCCCAATGATGAAAAGAATATTATCATGGAAATTCATGGGGCAGCTGGTGGTGATGAAGCCGCTTTGTTTGCTGGTAATTTGTATGAAATGTATTCTCGTTATGCTGAAAAACAAGGATGGAAGATTCAAATTATTGATGAGAATCGGACTGAAATTGGTGGATATAAAGAATTAGTATTGATGATTCAGGGAGACAATGTTTATTCAAAGTTAAAATTTGAAAATGGTGCACATCGAGTTCAACGGGTTCCCGAAACTGAATCAGCTGGTCGAGTGCATACATCAACAGCAACAGTCGGTGTGATGCCAGAATATGAAGATGTTGACATAAAAATTGAAGATAAAGATTTGCGAGTTGATGTTTACCGTTCTTCTGGGGCGGGAGGTCAACACATTAATAAGACCTCATCAGCTGTTCGAATGACCCATTTGCCAACAGGAGTTGTTGTGGCCATGCAAGATGAACGTTCACAGCAACAAAACCGAGCTAAGGCGATGGAAATTTTGAAAACTCGTGTTTATAACTTCTATGCTTCACAAAATGAGGCGGAATATTCTGAAATGCGTAAAACAGCTGTGGGAACCGGTGATCGTTCTGAACGAATTCGGACTTATAATTATCCTCAAAATCGGGTGACTGATCATCGAATTGGTTTGTCTTTGAATAAGTTAGACCGGATCATGAACGGTGAATTAGAAGATGTGATTGATGCATTGGTTATTGCAGACCAAGCTGCCAAATTAGAAGAATTGAAGAATTAATATGTTTGAATTAGAAATGACCTTTGAAGCGTTAAGAGAATGGGGCGATTGGCAACTAGAACCATACATCCAAGACAAAACGGAACGGATGGCGCAGATTGATTATTTGCTAACTGGAATGATGAATTGGAATTATGGACAGTTACAGAATAATTTGAATACTGTTATCGAAGATGAAAAAAGAATTCGGTTTATGGTAGCTGTGAGAGCAATTAAGGGCGGACAACCGGTGCAGTATGCACTTGGACATGCGCCTTTTTATGGGCGTGAATTTAAGGTTGACCGGCGGGTATTAATACCACGTCCTGAAACCGAAGAATTAGTTGATTGGATTTTAAAAGATGAAACAGCAAATTTTTTAAATATTTTAGATATTGGAACTGGTTCCGGAGCAATTGCTATTACACTAAAAGCGGAACGTCCGAATTGGACAGTCACAGCCAGTGATATTTCAAAAGATGCGCTCAGTGTGGCTAAAGATAATCAAGTACAGCAAAATGTGGATGTTTCATTAGTAGAGAGTGACTTATTGGATCAATTTGTTCCTGAACATCAGTTTGATGTCATTGTTTCAAATCCGCCTTATATTGCAGAACAAGAGAAATTTGTAATGGATGATTCTGTATTGATGTATGAACCAGATCTTGCTTTATTTGCCGCTGATGAAGGATTAGCTTTGTATAAAAGAATGGCCCAATCATTATTGGATTATCTGACACCCAAAGGTAGTGCTTATTTTGAAATTGGATATTTACAAGGGCCAGCATTAGTTGCTTTATTTAAGACTTTGCCAGACGTAGTTGTAGAATTGAGGCCTGACTTAAGCGGACATGATCGAATGATCAAGGTTAAGCGGACAAATTAAACTAGTGTTTAGATTGAAAATTAGGATTGGATTGACCAGGTTAAGGGTTTAAATTCAATTTGTTATGTTTAAATTCAATTATTTTAAATATTAAAAGTAAGAAGGCAAATGAGTATGGAAACAAAAATATGGAAAAATACAGAGCTAGAACCAGCAGTTAAAGCTTTGCAAAAAGGTCAGTTGGTTTCATTTCCAACTGAGACGGTCTATGGATTAGGAGCCGATGCTTTTAATGAAAAAGCCGTAAGTAAGGTTTATGCGGCTAAAGGACGTCCGTCAGATAATCCACTCATTGTTCATGTTTCTCGTCCTGAGACGGTACAGACATATGCCCAAGTCGATGCACGGGCGCAAAAACTGATGGATACCTTTTGGCCAGGACCGCTTACAATTATTTTACCTATTCAAGTAGGAAAATTATCTGCGTTGGTTACCGGTGGACTACAGACAGTAGCTTCACGAATGCCTGATAACGACTTAACACGTGCTTTAATTGATCAAGTTGGATCACCGTTGGTCGGCCCATCTGCTAATACGTCAGGGAAGCCTAGCCCTACAATCGCAAATCATGTTTATCATGATTTACACGGTAAAATTGCGGGAGTGCTTGATGATGGGGCAACTAAGATTGGAGTTGAGTCAACCGTAATCGATCTTTCAACTCCACAGGCAGCGATTTTGCGGCCAGGTAAGATTACGGCGGAGCAAATTGAGGCGATTTTAGGTGAATCCGTTGATACTAGTGAACACCATGTTTCAGCTGACGAAGCACCAAAAGCACCGGGGATGAAGTACCGGCATTATGCACCAGATAAAACTGTTTATATGGTGAAAGAGGCAGATTGGACGAAAGCAATTATTTGGGCTCAAAGTCAACTAGAACCAGTAGGTTTAATGTTATCAGATCAAATGATTGAAGCCCATCATTTAGCAGGAATGGATTTTGTCTGGCCTTTGGGTCCAGATGGGACGACTGCGGCTGCTAAATTGTTTGCTGGATTAAGAAACTTTGATGACCAAAAGAATGTTAAAATGATTTTAGTAGCAGAAATGCCACTTCAGCCAGAAAATGCGGCGTATAATAACCGCCTTGCAAAGGCTTCAGGACAACAATATTTTGACGCACAAGAGATGATGGATTTTTAAATTAATCTTTCAAATCGGTAGTCAGCACTTGCCAAGGAGAATGCATATGAATTATCGTGAATTTGATCCGGAACTGTGGGCGGCAATGGACCGCGAAGAAGCTCGACAGGAGCATAACATTGAATTAATTGCTTCTGAAAATATTGTATCTGCTGGGGTTAAAGCTGCCCAGGGAAGTGTTTTGACGAATAAATATGCGGAAGGATACCCTGGAAAACGTTATTATGGGGGGACCGAATATATTGATCAAGTTGAGCAATTAGCGATCGATCGTGCCAAAGAATTATTTGGTGCTGAATATGCTAATGTGCAACCACACTCTGGTTCACAAGCAAATGCTGGAGTTTATATGGCTCTTTTAGAACATGGTGATCATGTGCTTGGGTTAGGTTTGAATGAGGGTGGACACTTAACACATGGTTCTAGCGTTAATTTTTCAGGTAAGACTTATCATTTTCACGCTTATGGATTGGATGAAAATGAATTAATTGACTATGATCAAGTTGAGCAATTGGCCCATGAATTTAAACCAAAATTAATTGTCACAGGAGCTTCAGCGTACTCACGGTTTATTGATTTTGATCGTTTCCGTGCCATTGCAGATTCAGTTGGAGCCTATTTGATGGTTGATATGGCGCACATTGCTGGTCTAATTGCCGCAGGGGTCCATCCTAGTCCAGTTGGAATTGCAGATGTTGTAACAACAACAACGCATAAAACTTTGCGGGGACCACGTGGTGGGATGATTCTAGCCAAAGCTGAGTTAGGGAAAAAGTTGAATTCAGCGATTTTCCCAGGAACGCAGGGTGGTCCACTTGAACACGTGATTGCTGGTAAGGCGGTTGCTTTCTATGAAGACATGCAACCTAGTTTTAAACAATATGGACAACAGATAGTAAAAAATGCAAAAGCAATGGTGGAGGTCTTTAAGACGTCTGACCTAGTTCGGGTTGTGTCAGGGGGAACAGATAATCATTTGTTCAATCTTGATTTAACGGCTAGTGGATTAAGTGGTAAAGAAGCACAAAATATTCTAGATTCTGTAGCAATTACAGTGAATAAGGAGGCCATTCCCAATGAACCTCGTAGCCCATTTATTACATCTGGAATTCGGATTGGGACACCTGCTATTACGACACGCGGATTTAAAGAATCTGAGGTCAAACAAGTAGCCCAATTAATTTTACAAGTTTTTTCAAATCCACATGATGAAGGTAATTTAGCTGAGGTAGCTAAGAGTGTGAGGGACTTAACTGCCCGTTTCCCACTTGACCAAATTGAATATGCAAATTAATTATCCCAAAATGTGATCAGATTGTTTATAATGGTTAATAATAAAAATTAATAATTTAAAAGAGAAAAAGAGGCCAGCAATGAGTAAATTAACTGTATTTGATCATCCTTTAATTCAACACAAGTTGACAATTATTCGTGATAAGCGAGTTGGGACTAAAGAATTTCGTGAAATTGTCGATGAAATTGCATCATTAATGGCATACGAAGTGACACGTGATCTACCAACAATGGATGTAGAAGTTGAAACTCCGGTTGCAAAAACAACGAAGAAAACATTAGCTGGTAAAAAATTAGCAATTGTTCCAATTTTACGAGCCGGTTTAGGAATGGTGGATGGAATTATGAAGTTAATTCCAGCTGCCCGAATTGGTCATATTGGAATGTATCGTGATGAAAAGTCATTGGAACCCGTTGAATATTTTGTGAAGTTGCCAGAAGATATTGATCAACGTGAAGTTTTAGTAGTTGATCCAATGTTAGCAACTGGTGGTTCAGCCATCATGGCTATTGATGCTTTGAAGAAGCGTGGAGCAAAAACAATTAAGTTGATTACGATTGTTTCAGCCCCTATTGGTGTAGAGAATGTACAAGCTGCACATCCAGACGTTGATATTTTCACAGCTGGTCTTGATGATGAGCTAAACGAAGAAGGTTATATTGTACCTGGTTTGGGTGATGCGGGTGACCGTTTATTTGGAACTCGTTAATTCGAATTTGCATTTATTATGAATTTAATCTAAGGATCTGAGTAGCTAAAAAGCTATTCAGGTCCTTTTAATTTCCATTTAATTAAAATAAGCACATACTATGAATCTGAATAAAAATTATATATGTTATGTCAAAAGAGAGTGATACGAGGGTTTAAGTTGGTAAAAAGTGAAATTATTAGACAACATAGGAAAGTAATTCAAAAATTAACAAAAAATTGATGTTATTTTCCGTTGAAAAATGGTTTGAATGGAGTAAAATAGGATTGGTAAATACTAAAAACGGTAATTGCTCCCCTGCAGTAACCGAAAAAATTATGAAAGGAAAGAGGTGAGTTTTTTGGACGAAAAGTCTACCACATTTCAAATGCTGGGCTTAACTTTTGATTGGCCTGTTGTAATTTCAACTGTGATTGCGGCACTTTTGGTATTCTTCCTTGTCTTCTTTTTGTCAAGACGTTTGACAATGAAGCCAGGTAAGAAGCAAAATGTGCTTGAATGGATGATTGACTTTACAAATGGAATTGTGGACAGTTCTTTGCCCCGTTCAATTGGAAATGAACTTAAATTAATAGCGTTTACGCTATTCTTATTTATTTTGATTTCAAACGAAATGGGTCTAGCAATTCAGGTTGCCTTTGGTGATGTCACGTATGTGAAGTCTCCAACTGCGAACCCAATTGTTACGATGGGATTGGCATTGCTTGTTATTGGCTTAGCAAACTTTGTCGGAGTAAATAAGCTAGGCTTCAAGGGTTACTTTAAAACAACTTTCTTGAGCCCAATGCCGGCATTGCTCCCAATTAATATTTTCGAGCAATTCACTAATTATTTGACTTTGGCATTACGTTTATATGGTAATATCATGGCCGGTGAAATGCTCTTGATGTTGATTACTAATTTTGGTAATCCATCCCACCTGGGACTCACTATAGTTCCTGCATTTATCTTGTCAATGATTTGGCAAGCGTTCTCATTATTCATCGGTGGTATTCAGGCCTTTATCTTCGTCACATTGTTGTCGATCTATACGTCTGAACATGCTATCGCTGAATAAATATTTTTTTTTATTTTATTAATTCGGAGGAATTTATACTATGACTGGTCATATTGCTACTATTGGTGCAGGTATTGCTGCAGCTGGTGCCGCTATCGGTACCGGTATTGGTAACGGACGTGTTATTGCTGCGATGATCGAAGGAACATCACGTCAACCTGAACTAGAAGGAAAGTTACGTACAAACATGTTCGTTGGAGTCGCTTTGATCGAAGCCGTTCCTATCTTGGCTTTCGTTATCTCATTGATGTTGCTTTCAAAGTAATTTTAGCGGCAAAAATAGAGAGGAGCCAACCACATGTTAAATGGAATTTTACTGGTTAATGCCAGTGAGCAGTTGGCTTTGGGTGATATGGTCTTTGTTCTACTATCTTTCATTGTTTTACTACTTTTTGTAGGAAAATTTGCATGGAAGCCTGTAACAAAGATGATGCAAGATCGTGCTGATAAGATTGCTAACGACCTTGATTCTGCAGAAAACGATAAGACAGAAGCTGCAAAGTTGAAGTCACAACGTTCTGAAGAATTACAAGCCACACAATCACAAGCAACAACTATCATTAATAGTGCTAAAGACACTGCTTCAAAGCGGAGCGATGAAATTCTAGATGAAGCGCGTGAAAACGCTAGTTCATTGAAGATCAAAGCAAATGCTGAAATTGCGCAAGAGCGTACTGAAGCAATGGCAAGTGTTAAGAATGATGTTGCTGAATTATCAGTTTCAATTGCACAAAAAATTATCCAAAAAGAACTGAAATTAGATGATCAAAAAGCATTAATTGATGCTTACATCGGAGAGTTAGAGGCAAAGTAATGGCATTAAAAAACGCGATTATCGCGCAACGATATGCGACTGCTTTGTTCGAATTATCTCATGACCAAAATAGTGATACTGAGACACTTGCTGAATTGCAAGAACTCACTAAAGTATTACAAGCTAATCCTAATTTGGAAAAGGTAATCAATGCTAAAAACATTAATGAGTCAGCTAAGCGAGAAGTTTTAAAGACTTTAACAGAGCCTGCTTCACAATTAGTTACTAATTTAGTTAATATGTCATTTGATTATCAAAGGTTTGATTTATTACCACAGATTGTGCAAGAATATCAAATCCTTGTCTATCGTTCAATTGGTCATATGACTGCTGAAGTGAAGACAGTGGTTGAGTTGGATGCCGATCAGATTGATCGTCTGAAGCAAGTTATCGTTAAGCGCTTTGGTGCGAAGACGGTTGACTTGGAACAAACGATTGATCCCTCATTATTAGGTGGGGTAATTATTTCTGCTAACAACCAAATTGTGGACGGGTCATTAGCAACTAAGTTAGCTGCTATTCGCCAAAGTATCGTCCATTAATTATCAAATAATATCAGTGCAACTGCACAAACGTAAGAAAGAGGAACTGCTGAAATGAGCATTAAAGCTGAAGAAATCAGTTCACTCATCAAAGCCCAACTCGCTAATTACGAATCAGAATTGACGGTCCAAGAAACTGGAACCGTAACCTATGTTGGTGATGGAATCGCCCGGGTTACTGGTTTGGAAAACGCAATGGCCGGTGAATTGGTTGAATTCGCAAATGGTGTGTTTGGAATGGCACAAAACTTGGAATCAAATGATGTTGGTATCATTGTTCTAGGTGAATTTGATGGAATCCGTGAAGGCGACATTGTCAAGCGTACGGGTAAAATCATGGAAGTGCCAGTTGGTGAGGAAATGATTGGCCGTGTTGTTAATGCATTGGGACAACCCGTTGATGGAATGGGCCCAATTAACACAAACAAGACGCGCCCTATTGAAGTTAAAGCACCCGGTGTTATGGAACGTAAGTCTGTTTTTGAACCACTTCAAACTGGTTTGAAAGCGGTCGACGCATTAGTTCCAATCGGACGTGGACAACGAGAATTGATCATTGGAGATCGTAAGACTGGTAAGACTTCTGTTGCGATTGATGCTATTTTGAACCAAAAGGATCAAAATATCATCGTTGTATACGTTGCGATTGGTCAAAAGGACTCAACTGTCCGGACCCAAGTTGAAACATTGCGTGCAATGGGAGCCTTGGATTACACGATCGTTGTTACTGCTGGACCATCAGAACCAGCACCCCTATTGTACTTAGCACCTTATGCTGGTGCTGCAATGGGTGAAGAATTTATGTACAACGGAAAGCATGTCTTGATTGTTTATGATGATCTATCAAAGCAAGCAACGGCATACCGTGAGCTGTCATTGATTCTTCGTCGTCCGCCTGGACGTGAAGCTTATCCTGGTGATGTCTTCTACTTGCACTCACGTTTGCTAGAACGTGCTGCAAAGTTGAGTGATGAACTTGGTGGTGGATCAATGACGGCTTTGCCAATCATTGAAACACAAGCTGGAGACGTTTCAGCTTATATCCCAACGAACGTTATCTCAATTACGGATGGACAGATCTTCTTGGATTCTGACCAATTCTATTCTGGTAATCGTCCTGCGATTGATGCTGGAACTTCGGTTTCTCGTGTCGGAGGAGACGCGCAAATTAAGGCTATGAAGAAGGTTGCCGGAACTTTGCGTTTGGATCTTTCATCATATAAGGAATTGGAAGCTTTCTCTCAATTCGGATCTGATTTGGATGCTGCAACGCAATCTAAGTTGGCTCGAGGACGTCGTACTGTTGAATTGTTGAAGCAACCTTTGCATCAACCAATGCCTGTTGAAGAACAAGTTTTGTCATTATATGCTCTATCTCATGGTTACATGGATGATGTTGCGGTTGATGATATTATGCGATTTGAAACAGAATTGATTCAAGCCGTTCGTTCAACTAATAATGAATTGTTGCAAACTGTTGTTGAAACTAAGAATTTGCCTGATACCGATGCAATGAATGCAGCGATTGAAAACTTCAAGGCAACTTTTAGCGCCAGCGATAATGCAGAGAAATAAGTAGAGGAGGGGCGAAATGGCAGCTTCTTTGCAAGACATTCAACGCCGTATTGCCTCAACGAAAAAGACGCGCCAAATTACATCAGCGATGCAAATGGTTTCAACAGCTAAATTAAGCCAAATTCAACGTCAGGGTGGATCATATCATGATTACTCTGATCGCTTACATGATATGGTTTCCCATATTGCGCAAGCTAATCTGGCTAATTCAGCAGGAACTTTGCTGGAACAACGTGAAATTAAGAAAGTCGGTTTCTTAGTTATTACGTCTGATCGTGGTTTAGTTGGCGGTTATAACTCAACCTTGCTAAAAGGATTGATGTCAATCATTAAAGAACGTGATCTTAAGCCCGAACAAATCGAGTTTTTGGTTGTGGGAGGTAATGGTGCTGATTTTCTTAAAAAGCGTGGTTACAAGTTAGCTTATGAATATACTAATGTGGCGGACGTTCCCACTTTTAATGGGATCCGCGACATTGTGTCAACAGTAACCGAAATGTACGACAATGCTGTATTTGATGAGTTAACAGTTGTCTATAATCACTTCGTCACTCGGATTTCAAATGAATTCCGAGCTGAAAAAATGTTACCAGTATCAACTGATGGCATGGTTGATCCAAATGAATCAACTGGCTACCACGCAGAATATGACGTGGAACCATCAGCGGAAGCTATTTTGCAAGTTATTTTGCCACAATATGCACAAAGCCTAATCTATGGAGCAATCTTAGATGCTAAAACGGCCGAGCATGCGGCATCATCAACAGCGATGTCTTCAGCCACTGATAATGCGAAGGATATTATTGATAAGTTAGACTTACAATTTAATCGTGCGCGTCAGAGTGCAATTACGACTGAAATTACTGAAATTACTGGTGGAATGGCAGCCCTTGAATAGTAGGGCACATTCTACTATAGAATTTGTTTAGAAAAAGGAAGGATAACGACAATGAGTACCGGACGAGTTGTACAAGTCATTGGACCAGTCGTTGACGTTCAATTCCCATTAGATAGCCAAATTCCTGACATCAATAACGCCTTAATCATCGATCGTGGTGAAGCGGGTAATTTGACTGTTGAGGTTTCTTTGGCCCTCGGTGACGGAGTTGTTCGGACGATTGCCATGGACTCATCTGACGGCTTACAACGTGGTATGGCAGTGGAGGATACTGGGGAACCAATCTCAGTCCCTGTCGGTGAAGTAACGTTGGGTCGTGTCTTTAACGTGTTGGGTGACACAATTGATAATGGTGAAAAAATTGGGGCGGATGTTCAACGTGATCCAATCCATCGTGCATCACCAGCTTATGACCAATTAAAAACATCTACTGAGATCTTGGAAACAGGAATCAAAGTGATTGACCTACTTGCTCCATATGTTCGTGGAGGAAAGATTGGGTTGTTCGGGGGAGCCGGAGTTGGTAAGACGGTCTTGATTCAAGAGTTGATTCACAATATCGCGCAAGGACACAATGGTATTTCTGTCTTTACTGGAGTTGGGGAACGTACCCGAGAAGGTAATGACATGTATCACGAAATGATGGATTCAGGAGTTTTGAAGCAAACCGCTATGGTTTACGGACAAATGAATGAGCCTCCTGGAGCCCGTATGCGGGTTGCCTTAACTGGTTTGACAATTGCGGAACATTTCCGTGATATCAATGGCCAAGATGTTTTGTTGTTTATTGACAACATTTTCCGATTCACACAAGCTGGATCTGAAGTTTCTGCCCTTTTGGGTCGGATTCCATCTGCCGTTGGTTACCAACCAACTTTGGCAACTGAAATGGGACAACTTCAAGAGCGAATTACGTCAACGCAAAAGGGATCAGTTACATCAATTCAGGCTGTTTATGTGCCTGCCGATGACTATACTGACCCTGCGCCAGCAACGACTTTCGCGCACTTGGATGCCACAACTAACTTGGAGCGTTCTTTGACGCAACAAGGAATCTATCCTGCCGTTGATCCATTGGCATCAACGTCAACTGCTTTGACGCCTGAAATTGTTGGACAAGAGCACTATCAAGTTGCTGTTGAAGTTCAACAAACTTTGCAACGTTATCGCGAATTGCAAGATATCATTTCAATTTTGGGAATGGATGAACTTTCAGATGAAGAGAAGACCACGGTTAACCGTGCCCGTCGAATCCAATTCTTCTTGTCACAACCATTCTCTGTTGCGGAGACATTTACTGGTTTGGCAGGACAATATGTTCCTGTTGAAGAAACTGTTCGCAGTTTCAAGGAAATTTTGGATGGAAAGTATGATGATCTTCCTGAAGAAGCCTTCCGAAATGTTGGAGCCGTTGAAATGGCAGTTGAAAAAGCCAAGACATTGAATTAATGGGGTATTGCCATGAATGAACACAGCTTTAAGGTATCCATCGTGACACCAAATGGCGTGGTCTTTGAATATGATACCGCCACACTTGTTGTGTTACACACAACCGGTGGTGAGCTAGGTATCATGGCAAATCACGTTCCAGTTGTTGCCTCATTGGAAATCAGTGAGATTCGGGTTAAGGATGATGATTCAGGTAAACGTGAACGTTTGGCCGTAAATGGTGGATTTGCAGAATTTTCAGATAATATGCTGACAATTGTGGCAGATTCATCTGAACGTGCTGCTGAAATTGATGTTGCCCGAGCTGAATCAGCCCGTGAACGTGCTGAGCGCGTTTTGCAATCAGCTGAAGATGAACGTGAAGTGAAGCGCGCGCAATTAGCCTTGCGTCGAGCAGTCACTAGAATCCACGCTGCTTCAGTGCAATAACGCTAGTCAGATGAAAAAATGGGTAGTTATGAATTATTTATAATTATCAATTTTTAAAAATAAGGGTTTTAAAAATAATTTTTTGAATTCCTTTAAAAAAGGTTAGAACGTTTTGTTCTGGCCTTTTTTTGACTAAAAAAATATCAGTTGATCGCTTGATTTAATAGGAATGGACAAATTTTTTAAGTAAGTGTTTTTATAAAAATGTATCGTTTTGCATTCGCATATTGAGCTATTTTTTGGTAAGATTAGTGTTAGAAAAAAGTAGAGGATGAGCTTAAATTATGATTGTATTATCAGGAACTATTGGGGCGGGTAAAACCAGCCTGGCAACGCTTTTGGCTGAACATCTCGGTTCACAGGCTTATTATGAATCGGTTGATGATAATCCAATTTTGCCATTATTTTATGAAAATCCACAGAAGTATGGTTTTTTGCTACAAAATTATTTTTTAAATAAGCGTCTAGAAAACATTAAAGATGCTCAAGGATCGCATTTAAATATCATTGATCGATCTATCTTTGAAGACCAATTACTATTTCAATTGAATGCCGATTTGGATCGGGCTACTCAAACAGAAGCTGAAATTTATCGAGATCTATTACATAATATGATGGAACAAGTTGATGAATCTGAAGATGCCGTTATTAAAAATCCTGATCTATTGATCTACGTGAAAGTTTCATTTGAAACAATGTTAAGTCGGATTCAAAAAAGAGGGCGTTCATTTGAACAAATTGATCAAGATCCTTCGTTGTATGAGTACTATCAAGAATTAACAAAACGTTATACAGAATGGTTTGATCAATATTCAGCATCACCAAAATTAATGATTGATGGTGATAATTTGGACTTTATTGAACATCCAGATGATTTAGAAAAGGTTTTCCAACTCATTGATAATGAAATTAAGACATTAAAAGTTGAGGATTAAGATATGTTGGATATTAAATATTTACGAAATAATGCAGACGAAGCTAAGGAACGCTTAGCAGGTCGAGGAGTTGCAGCTGAGGATGTTGATGCCTATCTAGCTGCTGATACGAAACGCCGGGACTTATTAGTTCAATCTGAGGAGATGAAAGCACGCCGTAACAAGGTTTCTGATGAAATTGGACAAAAGAAGCGAGCTAAAGAAGATGCCAGTGCCGTAATTGCAGAAATGCAGCATGTTTCAAAAAGTATTAAAGAATTAGATGATCAAATTCTTGCAATTGAGTCTGAATTAAATGATCGGGTTTTACACTTTCCTAACTTGCCAGAGGCAACCATTCCAGTTGGACCTA
Organism: Weissella koreensis KCTC 3621; assembly: GCF_000277645.1. The sequence continues at coordinate 161,615 of NZ_AKGG01000016.1, read as the reverse complement.
ATGAAGATTCTAATCGTGAAGAGTATAAATGGGGTGAGGTTCGTCAATTTGATTTCACACCTAAGGCTCACTATGAGATTGGGGAAGACCTTGGTATTTTAGATTGGGAACGAGGAGCTAAGGTTTCTGGGGCACGGTTTGTTTACTATGTTGGTCAAGGAGCCCGACTTGAACGGGCGATTTATAACTTTATGCTAGATGAGCATCAAAAAGAAGGTTATACCGAAATGATTACGCCTTACATGGTTAAAGATGATGCTATGTATGGAACTGGTCAATATCCTAAATTTAAAGACGATGCTTACCGTGTTGGAACTAATTCAGACATGACCTTAATTCCAACTGCGGAAGTACCTTTGACTAATTATTATCGTGAAGAAGTTATTGATGCAGACAAGTTACCCATCTCAGTAACGGCACTATCACCTTCTTTCCGCCAAGAAGCTGGATCTGCAGGGCGAGATACACGTGGTTTAATTCGCATGCACCAATTCAACAAGGTTGAAATGGTTAAGTTCACAAAACCCGAGCAATCATATCAAGCATTGGAAGAAATGACAAAAGATGCAGAAAACATTCTTCGAAAGTTGGAATTGCCATATCATGTTTTGACACTGTCAACCGGAGACATGGGCTTCTCAGCTGCCAAAACGCATGACTTAGAAGTTTGGATGCCTGAACAAAATCTTTATCGTGAAATTTCTTCAATTTCAAATACTGAAGCATTCCAAGCACGTCGCGCTAAGATTCAATATCGAGATGATGATGGTAAGCTTCAATATATCCATACTTTGAATGGATCTGGATTAGCTGTTGGCCGGGCTGTAGCAGCCATTTTGGAAAATTACCAAAATGCAGATGGAACGGTTACAGTTCCAACCGTTCTACGCCCATACTTTGGTGCTGATATAATTAAGCCTGAAGTTTAATTTCAAAATTAAAAAGATCAATTAGTTCGTTTTTAAATGAATTAATTGATCTTTTTTTTTGTATAAATATATTAAAAAAACATAAACGTTACGAATGTTACGTAAAATCAACTTATTTTTTAACATTTTTATGTAACTAATTGGTGAATTTTATTTAATAAAGGCTTTACAATAAATATTGTAAGGTTGTGAATATATATAAATTAGCCCAATTTAGGAAAGGTGATTTTATGTTGAGTGAAATTAAGCATCGGGGCCGACCTAGGAAATATGACGATCCAAAGGAAGCACAACGGGTCGCTAATCAACGATACCGTGCCCGACACCGGCAACAAGTTAATTATTTAAACGATCGTAATAAAACAAAACAATTCATATTGAAAGAAGCAACGAAAGAAGATTTAATTTTAGTAGACTAATGGCGATCAGATCGCCGTCAATTAGATAATTGATGATCTATTAATTTATTCGTTAAAAAGGAAAGCAGAGAATTTCATTCTGCTTTTTTTTAATGAGTTCGGTTAAGCGCTATAAAAGAATTGAATTAAAAGTAAAGACCTATTAATTTAAATATTTATAGACTAATTTTGAGTTGAAAAGTTTTGATTGCTGGATAATCTGTTAAAATTAAGGTTAGAAGATTTTATTGTATTCAGCACAAGATAAGGGAGCCAAATAATATGAAAATTATTGCTTTTGGAATTCGAGAAGATGAACAGGTTGCAGTAGATGTTTGGATGACTAAGCATCCGGAGGTTCAGGTGCATACTACCAGTGAGTTACTGACACCTCAAACTGCTAAAATGGCAGAAGGTTATGATGTTGTTAATATTTTACAAGCTGGAATTCCGGTAGGTGAAGAAACGTTAAGCCAATTACATGACCTAGGGATTAATATTTTGACACTACGAAATGTTGGAACAGATGACCTTGATTTTGATGTTTTAAAGAAATATCAATTTAGTGTGTCAAATGTTCCACGTTACTCGCCAAATGCAATTGCTGAACATGCAATGATTCAGATGTCACGTTTATTCCGGCATATGAAGCAAATGGATATTAAAGTTTATAATCACAATTTAGCTTGGGCACCAACAATTGGACGTGAAGTTCGTAAACAGACGATAGGAATTGTGGGAACTGGAAATATTGGTCGGGTTGCTATTCAAATTGCCCAAGGGTTTGGGGCTAAAGTAATTGCTTATGATAAGTTCCATAATCCTGAAATTGAGGCAGCGGGACTTTATGTCGATACCCTTGATGAATTGTTTGAACAAGCTGATGGTATTTCTTTGCATGTTCCAGGATTACCAGAAAACCATCATATGATTGATGAAAATGCTATAGCAAAAATGCGCGATAAGGTTGTCATCGTTAATGCTGGTCGTGGTAATTTGGTGGACACGGATGCTGTGATTTCCGGGTTAGATCAAGGTAAAATTGATGGATTTGCGATGGACACTTATGAAGACGAGGGCGGATTGTTTAATGTTGATTGGACTGGGAAAGAGTTCCCTGATCAACGAGTTGCGAATTTAATAACCCGTGATAATGTGATTGTTTCACCACATACGGCCTTTTATACTTGGACGGCTTCAGAAGAAATGGTTGAACAATCATTAGACGCTGGATTGGCTTATACACAAGGACAAGTCCCTGAGCAGGCTGTTAAATTTTAATATTTAAAGGGCGAAAGATTAAATAATTGCAATAAACTTTCATATTTTTATAAGAAGAATGTAAAATGATTGCTGAAATCGCTAATATAATTGAATAAAAAGCTTAGATGCGTTAAAATTATTATGTAGAAGAGTGTATGTAGTTTCACATGACCTTTTCAGAACACAATTGCTTTGTTTAAATTTAGATAAAAAAGGGGATATATAGAATTATGGCAAAGATTTTTGCATACGGAATTCGTGATGATGAAATTCCAGCGTTGAACCAATGGCGCGAAGAAAACCCAGAAGTAACAGTTGATTTTACTGATCAACTATTAGATGCTGAAACTGCTAAGATGGCTGAAGGCTACGATGCAGTTGATGTTTATCAACAATTAGATTATACTCGTGAAACTTTGGCTGCTTTGCATGAAGTTGGAATCAACAAGATGTCATTGCGTAACGTTGGAATCGATAATATTGATTTGGAAGCTGCTCGCGAATTTGGCTTCAGCATTTCAAACGTTCCAGTTTACTCACCAAATGCAATCGCTGAACACTCAATGATCCAAATGTCACGTTTGCTACGTCGGACTAAGGCTTTGGATGCTAAGATTGCTCGCCATGACTTACGTTGGGCTCCAACAATTGGTCGTGAAATGCGTATGCAAACGATCGGAATTATCGGAACCGGTCATATCGGCCGTGTTGCAATGAAGATTGCTCAAGGTTTCGGTGCTAAGATTGTGGCATATGACTTGTACAAAAACGATGAAGTTGAAGCACAAGGTTTGTATGTTGATACATTGGATGAATTGTACGCACAAGCTGATGTTATCTCATTGTACGTTCCTGGTGTTCCAGCAAACGATAAGATGATCAATGCTGAATCAATCGCTAAGATGAAAGACGGCGTTGTTATCGTTAACTGCTCACGTGGAAACTTGATTGATACTGATGCAGTTATTGATGGTTTGAATTCAGGTAAGATTTCTGATTTGGCAATCGACGTTTATGAAGATGAAGTTGGATTGTTCAATGAAGATTGGGAAAACAAAGAATTCCCAGATGCTCGTATCGCTGACTTGATCTCACGCGAAAACGTACTTGTAACCCCACATACTGCCTTCTATACAACTAAGGCCGTTTATGAAATGGTTACACAATCACTTTCAGCTAGCTTGGATTTCATCAATGGTGAAGTTCCTAGCATCGCTGTTGAATACTAAGATTGTTTTTTATAAATTCATGTAGACATTAATAAGACGCTAAGCCGTTCTTTTATGACCGATATTGATAGATAACTAAGTAAGTTGTTACATTCGAATCTGTTATGATTATGGAATCTCGGCGTCTTTTTATATTGGAGAATAGGATTATGAATTATTTTGATGGAAGTTATCAACTAAAAGTAAAAGATTTTTTCTTTAAAATTTTGAGTGGATCAGCCCAAGGAATTTTGATTGGGGTGCTACCATCCGCTGTTTTGAAATATATTTTAAAATTATTTATCACGCCAGGAGTTACGAACTGGGCTACTGATTTAAATGCTATTTTGGTTTTGTTCACTTCATTTATTCCGCTTTTGATTGGGGTATGTGTTGCTTTGCAATTTAACATGAAGCCATTGGATGTTGGAACATTAGGAATTGCTGTGGCTGCTGCTTCAGGTGCTACTAAGTGGGCTACGGCACCTAAAGGATTTGTTAATCCTGTAACAGGAGTTGCTTCAAAAGTTCCTGCAACGGTTTATATGACGTCTGGAGCCGGCGATGTTATTAATGCAATGATCGTTGCAGCCATCGGTGTCTTAGTGATTTGGTTAATTGCTAAGTACCTATGGGGATTCGGAGCTGTTGCTATCATCTTGACACCGATCGTTGTTGGTGGAGGAGTCGGATTGATTGGAAAAGCAATCGCTCCTTATGTTGGAGATGTGACAACTTGGATTGGAAACATTGTTGAGACATTTACAACATTACAACCAGTTCCTATGGCAATGTTGATTGCAATGGCTTTCTCAATTATTATCATTACCCCAGTTTCAACGGTTGGAATTGCCTTGGCTATTTCATTAGCTGGTTTGGGTTCTGGTGCAGCTGGAGTTGGAGTTATTGCAACTACTGTTGTCCTATTGATTAACTCAATTAAGGTTAATAAGAAGGGAACATCAGTTGCCATCTTCTTGGGAGCGATGAAGGGAATGATGCCTTCAGTGTTTGCTAAGCCAGCAACAATGATTTCATTCTTAATCACAGCTGCAATTTCAGGAATTCCAGTTGCATTGTTCAATGTTCAAGGAACCCCTACTTCAGCTGGATTTGGTTGGATTGGAATGGTTACACCTATTCAATCAGTTGCGAAAGACGCCGCTGATGCACAATGGATTACTAACTATGTTAACCCAATGATTTCAATTGTTGTCTTCTTCGTTGTTCCAATTATCGTGGGATTTGTGGTTGACTTCATTTTGACAAAGTATTTAAAGTTGTATAAGCCTTCTGACTTTGCTCAAGAAATTTAAAATTAAAATAAGAGTGCTATATAACATTTTGATAAAGAAGTTGGAACTATTTTGTTTCAGCTTCTTTTTTAGTTTATAACACGGGGAATGCCAATGCAGGAAATGGTTTGTAACTTATTAGTGATAAAGATATAATAAGAATAGTTTTTTAAAATTATGAATAAAAATTATGGAGATTCAGTAGATGAACCAAACGATCGCGGGTACACAATATAATTGGACCGATTTAATTATTCCACTAATTGCTATTTTGGTTGTTGCGTTAATTATCACTTCAATTCAAAAATTATTACATAGGAAAACAACCTTTGTTTTAACAACGGCTATTTTATTGATAGTTGGGGGAGTTGGTGTAACAGCCTATAATGCAGACATCTTTGATGTGCAGGCGTGGGTGGCTCAGCATCGTAATCAATATGAATCTAAGCAGGTTCAAAAAAAAGCTGTAATCAAAGTTGATCGAACACAAATTAAAAAAATGGTGATGCGTGATCAAAATAAAACTGACAAATTTGAAAAAGTTGGATTTGTTGCAATTCCATCGCAGGCCATTCTTTTGCCTATCTATAATGATGCATATTCAGTTGACGGTTTGAATTTAGGGGCCGATTATGCCAATCGTTATGCTCAAGATCCACTAGGTAAAAATATTCCAGTTATGGGACAAGGTAACTATGGGTTGGCTGCTCATAATTTTAATGACGGTAAAACAGGATTTAGTGGTCTGCAAGAAGATTTAAATAATGACGCGCCTTACTTAGTGAATGGTCAGTTGGGTGAGTCTGACTGGTTAAATGGTCAATTTGTCTATATGGCTAATGAAAAAGGGATTTATCGCTATACAATTACTAATCAAGTCGCTAAAGAAGAAACTGCGTCTGATGTATTAGCACCAACGGAAAAATCAACATTAACAATTGTAAGTTGTCTCTTTCCAACGATTAGTAAGCGAATTATAACTCAGGCTGATTTAACTAAGTCTTACACGTGGGAACAAGCACCAGATAAGATAGTAGGGTATTTTAATTTAAAAGTACAAAATACGAATGCCCGGGCCGATTGGTTTAATCCTGGAACTGAAGAAGGGGCCAATGGGGATGCTGGTGGAACTAAGACAGTGCAAAAATAAGGAGAAGAAGATTGAAAACAATTGCGTTTGATACATCAAATCAGCCCTTGACGGCGGCTGTTTTTAAAGATGGAGTCTTATTAGAACAACTAGAAATGGATTCAACTAGAAATCATTCAGAAAAATTAATGTCAGCTATTGATCAATTATTACAGAACCAAAATTGGACCCCTCAAAATCTAGATCAAGTAATTGTTAGTCAAGGACCTGGCTCATATACAGGATTACGCCTAGCAGTAACGACGGCTAAAACTTTGGCTTTTACGCTTCAGTTGGAGTTGAGAGGTATTTCTGGATTAGCTTTGTTAGCATCTAATGTTTTGGATGATAATACATTGATTATTCCGATGATGGACGCCCGAAATGAGAATGTATATACAGGACAATATCGTTGGCAAGCGGGGCAATTAATGATGGTAGAATCTGATCGTCATAGTTCAATTTATGATTTACCATTAGCGGTCGGTGATCAACCAGTAGTTTATGTGGGTGAATATCATAAGTTTAAAGAGATGCTTCAAAGTAAGGTTCCTCAAGCCAAATTTGCAACAGATAATTTACCACATGCAACTAATATGTTTAACTTAGCTCAGAATGTTACACCTTTACGTGATTCTGTAGAAATACATAATTTTAATCCGAATTATTTACGTGTCACTCAAGCTGAAGCAGATTGGCAAGCCTTACATCCGAATGTAGAGAATAAAGATTATGTTGAAAAGATTAAATAAATGGTGGTCTCGTAAACAAAGTTCGACTTTACCGGTGGAAGTTCAAAATTTTGTTCAAACGATGACAATTGGTGGGCAAGAATATAGTCTAATGGTGGCGCAGTTAAATGATGCTGTTGATATGTTTGATATCGAAGAAGCTGCTTATGAAGGTAGTACACCATGGCCATTAGAAGTTTTTGAAGATGAAGTGATCAGGACGAATGAACGTTTATATTTGGTTTTACGAGCTAAAGAAACGGGTTCGGCCTTAGCTTATATTGGGGCTAATTTTGCGGCTGGTAAAAAGACTACACATATTACGAACATTGCTGTGCATCCACAATGGCAAAATCGAGGTCTGGCTAAAGCGCTATTGGCCTATGTTATGTCTTTGTCTGTACAACATCATTTTGAGCGAGTGACCCTGGAGGTTCGTGAGGATAATGTTATAGCTCAAAACTTATATGAAAAGCTTAATTTTAACGTGATTCGACAACATCCTGATTATTATGATGATCATGAAGCAGCGTTAGAAATGATGGTTAAAGTGGGCGGTGCGGCTAAATGACTTTAGCAGTGGAATGGACTAACGTACTACAAGTGGATGAGGTTTTTGATTTGACTAAGCAAAGTTATCAAGGGCATGGTTGGTCGAAAGCGGTTTTTGCTGCGGACTTATCCCAACCAACGGCGTGGTATTTTGGTGGACGGATAGATGGTAAATTAATTGCTTATGTTAGTGCTAGTCTGGTTTTAGATGAATTATCAATTACAAATGTGGCAGTAGCACCTGATTGGCAGCAACAAGGAATTGGGCGATCATTAATGATGAGATGTTTGGATCAATTTAAACAACCTCTCAGAATTTTGTTAGAGGTTAGAGCTTCAAATCAAAAGGCGCAAAAATTATATCATCATTTAGGCTTTGAGACTTATTATATACGTGAAAATTATTATCAAAATCCAGTAGAAGCGGCTCAATTGATGGATTTAAAAATTAATGGATGGGGAGAATAGAAGATGACTGATCGAATTATCTTAGCTTTTGAATCAAGTGCTGATGAAACGAGTGTGGCAATTGTTAAGAATGGGAACGAAATCCTTAGTTTAGAAATTGCGACACAAATTAAAAGTCACCAACGCTTTGGGGGGATTGTTCCTGAAGTAGCTAGTCGACATCATATTGAGCAAATCACCCTGTTAGTTGATGCTGCTTTAACAGATGCTAAATTAACGTATGATGATCTAACTGCAGTTGCTGTAACATATGGTCCTGGATTGGTAGGGGCTTTGTTAATTGGAGTAACTGCTGCGAAAACAATTGCTTGGGCACACGGATTACCCTTGGTGCCTGTTGTGCATATGGCTGGGCATATTTCAGCTGCGCAATTTGTGGAACCAATTCAATATCCAGCTCTCGCTTTGATGGTTTCTGGTGGGCATACTGAATTTGTTCTGATGGAATCTGAATATGAATATGTGGTTGTTGGTGATACTCGGGATGACGCAGTTGGTGAATCATATGATAAAGTTGGGCGCACGATGGGTTTGCCTTATCCAGCTGGTAAAAAGATTGACGAAATGGCGCATCAAGGGACAGATGAATATAAACTTCCACGGGCTTTGATGAATGATGGAAAATTAGATTTTAGTTTTTCAGGTCTTAAGAGTGCAGTTATTAATTTAAAGCACAATGCTGATCAACGTGATGAAGAATTGAATTTGATTAATCTAGCTACTAGTTTTCAAATGGCGGTGTTAGATATTTTACTAACGAAAACACGTCAGGCCTTAAAAACTTATCCAGTAAAAATGCTAATTGTGGCAGGCGGAGTTGCGGCTAATCAAGGACTACGTGATGGCCTTGATCAGTTGCTGACGGAATTTACACACACACGTCTAGTCAAAGTCCCATTGCAATTAGCAGGAGATAACGCTGCAATGATCGGGGCAGCCGGAGACATTGCTTATCGTCATGGAGAGCGTGCTAGTTGGGACTTGAATGCTAAGCCGGGATTGGATTTTGATTATCTATCGCCTGATTTAGAGTTTAAAGTTCCAGGAGTTGAAAATAATATTTAACAATAAATAAAAAGGATCTAACAAGTTTTGTTTAGGTTCTTTTTATTTATATTTAAGTCTTTATTTTCACAATTATTGTATTTTTATAGAAATATAAAATAAAAAATGTATTATCTTTTTTTAAGATATAGGGTTAAAGGAAGGTGTTTTAGATTTACATAATAGATTTTAATGAATAAAAATGTTGACGAACACTTGTGAAAGCGTTAACATATGAATGTAAAAACTTATTTAATTTTAATCAGTTTTTAATGTTGATGTCGATTGAACTTATTTATTCAGGAGGAATAGTTTAATGAAAAAGCAAATAATAACCACCGGATTAGTGATTGGATTACTTTTTTCAACAACAGCATTAAGGGCTAGTGATGTATCTGCGTCTGAACAGGATAATAAAACAACACAAATAGAAAAAGATCCTCAAGAATTAGGCGTAGTTACTTCAGGAGCATTAAATGTATCTGGATCTGGTGCAAATGGATTGCAATTACAAGGAAATAACAGTGTTACTACAGGGGAATTAGATTTCCATTATACTGGTAAATCAATTGTTTCAATAGGGGTTAACGAACAGACTGAAACAGTTTTCTCGGTTCCAAAAGAATTACAAGAAATAGTTAATGACCCTAGTTTTAATAATTATGTTTCTGGTACATTTCAGTTCAATAATGGGACTACTAGTAATTATGATTCACATGATATTAGAGTTGAAGATGGTGGAGCAACTATTCGTGTAATTAATCCAAATGAATCTTGGGTTTTCTCAGCTACGTTTGATGTTCATTTGAATTTTAACTTAGGACAAATGGTCACTGATACAGGGATGCGAGTTCCTGATGCAGAAAACAATTCAAGTTACATATTCAATGCTGGTTTGATTGAAAAAAATTCAGTAATTAATTGGGACATAGTTAATAAATATAATACTAGTTACACTTTACCAACTCATCAATTAGATCCAGGTTGGGGATTGCTACATCGCATTCCTACGGTTGAGGATGTATATGACGTAGATACTACTATTACTGGAGAAGGTGAACCTGGAGCTAAGATACAGGTTAAGGTTGGAGATGAAGTCATTGGTGAGGGAACAGTAGATAGTAATGGAATTTATGAAATTGAAATTCCTAAGCAAAATGTAGGTGTGACCATCAATGTTATACAAAATACAGGGGTTGGTTGGAGCGATGCAGCTTCGACAATCGTCAAACATAAGAATGTAGATATTAAAGCACCGGTGGTTACCGATACTGTATATGATACTGACACTGTCATTAAGGGTACAGGTTATGAAATTGGGAATACTATTATAGTTACCGATCAAAATGGAAATGAAATAGGTCGTGGACTTGTCGGCGCTGACAAAACGTTTAAAGTGACTATTGAGCCTCAAAAGGCATATAAAATCTTACATCTAGTTGAGACCAATGGAACCGAAACTAGTCCTGCAACGGAAGTTACAGTTCATGAGGGGCAACACAATGATGATAACGAAATTACTAGTATTAATCCATACTCAATTAGTAATAATGACGGATTTATTTATGGCACTTATAGTGGAAATAATGCTGTAAGTGTAAGGGTCAACATAGATGCAATTCCTCAAACAACCGTTGGGATTACGCCAGGAAATGGCAACTTTAAATATTACGTTGGAAATTTGGTTACTAATACAGGTCAAGCTGTATCTGTAAGTATCTTGGATGGAACAGGTAATGCTATTGATACACAATCAGTGACGATACTACCTTAAATGTCGATAAAATATAATGAAAAGCATGACTAAATTCGATAGATGATAGTCATGCTTTTTATTATATTTATGATAAACGAGAGGTATTAGTTCCTAAGAATAAATAAGATAAAATATGAGATTATAAATTACTATTACAATAAACGAAACAGTTTTTGTTCTACAAAAAACGTGTTAATCTCGAAGTAGTTAGAAAGGGATTAATTATGAATAAGATAAAAGTTATGTTTGTTTTTGGGACACGTCCGGAAGCAATTAAAATGGCTCCGATTATTTTAGCTTTAAAGCAACAACAGGAACGTTTTGAGGCGATTACAGTTATTACGGCACAACATCGTCAAATGTTAGATCAAGTTTTGAATATATTTAAAATAAAACCAGATTACGATCTAAATATTATGCAAAAGCAACAATCTCTTAGTCAAATTACTAGTAACGTAATGATTAATCTTGATCCTATAATAGAAAAAGAACACCCAAATATTATCTTAGTACATGGAGATACGACGACGACTTTCGCGGCTAGTTTGAGTGCTTTTTATCATCAAATAATGGTTGGTCATGTTGAAGCGGGGCTACGAACATGGGATAAATACAGTCCTTTTCCTGAAGAAATGAATCGGCAAATGACGGACGTTTTAAGTGATATATATTTTGCCCCTACGACATTAAGTAAAGAAAATTTGATGTTAGAAAATCATTCAAAGGATCATATTTATGTTACAGGTAACACGGCCATTGATGCTTTAAAACAGACAGTTCAAGAAGAATATGTTAATCATCCGTATGAGTTGAAAAAAGATGATAACCGCATGATTTTGGTAACTATGCATCGACGAGAAAATCAGGGAGATCCTATGCGAAGGGTATTTGGTGCTATTCGTGAGGTAGTAGATCAATATACCGATGTAGAGGTGGTTTATCCTGTACATTTAAGTCCCGTTGTTCAAAAATTGGCTCATGAAGTGCTAGGTGAGCACGATAGAATTCATTTAGTAGAGCCGATGGATGTAATTGACTTTCATAATATCGCAGCACAAAGCTACTTTATAATGACAGATTCAGGGGGAGTTCAAGAAGAGGCACCATCACTTGGAAAACCAGTTTTAGTCTTGCGAGAGACAACTGAGCGTCCAGAAGGTGTATCAGCTGGAACCTTGAAATTAGTTGGGACTGAAGCTAGTCAGGTTAAAGATGCTATGAAAGATTTATTAGACAATTCAGCGTCTTATCATAAAATGGCAGCAGCAAAGAATCCATACGGAGACGGACACGCATCTGGGTACATATTAAATGCAATTATAAAAGAATTGGGTTAAAGTACTTCCCGTTCTTAAAAAATTAGGCATAATGTCAAAAACAGTAGTAAACAGCGAAGTCCATTTTCGCTATTTACTACTGTTTTTTTGTTTTAAATGTTGATTATTGCATTTATAGAATATATTTTTGTATATTTCTTGTATGTGTGCCTACAATTATTCAGAGATACACTGCTGTTTTAATTGTAAAGGGGAGAAACGATGACTAAATACGTAAGAATTGGTTATGCTCGTGTGTCTTTAGCTGAAAAGCAAAACTTGGGTTTGGAATTACAAGTGAGAGCTTTAAAAAAATCAGGTTGTAAAACAATTTTTAAAGAAGAGGTTAGTGGTAGTCTTGATGAAAGAAAGCAAATGCAAAAAGCTATAGATCTGTCAAAAGATTATAGTAGGCAAGTATATAATGTAATATTTTATATTTACAAATTGGACCGTTTGGGTCGTCATTCTAATCGAGCTATTCAAATTATAGAAGATTTAAATAAAAATGGCGTAGAAGTAGTTAGTATCAAAGAACAATTTGATACATCCACTCCAGTAGGTGTTTTGCAATATCAAATGTTAGCAACTTTTGCTGAATTTGAATTAAATACAATCAGACAACGTACTAAGGAAGGCTTAGAACAAGCACGGTTAAATGGTAAAAAGCTAGGGCGCCCCGCTTTATCACAAAGTACTAAGGAACAAATTATAGATTTATATAGTAATTCTGATTTTTCGGTTGTAGATATTGCGCAACAAGTTAATGTAGGTGTATCAACTATATATAAAATTATAAAAATATCCGGAATAAATAATAGACGAAAAAAATGAATAAATTTTAAATTATAAAAAAAGAGTTCTACTGACGTAAGTCATAATAGAACTCTTTTTAATTTTATCTTCAAATAGCACATCTATAAAACGTTCGTTTTATAGAATATATTCTACACCATGAAATAGCTATCTGCAAGTACTTGAAAAATACAATACGTTTACAATTATAATTTATAAATATATTTTTATATTTGTGAAAAATATTTTTTTACCCAAAATAGCACATCTATAAAACGAACATTTTGTAGATGTTGGATTGCGGGGGTGTTTTTTAGTATGAATATTGTAGGCTTTAGAAAAAAAGAACAACGGATTTTAATTTCTAGTGCTTATGGGGAAAGTCAATCAATTAACTTTAAATTCGAAAAAACTGAGATTAATGATGCTTTTTCTTTAGTTGAATTTCATGTTTTTTTGTTTGATAAGAAAATTAATGAGCCAGATTTAATGATTGACAATAGGGTAGTAAGTCCGAATACATCCGGACAATTTCCTTGGTGGATTTTGGCTAAAGACAAGGTGGTCTTGTCTAGTCAAAAAAAAGAATTGAATGACGTTGAGATCTATAAACAGTTTGTAAGACCCAATACTGAACTATTAGGGATTTCAGATATTGGCAAGATCTATGCAAGTGGTCTATATGATAAACATGAATTAGTTAGCGGTATGATGTGGAATGATAAAAATCCTAAAATTTGGTTGATCATGACTCTTGATCATAATAGATTGTTCGATTTGGTGATGGATCAAAGTTTTATCACGGTATCCGATAAAATTAATTTTAACCAGATGAACCATGCTGATTTTAATACACAGGATGGTGAAAAAAATCGTTTTTCGGGAATTTATTCGTTTGGAAAGTCTAAACGTTACCTGCCTTTGAAAGATGAGGGATAGGTCGACCATGTATATTGAGGGAAATGATAAGGATCATTGGGCATATTTAATTGAGAAGCGTTGTTTTGATCTTGTATGCTCAGCCTTGGGATTGCTGGTGTTGTCACCTATCTTTTTAATTATTATGGTAGCAATTAAATTTGAAGACCCTAAAGGATATATATTTTTTTCACAAATGAGAGTTGGAAAAAATGGAAACGTATTTAAAATGTATAAATTCAGATCCATGAAGGTTGATGCGGAGAAAGAACTAGTAAAGCTAAAAGATAAAAATGAAGTTAAGGGCGCCATGTTTAAGATGAAAAATGACCCGCGAGTAACAACTGTGGGCAAATTTTTAAGAAGAACTAGTTTAGATGAGTTGCCCCAATTAGTGAATGTTTTGATTGGAGATATGAGTTTGGTTGGCCCTCGTCCGCCTTTGCCAAATGAGGTACTAAAATACTCATCGCGTGAAAAAAAACGTCTTAGGGTTAAGCCAGGATGTTCAGGATTGTGGCAAGTTAGCGGAAGAAATGAATTGAGTTTTGATGAAATGATTGAATTAGATTTTAAGTATATTACACAAAGAAGTTTTGGATTAGATCTTATGATCGTCTTGAAAACAATTGTTCAAATGATTAGACCAAGAGGGGCATATTAGAAATGGTAAATATGGAAAAGTTAGGTACAAGTGTCCTGAAAATTATTTTAAAAAAATACAGTGTATATATATTATTGTTAGCTATCATTTCAGGAGGAATTACTACTTTTATAGTTGAAAAAATTTCACCAAGTCAATATATTGCGACAAATCAGGTGATTATTTCACCAAAAACTAATGATGCACAAATGGATCTTAAATATGTCAGTACGTATAAAGAATTGTTAACAAATGAGATCATTTTGGACAAAGTCCATAATAATCTCAAGCGTAGCAACATTAATCGTAGTACACATGATCTGCAGAAAGAATTGACAATTTTAACAGATACTGATTCTCAAATCGTAACGATTCAAGTTGCAGATAATTCAAAAAATGAAAGCATTAAGATAGTGAATGCTTTTGGGTTAGTGGCGCAAGATGAGTTGCCAAAGTTAATTACGACTAATAAAAGTAAGCTTTTGAATGGAACTGATCAAGCCTATCGAATAGGAAATATAAATAAAATGCAATTAATGCTGATAACTAGTACGATATTTTTTGTTTTTTACTTCCTTATAATTGTCCGAATTATTTTTAAGAGGAATAAATTGTTTTTCCCTGAACAAGTGGCGGATATTTTGAGAACTAAAAGGCTATATCAGTTTAATTGAAATTCTAAAATTCGGCGTAAATGATTAGTAAGGATATTATTGATGCAAAATGACAAAAAAATGGTCTATATAATTGGGGTATTATTTTGTATCATGCCCATTATTGAGACCTTAAATGGAGTGTTTTTAGGACATCATGTATCAGATGTATATAGAATTTTAATGATTTTTGTGGTGCTTTTATTTTTGTTTGTGTCTAGTGATGTTGTATACATGCAGACGTTTGAAATGATAGGCGTTTTGCTTACTTATTTGACTATAGCTGTATTGCAGATGTTAGTTATTTATCATTCATCAGTTCCCTTTTTGAGTGATTTAAAATCATTATCTAGAATTATGTTGTCTTTTCTATACTTTGCATATTTTTATAAAGCTAATCTTTTAGGTCTGATTAGTCAGAAAGATATTAAAGTGTATCTTACAATTATTAGTTTTTTATATGCGTTGATGATGTTCATCCCATTTCTTATGGGAAGTGGTTTGGCTACTTATGATGTTCAAGGTAGTGGTTTGTTATCGGCTAAAGAAGGTATTGGATTTAAAGGCTACTTTGTGGAAGTCAACTCGTTATCAGCTATATTAATGGGATTATTGGTGTTTTTAGGCGAAGAAGTTCTTAGCTATATCAAAATAGCAAATCGTAGAAATATCATTGTAAATGGATTTTTATTTCTTGCGGTATTAATTTCTCTATTGTTAACTGCTACGAAAACTGGAATGATTTTCGGAATCGTTTATCCTACTTTTTTGATTTTAAGATCTCTTGTAGATCACAAAGTATCAACAAAAGTTAAGAAAAATATTTTGATAACCATTGTAGTTATTATGATTTTGGCATGGCCATCGATTATACCAACACTTTCTAATTCGGTAAATGGATTGGTATCGCGAGGAATGTATTTTTATCAACAAATGGATGGTAATATTGTCCAATTTATTACAAGTAATCGATCAAACTTTGTGCGAGATAATTTCAATGAAATGATCCAATCTGGTAATTTTTTCTTTATACATTTTTTGGGTACTGGATATTATTCAAATCCACAAAATGTTTTGATGAGACGGGTCGTTACTGAAATGGATATTTTTGATTTTTATTTTAGTTATGGTCTGATTGGCTGTTTAGTGTATATAAATTATTTCAAAGAAAGTTTTAAAAATTTCTGGAATAGATCAAAAGATAGTGTTAGTTGGATGCTGGTGACTATGTTTGTTTATAGCATGTTTGGGGGCCATGTGTTCGTTAATGCAATGTCAAGTAGCATTTTAGCTATTGCATATGCCTATTTTGTTATTGATGATTCAAAAGGAAAGGAGGCATTGGAATGAAATGTTTTTCAGCGATAATATATATTTTTTTAAATAACATTCAAGTTCCTTATAGACTTAGTCGAATTGAACGTTGTTTTAGAGGAATTAAAAATTTTTATGCTAGAAAATTATTTGATAATGTGGGAGAAAATGTCTCGATTAGGCCCAAAACGAAGATATCTTACATGAAAAACATATCAATTAGTGATAATTCTAGTATTGGTGATCGTAGTCAAATTATTGCTGCAGCCAAAATTAAAATTGGATCAAATGTAATGATGGGGCCGGAAGTTTTAATTTTGACACAAAATCATAATATCGTAGGACAGAATAAGTTATTAATTGAAGGAGGAGTAAACAAGAAAGCTGTTTATATTGGGGATGATGTCTGGATTGGGGCAAGAAGTATTATTTTACCGGGTGCTAAATTAAATCCAGGGATCATAGTCGCAGCTGGTTCTATAGTTGTAGGCAAGGAATACCCGGCATATGCGGTCATTGGTGGAAATCCAGCTAAAGTGATTAAATATCGTAAAGAAAGTGATCAGGATGTATTAAATGAATAATAGGATGAAAATTATAAAAAACTATTTGTACAATATGTCATATCAACTTTTAACGATCTTTTTACCTTTAATAACGATTCCGTATATATCTAGGACAATCGGTGTTGTAGGAGTAGGAGCAAATGCATATACAAATGCTGTGATGTCCTATTTTCTATTGATTGCCAATCTGGGTATTAATCTATACGGAAATCGAACAGTTGCCTATATTAGGGATGATGAAGAAAAATTATCCAAATTTTTCTTTGAGATCCAAATTTTAAGGTTCTTATTAGTTTTCATTGTCGGGACAATATATTTAGGATTTGTATTTTTATTTGGTGGATCATATAAGTCACTATTTATTGCTCAAGGTATTGCTATTGTAGCCACGTTTTTTGATATATCCTGGTTGTTCATGGGTGTGGAAAATTTTAAAAGCATTTTTTTACGGAATGTTTTTGTAAAGTTGGTTTCAGTAGGGTTAATTTTACTGTTAGTGAAGAACAAGCATGATTTGTTAATGTACGTTCTAATCTTGATGTTGTCTACATTATTTGGAAATATTATTATTTGGCCAACAATTAGCAAATATATTAAGGTTTCTCGATTTAATTTTAAGGATTTGAATTATAAACAGCATATTAAGGCAACAATGAGCTTTTTTTTGCCTCAAATTGCGATTCAAATATTTTTATTTTCAGGTAGAACCTTTTTAGGAATAGTCGATTCGGTTAATGCGTTAGGCTATTTTGAAAGCGCTGATAAAGTTATACGAATTTTATTAGTTGTGATTACATCTATTAGTACAGTAGTCATGCCTAAAATGGCTAACATTTACTCGTCAGGCGATGGTAAGAAAATACCTGAGTATTTGAAAATTACGTTTGATATCATATCGGCTGCCACATTGCCCATGTTATTTGGAATTATTGGGATAGCAAAACCTTTTTCTGGCTTCTTCTTTGGGCCGGCTTTTAATGGGATTGATAAAGTGATGCAAATCGTTGTTTTTGAAATTATATTTATTGCATGGTCAAGTGTAACTGCGGATCAGTATTTGGTGGCAACCAATCAAATGAAAACATATATAAAATCGTTAATATGTGGAGCTATATTTAATGTTCCAATGAATTTTATTTTAATATCTAAGTTTGGATTGTATGGTGCTTGTATAACAGCTGTTTTAACAGAATTTGTGGTTTTTATTATTCAGTTGAATAGTGTAAGGAAAAAAATGAACGTTAAAATTTGGTTTGTAAATGTTCCTAAGTATTTATTATCTAGTTTGGTGATGTTAGGAATACTGGTGTTGCTCAATGATATATGGCCTAACACGATTGTCAGTCTTATTTTAAAAATAATTGTCGCGATGATTGTTTATGTTATTTTATTATTTTTGCTAAAACCGACGTCTTTAAATTATATTAATCAGATTTGGGGTAAAAAGGTATTCAAATGAAAGAGAGAACGCATAAATTGAAACGAGAAGTTTTATTTGGAGTTGGAGTTGATCCATTAACTTTGCAAGAAACGGTTTCTCTAGTGGAGCAAAAGATTCGTGATAAAAAACCGACTCATTTGCTGGGAGTCAATGCAGATAAGATTAATGGTTTGGGTATCGATGATAAATATGACGATATTATAAAGAATGCTGAGATTATTAATGCTGACGGGGCATCATTAGTAATTGCTTCTAAGATATTGAAACATCCTCTTCCAGAACGTGTTGCTGGAATTGATTTAATGCAAAGCTTATTGGATATTTCAGAAAAAAAGAATTACTCAGTTTATTTTTTGGGATCCAAACAAGAGGTTGTAGAAAAGATGTTAAGTAATTTCCATAGTGATTATCCTAAGTTAAATGTTGCCGGTTATCGAAATGGTTATTTTACGGAAGCAGATTGGCCGGCCGTTAGTGAAGAACTAAGGAAAAAGCAACCAGATATTATATTTATTGGAATAACATCTCCAATAAAAGAATATTTAATTGATTATTTAATGAGAGATTCAGTTAATTCTATTTTTATGGGTGTTGGGGGGAGCTTTGATGTCCTATCAGGTAATATTAATCGAGCACCAATGTGGTATCAAAATCATAATTTAGAATGGCTTTATAGATTATCACAAGAACCCAAAAGATTATTTAGGCGTTATCTTTTTGGCAATATTAAATTTATTTTATTAGTACTACGAGAGAAGCTGCTAGGTGGAAACCATGATTGAAAATAATTTTTCTAAAAATGTTGATCAGTTAGTTAATCAATTTATCGCTGATACGGGTATCCCATATCAAGTACAAGATAATGTTATTGGAATTGTTCCAGTTGAAGAAAGCGATGAATATGATTTATTTGTGGGTCAATTGGCTATAAGTCTATCAAAAAAACTAGATTCTATTTTATTAATAGATGTCGATTATCAAGCAAGACAAAAACGATATTTATCAGATGTTACTTTCGATAATTCTAAAATACAGTATGTAAATGCAGATAAAATTGAGGCAAAATATTCAGATTTTATTAAGCTCTTGATATCAGGTGAGAAAAATCAGCTTTCGTTTAAAAATTTTGATGTTGTTTTAATTAGATATAGAAAGAATATTTTTGAAACAGAGCCTTTTATTTTGAATAAACAGAAGAAGCTTATTACATTAATGGATATGAATACTCTCAAAAGAGATAGGTTAATGAAGATCAGAGAAGCCGAAAATGCTTATTCATTAGATTATCTTGCACCAGTTTTATTTAATACAAAGAAGAGGCGATTTTTATGATACTAGTCATATCTAATATGTATCCATCAGATAAATATCCTAATTATGGGGTATTTGTAAAAAATTTTGTTGATGAATTATCTAATTCCTATGAAACAAAGGTTATTTCGATCACTAAAAAAGAATCCAAAAAAGCAAAGTTATTTGGATATCTTCATTTTTATTGGTTGATTACAAAAAATTATATTTTTGGAAATTTTGATTTGATATATGTACATTATGCAGGTTATAACGCTCCACCGGTTTTATTGGGTAAATTATTTAATAAAAAAACACCGCTCATTGTAAATGTGCATGGTAGTGATGTAACGCCTGAAAAAAAATTAGAAGAACGAACGAATTTTCTTACTAGAATGTTAGTTCATCGAGCTGATCTAACGGTTGTTCCATCAACGTATTTTCAAAAAGTGGTGGTTGATAAGTATGGAGATGTACCAACATATGTTTCTCCATCATCTGGGATTAATCTATCTTTATTTCAACCACATCAAAAGCGAAAAAATACCGATGAATTTACGCTTGGTTATGTGAGTCGTATTGATCAAGATAAGGGGTGGGATATTCTGTTGGAGGCTGTTCATAATCTTAAAAAAGACATTCCTAATATCAGATTGATTATGGTTGGTGGCGGTGCACAAGAAAATGATGCTATTAAAAAGATTGATGATCTTAAATTGAACGATTATGTAACAAAAATTAAAATGTTGAGTCAATCTGAACTTGTTGAAATTTATAATTCTTTGGATGCATTTATATTTCCAAGTACTAGGGATGGAGAAAGTTTGGGATTGGTGGGACTGGAAGCAATGGCATGTGGTATTCCGGTAATTGGTAGTGATTTTGGTGGAATTCAGACGTATACAGTTGATGGACATAACGGTTTTCTTTTTAAACCAGGTAGTTGTGATGATTTAGAAAAAAAGATTATGAAATTTTATCGGTTAAATATACAAGAGCGAAGCGAGTTCAGTAATAATGCGATTCATACAGCAGCTAATTATGATAGTAATGTCGTAAACGAAAGGTTAATCGAAAAATTAGCTACCCATTTGAATGGGAGATAATCTTATGAATTTTAATAAACAGACAACGGCGTATTGTAAAGCTATTGCAATCATTTTAGTTATTAGTGGACATTATCTGCATTTAATAGGAATGGATAATTTATATACTATGAATTCAGGAGCTATTGGTGTTGGTATGTTTCTATTTGTTTCTGGTTATGGATTAGAAGCATCTATAGAGAAGGTTAATTTTCAAGCTGATTTATCACAGCTAATGCGAATTGTAAGCTTAATCATCGTATATGAATTCGCTACAATTTTGAAAATAATTATCACAATCTTTATGCATATGAATCAAGGTGGGAATTTAAAAGAATTATTTATCTTGGGTTTTAGAAGCGATCTAGACCCAACTATGTGGTATATGTTTTTCATAATATTTATGTATTGTGCGTTTTATGTTGTGCATTATTTAATAGAAAACATTTTCATCAAATGGATTATTATGCTCATTTGTGGCCTTATATTAGCTGGAGTATCTCACTATATTAGTGCGTCATTTTCTTTTGCTTTAGGGGTAGTAGCTTTTGATTTAAGAAACAATGAAAAACTTTTTAATGTTATAGCGATTATTTTAGCTTTTATAAGTAGTTTCATTCTATTTGGATTTATTAAGATACCCTATGATTTTGTGATATCTTCTCCAGCAATTAACATGACGATATTAGTAGTTTTTGTGCCAATTTGTTGTATGAAATTGCTAAACAATTTAAGTGAAATAAACGGGTTAGATTTTTTTTATGCAAGTTTAAAGCAGATTGCTAAATTATCGTTTGCGTTGTATCTATTTGAGGGATTTGGATTTAGTAATCCGGTATTTAGCAATGTGATTGTTAACTATCGAATATGGGGGATTCTATCATATCTCTTTATTTTATTGGTAGTAGCATATTTATTTACAAATTACATTATTAAGCCCTTGAATTATCGTAATTTGACAGATGCAATTAGTGGGTTATTGAGGTGATCTTATGACGAAAATATTATTTGTTACTTCTGGTGTATTACCAGTTCCGGCGACATCGGGTGGTGGTGTTGAGGGAATTATTGAAACGATCATAGATAATAATGAAGAAAATAAAGATTATGATATAACGATTGTTTCATCCTATACAAAAGAAGCAGAAATGGAGGCTGATCGATATAGCTCAACTTCTGTGGTATTTACAACTCCAGATCATAAAGTTAATGACGTGATGCGTTGGCCTACTAAAATAGGTAGGCGCATTATTGAAAAAATAACGCATCGTCATATTTGGTTCAATGAATATCCAAAAATTATTAAAAGAACTAAAGAACTTTTAAAATCAGAGAGGTTTGATAAAGTAATTATCATTAATTACGGTCAGATGATTATACCTCTAGTTCCCTATATTCCAAAGAATACCGAAAAAATATTGTATTTGCACAATGATAATTTTAATCAGAAGACGATTTGGGCTGAAAAAATTTTAAGTAGTTATGATCATATTATTACGATTAGTAATTTTTTGAAAAACCAGATAAAGACGGTTGATCTACCAAATTCTGTTGCTGTTGACACAGTTCATACGGGGATTTTCAAACAAAAAGTTTCGAATGATGTAAAGATATTAAGGGATAAATTGAAGATTAAGGATGATGAATTTCTCGGAATATATATTGGTAGATTACATCCTTTAAAAGGCGTTCAATTCGCATTGGATGCTTTGAAATATCTACCTGATAATTTCAAATTACTAATTGTGGGTGGAGTTTTTTATTCTCAAAATAAACAAAGCTTATTTTTAAGAAATTTGAAAAAAGAATCTAAAAAATATAAAGATAGAGTCATTTTTACAGGGTATTTGGATCCTAGTGAAATACCTAGATATATTAAAGCTAGTGATGCGGTGATTGTTCCGTCTATTGTACAAGAGGCGCTTGGACTGACAGCAATTGAGGCGCAAAGCTATGGGACGGCCTTGATTTGCTCTGATAGTGGTGGGATTCCCGAAACGCGTACAGATGATAGTTCAATCATGATTCAGTACGACGAGAATTTCTCTAAAAACATCGCTAAAGCAGAACAATTTTTACAAGAAAATCCATTGCGCAGGAAACAAATGATTAAAAATGGTTTGGAATTTTCGGAAAATTTTAAACTGGATGATTTTTATAGAAAATTTGTAGTTACGTTAGGTAACTAGATTTGGTTTTAAAAGGAGATGTTTTCAACATGACAGTAAAAGATTATTCAAAATTAAAACTGGTGATTTGGGATTTAGACGATGCTTTCTGGGAAGGTACTATTAGTGAGGGTGAAATTACGCCAATTGCTAAAAATGTTAAATTGGTTAAAGACTTAGCTAGGCGTGGAATAGTTTCAAGTATTTGTTCTAAAAATGATATGGATGTGGTTGAAACTAAATTAAAAGAATTAAATTTATCTGAATATTTTGTTTTTAAATCAGTTAATTGGACTAGCAAAGGTCCGCGAGTTAAACAATTGCTTGAAGATATTCATTTGCGTGCTGCAAACGTGTTATTTATTGATGATAATAAATTGAATTTGAATGAAGTTGAACACTATTCTCCAGATATTAAAGTATCATTACCTGATGAAATTAATGAACTGTATAGTGTGGTCGATAAAATTGGTAAAGATGATAGTGAACTGTCAAGATTAAACAACTACCATGTGTTAGAAGAAAAACGTGATGCTTCTCGTGAGGCTGTTTCTAATGAAGAATTTTTATATTCATGTGAAATTAAAGTTGAAATTCATAAAGATATTGAAAATCAGTTTGCTCGAGTGCATGAATTAATCAATCGGACCAATCAGTTGAATTTTACAAAATTACGCATTAATGAAAATGAATTGCGGGACCTAATGGCTAATGGAAATTATGAATTAGGATATGTAACGGCTACTGATCGTTTTGGAGATTACGGTGTGGTAGGGTTTTATGCATTAAATCTTGCTAAACACAAATTGGAACATTTCTTGTTTTCTTGTCGCACAATTGGTATGGGAGTTGAAAATTACTTATATCATTATTTAGATGATCCTGAGTTAATAGTTGAGGAACCGGTAGCATATAAAATTGACATGAAAGATGCTTCGAAGTGGATTAATTCCAGTGAGCAAACATATAGTGAATATACGGAAATGTCTAGTGTATCTAATACTAATAAAGTGTTGATTAAAGGAAGTTGTGAATTAGAGTGGGCAGTTGATTTGTTGAAAACTGATGTACCATTCGTCGATGAGCTAGGACACGTAAACCCCGATACATCTGCAGATATTACTAGTTTTAATCATTCTGTTAATATGTATGATGCTTTTAATTTATCAGAAGATCAAAAACGACAATTTCAACAAGAAGTACCTATGTGGGATGATGAATTGATAGATTCAGCCATGTTACATGATAAATTTGACATTATTTTCTTAAGTGGATTTTTGGATCAATGGGAGGGAGTCTACGAACGCATTGATACTGGAGAAAAAATTGCTTTGGGTATTGATAAGCGTGATTTAACGAATCTGGATATATTGAAAAAAACATTAAATAAATTAGAAAATAAAAATAATGAATACTATATTCAAGAGCAACGTCAAAAAATGTTGCAATTTAGTGCCAAATATAAATTCATTGGTGATTTGCCTGCGAAAGAAGCTGCTAAAAATTTCAAGTATATTATCAGCAAAATTCCAAAAGAAACTAAAGTGGTAATTTTCTTGCCAAGTGGATATCAACGAGGAAATACATCGAAAATGAAAAATGAAGGAAAAGTGCGAGGAGATTATAATCTTATGGTTAAAGAAGCCTTGGCAGATTATGATAATGTCTCTTTCCTTGATTTTACTAAATTTACCAAAAATGATTCAGATTTCTTAGAGACACAAGATCATTTTTCTAAGGAAGTTTATTATGAAGTGGCACAAGAAATGCAAAAGATTATTAGCGATTCATCAAAAACTGAGGTGAATTTAATTTCTAAACAAGATTTTGAAAAAAGTAGTTTTAGAAATATGTATTCCAAATTAAATTCACTTGGATTGATGAAATTAGTTATGCGTGCTAAAAGTATCGTAAAAAAATAAAATGCTATTTAGTCGTTTATAAATTTAATTGTTATGGAGGAGTAGGTTGTTATGAAGCAACAAAGAAGGACTGCTTTGCAGAAATTTGAAATTCTTCTATCTTACTACGAAAGTGATCAATCTAAAACTGAGTTTGTAAATGATCATAATATTAGTAAGGTAACTTTAAATCGATGGTTAGATGCGTATAGACGGTTTGGATTGGATGGTTTACAAAGAAGTAAAACTAATCGTCAATATCCTTTAGAAATCAAGTTAGAAGCAGTTAGAGCGTATCTACAAGAAGGAATGCTACAAAAAGAAGTGGTTGATAAGTTTGAAATTCGTTCTGTAACGCAACTAAGAAATTGGATAAAAGATTATCAAAATAATATGTTAATGAAGACATGAATTAAATATATATGATGAAAATTTTTTATTCTAGCACAGTATTCATTAGTAAAAAATAAATTATAGGCAGTTTGTGCATAATTTAAATCAAGGGCAAGTTTTATACACATTCGATATTTGGTGCTCGGCTATTTATTAAATTTTTAATCTATGAATTGTTGCTTTTAATGCTTTTTAGATGGTTAATGGATATTTATATTCTGGTAAAAAATATAAAATTAGAGCTAAAATATCTTTATAAGATGAAAGTTAAGTATAAATATTAGTAAAATAAAATCAGTTTTCTACCTATATTAATAGTGCATTTTAAGAATCCAATATTTCGATGGGTTCTTTTTATTTTTAAAATATTTAAGATGTTGGTTTTTTAATTAATTATTTTTAAATAAAATAAAATAAATTAGTTACGTAAATTCAAGAAAAATTATATTTTTACATTACATAAGCTAAATAAAAAGATGATAAAATGCTTGCAATGTCGCATATTCTGGGTTATTATATTCAAGTACGTTATTTCTTGGGCAACTAAAAACTGGCCAAAATGTGGTAGCGACAATAACGAGCGATGATGTGAGAGGTTGCGACACACCCGGCAACATTGTCACTGAAACCATTGCCATGGATTTCAGAGCGGCGTGTTGGTTTTTCTCACGGAGTTAGTCTCATATTCCAATATGGACGAAGGAAGGAGTCAATCATGGCAAACAAGAAGATCCGTATCCGCTTAAAGGCATACGAACACACAATCATCGATGCATCAGCAGAGAAGATTGTTGAAACAGCAAAGCGGACTGGTGCTGAAATTTCAGGACCAATCCCATTGCCTACAGAACGTACTTTGTACACTGTTTTGCGTTCACCACACAAGCACAAGGATTCACGTGAACAATTCGAAATGCGCACACACAAGCGTTTGATCGATATTATGAATCCAACTGCTCAAACTGTTGATGCATTATCAAAGCTTGAATTACCAAGCGGTGTCAACATCGAAATCAAGTTGTAATTTATTATTTGATTTTAAATTTTGCCTGATTATGCATTAAAACTAATTAAAAATATTTTTATCAAAAAAAGGAGATAGTCATGACAACTAAGGGTATCTTAGGCCGTAAAATCGGCATGACTCAGGTTTTCACTGATAACGGTGAACTTATTCCAGTTACTGTGATTGAATCAACACCAAACGTTGTTCTTCAAGTTAAAACACTTGAAAACGATGGTTACAATGCGATTCAATTAGGTTTCTCTGATAAGCGTGCTGTTTTATCTAACAAACCTGAACAAGGTCACGTTGCTAAAGCAAACACGACCCCTAAGCGCTACATTCGTGAGATTCGCGACGCTGAGGGTGAATTAAACGTTGGGGATGAGGTAAAGGTTGATATTTTCGCTGAAGGTGAAAGTGTTGACGTTACTGGAATCACAAAGGGTCATGGTTACCAAGGTAACATTAAGAAAGATGGACAATCTCGTGGTCCTATGGCGCACGGTTCTCGTTTCCACCGTCGTCCAGGTTCATTGGGAGCCGTTATCAATCGTGTCTTCAAGGGTAAGAAATTGCCTGGACGGATGGGTAACCACAAGCGCACGGTTCAAAACTTGCAAGTCGTACGAGTAGACGTTGAAAACAACGTAATCTTGGTCAAGGGTAACGTCCCTGGAGCAAACAAGTCACTTGTTACTGTTAAGAACTCTGTTAAAGCTAAGTAATAAGGACGAAGGGAGGATTTAAACATGACTAAGGTTGCTTTATTTAAGCAAGATGGTTCAAATGCCGGAGAAGTTGAGTTAAACGACGCAATTTTTGGAATTGAGCCTAATAATAACGTCATCACTGATGCCGTTTTGATGCAACGTGCATCAATGCGTCAAGGGACTCACGCCGTTAAGAACCGCTCTGCTGTTCGTGGTGGTGGTCGTAAGCCTTGGCGTCAAAAGGGAACTGGACGCGCCCGTCAAGGGTCAATCCGTAGCCCACAATGGCGTGGTGGAGGTGTTGTCTTCGGACCAACTCCACACTCATATGCCTACAAGATGCCTAAAAAGGCATATCGTTTGGCTTTGAAGTCAGTGTTGTCACAAAAGGTTTTGGATTCATCATTGGTAATCGTTGACGGTTTGTCATTTGACGCACCAAAGACAAAGGAATTCAAGGCTGTTTTGAACAACTTGAACGTTAACGAAAAGACATTAGTTGTTTTGGATGACAACAATACTAACGCCGCATTAGCTGCTCGTAATCTTGAAAACATTACGGTTATGACTGCTAAGGGTGTTAATGTGTTGGACGTTATCAACAACGATAAGTTGGTTGTTGTTCAATCAGCTTTGTCACAAGTTGAGGAGGTTTTGGCATAATGGACGCACGCGATATCATTTTGCGCCCGATCATCACTGAACAAACGATGAGCGTTTTGGATGAAAAACGTTACACGTTTGAAGTTGATGTTCGTGCTACTAAGCCACAAATCAAGAGCGCTATTGAAGAAATTTTCGATGTTAAAATCGAAAACATCAATACTGCAAATGTACGTGGTAAGTTGAAGCGTCAAGGACGTTTCGCTGGTTACACTAAGAAGCGTAAGAAGGCAATTGTTAAATTGACTGCTGCTTCTAAGGACATTCAATTGTTCAACGAAAAATAATTTAGGAGGAAAGCAGCGTGGCTATCAAGAAATACAAGCCAACCTCTAACGGACGTCGTAACATGACGAGCTCAGATTTTGCTGAGATCACAAAAACGACGCCTGAAAAGAGCTTGTTGGAATCAAAGTCAAACACTGGTGCCCGTAATTCTTACGGACACATGACCGTTCGTCACCGTGGTGGTGGACATAAGCGTCAATATCGTATCATCGACTTTAAGCGTACTAAGGATGAAGTTCCTGCAAAGGTTACTGCGATCGAATACGATCCAAACCGTACAGCAAACATCGCTTTGTTACAATATACTGATGGTACAAAATCATACATCTTGGCGCCTAAGGGATTAGAAGTTGGCATGACAGTTCAATCTGGTTCTGATGCCGATATCAAAGTCGGAAACGCTTTGCCATTGGAAAACATTCCTGATGGAACTCAAATCCACAACATCGAATTGAAGCCTGGTAAGGGTGGACAACTTGCTCGTTCAGCTGGTGCATCTGCACAATTGTTGGGTAAGGAAGGAAAGTATGTCCTTGTTCGTCTTCAATCTGGTGAAGTACGTATGATTCTTGCCGTTAACCGTGCAACAATTGGAGTTGTTGGTAATGAACAACACTCATTGATCAATTGGGGTAAGGCTGGTCGTCGTCGTTGGAAGGGTCAACGTCCACACGTTCGTGGTTCTGTTATGAATCCTAACGATCACCCTCATGGAGGAGGAGAAGGTAAAGCGCCCGTTGGACGTCCATCTCCTATGTCACCATGGGGTAAGAAGACTGCTGGTAAGAAGACACGTGACGTTAACGCGCGCTCAAGCAAGTTTATCGTTCGTGGTCGTAAGAGCAAGTAGTCTAATATTCCAATTAGATAAAAATAAAAGCATACGAGAGGAGACTTCATTATGGGTCGCAGCCTGAAGAAGGGACCATTCGCTGACGCACACTTGTTAAAGAAGGTTGAAGCAGCTAATGCTTCTGAAAAGCAAGTTGTCATCAAGACATGGTCACGTCGTTCAACGATTTTTCCAAGTTTCATCGGTTTGACATTTGCCGTTTACGATGGTCGTAAGCACGTACCAGTTTTGGTACAAGAAGACATGGTCGGACACAAGCTTGGTGAATTTGTCCCTACGCGTACATTCCATGGACACGCAGCGGATGATAAGAAAACGAAGCGTAGCTAATTAAGGAGGACAATACAATGGCTGAAGAAATCACATCAGCACGTGCCACAGCGAAAATCGTTCGTGTCGCACCACGTAAGGTCCGCCTTGTGCTTGACCAGATTCGTGGAAAGCGAGTGGCTGAGGCATTTGCAATTTTGCAATTTTTGCCTAACCACTCATCAGAAGATGTATATAAGGTATTGAATTCAGCAGTTGCTAATGCTGAAAACAATTACTCACTAGATCGCGAAGATTTGGTAGTTGCAGAAGCCTTTGCTAACGAAGGACCAACGTTAAAGCGTTTCCGTCCCCGTGCCAAGGGTTCAGCTTCACCAATCAATAAGCGCACAAGCCACATTACTGTTGTGGTAACAGAAAAGTAAGGAGGATTGAGTCATGGGTCAAAAGATTAACCCAACTGGTTTCCGTGTCGGAATCATCCGCGATTGGGATGCTAAATGGTACGCAAACAAGAAGGACTACGCTAATGTTTTGTTAGAAGACATGAAGTTGCGTAAGTATATCGAGACTAAGTTGGCTGAAGCCTCAGTTTCACGTATTGAAATTGAGCGTACAGCTAACCGTGTTAACGTCTCAATCCACACTGCTAAGCCTGGAATGGTTATTGGTAAGGGTGGATCAGAAGTTGATGCATTACGTAACGAATTATCACGTTTAGTGGTTAAGGGTGAACGTGTTCACATCAACATCATTGAGATTAAGAAGCCTGATTTGGACGCCCATTTGGTAGGTTCACAAATTGCACAAGACTTGGAACGCCGTGTGGCATTCCGTCGTTCAATGCGTGGAGCTATTCAACGAGCTATGCGTTCTGGTGCCAAGGGTATCAAAACACAAGTTTCTGGACGTTTAAACGGGGCAGATATTGCTCGTGTTGAGCAATATACTGAGGGTACAGTTCCTTTGCACACATTGCGTGCAGATATTGACTACTCTTGGGATGAGGCAGCTACAACTTACGGTAAACTAGGTATCAAAACTTGGATTTACCGTGGTGATATCTTGCCTGAGAAAAAGTCTAAGAGCAAGGAGGCTAAGTAATCATGTTAGTTCCAAAGCGTGTTAAGTACCGTAAGCCACATCGTGGACACATGCGCGGTGAAGCTAAAGGTGGTAAGGCAGTTGCTTTCGGTGATTTCGGATTGCAAGCAACTACGTCTCACTGGGTTTCAAATCGTCAAATCGAAGCTGCTCGTGTTGCCATTACTCGTTATATGAAGCGTGGTGGTAAAGTTTGGATTAAAATTTTCCCACACTTGTCATACACTTCTAAAGGTGTTGGAGTACGTATGGGTAATGGTAAGGGTGCCCCAGTTGGTTGGGTTGCCCCAGTCAAGCGTGGTAAGGTAATGTTTGAAGTCGGCGGTGTTCCTGAAGAAGTTGCCCGTGAGGCTTTGCGCCTTGCCGCTAACAAGTTGCCAGTTAAGACTAAGATCTTAGCTCGCCAAGTGGAGGGTGAATAATGAAGACCAAAGATTTAAAAAACGAAATCAAGGGCCTCAGTACAGCTGAATTAGTGGCTAAGGAAAAGAGCTACAAGGAAGAGTTGTTTAACTTGCGTTTCCAACTAGCTACTGGTCAACTTGAGAACACGGCTCGTTTGTCAGAAGTACGGAAGCAAATTGCTCGTATTAAGACTGTGATTCGTCAACAAGAATTGAACAAGTAGTAAAGAGAGGAGACCGAGATGACTGAAGCTCGTAATGCACGTAAGGTTTACACAGGCCGCGTGGTTTCAGATAAGATGGATAAGACAATTTCTGTTGCCATTGAAACTTATAAGAACCACCCAGTTTATGGAAAACGTGTTAAGTACACGAAGAAGTTTAAGGCTCACGATGAAAACAACGAAGCTAAAGCAGGAGATATGGTACGTATCATGGAGACACGTCCAACTTCAGCTACAAAGCGCTTCCGTTTGGTAGAAATCGTCGAGAAGGCTGTTATTATCTAATCGTTTTAATCTCGAATTTTACCAATAACGGAAGGAGGACAAAATCGTGATTCAACAAGAAAGTCGTTTGAATGTTGCTGATAATTCTGGAGCACGCGAAATCTTAACTATTAAGGTTTTGGGTGGATCTGGTCGTAAGTTCGCCGGAATCGGTGACATGATCGTTGCAACCGTAAAGCAAGCAATTCCTGGTGGAACTGTAAAGAAGGGTGATGTTGTTAAGGCAGTTATCGTTCGTACTGTTTCATCATCACACCGTGCAGATGGTTCATACATCAAGTTTGATGAGAACGCTGCAGTTATCGTTAAGGATGATAAGAGTCCTGTTGGAACTCGTATCTTCGGCCCTGTTGCACGTGAATTACGTGACAACGATTACATGCGTATTGTGTCATTGGCACCTGAAGTATTGTAATTAGCGCCATCAATAAATCAAGGAGGAAGCCTAGCATGTTTGTAAAGACAGGTGACAAGGTTAAGGTTATCGCCGGTAAGGACAAAGGTAAAGAGGGCGTAGTCGTTAAGATTATTGCTGCTTCAGACCGCGTCTTGGTTGAAGGTGTTAACATGATGAAGAAGCACCAAAAGCCAAGTAACCAATACCCACAAGGTGGAATTATCGAGCAAGAAGCTCCAATCCACGTATCAAACGTACAATTGCTTGACCCTTCAACTAATGAACCAGCTCGTTTTGGTATCAAGATTGAAGATGGTAAGAAGGTACGCGTATCAAAGAAGTCTGGAACGGCTTTATAATTTAGGTGAAAGGAGGAAATCATTATCATGGCAAATCGCTTGAAAGAAAAGTATGTTAATGAAGTTCAACCTTCATTGATCGAAAAGTTTAACTACAGCTCAATTATGCAAACTCCAAAAATCGAAAAGATTGTTTTGAATATGGGGGTTGGTGATGCTGTATCTAACTCAAAGAACTTGGATGAAGCTGTTGCAGAATTAGAACTAATTGCTGGTCAAAAGCCAGTCGTTACTCGTGCAAAGAAGTCAATCGCTGGCTTCCGTTTGCGTGAGGGAATGGCAATCGGAACTAAGGTTACGTTGCGTGGAGAACGAATGTATGACTTCTTAGATAAGTTGATCAACATTTCTTTGCCACGTGTTCGTGACTTCCGTGGAGTTTCACCAAAGGCCTTTGATGGTCGAGGAAACTACACTTTGGGAATCCGTGAGCAACTTATTTTCCCTGAAATTGATTACGATGCAGTTAACCGCGTACGTGGTTTGGATATTGTAATCGTAACTACTGCTAACTCTGATGAAGAGTCACGTGAGATGCTTACTCAATTGGGTATGCCTTTCACTAAATAATTAAGAATAAGCTGTTAAATCAGTGAAAAATTTATAGGAGGCAACATCAATGTCAATGACTGACCCAATTGCAGATTTCTTGACTCGCATTCGTAACGCCAACATGGTTCGTCACGATTCAGTTGAAGTTCCTGCATCTAAGATCAAAAAAGACATCGCTGAGATCTTGAAGAACGAAGGCTTTGTCCGTGATGTTGAATACATTGATGATGATAAGCAAGGTGTAATCCGTGTGTTCCTTAAGTATGGTGCTGATAAGCAACGCGTTATTTCAGGTTTGAAGCGTATTTCAAAGCCTGGATTGCGTTCATACGTTAAGGCCGATTCATTACCAAAGGTTTTGAATGGTTTAGGAATTGCTATCATCTCAACTTCTGAAGGTGTTATCACCGATAAGGAAGCTCGCGCCAAGAACATTGGTGGCGAGGTATTGGCATACGTTTGGTAATAAAAAAATCTAATAAAGGAGGTATCCCACAATGAGTCGTATTGGTTATAAGACTTTGACTTTGCCTACTGGCGTTGAATTGTCACGCGAAGGTAATGTTGTTACTGTTAAGGGACCAAAGGGTGAGTTATCACGCGAAGTTTCTTCAGAAATTGCTTTTACTATCGAAGGAAACGATGTGAATTTCACTCGTTCATCAGATGATGGTAAGATCAAGGCTTTGCACGGAACTACTCGTGCGAACGTCGCCAACATGGTTGAGGGTGTCTCAGAAGGCTTCAAAAAGACTTTGAAGCTTGTCGGTGTTGGTTACCGTGCAGCCAAGCAAGGAAACAAGCTTGTGTTGAACGTTGGTTACTCACACCCAGTTGAATTTGAAGACCGCACCGAAATGACGGTGGAAGTTCCTGATTCAGTTACTGTTGTAATTTCAGGTATTTCAAAGCAAAAGGTTGGAGATTTCGCCGCTGAGATCCGTGCCGTACGTTCTCCTGAACCTTATAAGGGTAAGGGAATTCGTTACGAAAATGAATACGTTGCACGTAAGGAAGGTAAGACTGGTAAGTAAACTTAAGCTAATTGCTTAAAATTGAGCGCAACGTCTCAATTATTACTTATCACGTATATCTTTCAAACAAGAATAAAAGAGGTTACGAACATGATTACGAAGTCAGACAAGAATAAAGTGCGTCAACACCGACACACTCGCGTTCGTGGAAAGATTTCTGGTACTGCAGAGCGCCCACGCTTGAACGTTTTCCGTTCTAACAAAAACATCTACGCTCAATTAATTGATGACGTAGCGGGTGTGACGCTTGCTAGTGCCTCAACTTTGGATGCAAACATTGCGGATGCACCAAAGACTGAACAAGCTACAAAAGTTGGTGCATTAATCGCTGACCGTGCCAAGGCTGCTGGAATTGAAGATGTTATCTTTGATCGTGGTGGATACTTGTATCATGGTCGAGTTCGTGCATTAGCTGAATCAGCTCGTGAAGCTGGTTTGAAGTTCTAAGGGAAGGAGGAAATAATCATGGCATATATCGATCCAAAGACTCTTGGTGAGTTAGAAGAAAACGTCGTAGCTATCAACCGTGTTACTAAGGTTGTTAAGGGTGGTCGTCGTTTGCGTTTCGCCGCTTTGGTTGTTATTGGTGATCGTAACGGTCACGTTGGATTTGGAACTGGTAAAGCTCAGGAAGTTCCTGAAGCTATCCGTAAGGCTGTTGAAGCTGCCAATCGTAACATCGTTGCCGTACCAACTGTTGGTACAACTCTTCCTCACTCTGCATTGGGTGTCTTCGGTGGTGGTCGCGTGTTAGTTAAGCCAGCCGCTGAAGGATCTGGAGTAGCCGCCGGTGGTGCTGCTCGTGCCGTTTTGGAATTGGCTGGAATTGCTGACGTGACTGCAAAGTCATTGGGATCAGCAACTCCAATCAACGTTGTACGTGCTACTTTTGAAGCAATTTCAGAATTAAAGAATGCTGAAGAAGTCGCAGATTTGCGTCAGGTCTCATTAGAGCACTTGGCAGAATAAGGAGGCAGATAATGGCTGAACAAGTTAAAGTAACTCTTGTTAAGAGTGCTGCCCACCGTTTGCCAAAGCAACGTGCAATTGTTAAGGCCCTTGGATTAAACAAGGTTTCTTCATCAGTTGTATTGCCTGACAATGTACAAACGCGTGGCGCTGTATTCAAGATTGCTCACTTAGTTACTGTTGAAGTAGTTAAGTAAGTACAAATTGCTCTGAAGGAGGAAAAACCTAATGAAGCTTAATGAGCTTGAAATTGCCGAAGGTTCTCGCAAAGTCCGCAATCGTGTTGGACGTGGTGAGTCTTCAGGTAATGGTAAGACTGCAGGACGTGGTCAAAAAGGTCAAAAGGCACGTAGTAAGGTACGTCTAGGATTCGAAGGTGGTCAAATGCCTTTGTTCCGTCGTATTCCAAAACGTGGATTTACAAATATCAATCGTAAAGAATTTGCTGTTGTTAATTTGGACCAACTTAATAAGTTTGAAAACGGAACTGAAATTTCACCAGCATTGTTGGTTGAATCAGGAATCGTTAAAAACGAAATGGCTGGAATCAAGATTTTGGCTAATGGTCAACTTGATAAAGCTTTGACTGTTAAGGCTAACAAGTTCTCAGCATCAGCATTAACTGCAATCGAAGCAGCTGGTGGTAAAACTGAGGTGATCTAATGCTACAAACCGTGCTCAATTCACTAAAAGAAAAGGACATCCGTAAAAAGTTGTTCTTCACTCTAGGAATTTTGATTGTTTACCGGATTGGTGCGTACATTACTGTACCGGGTATTAACCCTAAAGCACTGACTGAGGTTGCTAATTCTGGGCTCGGAAGCATTTTAAATATGTTTAGTGGTGGTGGTTTGACGAATTATTCATTGTTTGCAATGGGTGTTTCGCCTTATGTCACTGCTCAAATTGTGGTTCAATTGTTACAAATGGACATTGTGCCTCGGTTTGTCGAATGGTCAAAACAAGGTGAAGTTGGTCGTCGTCATTTAAACCAAGTCACACGGTATTTGACTATTATCCTGGCTTTTGCACAATCAATTGGAATAACGGCTGGTTTTAATCAACTTAGCCAAGTTCAATTGGTTAAAACGCCCGATATTAGAACTTATCTGATGATTGGGATGATTTTGACTATTGGAACAATGTTTGCTGTTTGGCTAGGTGAAATGATTACTCAATATGGTTTGGGACAGGGTGTTTCAATGTTGATTTTCGCGGGAATTATCGCGCGAGTGCCAGCTGGAATATACCAACTAATCAAAGAAAATATTTTGCAAAATTCAAATAAAGCACAAGGTTTGTCATTATTTGTCGGACTATTGTTGCTATTGATTATTGCAATTTCATTTGTTACCTGGTTCAATCAGGCTATTCGTAAAATTCCAATGCAATATACGCGTCGATCAGTTGGATCTGGTAGTTCGTCGTATTTACCCTTGAAGGTGAACGTTGCTGGAGTTATTCCAGTTATTTTCGCTTCATCACTACTTGTTACTCCACAAACAATTTTGCAAGCATTTGCAGGTAAGTTTGGTGGACAAGGTTGGTATACTACTGCGACAACGTGGTTTTCAATGCAAACCTTGCAAGGTGGACTTCTTTATACATTACTAATTGTTCTGTTTACTTTCTTTTATGCATTTGTTCAGGTTAATCCTGAAAAAGTTGCAGAGAATTTACAAAAACAAGCTAGTTATATTGTTGGAGTTCGTCCTGGTCACGATACTGAGAAGTGGATGTCGGGTCTCTTGATGCGTTTGTCATCAGTTGGCTCAATCTTCTTAGGGGCGATTGCATTGGCACCTATCTTAGCTACACATTTGTTTGGCTTAGATAGTAACCTAGGTATGTCTGGAACATCATTATTAATCGTCATTGGAGTTGCTATCGATTTGATTCGTCAACTCGAAGGCTTGATGATGAAGAAAGCATATGTCGGTTTTATTCACGAAGGAGTTAAATCATAATGAGTTTAAATATCATGTTGTTGGGCCTACCAGGTGTTGGTAAAGGGACTCAAGCTGAGATGATCGTGGAGACTTATCGTTTGCCACACATTAGTACGGGCGATATGTTCCGCGCTGCAATGGCAAATGAAACTGAGTTGGGATTAAAAGCCAAGTCATTTATGGACGCTGGTAATTTAGTTCCCGATGAAGTTACAAATGGAATCGTTGAAGAACGTTTATCTGAAGACGATACCAAAGGGGGATTCATCTTAGATGGATTTCCTCGGAACTTAGACCAAGCAACTGCTTTAGACGAAATGTTATCTAAGCAAGGTCGCAAGTTAGATGCCGTATTATACTTTACTGCTGATGAAGCAGTCTTAGTTGATCGGATGATGGCACGCGGTCGCGCAGATGACACTCCTGAAGTGATTAAAAATCGTTTGGCGGTTAATGGAGAATTAACAGCACCAATTGCCAATTATTATGCAGAACAAGGCGTTTTGCACAAGATTGATGGTGCGCGTGAACTCGAAATGATTTTTGCTGACGTAAAAGAGTTGCTTGATAATTTGAAGGACGCCTAATTGTTCAGGTCAATCAAATTTTGGTTGAAGTGGTATAATTAGATGTTACGTTCTTCATTCTGACAACGAAGGAGGCATTAAACGTGGCCAACGATGTTATTGAAATTTCTGGTGTGGTAAAGGATACTTTACCAAATGCCATGTTTACCGTTGAATTAGAGAACGGCGCCGAAATCCTTGCGCATGTCTCAGGTAAGATTCGAAAGAACTTTATTCGAATCCTTCCAGGAGATCATGTTAAAGTTGAGATGTCGCCATATGATTTGACTAAGGGACGGATTACTTTCCATTTTAAGTAAGCAAGTCGTAAAATTATTTTGGAGGTAAATACAATGAAGGTTCGTCCATCAGTAAAGCCTATGTGTGATAACTGTAAAGTTATCCGCCGTAACGGACGTGTGATGGTGATTTGCACAAATCCCAAGCACAAACAACGTCAAGGTGCTTAATTTATTAAGCTTTGATAATCAATTAAAACTATAGGAGGTAAAAGTAATGGCTCGTATTGCAGGAATAGATTTGCCTCGCGATAAGCGTATCGTGATCGCATTGACATATGTATACGGAATCGGTAACACTACTGCTCAAAAGATTTTGGCAGAAGCTGGAGTTTCTGAAGACGTACGTGTTCGTGACTTGACACCCGACCAAGAAGATTCAATTCGCGCAATCGCGGATGGAATCAAGGTGGAAGGTGACTTACGTCGTGAAGTATCAATGAACATTAAGAAGTTACAAGAAATTGCATCATACCGTGGAATTCGTCATCGTAAGGGATTGCCTGTTCGTGGTCAAAATACCAAGAACAACGCCCGCACGAGCAAAGGCCCAGCTGTTGCAATTACAGGTAAAAAGAAGTAATTAATATCTGTAGAAAGGAGTTATATTCATGGCAGGTCGTAATAATCGTAAGCGTCATATTAAAAAGAATATTGAAAGTGGTGTTGCACATA
This sequence comes from Weissella koreensis KCTC 3621, assembly GCF_000277645.1. Next base: position 123,752 of record NZ_AKGG01000016.1, on the reverse strand, counting down.
TTCACGCAACATTCAACAATACGATCGTAATGATCACTGATGTTCAAGGTAACGCTGTTGCTTGGTCATCTGCTGGTGCTCTTGGTTTCAAAGGTAGCCGTAAGTCAACGCCATTTGCTGCGCAAATGGCATCTGAGGCTGCTGCCAAGGGAGCGATGGAAAATGGTATGAAGACAGTTGAAGTAACTGTTAAGGGTCCTGGTTCAGGACGTGAATCTGCTATCCGTGCTTTGGCCGCTGCAGGTTTGGAAGTTTCTTCTATTAAAGACGTAACTCCAGTACCGCATAACGGTTCTCGGCCACCAAAGCGTCGTCGTGTCTAATTGCGCTTTGCAACTAGTTCACAGCTAAGCTTTGATGAAAGGGGTAACAAACAATATGCTTGAATTCGAAAACCCAAAGATCACTCTTGTTGAAGATAGTAACAATTACGGTAAATTTGTAGTTGAGCCTTTAGAGCGAGGCTATGGAACAACGCTTGGAAATTCTTTGCGTCGTGTATTGTTATCTTCATTGCCAGGAGCAGCGATCAATTCTGTACAAATCGATTCTGTTTTGCATGAGTTTTCAACAATCGAAGGGGTTGTTGAAGATGTTACGCAAATTATTTTGAACTTGAAAAAAGTTTCATTACAGATCGAAAGTGATGAGGAAAAAACACTTGAAATTAATGTCGCTGGACCAGCAACGGTAACCGCAAGCGATATTACTGGAGACAGTGATGTAACCATCTTAAATGATGATTTATACATTGCAACTGTTGCAGCGGGGTCTACCTTGCACATGACTTTGACTGCTGAACGTGGTCGTGGTTATGTTTCGGCTGATCAAAATAAGGAATTGCATGAAGATTTGCCAATCGGCGTTCTTGCAATTGACTCTATTTTTACCCCTATCGAACGTGTAAATTATCAAGTTGAAAGCACTCGTGTTGGTCAACGTGATGATTTTGACAAACTCACTTTGGATGTCTGGACCGATGGTTCATTGACTCCAACAGAAGCTGTTTCTTTAGCTGCACAAGTTCTTTCATCACATTTGAACGCATTCGTTGAAATGTCTGAGCGTGCAGTTAAGGCTCAAGTGATGGTCGACAAGGAAGAAACTGTTGCGCCTAAGCATACTGAGATGCCAATCGAAGAGCTTGACTTATCAGTTCGTTCATATAATTGTCTCAAACGGGCCGGAATTAACTCTGTTCAAGAGTTAGTAGACCGGACAGAAACACAGATGATGTCTGTTCGTAACCTCGGTCGGAAGTCACTTGACGAAATCCAAGATAAACTTGCTTTGATGGGTCTTGGATTCCGTAAGGAAGATTAATTAAACAGATAATACCAAAGAAGGAGGAATGACTCATGTCATACCGTAAGTTGGGACGTACAAGCTCACAACGTAAGGCTTTGTTACGTGACTTAACAACATCATTGTTGATCAACGGTCGTATCGAAACAACTGAGGCTCGCGCCAAGGAAGTTCGTAAGACTGCTGAAAAGATGATTACGTTGGGAAAGCACGGAGACTTGGCTTCACGCCGTAAGGCTGCAGCTTTCTTGCGTAATGTTGTTGCTGATGTACAAACTACAGAAGACGATAACGTTAAGGTTGAAAACGCTTTGCAATACTTGTTCAATCAAGTTGCACCTCGTTTTGAAGGCCGCGCGGGTGGATACACTCGTATCTTAAAGACTGTACAACGTCGTGGAGACGCTGCACAAATGGTTATCTTGGAATTGGTTGACTAATACGTTAGCGCCAAAATCGATAAACATTCTTTAAAATCTCCAAATTATTAAACATAAACCGTTATGATGGTGGCACTAGGCTTAGTCTAGGTTGAATGGCCCCATGCTGGGTCACGTTTAATAATTTGTGAGGTTTTTTTTGTACAATTAAACTTTATAATTTCATTCGGTTTAATATTTTGAAATAAGTGAATTAATGTATATGTATATGGTTGAAAATAGTTTTCTTACATAATAAAAATCAAATAAAATCATTTACAAACGACAAGAAAACGATTACAATAATATATGTAAAAACATTCACATATAAAATAAAAATGTTATTCAAGAAATGGGAGAAATAAAATGAAAGCAGCAGTTGTTCGCGAAAATAATGATGGATATGTTGATTTGATTGATGACTGGGAACCACGTTCCTTGGCATTTGGAGAAGCGCTAGTTGACGTAGAATATGTAGGTATTTGTCATACTGATTTGCATGTTGCTGCTGGAGATTTTGGTGATCCTAATAAGATGGGAACTCAAAACGGTAAATTCCGTCGGGTTATTGGTCATGAAGGAGTCGGTCGAGTATCTAAGCTTGGTGAAGGTGCAAGTGATTATTTGAAGCTTGGTGATCGTGTTTCAATTGCCTGGTTCTATGATGCTTGTGGAGTTTGTGATTACTGTGTTTCTGGAAATGAAACTTTCTGCCGTAATGCTCGTAACTCAGGTTATACAGTTGATGGTGCAATGGCTCAACAATGTGTGGTTAATGCTAAGTATGCTGTTAAAGTTCCTGAGGGACTTGATCCAGTTCAAGCAACATCAATTACTTGTGCCGGAGTGACAATGTATAAGTCATTAAAGGTTGGGGAAACAAAGCCAGGACAATGGGTTTCTGTCCATGGGGCTGGAGGTCTAGGAAACTTGGCCGTTCAATATGCACATAACGTCTTTGGAGCTCATGTTGCCGTTATTGATGGAAACGATGATAAACTTGAAGCCGCTCGCCTTAACGGAGCCGAAGTTTTGGTTAACCGTAAGAAAGAGGATGTTGTCGCTCGTGTGAATGAACTAACTGGTGGTGTTCACAATGCTCAAGTGACAGCAGTTAACGATGCAGCATTCTCACAGGCGGTCAATGTTTTACGTCCAATGGGTAAGTTGGTTGCAGTTGCGTTACCACAAGGTGATATGTCTTTGAATATTGCTAAGACCGTCTTAGATGGAATTGAAGTGCGCGGATCACTAGTTGGAACGCGTGCTGATTTGAAAGAAGCCTTCCAATTTGGGGCTGAAGGTAAAGTTACCCCAATCGTTGAAAAAGTTCCATTCTCAGAAATCAATTCTGTTATTGATGAAATGAAGCAAGGATCAATTACTGGACGTAAGGTAATTGACTTTACTACTTTGTAAAATAAATTTAATTTTAAAATGAAATTGTAGCGATTTAGCTACAATTTTTTTGTTTATAATTAATAGAAATATTAATAAATTGTTATTAATGTTTTAATAAATTAGATTAATTTAAAATGTTAATTGTAAATTATAATTTTTAATTAGTAATAGTTGTTCGGTTTAGATGAATAAATTCATAGCAACAATTTATGTAATAAGAAAAGATAGTATAAATTTAATGTGACGTATAAATGGCTCAAAGACGAGGTTGTGGACGCTTTTATATGTAAAAATACAGTTGGATATAAAAGAATTTATCAATTGAAAAAATTAAGGTTAAACCTACTATTCATGATATGCTTATGAAACAGAAATGCATTCATCAATTAGTTTTGGAGGGCGTCATGGCAGGAAACGAAATGCAGTACCGAGAGAACACGTCACAAATTCACAAAGAAATATATCTACTATTTAAACAAGCTAATATTATTCAGGATTGCTTAATTAATGATATCCTGTGTGCCATGCATGCGATTGAACGGCAAAATGGTGTTATTTATCTGGGCCGAATTCATGATAGCCGTACTTATCGAATTAGTTGTAATCCGAATGATGATGGATTTAAATTAGTTTTTAAAAACTATGAAGATCGAAATCGATTTGCTTGTGCTTTTGAAACCTTATGCCGGGAACTAGGTTTGCAATTTTATAAGTATTTTTAGTGGATTGAACACATTGAACATTCATATCAAATTATGGTAATTCAATTATGATTTGCCATAATTTTTTATTTGGAATTTTATTCATATATAGTATTTTAAGTTTAGGAATGGTAAAATATATTTTATTTCGACTATCCAAATTTATGTAAAAAAAACAAATAGAAAAGAGATTCTATCATGCAAGTTAAGAATAAATCATTTCATCCTTGGCGTTGGATTATTAGTATTATTTTAGTTATTGCTATTATTTTTGGAGCTGCAGGTGGTTATTTTTTTCATGTAGCTGAGGTGCGCGCAAATAAGTCCTTTATCAAAGGTAAGTCCATCAAAGCTGGAGCACCTTTATATCAACAACAAGAAGATTGGAAAAGCTATGATAAAGCTCTGTGGAATCTTAAGGCTCATGATGGAACTAATTTACAAGGATACTATGTTAAGGCCGACCAACCGACGACAAAGACAGCATTAGTCATTCATGGTTTTGGCGTGGATCATCAAGCGATGATGCCCTATGCGGCGATGTTTCATAAGAATGGATACAATGTATTATTGATTGATAATCGGGCTGCGGGTAAGTCAGGTGGTAAATATATTGGATATGGTTTCTTAGAAGCCCAAGATGCTAAAGAATGGACACAAAAAATTGTTCAAGAAAATGGTAATGATTCACAAATTGTTGTGATGGGGGCTTCACTTGGTGGTGCAACTACTATGATGCTATCAGGGATGAATCCACCTAAACAAGTGAAGGCCTATGTCGAAGATGCTGGGTACAATTCAATTAGTGAAGAATTATTGTTCCAAGCCAATTCCATGTATCATTTGCCTAAATGGTTGGCGAAACCTTTGGTAAAAGTGGTATCATTGTATTCTAAAATTTTTGCTGGGTATTCATATAAGCAAGGAGAGGTTAGTCAATATCTTGCAAAAAATAATCGACCAATGATGTTTATTCATGGTGCGGAAGATTCGTTTGTACCAACAAAATTTGTATATGATAATTATCGTGCTCAAAAAGGGCCAAAACAATTATTAGTGGTTCCTAATGCTGAGCATGTTAAATCATATGCTACATTAACTAAAAAGTATGAACAAAAGGTCGAAAAATTCCTAAATAATTATATAAAACAATAATAATTTAATGATATAGATTTGCCCGCTGGCATGTTCGCTTTGACTTAATTGTTGAAGCGATTTTTTTAGGAGTAATATACAAAAATTAGGAGTATGAGTATGAATTCTAGATTAGATAAAAATAATAGTGGTAAAAGCCATAAAAAAATAATTATTATTTCAATTGTAGCTATCCTATTTGTGATTATGTTGATGATTACAGTGGCTAGTTTATCAATAGCAGGCAAATCATCTATTGAAACTGAAAGTGCTAAACAAAGTAAGCGGTCCAAAAAAGTTAGTAGCTCATCACAGATTAGTAGTGAAAAGAGTGTTAGTATCATTGCTAGCACCTCATCTTCGGTATCATCATCAAGTGAGAGTAATAATGTCACCGATGAAGAACGCTCTATTTATTTTACTAGAATGAGTATTGGATTAGCAGTAGGGAAAGTTATTTATTATGATGCTGGTAAAGATACGCCTAAATTGGATTATTTTGAAGAGATACCAGAAGGATTTAAAATATACTTTGTAGATGGAATGTCATACGACGTTAGGGATACAATATATTCTGAAAATTTGGAAAGTGAATATAATTTTGGTAATAATCATGGGTTTGAAATTTATTTTGATCATGCTCCAGCGGTGCGTTTGAAAGTTCCTCAAGGATTAGGTGGTGTTTACGATATAACACCGGATATGTTAAACCAGTATGCAATTAGATAAGATTAATTTAGTCGTTCAATAATTGAATGGCTTTTTTATTTGGCCCCGCCCATTGAGTAGGAAAAGAATCGAATAACAAATGGTGCCGTTTCTTTAAAACACTGCAGTTATTATTACTTTTCAAAATACCCCCATCATAAAAAATAATAATTCAATGAATTTGGGGTACCAGGGGAAAGGGTCTCGACTGTATAAAATATGCTAAAAACGTATAGGGGTGGGGTAACGTTGTTAAATCATTGATACAATTGAATTTATGCAAAAAAATAAACGTCCAAAACGGGCGTTTTTAATTTATTTATGGTCTAAAACGATGGCTAAAAACAAAGTATTTTGGTTAATAATAGCTTTAAATTAGTATTTATATCCATTGAGCCCCCTACCTAAAAGTTTTCAATTTTGGGTATTTCTATAAGATTATGAACTGTGTGCGCTCCTTTAATCTGAAAATAGACGGGGAGTGTTACGCTCGAAAGTCGTATGTGTCTCTGATATTAGCCATAATTACTTGAGTAGGCTCATCCCCTCATCAAAAAACGACCTAGATTATACTAGATCGTTGTATCTTATTTCTATTTTGCTACTACTTCATTAATTTTTACAGCAATCTTTAATAAGTCATGATTATTTCTGACATCGCCACCGGTATGTTTATAGCGTTGAGTAAACTTTTGACGTATCTTGTTAATATGATTAGGCGGTATCTTGTATATTCTAGCAAGTATATTGGCGGTTAGTTTTTCCTTACCGTAACTTTGACTTATGATACTTTCTCTTCGTCAGTGAACGTGCTAAGAGTGGCTTTAATATGATTTATTTGATTTTCTACTAAGTCCGGCACTTGCGTGTATATATCTATTTGATCATTATTTAATTGTGAGCTAAAACTATCATTCAATATCATGTTACAAAACTTAAATTCAATTGCTAAACGTCCGCCAAAATAATAGTATAAAGTTGTTGAGAATGCCATAATAATACCTCACAAGTTATAGATTTAATTTTATAAATACTTTTAAATATTAATAATTATATATATTTTATGATTGTTTTAAGACTAATTATAACGTTTGTTTTAATATGTAATTGGAATATGAAATTATTTTTGGGAGTATTTAAATTATGGAAACAAGAGTAGACAAGAATAAAAAAAGCAAAAAATGGATCTATATTGTGTTAGCTATCATCATAATAATAATTGGGATGATTGTGTTCCTTCATAATATAGGTTCAAATATATCAAGTAAGCATAACGATACAGAACTAACTAGATCGAGTAATCATGTGGATACAAAATTAAAAAAAAACAGGTAAATAAAAATAATTTAAATGATGTTAAGAACAAGTTAGTGGGGATGAATCTTACTATAAGTCCATATCTTTATGATGGGGAGGCTGTTGATGATGCTATGAATAATGGTGATGCTCCTCAGAATTTAGTACATGATGGGACTAATAATGTTAGTTTTATAGATGAAAATACTATGCGTTCTAAGATGTTAGGTTCTTATAATACAGAAAATTATTCAGTTACTAAAAAATATATTATCATAAATAAAAATGACAATATTTCTGGTAAGATACCGTACAAATTTGAAAATGATGAAATAACTTTTAAACAATGGGATTCAACGTCAGATGGACATAAGATCACTTGGCAAGCCACTATCTCTGACAATATTGTTTCTGATAATTCAGATAACGAAGTATCAAGTGATTCAAAGGGTGATGTATCAAGTACCTCAGAAAGCGAGTCTCAATCAGAAAATAATCCAATTAAGACAAATGACTTTAATAAAACAGATTTAACTAATCGTTTAATAGGAATATGGCAAGATGATCAAGGTAATAAATTAAAGATAACGGGAAGTAGTGAGACTAACTATTATGGAGCTGGATCTGCTGAAAATGGTCCTGGAGGTTTTGCCATTGGGACTATGGATGATGGTTCTAATTCAGAAAATAGAGAATTTAAAGCCATAGCGGGGCAACAATACAGTCCTGATCAAACACCAGGAAGTATCACTTTTTCTGAAGACTATAATACAGTAACATTTGTTAATGTGATGCCAGGTTCAGGATCCCAAAAATATACTAGGGCTCAATAATTATTCGAAAAGTATTTTCTGGGAATGAGGTTCAAAAGTTATTTTTTGGTAAAAACTTATAAGACGACAATACTGCATCGTTTCTCTTAATCAATAGTAGGGCGGGGGTTATTGTTAAATAATAACTAACTCGTAATAGTTTTAAATTGATTGTGATTAGATACATTCAACTACCTTATAATGTCTTAAATAGGTTGATATTGATAATTTATTAATATTACGCAAATGTTTTGCATTGAACTGAAACAGAACGAAATAGTTTATAAATGTTTCGTAATTAATTTATAGAAAAAGAGCAAATTTATCCTAATTAATATTTTTAATTATAATTAAAAGAATGGAGTTATTATGTGGTTAACGGTGTTTATGATAGTATATTTCGTAATTATGATAATTATTTATTTATGGAAATTATTAGCACATAAAAATTAAGATAAAGTGAGTTTTTATTAACATACGATAATATATATTAGTGGGGACGTTAGTAGCGTGTGCGATGGCTTCTGGCCTTGTAGAGGGTTTATTAACAAATAGCAATCGAACAAATTCAGAAGCGTCGAAATTATTAATTGTATATTTGGGAACTATCGGTATATTATCTTTTCTAGGCGGAACAATAACAGAAATTATGATGATTAACAATAATTTCAATGTATACTTCCTAAAATTCATGGATTTTCTATATTTTTAAGCAGGATTTCCGATTTATCTAACGTGTATGCTGAAAATAATAAAGAAAAAATTAAAAGGATGATGTTAAATATGAAAATTGAAGAAGCAGAAAAAGAAGAAACGAAAATTAAAGATAACGATATTACATTGGCTGATATTTTAAATAAATTGACTAATGAAAATATAGTAAATGACACAGAATATTCTGAAAAAATATTTAATATAGAAGAAGGTTGCAAAGATGAAAATGGTAATTTAAAAAGTTATTTTTCTTGGAAGGATGATGCCGATAATAAGAATGATCATATGTATACACAAAAATTTCACCTTAAAAACTATATAGAAGATAAATTAAATAATGGATATAGTGCAACAGAAAAATTTAATACTAAATGTTTTGGACGCATTAAGAATTGTGCATTAAGAATTTATATTATGGAAATTGTCTATGATATGAGTCCTGAATATTTAGGGGCATACAACAAGATCATAAATGAATATTATGGGAACTCTAATAGAAATAATCGTAAAAAGCCTAAATTTATTTTTGATAAATAAAAACAAATATAATAATCAGTTTCATTTTAATGCTCAATAAGGTTGCTCAATTTAGAGCAGAATACTACACATAGAAGAAACCTAATCCAATACATAGCTAGCGGGCATGTCTGGAAAAGGACTTAAAAAATTATAAGTATTAGAAAATTAAAAAATGATAAATATCAAGTTTGTGTATACGTTGGGACTGATGAAGTAACTTGTCATACAACATATAAGTATAGGAACACTGACAGTAAAACCAGTGCTATTATGATCGAGAAACAATTAAATGACGCCTTTAGTCGTGGCGATATTGTTATAAAGGAATTAGAATACTTACAACCTCAACCCTACACGTTTGAAGAGGCGTATAAAGAGTGGTGGATGTTTTATAGTAACCAAGAGTTAACACAAGCAACTAAAGATAAAACAAGGGCATATTTTAATGGTCATCTATTAAAAACTGAACTATTTGTAAATTTAAGGCTAGATAGAATTAACAGGCTGGATATTCAAAAGAAAGTAAATATATTTCTACCAAAGCTTACACAATCAAAAGCAATGTTAGGTTATGCAAGTCGTGTGTTTAAATACGCAGTTGATAGTGAACATATTATTTGCGATAGCAACCCATTAGAACATATTCAAATGGTTAGACCAAAAAGAACCAAACGCCGTGAGGTTCGTTTCTATGATGAAATACAAGCCAAAATGTTTGAAGTGGGACTGAATGAATATTTTAAGAATGATGTGGATTTTTTAACGTACTTTATTACATTGCTACGAACCGGAATGCGTAAAGGTGAAGCACTTGGTTTAAAATGGAGTAGTGTTGACTTTGAGAGACGCGAAATATTATTAAATGGGCGTATATCAATGGACGGTAATGGAAAGGGTCATTATTTAAAAGGTCTTAAAAATGGGGATGCTTTTAGATACATTGATATTGATGATGTTGTAATTGATAAATTGAAAAAGTGGCATTACGTTCAGGCACAACGATCAATGCTAAAAGGTAAGCCTATTAATAATGATAGTTTTGTATTTAAAACGTTAAAATATTCGCCATTTCATCAATTGAAAGAATTTAACGAGTGGTATAATAATAATCATTCAACGATATTACCATATTTAAATATTCACGGACTCAGGCACACACACGCTAGTCTGTTAATATCTAGTGGCATGGGGATTTAAAGAAAGTGTCCGACAGGCTTGGACATAGGGACATATCAGATATATGCAGAACTAACACCAAAAGCGAAAAGAGAAGTAGCGGACGTGTTTAGCAATATTATGGGCGATATTAAAGAAAATTATTGAGTAAGTTATACCTAATAACAATGTTAATTATTAGGTTAGGTTTAAATAAACACGATTTTGACCGTGCTTATTCGATTGTCAAACTATTTTAAACGTTGGTATTAAGCCATTTATAAATAACGTTTATAACTAAATGAGAGTGGATAAATATGACAGAAGAACATTATTATACAAAGAATCCTACGATCGAACATGACGAAAAAACTTGGTCATTTCCGATGTTTCAACATAACCTAACTTTTACCACTGATTCTGGCGTTTTTTCACGTCAGACCGTTGATTTTGGGACTCGTACAATGTTGGAGAGCTTTAATCGTGATCATTTACCAGCAGGTAAAATTTTAGATTTAGGTGCTGGTTATGGACCAGTAGCAATTAGCTTAGCAAAAATTTTACCTGATCGGCAGTTTGATGCAGTTGAAATTAATGAGCGAGCAGCGGCTTTAATACAAAAAAATGCTGCAAAAAACCAAGTAATGTCTCAAATTAAAGTAATTCAATCGGATCAATATGAAAATGTAACAGACCAATATGCAGCTATTTTAACTAATCCACCGGTGCGTGCTGGTAAAGAGGTGGTAAATGGAATGTTAACTCATGCTATTGAACATCTGGTGATAGGTGGAACTTTGACTGTTGTTTTACAGAAAAAGCAAGGGGCGCCATCTGCTAAAAAGCTCATGGAAAATGTTTTTGGAAATGTTCAAACTATTGCGAAAAATAAAGGTTACTACATTTTGGAAAGTATACGTAATCAATAATATAAAGGCTAGGTCAAATTGGCCTAGCTTTTTTACCAGGTATTGATGGAGGAAATGTTAATGTTAACAGAACAACAAATTCATACTTTCATGGGGGCTGCCTTAGTGGAAGCTAAAAAAGCTTATGCCTTAGGTGAGGTCCCCATTGGAGCGGTGGTGGTATTAGATGGTCAAATTATTGGGCGTGGTTTCAATCTACGTGAACGGTTTGAAGATCCAAGTCAACATGCCGAATTTCAAGCTGTTTTAGAAGCTAGCCGGCAACAAAAAAGTTGGCGGCTGCCCGAAGTAGAGTTGTTTGTCACCGTTGAACCTTGCATAATGTGCGCAGGTTTATTGCAACAAGCGCGGATTAAGACGGTATATTATGGAGCTGAAGATTATAAAGCCGGTGGAGTACATTCAATGTATCATTTATTGGAAGATGATCGATTAAATCATCAGGTAGAGGTGCATCAAGGGGTTAGGGCAACAGAGGCCAGTACCTTAATGAAAGATTTTTTTAAAGCTATTCGGATACGACAAAAGGCTGCTAAAAAAGCGCGACGTCAAAGAGAGGATCAAAATTAATTATGGGATTAACAATTTTGTTTGGTGATGGTACTAAAGACCGAGAATTAGCCTTATTAGAAAAGATTAAAAAAACACGGCAATCAAAAAAAGATGGTCATTTTTTTTATTTAGTACCAAATAAAATAAAATTCAAAACTGAAATTAATGTTTTAAAGCGTTTGGCGCAGCTCGATCATAGGAGTGGATCAGCTTTGGTAACTCCTAAGGTTCAAGTTTTCTCCTTGTCAAGATTAGCTTGGTATTATATGAACGAAACCAAGTTATATCAAAGAGCAAATTTATCACCTGAAGCGCTAGTAATGTTAATTCAAAGTCTTTTGAATGAACACCAAACTGAGTTGAAATTATATGGTAACTTATTGAATAAGCAAGGTTTTATTAGCCAAATGGCAAGTCAAATCCAAGAAATAAAGCAGGCTGGGCTAACATGGGATGAGGTCCAGGCAATGGCCGATAACCTTGATGATGAGCCTGTTCTGCAAAATAAATTATTAGACTTAGTTTTGATTGGTACAAATTTAGACGATGAATTAGGGCAGCGCAATCAATTTTTGAATAGTGATTTATTAGGCGTTCTAAAACAATATTTATTGCGGGGCGAGGTAGATTTGTCATCACAATATTTTTATATCGATGGTTATTCACAAATGACTCCATCAGAAGTGGGCGTAGTTGAAGCATTAATTGCTATGAGCGCCGAGGTCACTATTGCTTTGCCTGGTGAAAATGGTTCGGCATCACATCTTGATCAGAATTTAGATGAAAATGAATTGTTTTTTGCTCCTAAAAGATTGGCACAACAACTACAAGCGGCTGCACAAAGCTATCTTCAAACAGTTGTTATTCAGGCGATTGATCAAGAACGTCCGGTTAAATCAGGCTTAAAAGGTATTTCTGATTTTTGGATTGAATATGAACATAATGGGATTCCAGTCCCAACTAAAAATGATGATATTGAATTATGGGGGGCGACTTCTAAGTATCAAGAAATTGAGCAAATTGCTCAAAAAATTCATAACGAGATTATCAATGAAAAAGCACGTTACCGTGATTTTGTATTGATGACACCAGATCTGGGGCAATATCAAAATATAATACCGGCTATTTTTGCTAAATATAATTTGCCTCTATATCTTGATAATGATCAGATGATGACGAATCATCCGTTGATAGCTTTTGTTAAACAGTTGCTTAATTTGAGTCCTCAATATTCATTAAATTCAATTTTAAACTTGCTTAAAACGGAGTTATTAATTCCAAAAGATACAGATATAAAAACTTATCGAGAGGCGCTGGCAATTACTGAGAATTTTGCTCTTTCAAAGAATTATTTTGGTCAACGATGGATTGATCCAAAAGTCTGGAAATATGATTATCAAATCGACGAGAATAGTGAAGAAAGTTTACGCCAGCGGGCTAGTGAAAATGATGCGCAATTAGCATTGATTCATGATCAAATCTCTCAAAAGATTGCGCCATTTTTAACTCAATTATCCCAAAGCCCTAACGTCCGAAAGATGGTGCAGCAATTGTATCAATTCCTGAAAGATCAAGGTGTGGATCAGCGAATTTTGGTTTGGCGAGACCAAGCCGTAGCTAATGGTGATATGTCTGCAGCACAACAAATGGAGCAAGTTTGGAATCAATTAATGGCGATATTAGATGATACTGTAACGGTTTTTGATCAACAAAGTTTAACGATATCAGAACTAAATGAAGCCTTGATGGCCGCGTTTAGTAATGCTAAGTATTCTGGAATTCCCGCTGCAATGGATCAAGTGTTAGTAACGGAAACAGGAATGGTTCAGTTGGTTGGAGTGCCTAATGTGATTATTTTTGGTGCTACCAATATTAATTTACCAGCGACTGTTCATCAAAAGTCACTTTTGCAGGACTTAGATCGTAAAAAATTACAAAAACAGCTACCAGATGGTAAAAAGCTACGAGATACCACTGACATTTTGATGGCTCAGGATAGTTTGAATCTATATCAAGCGATGATGATTGGAGAACGAAAAATTATTTGGTCGTTTCCAACATCAGATGGTAATAGTAAGTTAAAACCTTCAACATATGTTGAGCGTCTTCAACGTGCTTTTCAGTTACCCATACAACAGATTAGTTATTTAACTGATGAACAAAAAGACTTAATAGAATTAGATCAACTAACCGGAACGATCGCCAGTGCTCGGGCTCAATTTATTTTAGCGGCTGGAATTGCACAACAAAATCAGCAACCGTTGGCAGCTGGTTGGCAATTGGTGAAAAAGGCGTTAGATGAAGTTCAACAAAATTATCCAGATACTAGTGATATTCAAAAATACAAAAAATTATTAACTTCCTTGAATTACCGAAATCAAAGTGAACAAATTGAGAAGACTTTAGTTCAAGCTCTCTTTGGGACTGAATTGAAAACTTCCATTTCACGTTTAGAAACGTATGCTAAAAATCCATATGAATTTTTATTACATTATGGTTTGAAATTACAGCCACGTTCTGAAATGGAATTAACGGCTGGTGAACAAGGTTCATTAATGCATGCCATTTTAGAAAAAGTATTCATACAGCTAAAAAAGGAACCATTGGGCGCGTTATCAAATGAGGCTTTGGAGCAATTAGAAACACAAACATTGAAATCGATTTTAGCAGCTGATGATCCAACATTTGAAATTTTTACAACTAGTAAGCGGTTTGAATTTATCACGCGTAATTTAGCCGAACGGGTGCATTATGCCTTAGTGAATATGCAACGTGGTCAGCGTGAAAATGCTGGTATTATAACTCAAGGAACTGAAACTACATTTGGTCAGGGGTTACTGAAACCTTTACAGTTTAAGATGGGTGAAAATTTGGTAACAGTTAGAGGAAAAGTTGATCGATATGATATGGTTCATAATAGCCAACGTGATCAAAATTATTTAGCAATTATCGATTATAAGTCTAAACAACGAAAATTCAATTATACAGAAGCATTTAATGGGCTAGAATTACAACTCCTCACTTATTGGGAGGCAATGAATCTAAATCAGACTAATGGTATGAAAGTGCAAGCTGCTAATTTTATGGAACTACAACGGGAAATTCATGAGCCTTTTGTCCAAACAGGCCAAGAAACATATCAATTCCAACAACAAACGGCTGTTCAAGAATCCAAACAGGAACTTAAATATCAAGGATTGATTGAAGATGATGAAGGATTTATTGAACAATTAGAAATGAATGATGACACTCCCTATCGAATTGAGCGAAAGGCAGACGGAAAATTCAAAGCAAATTCGGATGTAGTAACTTCGGAAAAATTAGAGACACTTTTAAAATATAATAAAGCCCAAATTAAGACATTAGCTGGTAAAATTTTGGCAGGTAAATTCCCAATTGCACCATATCGACAAGGAACCCATAATGGACTTCAATATACGGATTATCGGGATGTAATTCAATTTGATGCTATGTTAAATAATAAGTATCGGGATTTAAAATCATTGAAAGCACCAGAAGCTTTGAAACAAATGCAAGCCAAATTATTGGAGCAGGAGGGTAAGTAGATGCAATTTACTAAACAACAACAAGCTGCCATTGAGACACGAGAACAAAATATTCTAGTTTCAGCATCAGCTGGTTCTGGTAAAACTAGGGTGTTGGTAGAACGTGTTTTAACACGTTTATTAGATGGTGATAATATTGATGAATTTCTAATTGTGACTTTTACTGAAGCTGCAGCAGCAGAAATGAAAGAGCGTTTAGAAAAAGAAATACGTAACCGTCTGCAAAACATGCAAGGATCAGAACGTGGTCATTTAATGAAACAGCTAAGATTGATAAAAATTGCTAATATTTCCACTGTGGACGCCTTTGCGCTGAGACTCATTGAGCAATATCATTATGCAATTGACTTAGATCCACAATTTCGGATCGCTGATAATGCTGAGAAGAAATTAGCAATGCAGCAAATTTTAGCCAAGGTTTTAGAACAAAATTATAATCTTGTTGATAATAAAGATTTTTTAGATTTATCGACACAATTTATTGATAAAAATGGGAATGATACTCCTCTACAAACGGCTATTTTTCAATTATTTGATTTTGCAATGGCCCGACCAGATACCGATGATTGGTTAAATCAACTTAGTGAAAATTATATTATTGAAGGTGATTTTCTGGGATCAAAGTTATATGTTGAAACGGTGTTACCCGAATTACGGGATAGTTTATTCGACTTACATCAGCAATATGATCAATTAATTGCGCGCGTACCTAATGATGAAATTGATGCTGCTAAGAATCGGCGGCAAGATTTGGTCGAAGAAGATGAGCACATACAAAAAATGTTAAATATCTTGACGGCGGAGGTTGATTGGCAGACCTTGCGTCAAACAATGTTTCAACAAAAACCAACGCCCTGGAATGCTAAGGGTCGGGGGATGCGAGGTCTTGAACCAGATTTGAAAGAAATTTGGAGTCAAATTGGCGATGATCGGAAAGAACTACATAAAGCAGCGGGTAAATTGGCTCAACGGTTCTTTACTTTAGATGAAGCGGGTTTGAAATTTGCGATTAGTGGAGCTCAAAGAACTTTGAAGGAACTAGTGAGAGTTACAAATCAATTTCGACAGTCGTATCTGTCAGATAAAATTCAACGTAAGGCTTTTGACTTTAATGATTTAGAACATTTTGCCCTAGAAATTGTACAAAAAAAAGATATTGCCAAAAAATTACAAGAGCGTTATTCAGAAATTATGGTTGATGAATATCAAGACACAAGTAATTTGCAGGAGGCAATTGTTCAAGCTTTGGCCAAATCAAATAATGTTTTTCAAGTGGGTGATATCAAACAATCCATTTATAAGTTTAGACAGGCTGATCCGCAATTATTTGCTAAAAAAATGGAAAATTATGGTCATGATCAATCAAAGGATCGTTTAATTACTCTTGCTGAAAATTTTCGTTCACAACCAAATGTAACGAATTTTATTAATTATCTGTTTCAACAATTGATGAGTCGTGAATTGGGGGATGTCGATTATGTTGATTCGGCAAAATTGGTAGCCGGAGCGAAATATTATCCAGACGATTTGCCTAAAAAAGCTGAATTTATGATCTATTTTGATGAAAATCAAACGGAGGATAATGAGAGCGAAGATAATGCAATATATCCTGAAAATTTAAGTTTGAATTCAACTACAGGCCAAATTCAAATGATGGGTCAAAAAATTCAGAAATTAATAGCAGATGGATTTGAAATTTATGATCGTGAAGCACAGGTAATACGCCCTATTCAATACTCAGATATTACAATTTTGGTTCCATCACGAACCCAAAATCCTCAAGTAATTGAAATCTTTAAAACCTTAAATCTACCATTGATTGTGAAGGATGCGGGGAATTATTTCCAGACGATGGAAATTTCAATTATGATGGATCTATTAAAAGTTATTGATAATCCACATCAGGATATTCCTTTAGTTGCCGTTTTGCGTTCACCGATTTATGGATTGGGTGAAAATGCCTTAGCACTTATTCGAACCCAAAATTTAAATAGTGATTTTTATACTGCAGTTCAGGCGTTTTACCAACAGGATCCTAATAAGATGGTGGAATATGGCTTAGATTTAGTTGAAAATACGCAAAGAATCATTGATAAGTTTTTACGAGAACTTGATCAATTTAAAACATTAGCGGTTCAAAATAAATTGGTTGATTTAATTTGGTCAATTTATCAAACTACGGATTGGTTAGATTATGTAGGGGGCTTACCGGGTGGGATGCAACGTCAAGCTAATTTACATGCCTTGTATGAACGAGCTGATGCCTATCAACAAACTAATTTTACGGGACTTTACCAGTTTAATTATTATATTGAACAACTTCAGAAAAATGCATCTGACGATATTGGGGAAGTTGATGCGAATGAAGCAAATGAAGCGATTCAATTAATGACCATTCATGGTTCAAAAGGGCTTGAGTTTCCCGTTGTATTTATGTTGAACACTACAAAAAAATTCAATACGCAAGATCAAGTCGGACAATTAATTATCGATAGTCAAGCTGGGGTAGGATTGCAATATATTGATCGAGAATTCGCTTTGAAATTAACGCCACCGCAATATGAAACCGTTCGGGCTGCTTTATTGCGTTCTAGCTTTGCAGAACAATTAAGGGTGCTTTATGTGGCGCTAACACGGGCTGAACAACAATTGTTTTTGGTTGGATCATATAAATCTCCTAAAACATTAGTTAAACAATGGCAAAGGAGTCAAGTTATGGATTCACAACACGCCATGATATCATCATCAATTCGGTTGCAAGGACACTCATTCATGGACCTGATGGGAATGGCGATTAGCCGGCATCCTAATTTTCAAGCTACGGCTAATGTATTATTAGATAAGTATGGGGTCGAATTAGATCAAACATCAATGTATAATCCGGACCTTCCATTTGAATTTAAAATAACTTTTAATCAGCATGATGAGTTAATGCAACAGCCATTAGTTTCAAATAGTGATAATTTGACATCAAATGATGATAAAACAGTATTCAACTCGGTAACCGTGGAACAGAAACTTGATCAAATTAAACAATCTTTTGCGTTTCAATATGACCATGAGGTATCTACTCGGACAACTGCTTATCAATCAGTCTCAGAAATTAAACGTATTTTTGAAGATCCCGATTTAAAAGATGGAAGAACGATGGGCGATCAGAGTTTGTCAACTGAAGCTGATGCAGGATTGCGTCTGGTAAATGAAGAATTAAGTGAGCCATCGTTTATGAGTGAAATGCAAACTAATTCAACCGGTGCCGCTCGAGGAACAGCGGTACATTTGGTTTTGCAAAAGATTGATTTAAAAGCAGGAACACCTACACCGGAACATATTCAACAATTAATTCATACATTAGTACAAGAGGAATTGATTGAGACTAACTTGGAGTTCTTATTACCAACCCAGGCTATGAGTGAATTTTTTGAACATTCTCAATTGGGAAAAAACTTGGTTAGGCATGCCCAATCGGTAGAACGTGAAGTTCCATTTTCGATGTTAATTGATGCAAAACAGCTTTATCGTGATTTTGACGATGAAGAATATGTCTTAGTGCATGGAATTATGGACGGATATATTCGTGTTAATGATGAAATTTGGCTGTTTGATTATAAAACTGATTATATTGCTCCTGGAGTAGATGGACAGACTTTGCTAGAGCAGCGCTATAGTGGACAAATTAATTTATATGCTCAAGCATTAACGGCGATGGGTTATGGTAATATTCGTAAATTTATTGTTGCGTTAAATACATACCAAGTTTATGAATTTTAAATAATATGAATGATTTATTTTGACAAAGGATGACGGCTTAAAATAGTTTAAATCACAAAAAAATTGTAAAAAAGGAGGAGCATTATTTGAAATGCTTCTCCTTTTGTGTTTATTTAGATTAATAATTAAATATTAACGATAAATCCAGTGGTTACCATCTTCGGCTAACAAATCGTCAGAAGCCTTAGGTCCCATGGTTCCAGAAACGTAGTTCGGGAATTCAGCAACTTCAGTATCCCAAGCTTTTTGGATGGCATCAACGAATTTCCAAGAAATTGATACACCGTTCCAATCAGCAAAGTTCGATCCGTCACCGTTCATGGCATCCTGAATCATGCGTTCGTATGGCTCAGGGGTTCTTTCCATATCCAAATATGAAACTTCCCACTTCATGATGTCAGTTCGTGTCTTAAATTCTGAAGTGGTATCTTTTGCATTGATTCGGAATTCAATACTTCCTTTAGGATCAATCAAAATTGAAAGGACAGGGTTATCTAATTCGATGTCATTACCAAAGATACTTAAGCCCTTTTTGAATACCACATCTACGCGGGTTTGTTTTGACTTCAAACGTTTTCCAGTTCGAATATAGAATGGGACACCATCCCAACGAGAAGAACGGAATTGTAGGCGGCCTGCCACGAAAGTATCATTTTGTGAATTTTCAGGGACACCGTCTTCATCCAAGTATTTAACTTGAGTTCCGTCAATGTTTTCACCATATTGGCCTCGAACAAAGTTAGCACCAACTTCAGCCCCTTTGTAAATATGGAGTGAGTTGAAGGCTACATTCTTAGCAGCCCGGATATCTTTGTCTGTGAAGGAAGCGGGCTTTTCCATTGCTAACCAAGCCACGATTTGCATGGTGTGATTTTGAATCATATCACGAAGGGCTCCGGCATCATCATAATAACCAGCTCGTTCTTCAACGCCCAATACTTCTGAAAGGGTAACTTGAACATTTTCAATATAATCTTTATTCCAAGTAGCATCGAAAATTGGGTTTCCAAAACGGATTGAAGAAATATTTTGAACCATTTCTTTTCCTAGATAATGATCGATTCTGAAGATTTGATCTTCATCAAAAACTTTTGTTAATTGATTATTCAATTCCAAGGCCGTTTCATAGCTAACACCAAAGGGTTTTTCAATCATTAAGCGATTAAATTCACCATTTTTAGTAACTAGTTCCTCACTATCTAAGAAACTAGCAATGGTTCCAAAGAAACGTGGAGCAACTGACATGTAGAAAATACGGTTGCCCTTTAATTCATACTGGGCGTCCAATTCATTATTAAGTTTAAGAAGTTCTTGATAGCCATCTTTATTATTAACGTCTAATTTGAGATAACGGAAGTGGGAGATGAAATGCTTAGCATCGTCTTCATCTTCAACCACGTGATTAATTGATTCACGAACCATGTCGTGAAATTCGGCATTAGTTAAATCGGCACGTGAAGTTCCAACAATCGCAAAATGTTCTTGTAGGAAACCTTTTTTATAAAGGTTATAAACAGATGGGTAAAGTTTGCGCTTAGCTAAATCTCCGGTTCCACCAAAGAAAGTTAGGAGGGTTGTGATCTCTTGTGGCATGATAGTGTACTCCTTTTGATTAATCAATTCCATTACTTTGAATTCTATAATAATAAGTATAACAGATCTTTCAAGAAATCGCTTTAAAAATGTAAAACTTTTACATTAACCGTTTTCATTGTTATTTTGACTTGAAAAATAACTAGTTGCTTCAATAGCAGTTTTCCAGCCTTTTTTTAATTCTTTTCGCCGTTGAAGTGACATTTGTGGGGTGAATTCACGGCCGCGTGATGATAAGCCAACTAAAGCTTCAGGTGATTCCCAATAACCAATAGCTAACCCTGCAAGAAAAGCTGCTCCCAAGGGGGTAGTATCTTCATACATTGAACGATCAATTGTAAGACCGGTAATATCAGCTTGAAATTGCATTAAATAGGGATTCCTTGAAACAGATCCATCAACTTTAATAGCTGCTATTTTGGCTCCACTGTCTTCTCGCATCGTTCTTAAAATATCAGCAATTTGATAGGCAATAGATTGGACAGTTGCTTTAATGAAATCATTTTTATTAGTACCACGAGTAATCCCGAAGACCGCACCACGAGCTTTGGGGTCCCAATAGGGTGCTCCGAGTCCGGAAAAAGCTGGGACAACGTATAGTTCATCATTACTAGTTGATTTTTCAGCTGCTTCAAAAGAATCCGGGACTTCTTCAATTAAGTGGAGACCATCATTTAGCCAACGAATGGCCGATCCAGCAGTAAAGACGGAACCTTCAAGAGCATAAACTGGTTTGTCGCCAATTTGATAGGCAATGGTTGAGATTAAATCATGATTAGAATTAATTAATTGGTCACCCGTATTAAGAAGCAAGAATGCCCCGGAACCATATGTAGTTTTCACAGTTCCGGTTTTGAAACCGAGTTGACCAATCAAGCCAGCATTTTGATCACCAATTACAGCAGCAATGGGGACTTCGGCGCCAAAGAAACGGAGTGGTCCAGTTTTGGCAATGGTTCCATTTGATTTAGTTACTTTTGGCAGCATGATTTTAGGTATATTGAAAATATCTAATAATTTATCATCCCAATCATGAGTTCTGATATTGAAAAGCATGGTGCGGGAAGCATTAGAAATATCTGTAATATGAGTTTTTCGATCACTTAATTGCCATACTAACCAACTGTCCACGGTCCCAAATAATAGATCGCCTTGTTCGGCTGCTTGTTGAGCGCCTTCAACATGATCTAAAATCCATCTAATTTTTGTGGCTGAGAAGTATGCACTAAGAGGTAAGCCGGTTTTTTCACGGATAATTTCTTCATAACCATCTGCTCGTACTTGGTCCACAATTGCTTGGGTCTGAGTTGAAGACCAAATAATGGCGTTATAAACTGGTTGGCCGGTATTCTTATTCCAGACGATTGTGGATTCACGTTGGCTAGCAATTCCAATCGCTTGAATTGATTGAGCTTGAATACCGGCTTCGATCATCGTATCTGTAATTGCATTTTTAGTGGTTCGCCAAATGGCCTCAGGTGATTGTTCTTCCCAACCAACATGAGGATTAATAGGGGTGAGTGGGATGGCAGTACTGGCGACACGCCGGGCGTTTTTATTGAATAACACAGCTCGTGACCCAGTCGTACCTTGATCGATTGCTAAAATATATTCTGGTCTTTTAATTGCCATACAACACTCCTTTGAAGCATAATTTGTTACATTATTTTTTTAATTATAAAGTCAGTATACCAATTTTTTAGATTGTGCTAAACTGCTTTTGAAAATAATTAAAATGAATGATTAAACATTGTTGCCATGATTGAAAATGTGATTAATTTTAATAAATATTTCAAACACACACACACGATATAAATAGATGTATCACAATCTTTCAAAAAATATTGCTAATTTATTGTGGTTTGAGGTTATAAATGTTGATAAATTGAATTGTAAAAGTTATGAAAAATTTACATTATTTATATGTATTATTAAGAATATAAATATAGTTGTGTAGTGATATAAAATGTACTGTGTATGGAATGTAATTCAATTTATTGTGAAAGGTTAATTTATAGGAAGAAACGTTCGTGTTTTCGTGTTATTATTAAAGTATAATATTTGTAAAACACGAACAATGAAAAGGAGCGGACCATGAAAATACGGCGCAGTGACCGACTAGTGGATATGACACGTTATTTATTAGCACATCCAAGAACGCTGATTTCATTAACTAAATTTGCTGATCAATATGAATCCGCTAAATCATCAATTTCAGAAGATTTAGCAATTTTAAAAAGAACATTTTTACAAAATGGGACGGGAATTTTAGAAACGATTCCTGGTGCAGCCGGCGGAGCAAAATTTACTCCGATTATGACTGAAGCAGAAGCTGAAAATTTTGTTGATGGATTAGTAAATGAAATCAGTGATGAGACCCGGGTTTTACCAGGTGGTTATGTCTATTTGTCAGATTTGTTAGGGCAACCTTGGATTCTAGAAAAGATTGGTCGTCTAATTGCAACGCAGTATATTAAAGAACCAATTGATGCGGTAATTACTGCAGCTACAAAGGGTGTACCGGTAGCGCAATCAGTTGCTGAAGCTTTAAATGTGCCGTTTGTGATCGCAAGAAATGATACAAAAGTAACGGAAGGTCCAACTATGTCGGTTAATTATGTGACAGGTCAGGCCAAGCGATTAGAGAAAATGGAACTATCCCGAAGGTCTTTGCCAATGGGTTCACGTGTTTTGATTGTCGATGATTTTATGAAAGCTGGCGGTACAATTCGCGGAATGGAATCGTTGGTGCGTGAATTTGAAGGTACTGTGGCTGGAGTGGCTGTGGTAGTTGAAGGCGAAGTTGAACATCGCGTGATTGATAAGTATTCTGCTTTGATCCATGTTAACACGGATAAAGAAGGTGGTTTACTCGATGTACGGGCTGGTAACTTCAAGACAGAAATTTATCAGGATAATTCACAATTACAACAATTAACGAAAAAATAAAAATATTAGCCGATATTTTCGGGCTGAAAGTGAGATTGAAATGGGACGTTATAGTATTATTATGGCCGCAGGTAAGGGAATACGGATGAAATCAACTTTGCCAAAAGTTTTGCACAAAGTTGGCGGTAAAACTATGGTAGATTTAGTTTTGGATACGATCTTAGCGGTAGGTGTTGAAAAGATTGTAACGGTTGTTGGACATGAAGCAGAAATGGTTCGAGCTCAAGTAGAAGATCGTTCTTCCGTTGTTGTTCAAACGGAGCAATTGGGAACAGGACATGCGGTTAAGATGGCAGCTCCTATTTTAGCGAAACAAGAAGGATCAACCTTGATTGCTTCAGGTGATGCACCTTTGTTTACGAAAGCGACCTATGAAAATGCTTTTGCTTATCATGAACAGAGTGGTAACGCTGTAACTGTTTTGACAGCCAAAGCAGCCAATCCTTTTGGATATGGTCGGGTTATTCGAGCTGATGATGGTGCAGTTTTGCGAATTGTAGAACAAAAAGACGCGAATGAAGCTGAGGCTGGTGTTGATGAAATTAATACCGGTGTTTATGTTTTTGACAATCAACTTTTGTTTGCGGCTTTAGAACAAGTCACTAATGATAATGCTCAAGGTGAATATTATTTACCAGATACTCTAGAAATTTTACGTAAACAAGATCAGGTGGTAGGCGCTTACCAAATTGATGACTTCAATCAATCAATGGGTGTAAATGATCGAGTCGCCTTAGCTCAAGCCAATCAAATTTTGCGACAACGAATTAATACTCAACATATGAAAAATGGGGTTACTTTGATTGACCCACAGACAACTTATATCGATGTTGATGTTCAAATTGGTTCAGATACTGTCATTGAAAATAATGTGGTTCTTAAGGGTCACACCAAAATTGATAGTAATGTAGTTTTGACGGCAGGAACACGGATCATTGATTCAGAAATTAAAACCGCTAGTGTGATTGATAATTCTACTATCGAAGAATCAGTTGTCGGCCCAGAAGCTACGGTCGGACCTTATGCACATTTACGACCAGCTTCAGAAGTTGGTGTACGCGCGCATGTTGGTAATTTTGTTGAAATGAAGAAGGCCCAATTGGGAACTGATTCGAAGGCAGGACACTTAACTTATATTGGGGATGCCACTATTGGATCAGATGTTAATATTGGTGCTGGAACAGTCTTTGTAAACTATGATGGTCAAAATAAGCATCATACCACGATTGGCGATCGAGCCTTTATTGGTTCAAATACTAAAATTATTGGTCCAGTTGAAATGAAAGCAGAAACAATTTCAGCAGCTGGATCAACCATTACCGATGATATTCCAGAGCATGCAATGGGAATTGCTCGTGCCCGTCAAGAAAACAAGCCTGATTTTTGGGAACGCTTACCAGTTGCCGATAAATTTAAATCGCTTAAAAAATAAATTTTCACGTTGAGAAAAAGCATAAAAAACGCTAGAATTAAATATAATAAATACGTTAAAAACGATGACAATCGGCTTTGGAGGAAAAAATGGAGAAATATGCAGATCCGCATTTAAAGGTCTTTTCATTAAGTGGTAATAAGCCGTTAGCACAAAAGGTTGCTACGGCGATTGGAGTAGAACTTTCAAAAATTAATATTTCTCGGTTTTCGGATGGTGAAATTCAAATTAACATTGAAGAATCTGTTCGAGGCGATAATGTTTATATCATCCAATCCACATCTGCTCCAGTAAACG
Organism: Weissella koreensis KCTC 3621; assembly: GCF_000277645.1. The sequence goes on along the minus strand of NZ_AKGG01000016.1, from coordinate 98,499 downwards.
ACAATTTGATGGAACTTCTCATTATGATTGACGCGTTACGACGTGCAAGTGCAAAAACGATTAATGTGGTTATGCCTTATTATGGATATGCTCGCCAAGATCGTAAAGCACGTTCACGGGAGCCCATTACAGCTAAATTAGTAGCAAATATGTTAGAGACGGTCGGTGCAACTCGTGTGCTAGCATTAGATTTGCATGCAGCACAAATTCAAGGCTTCTTTGACATTCCGGTTGATCATATGGCAGGGGCTGCAAAATTAGCAGACTATTTGATTACGAGTGGAATTGCCAATGATAATACCATTGTAGTTTCGCCAGATCATGGTGGTGTGACTCGTGCACGGGCTTTGGCAGAATTGTTAGGTTCTAGCGAACCAATTGCTATTATTGATAAGCGACGTCCTAAAGCTAACGTAGCACAAATTATGAATATCATTGGGGATGTTAAAGGTAAGCGAGCTATCATGATTGATGATATGATCGATACTGGTGGTACGATTGCTAAGGGTGCTCAAAAGTTAAAAGACGAAGGGGCAGCAGAAGTTTATGTTGTTGCAACTCACGCTGTGTTCTCAGCTGAAGCGGTTGATAATTTGCAGAATTCAGTCTTTGAAAAAGTTATTGTAACTGATTCAATTGACTTACCTGAATCAAAGAAATTCCCTAAATTGGTGCAAGTCACAATTGCGGATATGATGGCAGAGGCAATTGTCCGAATTAATGAAGATCGGGCAGTTTCACCGATGTTTAGGAAGCGTTTTACCGTGGATGAGATTACCAAATAATTAAATATCAACTAAACAACTTTCTGGTTTTGAAAAATAGATGGTTGTTTTTTGATTAATTGAGATGATCTATTTTCACAAAAATTATCAAAATATTTAAAATATAAATAGAGCTGAACTTTTAACCTATTTGATAGAAGATAAGTTTCTTTTTCAGATTATTCAGACTTGTTTTTACAATTTAAAAATGCTAGACTAATCAAATGTGAGTAGCACAAATAGTGCGACTTCTTGCCGGCATTTTGGACCGGCCATAGACCAGAAGGAGGAAATGTTATGTACGAAATGACTTATATTGTTCGCCCTGATATCGACGCTGATGCTAAGAAGGCATTGGTTGAACGTTTTGATGCGATTTTAACTAACAACGGAGCAACTATTGCTGAATCAAAAGATTGGGCAACACGTCGCTTTGCTTATGAAATTGCTGGATACCATGAAGGAACATATCACGTTGTTAACTTCACTGCTGAAGATGACAAAGCGATTAAGGAATTCGATCGTTTGGCTAAGATCTCAGAAGATATCTTGCGTCACATGGTTGTTACCCGCGAAGTTCGCTCAGAAGCTAAGTAATTAGTGAGCATGGTTGTTAATTTGATTTGAATGAAAGGAGACTTTGTATGAACCGTGTAGTACTTGTTGGACGTTTAGTCCGCGATGTTGAATTACGTTATACCCAATCGGGGACAGCTGTGGCATCATTTAGTGTTGCCGTTGATCGTCGTCGGACTAACCAAAATGGTGAGCGTGAAACTGATTTTATTAACGCTACGATTTGGTCAAAGGCGGCCGAGAATTTTGCGAATTTCACTTCAAAAGGTTCACGAGTTGCTATTGATGGACGTTTACAAACTAGTAGTTACCAAAATCAACAAGGACAAACGGTCTATCGTACTGAAGTCATCGTTGAGAATTTCGATTTATTAGAAACACGTGCTGAGTCTGAGGCTCGTCGCGCAAGTGCGGGAAATACTGGAAATAACAGCCAAAACAACTTTAATGCTGCACCGGCTGGTAATCCTTTTGGAACGCCTAATAATACCAATAATTCGGGAAATGTATTTGGTGGGAATAATAATTCTACAGCAAGTGCATCAACTAATAACGATCCATTTTCTGGTGGTCAAGAAATTGACATATCAGATGATGATCTTCCATTCTAAATTTAAATTTTTGAAATTATTATCAGGAGGAATTTAACATGGCACAACAACAACGTCGTAGTGGCGGACCACGCCGTCGTCGTAAGGTTGACTTTATCGCAGCCAACCATATCGAATATGTGGATTACAAGGATACTGAATTGTTGGAACGTTTCATCTCAGAACGTGGTAAGATTTTGCCTCGTCGTGTGACTGGAACTTCAGCAAAGAACCAACGTAAGGTTACAACTGCTATCAAGCGGGCCCGTATCATGGGACTTATGCCTTTCGTTGTTGAAGACTAAAAATTAAATTTCAATATATGGTTAACTATATGTTGTGATTTAAGAGAGATTGGAACTGATTTTTGTTTCAGTCTCTTTTTTATATATAAAATATTAGTCAGTTGATTTAAGGTATAGTCAGTCCGAATTTTGTAAAGTTAAAATAAAATTCAGGATTTCTGAATTGTTTACCAATATGGTACAATATAGCCATAAATGTTTTCTGTGGAGGACTGTGAAGATGAGTAAGATTTTAGTCGTTGATGACGAAAAACCGATTTCAGATATTATTAAATTCAATCTAACTAAAGAAGGTTATGATGTTGTCATTGCAATGGATGGTCAGGAAGCTTTAGACCAATTTGAGGCTGAAAATCCTGATTTAGTATTGTTAGATCAAATGTTACCAGAAGTCGATGGGATGGAAGTTTTACGACAAATTCGAACGAACTCGCAAATCCCAGTCATTATGGTAACGGCAAAAGATTCTGAGATTGATAAAGTTTTGGGACTTGAAATGGGTGCGGATGACTATGTCACTAAGCCTTTTTCAAATCGAGAATTATTAGCTCGAGTTAAAGCTAATTTACGGCGCCGCGATAGTAAAGACTATAATGGCGAAAATGAAAATAATTCCGATGATATTAAGATTGGTGACTTAGTGATTCATCCGGAAGCTTACATGGTAACTAAAAATGGTAAGGATATTGAATTGACTCATCGTGAGTTTGAATTGTTATCGCATTTAGCTAAGCATATTAGCCAAGTTATGACACGTGATGATTTATTACAGACGGTTTGGGGTTTTGATTATTTTGGTGATGTACGGACTGTTGATGTGACCGTCCGTCGAATTCGTGAAAAAATTGAAGACACACCAAGTCATCCAAAAATATTGATGACTCGTCGTGGTGTTGGTTACTATTTGAAGAATTCAGAAGAATAATTTTTATTTATAAAGGAGGGGTTGGGATAATTTAATCTCAGCCTCTTTTTGATTACAATTAAAAATTTGTAAACAACATATTTGAAGAATATTTTGGAGGATATGCGGATTAAAAAACGTTGTGATTGATAAATGTTATACTGTATTTCATATTATTTTAATTGAAAATTATTGCATGTATAAATTATCAAAAAATGTTAGATAAATGCAAAACTTTGAATCGATAAGGCGGTATAATTAAATTAATATGGAAGAATGATGGATTAATTCGGTTATCCTGATTTGATAGGTAAAATTATCCCACGAATGAGGAGCCCATTTTGAAAAAACACAAAAATATATTTTCATCAATTTATTTTAAAAACGCAATCGTTTTCGCTTTAACATTACTTGTAACGTTGGAAATTATTGGAGTCTTTTTTATTAAACAATTGGAACGATCAAATTTAGTGACTTTTAGACAACAAATTGGGTTACCGGCCTATGTCTCAGACCAATTAACACAACAATTAATAGAGGGTAGTTCAGCTGATAGTAACGCTGAGGTTCACGCCACTTTATCAAGAATTAACAATGTTTTGATCTCAGACATTCAAGTTATTGATACTAAAGGTGTAGTTCGTGGAACTGTTGATATTAATAAACAAGAATTAGTAGGGCAAAAGACGACCGATGAAAATCTTCGAGATGCTGCACTTAGTAAAAATTATGTTAAAAATAATATTGAGCAGGATAATCATACTAGATATCAAATTGTAGTGAAGCCACTAATTGATACTTCTGATGGTGAAAACAAAGTGGTTGGAGCAGTTAAAGTCAAAGCGAACTTGGAAAGCGTCTATGATAGTCTAAAAGAAGTTGCTTTGATTTACGCCTCAGCGACCTTAGTTGCGCTTTTTCTAGGGATTATTATGGCTTTTATCATGTCTCGAACGTTAACGAAGCCAATTATGGATATTAGTGAACGTACAGTGCGGATTGCTGGAGGTGATTATTCTGGGGTTATTAGTGTTCGGGGACATGATGAAATTAGTCAACTAGCAGAGAATGTTAATTTGTTATCACAACGAATTGAAGAGACAACCAGCTCTCAAGAATTAGAACGTCAACGTTTGGATTCTGTGTTGGAACATATGACTGATGGTGTGATTGCAGCTGATCGACGGGGCTCGATTAATTTGATTAATCCAGCAGCCTTGCGTTTCTTAGGAATAGACGATGAACATGAAGTTTTGGGGCAGTATGTATTAAAAGTTTTACGGTTAGAGGATCGATATCAACTAAGGAATTTCTTTGGAAATGTTGATAATTTATTGTTGGATTTTAGTAACGAGGATCAAGAATTAACATTAAAGGTCAACAGTGCACAAATTCAACGAGAATCTGGCTTTATTTCGGGAATGGTTGTAGTTTTACATGATGTAACTGAGGAACAACGAATTAATCAAGAACGAAGGCAATTCGTTTCCAATGTTTCGCATGAATTACGAACGCCTCTGACTTCAGTCAAATCATATATTGATGCGCTTCAAGATGGAGCGACTGATGATCCAGAGTTAACTGGCCAATTTTTGGCGGTCGTTCAAGCCGAAACTGGACGCATGATTAATATGATCAATGATTTACTAGAGCTTTCACGAATGGATCGGGGAGTTCGAAATCTTGAATTAGAATGGGTGAATTTAGGTGCTCTCTTCGAATATATTTTAAATCGATTTGACATGATTATTTCTTCCGATCAAGCAGGACAAAAAGATTATCGAATTATTAGGGAAGTCGAGCCGACACCGGTTTGGGTTGAAATAGATACATCTAAATTTACTCAAGTGATTGATAATATTATGAATAATGCAATTAAATATTCCCCTGATGGTGGAACGATTATGGCACGCTTGAATTTGATTGATCAAAAGGTAGTTATCAGTATTCAGGATCAAGGTTTGGGAATCCCCCAAAAGGATGTTCAACATGTCTTTGATCGTTTCTTCCGAGTTGATAAGGCACGCTCAAGGGCGCAAGGTGGTACTGGATTAGGACTAGCAATTGCTAAAGAGATCGTAGAGTCATTTGGTGGCCGAATTTGGGCTGAGTCTAAAGAAGGACAAGGATCAACGTTTAAAATTTCTTTGCCATATAGTTTGGAAGCGGACTTAGAAGATGATTGGAGTGATGATGAAGAATAGGATACTTAAATTATTATCGTTTCTTCCAGAACGTCTTCGTCAAGATTGGCGCTCGCTAGTCTTAACAATCTTGGTTTTGACTAGTTTGATTCTGACGGGATTAGTTGTGCAACAGGTTGTAACTCAAAATCAAGGGATTAGTCAATCTAATAATGTTAGTCAAAATAATTTAAACCTCAGCCAACAAATAAATTATAATGTAAATCAATTAGTAACTATTAATGCAGACAACAAAGCAGAATTAGTGACCGAAAATAGAGCTAATTTAAATCAAATCATCAAAGTTGTTCAAAAATATCAAGTTGGGAAGCCCACCATCACTGCTTATAATAAGGCTGATTTCACAAAAAAAATTAAGCGCAATAATACAATTTTATTGGGTTATGGTAATCCTGTCTCTAAACAAGTTTTGTGGGATACTTTTGGTATGCAATATCAATTTAAAGATGAAAGTGGCATTAGTTGGGTTCAGATTTCCAAAGATAATCAGTTTAAAGGAATTAATTTTATTGATACAAAACATCGGGTGATATATCATTTTCCACAAATTCAGGCGGATCAGGATTTGAAAAAAATAAAATTATCAACGAAACGGATTCCTATTAAAATTGGTTATCAACATGATAACTTGGAAATCACACGGTTAGCACCGATGGTTTTGTCACAAAGATCATATGTGGTCGCGCACGAGGATGCTGAAGAAATTGTAGAACGCTTATTTGATGGAAATCATCAAAACCAACGGACTCAAAATGATCAACAAACCGTTTATACAGATGGAAGCCAGCGACAACTAGTTCAAAAAGGATCAAAGAATCAATATGTGTATGATTATTACCCAAATCGACTTAAATTGGATAGCTTTAACCGCAGAATCGATTATGCAACTAAGTTAATTCATGAGGTTTACGCAGGGGATGATAACCTTGAATATTTGCAAATTAAGGGCGAAGGACGCGAACTTTATTTTCAACCTTATGTTGATAATTTTCCAGTTTTCAATGATCAAGGGTTAGGGGTGGTAACGTTTAAACAATCTTCTGAGAAACATATTAGATTAAATTTTTCATCAGATTCGCTTAAAGTGCCATTACCAATTTCGGATAATAAGAAGATTGTTTTACCAGCTTGGCCTACGGTTTTGAAGCAATTAAAACAAGCTGATTTTGATACTAATCAGATCACTAATTGGACAATTGGGTATCAATGGGTTAGTGAAAATGATGACTTGGCAACCTTAAAACTAGCATGGTTTATTCAAATCGATAATGGTAAGTGGAAAATCGTTGATAAATATATAGAAAGCAGGACACCGTAATGGACTTAAAAAAGATTTTAACGATTTTTATCTATCTTTTTTTTGGAATTAACGTGTTCTTGATTTTTCAATTAACGGAAAATAAACAAAATAATCAAGCTCAGATTACGCCCAATACTTTGGTCACAAATATGAGAGACGATAATATTGAATTTAATAAATTACAAACAGAACAATTAACTGGTTATTATCTAGGTGGTAATATCAATTTAAAAAATTGGGCTACTAATAATCAGATAGAAAAATTAGACAAGGTTAATGTGACTTTGGATGATAGTAAGAAGCAATTGAAAGGACGTTTAAAGAAACCAGTCTTGTTGGTGAATGACGATAATAAACGCAAGACGCAATTGCGAAAAATTATTTATCAGAATAATTATGTACTACATGCTAAACAGTATATTTATAATGATAAATTGACAGAACAGGCTAATTTAGGCGGAACTAGTACGACCTATGTGATTTATCAACAAAAATTAGCAAATGATCAAAGTGTTGGTTCTGATGGTAAATTGACTTTAGAAATTAATCACGCGGGGGAGCTAGTCGGTTATACGCAAACGTATATTGAACATGTACAAAAATTGCGAGACCCAGCTGCATTGATCTCTGAGCAGATGGCAGTGGCAACGTTATATCAATATAATGAAATTCCTAATAACACTAAAATTTTATGGACGAAATTGGGTTATAGCTCCCTAATGTATGTCGATGATAGCGTAGTTTTAGTTCCAACTTGGTTGGTACAAATAAAAAATGGAAATAATTATAATTTACTACGGATTAATGCATTAGATGGTAAATTAATGGATCAAGCTAAATGATAAATGAAAGAGGACTAATTCAATATGACAGATGATTTTAAAGTCTCAATGTTAGCTTCAGGCAGTACGGGAAATGTGACTTATATCGAGACCCCTCAGCATAAAATATTAGTTGATGCTGGGTTAAGTGGTAAAAAAATTGATGAGTTGATGCAATCAATTGGAAAATCATTGAAAGATGTGGACAAATTGTTTATTACTCATGAGCATACTGATCATTTAAAAGGAGTGGGGGTATTAGCACGTAAATATGGAATGGATTTATACGCTAATGAAAAAACTTGGGATGCCATTGATGGTAAGGTGGGTAAAATTGATATAGCACAAAAGCATATTTTTGATCGTGATAGTACCCAACTTTTTGGTGATTTAGATGTCGAAAGTTATGCTGTTTCACATGATGCGGCTGATCCTCAATTTTATGCATTTCATCATGATAATAAAACTTTTGCGATGTTAACCGATACTGGATATGTTAATGACCATATTGCTAGTGTTTTAACTAATGCGGATTCTATTTTAATGGAAGCTAATCATGATGTTGAGATGTTACGTTATGGTTCATATGCATGGAGTTTAAAACAACGAATTTTGGGAGATGAAGGGCATCTATCTAATGAGGACGGGGCTGAAAATTTAAGTAAGATGATTGGCCGTAATACCAAAAAAATTTATCTCGGTCATCTAAGCCAAGAGAATAATCAAATTCCTTTGGCACATCTAACTGTTGAACAGATTTTACAGGATCATGATTTTGCTGTTGATCATGATTTTAATTTGTTAGATACTAGTCCAGATTGGGCTACTCCCTTATCAAAGATATAAGAAATCTTTAAGTGGATGTTAAGTTAAATCGTCTATATTTTTAAGTGAAATATAAATAATGAGGTAAGAGCGATGAAATTTAATCGAAAGCAAAATAAAAATTTTTCCGTCTCTTGGTGGATTATTGTTTTAGCACTGGTTGCTGGTTTGATTGGCGGAGTGGTTGGGTCTCTGGGCGTACAGAAATATTCCAATGAAATATCGACTTCAGTCGGAGGTACGAAAAAGACTGTGAAGGTTTCTGACACAAAGGTTAAAGGGACTAGTGCTGCTACTAAGGCCTTCCAACAAACAGCACCTGCGGTTGTATCAGTGATTAATTTACAACAACAGCAGTCTTCTGGCTGGAGTTTGTTTGATACAGCAGGCCAAGACGATGATCTTAAAACTGCTTCTGAAGGTTCAGGTGTTATTTATAAAACTTCTGGTCGTGAAGCCTTTATTGTGACTAATAATCATGTGGTGACTGGTTCTAAGGCGTTACAAGTATTATTGAGTGATGGAACCAAGCTAAATGCTACGTTGGTTGGGACTGACAAAATTTCGGACATAGCAGTTTTAAAAGTTAAAAGTAGTAAAATTAAACAGGTTGCTGAATTTGCTAATTCTAATGAGGTTCAAACAGGAGAATCGGTCTTAGCCATTGGATCACCATTGGGATCAGACTATGCAACATCAGTCACAGAAGGAATCGTTTCTGCTACTAAGCGTGAAGTGGAATCGGAAGATGATGATGGGAATTCATTAGGAAAAGCCACCGTTATTCAAACTGACGCGGCCATTAACCCCGGAAATTCAGGAGGTGCTTTGATTAATTTGAGTGGTCAGGTCATTGGAATTAATTCTATGAAGCTAACCAATTCAAGTGGTGGAACTAGTGTGGAAGGGATGGGATTCTCAATTCCTTCAAATACGGTAGTGAATATTATTAATCAATTAGAAAAAGATGGAAAAGTGGTCCGGCCCGCATTGGGAATTAAAATGGTAGATCTTTCAAGAGTTTCAATTGATGACCAAAAAAATGTCTTGGAATTATCAGATGATCATAGAGGTGGTGTGATTATTGTCAATGTGACAGATGGAACTCCAGCTGATCGAGCTGGATTGAAAAAGTATGATGTCATTACTAAGGCCGATGGACAAGATCTAGATGATATCGGTGATTTAAGAGGAATATTGAATTCACATAAAGTGGGTGATACGATAAATATTACCTATTATCGTAAAGGTCACGAAAATACAACAGAAATTAAGCTAACAGCTAAGGCTAATGATAACGGTTAAAATAGATTGATTATTTAGGTAAATAAACCTGATTATATCAAAAATGAAAGCGTATTAATTGGGAGTGTTTTTTTACAAGAAATGGTGGACTTCATTACTCCCCAAAGTACATGAAAAATTAGAATCGGTTTTATGAATTAGATTCTTTTTAATTTTATGGTTGTCAATGACAGCTGTAATCAAAAAAACACGGTCGCGTCCCCCTCTTGCGATCGTGTTTTTTTGTTATTTGAAATTTAAATCGAAAGTATATTGACCGACAATCGTATTGGCTTGCCATAGTTGATACTTTGCTAAGATGATTCCTTTCGATAAATCAATTTTGAGCTGGTTAGTTTTTACAGTCATTACAATCACACCGATGGGGGTTTGATAATGAGTTATACTGTCGTTTTTTAAGTCCAATAAAAGTTGCAGTTTGCTTTGCCCATTACGGGTGATTACGATTGTTTGATCAGTATTTATTTTAACGGTGACAGGAGTTTCAACTGATGTAGTTTCGGTAAAACGAATATATGATATCTCTCTGATAGTTGCTAATGTTCCTGTTTCATTGAAATGAAAGGTCTCGGAAGTGTCATCTTGTTGAATGATATTTGTGAGATTAATTTGAATATTTTGTTGCATTATAGATCCTCTGGCGTCTGGCCCTTGATAATTGATTGATTTTATTTATCAATTATACCGTTAATTTACGGTATAATTGATAAAAATATACGAAAAGGATGTGGAGAAAGTGCGAGAAAAAGTTTTTCGGGATCCGGTACATAATTTTATTCACGTGAATGACCCTTTAATTTTGGAACTCATTGATACACGGGAATTTCAAAGATTGCGGCGAATTAAACAGCTAGGGGTTGCTAATACGGTTTTCCACACGGCGGAGCATTCACGATTTAGTCATTCGTTAGGGGTGTATGAAGTTTCCCGACAAATTGCTAATCACTTAGAACGTTTTGCGAGTCAAGCACCTGGTGATGGTGGTTGGCAAGTTGAAGAACGTCGTGTTTTATTAGTGGCCGCATTACTACATGATTTAGGCCATGGACCATATTCACATACTTTTGAAAGCATTTTTAAAACTAACCATGAAAAGTTTACGCAAGATATTATTTTGAACAAAACAACTGAAGTTCATCAAGTTTTAATGAAATATGATGAAAAATTACCGGCAAAAGTCGCCAGTGTAATTGCAAAGACTTATGATAATAAGCAAGTTGTGGCTTTGATTTCTTCACAAATTGATGCAGATCGAATGGACTATTTATTAAGAGATGCTTATTATTCTGGTGCAACTTATGGAACCTTTGACTTAGCACGAATTATTCATCTAATGCGTCCGGTGGTCGATGGAATTGCATTTGAACAAAAAGGTATGGCTACTGTTGAAGATTACATTATTTCTAGGTATCAAATGTATGAGCAAGTTTATTTTCACCCTGTCTCACGTGGGATTGAAGTCGTCTTAACACATTTATTAGATCGAGCCATGGAATTGTATCAAGATCAACAGAAGAAGCAAATATCCATTGATAATTTTGTAACGCCTGATCTAAAGCCACTTTTTGAATATAGTGTCAGTATTGAACAGTATTTAGATTTAGACGATGCATCAATTTTGGAAAATATTAATTTATGGCGTCATTCCAGCGATAAGGTTTTGGCAGAGTTATCAATGCGTTTCTTAGATCGAAAGCCACTTAAATCCATTGAGATTAGTCCTAAAACTAGGCACTATCTGTCTAAAATAAGGCCACTAATTGAAGAAGCGGGCTTTAATGTTAAATATTATACGGCGGAAAATGATAGTTTTGATACAGCTTATGATTTATACCATCCTGAAGCCAAACATGCAAAAACACAAATTGAAATGTTACAACCAGATGGATCATTGGCAGAGTTATCAACGCAAAGTTCACTGGTAAAAGCCCTGACTGGACGTAGTTATGGGAATGCTCGCTACTTTTTCCCAGCTGAAATGTTGATGGAACAAACAACGGGTGATTTAATGGCCCCAGTTTATCAAGAATTCCAAAAATATGTTCATAATGGTGCTTTGATTGGAATTTACCCTAGAAATTCTGATTAATCATTGAATAAACTAGTGAAATAAAGTAGTATTATTTGTTGGTATGTCCCTATATTTAATAGGATATTTTGGTTAAAAATATTGTATGAATCAAAAGGCAAACATATAATTTGACTATTTGTAGACTTAGAGTTTGTGAATAAATAAGATATTTAGTATATAAAAATTATCATGTTTATATTTTTATATACATTTGTTATATGATTTGTTAAAAAATATGTATATAGTATAAAAAGTAATTCTATATAATATATTAGGGACACTTTAATGGAATTGTTAAATAATATTAATTATATAACTGTTTAAAATAATTAAATTCGATAAAAGAGGAGTGATATGGGTAATAAAGTATTGATGCTGGCAGCCAAGGCTAATATGATCCAACAATTTAACCATAGAAATATAAAAATATTACAAAGTATGGGGTATGAGGTTCATGTTGCTACTAACATGATTGATTTTGGATCAATGTCTGCAGAAGAAAATGAGCGTTTAAAAATATGGATGGATGAAAATAATGTAATTGCTCATCAAGTTGATTTTGAAAGACGAATGGGATCTTTAAAGGGTAATTTACATTCTATTAAACAACTAAAACAAATATTTAGTAATAACAAATTTTCATTTATTCATGTACATTCACCTTTAGGTGGAATTTTGGGACGCATTGTTGCTAAACAATTTCATGTACCAGTCATATACACTGCGCATGGTTTTCACTTCTTTAAAGGCGGTCCAAAAAGTAGTTGGATGATTTTTTATCCTTTAGAATGGATCTTTTCCTTTATAACTGATACTTTAATTACAATAAATGATGCTGACTATGCTTTAGCTAAACACCATATGCATGCAAATAAGTTAGAAAAAATAAATGGTATTGGGGTAGATGTTAAGGGAGCTGGGGTTGCAACTGATGATGAAATATGTACAGCTCGTAAAACTATTAGGGATGAATTAGATATTCCTGAAAATGCATTTCTTATACTATCAGTTGGTGAAGTAAGTGATCTTAAAAATCATAAATTAGTTTTGGAAGCTGTAAAAGAGATGTCACCAGAGCTACAAAAAAACATATACTACATTATTGCAGGGACTGGTAATAAAGGTGAAGAATTATTAGACATAGCAAATAGTTTTGGATTTGAAAATAATTTTAAATTATTAGGATATCGTACAGACGTTCATGTTCTTAATTATGCTTGTGATTTATTTGTTTTCCCTTCTTTGAGAGAGGGATTGGGTGTTGCAGGACTAAATGCTGCGATTGATAGATCTTATGTGATTGGAACCAATAAAGGTGGCGTTTCAGAGTATGTTAAAGAAGGTATTAATGGGGAGCTAATTGATCCACATGATCATATTAAGCTTAAAGAAATATTAGAAAAATGTATTGAAACTAGGCCAAAGGTTAGTGTAGATGATATCAAATTTTTAAATAAGTTTGATATGAGTGTTGTTGATGAAGTCATGAAAAACACTTATGCTGCATATAAATAATAAGTAGTATATGCTATTTTAATTAAGTACAATAGTGCTCTTTTTTTGTTAATGATTTAGATTGAGCGCGATTTATATGAATTGAAACTTGATATTTTTTGGATATTTAGATGGGATATTTTGATAAAATAACATGGGAGGTATATGAAAAGTGGCTAAAGAGTTGGAATTTCCAATTGATTTTGTTGTTACTTGGGTTGATGGTGCTGATCCAAAATGGTTGAAAAAAAGAAATATATTTGAAGACGGAAACATGGATGATAAGAGTGAGACTAGGTTTAGAGATTATAATCTATTTAATTACTGGTTTAGAGCTGTTGAAAAATATGCTCCTTGGGTAAATAAAATATATTTAGTGACTGATAATCAAATACCTGAGTGGTTAAATGTTGATCATGAAAAATTAGTTTTAATTGACCATAAAGATATCATAGAAAAAGACAATCTTCCAACTTTTAATTCTAATGCAATAGAAGTTAATTTATTTAAAATAAAAAAATTATCAGAACATTTCGTTATATTCAATGATGATATGTTTTTGAATGCACCTGTAGAGCCATCAGACTTTTTTTGGTTTGATGGTAGGCCCAGAGATACAGCGGGATTAAATGCTATTATGCCAGTTGAAGATTTTGATCATATAACTGCAAACAATATAACTATTATAAATAAAAAATTTAATAAGATGAATGTTATTAAACATAATTTTTTTAAATTTTTCAACTTAAAAAATGGACCTTTAAATATATATACATTATTATTGCTCTTTTTGCCTAGGTTTACTAGGTTTTATGATTTACATATTCCATATTCTAATCTGAAATCTGAATTTACTAATGTAATGAAAGAAAATAAAGACTTTTTTGAAGTAACAAGTAGTAATAAGTTCAGATCAACATCAGATATTAGCATTTGGAGTGTACGCTACACGCAAATTGCTAAAGGTAATTTCAAACCTAGAAAATTTAATTTTGGTAAATTTTATAATTTAACTCAGATTGAAGAAATTACTCAAGATATTAAGCGTTCTAAGCATAAAGTGATTGATATTAATGATTCAAGTGACGTCGATAGTATATTGTTTCAAGAACGGGTAAGTCAATTGTATAAAGCTTTTAACGTTCATCTTTCAAAAAAATCTGAATACGAAAAATAGTATGATTTATTTTTTTGAAGAAATATATATTATAGAATAGTTTAGTGAGGGAAAATGATTTATTTAGGAATATTAATTTTTAATTGGGTTGAAGAGGTAATTAAAAAAAAATCAATAGTGTTTCCTGTGCTTAGTTTACTATACTTAGCGTGGTTGGGAGGTGCACCAAATCCTGTTACGATTTCGGTACTAGATTATCATAATTATGAAGAAAATTATAATGCAATGTTTTCATCAACCTATAATTCTAGATTTGAATGGGGATACTTGTCTTTAGCTAAAGTTGCATATAATAGTGGATTGACATACGCACAATTTAGATTAATATTATGTTTTATTATTTTTATTGTTTTATTAATAGCGGTAAGAAGATTCACTAATAATTTGGCCTTTTTTGTAGGGATATTTGCTATTTTCCCTTTTTTTAATGAAATAGATCAAATCAGAAGTTTTGCAATGTATACTTTGATATTGTTAGCAGCAAGTTTTCTTATTAAGGTTAATAAAAAAAATATTATAATATCGACATTAATTATTTTTCTGGCAACAGGCTTTCATAGTTCAGGATACTTTTATCTTGTTTTTATTGGTATAAGATTGTTGATGCATAAAAATATAAAAATAAATTCAATGATAATTATAATATCTATTGTTAATAGTATTATTTTATTTTTAACTGGTTCAACATCTGCTGGTCAAAAAATAGCTCAAATCATTGGTTCACTAACTGGGAATGCAAGTGCTAACGAAAATATACTTACCAACTTTGTTGGGGGTGAGGGATCATTTACTAAGAAGTTGATGATGATTTTATCATATGCTTTAATAACTGTATTAGCTAAAAAAATGGCAGTATATATTGTTAGTTTAATTGAAAACAATAACAATAATAATATAACTGGTAAAGTGAATTCCTTAATGTCTTTAATTTACTCTGGTATGCTGAGTTTACCGTTACTATTTATGTCATTTCAGTATCAAAGGTTTCCACGATTTGGTCTAGAAACGGTTATTATACTGACTGCGTTATATTTTGAACATAAAATTAAAATTGTTGATAGATTCATAGGTATGTTGGTTACCCTCGTGTTTGTCTTATTTCTAAGTTTCATATTTTACGGTATACCAAACAGTCAGATTGCACAAAGTATTCCGTTTTTGGTGCATTTAAAATTTTAAAAATAAATTTTTATAAAAAGTAAAGGCGATTTCAAGTAATGAATAATACATCAGTTTCAAAAAACATTTTCAAAAATGGGTCTATTGCTGGAATGACATTTATTTTAACTACAATACTTTCATTTGTTGTGAGAACTTTTTTCGTTAAAAATTTAGGTGAACAATATTTGGGACTAAATGGTGTATTTAGTAGTGTTATTCAAATGCTATCTTTGACAGATTTAGGAATGGAGACAGCTTTTTCATTTCTTTTATATAAACCTATTGCTCATAATGACCAATTCGGTATAGTGAAAATTATCAGAACCTTTAAAAAAGTATATGAAACTGTTGGCTTTTTGGTATTAATTATTGGACTATGTCTTATACCATTTTTACCTAGCATTATTGGCGAACAAGGTAACAATTTAGATAATGTATTACTAATATACTTGTTATTTTTAGCAAACTCAGTAGGTAGCTACTTTTTCACATATAACAGAACAATATTAAATTCGGATCAACGTAACTATGTCATAACATTGATTACCTTTATGGTAACTTTTATTGGTAATTTATTACAAATTATAACCTTAATATATTTTGAAAATCCTGTTATATATGCGTTTATAATGGTTTGTATAACGTTGATATCTAATTTTTTAATAAATGTTAATGTTAAAAAATATTATCCTTTTATTTTCAAAAAATATAAAAAAAGTGAATTGAAATTAGACAATGAGACCAAGACAATATTAATAAAAAATTCAATTGGTGGCTTGTCAAATAAGATAGGCTCAATGGTAGTCTTTGCCTCAGATAATATTTTATTATCTATATTTGTTAACCTTTCTACTGTTGGATTGTATTCTAACTATACAATGATAACTAACAACTTGAAGGGATTAGTTAATAAAATGATACAACCAATAACGGCAAGTATTGGTAGCATGATACAGGATTCAAATAAGGAAGTAGTTGATTTCTTTAAGAAATTCAATTTGGTGATTTACTCTCTAACATTATTTATAACACCTCAACTTTTTATTTTGTTACGTCCATTTATTCAATGGTGGTTGGGAAAAGATTACGTTCTTTCCCAGGAGGTTACATTGTTAATTGTTATTAATTTAACAATTCAAATTTTCCGGCTACCATCGTTAACTTTCATCGATGCATATGGATTGCAATGGGTACAAAAATGGAAATCTGTGTTTGAATCTGCCATTAATATGATACTATCGTTGGTATTTTTAATTCACTTTAATTTTGGCTTGAAAGGAATATTATTGGGAACAATTATTTCAACATTAATAACAGTTAGCTGGTATGAGCCTTATATAGTTTTGAAATATGGTATAAAAGTCAAGGTTGATCACTATATATTTGATTATATCAGAGGAGCACTGGGCGTAATATTTGCAACTATTGTTGTTTGGATGGTGACGCACTCATTGGTTGGGAATGGTATAATTTTTATAATAATATTAGTATTAATAAATTTAATTTCATCAATTGGGATATTTTTTATTATCAATATAGGCAATCATACCTTTAAAACATTAATGATTGATATGTGGAGGAAGTTTCGATAAAGTATGAGATATAAACAAGAAATGCCCAAAGTTAAGAGAATTATATTAAAGAGAATAGGTGATGGTATAGGTTTTTTACGTCATTTAAAACATTTAAAAAAATATGGATTATATAAAGTTCATCAACGTGTTCGTGAGAATAATAGATTTGAAGAATTTGAAAATCAGTTAGGCGTTGTAGCAATAATTAAAAATGAAGCACCTTACTTAAAGGAATGGATTGAATTTCATAAATTGGTTGGTGTTGACGTTTTCTATTTATATGATAACGAATCAAGTGATAACATTATAGAAGTTTTGCAACCGTATATTGATCAGGGATTAGTAAAATATAAGTTTATAAAAGGAAAAAAGAAACAATTATCTGTTTATAACGAAGCTATTGATCAATATAAAAATGATGTTCGATGGTTGGCAATTATTGATGCCGATGAATTTATTGTTCCTGTTGAGAAAGAAAATATTTTAGACATGATTAATTCCTTGGATAAATCGTTTTCCCAAATTTTAGTTGGTTGGTTGATATATGGATCAAATGGTTTTAAAAAGAAGCAAGAAGGTTTAGTAACTGATAATTTCAAATATCATGCTAGATCAGATTTTATAGCAGACTATAAACCCATTTTAAATCCAAGATTAGTTATGAATGTTGTTTTACCTCACTGGGCTAACGTAATTGGGAAAACTATTGATGAAAATGGAAAACGAATATGGAGCTATCCTTATCACACAAAAATTTATGCTTTACCTGCTTCTAAAAATAAAATTAGAATAAATCATTATTACTCTAAATCACTGGAAGAATTTATAAAAAAAAGTAAACGTGGATATGCCGATAATGGTAGTTCTGATAGATTGGCTAGAGATATGGATGCGTTTCATGAGCATGATCAAAATTATGTAACAGACACAGTTATAAATAAATATAGTGATATGTTACACAAAAGATTAAATATAAGTGAAGATGATCGATCAGATATAAGTATTAAATAATATATCGAATAAAATAATTAGGTAATTGGAAAGGTTAAGTTGATGAATAGATCAAAAGTATCTGTTGTTATGTCTACCTATAACGGAGATCGTTATTTAGAAAATCAATTAGATAGTATTTTAAATCAAAAGTTTGATAATCAAAAATTTGATTTAAAAATATATATACGGGATGATGGGTCTAAAGATAATACACAAGATATTATTGATAAATATGTTAATAATTATCCCGATATTGTAAATCAAGTAGATAAAAACAATCCTAATATAGGAGTTAAACAGTCTTTTTTTAAATTACTTAAATTAGTTGATGGAGATTATTATTTTTTCTCTGATCAAGATGATATATGGCTACCAAATAAATTGGATAAGTTTTTAGAAGTATTTAGCCTTCATGAAAATAATATTCCAGTCGGTGTCTACTCTGACTTATGGGTGGCTGATGCTAACGGTGTTAGCATTGGTAAGAGAATGAAGGAAAATACATCTATTGGTCAAGATAAAGACGTATTACCAAACTTATTAAATCGATATTTGGTAACTGGAGCTAGTTTTGCTATAAATAAAAAAACAGTAGAATATGTTAATGAAGTAAATGAAAAAATTTTTGATAAGGTAAATATGCATGATTCATTTATAGGTTTGTTAGTAGCTATGACTGGTAGTTTAGAATTTATTGATGAGCCATTAGTGAATTATAGACAACATGGAAATAATGTTGTGGGAGCACATTTTAAACCTATAAGTATAGTATATAAATTATTGCACCTAAATAAAATGAGAACGAGTAAGAAGCAACAAATACTAAACTTTTATCTTGCTGGAACATTATTTAAAAATAATGTGACAGATAAAAACAAAAAATTAGTGATGATTATTGATAAATATGTAAATAGTAAAAATTATATAACAAAAATGAAAGTATTATTACCAATTAGAAAAGTATTGTCGCGTAATAATCCGAATTTAAGTTTGCTTAATTGTACTTTTTTAATTAAATTTTCTAAGGAAGAATTAAAGGTTAATTGATAATTAAAACTATCATACATAATTAAAATTATGTTCAGTATATTTATGTCATTTATTTAGATGATTGCTAACAAGAATTATCTTACGAGGTTAAGAAAGGTAGAACTGATGAAAGGTATTATCCTAGCCGGAGGATCCGGAACACGTCTTTATCCAATTACTAAGGCAACAAGTAAACAACTTGTGCCTATTTATGACAAACCAATGATTTATTATCCACTATCAGTGTTAATGCTAGCAGGAATTAAAGAGATATTATTAATTTCGACACCAGAATACGTTGACCAGTTCCAAGAATTATTCGGTGATGGTCATAATATCGGTTTAGATATTCAGTATGCAATTCAAGATGAGCCACGCGGCTTAGCAGACGCTTTTATTATTGGAGCAGATTTTATTGGTAATGATAATGTTGCTTTGGTATTAGGAGACAATATCTTCTATGGTGCTGGTCTTTCAAAGCAATTACAAGAAGCAGCTACTAAAAAATCAGGGGCTACAGTATTTGGATATCAGGTTAAAGACCCAGAACGGTTTGGGGTAGTAGATTTTGACGAAAACGGGAAGGCTTTATCAATTGTTGAAAAGCCGGATCAACCAAAGTCTAATTATGCCGTGACTGGTCTATATTTCTATGATAATGACGTTGTTAAAATTGCTAGTGAGGTTAAGCCATCAGATCGTGGAGAAATTGAAATTTCTGATATTAATCAAGCCTATCTTGACCGAGGTGACCTAGAAGTTCAGGTAATGGGGCGTGGGTATGCTTGGTTAGATACTGGAACCCATGATTCATTGTTAGAAGCTTCATCATTTATTGCAACGATTCAAAAGCAACAGAATTTAAAAGTGGCTTCACTTGAAGAGATTGCTTATCGCATGGGTTATATTGATATTGTTCAATTAGAAAAATTGGCACAACCGTTAAAGAAAAATGATTATGGACAATATTTGTTAAAAATTGTTGAGGAAGAGGGTTAGAAATATATGACTGACAACTTTTTTGAAAAAGCATTAGCAGGTCATCCAATTGAAGAAATACCTGGTATGATCGAGTTTGATATTCCGGTCCATGGTGATAATCGTGGTTGGTTTAAAGAAAACTTTCAGAAGGAAAAAATGATACCTTTAGGGTTCCCAAAGAAATTTTTTAAAGAAGATAAACTTCAAAATAATATTTCTTTATCACGTAAGGGAGTGTTGAGAGGATTACATGCTGAACCTTGGGATAAGTATATCTCAATAGCTGATAATGGACGGGTACTTGGTTCTTGGGTTGATTTACGTGAAGGAGACTCATTTGGTCACGTATATCAAACAGTAATTGATGCTAGTAAGGGAATTTATGTTCCCCGTGGTGTCGCTAATGGGTTCCAAGTTTTAAGTGAGACAGTTTCATATGCTTATTTGGTCAATGATTACTGGGCATTAGAATTAAAGCCAAAGTATGCCTTTGTTAACTATGCTGATCCTGAACTTGGTATTGTATGGGATGATGTTGATAATGCTGAAGTAAGTGAGGCCGATAAGAATCATCCATTATTGAAGGATGTTGTGCCGCTTAACAGAGAACAATTATAATTGGAGAAGACTGATGACTGAGTACAAGAATATTTTAGTAACAGGGGGAGCTGGATTTATTGGAGCGAACTTTGTACGTTATATCGTAGCGGAGCATCCAGATGTGGTTGTAACCGTTCTTGATAAATTAACTTACGCTGGAAACAAGGAAAATCTTGCTGGATTACCTGAAGATCGAGTTAAATTGGTGATTGGGGATATCGCAGATGCACCATTAGTTGATAAATTAGTGGCTGAAACAGATGCAGTTATTCATTATGCTGCAGAAAGTCACAATGATAATTCATTGAAAGATCCATCACCATTCGTACAGACCAATATTATTGGGACTTATACTTTAATTGAAGCAGCACGGAAATATAATAAACGTTTTCATCATGTTTCAACTGATGAAGTTTATGGTGATTTACCTTTGCGTGAAGATTTACCAGGTAAAGGAGAAGGTGTTGGCGAAAAATTCACTCCTGAATCACAATATCGGCCCTCAAGTCCGTATTCCTCAACAAAAGCTAGCTCAGATTTGCTTGTTCGCGCTTGGGTTCGCTCGTTTGGGTTGAAAGCTACAATCTCTAATACTTCTAACAATTATGGACCTTATCAACACATTGAAAAATTCATTCCACGTCAAGTGACAAATATTATTTCAGGAATTAAGCCTAAATTATATGGTTCTGGAAAAAATGTACGTGATTGGATTCATACTTATGATCACGCTACGGCTGTGTGGGCCATTTTGAACAACGGAAAGATTGGAGAAACTTATCTGGTTGGAGCCGATGGCGAAAAGGATAACATTACTGTATTACATACGATTTTAAAAGACATGGGCAAAGATGAAAATGACTTTGATTTCGTGCAAGATCGTTCAGGACATGATTTACGTTATGCTATTGATGCTACTAAAATTCGTGAAGAATTAGGGTGGGCTCCTAAATTTACCGACTTTGAGACTGGATTATCTGATACTATCAATTGGTATAAAAATAATCGATCATGGTGGGAAGCTGAAAAGGCCGAAGTTGAGGCTAAATACGCACAAAATAATCAATAATTTAAAGTCAGCGAAAGCTGACTTTTTTTCGGAGGAATTAATATGAAGTATTTAATTACAGGAGCTCATGGACAGCTAGGCCAAGAATTACAAAAAATTTTGAAGGAGCGAAACCTGACATTTGTGGCATTTGATTCTAATGAGTTAGATATTACTGATCGTCTCGCAGTTATGAGTGTTTTTGAAACAGAAAAACCAGATGTAGTACTACATGCTGCTGCTTATACAAAAGTTGATTTGGCAGAAGATGAAGGACGTTCTCTTAATTGGAAAGTTAACGTAGAAGGTACAAAAAATATTGCTGACGCTGCTAAACAATATAATGCTAAATTGGTTGCTGTTTCTACAGATTATGTCTTTGATGGAATGAATAATGATGAATATCAAGAGACGGATTCAGTAAATCCCAAAAACGCTTATGGACGTGCTAAATTAGCTGGTGAATTAGCTGTTATTGAGAGTGGTGCTTCGTCTTATATAGTTCGAACAAGTTGGGTATTTGGTGAGTTTGGGCCTAATTTCGTTTATACAATGAAGAGATTGGCAGAGAACCATCCTAAATTAACAGTGGTAAATGATCAGCTGGGGCGACCAACATGGACAAGGACACTAGCAGAATTTATGCTACATTTGATTAACTCTAAATCAGAATATGGTATTTATAATTTATCAAATGATGATACTGCCACTTGGTTTGAATTTGCTGAAGAAATTTTGAAAAATTTGCCAGTTGAAGTTACGCCGGTTACTAGTGATCAGTTTCCACAAAAAGCGTATCGCCCAAAGCATTCGGTAATGAGTTTAGAGAAAGCGAAGTTGACTGGTTTTGAGATACCAACTTGGCGTGATGCATTAGCAACTTTCTTATCTGAGATATAAATAATAATGGTGCTTTGATAGGAATTGATTCTTAAATTTAGGATTAATCATTGAATAATTTAATGAAATAAAGTACTATTAATTAATAGTAAACCCTTGAAAGGATGTGCGTGATTTGGCATTATCAAAATTTGACAATCAGAAAAAATCAGAACTTTCAATGATCGAAGTGGCACGTGAGATACTACACGAGCGTCATGAGACTGTTGATTTTTATGATTTATTGAAACAAGTATCAGAATATATTGGTCAGAGCGCCGATGAGCTCGAAAAGCGAACATCACAATTTTATACAGATTTAAATATCGACGGATCTTTTATTTCTTTGGGTGATAATGTTTGGGGACTTCGTTCATGGTATCCATTTGATTCAATTAATGAAGAAATCCATTTGGACCTTGAAGAAGAAGCTGCCACAAAGAAGAAAAAGAAGGCAACTAAGAAAGCTGCGGCTTTGTTGGATACCGATGACGATGATGTTGTTGGCTGGGATGATGATCCTGAAGAAGATGACTTCGAAGAAGAACCAACACCAGCTGATGAAACTGTTGCAACTGTTGATGTTGAAGTTGAGACAGATGATGACGACGATGACGACGCGGTCGCCAAAAGTGATGAATTTGAAGTTTCAAATGGTATTGGTGACGATATCTCTGGAATTGGCAAAGACGTCGATGATGATTATGGATCAGGGGACATTGAAAAGTAATGTCTTTGACATTTGATTTATTATCATGTATAATAAAGTCCCGGGCTCTTGTTTGTTTACAAGAACGGTTAAATTAACTATTAGACTCCTAATGCTAACATAGCAACGGGAGTTTTATTGATTTAACAATAAAAAATATGGCACACGAATTAGTACGTAGAAATTGCGTTTAGACGGAGGGAATTATGGCGACGAAATATGTTTTTGTGACTGGTGGTGTGGTTTCATCGCTAGGAAAAGGAATTGTAGCAGCTTCACTAGGACGCTTATTGAAAAATCGCGGATTCAAAATTGCGGTACAAAAATTTGATCCGTATATCAATATTGATCCTGGAACAATGTCACCATATCAACACGGTGAAACCTTCGTAACGGAAGATGGTCTTGAAACTGATTTGGATTTGGGTCATTATGAACGATTTATTGACATTAACTTGAATAAATATTCAAACATTACTTCAGGTCGAATTTATTCTGAAGTCTTGGAAAAAGAACGAAATGGTGATTATGATGGAGCTACGGTTCAAGTAATTCCACATATTACTAATGCTTTGAAGGAAAAAATGATGCGTGCTGCTGAAACAACAGATGCTGACATTGTGATTACCGAAGTTGGTGGTACTGTTGGTGATATTGAATCACTTCCATTTATTGAAGCTTTGCGCCAAATGAAGCGTGAAGTTGGAGCCGAAAACGTCTTTTATATTCATACTTCATTAATTCCATTCTTGCGAGCAGCTGGTGAAATGAAGACTAAACCAACACAACATTCTGTATCAGAATTGCGTTCATTGGGAATTCAACCTGATATGTTGGTTGTACGGACTGAACAACCTATTTCACAAGAAATGCGTGAAAAATTGGCTTTGTTTACTGACGTGGCACCTGAGGCAGTAATCGAGTCATTGGACGTTGATGTTTTGTATGAAATTGTTAATAATATGCAAGCTCAAGGAATGGATGATGTGGTTTTGAATCATCTTGGACTTCAAGCTGCACCAGCTGACTTAACTAATTGGACGGAAATGATTGATAAGATTAAAAACTTATCAAACCACATCAAAATTACCTTGGTTGGTAAGTATGCTGATTTGCAGGATGCCTACATTTCAGTAAATGAAGCTTTACGTTCAGGTGGATATGCGATTGATACAGAGGTTGAGATCAACGCTTTGAATTCTGAAAAAGTAAATGAAGATAATGTTAAAGAGCTTTTGAGTGATGCTGATGGAATCATAGTACCTGGGGGATTTGGTCCTCGTGGAACTGAAGGAAAGATTTTGTCGATTCAATATGCTCGTGAAAATAACGTACCTTTCTTAGGAGTATGTTTAGGTATGCAGTTGGCAACTGTTGAATTTGCCCGTAACGTACTAGGACATTCACAAGCAAATTCAATTGAGCTTGATGAGAACACTGATACACCTGTTATTGCTTTGATGGACGACCAAAAGGAAATCACAAAACGTGGTGGAACTTTGCGTTTGGGATTGTATCCAGCTGCTTTGAAGGAAGGAACTCAAACTCGGGAAATTTATGGTACTGATGAAGTACAACAACGTCATCGGCACCGTTTCGAGTTCAACACGCAATATCGTGCTGAATTTGAAGCAGCCGGAATGGTTTTTGCGGGGGTTTCACCTGATGATCGTTTGATGGAAGTTATTGAATTACCAAGCAATGATTTCTTCATTGCTGCTCAATATCATCCAGAATTTATCTCACGTCCAAATCGACCTGAGCCATTGTATGCAGCATTTATTAAAGCTGCTTTGAATAATCATTAATATTAAAATTTTTAAAAAGGCGATGAATTTTGATGATTCGCCTTTTTTTATATAAATATGAAAATTTTCAATAGCAAGAATTTGCAGAGATATTTAAGGCAACAACAAGATTAATTAATATAAAATGAATATTATTATTGACATTAATAGATTTTGATTGAAAATATTGTAATATTACTTTTTAAGTTACAGGTTGTTACTATTGTAATTATATTGTAAAATAAGAAACGAGTAATTGAATAAGATAAGTGTAAAACACGCTTTTCTAATGAAAGTGATTATTTAAAATACTGATGTGTGTTAATAATTTTCAACATGTTTCATAACAACATTAATATTATTAGTTGAATTAAAATAAAGATGGTTAAGGATCGCAGTGAAACTGGCCAGTTAAATAAAAATTATAATGAATTATTTAATTGATGTAGTAGTCATTTAAATGTCTTGAGGTTTTGTAATGAAAAAGTTAATTATTCACGGCGGTCGCCGATTAAGTGGGGAAGTAACGATTGGTGGGGCAAAAAACTCAACCGTTGCTTTGATTCCGGCATCAATTTTGGCGGATTCAGTTGTTAATTTTGATAGTGTACCAGATATTTTGGATGTTTATAATCTCCAAATTATTATGCGTTCAATGAATGTACAATCAAGTTTTTCTAATGGAGAATTAATGATTGATCCAACAGGAATTGTAGAAGCTGAGTTACCATCAACGGCGATTAAAAGTCTCCGAGCTTCATATTATTTCATGGGATCATTGTTAGGTCGTTTTGGACGTGCCGTTGTAACGTTCCCTGGTGGCGATAATATTGGCCCTCGTCCAATTGATCAGCATGTTAAGGGATTTGAAGCTCTAGGTGCGGAAGTCGAATATGACAATGATACTGTACGTATTACAGCTCCAAATGGGTTGCATGGGACACGTATCTATATGGATATGGTTTCGGTAGGAGCTACGGTTAACACAATTTTAGCAGCCGTTAAAGCTGAAGGAACTACGATTCTAGAAAATGCCGCTAAGGAACCAGAAATTACTGATTTGGTAACCTTTTTAAATAATATGGGTGCTAAAATTAGGGGGGCTGGAACGGATACAATTCGTATTGTAGGAGTTGAACGATTAATTTCGAACAACGTTCATACTATTATTCCAGATCGAATCGAGGCAGGGACTTATCTTTCAATGGCAGCTGCACAAGGGGATGGAGTTTTAGTTAAAAATATAATTCCAGAACATTTAGAGGCTTTTATTGCGAAAATGGTTGAAGCAGGGGTTGATCTAGATGTAAGAGAAGATAGTATTTATGTTCCTAAGACGGAAAAGTTTAATGCAATTAAAATTAAGACAACTCCTTTCCCAGGGTTTGCAACTGATTTGCAACAACCAATTACGCCTTTGTTAACATTAGCTGATGAAGAAAGTCTGATTACGGAAGAGATTTATCCAGAACGGACTCGTCATATTCCAGAATTGAACAAGTTGGGAATGGATATTGATAATTATGCGCATGGTTTGATTGCAATTCGACCTAGTACACAATTATCAGGAAATGTAGTTGCAGCTGCTGAAATTCGTGCTGGAGCAGCACTTGTTATTGGCGGATTAATGTCAGAAGGTGAAACAGTCATTAATAACTCAGAACACATTTTACGTGGTTACGATCGTTTGATTCATAAAATAACTCAATTAAATGGGGATATTCGAATTGTAGAAACAGATGAACCAATGCAATAAAAAATAAATAAAAAAAGAGGCTGTTTATTTTTGGAAACGGTCTCTTTTTGTATATAACGCAAATGTGGCTGGATATTCAATTTAAAATGATCTATTATCCTAAGTCTAAATTTTAAAATAGCTTGTAATTTGTTAATAAAAAAGGTAAGCTAAATGGGTTGTAAAAAATACTTTGCCAGAAGTCAATTCGTTATTAAGTCACCGGATTGTGACCAGGTTGGCGCTTTGTTCAAAGTATTTTCATTTAGTACGCGATACGAAATTTATCGCAATTGGAGGAAGATTTTGAAGTTTTCAGAATTAGGTCTCACAAAAGACCTACTTACAGCCATTGAAAAACATGGTTATGTCGAGGCAACACCAATTCAAGCCGAAACAATTCCCTTAACGCTTGCCGGTAAGGATGTCATCGGTCAAGCTCAAACCGGAACTGGTAAAACAGCTGCGTTTGGATTGCCAATTTTAGAGATGATTGATAGCAGTCGTCAAGTTCAAGCTTTGGTAGTTTCACCAACGCGTGAATTAGCGATTCAAACTCAAGAAGAACTATTTAAATTAGGACGTGATAAGCGCGTTCGCGTACAAGCCGTCTTTGGTGGGGCAGATATTCGTCGCCAAATTGATGGTTTGAAGCGCGGAGTTGATATCGTCGTTGGAACACCTGGTCGTTTAATTGACCACATCCGTCGAGGAACCATTGACCTTTCACATGTTCGGACATTAGTTTTGGATGAAGCTGATGAAATGTTAAACATGGGATTCTTGGAAGATATTGAGTCAATTTTGAAGGCCGTTCCAGATGAACGTCAAACATTATTGTTCTCAGCAACAATGCCATCTGCAATTAAGCGGATTGGTGTTCAATTCATGACTGAACCAGAACACATCCAAGTAGCCGCCAAAGAATTGACGACAGACTTGGTTGATCAATACTACGTTCGAGTTCGTGAACCCGAAAAGTTTGATACTTTGACTAACATTTTGGCTGTTCAACAACCAAAGTTAGCAATTTTGTTTGGGCGTACTAAGCGCCGAGTTGATGAATTAACTCGTGGTTTGGAATTGCGTGGATTTAAGGCTTCAGGAATTCATGGAGACTTAACTCAACAAAAGCGTACACAAGTTTTGAAGTCATTCAAAGCTGGTGAAATCCAAATCTTAGTGGCAACTGATGTTGCTGCTCGTGGATTGGATGTTACAGGAGTTACTCACGTTTATAACTTTGATATTCCACAAGAATCCGAATCATATGTTCACCGAATTGGTCGGACAGGTCGTGCCGGTTCTCACGGAACTTCAGTTACGTTTGTAACAAATGCTGAACTAGATTATCTAAAAGATATCGAAAAGCTTACTAAGAAGCGTATGTTGGCATTAAAGCCTTACTCACACGAAGAAGCTGTTGCAGCTCGAATGAAGACTGCAGTCCAAGATGTAGATGCAGTTGTTAAAACTGTAGATGCTAACTTGGTTTCAGCTGAAGTTGATGAATTATTAGAAAAGTATGATGTTCGGACATTAGCTGCTGCTGCATTGGCTGCTTCAGCTAATATTTCTGAAATCGATGCTGAATTCGATTTGACCCGCGAACGTCCATTACCAAACAAACACTTTGGTCGTGGTGGATCACGTGGTGGTAGTGGATCACGCGGTAATTACCGTGGTGGAAACCGACGTTCTGGTAACGGTGGTGGAGGTTCACGCTCTGCTGGTTCTGGTAATGGTGGTGCTGCACGTGGTGGTCGACGTGAAGAAAATGGTAGCCATGGTGGTGGCCATGATTCAGAACGTCGTAAGTCATACGATCGTGGTGCACGTACTGGTTCAGGGGATCGCTCACAACGTGGTTCACGTCCAGCCGGACGTCGCAAGTTTGTGATCCGCGAAAATGATAAATAAAATTTACTAGGCTAAAATACTAGTAAGATGCTCAATCACTTCAATGTTTTACATTGAAAATGATTGAGCATTTTTTATTTGCAACTAAATAATATAATTAAAATGTTGAACAAAAAATTCAAGCCTAATATTAC
The DNA here is from genome assembly GCF_000277645.1 of Weissella koreensis KCTC 3621. Next base: position 69,613 of record NZ_AKGG01000016.1, on the reverse strand, counting down.
GCTAAAAATATGATAAAATTGAGTAATTAAATCCGATTGATTATATGACCTGATTTCATTTTAATGGTCACGTGAAAAACGAGAAATAAGGGGAGTATTTCATGATATTTGGGAATGGAATTGATATTCAAGAAATATCAGCTGTAGAGGATTTGGCGGCAAGACAACCAAATTTTATTACTAAAATTTTAACGAATACTGAGAAACAGACTTATGACCAAAAGGTTGGTAAACATCAAGGTGAATTTTTAGCCGGTCGTTATGCCGCAAAAGAGGCTTATAGTAAAGCATTGGGGACAGGCCTCGGGGCTGATTTAAATTGGCAACAATTAGAAATTGCAAATGATGAACAGGGTAGACCATATTTTCAACAACATCCCCGTCAAAATGATCTCATTGCTCACATTTCAATTTCACATTCAGGTAATATGGTGAAAACTGAAGTTATTCTTGAAAATATGCCAAATACTGAAATGCCAGTTAGTGTTAATCGTCCTGCTTGGATTGAAATTTCAAAGTCAGCGGTAGCGCATAATATTAAATTTGTGCGGGAATTTAGTGGTGCTAAGCGATTTATGGCTATTTTAAAAGCTAACGCTTATGGTCATGGATTACCACAGATGGTGGAAGCAGCACGTGAAGGTGGAGCAGATGCCTTTGGTGTTGCAACTTTAGATGAAGCTATTTGGTTACGCCATTTTGGGGTTAAAGAGCCGATTTTAGTATTGGGGATTGTGGAAGCAGAACAAGTTAAACTAGCTTGGAAGCACCAAATTATTGTACCCGTTGCAAATTTAGCTTGGCTAAAATCTGCTCAAAAAGTTTTTCCGATGGAATCAACGAACAAACCTTTATTAGTGGCATTGGCTGTTGATACTGGAATGACTCGGATTGGTATTCGAACAGAGAACGAATTGCAAGAGACCTTTAATGCAATCAATAGGGATCCGCGATTCAAATTACATAGTATTGGCATGCACTTTGCAACCGCTGATACTAACAATGAAGCATACTTTGAGCAACAGTTAGAACGTTGGCATACGTTAACTGATGAGCTAGAAATTTCGGCTGATGTTTGGCGTCATCTGGCTAATTCAGGTACAGCTCTGTGGCATAAGAATCCTTCAACTGATGCGATTCGAATTGGAGCAGCTATGTATGGCATTGATTCTTCTCAAGGGGCTCTGGAAAAACGTGACTTACAACCAGTTTTGAGCTTGAAAGCTAAATTGGTTCAAGTAAAGCAAGTAGAGGCTGATGTATCAGTTTCGTACGGAGCAACTTACACAACTGATCAGCCAACCTGGATTGGAACAATTCCATTGGGATATGCGGATGGATATTTGCGCAAACTTCAAGGCGGATATGGCCTTTTACCAGATGGGCGACATGTAGAAATTATAGGTCGTATCGCCATGGATCAATGTATGGTAGCGTTACCAGAAGAAATACCTGTTGGAACGGTTATCACGTTAATTGGTTCGGCAGGTGGGCAACATGTAACTCTCGAAGATTTAGCTGAACGTTTGGAAACTATTCCATATGAAGTAGCGACCACTTTATCTGTACGTTTGCCCCGGTATTTAGTTGATTAATTAATAAATGAGGGATAGAATGCAAGATAATAAGCAGAAAGTAAAAGAAATTCGGCGGGGAGAGATTTGGTATGCCAATTTAGAGAATGGAAGAATTGGATCTGAGCAGGGCGGCGTTCGTCCAGTCCTGATTGTCCAAAATAATGTAGGTAATCTTTATGCACCCACTACCATCGTAATACCGATTTCGACCAAAAAGATAAAAAAAACGTTACCAACCCATGTGAAATTAGATGCTGAATTAGATGGGACGGGAATTAATCGTGATTCTACATTGTTATTGGAACAAATTCGGGTAATTGATAAAAAAAGACTCCAAGATCGCTTAGGACGTCTGCCTGAGCCGCAAATGGTTGAAGTTCGTTCAGCTTTATCGGTTAGTTTAGGCTTTGATTAAAAATAAAAATTGAAAGCAGACATAAAATATGTCTGAAGGGTAGGAAGATATGACTGAGCAAAAAGTATTGTTAACGGGGGATCGTCCCACAGGTAAATTACATATTGGGCACTATGTGGGCTCACTTAAAAATCGGGTAGCAATGCAAAATTCTGGAGAATATACCCCATATATTATGATTGCGGATAAGCAAGCCTTTACGGATAATGCTCGCGATCCAGAAAAAATACATAATTCATTATTAGAAGTAGCTTTGGATTATCTAGCGGTTGGAATTGATCCTAAAAAAACTACTATTTTTGTTCAATCTGCAATTCCAGAATTATCAGAATTGACGGAATATTTCTTGAATTTGGTTTCAATTGCGCGTCTGCAACGTAATCCAACTGTTAAGACTGAGATTCAACAAAAAGGTTTTGGTGAATCAATTCCAGCGGGATTCTTTATTTATCCGGTGTCACAAGCTGCTGATATCGCATTATTTAAAGGTGAAGTAGTGCCAGTTGGGGATGATCAAGAACCAATGTTAGAACAGACACGAGAATTAATTCGAACTTTTAATCGAGTTTATGATGTTGATATTTTAAAAGAACCTCAAGGTATTTTCCCACCAAAGGGTCAGGGGCGTATTCCTGGATTAGATGGGGTTAAGATGTCTAAATCTTTGGGTAATGCAATTTATTTGAGTGATTCAAAAGATGAATTATGGAATAAAATTAAGTCAATGTATACAGATCCCACCCATGTAAAAGTTGATGATCCAGGTCATGTTGAAGGTAATATGGTCTTCACATATCTTGATATATTTGATTCAGATCAAAATAAAGTGGACGAATTGAAGGCACAATATCAACATGGTGGTTTGGGAGATATGAAGTTAAAGAAGTATCTTTTTGAAGTCTTAGATGCTGAATTAACACCAATTCGGGATCGGCGCGCTGAATTTGCTGCTGATCGAGGCGCCGTTTTGGAAATGTTGGCTGAAGGATCAGCCCATGCTCGAAAAACAGCTCAGGCGACAATGCACGAAATTCGCGAAGCAATGGGTATTGAATACTGGAATTAAACTTTATTTTGAGGTAATATCATGGGTTATTTAGCAATTGTAGATTTAGGTTCAAACTCAACTCGTTTTGTAATTGAAAAATTACAAGCGGATGGAACATTTCAAGAACTTGAGCGGGTAAAAAAAGATACACGTTTAGCTGAAGGAATGGGGAAAAATGAGGGTTATTTAACTGAAACGGCGATGCAAAGGGTTTTTGAAGCGGTTAGTGAGTTTAAAGAAATAGCCCAATCCTATCAAGACTTGGAAGTCATTGGGATTGCAACTGCTGCAGTGCGAGAAGCTAAAAATAAGACAGCTTTTGTCCAACAATTAAGCGACAAATTTCAAATTGATGTTCGTGTTTTAACTGGTGATCAAGAAGCCTATTATGATTACTTGGGCGCAATGTCAGCCCTAGATCATATTGATAACGCCTGGCTTCTAGATACTGGTGGTGCAAGTATTGAATTAGTTGGAATTGAAGATAGAATGGCAGTCAATTTTATTAGCTTACCATTTGGTGCGGTTAATTTAGCCGAACGATTTAATTTGAATGGACCAGATCCGATTACAGACGAATCTTTATCGGAAGCAGAACAATATATTGATCGAGAATATGATGAGTTACCTTGGCTTGAGTGTGATCAGCAACCAATTATTCTATTAGGAGGAGCTAATCGTACTTTGGCACGGTTACACCGGAGTAAACAAGCTTATGAAGATCTAAGTAATTTTCATGGTTATCAAATGCCAGTTGAACATGTTCAAGCATTATTTGATGAATTACGTAGTTTAAGTCATCAAGAACGTTCAGCTATCTTAGGCGCCGAAGCTAACCGAGCTGATATCATTATCAGTGGGTTATTGCCTCTAATGCAATTAGTAGATGTCACAGGGACCAAGGAAGTTATATTTTCAGCTTCTGGTGTACGTGAAGGAATTTTGCAAGAATATCGTTTAGAGCAAAATGATAATTAAAAATGGGATAATAAATTTAATGTAATATTATCGCATTTAATTAAAGGCAGTCTAATGTAGGCTGCCTTTTTGTTTAATTACAAGCAAATGATAAAACGATAAAATAAAAATGAGATAACGCTTGTAAGCGATTACATGTGGTGCTATAATATAGATATTCCAAAAGAAAGGCAGGTGAGTAATTTGGAAGAATCTAAAAAATTAACTGAATTTACTTTAACTGAACCATTCTTGCACAGGAGCATATCACAGTAGTGACTTAGGAATATAGCGTATCTTTTGATGATAAACATTTCGGCCATGAGAAGGCCAACCTAATGTCATTAGCAATCAGATTTATTACCAAACATCATAATCATTCAGTCTAGGCTGAAATGGATGTAAGTATATGTTTTCGATAATAAACTGCTCCTGATATGACTTAATTATTGTTAATTAAGATGTGTCTGTGTGGGACTTGTTGAAGTATGATTTGGTTCATGTAATATCAACGACAGGTGTTTAAGACTGCAGCTTAGACCTTTGATATTACAAAATGACAATTGAATATAGGGTGGTAAATAGTCCTTCCTTGAATAACATGAAAATATGTTTTTCTAAAGTTGCACGCGGATCAATGTATCGGCGTGCTTTTTTTTGAAATTAAGTTCAATAAAAAAGCTAGGAAATAAATCCTAGCTTCTTATCGATATGCCTTGAAAATTGCATAATGTCATAATTATTGAACTTTGATCGAGCTGTTTTTCGATTCATAAAAAATTAAAGCAAACATGCCTTTTCTATGAATTAGAGGAGGTTTTTATTATATACTTAATTTAGATAATGTCTGGTAGGTTGGTATTAATTCGTGCCATATAATTAGGAACGAAATCGGAAATGAAGCTTGGTCGAACCACCCAATTATGTTCTGCTAGCTCTTGAGCAATCGCACTATGAGCATAAACAGCTGCTTCAGTTGCACGACGTGGTTCGGCGAATTGACCAACAAAACCGGCAATTAATCCAGCGAGTGTATCGCCCATTCCACCAGTAGCTTGGTATGGACCACCAATCAATAATTGCATTTGGCGATTTTCACTGAGAATTACTGTGTGGTACTTTTTTAAAACTAAAACATCAATATTCAAAGTTTTACGTTGTAAATCATTTAATTCCATGGAATCTTGATATGCAACCATAACACTGGAAAGTTTTGCCCATTCCCCTTGATGTGGGGTGGCAATTGTAAAGACGTTATTTGGAATCATAATATGTTTATCGGCGATGATGCCTAAAGCACTTGCGTCTAAAATTAACGTTTGATTCTCGCGCATTGCACGCATTGTTGATCGAAGTAACTCTACAGCAGCATCTGAGTTGCCTAAACCTGGTCCGATCAAAACCACGGAACTTTTACGAACGTGATCTAAAACGGCTCCCTGATCGCTCCAATCTAAGGCCATAGCCTCCGGATTCCGAACGTGAAGTGCAGTAATATTATCAGCATGGGTTGCAACGGTGACTAATCCAGCTCCTGAGTTGACTGCGGCTGAGGCAGCCATCAGAATTGCACCACCATATTGTTGATTGCCACCAATTAAGAGTAATTTTCCAAAATTAGTTTTATTGGTTGCGGTCGGTCGCTTCTGGATGACCTCATGTAAAATATCAGCTTTAAGTTCAGTAACCATTGCCAAAACCCTCCCAAGTCATAAATGTAATAAACTATTATCTAATTTTATCACATAAAATTTCAGTCTTAACGATTTTAATTTATATAATTGAATATTAACAATATTTGACCATGAAAATATTCAATTTTACACTTTTTTATGGTTCTAGATACAGTGTCAAAGTATGTAGTGGTGTGTTACAATTGACTCTATAATTAGTGATTAATTGGGACGTAAATTGGCTTTATAGTAATTTATGGAATCCTTAAATTGAAGTTTTCTAAATATAAATAATTAAAAAAGGTGAATTAAAAAATGGCAAATCCAGTACGACAAATGATAGAAAGTGATCGGGGAACTCTCCGCCATTTGCGTCGAATCGCAACTAAAGTTGATTCATATGCAAGTGAAATGGAAGCATTGAGTGATTCAGAATTACAAGCAAAAACACCTTACTTTCGTGAATTATTAGCTAATGGGAAAAGTTTAGATGAAATTTTACCAGAAGCTTTCGCCGTTGTTCGCGAAGGAGCACGACGAATTTTGGGATTGTATCCATTTATTGTGCAAATTATGGGTTCAATTGCCTTACATCAAGGTAATATTGCCGAGATGAAGACTGGTGAAGGAAAGACTTTGACAGCGACAATGGCTGTTTACTTAAATGCTTTGCCACAAAAAGGGGTTCATGTTGTGACGGTTAATGAGTATCTTTCACAACGAGATGGGCTTGAAATGGGTGAACTTTACCAATGGTTGGGACTAACGGTTGGAATTAATTTATCTGAACAATCAGCTGACGAAAAACGAGCTGCCTATCAAGCTGATATTACTTACTCAACTAATTCAGAAATTGGCTTTGATTATTTGCGAGATAACATGGTTTCGCGGCGTGAAGATCGTGTGCAACGACCTTTGAACTTTGCTTTGGTCGATGAAACTGATTCAATTTTGATCGATGAAGCTCGGACACCTTTGATTATCTCAGGTGCTCCAGCTCAAGAATCAACCCAATTGTACGTGCGAGCTGATCGTTTTGTTAAATCGTTAATTCGGGACGTTGATTTTGAAGTGGACTTAGAAGCTAAGGCAGTATTGTTGCACGATGAAGGAATAACTAAGGCTGAAAGTTACTTCAATTTACCTAATTTATATGGATCTGATAACATTGCGCTGACGCATCATATTGATCAAGCGCTACGTGCAAATTACACGATGGAAAATAATAAGGATTATGTGGTTCGAAATGGAGAAGTCATGTTAGTTGATGCTTTCTCTGGTCGAATTCAAGATGGTCGTCGTTTCTCAGATGGATTACATCAAGCCTTAGAAGCTAAAGAACAGGTTCAAATTCAAGAGGACAATCGAGCAATGGCTTCGATTACTTATCAAAATTTGTTCCGTCGTTATAAGAAGCTTTCTGGGATGACTGGAACGGCTAAAACCGAGGCTGAAGAATTCCGCGAAATTTATAATATGGAAATTGTCAGCATTCCAACCAATCGGCCTAATGCTCGAGTAGATGAGCCAGACTTACTATATCCTAGTTTACAAGCTAAATTTAAGGCTGTAATTGAATTAGTTCAGAAGTTACATGCGAAGGGTCAGCCGATTTTGATTGGAACCGTAGCAGTTGAAACTTCTGAGCTGCTATCACAATTATTGAATCGGTTAAATGTGCCACATAATGTTTTGAATGCTAAAAACCATGTCAAAGAAGCGGAAATTATCGCTAATGCTGGTCAACGTGGCGCTGTGACAATCGCTACTAACATGGCTGGTCGTGGAACTGATATTAAATTAGGCCCTGGGGTAGCTGAATTAGGTGGTTTGGCTGTGATCGGAACTGAACGACATGAATCTCGTCGAATTGATAATCAGTTGCGAGGACGTGCAGGCCGTCAAGGTGATCAAGGTTATTCTCAATTCTTTTTGTCTTTGGAAGATGATTTGATGCTGCGCTTTGGTGGTGAAAAGATTAAAGCTATGATGGATCGATTGAACATTGAAGATGACGAAGCAGTTATTCGAAACCGATTTATTACAAGTTCAGTGGAATCAGCGCAAAAACGAGTTGAAGGTAATAACTATGATGCTCGTAAGAATGTTTTGCAATATGATGATGTAATGTCACAACAACGAGAAGTATTCTACCGTGATCGTAACATTGTGATTGATGAAGAAAAATCCTTAGAACCTGTTTTGTTACCAATGGTTCAACGGACGATCGATCGAGTGATAGATGCTAATACACTGGGCCCATCTAAGGAATGGAATCTCGACGTACTTGCTCAATTCATGCGTTCTGTCTTGATGCCTGAAGATATGGTTAATGAAGATCAGTTAGCAGGTAAGAGTAAAGATGAGCTCAAAGAATACTTGTATAATCAGGCTTTGACAGTTTACGCTGATAAAGTTGGTGCCTTACGTGATGAAGAGCAATTATTGCAATTTACACGGGTTGTTATTTTACGAGTACTTGATGAACAATGGACCGATCATATGGAAGCTATGAATCAATTACGTGATGCAATCCAATTACGAGGTTATGGTCAATTGAATCCTTTGATTGAATATCAAAATGAAGGTTTCGCCATGTTTGAAGAAATGATTTCAAGTATTGAATATGAAGTGACACGACTCTTTATGAAGGCCGAAATTCGTCAAAATTTGACGGTTTAAACTCGGATTATTTAGTTGATAATGGTAATTGTTGAGACTGACTAAATCAAATTTAGAGGGGCTGGGACAAAATTGTACCGGCCTCTCTATTACTGTGAAAAAGTCATATTTCAAAACTCAATTTTGAATTAATCTTATTTGAAACGTAATTTTGTAGGATGAATTATAAAAAGATAGTTTGGGATATTGAATCAATTCTTATCATATCGTCTCTACGTAATAAGAAAGGAATATTTGAAATGGAATTAGTTGAAATTCGCCATGATTTGGAAGAAATAGAAAAAGAAGTTACCAATCTTGGAGAAAATTTGGATCTGGAAGCCCTAAATGATCAAATTGCAGCCAATGAAGATGCAATGGGACAAGCAGATTTTTGGAATGATAATGTAAAGGCACAAGCCTTAATTGATGAAAACAATGATGTAAAGCAACGGCGGGATAATTATTTACAGTTAAGAAATGGGATCGAATCGGTCGAAACTGCTCTTGAATTGTTGAATGAAATGCCCGATGATGAGATGGAAGCTGAACTTGATGTTGAGTTTCAAAATCTACAAGAAAAGTTAGAACAATACCGACTTGAACAATTATTGAATGAACCCTATGATGCTAACAACGCCATTTTGGAAATTCATCCGGGATCAGGGGGAACGGAGTCAGCAGACTGGGGTGCCAACTTACAACGAATGTATACACGCTGGGCGGAAAAACATAACTTTAAGGTAGATATTTTAGATTATCACCCGGGGGATGTGGCCGGAATTGATTCAGTAACATTAAAAATTACAGGACATAATGCCTTTGGTTATTTGCGTTCAGAACGAGGCGTCCACCGATTTGTACGAATCTCACCATTTGATTCAGCTGGTCGTCGGCATACTTCATTTGTGTCCGTTGATATTATGCCTGAATTAGATGATTCAATTGAAATTGATATTAATCCCGCAGACGTTAAAATGGATGTTTATCGCGCCTCTGGAGCAGGAGGACAGCATATTAATAAGACTTCTTCAGCGGTACGGTTGACGCACTTGCCTACGGGGGTTGTTGTAGCTTCACAGCAACAACGTTCACAATTTCAAAATAAGGATACCGCTTATGGAATGTTAAAAGCTAAGTTGTATCAATTGGAAATGGATAAAAAAGAGGCTGAACGGGCCGAAATTTCAGGTGATCATCTCGAAAACGGATGGGGTTCACAAATTCGTTCATATGTTTTTCAACCATATCGAATGGTTAAAGATCACCGAACTAATTTTGAAAGTGGAAACCCACAAGGGGTGATGGATGGGAATCTTGATGGTTTCATGAATGCCTATTTGCAATGGAAACTTGGTTTATTGAACCCTGAATAGATGAATTAAAAAAAGAGGCTAGGATGTTACCCTAGTCTCTTTTTTTAATTCATCTATTTATAATTAATAGCCCATTTCATGATATGTGTCTTCATCTAAGACGACGTCAATCTCGCCAATGTACTCGCGTGGATCAGCTTTAACGAAGTTACGTTTGAAGGCATATAAGCCATCGGAATTATCGGCTACTTCAATACCACCCATGTCATAACCAGCTAAGTGTTTGTCTAGAGCCCATTGAATCATTTCTGTTTGTACGGCATAAGGTGCAAAGTAAGTATTACCATCAACAGAACCAGCATACATGTACCAGATTTTATTTCCATAATTGAAACCAATTCCGGTTGCTAATAGTTCACCTTCGCGTTCAGCTAAATAGATCCGCATGATATCACTATCACCAAAGGAAGCCAATAAGCGTTCAAAATAATCCTTTGGGCGATAAGAGATACCATGACGTTCTGCCATTTCAGAATATGATGTGAAGAATGAATCAAGTTCTTCGGTGGTATTTCCCCAGCGAACAGTTACCCCATCACGAATTGGACGGCGAAGCTTACTCTTCATCTTTGAAGAATAAAGATCAAATGTCTCTTTAGCGTCGGGCCATTCGGTTAGATCAATCACCATATTACGACGAGGTTGGATGGTCCCGTGCATTCCTAAAGCATCAACGTTGCGGTTACGAGTTACAAAGCCATTGGCTTTGAGGGTGTCATTCAATTCTTCTGAAAAGTCGACTTCTGGATCAAAACGAAGTAGATAGACATTGTCATCAGCCAAAGCCTTTTTAGCTTCATCAACTAAAGCCATCAGCATTTCTGTATTATTGATGTCAACAACGGGTCCTTTTGAGGCGTATGCAAATTTTTTACCATTCTTTAAAGTGCTTAAGAGCATTGACATGGCAGCGGTAATTTCACCAGCTTCATTTTTTAAATAAACATAGCGAGGTTCCCAATTGTTTTTAACATGTGACCAGCGCACGTCTTGCGTGATTCTTCCAAATTCAGAATTTTGAACAAAATTTTGGTATTTTTCAACAGCAGTACTATCATTTAAATCTAAAACTGGCATGATAATCTCTTTTCTTTTGTATTTATAGTAGTTAATTTTAGCATAATATCAATATTAAGTCGGGATTTTTTATAAATTTTGAAAGAATTAATAGCGAATATTTAATGATCATTTTGGGGTAGTTATGACAATGAAAACGTTATTTTTTGATAACTAATAATGATAGTAAAACTAATGTAATGTAAGTAATACTAGGGTTTATCCATGGAATAGCGTATAATGTAGTTATGGAAAAAATAAATTCAAATCAAAATGCTCGTGTTAAAGCATGGGCCAAGTTACAAACGAAAAAAGGGCGTCAAGCTAGTCAAACATATTTGTTAGATGGTTGGCACCTGGTTCAAGAAGCAATTCATTCTGATGGAAAAATTCGGGCTATTATCGCAACTGAAGATCAATACGAATTACATCAAGATGAATTGCCTCTAGGAGTTCCCGTTTTTGTAATTTATGACGACATCGCTAAAAAGTTATCAGACTTAGTTACCCCGCAAGGTATTTTTGCGGAAGTTTCATTACCAAACTTCAATCGCGCACCAAAGTATATTCATGAAGGAGCATGGCTATTCTTGGATGCGATTCAAGATCCTGGAAATGTTGGAACAATGGTTCGTACTGCTGATGCAGCTGGATTTGCTGGAGTAGTCTTTGGACAAGGGTCTGTAGATCCATATTCTCCTAAGGCAGTTCGTGCAATGCAAGGTTCACAATTCCATTTGCAATTAGCAAATGGAGACTTGCACGAATGGATTCCAGAATTCGTACGTAATGAATTCCAAGTCTATGGAACTCAATTAAATCCAGAAGCAACCAATATCTTTGAAATTATCCCAGCTCAAAACTTTGCTTTGGTGATGGGAAATGAAGGTCAAGGTATGGCTACGGATTTAGCTGAGATGACAAACCAAAACTTGTATATTCCGTTGAAGGGACATGCTGAATCTTTGAACGTAGGGGTAGCTGCAGGAGTAGCTATGTTTACCCTTAATCATTAATTTATATTATTAGTTGACTTTAATTGAAGATGATAGTTTAAGATGACAATGTTGATTTTCAACATTGGTAACGAGGAGGCAAACCGTGCAAAAAGATGCCTGGAAAAATGATCGCGCTTATCGCGACATTGTCGATGATTTATTACAGCAGCCGGCCGTACAAGAGTTGGCAAATTACACTCAACACCATCATTCGGATCGTTTGACGCATTCGATTATGGTTTCATATTGGAGTTATCGTTTAGGACTTCGTCTGGGATTAAATGCTACAGCACTTGCCAGAGCCGGAATTTTACACGATTTATTTTATTATGATTGGCGGGATACTAAGTTTGAATTGGGGACACATGCATTTATTCATCCCCGGGTAAGCTTACGTAATGCTGAAAAAATCACCTCGTTATCAGAAATGGAGAAAGACATTATATTAAAACATATGTGGGGATCAACTTGGGCCATGCCTCATTACTGGGAAAGCCTTTTGCTGAACTTGGTCGATGATGAAACAGCAGTAATGGATTTCTTTAATCCAGTATTGGATAGTTTTAAGGCGCTTAAGACCCTACATTGGATTAATCGAGAATCGTAACTTATAATTTGATGAAGTGCATGGAGGAAAATAGCATGGCATCCACTGAAATTAAAACAGCGGCTAGTCTTTGCCCGAAATTTATTGCAACTTTTGAAATATTAGGACGAAAATGGAATGGTCTGATTGTGGAGGCCCTTCTTATCGATGGACCAAAACGTTTTAAAGATCTAGCTGCTACAATTGAGACCTGTTCTGATCGGGTTTTGGTAGAGCGTCTTAAGGAATTGGAAGAAGCAAACATTATTGAGCGAACACCAGTTTCTGATTCATCTCGACGGGCCTACCAATTGACTGAACGTGGTGAAGCAATGCGACCAATGATGTCAGCTATTCACACCTGGGCAGATCAATACAATTAACAATTGAAATTATTAAAAAAAGACTGGAACAATTTTTGTTCCGGTCTTTTTTGTTATATATTCAGTAAAATACTGAGTTGATTAATTAAAAATGTTTGAGAAGCTTAATTGGATGAATTGCGGTAAACAAAATATTTTAAATTTATTCATAAAAACTAAATGGGATGACCGCTTATAGAGTTTTATAGAAATTTAAAATGCTGTTTAAGACAAGTTCAGGTGCTTCTATTTGGAGCCAATGTCCACCATCGATCAGTGAAAAGTTGAAGGGGCCAGAAGTATACTTTCCGGACTGTTCCATCTGGGATTGACTAAGATATAGATCATTTTTACCGTATAAACCATGGACTGGTACAGGAGTAGGCGCTAATTTGGAATCATTGTCACTAGGAACTAGGTTTGCGCGATATAAGTTAAGGGCGGCTGTGAATCGACCAGCTCTTTTTAAATCTGGTAACCAGTTGGTATCTAACTCGCTATTATTTTCAGTAAAGATTCTAAAGGCTGCCCAATCATTTTGAGAGAACATTTTTTCGGCCATTTCTTCGAATTGGAACGCCATGGTGTACCAACCTTTTTTCTTCTGTTCAAAACCACCATCTAAAGCATATGCATAAGGGTGACCAACACTAATAGGGAAGTATGAGGAAAATTGGTCTGGGAAAAAGCTGATCAGCATCCAACCGATATTAGCACCCCAATCATGAGCCACTAGTTTGACAGGTTGAGTTAAATTCAAACTGGCCTTTAATTCCAAAATATCTTGCATGATAAATTTGATCTTGTAATCGTCTTTATTTGGTTTTAATTCTGATTGTCCAAATCCTCTTAAGTCAGGCGCGATTACTCGATATCCGGCGGAAACTAATCCAGGAATAATATTTCGCCAGACATCAGCAGAGTCAGGGAAACCATGTAGTAAGAAAATTACTGCACCGGTTCCTTCATCAAAATATGATAATTTTACATTTGATAGTTGCACTTCAAGTCGTTGCATAAATAATTACCTCTTTTCAAGATTAAATTATATCTTTTTCCAGAAGAAATTTAATTACCCAAAATAGCTTTTTTGGGTAGTAGATAATTATTCCCATTTGGAAATGTTAAACTTCGTGAAGTGAATTAAAGCATAAAATTGATCAATTAAAACCGCAATATCAATATCAAAATCATTGATAATCCAGTTTTCAATAATTCCAGTCCAGCCATTCGAGAAAAAAGTGGCATTAAAATAAAAATTTTTATCATCATTGGCGGATAATTCATTGAAGAGTCTAATGAAAAGTGCTCGCATATGGGTTAGAAAAATATTATGCCATTGGTTATTGTCTACTGTAATGGAATTTTTATAAAAAGCGCCTCGACTTTTATAAGTTTCTAATAAAAGTTTTGCTCCATTTTTCCAATTGATTTTGTTAGTCTCTGAAATGTTGAAATTCAAGGATAAATCATCTTGATAAATATCGTTTAATAAAGCATATTTATCTTCAAAGTAATAATAAAATAATTTTCTTTGGATATTTACATTTTTACAGATGGTACTGATACGGACTTTATCAAAAGAACTAGAAGCAATTAACTTCAAAAACTCGATTTTAATTTGTTCTCGGGTATTCATAAAATTTACTCCGCCTTTAGTTGTAGTTCTCTTGAGTATAAACGATAGCTCATTACCTTTTCAATAAAGTAAGCGAACGTTAATGCTTTTTCTGGTAATTTAAAATTTGATATTGTTGATTATCAGAAGCGGTGTAACAAAGCAAAGGGATTTAATTAATTGATCAACTAGGTAAAAAAATGGTAAGATTACCTAGATTTTAAGGGTTAAAAATGATTTGAAATTTTCCACATCAAACAAACTTAAAACGAAAATTAGGAGATAATAATGACTGTTATTAATATAGATAATACTGTTTTAAAGGAAGATTTGGCTAACTTTAAAGCTGTTCAAAATGAAGAATTACAAACTAAATTTGAGCTTGCATTGTTAAATGCCAATTTCTTAGTTCCAGTTCAAGTTCCAGAAGATTTGGTTCCTGATGCAGAAGGTAATTTGAATGTTTCCGCAGGCCAACAATTAGCTTTTGTGACTTTAATTGGACCAGATGAAAGTAACTTCTTACCAATCTTTACCGATAATGAAAATTATCAAAGTAACCCTGAAGATTGGGGCCAAAATATTATGGTAGTGGAATTCCCCTTTGTCCAATTTATTGAAATGTTCAAGCAAGACGAAAATTTGCAAAATTTGATCATGAATCCTTTCATTCCTGAAGAGACTTTGCAAATTGGTCGAGACAATGTTGAATATTTAATGCAAAATTATGATTATCAAGGAGAACCACAAAAAGTTGATGGGAATGAAACAGAAAATGAAACTGACCAATCGATTGAGATTCGGGTCCCTGATGAAATACCAACGAAATTACAAGCTAATTTAATGGGGTTAGCTGATGATACTAATGGAGCAGTATCAGAAATGTACCTTCTTTGGATGCAAGGAGCAGGTGGACAACAAGGACGCTTCTTGCTTATCTTGGATGGAGATGATGAGCAATTAAATTCTCAAATTGATAATTTTAGAGCTATTTTCCCTGAAACAATGGGTGAAGAAATGATGGGTGAAGTCGTTTTGAAGCAAGAAATTGCGGGCTTGGATTTAAGTGAATTCCAGGCTTTCTACCAATATCAAATGTAATAAATTAAGATTAAATATAAAAGGGGGTGACTATATTGGTAACCACCAAGAAAGTTGATTTAGTCATCATTGGGGCAGGACCAGTTGGTTTATTTGCAGATTTTTATGCTCGTTTACGAGAATTAAATGTTGTCTTAATAGAAAGTTTATCCATTCCAGGAGGTCAACCACAAAACTTGTATCCACAAAAGCAAATTTTAGATGTTCCAGGATGGCTTGGACTCAATGGGGTCGAGTTAACCGGAAACTTGGTTGAACAGCTACAACAACTGCAACCCGAAATTTATCTAGACACCACAGTGATCGATGTTAAAAATACCGATGAAGCCGTTTTAGTTGAAACCGATCGTGCAATTAATTTTGAAGCAGATGCGATTCTAGTTGCGACTGGAAAAGGTGCTTTTGAACCGCGTCGATTAGATAATGAATTGGAACAAGATTTTGAAAATCATGGATTATATTATTTCGTGCCAGATCTTCAACAATTTAAAGACAAGCGAGTTACCATTTTGGGTGGTGGGGATTCAGCAGTGGATTTAGCGAATCAATTAGTAACAGTTGCTAAAGACGTACAATTGGTCCATCGTCGAAATAATTTTCGAGCTTTGGAACATACATTATTAACGTTAGAGCAATCCAATGTCAAAAAATTAACACCTTATGTGGTGCAAGCTATTAATAAAAATTCAGATCAAACCTTTAATTTAGAACTTAAAGCCACTCGTGGTGAAGAAATTGAGCATTTAACTACTGATGCAATCATTGTTAGCTATGGTTTTAAGTCAGAGAATAAGATTGTCGAGGGGTGGTCAATCAAACCTGCCATGTCTCGTCAAAAGTTTGCGGTTGATCAAAATATGAGAACTTCGGTGCCACGCGTTTTTGCGATTGGGGATGCTGCTGAATTTGAGCATAAAGCAGAGCTCATTGTAACTGGCTTTGGGGATGCACCGGTGGCGATTAATACGATTATTGATCAATATATCCAAAACCATCAGGGAGTGTTACATTCTTCCAGCGTCAAAATTAAAGATGGTCAAGTTCAATCTGAAAAATAAAAGGGTTTCAAATGTAATAATTCGCATTCGATGTGAAATTTTGCTATAATGTTCACATATTAATTTTTGAAAGAGGGTAATATATAATGGCTAAGTTAGTTTTGATTCGTCATGGTCAATCAGAGTGGAATGCATTGAATTTGTTCAATGGTTGGGTTGATACCAAGTTATCAGATAAGGGTATTGCACAAGCTAAAGCAGCTGGTGAAATGTTGGCCAAAGAAGGCATTGAATTTGATCAAGCATATACTTCAGTTTTGACACGTGCCATCACTACTTTGCACTATGCATTGGAAGAAGCTGGTCAAATGTTCATTCCTGAGACTAAGTCTTGGCGTTTGAATGAACGACACTACGGTGCTCTTCAAGGTTTGAACAAAGCTGATGCTGCAGCTAAGTATGGTGATGAACAAGTTCACCAATGGCGTCGTTCATACGATGTATTGCCACCACTTTTGACTGAACAAGCTAAGACCGTTGAAGTTTTGGGAAAGACTTATCCTGCCTTTGACCGTCGTTACGCTGATGTTCCTGAAGGTCAATTACCATTTGGTGAAAACTTGAAGGTAACTTTGGAACGCGTTTTGCCATTCTGGGAATCAAACATTTCAAAGGATTTGGCTGCAGGTAAGAACGTTGTGATTGCTGCGCATGGTAATTCATTACGTGCCTTGGTTAAGCATATTGAAAATATCTCAGATGATGATATTTTGGGTGTTGAAATTGCAAATGGACAACCATTGGTTTACGATTTTGACCAAGATTTGAAGGTCCTTTCAAAGAACGTTTTGACTAGTGAAAACTAATTAAGGCTTAAAGTATTAAAAATAATTCAGAAACATCCCGCAGTAGGCAAACTACTGTGGGATGTTTTTTAATTACTCAAACAATATGATAGTTTAATGAACTAAAGACTGAATTATACAAATGTAAAAAAGCGTGCTAAACTAATGGCAAGCGATAGTAAGCGCTTACATTATTCAAATGCATTTATTTAGATAATTTAGGAGGAGGCTCCAAATGCTACCACAATTAGCTTGGTTAGATGATCCAAAAATTTTTAGGGTAAATCAACTTCCTGCCCATAGTGATCATCAAGTTTATCGTAATTTAATTGAGGCCCATCAAAAACAAAGTTCACTAGAAAAAAGTTTGAATGGGACTTGGGATTTTTATTATACCGATCAAATGGAAACTTTCAATTCAGAACTTGAGGTGCCTGATTTTGAAAAAAATACAGCAGTTACGACCATTGAGGTGCCAAAACATATTGAATTAGCTAATTTTGCCCCAATTCAATATGTAAACACCCAATATCCATGGGATGCGCGAACCTATCGTCGACCACCTTTTACGAATCAGGATGAACAAATTCCAGGGGTTTTTAGTCGTGCTGATGATAATGCGGTTGGCACTTATCGCAAAATTTTTAAATTAGATCCTGATTGGCAGGATCAAAAGGTTCATATTAATTTTGCGGGAGTTGAACGGGCTTTTTATCTTTGGTTGAATGGCCAATTCGTAGGATATGCCGAAGATAGTTTTTCGCCATCGGAATTCGATTTAACGCCATACTTAAAAAATAATGGTGAAAATGAGCTTATCGTTCAGGTATTTAAGCATAGTACAGCTAGTTTTATAGAAGACCAAGATTTTTTTCGCTTTTTTGGAATCTTTCGAGATGTCACACTTTTACTACAACCTGGGGTTCATGTAACTGACATTGCTTTAAAGCCACAAGTCAGTGCCGATTATCAGATGGGTAAATTGACAGGTGAGTTTAAATTAACGGGAGAATTTAGTCAATATGAATTAGAAATCAAAATTATTAATCCGCAAGGTGAAATTATCTTCCAAGGTCAGCCTAATCTAAATCACGAAATTAGATTACCTGAAATTAAATTTTATGATATGCAGTTATGGAGTCATAAAAACCCACAACTTTATCATATTGAACTAATAGTTAAAAACCAAGAGCATCAATTAATTGAAGTTGCTACAACGACTTTTGGCTTTCGTAAAATTGAACTTGATCACCAAGTTTTGAAATTGAACGGTGAGCGTTTAAAAATATTGGGAGTAAACAGGCATGAATGGAATCCTGAAAATGGACGGGTCATTACACGAGATGATATGTTGACTGATTTGAAAATTTTTCAAGAACATCATATCAATGCTGTACGAACCTCACATTACGCGGACCAGTTGAGTTGGTATCAACTTTGTGATGAGCATGGAATCTATATGATGGCTGAAACTAATTTGGAATCACATGGTTCATGGCAAAAAATGGGTCAACTTGAACCTTCATATAATGTACCAGGTAGTCTACCTGGTTGGAAAGATGCAGTATTAGACCGAGCCAAGACCAATTATGAAACTTTCAAAAATCATCCTTCAGTTCTTTTTTGGTCTTTGGGAAATGAATCATACGCAGGAATTAATCTATCTGAGATGCAGGAATATTTTCATAAGGTCGATTCAACTCGTCTAGTTCATTATGAAGGCGTTGTATGGGACCGTCAGTTCGAAGATCAAATTTCTGATTTTGAAAGTCGGATGTATGCCAGCCCAGCTGAGGTGCGAAAATATTTAGAACAAAATCCGAAAAAGCCCTTCATGCTTTGTGAATACATGCATGATATGGGAAATTCATTGGGCGGATTAGCCGAATATATGCAATTATTTGATGATTTTGATAATTATGCAGGTGGCTTTATTTGGGATTACATTGATCAAGCTCTGTGGGTCAATGATGAAATATCTGGTCAAAAGGTCTTACGTTATGGTGGCGATTTTGATGATCGTCCATCTGATTATGGGTTTAGTGCAGATGGTCTCTTATTTGCAAATCGCCTAGTTAAACCAGCCATGCAGGAGGTAGCTTATCAATATGGAAAATACACAGAATAAACTCAATTTAATTTTTGGGGATGTGGGTTTGGGCGTCCATGGTCCTGATCATGAGTATCTTTTTAGTTATGATAAAAAAGGGTTGGAATCGATTCGAATTGATGGTCGAGAATGGCTGTTGGAACCCGTTAAGCCGATTTTTTGGCGAGCTACGACTGATAATGATCGAGGAGCAGGGTTTCCGCAAAAAGTAGCTTCTTGGTTGGGGGCCGATTTATTTCAAACTGGAAGTGTCAAAACTATCTGGGTTGATCAACAAATTCTTGAGTTACCCTTACCACCTGTTAATAATAAATATAATGGTGATGAGAGCGCGCAGGAAGTTGCAATTTTATATGAATATCAATTACCAGTTCAACCACAAACAAAGGTAGAAATTTTATATCAAGTGAATGCAATCGGTCAGCTAAAAGTTAAAGCACATTATTTTGGACAAAAAGGGTTACCTGAGTTACCAGTTTTTGGAGTTCGATTCATGATTCCGACCTTAACGAATCGTTTTATTTATACTGGACTTTCAGGGGAAACTTATCCTGATCGAAAACAGGGCGGTCAATTCGGAACTTATCATGTCCAAGGAATACCGGTAACACCGTATTTGATTCCTCAAGATAATGGAGTACATATGGAGACCCAAACAGTTACATTAGAACGAACGAGTACTAAGAATAATGCGGAGCCGGTAGTACATCCATTTGAGTTAACAGTCAGAAAAACTAAACAGCCATTTGCCTTTAGTTGTTTACCATATACAGCAGCAGAATTAGAAAATGCAACGCATCAAGAAGAATTGCCTTTACCACGTAAAACGGTTTTGAGCATTTTGGGATCTGTGCGCGGAGTTGGGGGTATTGATAGCTGGGGTGCCGAAGTATTACCTGATTATCGAATTTCGGGTGAAATTGATCATGAATTTGAATTTATGTTGGAATAAAAAATAATTATTAGTAAAAAGAGCTTCAAACGGGTAACTAAGTAATTAGCCCGAGAGAAACTCTTTTTTATATAAAATTAATTATTGCCAGGGAACGGTAACATCGTCATTAACTGACCAACTACTATCAGTATCAACAGTTCCAGTTCTAATTTCGACATTTTGACCATCAGATCGGTCAGTTACTAAAGCTTTAGCGTATGAACCATCTTCATTTGTTGGTCCTACGAAGACAAAACCGTTAGCAGTAGCGTTTTGGTAAGTCCAAGCCACTCCGGTGGAATCATTTTGAGTTAGGGCACTTTCGGCGCTTGAAGCATCTACTGCGGTACTAGTGCTAGTGCTAGCCGTATCAGTATCATCAACTGGGACACTTGAAGCATCTACAGTAGATGTTAGATTAGTAGAATTGGCTGCCTTTTCGGAACTTTCACTATTAGTTCTCGTATTTTTTTCAGAAGAACTTGAACTTTGCTTAGTCTGTTGTTTTGTTGATGAAAGGTCAGACTGAACAATTGCATTCTGCTCATTTTTTTGAATAATTTTTTGACTATTTTGATGATGCCATTGTAAATAAGCATAACCACCCGACAATATGATCAGGAGGAGGAGAACATAAAGTATGGGCTTTAACCATTTCCATGATCTTTTTTGGCGGGCTTGCGATTTATTTCGAGTTTCTGTAATGGGTTGAGGCTTTTGGGATTGCTCTACATCGAGGGCAATCATTTCCACTTGCAAAAATCGATCCTTGAGTCGTTTGTATTCATTAGGGGCAAGGACCCCAACATCTAGAAGTTCTTTATACCTTTTTAATTGTTGGAATTGTTCATCCGTCATGTCAAATCACCTGCTACCTTAAATCTAAATTAAATATTAAAATCCTGACTTTCATTATAGCGTACTCGCTGCATTGCGCTCATCTTTTTCATAAAAATATATAATTATTTAATGTTTTGTGATCGACGAGAATTAATATTCTTCTTATTTATATATAAAAAAAGGTTTATTTTTAGTAGGAAGTTCAGGTATTTGGCGTTATAATTATAACTATTGTTATTTTTTATCATTCATTTAAGCTAATACATAAAAAGTACACCGTTTTTTGCACCAAAACGATGCTATTATCGAAATGTATTTTTAAGAAATATTTCGACGAATAAAACGTTTCAATTTAATCCTTAAAAGGTTGGTATACCTCAATATATGTCATACCAATTGAGACGATAATAGACAAATAATTATTACTTTATATTTGTAATAAAATGGAATAAGCTGGTGATTATGATGAAAAATAACATCAATTTTTAGTGTAGGAAAGGATTGTGTAATAAATCATGAAGATGATTAAAAATGAATTTAAATTTATCTTCTCAAACCGATTAATTAGAATTTCACTGTTTGCAATTATGTTTATTCCGTTTTTATACAGTGTGTTCTTCTTGCGTTCAGTTTGGGATCCGTATGGAAGTACGGGAAACTTACCAATCGCAGTGGTAAATGAAGATAAACAAGTGACTTATGAAGGTCAAAAGATGCATGCTGGGGCCGATATGGTCAAGCAATTGAAGCATAATACTCAATTGGATTGGCATTTTGTTTCTAAGAAGCAAGCAGAACAAGGTATTAAGGATCATAAGTATTATACGGTTGTGACTCTACCAAAGAATTTCTCTGCTAACGCTGCTACAGTTTTGGATGCTCATCCTAAAAAGATGGAGATCAAATACAAGACTAATGATTCTTTGAATTATATCGCTACAGTTGTTAGTGATACTGCTGCTGAGTCATTGAACAGTCAAGTTAAAGAAGCGGTCACAACGGCCTATACTAAGGTTGTCTTTGATCAAGTTACTGTAGCTGGAAAAGGCTTCAAGACGGCTGCTACTGGAGCTCAAAAGTTAAATGACGGTTCAATTGCTCTTTCTGATGGGTTGAATGTCTATACTGGCGGAGTATCCCAAGTTAATGATGGGGTTATGACCTTGAAGATGGGAGTTTCTCCATTAGCAAGTGGTGTTAACCAATTAGCTGGTGGGTCAAGCACTTTGAACAATGGACTACAAACCTTGAATAGTAAGACTGGAGCCCTATCTAGTGGTGCTAGTCAACTATCTGTTGGTGCTAACCAATTGAATAGTGGATTACAAACCTTGAATGGAAAGACTGGAACCCTGGCTAGTGGAGCAAATCAATTAGCTGGTGGTGCTAGTCAATTAAATTCAGGTTTGGATGGCTACACAAAGGGTGTTTCTACTTTAAATGGTGGCCTCAATAAGTTGAATGCTAACAGCACGACTTTGAATTCTGGAGCAAAGCAATTGAGCGAAGGTTCAACTCAATTACAAGCTGGAAGTCAACAACTTGATGACGGTTTGAAAAAAATTCAAAGCGAATTAAATGCGGTTGACTATAACCAATCATCAAGTGAAACTAAGTATATGCAAGATAAGTTGAATGCATTGACTCCACTATTGGCTAATCTTGATACTACGCTAAATGGATTAGTTAAAATTTCAGTAGCTGGTGCAAAGCCTGATGCATATGTTGATGAAATGGTTGCAGCTATGGAAAAGGCGGGAACGCCTTTGACTGATGAGCAAAAAGTAACTGTTAAAAAAGTTGCTGCTCAATCATATAAAGATTATGGAACAGTCGTTGGAAATAACATGAAAACTGGAGTTGAGACTCAACTTAACTCAAAGATCAGTTCTGATGACATAAAACGAATGCAAGCTGATTTGACTGCTACGCAAACTTTGTTGACTAAGGTTCAAACTTTGAGCCAGAGCTTCAATGCTCCTCTTGAACAAAAGGGATTAGTAGCAGGGATGGATCAATTAAACGCTGGTTTGAAGCAAACGGCTGCTGGTTCTGCTACCTTGCAAGCTGGTTTGCAACAATATACTGGTGGTGTTTCAGATGCAACCAACGGTTCAGCACAATTGACTGCTAACAATGGAGCATTGACTTCAGGTTCTCAACAATTAGCTGCTGGAACGAGTCAATTGAACTCACAAGTACCAGCGTTGACTTCAGGTGTAAGTCAATTGGCTGCCGGATCACAACAATTGGCAACTGGAACAAGTCAATTGAACTCACAAGTGCCAGCATTGACTTCAGGTGTAAGTCAATTAGCTGATGGATCAAATATCTTGTATGGTGGATTAAGCCAATTACAAGCTCAAATTCCAACGTTGAGTTCAGGAGTTGATCAATTAGCACTTGGAACAAGTCAACTAGTTGATAACTCAGGTGCCTTAATTGATGGAGCAAATCAATTGAAGGACGGAAACGGTACCTTAGCATCTGGACTTAAGTCTGGATCTGATAAAATTGGTGGGATTAAGATTACTGATAAAAATATCAAGCAATTCGTAACCCCAGCTAAGTTATCTCATTCAAAGTATAGTTCTGTACCAAACTATGGATATGCCTTGGCACCATATGTTTTGTCACTTGCTTTGTATGTCGGAGCAATTGTCTTTAACTTTGCTTTCCCAATCCGAAAGATTTCAACTACTGGACAATCAGCTACGGCTTGGTTCTTCAGTAAAGCTATTGTTGCAGCGATTGTAGCAATAGCAATGGCTGTCATTGAACCAGTTTTGATGATGTTGGCTGGTTTGCATGCTGAACATCCTGCAGAATTATTCCTAATGACGATTATCTTCTCATTGGCATCGATGGCGATCGTTATGTTCCTATCAATGGTCTTTGATAATCCAGGACGTTTCGTTGCAATGTTGCTATTGATGTTGCAACTTGGTGGTTCAGGTGGAACATTCCCAATGGAAATGACCAATCATTTCTATAATGTTATCCATCCTTACATTCCAATGACTTACTCAGTTCTTGGATTACGCCAAGCTATGACTTCTGGATTAGGAATGGATCAAATCTGGAATTCAGTTGGAGTCTTACTTGCCATCGCAGTCGTATTTACGCTGTTAACATGGTTAGGAATGTACTTCTTGCAAAAGCATGGTAAAGCTGGTAAATCTCAATTAGATAATAACCAAAGCTTACAAGCAGTTGAAAAATAAAAATAAAACGGCATAATAAAGTTTAAATATTGATTTTTGATCCGTTTTCAAAAAAGACTGGGATAATTTTATCTCAGTCTTTTTTTGAACGATAAAATTGTCAAGTGAACTATGGAGTGCTAAAATTAAGGCATAATTAAATATTTATTCACTAGGGGAGCTTTTGCTGAGACGTTTATTCGGACCCTTTGAACCTGATTAAGTTAAAACTTGCGGAGGGAAGTGACATATTAACTGGGAATAAATCAAAATGAGCTCAATTAATCTGTTACGACGACGTGGCAGGTTAGTTGAGCTTTTTAATTATATGGAAAAAGTTATTAGTAATTTATAAGTGAAAAGGAGGAGCAAAAATGTTATTGGAAGTCATTCGGAAGAAACACCCCTTGATTTTAAACCATGCTAATACTGTCACTCAGCAACATGTTGCTGATGGAATTAGCATGTTAGGGGCATCGCCATTGATGTCGCAAGAGCAACTAGAAATACCGGAAATGGTTAAAATTTCTCAAGCCGTCGTTATTAATATTGGTACATTACAGGAAACGACTTTGCCAGAGTTAATTTTAATGGGACAAATAGCCAATCAAGCTGAGATTCCGGTCATTTTGGATCCGGTAGCTGTGGCGATGCCATATCGAAGTGATTTTGTAAAACGCTTAATGAAGGAAGTTAAATTCGATGTGATTCGGGGTAATGCCGCAGAAATTGCTTGGTTTGCCGGAATGTCGAGTCAGGGTCAAGGAATTGATGCAGATACACGGATTGAAGTTCAGACTAGTATTCCAAAAAGATCCGCCCAATTAACAGAAGCGGTGATCGTGCAGACCGGTGCAACAGATGTGATCACTGATGGAAAACGAAGTTGGCGGGTAAAAAATGATAATCCGTTATTAGCAGTTAATGTCGGATCTGGCGATTTATTGAGCGGGATTATCGGTAGTTTTGCTGCTGTGACGAAAGATTACCTTCAGGCAGGGCTGGAGGCCACAATGCTCATGGGAGCAGCGGGGCAATTAGCAAGTGCAAAAGTGCATAACCAGCCAGGGCAGTTGATGCCCGCATTGATGGACCAACTTTATGCCATTACAGAAAAACAAATTGAACAGATCAGTGAGGTGAATGAAGAATGATTGAAGTACCACAAGTTTTAACGATTGCTGGCATCGATTCTAGCGGAGGTGCGGGAATTAATGCTGATTTAAAAACTTTTCATAACCAAAAAGTGTATGCTGCGACAGTCATTACCGGTATTACTGCGCAAAATACCCTTGGTGTTCAAGCGATTGAACCAACGCGTCCTGAAATTATTATGGCTCAATTTGAATCGATTTTTACTGACCTCAAAATCACGGCGGCTAAAACGGGGGCTTTGTTTGATGAGGTTCGGGTTCAGACCGTGATTGATGGCTTGAAAAAATTTCCAGTGAAACATTTAGTGCTCGATCCAGTAATGGTTGCCAAAGGTGGGGCCCAATTATTGGAGCCGGCGGCAATTGAATTATTTAAAAATGAATTATTGCCCTTGGCTGAAGTGATTACTCCGAATTTAGGTGAAGCTGAAGTGCTTTTGCACCGTTCAATTGAAGGAGACCTTGAAATGATAGAAGCAGCTCAAGAGCTTCAAAGGCTAGGGGCTGAAAATGTCTTAATTAAAGGCGGCCATCGTCAAGGAATGGTGGTGCGTGATTTGATGTTGTTTAAAAATGGACAAACTAGTTGGTATGAAGCACCACGTATTGATACTAGCCGAACACATGGGACTGGTGATACTTTGGCAGCCTTGATTGTAGCCGGTTTAGCTCGAAATGAGGAATTAGCAGCAATTATACCCGCAGCTAAAGAGTTTATGAATCAAGCAATTCAAACCACGATTAATGTCGGGCATGGACATGGACCTTTAAATCATTGGGTCACGGGTGTGAAATGAAAATAGAACAATTACAATGTTATTTAGTCGCCGGACCACAAGATTATCCAGAATTGAGTTTGACTGAATTTATCGTAAAAATTGAAGTATTAATGCAGTCGGGGATTACCGCTTATCAGTTTCGTGATAAGGGAACCCATTACCAAAATTGCGAAGAACGCTTAGACTTAGTCTTAAAATTACAATCTTTAGCAAAAAAATGGCAAGTTTTGTTCATCATTAATGATGATGTCGATTTGGCGCAACAAATTCATGCTGACGGATTACATGTAGGTCAAGGTGATCAAATTCAAGCTGCTTTAAAAGTACCCCAAGCTGTACCGATGGTGATTGGCCTTTCAGTTTCAAATGCCTCCGAATTAGCCGCATCCCAAGATAGCGGGGCCGACTATTTGGGAATAGGTCCCATTTTTGCTACACAGTCTAAAACTGACGCTGCACCGGCCTTAGGTTTGGCTAAATTAGCCGAAATTTTGCCGCAAAACCATCTACCAATTGTCGGAATTGGGGGGATTACCGAATCTGTTTTATCTGATTTAGCTGAGCTGGGCTTAAATGGAGTGGCAATTATATCAATGCTAACTCGATCTGATAATCCAACAGAGGCTGTTCAAAAAATTAGGGAGGCTTGGCGTGGAATTTAATCAATATTTATTAGTACAATCAAAAGATGAACGAAAAATAATTGCTAAGACTCAGTTTGTTCAAGCATTAGTCAATGGATCGCTCCCACAAGAAGCTCGTAATTATTATGTTGCCCAAGATCATTTTTATGTTGATAAATTTGATGAATTTTTTCAAGCAGTTTTTCAAAAATTACCAATACAATTACAAATAAAAAAGCCACAAGCTAATGGACTTGAGGCTGAGGCACATGAGGCTTTAAAGCCATCACCGGATTTATCTAATATTGCAGTGGGAGAGCATAATGTTGCATATCTACAACATATTGAGCATGCTGTCAAAACATCGGATCCTATTGCAGGAATTTTGGCATTATTGCCATGTACAGAATCATATCATTTGTTAGCCCGAGATTTTACGGATCAAGCCGATCCTAAATTTAAGGCTTGGTTTGATTATTATACCAGTTCGGATTATTTGGCCTTTACGAATTGGCTGTGGCAATCATTAAATATATTGGTTCCTGAATATCAGCAAATATCGAGCACTCAATTAGCTGAATGGGAAGCCATTTATCATTTGGCATATCAAGATGAAATTAAATTTTGGCAAGCAGTGCCAATGGATTTAGATCAAGTTGAGTTCAACTAACGTCGTTAAAATTTTTTTCATATTTATTTGAAGGCTAAGATGATTTATCTTAGCCTTTTTTAAATCATGTAATTATTTTTGATTGAAATTTAAAAACAATTTTTCCAAAACATTAACAAATTTAATTTAGTTTTTTAAGAAATAAGGATCATAATTTAATTTATCCATAGAATGGTGGCAAATTAAAAAACTTGTTCCTGAGGATTAACTTAGATATATTAATTGATGCAAAGCAGATTTTTAAGGAGTAAATGAGGAGGAACTTGATGCAAGTCAAAGTTTTATCGACGTCAGATGTACACGGATATTTTAATGCAGATGATTTTAGACGCCCCTTGAATAATACTGAGATGGGGCTCGCGCGGGCCGTGAGTGTGATGCAAATTGAAACTGACAAATTAACGGATGAAGATTTAGTGCTTAAAATTGAAAATGGCGATTTTATTCAAGGTTCACCATTAACAAATTATATTGAAAAAATTGATCAAAAGGATCTACCTCTTTATGATGATTTAGCAGCTTTGGCTGGATATGATGTTCGAATTATTGGAAATCATGAATTCAATTATGGTCGAATCTATTTAGAAAAAGCTCTTCAAAGTCAAAATGTCTTAAATGCGAATATTCTGGATCAAAAGAGCCAGACTCCTTTCTTGGGGCGTCCGTATCGTATTTTCCAAAAAAATGATTTAAAAGTTGGCGTGATTGGGCTAACCACTAAATTTATTCCAAAGTGGGAACCAGAAAAAAATATTAAAGGATTATATTTTGCGGATCCCGTCATGATCGCAAAAAAATATATTAAAATTCTGCGACCCCAAGTAGATTTACTGATTTTGGCTTATCATGGTGGGTTTGAATGTGATTTAAAAACTGGACAACCATTGGGACGCATTAATGGTGAAAATCAAGGATATGAATTAAGTCAGTTGGAAGGTGTAGATGCTTTGATAACAGGACATCAACATCGGTTATTGGCTGAAAAATTCAATGGTTTGGTGATGACGCAACCAGGATATCGTGGTGAAGCAGTGGGTGTGATGGACTTTGCTTTTGACGAAAAACAAAAATTGATCAATAGTGAGGCGAAATTAATTTCTACTAAAACTACTCCCGAAAATTCTAAGATTATTACGCGCCTTTCTCCTTTAAAAGTTAAAGTTGATCAGTGGATGGATCAATCAATTGGTCAAGTTGGTCATCAGATGGAGATTATTGATCATCAATTAGCCCGAATTCAAAGTCACCCATTTGTTGAATTGATTAATCGGGCTCAGATGGACGCAGGTCAGACGCAAATTGCCAGCACAACAATTTTTAATGATGAAGTTCGAGGCTTGAAAAACAATGTAACGCGCCGGGATATTATGACAAATTATGTCTATCCTAATACAGTGGTTGTGGAAAGCTTAACGGGACAAGAAATTATTGATGCCATTGAAGTTAGTGCTCGCTATTTTAAACTAACTGCCAATGATAATTTATCAATCAATCCTCATTTTTTGTTTCCTAAAGTACAACATTATAATTACGATCTTTGGACAGGAATTGATTACACGATTGATATGCAAAAACCGATGAATCAACGGGTGAAAGCGGTCATGTTTCAAGGAAAACAACTTAAATTGGACCAATCATATGAAGTAGCGGTTAATAGTTATCGATCTAATGGAACCGGTAACTTTAAAATGTATCAGGCAAGTAAAATTGTGCGAGAAGTACAGATTGAAACGGCCGATTTAATTGCTGATTATATTCAACAACATCAACCTTTGAATTTTGATCAACCGCATAATCTTAAAATTATCGGCTATCAAAAATTAAGTTAGCTTATATCGAATATTTTGTAATATTCTAAAATGTTGAGCGTCTTTAATGTTTATGACTTGAGGATTTAATTTAATATAACTTAAAGCGCGGTGATGCTTGAAAAGTATAAAAAAACAATTAGGTTCAAGAGAACCTAATCGTTTAATTGAATTGAGCATTACTTTGTTAGTGCTTGAACGATTCGTTCCAAATGAAGACCGTGTGAAGCTTTAATTAAAATTTGATCATTAGTTTGTAACTGAGCTTGTAACGTTTTGATGAGTGTATCAATTTCTGGTTCTAGGAAAGAGTGTACAGTTAATTGAGAATCTTGATTTGCAATTTTATCTGCTAGGTTTTGCATCAATGGCCCGACGAGGAAGATTGCATCGGGTTTAGCATCAATTACATCTGTTGCTAAGCTAGCGTGGAGTTCAGGACCAGCTGTCCCAAGTTCTAACATATCGCCTAAAACAACAAATTTACGATTGAGTTTTTTAATTGCTGAGAAGCTCTTTAATACTTCTCGAACGGCAGTGGGATTTGAGTTATAAACGTCACTTAAAATTTGCCCCCCAAAGTTACCAGCTATCCATTCCGTCCGATTTTCAGTGATGATGGTTCCTTGTAGAGCGGTTTTCATCAAATTTGCGGGGACCTTTAAGAGTTGTCCGACACTAATGGCAGCAAGCGCATTGCTAACGTTATAGTTACCAGTGAGAGGAATTTGAAAGGCTTCTTTCATTTGATTGGTCGTGAAGTTAGCCTTTTGGTCGGTTAAAGTTATTTGGGAAGCGAAAAGTTGATTATCAGTGGATAAACCAAAAGTTTTGGTTTGAAAAGTAAGGTTAGCAGCCCGTTCAATCAGGAGTGGCTCATCCCCGTTATAGACTAAAACTCCATTAGATTTTAGGCCATTGATGATTTCCATCTTTCCATCGGCAATTCGAGCACGCGTTTTGAAGAATTCAATGTGGGCTTCGCCAATCATGGTAAGGACGGCAATATCGGGGGTAACTAGCTTTGAAAGGCTATCCAAGTCATGGGGATGATCCATCCCAAGCTCAATCACTAAGACTTCAGTATCAGCGGGCATGCTCAAAATCGTAAGAGGAACTCCTAATTCATTATTTAAGTTTTTTGGTGTTTTGACGGTTCGATACATTGTGCTAGCAATTGTGGCAATAAAATCTTTCGTGGTTGTTTTACCGTTTGAGCCGGAGACAGCAATAACTTTAGGCCCGATTTCTTTTAAATAAGCTTGTGCTAATTGCTGAAAAGCTTTGAGGGTGTCTTGAACGATAATTATCGGGAAGTCACTAGGCTGATTTTCAACGTGGTCTGCTGCCCATAAAGTAGCGCTGGCGCCATTATCGATGGCACCTTGAATGAAATTGTGCCCATCATTACCCCAAGTAATGGGAATAAAGAGGGACCCCGGTTTAGCTGTACGTCCATCGAAAGTAATTTCTGTGATTGGTTCACTAGTTGAATTTAATAATTCACCGTCCACGAGTTGGGCGATGGTGGCTAAAGAATATTTCATTAAAATGATCTCCTGATTGTAGTTTATATTAAGTTTATTTTATCAAAAAAAAGCCTAAAAAAGATTTCAAAGATCCTAATTTATTTAAAATAAATAATTTACAGGTTTCTTTTTGATCATAACTAAAAACTCTGGTAAATTCTGCTATAATAGGAATTAATCAGCTAAAAATTGATATATTTTAAATTAAAGAGGTAAAAAAGGGTATGGCTAAAGAAATTGGGATTGATTTAGGAACTGCAAATGTATTGATTTTTGTCGAAGGAGAGGGGATTGTGTTAAACGAGCCATCTGTTGTGGCCGTTGATATGAAAACCGATAGAGTTTTGGCAGTTGGAACTGAGGCTTACCAAATGGTTGGTCGGACTCCAGGGAATATTCGCGCCGTGCGTCCGTTGAAGGATGGAGTTATTTCTGACTTTGATATGACTGAAGCAATGCTATCGTACTTTATTAAAAAGTTAAACGTGAAGGGTGTTATGTCACGCCCTAATATTATGGTGGCAGCACCAACTAATATTACTGAAATTGAAAAAAAGGCGATTATGCAGGCGGCGGAAAAGGTCGGTGGTGCTAAAGTTTACTTGGAGTATGAACCCAAGGTTGCTGCAATTGGAGCGGGTCTAGATATTTTCTCACCAATCTCATCAATGGTAATTGACATGGGTGGAGGAACTTCTGATATTGCCGTTTTGTCTTTGGGTGATATTGTTTCAGCCCGTTCAATTCGTGTTGCTGGAGATAAGTTGAATAACGAAATTACCAGTTTTGCTAAGCGTCAACATGGTTTGCAAGTTGGTGAGCGGACAGCTGAACAAATTAAGATTCAGTTAGGAAATGCTCTTCAATCTGAAGATCCTGAAACGATGATTATTCGTGGTCGTGATATTTATGATGGAATGCCTAAATCTGTTGAAATCAATTCAAATGAAGTGGAAGTAGCATTGCATGATTCCTTCCAACAAATTGTTAAGGCGGCACATGATGTGTTGGCCGAAATTCAACCAGAATTGGCAGCAGATGTCATTGATCGTGGAATTGTTCTAACTGGTGGTGGGGCTCTTCTACGGAACATGGATAAATTGATTTCAGCTGAACTAGGAGTGCCAGTCTTTATTGCTGATCATCCCTTGGATAATGTTGCGCGTGGAGCTGGAGAATTGTTGGAACACATGCATGATAATTAAAATAACATTTTAATTGAGGAAGGAAAAAATAATATGTCAAATCGCAAAAATAAAGCTATCGATGTTGAAATTAAAGCTGTAACAGATCAACTGAGTGAAGTTAAAATTAATAAAAATACCCTTGGTCAAATTGATGAAAGTGGTACACAAATTCAAGTTCAATTAGGTCCAAATCACAAACAAATTGTTAATTCGTTTGATGAGGGTGTTGAAGTTTTAATCGCTGAATATAATCTTCATCACTAAAATGAATTGTGCTTGGCTTAAGCTAAGTGCCATATGCTAGATGAAGATGATACGAGGTAAAAGGAAATGTTCAAACGAATTTTAGACGGTAAAGGTGAGGTTGACTGGAGTATAATCTTTGTAGTTTTGATGTTAGCTTTGATTGGGTTAGGATCAATTTATGTCGCGGTTACCCACGATTCTAGTGGGGCCAATCCTGTCCGAATTATTACAATGCAAGGAATTTGGTATATTTTAGGAATTTGTGCAGTTATATTCATTATGCAGTTTGATTCAGAGCGACTATGGCGCATCTCACCTTATATTTTTGCTGTTGGAGTTTTCTTAATGGTAGCGGTGCTGATCTTTTATAGTCGAGCCTATGCCATGACGACCGGTGGTAAATCTTGGTTTGCTTTAGGACCATTAACTTTTCAACCGTCTGAGGTGATGAAACCGGCTTTTGTTTTGATGTTGGCGCGTGTAATTGCGATGCATAACATTGAATATAGTGAACACACTTTAAAGAATGATCTTTTACTCTTACGTAGAATTATTATTTGGAGTTTACCGATTATTATCTTAGTCCTATTACAGCACGATTTTGGAACTATGTTGGTTTTCTTAGCAATTATTTTTGGGATGACTTTGGTCTCTGGAATTTCATGGCGCATCTTGGGAAGCGTGATGGGTGTAGCTGGGGTCCTTGGAGGCGCAGCGATTGCATTAGTTGCTTCTGATGCGGGGCGTCAGATTCTAGGAAAGTTTGGATTCCAAGCTTATCAATTTGCACGAATTGATGCTTGGTTGAAGCCACAGGGGGATACCTCTAATTCAGCTTATCAACTCTGGCATTCAATGACGGCAATAGGTTCTGGGGGGCTAACTGGGACTGGATTTAATGTTTCCCACGTGAATGTACCAGTTCGAGAATCAGATATGATTTTTTCTGTCATTGGTGAAAATGCTGGCTTTGTTGGATCATTAATAGTCTTACTATTGTATTTCCTATTGATTTATCGTATTTTTCAAGTTGTGATGGAAACTTCTAACCAATTCTATGCGTATATTGGAGCTGGAATTATTATGATGTTAGTTTTCCACATTTTTGAAAATATTGGAATGAGTATTGGATTAGTACCATTGACTGGAATTCCATTGCCATTTATTTCTCAAGGAGGTTCCGCACTAGTTGGAAATATGATTGGGATTGGGTTAATTATGTCGATGAGTTTCCATAATCAAAAATACACCTTATCAGAACGGGAGGGCTTTGCCTAATGCTTAAGATTGGATTTATCGGTGCTGGAAACATGGCGCAGGCCATGATGCAAGGTTGGTCAAAATTAGATTCTGATCAAGTGAGCCAAGGAGCTTATACTAGACATCATTTGCCTGAAACGACTCAGGCTTGGCAGGTTGAGGAATTTGGCAGTGCTATTGAAATAGCTATGGTCAGTGATATGCTAGTTTTAGCGACACCGCCGACCGCTTTAGAAAAGATCAGTGCAGATTTAAAACCGCTGTTGGAAATGATGCCACAAAAAATTATTGTTTCAGTTTTAGGTGGAATCTCACTTGATGCTTTGCAAGCAGCTTTAGGCGAACAAGCAAAAATTGTCCGAGCTTTACCAAATGTCAACGTAGCAGTAGGCCAAGGCTATACTGCAATGCATGCTGGAGCGCAAATTACTGCTGAAGAAAAAGGCGCTGTGTTTGCCATTTTGGCTGAATTAGGTCGGGTTGATGAAATGCCTGAAGCTGACTTTGGGGCAGTTAGTGCCGTCGCTGGTTCAGGACCGGCGTTTGTTGCGGGATTCATCGAAGCATTGACGGCTGCTGGTCAGACTGCTGGCCTGGACGAAGAGCGAGCTGTTAAATTAAGTTTACAAACTTTCCGTGGGACGTTAGATAAAATGGTTCAATCTGATCTAAGTGCGCATGAATTAGCGCAGTTAGTAATGACACCTGGTGGTTCAACTGCTGCTGGTTGGGAAACGATGCAAAAGGGTAATTTGAATGGATTAGTTTCTGATGTGATTCAGGCTACGATGCAAAAAAATGCCGAATTTGAATAAAATAAAAGTTTTTTTGGAAAAAGGCTTGCAATGAGTCTGAATTCTTGGTATTATATTATTTGTTGTTAAGGCGACAACAAGTAATTATGGCTCATTGGTCAAGCGGTTAAGACTCCGGTTTTTCACACCGGCATCCAGGGTTCGACTCCCTGATGAGCTATTATTAAAACGACATCTTTGGAAACAATGATGTCGTTTTTTTTATACAAATTATACATTGAATTATAATATGGTATTATTATAATTAAGATCTACATACCCAAACTGAGAGGTTAAAAATGTTAATTTTATTATTTATTGGGGCTGTTTTGCTAGTCCTGGCTGGAATTACGTATTTTCGGCGTAAAATCATTCGTTGGAGTTTATTAATTATTGGAATTATTTTATTGGTAGCAAGTGGGATTGGTGTTTACATGGCCCCCTCGCATCATTTGTTTATGAAAAAACAAGTTATAAATAAAACAATTAAGATGGATGCTAAGACGGTCGTTAATGATAAATCATTTATTGTTACTACGAGTGCTAAGAATTCAAAGTTTGAATATCATTACAAGTGGAACAATAAAAGTTATCGAATTACGCCTAAAACGGGCACTACTAATGTGGTGAAGGGTTCCACTGCAGCCATTAAAGAAAATATTAGTAATTATCAAGCTAAAAACTTCTTTGATAAGTTCATGTTAGTTGGATTACCAACAAGTACAGAACCTGATGTTAAATATACGTTCGTCTTGCCAGATAATTGGTACATCATTTCTAGTGAACAAGACCAACAAATCCAAGATAAAGTTAAGGATTCAAAATCTGGTTTAGAAGATAAAATTAAAGAAGATGTTACTTCAGCTGTAAAAGAAGAAGTCAAAAAGAATTCGGATTACTTAAATGATAAGACGGCCCAAAAAAAGACCCAAGATGAAATTGTTAAATCAGTGACGAGCGATATCGATAAAAATCTTGATAATGATGTTAATAATATGTTGAAAGATTGGCATTTAAAGTAGTTAGTTAAATGGGAGTGTCTTAGGATGAAATACACATTAGAAATTAGAATGGCCGGCGAACGGATGGTTGGGATTATCGAAGATGAAAATGGTAATCAACAAGAAGTTAGTGAATTTTATCAACAGACTTGGTCAGAACAATTGAACGAGATGAATTTAAAAGCTATGGGAAGTTTCTTTCAAATGTTTGTTCAGAAAATTACGAAGCATTTACCCAAGCGTTCTGATATCACCACTATACAGTTACATGATAATATCGATGGGTGGGCATTTTTAGATAAAAATGGTCAAACTTTACAGAGTGCTAATTTTAGAAATGAATTATTACCTACGTTTACTGGCTATCTAAAAGCGATGCGCTTGAATGGAATTGTTGGACAATTGGAACGTAAAGCAGGCGCTGAATTTTCGGTAAATACGCCTTTGTTAGCGGCGCTTTGGTTCAAAAATGAGCATGCTGATCAATATGAAAAATTAGCCTATTTTGTTAGCTTTCAAGAGTATTTACATTATCTCTTCACAGGAAAAAATCAAATTATGCCACATTTAGCGGCACGGACTGGTTTATATGATTTAAGACATAATGGATGGGATCCTCAAGCTTTAGCCTTTGTTGGATTTAATGAAAAAATGTTACCAGACGTGGTGAAAGTGGAAGATTTTGAAGATCAGATTATACCTGAATTTTCTAAAAAATTAGGTTTGAATAAGGATACCAAAATTAAGTGGTAGAGCGTATAATATAATTGTTACCGGGGATGCAATTAGTCAAGGAAGTAAGGAGCCTAGGATTGTTTGATTTCGATCAAAAGGGTGCGATGCCCTGTTGTCCGGTAACGGCTAAGCTTGAGAGGTGAAGGACTCAGGCTTAGTGGGAGAATGGTCAAGTGTGATTACTTGACCAGATGGAAAAAGGTCTAGTTGTCGTGGTGGATCAACTAGACTATATGGTGGAATAAGATGGGGACATCTTATATAAAAGCACACACTCATTTAGTGAGAAGTGCTTTTTTTAATGCCTAAATTAACTTAACTTGCACAACTCATTTAATTTGGTATGCTTAATGCAAAGTTAAATTAGGAGGTATAGTTATGGAATTAATATCATGGAATATTGATAGTTTAAATGCAGCCGTGGAACATAAATCAGCTCGTGGGGAAATGACGTGGGCGGTGTTGCAAGAAATTGCAGCTCAAAAGCCAGCGGTCTTTGCGATTCAAGAAACTAAGGCCAAAAAAACGGGATTAACGAAAAAACAGACAGAAATCATGGCAGAATTGTTTGCAGGTTATTATCAGTATGCCAATATTAGTACTGGCCGTCCGGGATATGCCGGAACAATGATGTTAAGTCAAAAGAAACCGGTAAGTGTAGAATATCCAACGATTGGTGCACCAGGTGAGATGGATTTAGAAGGACGTATTATCACTCTGGAATTTGATGAATATTTTGTAACGACGGTTTATACGCCAAACTCTGGTTCGGAATTAGGTCGACTAGAAGATCGTCAGGCATGGGATCTTGCCTTTAAAGAATACTTACAGACTTTGGACCAACAAAAGCCTGTTATTGTTAGTGGCGATTTTAACGTTGCACATCAAGATATTGATTTAAAGAATCCAAAAAGCAATCATCTTTCAGCTGGATTTACCGATGAAGAACGGACTAGTTTTACCGAACTTTTGGCAGCTGGGTTTATTGATACATTCCGAACGTTGAATCCAACGGTAGAACAAGTGTATACGTGGTGGGCCCAAATTAGTCGGACGTCTAAGCAAAATAATAGTGGATGGCGAATTGATTACTATCTCGCTTCAAATCGATTACAAGATAAATTAAAAGACTTTAAAGTCCTAGATACGGGTGAACGGAAAGACCATGCGCCTATTAAAGTTGTTTTTGATTTTTAATAGGTAAAAGTGTTGACTAAACCTTGATGTTCCTGTATATTTATATATTGTTGTTGAGTAATCAACTCAATGGCCCAATGGTCAAGTGGTTAAGACGTCGCGTTCTCAGCGCGGAATCCAGGGTTCGATTCCCTGTTGGGCTATAATAGTAATAATTTAAAACCGTTAATCAGATTACTTTCTGATTAACGGTTTTTTATAATTTTAATGGTTAAAAATTTTTTCAAAACTTTGGCTAAAAGAATACTTGTTAAAATATACCAAACAATGCGAAAAACCTTTTTAAAATTTGATCGGTAAAAAATATTGAATTTAACTAATTATAGTTAAGCATTGTGGTATAACAATGCGATTGAATATCAGAACATGATATAATAGTAGAAAAGTAACAGTTAGGGGAATAATTATGAGCTTTAATCTTTATTTGGTCCGACATGGACAAACATATTTAAATAAATATAATCGGATGCAGGGGTGGTCTGATGCACCGTTGACTGATAAAGGAATTACAGATGGTTTGGCTGCTGGAAACCGGTTGGCTAACGTGAAGTTTGATCATGTTTATTCTTCTGACTTATCACGTGCAGTACACACTGCTGAATATATTATGGAGAACAATAAAGCTACAGATACTAAGTTGACTCCTACACAATTACCAGAATTTAGGGAACAATTTTTCGGATCATTTGAAGGATTACCAAGTAGTGAATTAGCGGCTGATATTAAAAAACGTTACAATCTTGATAATGTTGCGGATTATGGGGATTTGATGAAGGCAATGACACAAGAAGAAGTTCTGGATGCAATTGCGGCGGCTGATGCTGAGGGGGATGCTGAGGATGCCAGAGCTTTCTGGCAACGTCTTGAAGCAGGTTTGAAATATTTGAAAGACCATACAAAAGATGGTGAAAATATTTTAGTAGTTGCACATGGAACGCTTATCCGGAATTTATCTGGAAAGTATGCTGGTCGGGAGTACACCTATTCAAGTATGTATAATGGTTCAATTTCAAAATGGGCCATTGATGACGACCAGATGAAATTAGAAGTTTTTAACGATATTGAGAAAGTATGGTGATCGAATGCATGAAAATGAGGAAAACCCTCGTGTAGCTGTCTTGTTAATCGGATTGGATCGAAATGATCCACAATTTGATTATCAAATGACGGAATTGGCTAATTTAACCGAGGCCAATCAGATGGAAGTTGTTTCTACGCTAACTCAAAAGTTAGATCGTCCTGTAGCAGCCACTTATTTTGGAAAAGGTAAAGTCGAAGAGTTAAAGGAAGCAGTTGCTTTTCATGAAGTAACGATGGTTGTAGCGAATGATGAACTATCACCTTCACAAATTCGTAATTTAGAGGCACAAACTGGGGCTTCAATCTTAGATCGAACGGCTTTGATTTTAGATATTTTTGCTTCTCGAGCTAAAACTCGATTAGCTCAGTTGCAAATTGAAATGGCCCAACTGCAATATCAACTACCACGTTTACGGACTAGTATGAATGTACGGTTGGATCAACAAACTGGTGGTGGGGGCGGTAGTTTTACCAGTCGTGGATCTGGTGAAACTAAGCTCGAAACGAATCGACGTTTAATTGAGCATCAAATTTCAATGATTAAAAAAGAAATTACTGAGATTGAAGCTGATGATCAAAATCGGCGCAAGTATCGCGATAAGCAGGCGATTAAGAGTGTTGCTTTGGTTGGATATACCAATGCTGGAAAATCCACTTATATGAATGAGCTTGTGAAGCGTTATGGTGAGAATCAAGAAAAAACGGTTTTCCAAGCTGACATGTTGTTTGCAACTTTGGAAACATCCGTTCGTAAATTGAATTTACCTGATAACCAAACTTTCCTCTTATCAGATACAGTAGGATTTGTTTCTAAATTACCGCATAATTTGGTGGCGGCCTTTAGAGCAACATTAGCAGAAGCGGCTCAAGCAGATGTATTACTACAAGTGGTGGACTATTCAGATCCAAATTACAAAGCGATGATGGACACAACCACCCAAACTTTGAAGGAAATTGGAATCACTGATCTACCAATGATTACTGTTTATAATAAGGCTGATCGGATGATTGATATTAAATATCCAGAACGTACTGATGATACGCTAATTTTGTCGGCATTAGATTCTTCATCATTAGATATGTTGGTTGATACTTTACATCAAAAATTATTCGCTGATTTGAAGGAATACACATTATTAATTCCTTTTTCTGATGGACAAATTGTTGCCGCATTAAATGATGACGCAAATGTTACTTCAACTGAATATTTAGAAGAAGGAACCCAGATGAATGTTATCTTGACGCCCGTAGAAGCGAGTCGTCTAGCACAATATATTCAAGAATAGTGCTTAGCATCAAAAGCGATAGTGAAACTTGAACATTGTTTTTTGCTACCAATTTTACGAGAAGCATAGGGTAAATGTATAATTTTGCGTTTAAAAACGTTATATAGGTTGGATTGATAAAGTTAACAATGAAGCTCATATATTGGACGTTATTTAATCCCTTATATGAGCTTCATTTTTTATATTAATTACATTTAAAAAGGAGTGTGAATTTAAAATTTGGTGGCAATTTAATTTCACAAAAAGGTTATAACTAACTAACTTGAATTAATTTTATAAAAAGGTTAGACTAATCGATACTGTGTATTTTCAATTATTTATTTATTTATTCTAAACTAGATAAGGAGCATATTAGATGGATTTATTAAAACCTTATCTTGGTAAATATAAAGGGGATCTGGCTATCACTGTTATATCAGTGATTGTTATGGCCGGAGCTGCTTTATGGCAACCAAGATTACTACAAGAAGTCATGACGGCTATCACTCAAGATAAGATGAGCCGTGTTAATGCAATTGGTATTCAATTAATTGTGGTCGCTGTCATTGGGTTAATTGCTGGAACCGTAAATGCAATTTTTGCGGCAAAAGTGGCACAAAACATTGCAGCAGATGTTCGTGAAAAAACTTATCGTAAAATTCAGACCTTCTCTTTTGCGGATATTGAACGTTTTTCCGTGGGGAATTTGGTTGTGCGTCTAACTAATGATATTCAACAAATTCAAACATTAGTTATGACCTCACTTCAAGCTTTGCTTCGAATGCCTATTTTGTTTATCGGGGCTTTATATTTAGCCATTAAGACATTACCTGATCTTTGGTGGATCATTGTCATTATGGTTATTACAGTAATTTTAATTACAGCATTTGTCTTTGCTAAAATGGGACCTTTGTTTGGTAAAATTCAAGGATTGATTGAAAAAACGAATAACCTCGCTAAGGAAAATCTCCAAGGTGTACGAGTGGTTAAGTCATTTAATCAAGAGAAAAATGTCCAAGAAAATTTTGATGCGGCTTCTGGTGAATTGAATGATGTTAACGTTAAAATTGGTTATCTTTTCTCAGTAATGTCACCATTATTTACAATGGTTAGCCAATTGGCCATTGCTGGTTCAATTTGGTTTGTTGGAAATCAAGTTGGTAAACACCCACTTTGGATTGCTAGTGTTTCATCATTTACGAATTATTTGATGCAAATTATGATGGCCGTGATTATTGGTGGAATGGTGATGTCATTTGCGGCGCGTGGATTAGTTTCTATTAAGCGAATTAAAGAAGTGATTGATACTGAACCAACAATGACTTTTGAACAAGATGTACCAGAACAAGATTTGGTTGGATCAGTTGAGTTTGATGATGTTTCATTTAGCTATCCTAATGATGATATGGTGGTCTTGAAAGATATTTCATTTAAGGCTCAAGCTGGTGAAATGATTGGAATTGTTGGAGCAACGGGTTCTGGTAAAACTACCTTAGCTCAATTAATGGCACGTCTTTTTGACCCTAGTAAGGGAACGGTCAAAATTGGGGGTGTTGATTTAAAGCAGGTTAATGAAAAGTCATTACGGCAAACTGTTTCATATGTTTTGCAACGAGCAACCCTTTTCTCTGGAAAAATTGCCGATAATCTACGACAAGGTAAGAATGATGCTACTGAGCATGACATGAAGCGAGCAACAGAAATTGCTCAAGCTGCTGAATTTATCGAACGATATGAAGATGTATATGATCATCCGGTTGAGGAGCGTTCTTCAAACTTCTCAGGTGGTCAAAAACAACGTCTGTCGATTGCTCGTGGAGTTATTGCTGACCCTAAGATTCTGATTTTAGATGATTCAACTTCTGCTTTGGATGCTAAGTCAGAAAAGTTAGTTAAAGAAGCTTTGGATCGTGATTTAAAGGACACAACGACCTTTATTATTGCTGAAAAGATTTCTTCTGTCATTAATGCTGATCGTATCTTAGTTTTGGATGAAGGAAAATTAGTTGGTATGGGAAGTCACCAAGAATTAATTAAGAATTCAGCGGTTTACCAAGAAATTTACGCAACACAAAAGGCGCAGGAGGTAAATAACTAATGGCAGATTTTTGGAAAGCAATTAAGTTCTTTGCACAATATTTCAAGCGCTTTAAGTTAGGCTTGTTCCTGGTGGTAGTTTTTACCATCCTTTCAACCTATCTTCAAGTTAAAGCTCCCGTTTATATGGGAAACTCAATTAAAGAGATGGGGAATTATCTCTTTGTTAAGTTGAATCCAATGACGGCAGCGAATGCCAGTTTAGACAAATTCCATCATGCATTATGGATGATGATTGCTTTTGTTTTGATGATGGCCGTTTCAATGTTGATCATGGGAGTGATTCAATCACTGATTTCAGCTCATTCTGTTAATGATATGCGAACGGGATTGTTTGCTAAGTTGCAACGCATGACAATTCGTTATTTTGATGAACACCAAGACGGTGAAATTTTGGCACGCTTTACATCCGATTTGGATAATATTTTCAACGCGATGAATCAAGCTATTTTCCAATTGTTTTCACAGATTGCATTGATGGTGGGAATCATTATTATGATGTTCCAACAAAATGTTAAAATGGCTTGGGTTACAATGGCATCAACGCCGGTTGCGTTATTAATTGCCATTTTGGTAATTATCCAAGCTAAAAAATATGTTGATTTGCAACAAAGTGAAGTTGGGCATTTGAACGGTTACATTAATGAACAAATTAATGGGGAACGCGTGATTATTACCAATGGTTTGCAAGAAGAATCAATTGAACAATTTACAGAACACAATAATAATGTCCGTACAGCAACTTTTAAGGGGCAGGTATGGTCTGGAATTTTGTTCCCATTAATGTCTGGAATGAGTTTGATTAATACGGCAATTGTAATTTTCTTTGGTGGTTCTATGGCGTTGAATGGTGATTTATCACGTGCAACAGCCCTAGGTTTGATTGTGATGTTCATGTCATTTTCACAACAATATTACCAACCAATCACCAATATCACTTCAACATATAACATGTTACAATTGGCCATTACTGGAGCTCATCGTTTGTCAGAAGTCTTTGACCAAGTCGATGAGGTTACACCTGAAAATGGGCATGTGCTAAAAGGAATTGAAAAGCAAGTTAAGCTGGACAATGTTCATTTTGGTTACCAACCTAATCGAGAAATTTTGCATGGTGTCTCAGTTGAGGTCGATAAGGGTCAGATGGTGGCGTTAGTTGGTCCGACTGGATCAGGTAAAACGACAGTGATGAATTTATTGAACCGCTTTTATGACGTTGATGCTGGGTCAGTTTCATTTGATGGTGTGGATGTTCGTGATATGGATTTGAAGAGCTTACGAGATCATGTAGGAATTGTTTTGCAGGATTCAGTTTTGTTCTCCGGAACTATCCGGGATAACATTGTGTTTGGTAAGCCAAATGCTACCAATGAAGAAATGATCAGTGCAGCTAAACAAGCTAATATTCATGAATTCATTGAGACTTTACCAGATGGTTATGATACGAAGGTTGACGATGAAAATTCAGTCTTCTCAACTGGTCAGAAGCAATTATTGTCAATTGCTCGGACTATTTTAACCAATCCAGACTTGTTAATTTTGGATGAAGCCACATCAAACGTTGATACGGTGACGGAAGCTAAAATTCAAAAAGCGATGGAGGCTGTGATTCAAGGCCGGACCAGCTTTGTGATTGCGCATCGTTTGAAGACTATTTTGTCAGCTGATAAAATTGTGGTCTTAAAAGATGGTGAAGTGATCGAAGAAGGTAACCACCAAGAACTATTAGCTGAAAAAGGGTTCTATGCTGAGTTATATACCAACCAGATGGTATTTGAATAAAATTATAATCTGAAATGAATTGAAAAGGTCGAGCCGATTTGTCCCGACCTTTTTCGCTTTATTTAGCCAATGTCAAAACATAGTTTGGGACTAATTTGGAATTAGCCAATATTTATTCCTAAATTACAAATTTATTTACTTAAAATAACGTAATTTTACTATAAAAAAATGTTAAAATGAGTCCAACTAAAAATTATACAAAGATTTCGATGTTTTTGGCAGATAACTTTACAATGCTTTTAAAAGAACGTATAATACGAAGCTAAACTTATTGAATTAAAAATAAAGATAAAGAGGCATGTTTATGGCATATTTAGAACTAAGAGACATAAAGAAATCATATTTCTTAGGCCAAGAGGAATTTCCAGTTTTAAAGGGAATTGATTTAGATTTTGAATTGGGAGAATTTGTTTCAGTCCTTGGTGAATCTGGAGGTGGAAAGTCAACTTTGATGAATATCATCGGTGGCTTGGATCGTAATTTTGATGGAAGTGTTACCATTTCTGGTCAAAAATTGAATCACCGTAAAGAAAAAATGTTAGATGAATACCGTCGGGGAACCATTGGCTACATCTATCAATCATATAATTTGATTTCTCATTTAACGGTTTTGGATAACGTTTTGATTTCACTTGATATGACAACTATGAGTCATAGCGAACGTGAAGATCGGGCTAAGGAACTTTTGGAACGGGTTGGCTTGGGCGACCAAATGAAAAAACATCCTAATCAATTATCAGGTGGTCAGAAGCAACGAGTAGCGATTGCGCGAGCTTTAGCTCCTGATCCTGAGGTCATTATTGCTGACGAGCCAACTGGGGCATTAGACTCACAAAATACAGCAGATGTTTTGGCACTTTTGCAAGAAATTGCGGAAGATGGAAAACTTGTAATTGCTGTAACGCACTCTCAAGATGTTGCTAATCATGGAACACGAATTGTACATCTAGCAGATGGAAAAGTGGATGGGAATACCCGTATTCACGATGCTTATCCCGTTGGGCAAGGAACCTCCAAAATTGAATCAAAAGCCATGCCACTTTCAGCAAGTTTTCAAAA
This sequence comes from Weissella koreensis KCTC 3621, assembly GCF_000277645.1. Next base: position 24,989 of record NZ_AKGG01000016.1, on the reverse strand, counting down.
CGCTTGGAAGCATTTCGCCCATAATTTCTGGCGTAATTCATTGATTATGATTGGAACGGCGATTGGATTGTTTGCCGTTTTGCTCTTTTCTGGAATTGGAAACGGGGTTAATGCCTACATCCAAAAGCAGGTGGGTGATTTAGCTAATCCAAATTATCCAACCATTATGAAAAATGTTGTAACCAACAAAGAGGCTAAAGGTAAGGAATCATCTGAATTGATGCAAAATACAATGCAGACCATGATGACTGACTATAAGAAAGCCACGATGTCAAATGATTACTTGAACAAGATGGCAGACGTTAAGCATGTTAAGAAGGTTAACCCTGGCTACATGTTTACTAACGTTACCGTTTCATATGATGGTAATGATATTCAAACGCCACAATATCAGAGTTGGACACCAGCCTATAGTGATTCAATCATTAAGGCCGGTCACACTCCTAAGGATGGCGAAATTGTCGTCGATAAGAAGACCTTTGCGCAAAAGGTGAGTCCTGATAATTGGAAGTCAATTGTGGGTAAGAATGTTAACTTGACCTTTATTGCTTATGATCAAAACAATGTTCCTAAGCCAATTACTAAGACCTTTAAGGTTTCAGGTGTAGCAGAATCACAAACTGGAGCCATGGCTGCAACCAACGAAGCAACCATGCGTAAAGTTTTGGAAGAATCCGGTGCTAATACTGATTATACTTATGCTTCAGTTAAAATCGATGATACCAAGAATGTTAAGGCTGCGGTGAAGGATATTAATGCGATCCAAGTAGATGGTCAAAAAGCCTTCTTAGCTATCTCAGTTGGTTCGATCTTAGACACAATTAATACAATTGTGAGCTTAGCTACAACTGTTTTGGCAGCAATCTCTGGAATTTCATTAGTTGTTTCAGCTTTGATGATTATTGTTACCATGTATATGTCAGTTTCTGAACGAACTAAGGAAATCGGAATTTTGCGCGCATTGGGTGAATCAAAGCGTGACATTCGTCGATTATTTACATCTGAATCAATTATTATTGGTTTGTTGTCAGCCGTCTTGGCCTTAGTAATAGCATATGGTCTTGGCTTTGCATTGAATGCTGCTTTGTATAAGATTGCGAAGTTTAACATGATTCAAGTTAGTGTCGGGAACGTGATCTTTACCATCGTAGTAGCTTTGGTCATTTCATTCCTAGCCGCTTTGATGCCAGCACGTCGAGCATCACGTTTGAACCCCATTGATGCTTTGTCTGCTGATTAATCTAAAATAAAATATGTATAACTAATTTGTTAAACCTATCTTGGTCAAATTTTTTTACTGAGATGGGTTTTCTTATTTGTATGGTACTAATTTTTAGACAGGCTTTAGAACGATTAAATATTATTAATATAACGAATTAATTCTAAGAAGTTTTTGGAAAATTATCATAAAGAGTGTAAAATAAAATATAAGATCTATTTTAGAGGAGACTTACTAATGAATAACAAAAATGCATCAGAATGGCTCGCTGAGTCGCTTAAATATGAAGATGACTTATTGCGTGATTTAAAGACATTGTTGGCAATCCCATCAGTTCGTGATGATGAAGCAGCCACACCGGATGCACCACTTGGTCCTAAGACAAAAGAAGCACTTACAACTTGGGAGAGCATGGCTGAACGCGATGGTTTCCGAACAGGTGATTTCAAAGGTTTGGTTGGTTATGCCGAATTAGGGGATGAAGATACTGCTGAATCCATTGATGTGATTGGGCATTTGGACGTAATGCCTGAAGGAGAAGGCTGGACTAAAGAACCTTTCACTCCAGTGATTGAAGATGGACGCCTTTATGCTCGTGGGGCATCTGATGATAAGGGACCTTCAATGATCGCTTATTATGCTTTGAAGATGTTAAAAGATATGAATGTTCCTATGAAGCGTCGGGTACGTTTGGTAATGGGAATTGATGAAGAATCTGAATGGACAGGAATGGAAGAATTCTTCAACACCAAGGGTTACCCAACAATGGGATTCTCACCTGATGCTGAATTCCCTATTATTAATGGAGAAAAGGGGAACGTTTCACAAGTTGTTCGTTTTGCCGGAACCAATGGTGGAACTGTTGAACTACGCGATTTCAAAGCTGGACAACGACCAAATATGGTTCCTGGAACCGCTGTTGCGCATGTAACTGTTCAAGATCCACAAATGTTGGTTTCTGGATTGGAACGTTACTTGGCTGGTGAAAAGCGTGCTAAAGCTGAAATTGAAGTAGAAGGTCACTTAGCTACAATTACTTTCTATGGTAAGCAAGTCCATGGGGCTTCACCTGAAACTGGTTTGAACGCAGGAACATTCTTGGCCAACTTCCTACAACAATATGACTTTGGTGGAAATGCTAAGGGATTCTTAACATTCTTGGGAACTGCCGTTCATGATGATTCAACTGCTTTCCGTATCGGAGCATTGAAGCATGATGATTTGATGGGTGATCTATCAATGAATATTGGAATTCAACGCTTTGAAGCTGATAAAGATGGTTTCGTTAACTTGAACTTCCGTTACCCACAAAACACTAATCCGGAAGAAATTGGAAAGGCCGTAACAGGAGCATTGACTCCTGACTTTGACGCCACAGTGGCTGTTGAAGGTCATGCTCAAGGCCCACATTATGTTTCAGGAGAAGATCCACTAGTAACGACTTTGTTGGATGTTTACCGGAAGCATACTGGTTTGCCAGCTGCTGAACAAGTTATCGGTGGTGGAACCTTTGGCCGTTTGTTGGACCGTGGAGTTGCGTTTGGGGCTATGTTTGAAGGTGTACCGGATACAATGCACCAACCTGATGAATTTTACCCAGTAGCTGATTTGACACGTTCTATGGCGATCTTTGCGGAAGCAATTTATCGTTTAGCCAATGAAGCATAATTAAGTTTAAATATCAAAAGAATGAAATCAGACTAGGTCAGTAGAGCTTTGTTTCGCTGCGGCTAGTTTGGTTTCTTTTTTAAGAAAAAATTTAAGGTCAAGGATTGAAAGTATGACAAACGAAGAAGCGCAAAAAGTTTTAGTAATTACGGGAAATACTGGGACAGGGAAAACGACGGTAGCACGGTACTTAGCAGAAAAATATCATTTTCCTCAGGTGGTAACGCACACTACACGACCACCACGAGCAGGTGAAGTCGATGGACAAGATTATTATTTTGAGACGGAGGCTAGTTTTCCTAAAAATCATTATTTAGAGCAGGTAGTCTATAGTAATTATCATTATGGTTCTTCATACGAAGGCTTGAATCGGGCTTGGGAGAAAAACTCATTAATTACGATTGTTTTAGACACAGCGGGAGCTTTGGCTTATGCACAACAATTAGGATCAAAGGTTGAGGTGCTCTATCTATCAGTTGAGAATGCGGCGGATTTAACACAACGATTGATTGATCGGGGAGACCAGTTAGAGCGGATTCAAAAGCGGATACAAAGTGCTGAATTTATTCGAGATTTATCAGTCCCTGATGCATTAAAACAATATGCGCATATGATTATTAATAATAATTGGGTAAAAACGCAAAAAGAAATCGACCGAATTATTAAAAATATGCTAAAATAAAGTAAGTAAAGTCGGGGCATGTTCTCGGCTTTTTTAGAAAAGTTTGACAAATATAACAATTTCATGAGAAATTATACAATGTATTATGGATGAATTTTAAGGGGGATTTAATAATGTCAATGATTGAATTTAACCACGTTGGTAAGTATTATGGTGATTTTCATGCCTTGAAGGATATTAATTTAGAAGTTGATGCTGGCGAAACAGTTGTATTAATCGGGCCATCTGGTTCAGGAAAATCAACTCTGATTCGAACGATCAATGGATTAGAGCCCATTCAAGAAGGTCACTTAATTGTTAATGATTATGATCTAGCTGATAATAAAACAGATATGAATAAAATTCGTAAAGATGTCGGAATGGTGTTTCAACATTTTAATCTTTATGCCAATAAAACGGTGCTAGAAAACTTGATGCTAGCACCGCGTAAAGTTTTGAAAATGGATGAAGCTGAAAATAAAGAAAATGCGATGAAACTGTTGGAAAAAGTCGGATTAGTTGATAAAGCTGAAAAAATGCCATCATCATTATCTGGTGGACAACAACAACGAATTGCGATTGCTCGTTCGTTAGCAATGAAGCCCAAAGCGCTTTTATTCGATGAACCCACCTCAGCGTTAGATCCGGAAATGATTAATGATGTTTTGAATTTGATGAAAAGCATTGCTGAAGATTCTGATATGACAATGCTAGTTGTAACCCACGAAATGGGATTTGCTAAAGAAGTCGCCGATCGTGTGATTTTCATGGCCGAGGGTGAGATTTTAGAAGATACGCCAACCGCTCAATTCTTTGAAAAACCAAAAGAAAAGCGGGCCCAACAATTCTTGTCACAAATTAAACATTAATAAAATTAATGGTATTAGAATAATTTAAACAGCGATATAGGAGCTAATTAATGGAAGATTAACCGGGGGAAGGCTATGAAAAATTTCATAAAAATTGGGAGTGCGTTGGCAATTGCCTTAGGATTAAGTTTAGGGTTTGGGAGCAGTGTTTCTGCTGATCAACAAAAAAACCAGGTGCTCGATCGGATTGAACAGAAAAATAAAATGGTTTGGGGAACTAAGGCTGACACCAGCTTAATGGGTCTGATGAATATTAAGACTGGAAAAGTTGAAGGCTTTGATGTTGATGTCGCCAAAGAAGTTACCCATCGTATTAATCCGCAAGCAAAAACTGAGTTTGTACAAGTGACTTCAGGGACGCGAATTCCGTTGTTAATTAACAACAATATTGACGCTATTATTGCGACAATGTCGATTACACCGGAGCGGGCTAAAACCGTTGATTTTTCGAAACCTTATTTTAATGCTGGACAATCCTTAATGGTGAAAAAGGGTTCAGATATTAAAAATATTTCTGACGTCAATAATCGTAAGGTAACCGTATTAGGAGTGCAGGGTTCTACTTCGGTGGAAGAAGTTAAAGAAAAAGCTCCCAAAGCTCGAGTATTAGCTTTATCTGACTACGCTACTGCTTTGTCAGCTTTAAAAGCTGGGCAAGGGGATGTTTTAACGACTGATTCTGGTATTTTAGCAGGAATGGCTAAAGATGATACCAGTCTGAAATTAGTGGGTGGTAACTTCACGAATGAACCTTACGGGATCGCTATTGAAAAAAACAATCCCAAGTTAGTCAAAAAAGTTAATCAAGCGATTGACGCCATGCAAAAAGATGGCACTTATGCGCGCTTGATGAAAAAATGGTTTAGTGATGTACCGGGAATGGATTGGAAGGAGATGGCAAAGTTATGATTAATTTATTCAATACTTACAGTCATGAATTCTTAGTTGGTTTTGGTTGGACTTTGTTATCAAGTGTCATTGCTTTGATCGGTTCATTGATTTTGGGAACCTTTTTCGCCATTGTTGAAGTGATTCCTAATAAAATCACCCATTACTTAGCACGCCTATATATCGAAGTTTTACGAAATGTACCACTTTTGGTAGTGACGATGTTTTTCTATATTGTGATGGCCAGTGTTTTGAAAATTAATGGTTTTATGGCCGGAACGATTGGCTTGATGTTATACACATCAGCTTTCATTGCTGAGACTGTCAAAGCCGGTATTTTTGCTGTTGATCTAGGCCAGTATGAAGGTGCCCGTTCAAATGGATTAAGCTGGTGGGAGACGATGAGGATGATTATTCTGCCTCAGGCGTTTAAATATGTAATTCCACCTTTGGGAAATCAATTTGTGAACCTCGTTAAGAATTCATCAATTTTGGCGTTCGTGGCTGGTTTTGATCTAATGTATCAAGCTAATCAAATTTCACAATTAACCTTTGATACTTTCAATCCATATATTATTGTAGGCTTGTTCTACTTAGTGATAACCATGCCTATCAGTTACTATATGCGCTATCTTGAAGATAAACTTGCACGGGAGGCCTAATTATGATGGATAACTTTATTCAAGCGTATTCATGGATTAACATGCGCTTTCTCTTAGAGGGAATGTGGGTTACGATCCAAGTAGCGGTAATTTCTGTAATATTAAGTTTTGTTATTGGATCCATTTTAGGAGTGCTTCGTTATGCAAAAATTAATATTTTGTCAGGTGTTGTAGGATTTATCATTGATCTGATTCGAAACTTACCCCTTTTGTTGATCATCTTCTTTACTTATTTTGCTTTGCCAAAGATTGGTATTCAATTTAGTGTCATGGGTAGTACGGTTTTTGCCCTTACTATTTTTGAATCAGCAATGTTGGCCGAAATTGTACGAGGCGGAATTGTGGCGGTACCCAAAGGCCAATTAGAAGGCGCGCTTTCTAATGGTTTGACGAAAAAGCAGGCCCTCTGGCATGTTTTGTTACCACAAGCATACAAAAAAATGATTCCACCGATTATTTCGCAGTTTGTATCTTTAATTAAAGATACTTCTTTGGCCACTATTATTATGTTGCCCGAAATGATGTATCGCGCGCAAATTATTTACGCTCAGCATCCGTCGGAAATCATTCCAATGTTCTTAATGCTCGCATTATTGTACTTTATCTTGAATTACTGTCTATCAAAGGCGGGTCAAATCATTGATAAAAGAATGATTGTTTAAATTAATTAAATATTTTGAATTTTAAAAATATCAATATGAGGGGCTAAGACGAAATGTCTAGGCCTCTTTATTATTTCATGATAAAGATGATTGAATTTCAAACGGGTTATTCAATTTTTAACTAGCTTTAAACATGCAAAGTAGTCCTAAATAGTGTAGGAGCTAAGGTTTTGGCATTTCAAAGATTAATTTCGATTATTTATAGGGAACAAACGCATGTTTAGTGCTTCATGGTATAATAATAAAGATATTATTGTGAAGAGGAGACCAAAAATGAAACATTTTAGTCTGTTCCAGTCTTTGCCAGATTTTTTTCAAAATAAGCGTCTAACACTCTTAGCAATTTGGGTTACCGTGATGGCGGTAATTGGAACGGTGTTAGCTTTTAAAGCGAATATGGTGGTTGGGATTGTATGGGTTATAATTATTTTATGTGCCCTGGTGTTTGTCTTTAACACTTTAAAAATTATTGGCAGCGATACACAAAAATATATTGCAGGGCTTTCTTACCGGGTTAACCGTGGTGAACAGGAAGCCATTATTCAAATGCCTTTAGGGGTGATTTTGTATAATGAAGAATTTGAAATTGATTGGGTGAATCCTTTTATTCAAAGAATTAGTGAACAAGCTAATTTAATGGATCAAAAGTTAAATAAAGTTAGTTCGGTTTTGGATCGTGTCGTAAAGTCAGCCTCCAGTAAAGATCAGGATACTTGGCGCACGATTGATTGGTTGGGTCGGACTTTTGAAGTGCAGGTGCAAGTTGATTTGCGTGCGATTTATTTACGTGATATTACAGATATTGCACAAGTTCAACGTAAGTATGAAAATAGTCGGTTGTTTATGGGAATCGTTTCTTTAGATAATTTTGATGAAATTTCAGAACGTTTAAATGACGCAGAATCATCAACGTTACGTTCACACGTGACAACAATGCTCACAGATTGGATGGATCAACATGAAATTTATGTGCGACGGCTATCGCCAGATAAATACATGTTGATTGGTTATTATCAAGGACTGCGTTTAGCAGAAAAAGATAAGTTCAATATTTTGAAGAGTGTACGTGAAGATACTTCAAGTCAAAATATGCCAATTACTTTGAGTATTGGGATTTCATACCATGATGGTGACGTCATGAGTATGGCGAAAGCTGCGCAAACGCAATTGGATTTGGCTTTAGGACGTGGTGGTGATCAAGTTGTGGTTAAATCACCGCAACAAGATGCGCGTTTCTATGGTGGAACGACTAATCCAATGGCTAAACGAACACGTGTACGGGCCCGAGTTATTTCGCAAGCTTTGAGTGAACTAATCAATGCATCAGATCAGGTCTTTGTCATGGGACATGCACGCGGTGACCGAGATTCAATGGGAGCAGCATTAGGTGTACGACGCATTGCAAAGATGGTTGATAAGCCAGCTTGGATTGTTAGCGATCCAGATGAAAAACGGCATACTGATATGCAGATGTTATATAATGCAATTCATGAAGATGAACAAACTAAGGATGCTTTAATGAGCCCAGCGGATGTCATAGCACGAGCTACGGGTCACTCATTATTGATCATGGTCGATCACTCTAAACGTTCAATTACCGAGAGTAAAGAAGTTTATGATGCGCTGAAGGAACGTTTAGTTATTGTTGATCATCATCGTCGCGGGGAAGAGTTTCCTGAGAAATCTTTGTTGGTTTATATTGAATCATATGCGTCATCAACTTCTGAGTTGGTAACTGAATTATTTGAGTATCAGTCAAAGAATCGTCGTGGATTATCAAGAATTGAAGCAACTACCTTGTTAGCGGGAATTCAATTGGATACCAAGTCGTTTACAATCCGTTCGGGAACTAGAACTTTTGATGCAGCAAGTTATCTTCGCTCTGTGGGTGCTGATGGTAAACTAATTCAAAATTTCATGAAAGATTCAATGGAAGATTATCGTCAGCGCGCCGATTTAATTTCGCGCGCTCAATTCTTAGACAGCGATGCAATTGTTGTGGCTGATGATAAAAAATCATATGATTCCGTTTCGGTCGCTCAAGCAGCTGATTCATTATTACAAATTGTAGGCATTGAACGTTCATTCGTTGTTGCGCGTCGGGATGAAAAGACGATTGGAATTTCGGCTCGTTCAAACGGTGAGAAGAATGTTCAAACAATTATGGAAAAGTTAGGTGGCGGTGGTCATCTAAGCTTTGCTGCGACCCAAATTAATGGGGTAACCGTTGACGAAGCTGGACAACAATTATATGCTGTTTTAAAAGATGAAACACCACTTGATGAGGAGGAGTAAAAAGATGAAAGTTATTTTCTTAGAAGATGTTAAAGGCCGTGGAAAAAAGGGTGAAGTTAAAGAAGTCCCAGATGGTTACGCAAATAATTTTTTAATTAAAAATAAAAAAGCAGAAGTGGCAACTAATGCGAATGTTTCAGCATTGCAAGGCCAAAAGCGCGCGGCCGATCGAGAAGCTGCAGAAGAAATCAAACTGGCTCAAGATTTAAAGACTAAATTAGAACAAGAAGATTCAGTGATTGAATTAAAAGCAAAAGCTGGATCAGATGGTCGCTTATTTGGTGCAATTTCATCTAAGCAAATTGTAGTGGCCGCTGAACAACAATTAGGTATCAAGTTGGATAAACGTAAGATGGACATGAAGGAACCAATTCGCTCATTAGGGTATCGGAATGTGAAGGTTAAGCTTCATAAGAACGTCGAAGCTAACCTCCGTATTCATACAGATGAGCAATAAAAATAGGAATTAAAAGTATGGCAGATGAAGTCGTTGATTATAAAAGCGCACCTCAAGATAGTTTTGCGGAGCAGGCTGTTTTAGGATCAGTTTTAATTAGTACAGATCCCACCGATACGTTGGCTACCATTAGTAGTATTGTCAGTGTTAATGACTTTTTTCAAACCAGAAATCGTTTGATTTATCAAGCGATGTTAGCCGCAGATGATAGTGGCCGGCCAATTGATCCATTAGTTCTTCAAGATCAGTTGAGCAGTATGAATCAATTGGAAAATTCAGGGGGACCTAGTTATTTCGCTGAATTGGGAATGATTGTACCGATTGCCAGTAATGCGGCTGTTTATGCACAAATTGTCAAAGATAAGGCCTTACGGCGTTCATTATTAGACGTTTTAGCTGATGGAACGGAATCAAGTTATTCTGATGTTGAGCCAGTGGGAGATCTGATTGCTCGGATGTCGGGTTCATTGGATAACATTGATATTAATGATGGAGATGCTGATTTTCAAGCTATCTCGCAAGTTGTCAACGAATCCTTTGACCAAATTGAGCGGAATGCACGGACGGATGAAAAAATTACCGGACTAGCGTCTGGATTTCGGGAATTAGATAATTTAACAACTGGTTTTCATCCTGGTGAAATGGTGGTAGTGGCAGCTCGTCCAGCAGTTGGTAAGACAGCCTTTGTTCTAAATGTTGCACAAAAAGTGGCGGTGATGAATCCCGGCTTACCGGTTGCCATTTTTTCTTTGGAAATGCCAGCTGTTTCTTTGGTTAATCGGATGTTAGCTTCAGAAGGTAACATAAATTCTCAAAATATGCGAACGGGATCGCTGACCGACGAAGAGTGGAGTAAATTAACGATTGCTATGGCTTCTTTGAGTGGAACGCAACTTTACATCGATGACACTGCAGGAATTAAAATTACAGAGATTCGATCAAAGTTACGGCGCTTAAAAAAGAAAACTGGTCAATTAGGATTAGTCATTATCGATTATTTGCAACTGGTTGAAGGAACTACGAACGAATCACAACAACAAGCGGTTTCTTCGGTTTCTCGGAATATTAAAAAAATGGCGATGGAATTGGAAGTGCCAATTATTGCCCTTGCTCAACTTTCGCGTGGAGTGGAACAACGACAGGACAAGCGACCAGTTCTATCCGACATTCGTGATTCTGGATCAATTGAACAGGATGCGGACATTGTAGGATTCTTGTATCGTGAAGATTATTATCGCCAAGAAGATGAAAACGGTGATAATAATGCTGCCGGTACACAAGATGAAGATGGGCCTATTGAATTAATTATTGAAAAGAATCGATCTGGTTCACGTGGGACAGCCAAGATGTTATTCCAGAAAAATTATAGTAAGTTTTCAAACTTTGATTACTATCATAATGATGACGATAATCCATTTAGGTAACATTTTTGATGTAAAAATTAATTCAAGTCTTGAAAAGTTCAAGTAAATAAAGTAAAATGATAATGTTGTGTTTGTGGCTTCCACAAACTGCAACCACTCGAACCCCGTTTTAAAGTCGTCGACTGCGGATAAGGTGAGTCTAAGTTATATAATATATCTAATAGGAGGTCTCATACTCATGGCATCATATGCAATCATTGAGGATGGTGGAAAGCAATATAAGGTTTCTGCCGGTGACGTAATTTACGTCGAAAAGAAGGACGCTGCAGAAGGTGACAAAGTTGTCTTTGACAAAGTTGTCTACGCAGATGGTACTGTAGGTGCACCTTACGTTGACGGTGCTTCAGTTTCTGGAACTGTTGCTAAGCATGGTAAGGAAAAGAAGGTTGTTACTTTTAAGTACAAGCCAAAGAAGCACTCACACAGTAAGCAAGGTCATCGCCAACCTTATACTAAGGTTGTCATTGACACTATTGCTTAATCGTACATCGAATATAGGAGGATAAAATCATGCAATTGAATTTGACTAACTTGACGATGCTTGCCCACCACAAAGGTGGAGGTTCATCTGCTAACGGACGTGATTCAGCAGGTCGTCGCCTAGGTACAAAGCGTGCCGATGGACAAGACATCAAGGCAGGATCAATCATTTACCGTCAACGTGGAACACACATCTACCCAGGTGCAAACGTTGGTCGCGGAAATGATGATACTTTGTATGCCAAAGCTGATGGTGTGGTAAAGTTCGGTCGTTTGGGCCGTGACAAGCGCCAAGTTTCAGTTATTTCTCGTGAAGAGTATAAGACTGTTATTGCAAAGTAATTCTAAAAATCAATTATAATAAAGCCCATTAGGTCACTAGTTGATCTGATGGGCTTTTTTGTGTTGTTTTTGAAAACATATAGAAGATATTATTTTAATGGTTTTTAATAATGAAAAAAATGATGTTACAGGAATAACATTTAAGTTGAAAGGAAAAATTGTGTAAATTTTTTTGCTACACCATCAATAGACTATTATGGAAAATAAATATCAAACTCAGTTATGACAATCGGAAAGGTTGGAACAGAATATAAGACAGACAAGAAAGATATTCAAGGATATGTCTTTGACAAGGTTGAAGGTAAATGAACTGAAAAGTACACAGCTGATGGCCAAGTTGTAACCTACGTGTATAAGACTATTGGAACAAATACACCAACCAAGCCAGTAGTTCCTACTGATCCAGATAAACCAAATAATTCCGGTAATGATAATAACTCAGGCGCAAATGATAGTTAATTCGGGAACCAATAATAATTCAAACACAAATGGTAATAACTCGCCAATCAATAATGTAGTCAATGGTGCTCAAACATTTTTGCCAAATACGTAAGCAGAAAAAGTTACATTCGCCGGAATTGTAAGTGCTGTCCTTGCTTCATTAGCAGGATTGGTAATTTGGAAGAAACGTAAATAAAAATGTTTTTAAATAAATTTAAGCTATAGATATTAAGTGATATTAAAAAAACAACGATTAAGTGATGAATGAAGGCTAGATACTTTTGAAATTATAGGAAGAATACTTCAGTTGTAAAAGACAGAAACGAGCGTATAATAGTTTAAGTTGATTTTATTTTGATGTTGGGTTAGTTGCGCATTTATTTGACGGTAAAATCAGACAATTATTAAACTGAAACAGTTAATAATTCTTAGGTAAAAGTAGTATCAATTTAAAGATAACTAAATATTATATATTGAATATTATATATAAACATTATTATATAATATTCTTTTTTTTTCGATAATTATCATCTTATGCTCGAAAGGTATGAATATAAATCATTTGGATCGGTAAATAAAGACCGACATCATAGAATAAAGGGATAGGTAATTTTTATTTCACGGTGCCCCATAATATTATGACCTAGAATGTCACTATAAACTTAGCTATGGGCGAAGTAAGCGCGCATTAAATAAAAGAACTTTAGCTGTACCGCAGCTAAGTCAGACGGTCAAACTCTGACAGAAATAAACAACCGGGCCTGCGCGATGGTCAATAAAAGGAACTGCAGTCGAACGTTATATAAGATGAAGCAGATATAGGTAATTTTTTTCATGCAACACGTAAGTAAGTCTCATTTTTCAGACAATATTTTTAGTAACCTTTCTTGGAAAGAAGTTAAGGCTAATTTTAAAGAAGTATTGTCTCCACAGTTTTATGTCCGAGGCGTTTCTGGATGGTCAAAAACGTACTATGCTTTTTGGGCCTTCGGTTTAGCAGTATTAACATATACCGGATTCGTTATGACGCCATTTAATACTCTTTCGATTCCGTCATGGTTGGGATCCATTATTGGATTTACCTGTGTATGTGCCATTTCGAACAGTTCTCGACTTCAAGGTTTGGCAGGCTTAATTTCTGCAGCGTTAATCGCTTCAGTTTCTATAGCTACAGGAAACTACGCCAATGCATTTATGCAATTTGTTTATGGAATGACGCTTGATGTAGGTTCCCTTATGATTGGGGATCGTTGGACAGCACGTGAGACTCATAATATGGATAAGTTTGGATATACTATGCTCTCACTTGGTGGAATTTTATTATGGGCCTTCTTATTCTTCATGGATATGAATGTTTTTCATAGCCCTCGCGCTGTGATTGATTCATTTGAAGCAACCTTGGGAGTTATGTCAGGAATGCTTCTTTTGTTCCGCTATAAGTCAGCCTATATTGGGTTTACCTTTAGTGGAATCTTTTCGATTGTGTTATGGGGGATTACATTGAAATCTGGTCATCCTGGTTCTTTGGTATTATTCTTTAACTATATTTTGTATTTAATGAATGACGGATTTGCTTTGACCATCAGCTCTTGGTCATATAAGAATAAAGATTAAACATTTAAAAATAAAAGCTATCTATATATGGTAGTGAAGTTAAAACCCAATATTGGACTAAAATCCAATATTGGGATTTTTATATACTTCAGAAAAATAAGTATCGCAATCAAGCGAGATGATAGTTGATTGGTTTAACATTAATCTTATTTTTATCATAGGCAGGATAGATTAAATACCAATTAGGCGGTACTTTTGTTTCTACTAAGCAGTTTAAAGATATTAAGGCTATGCTTATGAGCTTCTATGTTTTTTATTTAGATAGAAGTATGTTAAATTGTTTTTTATATTATTAATAATTTAATTTTACAAAATAACTATCATTAACGTATTATATATATGTAAATTAATTTATTCACAATTATTTTAATGAATTAAAGGAGGAATAAAAATGAGCAATGAAGCTATTCCAGGATATATTCAGTTTAGTGATAATAATTGGGGATGGATTGGTAGCGCCACTTCCATTTGGAGGTCTGAATTAGAGCACTATTCAGACTTAGAAATACAAGAGAATACCAAAGATTTAGTCAATAATTTTGTAAGGACCTTGAAATCATGAGTAAAAAGATAAATCAACTACTGTCTATTATTATAAGTTTCGTCATAATTGGAATTTCGTATCTTTTTATTCTTAATATAAATAATTTTTCTGGTTATACAGGGGATGATTTTTTATACCATTTTATTTATCGTGGAGCCTGGCCAACTGCTGAATTAAGTGAATATCACCATTTGTTTGATTATATTTCCGCAGTCATTACACATATGACAATATGGAATGGAAGAATGACGTCCATTATTTTTGAAATTTTGGCGATGCAAGTTCCAAAAGCTGTTTTTAATATAATAAATTCATTAATTTATGTGATAGTTGGTGTTTTGTTAAATGTGCTGATTTCTGGACGAAGAGTATTATTTCGTCCGCTACAACTAGGTGCGACATTTTTAATGATGTGGTTCTTTTTACCAGGTCTTGGAACCACAGTCCTTTGGGTAAGTGGGGCGGCTAACTATTTGTGGGCTACAGTTATTGTCTTACTATTTTTTATGCCATATCGTTTCAATGTCAAGGTAATGCGATTTACCAAACTTGCGGGGATCGGATTGGTTATCTTAGGTGTTTTAACAGGATTTACTAATGAAGTTGCAGGGTCGACGGCTATTTTGGTTACTCTTTTGTTGACGATTTATAATTTTAAAACAGCTAGGGAATCTGATGCTGGTATCTTCACTCAAATAGGTGGTGTGATTGCTGTTTTTATTGCCTTTTTAATGCAGCTAAACTTATCATCTGGATCTTCTGAAACTTCTAATTATGGAGAAAAAGTTAGTTTACTAGTTCATATTCAAAATTTAATTACTGGAACTATGCAAAATTCTGGTTGGCTGCTGCTGATTATTTTAGCGTTGTTGATTGTATTGTGCTTTAGTCGGAAAAGTTTGGATTCAACAAGTCAAGATTTAACAATTAAAGGGCTGATCTTTTTGTTTTCCGGTTTTGCTGGAATCGGCGCACTTATCATTTCACCAATTACTCCAAATAGAATGTGGTTTGCCTCAAATATTTTGTTTATAATTGCCTTATTATTTTTTGTAGAGGCTTGGCAAGAGCTAAGACTTTGGAGTAAATGGACATATCTGCCAATCATTTTATTTATTGCTTGGATGATTTTTGCAGGTGTTGCAAGTTACACGTTTAATTTAAAAGATGTGCAAAATTCGTATAAGCGTTTTTATACGGATGAAATTATATCAAAAGAAGCGAAAGCTGCGGGGAAGCATGAATCCCGTGTCCCTGGGATGGAGACTACGACTAATCCATATAATCCGTATGATGGGACGCCATATATAACGGCTAGTGATCATCCAGAAAATCAGTGGTCTAATACTTGGTTTGCTCAATACTATGGATTGACTAAAACATATTTAGATAATTCCGTACCGTTAAGAAAAGTTCCACAAAAAAATAATCCATTTGTTGAAGAAATCATGAATTTATATCAACAATTTTTTGGTCAGCTTCAAAAGAAAATAATTCCAAATGAAGAGGTCGGACAGTCCAAAAAAATTCGGAATGAAAGTTTACCAATTGATGAAAGAACTTATCATAATGATATTAAACCCAATAATGATAATCTTTCACCCAAACAACCGTGGTTACGGAATGCGTTAATTCGATATATCAATATTGACTCTAATAAAGTTGTAGGTGTCGAGAAGATAACCTCGCCTTATAATGAAAAATATAATATTTCGAACGCATCTACGGCAGGATATAAGACCTTAGCAGGTAATCCGAAAAGTTATGTCTTCAATCAAGATTATGATCAAACTATTGATATAAGGGTTGCTCCACAGCCAAAAACTATTATTTTATATTTTAAAACTGAGGGTAAAACGGATATATCAAATATAACAATTAAAGGGGTGACGGGGGAAAGTAAAGAAGTTCTTGCCCCAAAGGGATATACGATCGATGGCAAGGATAGGATGACAATTCATATCTCGACTAATAGTAAATGGTATAAGAATGTTACTGTGAAGCGGATACCATTCTGGAATGATTTAGGCCGTTTTAAACTATTTTATGTAGCTTTAGTTGCGATGACTATCTTCTTTGTGTTTGATTTACTGATTATTCCATCAGTTGCTAAGGGTAAAGACCAACATCTTCGGATGTAGTTATTCTGACGGTTATTAATAAGTTATTAAGTATAAGGCTCATTGGGTTACTAGCTGACCCAATGAGTTTTTTTGTTTCAAGAATAATATAAAAATATGCTCATGCTCGGTAGTTATGGGACGGTCTAAAGCTTGTCCCCTTTATATAATTTTATTCTCAATAGTTAGGAATGCTATAATATGAAGATGTTATCAACTTAAATTATAGTATTTTAGATGATAAAATAACTTTTAAATGATGAAACATAGTCATAGAAAGAGATAATAAAAAGCATGGCAGAAGATAAATTTGAGAAAGCAATCATCGAAAAACTAAAAGTGGAAGGATGGGATTATCTAACTGACTATTCAGGAGTAACTGATGTTAAGCTTTACGATCATTGGCGAGATATTTTAAATCAAAATAATATAAAGCGACTAGATGGAATCATGTTAACTGATGGTGAATTCGAGCAAGTAAAATTAGAATTGATGAAGAATAAAACACCATATGATGCTCAATTGATGCTTGCTGGTGCGGGAGGCGTTGGGACTATTCCGTTGATGCGAGATGATGGTAGTCAAATTGAACTGGAGATATTTTATGGGGATGAAGTTGCAGGTGGTCATTCTCGTTATGAAGTAGTTAATCAAATTACATTTAATAATTTGACAAACAGTTTGAGTACAAAACGACGGGTCGATGTGATCTTATTGATCAATGGATTGCCAGTGGCACATATTGAAGAAAAGGATGAGTCACTTCAAAATCAGTGGAATGCATTTGAGCAATTTCAAAAATATGATGGGGACGGAATGTATACCGGATTATTTTCATTCGTTCAAGTTCAATTTATTCTCTCACAACACTCAGCCCATTATTTTGCTCGTCCAAAAGATATTCAATCTTACAATCGTGACTTTGTTTTTGGATGGCGAGATGAAAATGGTAAAGATGTGACTAATACGATGGAATTTATGCATTCTGTAATGGGAATTCCAGCATTACATCGATTAGTTACAGTTAACATGATTCCGGATGCTGCTAATGACAACTTAATGGTTATGCGATCTTATCAAATTCAAGCAACGCGGATGATTTTAGATCGAATGCGAGAAATGAGTAATAATGATTTGATCGAAAAAGAGGGTGGTTATATTTGGCATACTACAGGGTCTGGTAAAACTGTAACTTCATTTAAAGTGGCTCAATTACTTGCTTCAATGCCGCGGGTACAAGATGTGTTATTTATAGTTGATCGGGTCGACCTAGTTAATCAAACATATGAAAATTTTAAATCTTTTGCATACAAGACTTTTGAAGATAGAATTAAGGTAGTGAATGGGAATGAGTTGAAACGAGCCTTAAAACATAATCAAACTTCACACATTTATTTGATAACGATTCAAGGACTTGATAAAGTAGCTAAAACACTTAACCCGGGAATTCTCTCAAATAATCGAATGGTAATTTTAATGGATGAAGCCCATCGTTCAGCTAGTGGTGAATCAGTAACACGGATAAAAAAAGCATTACCGAAAACAACTTGGTTTGGTTTTACTGGGACACCTAATTTTTATAGTGATGATACAAATGAAGTTAAAACTTCCAAGAATGTTTCAACTTACGATATTTTTGGGGAAAGACTACATCGATATACAATTAAAGATGCTATCGGCGATGGTAATGTCTTAGGATTTGATGTAACTTATTATGAATCTGTTGTGGAAAAAAATGCTGAATCAAAGATGACAGATCAAGAATTAGAAAAAGCAGTTTATACAAGCTTACCATTCCGTGAAGCCGTGGTAGAAGATATCAAAGCTAACTGGCAAGCAAATGCCAGTGGTCCCATTGAGATGGGGGTTCGTAAACCGAATCAATTTCAGGGGATGCTTGCCGTATCAGGTAAACAAGCTGTGGCGGCATATTATGGATTGTTCAAACAGATAGCACCAGAGTTGCGGGTAGCGATGACGTACTCTCGTGATGAAGATAACGGTACAGGAGCCTCAGACCTTCAATATGCCTTAAAGCAGGGTATGCACGATTATATTGAACGCTATGGAACCCGGAATTTCTTAGAAGATAAAGATCCAGAACGAGCATATTTAAATGATATGACCAAAAGAATTTCACGAAAGAAGCCGTATAATCAAGGAAATGATAATGATCGCTTGGATTTGATCATCGTTTCGGATCAGCTATTAACAGGATTTGATTCTAAATTTGTGAATATAATCTACATGGATAAAATTATGGCAGAAGGTCCCTTAATTCAAGCAATGTCACGTACAAATCGAACGATTAATAAGAATGCTAAACCACATGGGAAAGTTCGATTTTATCGTAAGGGAGCATTGATGGAGGAGAACGTTAAAAGGGCTTTAGTCATTTATACTAAAGGGGGGAATGATACATTATCTGATGTTGATAAACTACCAAGTATGGATGATCAAAAGGGATTATTTGACGATGATATTTTGGCCCCTAAGATGATTGATCAAATTCATGACTTACAACCTAAAATTGATCGGTTACAAGAATTGGCAGGGAATGATTTTTCACAGGTACCACGTTCTGAAAAAGATAAATTAGAATTTGCGGTCACCGCTGCTGACGTCAATTCAAAGGTCCAAAGATTGGTTCAACAAGGTTATAATTTTGGGGATGTAATTGAAAGAGATGATGTTATAGCTCAATTAGGAATTAAAAGTTCCGAAGAATTAAGCTCACTGCAAGCAAGGATGAATGATGTAAATGAATTATTACCACCAGAAAAACGAATTGATTTAACAAACATAAAAATTGCGATTCAATCATTTGCGACAGAAATTATTGATTATGATGAGTTAGTAGATTTATTGAATGAGTATATAGATGCCACTACCATCGATAATCGTAACGCTGTTGAAGAGCACATCAAACCTTTAGATCAAAATAGTCGTGAAGAAATTGATACAGTATTGGATGGCATTGAGCAGGGTGAGTATCAAAATCATTTTGATACAGAAAGATTAAAATCTGTACGAAAAAGGATTCGAAATGATAAGCAAGAGCTAAAAATTTATAAATGGGCAGCTGATCATAATTTTAATGGGAACGATATTTTAGGCGCCTATAGCCTATATTTACCTAATGTTGAATTAGTTGATAATCCTAATTTGAATAATATGTTACAAGAAATTGAAAATAAACTTGATATCGGCTTCTTTGAAACAGCAGAGTTTGAAGAAGACTTAATGAATTATTTTGCAGAAATTAATTATAAATAGTAAGGATTGGGAATAAATAATGGCACTAACGGCTGATAAAAAGAACTTAATTTGGAAAACATTGAATGAAACTCGTGGAAAGATTGAACCATCTGAATATAAAAATTATGTTTTTGGTTTAATGTTTTACAAATTTTTGTCTGAGAAGGCGACAACATGGTTAGATAATCAATTACGTGGTGAATCTTGGGAGGACGTTTGGAAACAAAATCCTGAAAAAGCAGCAAGCTTTATGCAAAATAAATTGGGCTATGTAATCCAACCTGGAGATATGTTTAGTGACTGGCAAGATGCTATTAATGTTGATCAATTTAATATCACCAATGTTGCTGATGCTCTAAATCATTTTAATCAAGGAATTCAACAAGGGGCGAAAGCTAATTTTGATGGGATTTTTGATGATATGGATTTGGTTTCTAATCGTTTAGGTAGTAATACGCAAACTCGGACTAAGACGCTGATGGATTGGATTAGTTTAATTGATCAAATTGAATTAGACGAAGATACTGATGTTTTGGGTGACCTTTATGAATATTTAATTGGAATGTTTGCGGCTAATTCAGGGGCGAAGGCTGGGGAATTTTATACACCACACCAAGTTTCTGATATTATGGCTCGTATTTTAACTGTTGGACGAGAGAATAAACCAGATTATAGTTTGTATGATCCAGCGATGGGCTCTGGTTCATTACTATTAACTACTGCTTCATATATGGAAAATTCTAATGTCCGTGGAGCTGTTAAATATTATGGACAAGAAGTTATTACAACTACTTATAACTTAGGTCGTATTAATTTAATGATGCATGGAATTGAATATAATGATATTCATATTCATAATGCAGATACTTTGAGTTCAGATTGGCCAGATGGTGTAACTAATGGTGTGGATAATCCACGGATGTTTGATGCCGTCATGGCTAATCCCCCTTATTCATTAAAATGGGATAATACTGGCCGAGAAGATGATCCACGATTTAAAGAGGGCGTAGCTCCTAAGTCTAAGGCTGACTTCGCATTCTTACAACATGGATTATATCATCTAAAACAAGATGGTCGCATGGCGATCGTATTACCACATGGAGTCTTGTTCCGTGGAGCAGCAGAAGGACGAATCCGTCAACAATTACTAGAAAACCATAATATTACAGCAGTAATTGGCTTGCCAGAAAAGATCTTTACCAATACAGGAATTCCAACCATTGTTATGGTGTTAGAAAAGAGCCGGACTAGTGACGATGTCTTATTTATTGATGCATCTAAGGGCTTTGAAAAACAAAAAAACAGTAACAAGCTACGCCAAGAAGATATTGATTTAATTGTAGATACCTACATGAAGCGTGAAGATGTAGAAAAATATGCACATGTAGCTAGTTTTGATGAAATCAAAGAAAATGATTTTAACTTAAATATCCCACGTTATGTAGATACATTTGAAGAGGAAGAACCAGTTGATCTAGTACAAGTTAGTGCTGATTTAGAATCAGTTCAGGCCGAAATAAAGCAGCAAGAAAGTGAATTATTGGCAATGGTTAATGATTTAGCGGTTACAGATGATAGTAAAGAAATCATACAAGCCATGAAGCATTTATTAGGAGGTACTCATGAGTAAATTAGTACCAGAGCTTAGATTTTCCGGTTTTTCTGACGATTGGGTACAGCGTAAGTTGGAGGATATATCACATTATAGAAATGGAAAAGCTCATGAGAATCATGTAGATAATAAAGGGAAATTTATAATAGTTAATTCAAAATTCATTTCTACTAATGGTAAAATTAAAAAATACAGCAATAATGATATAGAACCACTGTACAAAAATGAAATTGCAATAGTATTAAGCGACGTTCCTAACGGGCGAGCAATTGCCAAAACATTTCTTATAAACGAAGACGGAATTTATACTTTAAATCAGCGAATAGCTGCACTTAAAGTAAATAGTGATATAAATCCTTTATTTTTTCAACGTATATTGAATAGAAATAGTTACTTTTTAAAATTTGATGATGGTGTGAGTCAAACAAATTTGAGTAAGGAAGAAATTTTAAATTTTAAATCATTTTACCCATCTTTGATAGAGCAAACTAAAATTGGATCATTCTTTCAAAAACTAGACGATGCTATTACCCTTCACCAACGTAAATTAGATTTACTGAAGAAGCAGAAAACGGGATTGTTACAGAAGATGTTCCCAAAAAATGGATCCAATACTCCTGAATTAAGATTTGCTAATTTTGATGATGAATGGGTACAGCGTAAGATTGGGAATTTTCTAACCGAGAGTCGAATCTCAGGAACTAACGGTGCCATTTCAAAAAAGTTGACTGTTAAGCTTTGGGGTAAGGGCGTTGTACCTAAAGAAACCATTACGGGAGGTAGCGAAGCCACAAAATATTATGTTAGAAAATCTGGACAATTCATGTATGGAAAACTAGATTTTCTTCATGCGGCGTTTGGAATTGTGTCACAAAATCTTGATGGATATGAGTCCACATTGGATTCTCCAGCATTTGATGTTACCAACCTAAACAGCATATTCTTAATGAATACGGTAATGCGTAAGAGCTTCTATTTGTATCAAGGAAACATCGCTAACGGATCACGAAAAGCAAAACGTATTCACGTTGATACTTTCTTTGACATGCCAATTGACGTTCCGGTGCTGGAGGAGCAAGATAAAATTGGCTCCTTGCTAAAAGGACTAGATAACCTTATCTTTACTAGTCAACGTAAATTAGACTTGCTCAAAGAACAGAAAAAAGGACTGCTTCAAAAAATGTTCCTTTAGTGTATTAAAATATTAATAAATTAAAAAACGATTGATATGTCTTTGAAGATATATCAATCGTTTATTTATTTTATATTTATTTCTTAAACCAATTTAGCCATTTGTTGCATGATCTTTTCACTGTCTTTTGCTTCTAATTCTTTAATGATGTGAAGATATGTTTCTTGGGTTGTAGTCATACTAGAATGGCCAAGACGTTGTGCAACAGTTGCAATTGAAACATTAGCAAATAATAGTAAGGAAGCATGAGTATGTCTAAGACCATGAACTGAAATTACAGGCACTTGAGCTTGTTCACATAAAACTCTTAAATGATTATTGACAGTAGAATTAAAGATTCTGTTCTTATCAACAAAGATTGGTTCATTCATCTTCAAATTTTTAATTAATTGAGAAAATTGCATGGCCAATTGCCAATCAATTCGAACTTTTCTTACTGATGATTCATTTTTTGTTTTTTGAAAACTACCATGTGTATTCTTATAGTTCCACGTTTTATCAATTGTTAAAATTTGTTTATTAAAATCAAAATCAGCGGGGGTTAGAGCAAGTGCTTCTGAGAATCTAAGCCCAGTTTTAAGAATGAGTAATAAGAACCAGTCCCAATTGATTGTATCACTTAGTTGCATTTGTTTAATTAATTGCTGGCTGTCATACTCATTGAGAAATTTTATTTTCTTTTTTCCAGGAGTTCGTCCTTTGATTATCACTTTACGTGTTGGATTTGTTTTTATTATTCCTTCATCAACAGCATCCAAAACAGTACCTTTAACTTGATGATGAAAGTCGAGTGTCGTTTGTTTTTCATGACTTATGGCATAACCGTTTAAAAGTTCTTGATAGCTTCTACGGGATAAATTTTCCAAAGTTAACGTGGGTTCTAACCTTCTCACCCATTTTAATGTCATCATATATTTATCCAGTGTGACTGGCCTTACTGCGTCAACCTTATATAGATTAATCCATTCTTCAAAATACTCATAAAAAAGTTGTGTTTTCTTGCTCTTCCTCATAATAAATCCTCCTAGATATATTGTTACTGCATGTACAGTAATAATTATCTAAGAAAATAATGTTAAACAAACATTTTTTGTAATAGCCCTTTTTTAGACAATTTAAGTAAGTCTATTTGGCGTTGATGAAGAGCGATAGTGTTATCGAGTTGTTTGAAGAACGAACCGATTTTTTCTTGTTCTTCAATTTTAGGAATAAGCAAAGTATATTCCCATAAATCATTTATAGCTATGTTAGCTTGATTAGCATTTCCTCGTTCTATTGTTGAAATGTAATTAGAATATTTTGGTTGCAATAATTGATAATAAATAAAATTGTTATTGTAATTATTTATACTAGTAATTTTAACTAGATTTTGATTAAGTAGATAAGTTTCTTTTTCTCTTATTATGATTGGTCTACCTACTGCTGAATCTTTCATATACGCTTTTGATCCAACTGTAGTAATTATAATTTCTTCATGATTTATTTTATATTTTTCATAAATATCTAAATCTTTATTCGATACAAAAATAGAATCTTTACTTTCTGTTATTTTGTCGCTTGATAAATCTGAAACTCTTATAATTCTAATTCCTTTTTTCTTATAATCTTTTGATTTAAAAGCAAAACCTTTTATATAATTTATAACTTCCCCCAACTTACGATCTTCCCAATCGTCAGCAAACCCTGCAAATCGCAATTCAGGAACTTTGGCCCCATTTTTAGGGAACATTTTTTGCAAGTAGCCTTTTTTCTGTTCCTTGAGTAGATCTAACTTGCGTTGGTGAAGAGTGATGAGATGATCAAGTTGTTTCAAGAACGACCCGATTTTGATTTGCTCATCTTTTTCGACTGGTATCATAATATCCTTTGTCAGCAAATCAGCCTTAGTCATTCCTTTAATTGATGTACCTTGGATATTGTTCAATTCTTTTTGAAGTAGCTTATAAATTGAATACAATCCAAATTGCTCGTCAACATGTAACTCACTCAATGATAGAAAATCTTGTGATGTCGCAAATTCTTGTTTCATAAGGGTTAGCTTACCTACACCAACTCGAGTAACTATTGCAATTGAATTAGCAGGAATAAGTTTTGCGGCAGAATTTTTGATGGCATCATCTGTAATAAATTTATCCAAATTTACCTCTTGAACATCATCAACTGTGAGATTTGAACTTTGAATCCACGGAATATTTCCGTCCCAGTATTCTGTAACTGCCGTTTTCGGTGTCCCACCACCATAAGTTGTTTTCGAAAAATCAGACAACTTACGCTCTTCCCAATCGTTTATGGGAGTAATTAATTAAAAAAATAGTATTTTGGATGAATAATAATATTAATGTAATAATTTGTTATTTATTAAATACTTCCATATAATTTAACTTGTTAATAAGTACACATTTTTTGAGATGTACGAATAAATTTATTGAAGAGGAAGATAATTATTATTTACGGTATGAGTTACAGGTCTCGATTATTTTATATTAAATTATGTATTAAAGAACGTTATAAATAATGTAATTATTTAGGTTTTATATAATCAAAAGTGTATCTTTTATATATAGATAAAGATTAAAAAATA
>NZ_AKGG01000015.1 GCF_000277645.1 Weissella koreensis KCTC 3621 | reverse complement strand
TTTATAATATGGAAGATACAAACATTTGCGAAGTCAATTTCGCTAGTAAATTCGTTTAACAACTGTTAAACAACAACAAAAAAAGATTGAGTTATACTCAAGCTTTTCAATTTTAAATTGAGAGTTTGATCCTGGCTCAGGATGAACGCTGGCGGCGTGCCTAATACATGCAAGTCGAACGCATTGTGGTTGAAATGATATGAAGAACTTGTTCAGATTTGATTTTCAACATTGCAATGAGTGGCGAACGGGTGAGTAACACGTGGGAAACCTACCTCTTAGCAGGGGATAACATTTGGAAACAAATGCTAATACCGTATAATAATTAAAACCGCATGGTTTTAGTTTAAAAGATGGTCTTGCTATCACTAAGAGATGGTCCCGCGGTGTATTAGTTAGTTGGTGAGGTAATGGCTCACCAAGACAATGATACATAGCCGAGTTGAGAGACTGACCGGCCACAATGGGACTGAGACACGGCCCATACTCCTACGGGAGGCAGCAGTAGGGAATCTTCCACAATGGACGAAAGTCTGATGGAGCAACGCCGCGTGTGTGATGAAGGGTTTCGGCTCGTAAAACACTGTTGTAAGAGAAGAATGACATTGAGAGTAACTGTTCAATGTGTGACGGTATCTTACCAGAAAGGAACGGCTAAATACGTGCCAGCAGCCGCGGTAATACGTATGTTCCAAGCGTTATCCGGATTTATTGGGCGTAAAGCGAGCGCAGACGGTTATTTAAGTCTGAAGTGAAAGCCCTCGGCTCAACCGAGGAATTGCTTTGGAAACTGGATAACTTGAGTGCAGTAGAGGAAAGTGGAACTCCATGTGTAGCGGTGAAATGCGTAGATATATGGAAGAACACCAGTGGCGAAGGCGGCTTTCTGGACTGTAACTGACGTTGAGGCTCGAAAGTGTGGGTAGCAAACAGGATTAGATACCCTGGTAGTCCACACTGTAAACGATGAGTGCTAGTTGTTCGAGGGTTTCCGCCCTTGAGTGACGAAGCTAACGCATTAAGCACTCCGCCTGGGGAGTACGACCGCAAGGTTGAAACTCAAAGGAATTGACGGGGACCCGCACAAGCGGTGGAGCATGTGGTTTAATTCGAAGCAACGCGAAGAACCTTACCAGGTCTTGACATCCTTTGACCACTCCAGAGATGGAGCTTTCCCTTCGGGGACAAAGTGACAGGTGGTGCATGGTTGTCGTCAGCTCGTGTCGTGAGATGTTGGGTTAAGTCCCGCAACGAGCGCAACCCTTATTGTTAGTTGCCAGCATTTAGTTGGGCACTCTAGCAAGACTGCCGGTGACAAACCGGAGGAAGGCGGGGATGACGTCAAATCATCATGCCCCTTATGACCTGGGCTACACACGTGCTACAATGGCAAGTACAACGAGTCGCCAACCCGCGAGGGTGCGCAAATCTCTTAAAGCTTGTCTCAGTTCGGACTGTAGGCTGCAACTCGCCTACACGAAGTCGGAATCGCTAGTAATCGCGGATCAGCACGCCGCGGTGAATACGTTCCCGGGTCTTGTACACACCGCCCGTCACACCATGAGAGTTTGTAACACCCAAAGTCGGTGAGGTAACCTTTTATTAGGAGCCAGCCGCCTAAGGTGGGACAGATGATTAGGGTGAAGTCGTAACAAGGTAGCCGTAGGAGAACCTGCGGCTGGATCACCTCCTTTCTAAGGAAAATCGGAAACCTGCATATTC
>NZ_AKGG01000014.1 GCF_000277645.1 Weissella koreensis KCTC 3621 | reverse complement strand
TGATTACAAATAATATACTAAAAATATATATAATTAAATTAATATATAAAAAATCATTAATGAAAAAGTGAGGAAATGATAAATATATATAGAAAAAAATAATTAAACATCTAGAATCATTTTAGAATAAGATTATGAAATTAAAGTATATATTAATATAGTTAATGTGAAGAGCTATTCAATGATTATAAATTTATGTATCTAAAGGAATATAGAATGAAATGAATAAGTTAAATAGGTTAAAAAAAATTGAAGAAAAAAATAATGTAGTTAAAGAAACTGAATCGTTTGATTTAGTTGGTAAATCACTAGAAGATCAAAATAAGGTTATTGACGAGACAACTCGGGTAGCTGAATTTTTGAATGATACTCCAGATATATTAGAAGATATTGATCGGGAATTCATGAAGAGGACGGGAATAACCAATAAGACAGATTTGATGGTATTATTCTTAGCTACTGGATTGCAGGTGGTCAGACAAGAAATCTTTGCTGCTAAAATTAATAAATATACTAAAAGTTCTAGATTGAGTGATAAAGAGGCTGCTGAGAATTCTCATGGAGGAGTAAAAGATAAAATTAATAGAGATTTAAGAAGGAAAGGATACTATCATACGACGGTTGCAGAGATTGATAGTAATCCAGTTCCATTTGATACTCAAAATAATTCTAAAATGTTTGGTGAAAATTTGGGTGGAGGAAAAGGGCATAGGTTTTCTACTTTAGGGCATGATCCAATATTAGGCTGGATTTTTGGAACAGCCAATATAGCAACCAGAACTGTAACTACAACAACTTTAATGTCATATCATGTTCAATATGGCATTATTCCTGGTGGAAAAAATAATAATGATTTTTTTGCACATCATGCTGATACTCTAAAGGTTTTGCAGATAGGATTATTAGATTCTATAAAAAGCCCAGAAAATTTCGAAATTTTAATTCATTCATTAATTCAAGAGGGCAGGCACTTGAATAGTGATGTTAGATCTAAGCAAGGACTAGGAATACCTTTTGTAGCTTTACAAGATCCAAAAATAGCGGGTTGATACTGTTGTAGAATTAAATGGAGCCTATTCTGATTCAGCTTGGAGTTATGCAGTTGGTAATGTTAGTCCAGAGGTTCAAAAATTGATGGATGTGACCTTTAAGGCCATGTATTTGGGAATTGACCAAGCTCAAGTTGGGAATCGCTTGGGTGATATTGGGGCAGTCATGAATCATTATATCGAGGACGAAAATGGCTACGGAAATGTTATTGATTATGCTGGGCATGGAATTGGACCAACTATGCATGAAGAACCAACAGTGCTACATGATGGGGTCGCTGGTCGAGGATTAAGATTACAACCGGGAATGACGATTACCATTGAGCCGATGGTTAATTTGGGAAGTTGGGAAGTCGAAACATCTGCAGAAGATGGTTGGACCGTTCGCACAATTGATGGTTCATGGTCTGCTCAATATGAACACGTGGTTGCTATTACTGAAGATGGTCCTAAAATTTTAACTTCACAGGATCCAGACTTTGATGCTAAATATCTTTTGAAGTAAAGAAAGCTAAATTAAAAATAAACAAAATAAGTCCCCATTTTAATAATGGAGGCTTTTTATTATTTTAAAATGATGAATATTTTAATTTAGTGGAACTTGTGTCTATCTTTTATTAATCTTTTTGGTCAAAAAGATAATTTTAGCCCATAATATTAATTATAAGAATAATAATTTAATAGATGAGGTATAGAAATGAAATTTATAATTGCTCCTGATTCATTTAAAGGTAGTTTGACAGCGCAAGATGCTGCTAGGGCGATTCAACGTGGACTAGGGAAAGTTTTTCCGGATGCTGATTATACATTAGTTCCCATGGCCGATGGTGGTGAAGGAACGGTACAAACGCTTGTTGACGCTACTGATGGTCAATTGATTGAAGCAACCGTTTTGAACTCATTGGAAGTTCCGGTTAAGGCGACGTATGGAATTCTTGGTGACGGAAAAACAGCTGTGATTGAAATGGCCGCTGCTTCAGGTTTACAGTGGGTCAATACGGAAACTATGAATCCCTTGATTACGACCACATATGGAACTGGTCAATTGATAAAGGATGCTTTGGATCATGATGTGCGTCGTTTTATCATTGGATTAGGTGGCTCAGCAACAAATGATGGTGGCGTGGGGATGGCTGAAGCATTAGGAGTACGCTTTTTAGACCATCAAAATCAACCCTTAGCTCGAGGGGGAGCTGATTTAATCAATTTACAGTCTATTGATATGATTAACTTAGATCCTCGTTTAGCGGGTTCAGAAATCTTACTTGCTGCAGATGTTACTAATCCTTTAATTGGGGACAATGGTGCTTCTGCGGTCTTTGGTCCACAAAAAGGCGCCACACCAGCGATGGTTGCTCAATTGGATGAAGCGTTGAAAAACTATGCTCATATTTTAGAAATGCAACTTCAAATTAAGATAGCTAATGTGGCAGGGGCTGGAGCTGCTGGGGGATTAGGAGCTGGCTTCTTGGCCTTTACCCCAGCTCAAATTCGCTCCGGAATTGATTTAGTAATTGATGCCGTGGATTTGGCGAATAAGGCTCAAGGTGCCGACTATGCTTTTGTGGGTGAAGGATCAATTGATTTCCAGACACAGTTTGGTAAAGCACCAATGGGCGCCACAAAGGTGGTGAAAAAAGTAGCACCTGAGGCCAAAGTCATTGGTTTAGCTGGTTTTGTTGGTCAGGGGAGTGAGGCGTTGTATGATTTGGGAATGGATGCCATTTTCAGTATTGTACCGGGGGCTGTTCCGCTTGAATCAGCTTTAGCAGAGAGTGTTAAAAATTTGGAGCGAACGGCTGAAAATATCGCTCGTTTGATTAAATAAAGATTAATGAAACGGAATTGCTTAGCTAGGATTTCGTTTTTTATTTTGTGGCAAAGGTTCAAGTATAATATTTCGTAAGTGAAATTTTCTCAACAGCGGTAAGCTACTTTTACATTGAAGGCTTTTGATAACGATTAACAGCTTTTGATAAAGCAAAATAAAAAACATCTGCCAGATTGAATTAACCAGTAGATGCTTTGTTTTAAATTTATTTATGATTTTAATGGAATTGCATCCCACCATCGACAATAATAGTTTGACCAGTGATGTAATCTGAATCCGGTCCAGATAAGAATGAAACAACATTTGCTACATCTGAAGGCTCTGATAAGCGCTTCAATGCGATATCTTTAGCGAATTGCTGCATTCCCCACTCATCATCTTTACCTGCATTTTGGCCAACTTCGTGAGCAATGTCAAACATCATAGGCGTTTTAACAATTCCAGGAGCGTAGGCGTTGACAGTAATGTGTTCCTCTGCCAAATCACGAGCAGTTACTTGAGTAATACCTCGAACCGCAAACTTAGTTCCAGAATAAAGGGCCAATTCAGGATTACCAACAACTCCAGCTTGTGAAGTAGCATTGATAATCTTTCCACCATGGCCTAGTTCTTTAAAAGCCTGATGTGCGGCTTGAGTTCCCCAGAGGACGCCACCAACGTTGACGCCATAAACTTGCTTGAATTGTTCCTCAGTAATCGTATCAATTGGAGTAGTAGGTCCTAAACCGGCGTTATTTACCAAAACATTTAAATCACCAAATTTTTCAACCGTATCCTTGATTGCTCTAAACATGTCATCACGTTTAGAAACATCGGCTTGAAGCGCAATGGCGTTTTCCCCAAGCTCGTTTGCCGCTGTTTGAGCTGCATCAATTTTATAATCAACCAAGGCGACTTTAAAGTCATCTTGATAGAGACGTTTTGCAATAGCAAGTCCAATTCCTTGGGCCGCACCAGTAACAATCGCAACTTTTGACATAAAAATACACTCCTTTACTATATGAAAGATCCGTAACTTATGAACACCTATAATTTTACGCTTGTTTTGATAAATATACCAATAATTAGTCACATAACATAAATGGTAAGTAGTTATAACGGATTTAGATATATTGTTATACTTTTCACTTTGTTATAAAATACTCAGAGTATAATTTATGATTAAAGGTAAAATATTATGTTAGATCATGACTCATTAGAAAAGAGGATAGGTGCATGACACAGTTAACAGAAATTTTAGGAATTAAATATCCACTAATTCAAGGATCAATGGCTCGAATTTCTACACATGAATTAGTGATTGCCGTTGCCAATGCTGGTGGCCTGGGCGTTTTAACTTCAGTGGGGATGAATCCTGAAGGTTTACGGTCTGAAATCCGCCAGATTAAGGCTGAAACCGATCAACCTTTTGCGGTGAATTTGATGTTAATGATGGACAATATTGCTGATTTAGTTAAGGTCATTATTGAAGAAAAAGTTCCAATTGTCATGACCGGGGCTGGGACTCCAAAACGTTATATGCCAGAATTATTGGCCGCAGGTATCAAAGTGATCCCTGTCATTCCATCAGTTAAAGTAGCACAAAAGATGGAAGCGCTTGGTGCGGTGGCAGTTGTAGCTGAAGGTATGGAATCTGGTGGGCACATTGGATCTACTACCACTATGGCTTTGGTCCCTCAAGTAGCTTCAGCGGTAAAAATTCCAGTGATTGCAGCAGGTGGAATTGGGGACGGCCGTGGGGTAGCTGCTGCATTTGCTCTTGGTGCACAGGGAGTGCAAGTTGGAACACTTTTCTTAACGGCGGATGAAACACCGATTTCGGAGGCTTTCAAGTTGGCAATCATTAACGCCAATGATACATCAACGACAGTGACGGGCCAACGAGCGGGGGCTCCCGTTCGATCGTTAAAAAATCCGATGATTGAAAAATATATAGCTCTAGAGGCAGATGGAGCCACGTGGGATGAATTAGAAAAATTAGTTTTACATTCTTTATCTAAAGCGGCTTTTGATGGTGATATGGAAAATGGTTCGATTATGGCTGGTGAAATTGCGGGGTTAATTAAAACACGCCGGCCAGTGAAACAAATTATTGAAGATTTGTTTCAAGAGGCCCATCGAGTTATCCAAAATTTAGAAAGGAACTAGATCATTTTGTTTAGTTTTTTAATGAAAGCAAGCTTTAAAATTATGCTAAAATATAGACTAGATTAGGGGTAATAAATCAATGAATAAAATATTAAAAGCACAATTTTTTGTAGATGATCTTTCAGAAGATCAGAAAAACGTTATTACAAATATTAATGATTATATTAAGCAAGGATTGGATCAGAATTTACATTCAGTCGCTGTAATTCAAGGTGCTGCAGGAACTGGAAAGTCTGTAGTCTTGATGGAACTTGTTCGTCAGTATATGACGGATCAGCGTTATAAGACTGCTTTAGTAGTTAATCATCCGGAATTGTATAAAGCTTATCAGGATTTGGGTGAATCAATTCCAAATATGAATGTCAAATCAATTCGGCGGCCAACCGCATTGATTAATGATGCCCAAAAAAATCATAAAAAATATGACATCATTTTTGTGGATGAAGCACATCTACTATATTCAAAATCAGAACCATATGCTCATTATCGAGGTGAGAACCAATTAACTGATTTAATGAATTTAGCGAAGGTTGTCGTTGTTGTGTACGATTTTGCTCAAGTTTTCCAATCAAAAATGTATTGGGATCAAGAACTATTATTTAAAACGATTGGTAACCATCCATATAAGATGTTTGATATGAATTTTCAATACAGAATGGTAGCGAGTGATAAACAAGTTGCCTGGATGGATGATTTAACGGCTCAAAAGCCACTAACATCATTTCCTAATAATAGTGATTTTGAATTTAAAATGTTCAACACCGCTGGTGGACTATTTGAAGAAATCAAAAGTAAGAATAAAGAAGTTGGGATGAGTCGAGTAGTTGCAACTTCAGGCTTTCCACGTATTGATGGACGACACAATGTTGAGATGGATACCTTTAGTTTGCCTTGGGACGAGTGGGATCCTCAACGAACACATTGGGCCAAACGCGAAGGTTCAATCACACAAGTAGGGACTATTTATACCTTACAAGGCTTTGATTTGAATTATGTTGGTATGATTATTGGACCTTCCTTTGGTTATGATCCTGAGACTGATTCAATGACGATTATCCCAGAGAAATATTCACATAAGGAAATCTTTAAGAAGCGCAAAGATCGCCAATTTAGTAAGGAAGAGTATCAAGACTTTATTGCAAATGTCTTGAACGTTTTGATGAAACGTGGGAAATATGGCCTTTATTTGACGGCTTATGATGATGATCTACGCGCTCGCTTGATGGAGCTTAATCAAGGCGAAAGTTAATTTTAGAATAGCTTTGATGGTCATCTAAAAATAATTATGGTTGATGCTAACATCGAATAGTTAAGAGCTCTTAAATTAGGAGCTCTTTTTTGTTAGATTAAATCAATCGGATCAATAAAAAAAGACTAGGATGTTTCCTAGCCTTTAAAATTGCAATGAGATACCTAGATTCAATTTTGAGAATTATTATTAGTTATTTTCAGTGAGACCTAATAATTTTTGACAATCTTCACACAGACCAATAAATTCCAAACTGGTTTGCTCAATTAAAAAATTGCTAGCTTCATGAGCTAGATTGGGGAAACTATGCAGATCAATATTAGAACCGTCAACAATTTTACCGCAATTTCGACATAAAACATGGTAGTGAGGGTGACCAAAATAATCATAATGCTTTCTACCATCTTGATTATTATCAATTACATAAACTAATTTGCTACTGATTAATATCTCTAAAGTGTTATAAACAGTGGTTAAATTCATTTTTAAGCTTTTAGCAATTATATCTGCGCTGGGATGAATTCGATGATGAATGAGGTAATCCAAAATATTCAGACGTTGGGTTGTTTTTTTTATTCCTTGGTTTTGTAAAACTGTTAAGGCGTACTCTAATTCACTCATGAGTAAAACCGTTCCTCCTTGGATTAAACGAACGCTACTTCAGACAGATTACATCTAAGCAGGTCGGGGATTTTTACACTTATTAATAATAAGCTAATTATACCATGCTCAAACGAGCGAGGGTGGTGATTACGCTTGTATAGTTTCGTTAAGCTATAAATATTTTATTTCTATAATTAAATCTAAACAATTGATAGTTGCAAATTACTTTGACACAAATAGTAGTGCGTGATATAGTAATTTATATAGTGAGGTAATGTTAAATGGAGAATGAGTTATCAAAAGATTTAATTCGTGGTCATACTGATGCGATCGTTTTAAATCGTTTACAACAAGGTGATTCTTATGGTTATCGGATAGCCCACGATATTGCCGAACTAACTAATCAAGAATATGTATTAAATGAAGCAACTCTCTATTCGGTTTTTCGTCGATTAGGTAAGGCTGGGCTGGTTGATAGCTATTATGGAAATGAGACTCAGGGCGCCCGACGAAAGTACTATACTTTAACGGATGCTGGCAAAGATCGATTAAAAGCTGAGAAAACGGCGTGGGCGTTTGCTAAAAAAACGATTGATGAATTAATGGGGGAAAGCCTATGAATCAAGAATTAGAACAAAAGATTAATGGGATTTTTGCTGATTATGAAATGATTTTACCTTTACAAGAATTTAAACAAGAAGTCTTGGCTGATGCTAATGAAGCTTTAAGAGATTACCGGATTGCTCACCCACAAATTGCAGAAGATAAAGCAATTGAACATGTGATGCAGGATTTGGGTGACTTGACGCCAATCATTGAAATGATTAATGGTGAACAAAATAAAAATCTCCCTAGTGTTTTAAAAACTGGTAATGAATATGAAGAAATTAATGTCAATGTATTCGCAGGGCAGGTTTTTATTGTCGCAGGGCAAGGGTCTACTCCTAAGGTAGAACAAGTTTTTAATCATGAACATCCTGAGTTAGCCGTAAAAATTGATGATCGTCTAAAGAGTTATAATATAACTACACCTCGTTTATCAGGGTGGGGACTGTTTAGTATTTTTAAGGAAACAACGCGTAGTCGCTTTAGGAATGTAATCAAAATTGAATTACCCATGGCTTATCAAGGTGACCTAAATTTGAAACTCAATGCTGGTGAAGTTTTTATCACTGATCTAGCCTTAGAACAACATTTAAATTTGACGGTTTCAGCCGGCGTGTTACATGTGAATCGTGTACATAGTCAAGATGTACGGCTGGATCTGCGTGCAGGAAAAGCTAATTTAAAAGATGTCACTGTTAATAAGATTTTGCAAGGATCAGTGTCGGCTGGTGAATTAACTTTGCGTCAGGTTTATGCCGATTTCAAAATGAATATTGCTGCAGGAAATGTCAATGGTGTTGATGTTAGTGGTAGTGGAGACTTTGATGTGAATGCTGGGAACCTATCCTTAGAATGGGATCAAGTTTTAAATGATCTTGATTTTGGAACTGCTTTGGGAAATATTAATGTTCGCTTTAAGCCGGAAACCAGTTATCATCTGAATGGGCATACCACAATGGGGTCTATTCGAATTTTACGAGATCATCAAGTTCAAATGGGCTCAGATAATTTAAAAGCCCAAGTTGGTGAAAAACCAACCTTTAATGTGATTGCCCAAACCTCGTTTGGCAATATTGTCATCAAATAAAAAGGAGTATGGAGTATGAAACAAAGAATTTATCGTTCAAATCAAGACCGAGTTTTAGCTGGAATATTGGGGGGCGTAGCTGAGTACTTTGGCTGGAACCCTCAAATTTTACGAATTATCTACTTGCTGTTGATAATTTTCACGGGATTCTTCCCGTTTGGGATTTTATACTTATTGCTTTTGTTAGTAATTCCTCAATCCCCCTATCAAAATTAATTTGATATGTACGAATGTATAAAATAAATAAAGAGGTCAAGAATATGTCTTGGCCTCTTTTTGTTTTTTAATTAATAAGCTTTCTTCATTACAAACTAAAATTAGCTTAACGCCGACGAATCTTTGTTTGATAATTATTTTTAAATTGAGGGTTGAAGGCAGGATTGAATGATCTTTGATGATAGTTTAATTTGAATTTTTGTGGCAAGCTCAAAGGAAGAATTGTTTGTTGATAACGGTCTAAAAAGGCAGTCAATAAAACCAAGAGCGCTTGATCGGATGTTTGGTGGATATCCATTTGTAGTTGCTTTTTATTATTTAAATATCCATGTAATAAGAGTTTTTTACCATGGAAAATAAAATATTCTCGTTTTTTAGGATGAGCTAAAACAATCCAATTAATTCGTTGAATATATATAATTTCATGCATTGGTAATGCTAAACCAAATGAACCAATTTTTTTCTGACCAGCCTGAATTTTAAAGCGTGGGATTATTCCGGTAGACGCTTGTTTAATCTCCGCTAGAAACATGTTTTTATTATCATTAATTTGAAGTTGATAATAATATTTATGAAGTTGTCCGCGTAAAAAATAAAATATTTGATCAGTTTGATCAGTGACCCAACTAGAACCATATTGTTGAGTAGCTTGAGTTTGATGTAAAATTAGATGAATCATATGTGCCCCCCTTGGAGATAGAAAGCGAGATTAAAATGTCAAATTTAGATGCCCTACAAAGAACCGATTGGTGGGAACCTTTAAATAAAAAACTAGATCTTAAATATTGGGCGGATTTGGATGCCTTTATTGAAGAGGTTTATAAAAATGAGACCGTTTATCCAGCCTGCGATCAAATTTTTAATGCTTTTACCCTGACTTCCTTAGCCAATACTAAAGTGATCCTTATCGGTCAAGACCCTTATCCAAATGCAGGTCAAGCTATGGGACTTAGTTTTTCGGTTCCCGCTGAGCAAGGCTTACCGAAATCATTGATTAATATTTATAAAGAATTAACAAATGATTTATCACAACCAGCCCCGAAGAATGGTGATTTAACGGCTTGGGCTAAGCAAGGGGTTCTGCTTTTAAATACGATTTTAACAGTTCCTGCTGGAAAACGAAATGGGCATGCAAATTTAATTTGGGAACGGTTAACTAATGCAGTGATTAATGTAATTAATGAAAGAAATCAGCCGTTAGTGTATTTATTGTGGGGTAAGCAGGCCGCTCAAAAAGTAGATTTCATTAATAATTCGAACCATTTAATTTTAATGGCACCGCATCCAAGCCCATTATCCGCTTATCGGGGCTTCTTTGGTAGCCGACCATTTTCACAAATCAATCGATATTTGATTGATCATCAGACGCAACCTATTGATTGGAGCCAACAAACTATACATTAAAAACTTGGTGCAAAGTTTCACTTGTCAAAACACTTCATTATTTGCGATAATAGGAATGTAAACGCGCTCATCACAATTTATAGATAATGTTAAATAAAAAGGAGTCAATCATGGAACTTTTTGAACAATTAGCTGATAAGGTACGAGATCAACATCAAACTTTAGTTTTCCCTGAGGGAGAGGATGTTCGCATTCAAGGTGCTGCTGTTCGACTTTTGGCTGATCATTTGGTTCAACCAATTTTATTGGGAAATCGCAAAGAAATTGAAACAGTTGCGCAAGCTGAGAATTTTGATTTAACAGGGATTGAGATTATTGATCCTGCTGAATATCCAGAAGCTGAGCACGAAGCAATGGTAAATGCTTTAGTTGAACGTCGAAATGGTAAAACTGATGCAGATACTGCAACAAAATGGTTGAAGGACGTTAATTATTTTGGAACGATGTTGGTCTATTTGCATAAGGCCGACGGAATGGTTTCAGGAGCCGCACATCCAACAGGTGATACGGTTCGACCAGCATTGCAAATCATTAAAACTATGCCTGGTTCAAAGCGTATTTCTGGCTCATTTGTAATGCAAAAGGGTGACGAACGTTACATTTTCGCTGATGCAGCCATCAATATTGACTTAGATGCGCAAACTATGGCCGAGATTGCAATTCAATCTGCTCGAACAGCTCAAGTCTTTGGGATTGACCCTAAGGTAGCTATGTTATCATTTTCAACAAAGGGTTCAGCTGCAGCACCACAAGTTAATAAAGTGGTAGAAGCTACTGAAATTGCACATTCAATGGATCCCGATTTAGCTTTAGATGGAGAATTACAATTTGATGCAGCCTTCGTTGAGAGCGTGGCTGCTTCGAAAGCACCTGATTCAAAGGTAGCTGGGCATGCTAATGTCTTTGTATTCCCTGATTTACAATCAGGAAATATTGGTTACAAAATTGCTCAACGCTTGGGTGGCTTTGAAGCTGTAGGACCGATCTTACAAGGCTTGGCTGCTCCTGTTTCTGATCTCTCACGAGGAGCTAATGAAGAAGATGTTTATAAGACGGCTATTATTACAGCCGCACAAGCTGTTGAAAATCGTTAGGCTTTAGTTGAACAAAAGATAAACTATTAGAACGATTTGATTCAAGCGTCTATAAAGACTGGGATTTTTTATTCCAGCCTTTTTTAATACCAATGCAGAGATTTGGTTGCATCAAGTTTTTGGCTGGGAGCAGACCAATATCTTTAAAAATGATATAATTACCATTATGAAAAGAATTGTAAAAACGGTTGAAGAGACCCAAGCATTGGCTGGAGAACTAGCTAAAAAAATTAAAGCAGGAACCATTATTTTATTGAAAGGTGATTTAGGAGCGGGTAAAACAACTTTTACCCAAGGATTTGCGCGTGCTCTCGGAATCAAGCGCCCTTTAAAAAGCCCGACTTTTACCTTAGTACGTGAATATGAGACTGTTGAATTTCCACTCTATCATTTTGACGTTTATCGGTTAGGTGAAGAGGGTGGGGCGGATGAATTAGGATTGGAAGAATATTTCCGCCCAGACAGTGTCGTTTTGATTGAATGGGCAGAATACATTCAAGACCTTTTGCCCGAGGACGTAATTCAAGTTGAACTAAAAAGGTTGACTGATGATGAAAGCGGAGATCTACGAAACGTTGAGATTAGTAGTCCTAATTCACGATTAGCAGCCATGATTCAAGACATGGAAGATTAAAATGGAATTATATATTCGTGGGGCACAACCAGAGGATGCTCAAGCAATTATTGATTTATTATTGAAATTACAAGAAGAGTCAACCACTTTTGAGGTGATTGAACATTTAGATACTGTTAGTCCTGATCAATTGGCAAATAGTTTGTCGGAAATTCAAGTTTCCACGGATGCATTAATGTTGGTAGTTGTTGATGAACAAGATCATTTATATGGTATTTTAACAGCCTTACCAAATCAAGAATTAACTACTGAAATCGGAGTTGCAATTTTAAATCAAGTTCAAGGTTTAGGCCTTGGAAAAGCATTAATGGAAACAGTCTTAGACTGGTTCTTTAATTTTAGTTCTAGTCAACAACTTTTCTTGTCTGTTCAGGTGCAAAATTCACGGGCGCGTCATCTCTATGAGAAAATGAA
This sequence comes from Weissella koreensis KCTC 3621, assembly GCF_000277645.1. Next base: position 224,622 of record NZ_AKGG01000014.1, on the reverse strand, counting down.
TTTTAAATACATCGAAGATTCTAATCAAAAGATTGTGAATGCGCATGGTGAATTAGTAGAAACTATTGATATGATTTTAGAAGGAAAATAATTATGAATTTTATTGCCATGGATTTTGAAACGGCAAATGCCAAAAGATATAGTGCCGTGTCAATTGCGGTGGTGGTAGTCCGTGATGATCAAGTTGTGGATGAGTTTTATTCTTTACTAAAACCACCGACTGATTTTAGTCAGCAAAACATTAACATCCATGGGATTCATCCACAAGATGTAGAAGATGCGCCTCAATTCCCGTTAGTGTGGCAGAAAATACAACAATTTTATACTGGTGAACAATTAGTAGTTGCCCATAACGCGGCGTTTGATAACAGTGTTTTAAAAGCAACTTTGGAATATTATCACTTACCTACACCACATTATTTGTCACTTGATACGGTTAAAACGTCACGTCGGTTGTACCCACAACTAACTAATCATAAATTAAACACTGTGGCCGAAGCATTGGAAATTCCATTGCATCACCATCACCACGCCTTAGACGATACTTTGGCGGCAGCACAAATCTTATTGAAACAATCTCAAGAATTTGGGGTTGATCCACTTAAGAGTTTAGTAAAAGTAATTTAGGAGGACAAGAGATGAGTGTTAATTTACAAGCTAAGTTTCCTGGATTTGATATTAAAAGCCAAGAAAAGCTAGCTAACTATACGAACACCCAAGTTGGAGGACCCGCTGAGTGGGCGTTTTGGCCCCACCATGTTCAAGAATTAATGAATGTCTTGGAATTTGCCCATAGTGAAAATTTGCCCATCACGGTTCTAGGCAATGCCTCTAATTTAGTAATTGGGGATGCTGGCTTAAAAGGAATTGTCATTTTTTTAAGTCATTTGAATAAAATTGAGGTAACTGATCAATTGATTAAAGCCGGAGCAGGAGCGGCCCTTATTGATGTTACTCAGGCTGCCTTAGAGGCCAATTTGTCCGGAATCGAGTGGGCCGCTGGCATTCCGGGTTCTGTCGGCGGGGCAGTTTACATGAACGCTGGAGCTTATGGTGGCGAGTCAGCTGATTGGATTAGTTCGATTACTGTCCTAACTCCTGACAATGAAATTAAAGTTTATCAACAAGCTGAACTTGAATTTGGTTATCGACATAGCCTGGTTCAAAGAACAGGGGATGTGATCCTAGATGCAACTTTCCAATTAAAGCCAGGCGAATTTAAGTCGATTGAGATGTTGATGGAAGATTTCAATACAAGACGTGCCTTGCGGCAACCCTTAGAATATCCCTCATGTGGGTCAACTTTTAAGCGCCCTGAAGGATACTATGCGGGACGCTTAATTATGGATGCTGGATTACAAGGCTTTACCATTGGTGGAGCGCAAGTTTCAACCAAACATGCTGGGTTCATTGTTAATGTCAATCAAGCAACGGCAGATGACTATATTGGGGTTATCCGCCATGTTCAAGAGGTAGTAGCACAAAAATTTGAAGTGCAACTTGAAACTGAAGTTCGAATCTTAAACTGAGCATAGTATTTTTCACACCATACTAGAAAGGAGCTGCCATGGAATTAATTGAAACTGGAGTTGCCTTACTGGGAATTGTCTTAATAAGTAACCTAATTTCACATCTTTTACCTAAATTACCAGTTAGTTTAATTGAAATTGCCTTGGGGTTAATTGTTGCAGTAGGTTTCAATGTACAAATTAACTTAGATACTAGTTGGTTTTTGTTATTATTCATTGCACCATTATTGTATTCTGATGCTTGGCGGTTTCCAAAACGAGAACTATGGGCCTTAAGAGGACCGATTTTTGGAAATGCCATTATCTTAGTGATCTTAACAACGGTTTTGGGTGGGTTCTTGATTTACACGTTTGTACCGGAATTATCCTTACCGGTTTCTTTTGCCTTAGCGGCAATCTTGTCACCTACGGATCCAGTTGCGGTTCAAGCCATTGCTAAAAGCGTGAAGTTACCTAGCAAAATTTTACATTTGGTTTCTGGAGAAAGTTTAATTAATGATGCAAGTGGGTTGGTTGCCTTTAAATTTGCTTTAGCAGCAGCGGTAACTGGAACGTTCTCACCTTGGCAAGCGACCACGGAGTTTTTATATACGGCTTTAGTGGGGGCTTTGATTGGGGCGATTATTATATCGTTAATTAATTTGATTTTAGATTTTATTGGTAGTCGTGGCATTCACGATGTCGTCTTCGTCGTTGTACTTCAACTATTTAGTCCTTTTATAATTTATTTGATTGCGGAACATTTCCATACTTCTGGTGTTATTGCGGTAGTAGTGGGCGCTGTTATTTCAAATTTGCATACCAAGAATAATGTAAATTATACCGGTGAATTACACGTAGTTGGTTTACAAACTTGGGATGTCTTAGGTTATTTATTTAATGGAGCAATCTTTGTGCTCCTTGGAGTTGAATTACCAGTTGCAATGAGTGACTTTGCTGATAATACAGGAAGGCTTGCACTTCCCATGGTATTTTTGTATGCAGTATTAACTTGGCTCATTATTTTTGGAATTCGAGTTATATGGACCTATGGAAATCAGTATTGGCGATTTTACCGACATAAAGAAGAATCACCAACATGGAAGACGGCAGTTATTTCAGGATTAAGTGGGGTTCGTGGGGCCGTTACAATGGCTGGTATTTTATCAGTTCCGCTTGTCTTATCGGACGGTCACACTCCGTTCCCAGCTCGGGGATTAATGCTGTTTATTTCTGCAACGGTTATTATTATTTCATTGTTAGCGGCGATTATATTGCTACCGTTGGTTTCAAGACCAACTCAAAAACAAGCTAAAAAAGCTAAAAAAGTCGCTCAACACATGTCTGAACCACGTGCGCAGGTTTATATCTTGCAGTCGGCGATGCGTATGCTGGAACAACAATATCGTGAAGAAAACGCAGCATTAATATATGAAATTGTTTTGAATTATCAACATCAAATTCGCCAATTACAGTTGGAAAACATGAACAGTGAAGCCTTAAATCCAATTTTGGAATCAGAAGTTCGTTTGCGAAAAATTGCCTTAGAAGCTGAATTAACTCCTTTGAAACAGTTATTGAAGGCACATACCATTTCGGAGTTTGTCTATAATAATGAGATTCAACGGATTGAACGTTTGGAAAATAATTTAAATTATATTGTGCAAAAGCCAGGTCAAGTTCAATACTTACAACGAATTAAATATTGGTCTCGAATGGCTTGGCGTGCAATCAAAATTTGGTTGACGAATGAAGAAAATCAACAAATTCGCGATGAATCTGATTTAGCACGAACTGCGAGTTGCGAAGCTGCGATTAAGGCTTTAGAAATACAACTCGAAACAATGAATGATAGACAGATGAAACGTGAATATCAAACGGCACATAACTTAATTATTTCATATCGTAATCGAATTAGAAAAGCTCGTCAGTCAACGGAACAACTGGAAAAGAGTGAACAATTGATGCGTTTGAATTTGGAATTAGCTGGTTTAAAAGCACAAAGAGAAGCCATCCAACATCTCTTTGCGGCACACTTTATTTCATTGGAAACGGATGTTAAGTTACGTCAAGATGTTAACTATTCTGAGACCGCACTACTTATGAATGAAACAAGATAGGGGGAATTTTGCATGAATTGGGTGGCATCTTTAACGAGTATTAATTTTGTCCGCGTAATTGATATTATTTTAGTTTGGTTTATTATTTATCAATTGATGCGGTTAATGCAAGGAACTAAAGCCATTACATTGATCCGTGGAGTCGCCATTGTAATCGTGGTTAAATTAGTGGCTGTTTATGTTGGCTTGACGGTGATTTCATGGTTAACTGACCAATTAATCAATTGGGGAGTCATCATGTTAGTCATTGTCTTCCAACCTGAAATTCGACGAGGCTTGGAACATTTAGGACGATCACAAATTTTTAAGAAACAAAATCATCAAGTTGGGGAAAAATTAGTTGAACAACTTGATGAAGCTGTTCAATATATGGCAAAACGTAAGATTGGTGCTTTAATTACCATTGAAATGGAAACGGGACTGGAGGAATACATCGAAACTGGAATCAAAATTGATGCCTCTGTTTCAGGTGCATTGTTGATTAATACCTTCATTCCCAATACTCCTCTACATGATGGAGCCGTGATTATTAAAGACGAACGGCTAGCGGTTGCAGCAGCGTACTTACCATTGTCAGATAATACGACCATTCCTAAGTCATTAGGAACTAGGCATCGTGCTGGTGTAGGTATCTCTGAAGTGACCGATGCATTAACGATCATTGTTTCTGAAGAGACGGGGGGGATTACATTAACGCGTAATTCAGAGTTGATGCAAGATCTAACGCACGATGATTTTATTAAATACTTAACGGTAAATTTGGTAAATCAAGAAGGTAAGAAAGATTGGATCAAAAATCTCTTTTTCATGAATTGGTTTAAAAGAGGGGAGAATTAAGATGTTTAAAATGACTTTTAGTAAGATTGTATATCTAATTCTTTCCCTATTAATGGCCGTTTTGTTAGCTATTTATGTAGATGGTACAACCCTGAGTCGGTCATCGGCGGTGCAAAAACAGAATTCGACGGGGTTAGTCGGGTTGGGATTGCAGAAAACTGATACATCAACGATGCCTATACAAATTTCGGGAATTAGCACAGATAATTATATTGTGACGGGCTTGCCTGAAACAGTGGACGTGAAAATTACTGGCCCATCTGCTTTAGTTACAGCAGCTATGAATACGAAAAATTTTCAGGTCTATGCAAACTTAAAAGGCCTTTCAGAAGGTAGTCATCAAATTTCGTTGAATGTTAGCGGATTGAATCATGAATTAACATATAAATTGAATGAGAAAACGTTTAATATAAATATTGCTAAACGTGCAACTCAGAACTTTAAAGTACAAACTGTCTATAATAAAGAGGCTATTGCAGATGGGTATCAAGTTGGTGATGTGACATCAAGCGTTACTACGGCCCAAATTGTTGGTTCACAAACTGCAGTTGCTTCGGTCAATCGAGTTGTGGCTAGTGTGCAACTTAATCGCAACACTAAGGAAAGTACTAATAAAGAGGTTGCCTTACAAGCAGTAGATGTTAACGGAAATGCGGTCAATGTGACTATCTCTCCAGCAACTGCAGTTGTTAGCATTCCCGTTAAAGCAGGGACAGGGACGAAAGATGTTCCCATAAAAATTGAGACTAAAAATGGGGATGCCAGTCAGTTTGATATCACTGCTGATATTAATTCTTTGAAGCTTTCTGGTGATGCTGAAAAGTTAGCTGAAGTTTCGAGCTTAACAGCAACCGTAGATTTGAGTAATGTAGTTCAAAATAGTCAACAGACGATTGATCTTGATATTCCTGAGGGAGTGACTGCAGATCATAAATCTGTGCAGGTCAAGATTGAAGCTAAACAATAATTGATGAATACAATAAAGATATATTTAGGAGAAGTATAATGGCAGATTTACATTATTTTGGAACGGATGGCGTACGAGGAATTGCTAATAAAGAATTGACGCCTGAATTGGCTTTTCGTGTAGGACGTTTTGCAGGAGCAATTTTGACGCAACATGCCGAAGCGGGTCGTCGTCCACGTGTACTAGTTGGACGTGATACAAGAATTTCAGGTCAATTACTTGAAAGTGCTTTGGTTGCTGGATTCCTATCAATTGGAATTGAGGTCTTGAAGCTTGGTGTTATATCAACGCCTGGAGTTGCTTATTTAGTGCGAGCTGATCAAGCTGACGCTGGGGCACAAATTACGGCTTCGCATAACCCTGCAGAAGATAATGGAATTAAATTATTTGGTTCTGATGGATTTAAGTTATCAGATGCGATTGAGGCTGAAATTGAAGCCTTACTTGATGCTCCGGAAGACACATTGCCTCGTCCTTCAGCGGAGGGACTTGGTTCAGTCACTGAATTCCCAGTGGGAGTGGCTAAGTATTTGGAATTCTTACAAACTACTATTCCTTCAAAATTGACGGGCATTCATGCCGTTTTAGATGCTGCAAATGGAGCAACGAGTGGATTAGTTTCAAATTTATTTGCGGATGAAGAAGTTGAATTTGAGACGATGGCAACAAGTCCTGATGGCCTTAATATCAATGCGGGAGTGGGCTCAACACATCCTGAAAAATTAGCTGAGTTGGTGGTTGAAAAGGGTGCGCAAGTTGGATTGGCATTTGACGGTGATGGTGATCGATTGATTGCAGTTGATGAAACTGGAGCTATTGTCGATGGTGATAAAATTATGTTTATCACCGGAAAATATTTGCATGAAAACGGTCGTTTGAAAAAAGATACGGTCGTGACAACGGTTATGTCAAATATCGGAATGTACAAAGCTTTGGAAGAAAATGGTATGAAATCTATTAAGACTGCAGTTGGTGATCGTTATGTGGTTGAAGAGATGTTGAAAACAGGATATAACGTTGGTGGTGAACAATCTGGACACGTTGTTTTCTTAGATTGGGCAACAACCGGTGATGGGATGTTGACAGCTCTACAATTACTTTATGTTATGAAGGATACTGGTAAGAAGTTGTCTGAACTGGCAGCCGAAGTTACGATTTATCCTCAGAAATTAGAGAATGTTCAAGTTCAAGATAAAAAAGCTGCTTTACAGAATGAAGCAATACAAGCAGTGATTACTGAAGTTGAGAGTGAAATGGGTAATAACGGGCGTGTCTTAGTCCGAGCTTCAGGGACTCAAAATTTGTTGCGAATTATGGCAGAAGCACCAACTCAAGTTGAAGTTGAAAACTATGTTAAGCGCATTACCGATGTTGTAATTTCTGAAGTGGGAATTAAGTAAGTATGGCAGATTTTCAAACCTTAGATGTGGTTGAAGAAATCACACGAAATGATGGTACAAAATATCATGAGATTGGTAATTTATTGCATAATGGACAAGCAGAATATGCGGTCGAACATGGCATGCTAAAAGAAGTTCGGATTATGAAAATTAATATTCCACACTCTGCTAGTGTGGAAAAATATGAAAATTATGTTAATGAAAATTTCCGTATTTATGAAATGGTAGCCATTCCGGAATGGATCGAGTGGGTTAAGACCCCTGCTATGGACGAAATTATTGCCAAAATTATGCAAGAAAATCAACTATCTTAATTAAATTAATGGTAAAGAAGTTGGAGATGATCTTCAGCTTCTTTTTTAATAAAAAGCTAGTCTATTATATTTAAATTAATCTTTATTTAGCAAAGGTTAAAAGTACGTGAAAGCTTTAAATTAGCTGAACGTGGCCTCGCTTTTGCCATGGTATGGCAGGCGTTTTCAGTGCTGGAGCTGATGAATAACGTGGTTTTTATTTATGAGCTATTGAGGTTAGTTTTTGATTTAATAATCATGCTATGGAGCTTTTTACGTGCAATAGCGGGAAATTGTTCTTAAATTTTGTTATTATGTAAGAATATTGTTTTTACATTTAGAAAGGAGCTAACCGATGAATGTTGGTATTTTTACAGACACATACTTACCACAACTTTCAGGAGTGGCGACCTCAATTGAAACGTTACGGCAACAATTAGAACGACAAGGCCATCATGTGTATATTTTTACTTCAACTGATCCCAATGCACCTGAGCGGATTGATGAACCAAACGTTTATCGTTTTGCTAGTATTCCTTTTGTGGGATTTAAAGAACGTCGGGTAACTTATCGTGGTGGATTACAAGTCCAAGAAATTTCTAAAGAACTTAATTTGGATATTGTGCACACACAAACGGAATTTTCATTAGGACTATTTGGAAAGTCAGTTGCTCGTGCTTTGCACATTCCGGTGGTTCATACTTATCATACAAATTATGAAGATTACACTCATTATATTTTTAACGGCCGAATTATTCGTCCAGGAAGTGTTGGAGTGATATTGAGGGGCTATACTCATGGCTTAACGGGAATGATTGCTCCTTCTGAACAAACGCGGTCGCAATTAATTGATTATGGCATTAAAGTACCAATTGAAATTATTCCCACAGGGGTTAAAGTCTTGCATACTGATGAAGAAGATCAGAGCGTGGCTTTACGAGAAGAATTGGGGCTATCATCAGATACGCCAATAGTACTATCGCTTGGTCGAATAGCGTTTGAAAAAAATATTGAAGCAGTTTTGGAAAGTTTTGCTGAAATTTTGGAAGAAATGCCAGAGGCTCGTTTGATTATTGCAGGGGATGGCCCGGCGGAATCAGCTATTCATGATCATGCGGCTGCGTTAGAAATTATGGATAATGTAATTTTCACTGGTTATGTTGATCATGAAAAGGCATATAGTTATTATTGCTTGGCAGATGTTTTTGTTTCAGCCTCAGAAAGTGAAACTCAAGGGTTAACTTATATTGAAGCTATGACAGGAAATACACCAGTGGTGGCTATGCATAGTCCTTATTTAGATACGGTCATTACTAATGATAATTTAGGGACATTAGTGAGTGATACCGATGAGTTGGTTGAACCAATGTTAAAGTATTTAACTGCCGCACAAAATGAACAGACGATTGGTGATCCGAATTCTCGGACAAATATTTTGCATGAGATTGATGAACGAACTTTTGGTCAACGGGTGGAGGCTTTCTATCAAGAGGCAATTGCGGTTTATCATGAAGAAGATATAGAAGAGGCTGAAAATGCTGATGCTGAGTATGCACGGATTTTTAGTCGCCGAATATTTAAAAATAGGAGGAACGACTAATGTTAAAAATTACAATGTTTTCATCAGCAGAAACGGTTCCTGGCCAAGGGGTGGGCTCAGCATATCGCGAATTAGTTAATTTACTTAAGGACCGTTTTACCGATCAATTTGAGATTAAGATTAATAAACTAGGAAAAGCTGATATTAGTCATTATCATACAATTAATTTAAGTTTTTATTTAAATACTTTTCTACCAGGACGAGGTCGTAAAATTGGTTATGTCCATTTTTTACCCGAAACCTTAGAAGGATCGATTAAATTAATTTGGCCTTTTAAGCAAATTTTTTATCGATATGTTCTTGCCTTTTATCGGCGAATGGATCATATTGTGGTCGTGAATCCAACCTTTATTCCTAAATTAGAAGCAGCAGGGATTCCCACAAAGGATGTAACTTACATCCCTAATTTTGTAACAAAAGATGAATTTTATCCTCTTGAAAATACAGACAAACAAATTTTCAGACAAGACCAGGGGTATAAAACGGATGATTTTATTATCCTTGGCGTTGGTCAAGTTCAAGAACGAAAAGGAATTTTTGATTTTATTCAATTAGCCCGAGATAATCCACAATGGCAATTCATTTGGGCAGGTGGGTTCTCATTTGGTGGAATAACAGCCGGATATGAAGAATTGAAAAAGGTTGTATCAAATCCACCTGCTAATTTGAAGTTTCCTGGGATTGTTGATCGAGATCAAATGAATAATTATTATAATTTGGCGAATGTTTTTTTGCTACCTAGTTTTAATGAGTTGTTTCCAATGTCAGCTTTAGAAGCATTTAGTGCAGGAACTCCAACTATTTTAAGAGATTTAGATCTATATAAAGAAATCTTGGCAGGTTATTATTTGGCAGCACCTGATCGAGATGCGATGCAAAAGCAATTGGAGCAATTACAATCTGATCCAAAGTTACAGCAAGAAATGATTAACCAAGCACTTGAAGCTTCAAAACGTTATTCAAAGGATTATGTGGCCGGCTTGTGGGAAAAGTTTTATCAGGAGCAAGCAGAAAGGAAATAACATGTCGCGAAAAAATACTTTGGTTTTTGTAGGGATGTTATTGCTGGGTGGTATAATTTTTTGGTGGTCGATGCGCCGAGTGGATAGCCAACAACTCCAGGATTCATTAAAAATGCTTAACTGGGGCTGGATTGGCATTGCTTTGGGTGCCATGATCGTTTATTTATTGTTAGAAGCTGTGATTGTGAAAATTATGATAGATTCTAAAAAAGGAAAAATTAGTTGGTATAATGCCATACGAGTGCCATTAGTTGAACAATTAGGTAATGGGATAACTCCTTTTTCGAGTGGAGGACAACCAATGCAATTGATTGCCTTAGCTCAAACGGGGATGGATGTCGGCCGGGCAAGCTCGGTGTTATTGATGAAGTTTGTCGTTTATCAAAGTATGATTGTAGTGAATTTTATTTTTGCTTTAATCATTGGGTTTCAATATTTAACTACGAAATTACATCAAATGACTTTAATTGTAGTTTTAGGCTTTATCATTCATTTAATTGTGGTGACTGTATTATTATTGGTAATGTATTCACCTAAGGTTACGCATCAATTAGTGGAATTGTGCTTAAAACCAGTGCGTTGGTTTAGTGAAAAGCGTTATCAGAATTGGAATGGAAAAGCTCAGGATAAAATTGATAATTTTCATGAAGAGAGTTTAAGAATGGGCCGTGACTTAAAAACTTTGGGTAAAGTGATTATTTTGACACTTTTACAATTGTTATTTTATTACGCGATTCCATATTTTATTTTGTTAGCGCTGGGTCAAAGCCATGTCAAATTAATTTTTGTCATGTCACTACATATTTTGATTGTAATGGTGATTTCACTTTTCCCGATCCCAGGTGGGGCTGGAGGAGCTGAAGTTGGCTTTAGTATGATTTTTAGTAGCTTTTTACCTAATGCAGGGGCACTTGTACTGGCCATGCTAATTTGGCGTATTATTACCTATTATTTTGGATTATTTGTAGGTATTATTGCTTTTAACATACCGGTACAAAGGAGTAAATCGTGAGAGATACAAGTGAGTTAACAACAATCGTTCAGCGTCTACAAGCCATGCAAATGAGCACTGATAGAGCGTTACAAGAGCGTAATTTTGATTTATATGGAGTAAATGTAGTGACAGTACGCTATGATCAGCCATCACATTTATTTGCTTTAGCTGAAGGACGGAATAAAAGCCAATTTGCTTTTGATGATTTAGATGCTTTGGCTGTTGAAATCTATGAACGTTTGTCAGAATTTAAATTATCTTTTTAAGGCTCGTTTTAGATTGAGTCAATATTGTTAGAAATAGTCAGTAAAAAATAAAACAAAGAAATAGAGGAATATGGCATGCAACGGGTTATGTCAGCAATAAAAAAATGGTGGCCTGATTTCAACTCTACGATTGGTTTCTTGATTTTATCGGTACTTTTAGTAACCATAAAAACTTACTGGGCTTATCAAATAGAGTTTAGCTTAGGTGCAAAAGGATTGTTACAACAATTTCTATTAATTGTTAATCCAATCCCAACGGCAGTCCTTTTGTTGGGGATTGCTCTATATTTCCGAGGAAAATTATCTTATTGGTTGATGATTATTATTAATTTCATTCAATCATTATGGCTCTTTTCAAACATTTTGTATTATCGTGAATTTTCAGATTTTATTTCATTAAATATTATGAAGGCTGGTGGTTCAGTACAAAATAATTTAGGAAAAGCAATTGGTGAGATTATTCATCCGATTGATTTTATTGTTTTCGTCGACATTATTATTTTAATTTTATTATTAATCTTCAAAATAGTTAAGGTCGATCAAGGCGTTGTACAAAAACGCTTTGCCCTTTTGACAACGGCATTAGGGATTGCTTCTATGTTAGCGGTCTTTGGAATGGCTTCCTCTGATCGATCGGGGTTGTTAACTCGAACTTTTGATAATAATTATATTGTTAAATATTTGGGATTGAATGAATATGCTGCTTACAACGCTGTGAAGACCAAAGAGCAAGCGAGTGAAGTGAAAAAAGCTAAGTCTTCAGACCTAGATGAAATTAAGAAATTTGTGAATGAAAATAAAACCCTAGCTAACAGTACTACTTTTGGTAAGGCTAAGGGTAAGAATGTTATTATCTTCCATTTGGAATCTTTCCAACAATTCATGTTGGACTATCGTTGGGATGGACAAGAGGTTACGCCTAATTTGAATGCATTTTATCATGATCAAAATACCACGTCTTTTGATAATTTCTATAACCAAGTGGGACAAGGTAAGACGGCTGATGCAGAATTGATTCTTGAAACATCATTGTATGGGACATCTTCAGGATCAGTTATGTCTAATTATGGTGGAACCAATACTTTCCAAGCGATGCCAGCATTGATGAGTCAACAAGGTTATACCAGTGCTGCGTTCCACGGGGATGTTCCGTCATTTTGGAATCGGGATAATACCTATAAAAATTGGGGATATGATTACTTCTTTTCAAAGTCTTACTATAAAAATTCTGACAGCCCAGATTATAATGTTGGGTATGGAATGAAGGATAAGCTTTTCTTGAAGGGAACTGCTAATTATCTTGAAAAGTTGCCACAACCATTCTATTCAAAAGTTATTACGGTTACTAACCATTATCCATATGATTTGGATGAAAAGAATATTTCAATTAGTAAAACAGATACCGATGATGCGACTGTTGATGGCTACGTTCAAACGGCACGTTACCTAGATCAAGCTTTTGGAGAGTTTGAGCAGAATTTGAAAGATAATGGTCTTTGGGATAAATCTATGATTGTCTTGTATGGAGATCACTATGGTATTTCTGAAAATCATAAGAGTGCCATTGCTAAATTATTGGGTACTAATAAGGTTACTGATACTGATTTGACTAATTGGGAAAAGGTGCCGTTTATGATTCATATTCCAGGAATGGAAGGTGGTATTAATCATACTTATGGCGGAGAAATCGACGTCATGCCAACGTTGTTAGATCTTTTAGGGGTTAATGACGATAACCAAATTAAATTTGGGCAAGATCTATTTTCAAGTCAAAATAAGCAGATTGTACCATTTAGAAATGGAAATTGGGTAACAAGTGAATATACTCGTGTCGGATCAAACTACTATGTGACTTCAACCGGAACTAAAATTAATCCAAAACAAGATCCACGTGCAAAATTAGCAATTGACGAAGCTGATAAGTATGTAGAGAAGTCTTTGGGTTATTCTGATAAGGTAGTACAAGGTAACTTACTACGTTTCTTGCCAAAGAGCGATATACCAAAAAGCAAGAATAAAAATATATCATATAAGAAGAGCACCGCATTGAAACAACTTAAAAAAGTTGATTCAAGTAAAACTATTTTAGGGGCTAATAATAATCAGTCAACGGAATATAAAACTGATGCGCCGGAGTTAGGTGGTGATAAGCAAGAGAAAACTGATGGTGAAGATGGGACCAATTCAAATGAGATTGCTTCAGTAAACTCGATTTTAAGTGGTCATGGTTCTGAGCGCGATCGTTAATGTAGTTAATTTTGTTAAATATATTTATGAAGACTAAGACATTTTTGTCTTGGCCTTTTTTATTTAAAATGATCATTAGGGTAATTGGAAACGATAATTAAATTATGTTAATTAATTTTTCAAACTAATAATAATAATTATTGAATGGAATTTTCATCTTTAAATTTTAAAAAACATTGATTCTTAGCCGATGTATTACATGCTAAAAAAGGTACCTAGTCAGCTTTTATGTAGGGTAAGTTAGAAGTATCTGATCAGTAATGTTTAAAAATATTAAAATTACTTATTGACGTTGAATGTGAAATGGAGTATATTATTTAAGTCGGCTAAGGGCAAGCGATTAATTCGTTTCTCAGTTGATGAAATTAAATATAATAAGTTGTTGACATTTAATCAGCCACTTGATATACTAATTAAGTTGTCTCGTGAGAGGCAATGAGTAGAACATTGAAAACTAAATAACGTTTCGATGAAACAAATGTGCAGGTGTGTCTCATATTTATAATATGGAAGATACAAACATTTGCGAAGTCAATTTCGCTAGTAAATTCGTTTAACAACTGTTAAACAACAACAAAAAAAGATTGAGTTATACTCAAGCTTTTCAATTTTAAATTGAGAGTTTGATCCTGGCTCAGGATGAACGCTGGCGGCGTGCCTAATACATGCAAGTCGAACGCATTGTGGTTGAAATGATATGAAGAACTTGTTCAGATTTGATTTTCAACATTGCAATGAGTGGCGAACGGGTGAGTAACACGTGGGAAACCTACCTCTTAGCAGGGGATAACATTTGGAAACAAATGCTAATACCGTATAATAATTAAAACCGCATGGTTTTAGTTTAAAAGATGGTCTTGCTATCACTAAGAGATGGTCCCGCGGTGTATTAGTTAGTTGGTGAGGTAATGGCTCACCAAGACAATGATACATAGCCGAGTTGAGAGACTGACCGGCCACAATGGGACTGAGACACGGCCCATACTCCTACGGGAGGCAGCAGTAGGGAATCTTCCACAATGGACGAAAGTCTGATGGAGCAACGCCGCGTGTGTGATGAAGGGTTTCGGCTCGTAAAACACTGTTGTAAGAGAAGAATGACATTGAGAGTAACTGTTCAATGTGTGACGGTATCTTACCAGAAAGGAACGGCTAAATACGTGCCAGCAGCCGCGGTAATACGTATGTTCCAAGCGTTATCCGGATTTATTGGGCGTAAAGCGAGCGCAGACGGTTATTTAAGTCTGAAGTGAAAGCCCTCGGCTCAACCGAGGAATTGCTTTGGAAACTGGATAACTTGAGTGCAGTAGAGGAAAGTGGAACTCCATGTGTAGCGGTGAAATGCGTAGATATATGGAAGAACACCAGTGGCGAAGGCGGCTTTCTGGACTGTAACTGACGTTGAGGCTCGAAAGTGTGGGTAGCAAACAGGATTAGATACCCTGGTAGTCCACACTGTAAACGATGAGTGCTAGTTGTTCGAGGGTTTCCGCCCTTGAGTGACGAAGCTAACGCATTAAGCACTCCGCCTGGGGAGTACGACCGCAAGGTTGAAACTCAAAGGAATTGACGGGGACCCGCACAAGCGGTGGAGCATGTGGTTTAATTCGAAGCAACGCGAAGAACCTTACCAGGTCTTGACATCCTTTGACCACTCCAGAGATGGAGCTTTCCCTTCGGGGACAAAGTGACAGGTGGTGCATGGTTGTCGTCAGCTCGTGTCGTGAGATGTTGGGTTAAGTCCCGCAACGAGCGCAACCCTTATTGTTAGTTGCCAGCATTTAGTTGGGCACTCTAGCAAGACTGCCGGTGACAAACCGGAGGAAGGCGGGGATGACGTCAAATCATCATGCCCCTTATGACCTGGGCTACACACGTGCTACAATGGCAAGTACAACGAGTCGCCAACCCGCGAGGGTGCGCAAATCTCTTAAAGCTTGTCTCAGTTCGGACTGTAGGCTGCAACTCGCCTACACGAAGTCGGAATCGCTAGTAATCGCGGATCAGCACGCCGCGGTGAATACGTTCCCGGGTCTTGTACACACCGCCCGTCACACCATGAGAGTTTGTAACACCCAAAGTCGGTGAGGTAACCTTTTATTAGGAGCCAGCCGCCTAAGGTGGGACAGATGATTAGGGTGAAGTCGTAACAAGGTAGCCGTAGGAGAACCTGCGGCTGGATCACCTCCTTTCTAAGGAAAATCGGAAACCTGCATATTCATTGAAACGTTATTTAGTTTTGAGTGTTCTACACTCAATTTAATTTTATTGGGGAATTAGCTCAGCTGGGAGAGCGCCTGCTTTGCAAGCAGGAGGTCAGCGGTTCGATCCCGCTATTCTCCATTAACACTTCGGTGTTAAATTAGTTCTTTGAAAACTGAATCATATATATAAATTTTAAAAATTTCAATTTTATTGAATACAATATAAATTGAACCGAGTAAATCAATAGTTGATCATCGCAATGATGATTGACAGTGAATTACACCGCGTTATTTTTTGAGTTTTTTAATTAGTTCATCACAATATTTATATTGTGGTAATCGCAAGCGACCGTTAGGTCGCATACTCAAGCTTGAATCATCAACGAAAGTTGATCGGTTAAGTTATTAAGGGCGCATGGTGAATGCCTTGGCACTAGGAGCCGATGAAGGACGGTACTAACACCGATATGCTTCGGGGAGCTGTAAGTAAGCTTTGATCCGGAGATTTCCGAATGGGGGAACCCAACTTGTTATGCAAGTTATCACTAGTTGAATATATAGACTAGTTGAAGGTAGACGTTGTGAACTGAAACATCTCATTAGCAACAGGAGTAGAAAGAAATATCGATTCCGTCAGTAGCGGCGAGCGAACCCGGAAGAGCCCAAACCAAAGTGCTTGCACTTTGGGGTTGTAGGACTACCGTTGTGGAGTTACAAAATTGTATGTTAGTCGAAGTGGTTGGGAAACCACGCGAAACAAGGTGATAGCCCTGTAGACGAAAACGTACAATCTCCCGTGTAGGATCCTGAGTACGGCCGGACACGTGAAATCCGGTCGGAATCTGGGAGGACCATCTCCCAAGGCTAAATACTACCTAGTGACCGATAGTGAACCAGTACCGTGAGGGAAAGGTGAAAAGCACCCCGGAAGGGGAGTGAAAAAGTTCCTGAAACCATGTGCCTACAAGAAGTCAGAGCCCGTTAATGGGTGATGGCGTGCCTTTTGTAGAATGAACCGGCGAGTTATGATTACATGCAAGGTTAAGGTGGAAAGACCGGAGCCGTAGCGAAAGCGAGTCTGAAATGGGCGACATAGTATGTAGTTGTAAACCCGAAACCAGGTGACCTACCCATGTCCAGGGTGAAGGTGTGGTAAGACGCACTGGAGGCCCGAACCTGTGCATGTTGAAAAATGCTAGGATGAGGTGTGGGTAGAGGTGAAATTCCAATCGAACTTGGAGATAGCTGGTTCTCTCCGAAATAGCTTTAGGGCTAGCCTCGGAATGTAGCGTATTGGAGGTAGAGCACTGTTTTGGTGCGGGGCCCATCTCGGGTTACCAAATTAAGATAAACTCCGAATGCCAATTACGTATGTCCGGGAGTCAGACAGTGAGTGATAAGATCCATTGTCGAAAGGGGAACAGCCCAGATCGTCAGTTAAGGTCCCTAAGTGTGTGTTAAGTGGAAAAGGATGTGGAGTTGCATAGACAACTAGGATGTTGGCTCAGAAGCAGCCACCATTTAAAGAGTGCGTAATAGCTCACTAGTCGAGTGATTCTGCGCCGAAAATGTACCGGGGCTAAACACACCACCGAAACTACGGGTGCCACGTAAGTGGCGCGATAGGAGAGCGTTCTATGGGCAATGAAGTCAGACCGTGAGGACTGGTGGAGCGCATAGAAGTGAGAATGCCGGTATGAGTAGCGAAAGACAGGTGAGAATCCTGTCCACCGAATGACTAAGGTTTCCTGGGGAAGGCTCGTCCTCCCAGGGTTAGTCGGGACCTAAGGCGAGGCCGAAAGGCGTAGTCGATGGATAACTGGTTGAGATTACAGTACCAGGTGAACATGTTTGAACGATGGAGGGACGCAGAAGGCTAATGGATCCCAGCGACTGGAAGTGCTGGGTTAAATCACAAGTTTTGGGAGTAGTTAAATGCTTATCCCTTTAAGAACAAGTGATGATGAGGATCGAAATAAAGTAGAGAAGTCCATGATGTCACGCTGCCGAGAAAAGCTTCTAGTTAGTGTTTACCTGCCCGTACCGCAAACCGACACAGGTAGTCGAGGAGAGAATCCTAAGGTGTGCGAGTGAACTCTCGTTAAGGAACTCGGCAAAATGACCCCGTAACTTCGGGAGAAGGGGTGCTCAGCGCAAGCTGAGCCGCAGTGAATAGGCCCAGGCGACTGTTTATCAAAAACACAGGTTTCTGCAAAATCGAAAGATGACGTATAGGGGCTGACGCCTGCCCGGTGCTGGAAGGTTAAAAGGAGTGCTTAGCTTCGGCGAAGGTGCGAATTGAAGCCCCAGTAAACGGCGGCCGTAACTATAACGGTCCTAAGGTAGCGAAATTCCTTGTCGGGTAAGTTCCGACCCGCACGAAAGGCGTAACGATCTGGGCACTGTCTCAACGAGAGACTCGGTGAAATTTAAATACCCGTGAAGATGCGGGTTACCCGCGACAGGACGGAAAGACCCCATGGAGCTTTACTGTAGCTTGATATTGAGTGCTTGTGCAGCTTGTACAGAATAGGTAGGAGCCGTAGAAATCGGAACGCTAGTTTCGATGGAGGCAATAGTGGGATACTACCCTCGTTGTATGATCACTCTAACTCACACCACTAATCGTGGTGGAAGACAGTGTCTGGCAGGCAGTTTGACTGGGGCGGTCGCCTCCTAAAAGGTAACGGAGGCGCTCAAAGGTTCGCTCAGAATGGTTGGAAATCATTCGCAGAGTGTAAAGGCATAAGCGAGCTTGACTGCGAGACTAACAGGTCGAGCAGGTACGAAAGTAGGACTTAGTGATCCGGTGGTTCCGCATGGAAGGGCCATCGCTCAACGGATAAAAGCTACCCTGGGGATAACAGGCTTATCTCCCCCAAGAGTCCACATCGACGGGGAGGTTTGGCACCTCGATGTCGGCTCATCGCATCCTGGGGCTGTAGTCGGTCCCAAGGGTTGGGCTGTTCGCCCATTAAAGCGGTACGCGAGCTGGGTTCAGAACGTCGTGAGACAGTTCGGTCCCTATCCGTCGCGGGCGTAGGAAATTTGAGAGGAGCTGCCCTTAGTACGAGAGGACCGGGGTGGACGTACCACTGGTGTATCAGTTGTTCCGCCAGGAGCATCGCTGAGTAGCTATGTACGGATGAGATAAACGCTGAAAGCATCTAAGTGTGAAACTCGCCTCGAGATGAGATTTCCCATTCGAAAGAAGTAAGACCCCTTATAGATGATGAGGTAGATAGGCTAGAAGTGGAAGTACCGTGAGGTATGGAGCGGACTAGTACTAATGGTTCGAGGACTTAACCAAGTTGAATACGACGTGGTGGTTCAAGGTGTATTGTTAAAATTTATAAATATATATGATTCAGTTTTGAGGGAACTAACTCTCAACAATTTAATACGTGTCGTGACGATAGCACTGAGGTCACACCTGTTCCCATCCCGAACACAGAAGTTAAGCTCAGTCACGCCGAAAGTAGTTGGAGGATCGCCTCCTGCGAGGATAGGAAGTTGCGACGCAATCTTGGACGTTTAGCTCAGCTGGGAGAGCACCTGCCTTACAAGCAGGGGGTCACAGGTTCGATCCCTGTAACGTCCATTTAGTTAGTTAAATAACTTGCCGTTGTGGCGGAATAGGTAGACGCGCGGGACTCAAAATCCCGTTCTCGCAAGAGAGTGTGGGTTCGATTCCCACCGACGGCATATTAAATAAAAAATAAATTCTTATGATTGATATTAAAATTCAATTGTAAGAATTTTTTTATTTATTACAAATAATTTATATTTAATTATTTTCATATTATCACTAAAATATGGGTAATATTATACATTTATTTATTACATTTGTAATATGAATAATAAATTAAAAAAATGAATAAATATATCACCAATATTTTAATATTTAAACGCAAAAGTTGGCGAAATGATTAAAAAATGAGTGATATCATTATAAATGAGCATTATTGCATTTAAATTAAATGAGAAATGGTTTTATTTATAATGAATATCACATGCTCTTAGAGTATGAAAAGTAGATTTATTTACTTTATTTTTAAGTGATCATAATAATACTTAAATTTATACATAGGGTGTATATAAATATGCAAAATTATGTTCATGATAATATAGATTATTCTAGGTCGGAAACTGAAATAAATGTAGATTTGTTAGTGCCTATATCAAATGTTGGAATGAAATTATCTGCTTCGGGGTCTAAATTAGAATTTGAATTAGTTAATTTACCTGAAGATGTGGAAATTAAAATTGTGAAGTCAGCATCAAATCCAAAAAAGTTTGAAGCTATTCTTTTAAAGGCAAATTCCAAAATAGAAGCCCAGATACTATTACCACGATCTAGTAAAATAGAAGCCCAGATATTGTTACCACAAGCTAATAAAATAGAGGCTCAGATACTGTTGCCAAAAATTACTAAAATGAATGGCATGAATGTAGTTGAAACTAAACTGCTTTATTCAGCTAAGGCTGATCAGCAATATGGATTTACTGATGAATATTTTTCTAAAGGTAAATGGCTATTAAAAATACGGCAAACGATTATAGCCCTATTTAGTTGGATCTGCGTAATTGTACCAAGTTATATTACGATAGCAACGTTTACTTCTCATTTAACCAAAGGAAAGTACGGGCATGCCTTTTGGAAGTATAGTGAGGGAATTGATGAAATTTGGTTTTTGATCTATCTATTGTTGTTTGCTGCAACTGTAACATTTATTTATGCGACATCCATGACAATTATTCAAAATTTCCGTAGAGAAGGTACCATCGAAAAATGGCCGACATTTGATTCAATTGATGATATTAACAAAAAGAAATTATCAGATGGGTTTATGAACAAACGATTCGGTAGTCAGGCCTTACGACATAATATCAGATATTTTGATGTTCAACCTGAGCAAAATTTGGAAGATAACGAGCTTCCTAATTATTTGCATGTTGATCGTGGCTAGGATTAACCAGTTAGGATAAAAAATATGGTAAGCGATATTTTTAATGAAATGTTCACTAGTGGGAGCATTTGGGATATTATTAAAAGAATAATTTTGATCATTCTTTGCTTATATCCGGTGATCGGAGCAATGTTTTGGTTTTTTGGTTCTTTAAGTTATCGTTGGCTGAAGAAAGACCGAAAAGAAGTTAATTTTAGAGCTATTCCTCCGGCGGTACAGCCCATGATAACCATTATGATTCCTGCACATAATGAAGAGGTTATGATTGAAGAAACAATTCATTATTTGAGCACTCAAATGAACTATGAAAACTATGAGATATTAGTTATGGATGACGGTAGTCGTGATGATACAAATAAAATTTTGCGTAGATTGCAAATGAAATATGATAACTTAAGGGTTATTCGTGTCATTAAAAACAAAGGTAAAGCACATGCATTTAATATTGGAATGTATTTCGCTAAGGGCGACTATATATTGAGTAATGATGCCGATACGCTACCTGAGCCCAATGCATTGATGAAGTATATGAATTATTTTATCAATGCAGAAGATGTTAATACAGCTGCGGTAACAGCGAATATGGATGTTCAAAACAGAACTAAGATATTGGGTAAATCGCAAACAGTTGAGTTTTCGAGTATCGTTGGGGTTATTAAGCGTAGCCAAACCGCTATTAATGATTCAATGTATTCTTATAGTGGTGCTAACACCATGTATAGCAAACAATTTTTAATTGACGTTGGTGGTTTTAGACAAGATCGGGCCACCGAAGATATTAGTATTGCATGGGACCATTTATTATTTGGAGTAACTCCTCGATTTGCACCAGATATTATTTTTCATATGAATGTTCCTGAAACTTTAGGTGAACTGTATAAGCAACGTAAGCGTTGGGCACAGGGTGGAACTGAGGTTTGGTTAACCAATGCACATTTGTTTTTATTACATCCTTTTAAATATAGATACGTTTTATCAATGTTTGTTGATACGACGTTTTCAATCGTTTGGTCTTTTTTCTTTTTTATTACCAGTATTATATTTATTCTATCAATGTTGTATTTCTTATTTACCGGAAATTTTGAACGTATTTGGCATGGTTTCGCCATGAGTTTTATTTTTGTAACTTTTGAGTTGTTTTCAGGGATATTACAATTATTAGCTGCACTCCTTTTAGATCAAAGTGCGGCAAAATTCAAATATTTTTTATTTGCTCCTTTATACATGATGTTTTTTTGGATGGTAAATCCGCTTACAATCGTGGCGACATTTATTCCAGCTATTAAATCATTATTAGGTATGGGAGAAGGAACTTGGGTGAGCCCTACTCGAAAATCACTTAAAAAATAATAAATATGGAGATGAATGTATGATATTAAATATTGCTATGCTTATTATTTTATCTTTATTTATTATATTTGGTGTATTAATTACAATTAACTTATTTTGGGCAAAACATCAAAATGGAATTTATTCTACAGGCGATATAGATATGAGTTATAGATATGGATATTTTATTCAATCTATTATTGACGAAAATGGTAATAAGGCAGGATATGAAGCGCTTTTGCGTTATTACGATCCAGTTGATCAAAAATGGAAGTTTCCTACTAATTTTAAAGATTTTTCATTACGAGAAATAATTCCTCTATTAAAGGACGTTTTACCTCGATTAAATGAAGAGAGTGGCTTTTTATCGATTAATATAACTTTAAATCAGATGTATGATCTTCGTTATGAGTGGTTTATTCGTTGGGCGCGAGGAACAATCTACCCAATGAAATTAAGAATTGAAATTAGTATTACGGATGACTATAAACCAAATTTATTAGTTAAAAGAAATATTATTAAAAATTTGAAAAAGAGTAAAGAATTGGATGTCGATGTGATTTTAGAAAAAATTGAATCAACCAATGTTTTTTTAAAAAAGGTTAAATGGATGTTTAAAGATATTTCGGGAATTAAAATTCCATTTTCACAATATCGTAAAACTGGTGATGATCAGTGGGTTGATATAAATATGGGTGAGTGGAAACGAATTGCTACAAGCTATGGATTTGAAATTGATGTGACAGAACTAGAAAACTCAGATGATATTGAACTAGCAGATAATTTAAAATTGAAATATCGTCAAGGATATCTTATTGATAAGCCTAATTATGGAGAAAGTGATTTTAAATAATATAGATGTTATTTTATAAAAATATATTAAAGGTGATAGCATGTCAAAACGGATTATTGCATTGATATTTGTAACACTATTTTGTGCAAGTTTAGTAATATTCAAAATAAGTAATATGGCTTCAAAAAATCACTTGGAAAATAAAAAAGGACTTAATATTGACATAGCAAGGCATCCATTGTCTGAGCGTGATTTAAAATTAATTATTAAAACTGCAAAACAAAAAAAATTTGATTATTTACAACTGCATCTTAGTGATAATGAACATATCGCTTTTCAGTCTGATTATTTAGGAAATACTAAGGATTCATCAGCATTGTCAAAAAAAGAACTAAAGCAGCTAGTACAATATGCTGAAGAACATAACATTCAATTAGTACCTGATGTTGATGTTCCCTCACATATGGGAGCCATTTTAAAACAATTAAAGGTAAGTCATCCTGAAATTTATCATCAGGTAAAGTTAGATGAAGAAACGATTGATTATACTAATCCTAAATCGATTGAATTAGTTAAAAAAATATATGGTGAACTTAATCCAATATTTTCAAAACAAACCAATTTGAATTTTGTGATTGGGGCAGATGAGGTACCTGGTAATATTGTATTACACAAGAATTTAGTTGAATTTATAAATCAAATCAATCGGTATCAAAATCAAGCTGGTTTTACTAACGTAATTTGGAATGATCAAATTTTAAAGAAAGAACTTAAAAATTTAGATTACAATTTAATTATTAATTATTGGTCACATTCAGGTAATCATGATGCACCAAATCAAGCCAAATTATTGATGAATCGAAATAAAAATTATATTTCGGTGAACGATGCATTTAAACTTGATCGAAAAATAATTAATTCCAATAGTTATGTATTATATTATCAAATGAAAAACATAGGCAATAAACAGCAGGATCGATATGTATTAGACATTTTAAATAACAAATGGGAGCCAAATATATTTAATGAAATTGATCAAAAAGGGAATAATCAAAATTGGACAGTTGAGCCAGAAGTTAAATTACAAGGTTATGAATTTTCGTTATGGGGAGAAAATTATAAGCTAATTTCATTTAAATCTATTATTAATTTTATTAATAAGCTTAAGTTGGTTTGAAATTAGATAAATATTATTTTATAACTATAATTGATTAAGTTTTAAATATGTGTATTTTAATTTAATTCGATATTTCTTATTTAATTGCAATATATTGCTGATTAATATGGAAAAAATTTAATAAAGTGTTATCATAATCTATACACAAAAGAATATCAAATGTTATATGTTAGAGGGGAAATACAATGATAAAAAGAATATATATGATAATGGTGGTTATTCTAACATCACTTATTTTTACAAATATGAAAACAGCACATGCAGATGAGATTAATTACGATAGTATCCCAATGACGCAAATTTCATACAGTGATTCAACAATTCACACATGGGGAATGATTGTTCAAGATAATGCGATTTATTTAAATTACAATAATGATCCTAAAGGACAGGGGACTACAACATTTCAGGGGTATGGATTTAATTTTAAACTTGGCGATCAACAGGCTGTTATGAATATCGATTCTTCAGATTCTGGTAATATTCCCACAAAATTAGGTGATACAAGAAGTATTAAATTCCAAACGAACAATTATTCTAGTAATATTCAGGAAAAAATTACGGGTACTATCTTAGTTTCAGATAACGGTAATTCGGATAAACCGGCACAGATTTTACATATTAAAATTCCGATGTCAACTTTGGTAAAAGATCCATCATTGGTCAATAAAGTGGAACTAAATAATCCTAACCTAGGTGGTGGAACATTAGTTAGTGACGGGGCGTCAACATCACCAGTCTTATCAGTCTCAATTGCGGTAATCGCAGTTCTGGTTATTGGCTTCTTCGTATATCGTAAGAAGCGTCGGGTAGCATAAGATGTATTGGCTGATAGTATTAGCCATATTTTTATGGGTTTATTTGTTGAGCATTATGAAGAAGGCTAAATGGGCAGCGATGTACAGTGTGATTGGATCAGTTGGATTATTCTTCATTTTAATCTATATATCCAATTTCAGTGTTACATCTTTTTTAATGAAAACTGCTACATTTGGAACTGGGATTTTTGGATCAATAACAGGATTTTATGACATTTCGTTACAGTATAGCTTGATTCAAATTACAAGTGGTGCAGATACAATTAATCTTTTTTTGACCTATGAATGCTCGGCTGTGATTGAATTAGGAGCATTCATCTCTTTAGCGGTTTTTTATCCTTTTTTTCAAAGTGCTAAGGAACGCAGACATTGGTTAATTATTGGAGTGCCTTATATTTTTATTACTAATATAATAAGGTTAATTATTACAGCTACGATTATTCACTATCTTGGTATTAATTCGTTAGTATGGGCTCATGTTATTATTGGAAGAATTATATTTTATGTTCTAACAATTATTTTATATTATGTGGCATTTACGCGGGTTCAAGTTTTAAATATATCAGTTGGTAAATTTACATTTAAATCAGGAGAAAGCTAATGGCTGGTCTTTTAAACTCGGTAGCCTCACAATACCTTTTTGTGGGAATCTGGTTGTTAATTCCAATTATTATCGAAGTAGTGCCAACATTATATGTTTATATTAGACTATCATTGGGAATATTTTGGAATTGGATTATTAATTTAATAAATAAAAATAAAACCATTAATAATAATAATGATTTTTATTTACCGGAAATAGATGTAGTTATTCCGGTCTATAATTCAGCAGACACTTTAGAAGCTTGTATTCTTTCAGTAATTAACTCTACTTATCCTATTGATAAAATAAAAATAACTTTGGTGAATAACAAAAGTACAGATGACAGTTTTAAAAAATTCCAAGAGATTCAAAGCAAATATAACCATACGATGATTTCATGGCTAGATGCAGCTCAAGGAAAATCTAAAGCTTTGAATATGGCAATGTATAATACGCATAATAAATATTTTATTCATGTGGATAGTGATGGACAACTAGAAGAAAATGCCTTATTAAACATGGTTAAGCAATTCGAACGTGACATTGATACTGTTGCTTTGACGGGAATTATTTTAACGCAAAAAGAGCTGATTAAACAACAAAAGAGTAAGTTTATTAAAATAATGGATCTATTAGAGTATCATGAATATTCAAGTGCTTTTTTAGTTGCTCGAAACTCAGAAGCTCTTAGTAATAATATGTTTACTATGTCAGGAGCATTTTCTGGTTTTAGGCGTTCGGAATTATCTAGTACCTTTATGTTTAGTAGTGAAACAGTTGGTGAAGATACGCATATGACTTTTCAAATGCGTGATAAAGGACAAGTTCGTTTAGCTAAAGATGCCATTTTTTATGTAGAACCAATAGATAGTTTTGATACTTTGTACCGTCAACGTCAACGTTGGCAAATGGGTGAAATGCAAGTTATTCATATGTTTGAAAAGACAGGTGATATATCGATTTGGAAATTTTTCACTAATTTCATGGTCCGTAAATTAATGTTGGATCATACCTTTGTGTTTCCGAGACTAATTTGGTTCTTTGCACCAGCGGTCTTAGTAGCTAAAAATTTCTCTGGTAAAACTTTAATTGTTATTTATCTATCAATGTATTTTTTATATGTGTTTATTAGCGGCCTGTTTTTTCTATTAGCGCAAATTTATTTACATAAATTTCAAAAAGAATATAAATTTTTTGTCCGAAGTGGGGTTGTGCTTTTATTGATGCCGATATATAAGTTTATATTGTCATGGGTCTTATTAGCAGCTTTATTGAACGGAACTAATCACATGCAATGGCGGGTTCGATCCATCATCGATGAATTAAGTACTACTGGAAATTTATTAAAAAATGATGCTAAGCGGTTTGCACATATGCTAAAGGATATGAAAAATAATTTAAAAAATTAAAGCTTTAATTTAGACAAGGAGATTCGATGAATTTTAACCATAAATTTATACAATTTATTAACTTAGCAATAACAATCATTTTTTATTTTTTTCTAGTTCAAATGTTGTATTTTTCAGGATCATCAACAAATCTTTCACTTGAAAGCGTAACATGGTATGCACTATTGGTAATTGTGTTTGTAGTATTGATGTATGTACTGATTAATACAAGTTTTATTGATCGATTTGAACGACTTAAGCATAAACAATGGATTTTTGCGGTGGCTTTTTTTGTCTCAGTGGTTATTTTTCAAATTGTCTTTATTTCTTATGTTCATCCAGCAATTGGGTTTGATGCTGGAGCTATTCATTCAGCATTGTTTAATCCCACTGATGTAAATACTCGAGGATATTATAGTCAATATATCAATAATTTATCGTTATTGTTAATTCAACATTGGCTAGCGGATACTTTTCATAATACATCATGGTTATTCTTTGATTATATTGGTTTGATCTTAGTTGATTTATCAGCCTTGATCAACATATTAACAATTTGGTTGATAAAACGTAAAAACACCATTAATTTGATATTTTTAGAATCAACTTTACTAATGGTGTTTCCTTGGATTATTATTTCATATTCAGATATTTGGGTAATTCCTTTAGTATCATTGATTATTTTGTTTTATACGCTAGTCGTTAAATTCAGGAGTAAGCTATGGCTACGCTTAATAATGGATGTTGCTCTAATTTTGACTGTTATTTTGACTTACTATATTAAACCTTCATCAATTATTCCGATTATTGCGATTGGATTAATTGAGATGAAAAGGATCTATATCGCATTGTTTATTGACCACACTATTAAGCTAAAACAGTCTTTGATCTTTATACTGGTTGTTTGCCTGATAGGGGGAGCTGGGTATGGTAGTTTTAAGGCGATTCAACAAACAATTAATAAACAGAGTTATATTCCCGTTAATCCTGGATTATCAGTTCCAGCTATCCACTTTATTAGTATGGGAACTTCTGGTGATGGAGGATATAACGAGAAAGACGCGTTGGCTATGGCTTTACTACCTGATCGACAAGATAAGGTTGATTACTCAGTTCGGATTTTAAAGCAAAGGTTGCATAAAATGGGACCGATTGGTTATGGAAAGTTCCTAATTATGAAACAATCAAATAATACTACTGATGGATCTTTTGCTTGGTTGAAAGAGGGACATTTCTTTGCTAAAAACCCTAAACCAACCAATCTTTTGCAAAGTTTTGTGTATAAAGATGGTAAAAATCTTAAAAATTATCAATTTTTGGCGCAGTTAATTTGGCTTTTATTGTTATTTACTTTAATATTTGCAAGATCTCATAATGATGAGTGGGTTCAAATTTTGCGAATTGCGATTTTGGGTGGTTTATTCTATCTTCTTATTTTTGAAGGCGGTCGTACTAGGTACCTAATTCAATTTTTGCCATTAATTTTCTTGTTAGCCGCGTATAACTCAGATCTATCTTGGAACTTTTTAAATCGGGGGTTCCGTTGGGCGAAAGAAACGTTTAGTATTGATGATTAGAATAAATAATTTAAAGAAATGGAAGAAATTTTATTATGCAAACAATGTATCGGTTAAAATTTTATATCAATGCATATCATGCAGTGGAATGGAATGGAAAAATGGGACAACTTCATCCACATACTTGGGAAATTATTAGTGATTTTTCAACTAGCTCTGATGCTAATATTCAATTTAATGAATATGAAAAAGACATTATGGATTATTTAAAACGTTACGAAGATAGCACTTTGAATGAAGTTAAGCCTTTTGACAAACTTAACCCAACTGTAGAAAACTTTGCAGAAGTTGTTTTTAACGATTTGCGTTATCATTCTAAATTGATTGAAAATAAAATTATTTTGCAAAAACTAGAAGTTAGTGAGGGACCTACCCGTACTTATATCATTGTGAATGATGATATATAAGAGAATAGATTATGAAAAAATTTATGATATTTATTTTTACTTTATTATGCTTATTAGGATTAGTTTGGGGAGTCGGAGCACTAGCACATCTAGGTGGTGGATTTAAAGAAAATGATGTTAGTGCGATTAAAGATACCGGTCATGTACGCAATTGGACTAAGAAGGAGTTTAATGTCCTAACACCGCAGGATTGGGATGATGGCTCTGATAGTCAATATAGTAATATTGTTAAAGTGTTCGGACCAGGTGATGAACGTCGTCTAGAGTCTCAAGATACTTCGGGATCTAAAAAAGCCGAGGTTAAACATTTAGTAATTACTTGGCGACAAAAGGATGCCAACATATATATGGGATTTTATAAATATTAACCAAATGGCCAATGGATTTTACATGATAAAACTTGGACTGACAAGTAGTTATAGAAGATATTTTACCTACATTTAGAGATTAAGGAGCATCTTCAAAATGGAAGATGCTTTTTTATTTTATTTAAATTTTAATGAATATCATGAAAGTTGTAATTAAAGCGTTATGTAAATAAGAATGTTATAATAAATTCCAATAATATTATTAAGTGTTGATAAAAAGGGGTGAAGCGATGCTAAAAGAAATTGCTGCTGGAGACTTAGTAACGGCACGGATTGCGGTTGAAAAAGGAGTTGATCGAATTGAATTAAATCAGCAACTTGAATTGGGTGGTTTGACCCCAAGCAGAATAACTTGGCAGGCTGTTTTAAAATTAGGGCGACCAGTTGTAGTAATGGTACGTCCTCGTGGTGGCGATTTTAACTATAGTAATGATGAAGTGATTGAGATGGAAAGGACCCTAATTGCGTTAAAAAATGATGGGATCAAAATCGTTACCTTTGGAGTGCTAACGGCGCAAAAACAACTGGATACGATAGTCATGGAACGCTTAATTAAAGTAGCTTCACCTATGCGAGTAGTGATGCATATGGCATTTGATTCAATTCCGTTGGATCATCAAGCAGCAGCAATTAATTGGTTATCCCAACACCAGGTAGAGCGAATTTTAACGCATGGTGGTCCGTTGAATCAGCCGATTGAACAAAGTTTAAAACAAATTAAGATTACAATTGAACAAGCTCAGGGTAAGATTGAAATTTTACCTGGTGGTGGAATTAATTATCAAAATTATGAGCAGATTGCTCGACAATTAGGAGTTGAGCAAGTACATGGTAGTCAGATTATTAAGTTAAATGTGGTTGAATAATTATTATATTTAAATATAAAGTCTTGCAAAATGGCTGAGGAAACTGTATAATTAATCTTTGTTGGGTTAGCAAACTAATCTTAACGGGACGTAGCTCAGCTTGGTAGAGCACCTGGTTTGGGACCAGGGGGTCGCAGGTTCGAATCCTGTCGTCCCGATTCAAAAAAGGCAATGACTTAATGTTATTGCCTTTTTATTTTTTAATAAAATTAACATAGGAGGGATCTGATGTCAGGTGAAATGGAAAAAATTACAGCATCAACTTTTATTGATTTAATTAATCAATTAGGATTTAAAAGTCCGATTGTTGGTGAGAAAACGATGCATACGGAACCTGGGTTTAAAGTCCGTGATCCAAAACAGCAAGTAGAGTATCAATTGCCATATTGGGATATTTTACGTCGCGCAGATGAATCATATTGGTCACCACTAGATGGTGATCGTAAAACGGTTTATAATGTGACTGATTTTGAAATTTTAATTAATGAAAATTGGATTCCTATTATTGAGTGGTACATGCAGGACACTGATACTGAAAATTAATAAAAAAGGTCGAGGATTCATCGACCTTTTTTATTATATGCTAAAATAATTTCTACGCCTTTTTATTATGAAAGAAAGCAGTGAAAATGATTAATATTATTAAGCTAATTGTTCCAATTATACCAAGAATGATCCCAATGTTTAAGCCAGGAGTTTTGTACTCTAACTTGATATAGTTAACACCTTGATGGAGTTTAATTCCAATCATACCTTGGTTCACAGCTTTAATCTTATGCGTAGAGCTGGTCCAACCATTGCTCCAAGGAATGGTACTTGTTAACCATTGACTTTTTGAAACTGTGATTTTGCTAGTTAACTGATTATCTTTGTATGAAATAATAGGAGCATTTTTTTGAATTTGTTTAGCAACTTGATCAAATCGATTATCAATCGGGACTGCCTTCATTGTGATTGTGTAGTGATAGGTTCCATCCTGTGAAAACTCCAAGGGAATAAATTGATCTTTTTTATATTGTTTAGCAGGGCCTAAATTAATAGTCAATGCTGAACGATGTTGATAGAAAGAGAGGTTATTAGCGCCTGATTGGTAGACTGAATTAATTTGTTTTTGGTAAGTTGTGTCGATATTGTAACCACCAACTTTTCGTCCAAAATTGTTAAGATTATTTTTGTACCAATTTAATTTAAATCCTGTGGGGTTAATTCTTAAATCAGAATCTTTTTGTGGATTTTGATGATTTTGATGATTATTGAAAACATAATTGGTATATGCAATTTGCTTTCTTTGGCCCCATGTTGCCGCTTTATAGGATAGATTAGTAATTTCTAAATGTAATTCCATTCCTTTTAGTTTTGGATTAGCTTTTATATTAATCCCATCTGGTAATAGGCTAGGATGGGTTTTATAGGTCGTTGTAATTGATGATTTCCAGTTTTCACTCCCATTTAATGCAATAGGTATTGTTTGTACCTTTTTAGCAAAATCAGAATGTTGAGTTCCACCTTTAACTACTACAGAGTCGACTAATGTCGCTTCTTTTTCGGTAGGTGAGAGTTTCTGATATGTCTTAGGGTTGACCGAATATTTTGGTAAGTATAAACGAGGATAACTATTTTGCGTTTCGCCTTTTATTAGCCCCTTGGTAGTCGCTTGTTCATTGACTAAATATGATTTAGGTACATTTTGTTCAGTATTGGTCCAAATATTTTTAACGCCTAAAATATTAAAGATTAAATTACGATGATCTAAATTACCGATGACATCATTAGGGTTAGAGCTTTGAATTTGCAAACCGGCTAGAAATTGATTAGTACTTTTATTTTGAAGAGACCAGTAGCTTTCAATGTTGTTTAAACCAGCAGCTATGGGTAAATTGCTAGCAGGTGCAATACCATTAATATTACCTAGCTGTTGATCAACGTAGATTCGAGGTTGATCTTGATCTAGCGTTTTGAATGTTTTTTGATTTTTAAGTAATGCTTGAATAGTTTGTTTTGGTACTAGGCTGGTTGAATCGGGATTATAATCCTTGGAATGGTTACGGATCATCAAAATACTAAGACCTAAGCTGATAATTATTAAGAGCCAAATTTTAGTCTTTTTTTGTAAGGGATGATTAATGAGCAAGGCAAGGGTTAACAATCCACTAAAAAAAGCAGCAATTAGTAATCCGAAATTCAGGTTAACATTTAGATTATGGCTAATAAAAAGAGATAAGGTAGCAATTCCTCCTAATATTCCGGTAATTTGTAAGTCACGAATCGCTAATTGATCCAGGTTTTCTAATAGTTCCATTGAGATTAATGCGACTGGGAGACAAATTAGTAATAACCAGCGATTTGATGGAGAAGTTCCTCCATTAAAGACGGCAGAAAAGATTGGAAAACATAGTCCTACCATCGTGATGATCCAAATTAAGTTGTAATTTATATATTTTTTAAAACGACGAAAACTAAAAATAATAGCGGTAACGCTAATGAAACTCATACCACCGTTGAGCCAAAATAGCGGAAGTGATTCATTTCCGATGATATTACCTGGAAGCGCTAAATAATAGTTGATCGGATATAACCACATACCATTAGCAATGACCGTATTGGTTCGAACGGCATTCATCGTGGCTAGTACTGAAGGTAAAAAGAGCGGGGCACTGATTAAAGCCCCGATAATAACGGGTCCGAAGACTTGAAGTGTCCTTTTTCTTAGTTGAGGTTGGGTTAATAGGAACCATAACCAAATGAGAAATGTGGCTAAAGCCAGCATAAAAGCAAAATAAAAATTATTCCAAAGGGTCCAAGCGACCATGATGGTTAATAATTTCCAACGACCAGTCCGAATAAAACGGATTAAACTCCAGCAAAGCAATGGAAAAATGATCAGAGGGTTAATAAAGAAAGGGTGTTCAAAGGCGATAAAGGCTGTAAAACCGGAAAAAGTATAAATTATTCCTCCGGCACTTAAAACCCAGTTAGAAAAAGTATGCTTAGTTAAACGAGGTGCTACAAAAATTAAAGCAGCTCCTGCCAACCAGAGTCTAATTAAAATCATTAGATTATAATATTCAATCAGGTGAGTTGATTTTACTAATATTAATGGATAAGTAAAAATATCACCCATAACATAGTAGGAAAAAGTCTGTAAGTAGTCTTGTCCTAGACTTATATTCCAATCCCATGCGGACGGTAATTTATGATTTAAAAATAGATTTCTTAAATCATGATGCCATTGGATCAAGGCAGGAAAATGCTGGGTGATACCATCAGCGTTCCAAATTAATGAACCACCACCAATGAGAAATGGGACGAAAACGATGAGTATAATGATGAAGAATAGAATGGTATAGATACTTAGGGGATGCTTGATTAACCGTTTCATTGAATTTTTGATCCTTTAATTTAGTGTTAATAATTTTCCTTATTATAACATGATGGAAATTTTGCTTTTAATCTTAATCGTGTTAGGAATTATACATCAGGAATGTATATATTTTAAATAAATTACAATAAATAGTAAAAATTTTACAAAGATTGCCCTTTGGCTAATGAAAACGTTTACTTTTGTATCAACGTGGGTTATTATAATAAAGTACTTAGATTAATAAGGGTATGAATAAATTAAAAAGGAGCTCCGCGAAATGGTTAATTTTATTATTGCCAGTCACGGTGAGTTTGCTTCCGGAATTAAGATGTCGGGACAGATGATCTTTGGCGACCAGGAAAATGTCGAAGTTATAACCTTTATGCCAAATGAAGGTCCAGATGATTTGCATCAAAAATTTGTTGATGCAATTAATCGCTTTGAAGATGGGGATAAGAGTCAAGTATTATTCCTTGTTGATTTGTGGGGGGGATCACCATTTAATCAAGCTAATTTAATTGTTGCAGAACATCCAGAAAATATGGCAATGATAGCAGGTTTGAATTTGCCAATGTTGATTGAGGCCTACAGTGCTAGATTTACTCAGGATAAAGCAGCTGATATTGCAAAGTCATTAGTACCAACGGCTCGTGAAGGAGTTAGATCCATTCCAGAAGCCGAATTGGAAACTAATTCAGTTAAAAAAGCAGGGAATGATTCCATGCAAGGCTTGAAAAAGGGTAAGATGAAAATTAATTTAGCCCGAATCGATACACGTTTGTTGCACGGTCAAGTTGCAACAGCATGGACACCTGATTCAAAAGCCAATCGTATTATCGTAGTATCAGATAATGTTGCTAAGGATGATATGCGTAAGAATTTGATCATTCAAGCCGCACCTAATGGAATAAACGCTAATGTTATTCCGGTCGATAAGATGATTGAAGTAATGAAGGATGATCGGATGGGTGGCGTAGAAGCCTTCTTACTATTTGAAAATCCTCAAGATGCACTCCGTGCCGTTGAAGGAGGAGTTCCCTTGACATCAATTAACGTTGGTTCAATGGCTCATTCAACTGGTAAGACAATGGTGAACAAGGTTTTGTCAATGGACAAAAATGATGTTCAAACTTTTGAAAAAATGAGTGATTTAGGGGTTAAATTTGATGTCCGTAAGGTACCATCAGATTCAAAGGCTGATTTATTTAATTTAATTAAAAAAGCCGACGTTAAGTAGCTATTATTTAAATTTGGAAAGGTAGAATATCATGACAATAATTTCAATGGTATTGGTAGTTGTAGTGGCATTCTTCGCCGGGATGGAAGGGATTTTGGATCAATTCGAAATTCACCAACCGCTGATTGCTTGTACGTTAATTGGGCTGGTTACTGGCCACTTAATCCCATGTGTTATTTTGGGAGGAACTTTACAGATGATGGCCTTAGGTTGGGCTAATATTGGGGCCGCTGTGGCTCCCGATGTGGCCTTGGCATCAGTTGCTTCAGCTATTATTTTAGTTAAAAGTGGGCATTTTGATTCAGCTCACATCACTTTGGCATACGGAGCTGCAATTCCGTTGGCCGTTGCTGGTTTGTTCTTAACAATGATCGTTCGTACCTTGGCGGTCGCCATGGTTCACGGAGCTGATAAAGCCGCTGAAAAGGGTGACATGAAGGCGATGGAGCGAATTCATGTCACAACATTGATGATGCAAGGATTGCGAATTGCCATCCCAGCTGTTTTGTTACTTTTGATCCCTACATCAGCTGTTCAAGACGCTTTGAATGCTGTCCCAACTTGGTTGTCAGATGGAATGGCAATCGGTGGTGGAATGGTGGTTGCCGTTGGTTACGCTATGGTTATTAACATGATGGCAACACGTGAAGTATGGCCATTCTTTGCCATTGGGTTTGCTTTAGCAGCTGTCACACAATTAACTTTGATTGCCATGGGTGCAATTGGAGTTGCAATCGCATTGATTTATCTTAACCTATCAAAGATGGGTGGTGGATCTAATAATGGTTCCAACGGTGGTGGATCAGGCGATCCGGTTGGCGACATTTTGAATGAGTATTAGGAAGGGGAACGAAATTATGACTGAAGAAAGAATTACACTTACTAAAAAAGATCGATTTTCTGTTGCCCTTCGTTCAACAATTTTGCAAGGTTCATGGAATTATGAGCGAATGCAGAATTTGGGGTTCGCTTATTCATTGATGCCAGCCATCAAAAAGCTTTATCCGAAAAAAGACGATCGTGCGCAAGCTTTGAAGCGGCACATGGAGTTCTTTAATACTCATCCATATTTAGCTTCGCCTGTTTTGGGAGTTACATTGGCTTTGGAAGAAGAACGAGCTAATGGGGCTGCAATTGATGATGCGGCCATCCAAGGTGTTAAGATTGGAATGATGGGACCACTTGCTGGGGTCGGAGATCCAGTCTTCTGGTTCACGGTTCGACCAATTTTGGGAGCTCTAGGTGCATCACTAGCCATGAGCGGAAATATTTTGGGGCCAATTTTGTTCTTCGTGGCTTGGAATATAATTCGTTGGGCCTTTATGTGGTATACACAAGAATTTGGATATCGTGCTGGAAATGAAATCACTAAAGACTTATCTGGTGGTTTGCTAAAAGACATTACAAAAGGTGCTTCAATCTTAGGAATGTTCATCTTAGCAGTCTTGGTTGAGCGATGGGTTAACGTTAAGTTCACCCTTGAACTACCATCTAATAAATTAGCTGAAGGTGCCTATATTAACTTCCCTAAGGGAGATGTTACTGGATCAAAGTTGCAACAAATTTTGAGCCAACAAGCTGATGGCCTTAGCCTTGTTAAGGAAGCACCAAATACTTTGCAAAACAATATTGATTTGTTGATTCCTGGTTTGATGGGATTGCTTTTGACATTTGCTTGCATGTGGTTACTTAAGAAGAAGGTTTCACCAATTGTTTTGATTATTGGACTTTTCGTAATTGGAATTGTATTACACGTCCTACACATTATGTAAAAAGATTATCACAGGCGGGTCTGGACCAGATTTTTAGTCCGGACTCTTTTTATTAGAAAATATTATAATGCTACAAAGCAATCAAATTTCGAGACTTTTGCGAAAAATTTTATAAAATTTAGGGGGATAGCAAATGGTTGAATCAATTAATACACGAGTGGAATTGAAAGCACCAGGAATTTCATATTTAGGAATTGGGGCTAAATATGGTGATTTTTTAATTGGTGATAATGGCTTTGAATTCTTTAATACGAATAATGTTAATGATTTTATTCAGATACCGTGGGAAGAAATGAAAGTTGTTTATGCTCAATTACATTATAATAAAAAATTAGGTCGTCGCTTTAAGGTTATTACTTCAATTGGTGATCTTGATTTTTCATCCAAAGAGGTTGGTGCTGTTTTAAAAACAATTCGCCAGCATATTGGGAATGAAAAAGTTCTAAGGCGACAAAGTTTTTGGAAGCAAATGACTCTTACATTTAAATCATTTTTCACTAAAAATAAATAAACTAAAAAACGTCTGGCTCAATAATTATTGAGCCAGACGCTTTTTAGTTACGATAACAATAGATTCTAGTGCATAGGAGATAAGTTAAAAGTTATAATTGAAAATGTTGCATATATTATAGGTAGGAAAATATAAAGAATTTGTTAGAAACTTTAATATTAATGATATATATGATAATATAGAATAACCAATTTTTTGAAAGCAGGCTCATCGATGAATGAATTTGAATATGAACAAAAACGTCTAGATCATGTTTTAGACAAGATTGAACAAGCCCAACAAGATAATAATGCTCAACTGGTTCGTGCTGAGGAGGGCCAAGTAGAAGTAGAAAAAGGGTGGAATGATGTTCGATTTAAATCATCCACTTATTCGGGATTATTCGAAACCGCGATGTCAGTTCGACAACAACAACAGATGTTACAAGAACGGGAAATGGCCCAAACTTCAGCTCAACATCAAGCTCAAACTTTAGCCCGTTTGGCAAAAAATCCTTATTTTGCACGAATTGATGTCCAAGATGAAGGATCTGATAAAATAGAACCCATTTATATTGGTTTGGCTTCTTTTTCAGATCAACCCGATAATTTTTTGGTATATGATTGGCGGGCGCCAATTTCATCTATTTATTATGATGCAGGGTTAGGATCTGTTACATATGAGACACCTGTTGGACCACAGGCGGCAAATGTCAGTTTAAAACGACAATTTCAAATTGAAGATAAAAAAATTGTAACCCTATTTGACACAGATGAAGTTGTTGGTGATCAAATGTTGTTAGATGCCGTTGCTGGTGAATCATCAACGAAGATGAAATCGATTGTAACAACGATTCAACGAGAACAAAATAAAATTATCCGGAATACTCATGCTGAACTATTGTTTGTTCAAGGGGCAGCCGGATCAGGTAAAACTTCAGCTGTCTTACAACGAGTGGCATATCTTTTGTATCGTTATCGAGGTAATTTAACAGCTGGTCAGGTGGTAATGTTCTCACCAAATCAATTGTTTAATGATTATATTGATCAAGTGCTACCCGAAATGGGTGAGCAAAATATGATTCAGATGACCTTCTATCAGTATGCTTCACGACGACTACCAAAATTGAAGTTAGAGACGCTACAAGCCCGATTTGAAGAGAGTCAACCTGCTTGGCGCCAAAAAATTAATCAATTTAAAGGAACTAAATTATATTTCGATCTTATTAAAGTTTATACTGATCAATTAAATCAGACAGGAATTCGCTTCCGATCAATTAAATTCCGAGGTAAGGAGATGATTTCCAAAGAACAAATTGCTGATATTTATTATTCATTCAATGAAAACTATAAATTAGGGCAACGTTTGGAAGTGACCAAGGAACGTTTATTAAGTAAAGTTAGAGGGATAATTGGGGCCGAAATGAAGGCTGATTGGGTGGAATATGCCATTCAAAATCTTTCAAAGGAAGAATATGATTCAATTTTAGGTGATCAAGTTCGTGAATTTAAAGATGAAAAAGCTGAGTATAACGCACTAGCCAAAATTATTGTACAAAACGAAATGCGCCCAGTTTTGCAACAAATTAGTCGGACTCGGTTCTTGAATATTAACGCCCAATTTTTGGACTTATTACGATTTGTTCCTAAATTAACTGATTTAACTCAAGTTGGGATTAATGATGAGGAATGGGAAAAGAGTTTAGCGCTCACAATTGAGGAGTTAAAACAAAAAGAATTAAATTTGGCTGATATGACACCATTTATGTACTTATTTGATGTAATTAAAGGAAGTCATGGGGAGCGTGATATTAGATTTGTCTTTATTGATGAAATTCAAGATTATACTCCTTTCCAGTTAGCATTTTTGAAATTCAGTTTTCCAAAAGCTCGCTTTACGATGTTAGGTGATTTGAATCAAGCTATCTTTACCAAGGCGAATGCAGTCACCTTACAAGATGAGTTAAAAGAGCTATTTGGAGCCGAAAAGACTGAATTTATTCAATTAACACAAACATATCGTTCAACACAGCAGATTACTGATTTTGCTAAAGCTACCCTAATCAATGGGGTTCAAATTGATGCATTTGAACGAACTGGTGCTAAGCCAACGATTGAAATTTTGCCAAATGACACAGCGATGACAGAAGCAGTCTTGACGCAATTAACACAAAATGATCAAATTGATGAGACAACGGCGATTATTACGAAAACACTCAAAGAGGCAGAACAAGTTTATGTTTACTTAAATGAAAGCCATCCTGTGACAGTAATACGCACGGAAAACCAGCGATTAGTGCCAGGCGTAATAATTGTTCCGGCTTACTTAGCTAAGGGGCTTGAATTTGATGCTGTCATTATGTGGGATGCTTCAGCTATTAATTATAATGGTGATGATGAGCGTCAATTGGTTTATACGATTGCTTCAAGAGCTATGCATCAATTAACAATTGTGGCTAAACAACAACTTAGCCCATTGTTAAATGTGGATCCTAATCTTTACGATAGAAAGTAATGGCTATTAATCATGGAAGATAATGAAAGAATATTTTCTAAATATCCCCGAGAAGCTTGGCAAAAGTTGAATACTTCGGTTGCTCAACGAGCTGGAGAATTAATTACACCTCAATTATTGAATCAAATTAAGGCCTTTAATGATGAAATATCGATGGATGATGTCAGTAAAATTTATGAACCATTGGTAAATTATATTATTTTAAGAAAAAGACAATATGATTTAGATTTAGTTGAACGGCAACAGTTTTCGCAACAAGTTACTAGAAAAATTCCTTTTATTGTTGGAATTGCGGGTTCGGTGGCAGTAGGCAAATCAACAACAGCAAGATTACTTCAAAATATGTTGCAGGTGGAATATGGTGAAGAACAGGTGGCGTTAACTACGACGGATGGTTTCCTGTATTCAAACTTAGAATTAGAACAACGCCATCTGATGAAACGTAAAGGATTCCCAGAATCATATA
Organism: Weissella koreensis KCTC 3621; assembly: GCF_000277645.1. The sequence goes on along the minus strand of NZ_AKGG01000014.1, from coordinate 185,048 downwards.
ATACGGCTGATATGATCAAATTTTTAAATACGGTCAAAGCAGGAGAAAACAGTTTGAAGGTACCTATATATTCACATGAATTATCTGATGTGGTTCCAGATAGCTATGAAGAATTTCAACAACCTAGTATTTTAATTGTTGAAGGCGTCAATACTTTACAGTTTTCAGAACAATTCTCGGTTTCGTTATCTGATTTTTTTGATCTTTCGATTTATGTAGATGCTCCAAAGTTGTTAATAGAAACTTGGTATTTAGATCGCTTCTTAGCGCTGCTGGAAAAAACTAAACGCGAGCATGATATTACTAATTACTTTTGGCAATGGACGAGTTTATCAAAAGATGAGGCGATCAAAATTGGTCGTACAATTTGGCAAAGTGTTAATATACCTAACTTAGAACAGTATATTTTGCCAACTAGAAGTCGGGCTGATATAGTTTTGAAGAAGGAAAAAGGGCATCAAATCACTGAAGTTTGGTTACGTAATTTCTAAAATGTAACTTATCAATGTTACGATAATATTACAAATGGCTGTATATCTATAAATCATAAGCATATTTATAAAAAAAAAGATTTTAAATTACATTAGTAAAGAAAAAATCAAATCAATTAAATTGAATTAAAATGGCTGTATATCAGCCTTGAATAGCCTAAAAAGAGATTTTATTACAGAAGTGTGACATTAAACTGAATGTATTTTGGAACCTGGTAACAGATTGTAAAGCTAACTTAATATAAAATCGGCTCAGCTTGGTAAACTTATATATGTTGATTACGGCGGATACGTCGTAAAGAAGCGCCCAGTAATAATGCTTGGAGCGCAGTAGATGGATTTCTGAAGTCTAGGAGAGTTTTAAATAATGAATAAAGTAAAAGAAACAGCTTTAACAGTTGCTGGATTGACTGCCGTATTTGGGGCTGGTCAAACTGCTATTCACGCCGCTACTACTTATACCGTTGAAGGTGGAGATACTTTGAGCGATATTGCAACAAAGTTCAATACAACCGTTAACGATTTAGTACAAGCTAATAATTTAAAAGATGCTAACTTGATCATTAAAGATCAAGAATTAGTAGTATCAGATGATGATACTCAAGTAGCTGCATCAACAGCTACTGCTACTGACGTTGCTGCTCAAGCAGCTGACGATGCAACTACATCACTTGCTGCTGAATCATCAGCTTCAGCCTCAGAGGCCGCTGCATCATCAGCCGCAGCTTCCGAAGCCGCTGCATCATCAGCTTCAGCTGTTGCATCAACAGCTGCTAATACTGATACTAAGCAAGTAGCTGCATCATCACCTGCTGCCGTAGCTACTGCAGCTACTGGTTCTGGATCAGTTTACGATCAATTTATTGCTGCTGGTGGAACTGCCTCACTATGGCAAAGTGTTGTTATGCCTGAATCTGGTGGTAATCCTAATGCCGTTTCACCAAATGGGTATCACGGTTTGGGTCAAACTATGAACTCATGGGGTTATGGCTCAGTTGCAAATCAAACTTCTGGAATGATTAGCTATGCAGTTTCTCGTTACGGATCTATTGATAGTGCAATTGCATTCCGTTCATCACATGGTTGGTGGTAAGATTAAATCTTAAATTAAAACAAAAGGTTGATGGTTGATATTTAGATATCAACCATCAACCTTTTGTTTGTATATTTGATTTATACCCTGACTAGTCTATGCTAAAATGAAGGGATAAGGAGTGTGGATTAATATGAAGCATGAACATAATATGAATAATCGACGTTATTTAATTTCGACCATAATGAATATTATTATAACGGTGGCAGAATTAATGGGCGGATTAATTTCTGGTTCGTTAGCACTAGTTTCTGATGCAATACATAATTTAACAGATGTGGTTTCTTTAGTGATTGCATGGATGGCACAATTAATTTCTGGTCGAGGAATGAATGCTAAAAATACTTTTGGCTATCGTCGTGCTCAGATTATAGCAGCTTTTGTCAATTCTACTTTTATGATTATGGTTTCATTGTTCTTAATTTTTGAATCCATAAAAGGCTTTTTTAATCCTCATCCAATTCAAGGAAATTTAATGTTGATCATTTCGGTGATCGGATTGATCGCTAATGTTATAACCGGAATGGTATTAGCGCAAGGAGAAGGTAATTTAAATCAACGGGCTGCCTTGTTGCATGTGATTGGAGATGCGTTATCGTCAGTTGGTGTTATTTTTGCAGCAGTGATGATTACTTGGGTAAACTGGTTATGGTTGGATCCGCTTATTACTTTGGTGGTGGCAATCTATATTATGCATGAAACTTGGTCGGTACTAAAAGAAGCTACAAATATTTTAATGGAATCAAATCCAAATGTAGATTTAAACGATGTTAGAAAATTGATTTTGGAATGCCCTTACGTGAAAGGCGCACATCATTTTCATATTTGGCAAATAGACGAAGATCAGACGTTGTTAACCTTTCATGTGACAATGGAAAATCAGCCATTAATTCAAGTGGAACAAAGTATTCATGAAATTCAACAGGTTATTTTGGAAAATTATCAAATTGATCATGTAACGGTTCAACCTGAAGTTAATCATCTTAATGATCAAATAGTCGATCTAAATGAATGTCAGTCAGAAAATTGACATAGAGGGGGAGTAATTAGAAAATGAAACAGGATCAAAATCATTGGCTTGGTCAAATAGCGATGATTGGTATTGGGGGATTCATCGGTGGCGCACTGCGCGAAAGTGTAGAACTAATTTTTCAGAATATGAATCCGTTAGGAACTCTTGTGATTAATTTAACGGGAACATTTTTGACAGTTTTACTAACGGAAATTTTAATCAAAAAGTTAAGCTTATTAAATCAAATTCAAAGTGATTTTATTTTTGTTGGTATTATGGGAGCCTATACAACTTATTCTACGTTAATGTTAGAATTAACCAAATTAACGATTTTTCCAGCGCTCCTTTATTGGTCTATTAGTATCATCGGCGGTGTTTTGATGGTCTATGCAGCTGAGTGGGTTGGGGGAAAGGTTATTCAAAAATGATTCTAAAAATATTAATAGTTGGAATGGGTGCGGCAATTGGATCAATGTTACGTTTTTATATGCTTGATCGGTTAACGAAAGTAAGTAATCTTTCAAATAGTTGGATGGTTGTGATAATTAATTTATTAGCGGCTTTTGGGATGGGATATTTAAGTGGATTAAGCCTATCTTACCCATGGCATACCTTAGTCACATCAGGGATTATGGGAGGTTTTTCAACTTTTTCGACACCCATGAATGAATTAGCACAATCGTTGAATCAAGATAATCGAAAACAGATTGACTTAGTTTTGCTTAAAACTGGGATTATGTTTATTTTAGGGTTGCCGATTTTAATTTTAGGGATGTATTTGGCATAAAAATGGTCTACTTAAAGGTTTTGTAAAGAAATAGATGTAATATTTCGATTGTTCGTAATATTCTCGTTACGTATTTTTGTTATATTGTTTAAGGTTAATGTAAATACAAATAAAAATTATAAAAATAAGTGAAGGTGAGAGATTAATTAATATGAGTAATACGAAGAAAATTATTGGAACCGCAATCGCAGCTGCCGCTTCAGCAATCCCATTTATGGGGGGGCATGCTTCTGCTGATCAAGCTACTAAAACTTTCCGGGATGCATCAGTTGATGATGTTCAAAAAAATGCAGATGAAGCTAAAAATACACCAATGTATACTGTCCAAGCTGGAGATACGTTATCATCAATCTCTGATGTTACTGGTGTTTCAACGGATGATTTACAAAAATACAATAACTTGAATAGTTCAAGTGTAATTATCAATGGATCACAATTGAAATTATCTGGGGACGATACAGCTGAAGCAAAAGATGAATCAGTTAATGCTGATAGCAGTGAGCAAGCAAGTTCTACTAGTGCAGCTAGCAGCAAAACCAGTCGTTCAACTGCTACAAATCAAAAAGCTAATGTAGCCAATAGTACTGCTTCAACTGCAGTTTCATCAAATGATGCAACTTTGGCAGCCTTGAACGCTATGCGTGCTAGTGCTGGTTTGAGTAAGTTGAATTGGGATTCAGGTTTGGCAGCTAAGGCTCAAGGACGAGCTGCAATTGTTGCCGCTTCAGGAATTCCTTCTGATCACTTCCATACACAGGGTGAAGTTATTGCTATTGGATTTGGAGCTGGATCAACAGTTGTTTCCGCTTGGTATAATGAAACTAACATGGTTGGGGCAGCTAATGGTCATCGTAATTGGGAAATGAATTCTTCATATACTCATGTTGGTTTTGGTTATGTTAACGGTGTTATCGTTGGTGAAGCTTATTAATTTTAAATGTTCTCGATCTAACCTATAAAAACTTATAAAAAAGTCTGAAACATTTTTGTTTTGGACTTTTTAATTTGAAATTTTTAATGGCTAGCTGTTTAACTTGGTATCGTTTGCACAAAAAAAGTCAAATAAAATATGTTGATTTTTTTGTTAAGAAACTTTACAATAGTCAACATGATTAAAACATCTATCGAGATGTTAAGGAGGAAAAAATGGAAACTGATCAAACAAAAGCATTAGATATTCATGGTAAGCCGTATTCGCGTGTTGCATTAGTACTTATTATTTTATTCACAACTTTCGCCGGTACGTTAAACCAAACGTCATTAGGAACAGCAATTCCAACTTTAATGAAGGACTTTGACATTTCAATGGCAACTGCACAACAGGCCACAACTTGGTTCTTGTTAGTGAACGGAATTATGATTCCTGTGTCAGCTTACTTAATGACCCGCTTTCGAACTAAGTGGTTGTACGAAGTAGCATATATCCTACTATTTTTAGGAATGTTGTTAACTGCTGTTACTCCAGCCAAGTCTGAATTTTGGCCATTATTCATCGCTGGACGAGCATTACAAGCTCTGTCAGTTGGAATTACCATGCCCTTGATGCAATTGGTAATGGTTAATATTTTCCCTGAAAAGCAACGTGGAATTGCTATGGGATTGAGTGGTCTGGTCGTTGGAATGGCACCAGCCATTGGTCCAACCCTTTCAGGTTGGATTTTGGAAAAAGACCACGTCATCTTAGGATTGACGTTAAGTGATTCATGGCGTTCAATCTTCGTATTCCCAATGATTGTTTTGGGAATTTCAATTGTCTTAGGACTTTTCTTCTTTAAGGACGTTATTCCTAATCGTAAAGCTAATCTAGAATGGTTATCATTAATTCTTTCTACAATTGGATTTGGTTCATTCCTTTGGGGCTTCACTAATGTTGCCACTGATGGATGGGGTGACATGATGAATGTTATCTTACCAATCGTTATAGGGATTGCCTTTATTCTATTATTTGGTTATCGCCAATTGAAGTTGGACCGACCATTCTTGAATGTGCGGGTCTTTAAGAATAAGCAATTTACAATTACAACCATTTTGGTTGCCTTAGCAATGATGGCGATGATGGGTGTTGAAATGATGTTGCCTTTGTACATGCAAAATGTGCACGGACTTTCACCATTGGATTCAGGATTAGCCTTGTTACCAGGAGCTTTGATGATGGGACTTATGTCACCAATTTCTGGAATTGCTTACGACAAGGTTGGGGCAAAGCGTTTGTCACGAATCGGATTTGCTATCTTAACGATCGCAACCTTCCCATTCATCTTCTTGGGAATTGATACACCAATTCACTATGTAACTGTTTTGTATGCTCTACGTATGTTCGGAATCGCCATGGTTATGATGCCTTTGACAGCATCAGCTATGTCAGCATTACCAGTTAAAGATGCTGCCGACGGAACTGCAGCTAATAATACGGCACGTCAAGTTGCTTCAGCGGTAGTTGTTGCACTTTTGACTTCAGTTACTCAAAATATTATTAACAATAATACTCCAGCTCATCATCTTATGACTGAAAATCCAATTCAGTATGCATCTAAGATGGCTGACGCTTCTCTTCAGGGATTCCATGTTTCATTTGGAATTGGAATGATGTTTGCGATCGCTGGATTTATTGTTGCTAATTTCTTAGCTGGAAAGCACGAAAAGAAAGATATTGATGTAGACTATACGAAAGGGGTGAAGTAATTATGATGATTTTCATTTTAATTATTTTAGCAATATTTGTATTTTATGCATTTGTTGTATTAAAAAAGCCAATGGCTCGTTTGGTATTCGGTCTTATTGGTATCATCTTGTTAATTGGTGCTGTGGCCTTAACTACATTGAATTTCCATCAACACTGGGGAATGAAGAAAGTTACAACTACAACAACTAAAAAGATTTACTCAGCTGGACCAGCAGAGTCACCAGTTAAGTTGGTTATTACCAAGCAAATTGGAACTAAAGCTGACGATTATGTGTTTATTTATCGTGATCATGAAAACGATAAAGAAGCATCAGCACACTTTGTACCAAACCAAAAGAAGATCAATAGCTTTATTCACAGTACTGCTAAGTACCAAGTGAAGGATACTGATCAAGCCACAGTTACAATTAAAGAAACTCGTTGGCGTTGGGATTCAGACCTAGCAAAGCTATTGTTTAACTTTGCAGGTATGGATGGTAGCTTACAAAAGAAGGAAGCTATTGTTACCGTTCCTAAGAATGGTTGGAAAGCAATGACTCCTGAGGAAGCTCAAGCAACGGCTAAAAAGTTAGCTGCAATGCAAAAACAGCAAGCTGCTTTGGCACAAGCTCAAGGACAAAACTAACATTAATACAACAAATCTGATTATATAGAATGTCATAATTTATGAATTTTAACACATCTTATTTTGGAATATTACAAAATAAAGCTATTTAAATTAGGCTTTTTGAATTTTGGTACATGTTTTATAAAAGGGCTGGGACAATTTTTGTCCCAGCTCTTTTATATTTTAGTTTATTTATAATGCTTTGCTTAACTGAAATTAAAATAAAGAGCACTACCTTTTCTATGTACACAATGACTAGGAAAGACTATAATTAAAAATTGAGTTCAGATAATGAATTTCACAGGGTAGAAGTCTATGCGTTAAGGATCACAAAAACGGAATGTGGGTTGTGATTGAAAAATTTATTCAAAAGCTCTTTGGAGTTATTAAAGAATAAGTTTGCGATGTAGGTTTCGCATTCACTGACATCAGTGAAACCCTCCATTAATTAAGGAGGTGTTTTCAAATGAAGACATTAGAATATTTTCGGGCACCCAGGTTGCGGACCCAAACGTTGGCATTATTAGGAGTCTTAATGGCTCTTGATATTATTATTTCCCGATTTACTATTGGAAATTCGTTTTTTCAAATCGGTTTTACTTTTATTACCGGTGGGCTAATTGCTAAATGGTATGGGCCAATGTGGGGCTTACCAGTGGCGTTTTTGATTGATTTTTTGACTAATTTATTAGGAGGTCAGCCATATATTATTGCCTTTGCCTTAGTTAAATTGCTATCCGCATTTATCTTTGGATATGCTTATTATCAGCGGGAATATCTATCATGGTGGCGTTTGACGATTGCGATTGGATTACAACTACTATTGGCGAATGTGATTCTTAATACGGCTTTATTGGGAATGTATAACTTTATTCCGGTCCATTCTATTCAAGCCGCTTTAAATTCACCAATTGTGTGGGCGCGGGCTCTTAAAAGCCTTGTCATGTGGCCGATTGAAGTTATTATTAGTTATCTGATTTTAAACAATAAGCAGTTAGTTAAGATGGCTAAACAAATTTTCAATTAAAAATGATCACTTGTCTTTGTAATTTAATTTTGATAAAATAAATATTATTAATTAGTAGATGGAGAAATAAAATGCATTTTAATAGTTTACAATCAAATAGTTGGTGGCGTTTCTAACGCGACCGAATTGCATTATTTTGCGGATTCGGACGTGCACTTTTCTAGTGCAACCGAATCCGTGGAATGTATTTCTCAAAAAATGAGGAAATCTACCTGGGTTTGTTTGCCTAGGTAGATTTTTTTTGGAATTTAACATGAGGAATGGATTAAATTATGAATATAAAAATTAAATTAACAATATTAGGCTTGGCTCTTTTCTTAGGAGGAACGGCCATTCAAGAACATTATAAGGCCGATACTAAAAAAACAATTCCAACTGTAGGAGTTTTGCAATTTATGACACATCCAGCATTACACCAAATTTATACAGGGATTGAAGAGGGGCTAGCTGATGAAGGTTATCAGGATGGGAAAAATATTAAAATAGATTTTCAAAATGCACAAGGCGATCAGTCGAACTTAAAAACCATGTCGACTCGTTTTGCTAGTAAAAAAGTTGATTTAGCGGTTGGAATTGCGACACCTGCTGCGATTAGTTTAGCGAATACAATACAAAAGCAACCGGTTATATTTGCGGGGTCTACCAATCCCATTGGGTCCAAATTAGTAACAAATTATGACCATCCCACGGGGAATGTGACTGGGGTTTCAGATCAGGCACCGTTATCCGATCAAATTGAAATGATGAAAAAAATACTACCTAATTTGAATACTGTGGGAGTTTTATATACCTCCTCAGATGATTCGGCAACCATTGAGGCACATAAATTTCAAAAATTAGCTCAACAAAAGGGATTGGCAACTAAAGTGGCTTCAGTTGCATCTTCAAATGATATTAATCAAACGGTTTTACAATTGATTAGTAATCATCAAGTTGATGCATTGTTTATTCCCACTGATAATAATATTGCAGGAGCTATGAATACGGTCATTAAAAATACTAATGCTGCTAAAGTTCCTGTTTTTCCAACGGTTGATACGATGGTACAACAAGGTGGACTTGCTGCTGAAGCAATCAATCAGAAAGAAATTGGAATTAAGACAGGACGTATGATTGGACGGATCTTGTCTGGTAAGTCAGTACAAGATCAATCGGTTGAATTTATGCAACAAGGACATTTGGTGATTAATCAAAAACAAGCCGAAAAATTAGGGATATCAATTCCTAATGAATTAATGCAAAAAGCAAAAATTATTAACTCAAAGGAGTAAGCACATGGGAGTAATTGTATCAGCGATTGGGCAAGGAATTATCTGGTCCTTGTTGGGAATTGGTCTATATTTATCATTTCGTATTTTAAATTTCCCAGATATGACAGTGGAGGGGACTTTTCCGCTAGGGGCTGCAGTTTCGGTTACATTAGTAGCGCAAGGGGTTAATCCATTTTTGACTATTATAATTGCCGGTATTATTGGTGGTGTCGCCGGATTAGTAACGGGATTGTTGTACACAAAAGGTCAAATCCCAATTTTATTGGCTGGAATTTTGACTATGACGGCCACTTATTCGATTAATTTAAGAATTATGGGTCAGGCAAATAAGTCATTATTAGGGGTCAAAACACTCTTTAATAACTCACTATTTAATTGGCTACCTAGTAATTTTTCTACGATTGTAGTGGGTTTGATTATTACAATAGTGGTTGTTGCTAGTGTAGCTTGGTTTTTACAAACTGAATTAGGACAAGCTTTCATCGCAACAGGAGATAATCAAAATATGGCCCGAGCAATGGGAATTGATTCGGATGCAATGATTACCCTTGGATTAATTATTTCTAATGCTTTAATTGCATTAGGGGGCGCTCTAGTGGCGCAAAATAATGGGTTTGCTGACGTGAACATGGGAATTGGAATTATTGTTGTAGCTTTAGCATCCATTATTATTGGTGAAGTTGTTTATACAGATCAGTTAACCTTAATGGAACGTTTGGTGACGGTGGTGATCGGATCTATTTTGTATCGTTTTGTTTTGGTAGCTGTCTTGGCATTAGGTTTTGATGCGAATGATTTAAATTTATTTAGCGCTATTATTTTAGGATTAGCATTACTATTACCTAAATTGCGACAGTCATTGCATTTGGCAACACTATTTAATATGAAAGGATCAAAGGAATGACAGAATCAAGTTCACCTATTTTAGAATTAATTGATGCCACTGTGATCGTAAATCAGGGGACACCCAATGAAAAAACAATTTTAGATCATGTTAATTTTGTAATGCAGGCCGGTGATTTTGTAACCGTACTGGGCTCAAATGGAGCAGGTAAATCAACCTTTTTAAATGTTATTGCGGGGTCTTTGCCTTTGTCGTCCGGACAAGTTTTAATTAATGGGCAAGATGTTACTAAATTAAATGAGATTAAACGAACACATTTAATTTCTCGAGTCTTTCAAGACCCTAAAATGGGAACTGCTCCACGGATGACTGTGGCTGAAAATTTATTGTTATCAGCTCGAAGAGGAAAACGTCATCGGCTTGTTTCAAGAAAGTTAACGAAGGCTAAAAAAGATCAATTTAAAACTCTAGTTGATCAAATGGGAAATGGATTAGGACAACGGTTGGATGTGGCGACTGGTCAACTTTCTGGTGGTCAACGTCAAGCGTTAAGCTTTGTAATGGCAACTATTACAAAACCAGCGCTATTATTGTTAGATGAGCATACAGCTGCCTTAGATCCAAAAACTAGTGCACAATTATTAAAAGTCACAAATGAACGAATTCATGTAGACCAATTAACTGCATTGATGATAACTCATAATTTAGAAGATGCTTTGAAATTTGGGAATCGGTTAATTATTATTAATGCTGGTCGAATTGAATTTGAGGCACGTGATCAGGATAAAGAACGATTACATTTGAATGATCTTTTAGATCATTTTAAGAAATATTAATCATTGTAATGTAAATACAACATAAATGTAATATTTGTTCATATAAAATATATATTCGTATAATTATAGTAAAATGATTCTAGACAAGTGTTGATCTAATGTAAATGTAATCGCTTTCTTAGAATTGCATTAATTTTTAGGGTTTTGTGTTTAATGTCACATAACCGCAAAAAACAGTTTTAATGCAAATTATAGGGTGTAAATTGATTTTACAATTAAATCTAAAACGGTTAAAATATAGAAGAATTAAGTAATAGAACCTAGTTAACAAAAGGAGATTTTTCTTACAATGAAGAAGACTAAAATCGTATCAACTCTTGGCCCCGCCTCAAGCGATGTCGAGACAATTTCTAAATTGATTCAAGGTGGAGCAAACGTTGTGCGCTTCAACTTCTCACATGGAGATCACGAAGAACATTTGGGACGTATGAATGCTGTCCACGAAGCTGAAAAGCTTACTGGAATTAAAGTTGGATTTTTGCTTGATACCAAGGGTGCCGAGATCCGTACTACGGTTCAATCAACTAATAAGATCGAATTCAACATCGGGGATGTTGTTCGTATCTCAATGGATGATTCATTAGAAGGAACTAAGGAAAAGGTTGCTGTAACTTATCCTGGTTTGTTTGATGACGTTTTGGTTGGCGGACACGTTTTGTTTGATGACGGGAAGCTTGACTTCTTGATCACTGACAAGGACGAAGCTAACAAAGAATTGATCACAACTGTTCAAAACCATGGTTTGTTGGGATCACGTAAGGGTGTTAACGCCCCTGGTGTTTCAATTAACTTACCTGGAATTACTGAAAAGGATGCTGATGATATCCGTTTCGGTTTGCAACATGATATCAACTTTATCGCTGCTTCATTCGTTCGTAAGCCTGAAGACGTTAACGATATCCGCGCTTTGTTGAAGGAAGCCGGAAAAGAAGACGTTATGATCTTCCCTAAGATCGAATCACAAGAAGGTATCGATAACTTCGATGCTATCTTGGAAGTTTCAGATGGATTAATGGTTGCTCGTGGAGACATGGGAGTTGAAATTCCTGCCGAAAATGTACCATTGGTACAAAAGGATTTGATCCGTAAGATGAACGCTGCTGGTAAGCCAGTTATTACTGCTACTGACATGTTGGATTCAATGCAAGAAAACCCACGTCCTACACGTGCCGAAGCTTCTGACGTTGCCAATGCTGTCTTTGACGGTACAGATGCAACTATGCTTTCTGGAGAATCAGCTAATGGTGATTACCCAGTTGAAGCTGTTCAAACTATGGCTCGTATCGATGAAAAGGCAGAAACTGCTTTGGCATTGAATGGTCGTCATGTTAACAACTTTGTAACTTCAGATGATAACACTGAATCAATCGCTGCTGCTGTTGCTGAAGCAGCAAGCAAGTTGGATATCAAGGCTATCGTTGCCTCAACTAAGTCAGGTTACACTGCTAAGTTGATCTCAAAGTATCGTCCAAATGCAGACATCTTGGCATTGACTTATGACGAACGCGTTGAACGTGCTTTGAAAGTTTACTGGGGAGTTCAACCAGTTATTGCTGAAACTCCAGCTAACACTGATGCTATTATCGAAGCATCAAAGAAGGCTGCTGTTGAGCAAGGTTTGGCCCAAAAGGGTGATTCAATCATCGTTGTTGCTGGTGTAGCTGCTGAAGCTGGATCAACTAACTTGATGACTATCCAAACTATCTAATTTAAATTTAAAGATTACCATTTTTGGTAAAATTTAAAATAAGCAGGCTGTCAAATTTGACAGCCTGTTTTTGTATATATTTTTTAAATAGTTAAAATTAAATGTTAAAATGATAACCCAAATATATTTTATATTATTCGTAAATGTTGCAAATACATTTCAATTAGGTTACTATAAATTAATAGGTAAGAATCACGTGACTATCAAGTTGCATGGAGGAAAAAGATGAAATTTATAAAATTAACTAGTTCATTGATCATTGGGACAGTCTTGCTTGGAGCAACTAGCATGCCGATTAGTGCAGCTACACAAACTCAAACTAAACAATTAAGTCAACCGTATGTAGTCATTGGTTCAGGAAATTCTGATAAGTCTGGTATGTTAGATCTATTGGATCCAAATAGCAAGGCTAAGCAATTGACGGTGAACGGAGCCGATGGTGATCAATATTTGAATTTACAAGGTGTCAGTGATAGTGCCATGATCAGTTCAGTCTCAGTGGCGCCAGCTGAACCGGGTTCTGGAACTTTGGTTAATATTGAAAAATATGATGGTAACAACAATATTACTAAGGTAACCTCTCAACAATATGCCATGGCAGCTACCATGGCGGGAGTTAATGATGTAATTATTACGGTTTCTTCTAATCAATCGGTCTCAGGTGAATCAGCTCTAGCTGGAGTTTATAAGGCGTTAGCTAGTGATGGTACTAATTTGGATGCTGATAATACTTCTGCAGCTAATAACTTGTTGTCAGCTACTAGCAAGGCACAAGAAGAGGTAGGTGATGATAAAGCTGGTAAACTTTCGGGAGCAGTAACAGAAACAGCATCAGACATTGCGAGTGCTAAGCAAAAAGGAAACGAAATGAGTAGCACTGAAATCTCAAATGCATTAAACAATAATTTGAGTAATAATAATATTAATATTTCAGTTACTGCACGTCAGCCAATTGTAACTGCTCTACAGGATTTCCAAGAAACGCCAATTGCTTCTAATAAAGCCTTTATTAAGAATGCAAAAAATCAAGCAGATAATTTGAAAAAATCTACAGGAAATATGATGGCAAAAGCTAATGATTTCTTGAATTCTGAAGATGCAACCAATCTACGAGCAAGTGCGGATGGATTTTGGAATAAAGTCAAAAACTTTTTTGCCAATTTGTTTAGCTAAACAATTTTAATTTAAAGTGGTATAGTGAGGATAGGACGTCACGCTGGGCCAATCACCCGACGCAATATAGTCGTGGAGGTGTCAAAGATGTCACAGAAAAACCGTTTAAAGAAGCTGTTAATGAAAAAAGGTATTGATAACATAACAGTTGGTGGAACAATTGTTCCCGTCCAGGCTGCCAAAGAATTAGATTTAATTGAAGAGGCTCAAAAGCAAGGAATTATGTAACTTTGCGTTTTAGCAAATTATTTCAATGAATGGTTCCATGATAATTAATTTAATGAGCGTTATTTTTCTGTTTTAATCATAAAGAGAAAATAGACATTAAATAAGTTTTTTAATCTTTGAAATACGTTTAATAAGTAAAAAAAGTTGGGACTATTATGTCCTGACTTTTTTTATCACAAAATCATGTGTAGCAAGATTGAAAGGTATTTTTAAGAAAATAATTGTAATATAATAATAATTAATGTAACAATAATTTAAAAGGTAATTGTCGGAGGGGAATATGACACAAATTGTTGAGATCGATCCATTAGAATGGAATGAATTTGAAGAAAAACATAAAAATGGATTCGTGATGCAATCGGCTGAACAGTATCAATTATTACAAAAACGTGGTCGAGACGTGAAAATTGTTGGGATGAAACAGTCTGGTCAAGTGGTGGCTGGTGCGGTTGTGACAATTAATAAAATTCATGGTGGTTACAATGCCCTTATGGAACAAGGACCAATTCTTGATTATGAAGATCCAAAATTAGTAAAAATATTTTTTGAGGAAATTAAAAAATACTACCAAGAACAAGAACAAGGGGTAGTGCAACTTGAATTTTCACCATATCTTAGTTATCAAAACTTTAATGATCATGGAGAGCCAATTACTGACAAGCGTGATGATCTAGTTAATAATATAACTGCCACTGGTGCTATTCATCAACCAGTTCGAATGGGAATGACTGATCATGGATCAATGGGTTGGAAGTATGAGAAATCATTGGAAGGTATAACGGCTGACAATCTTTTAGATCATGTGGATAAAGATGTTAAATATTATCTAAAGAAGAATAAACAATTTGGAGTAACATATCGTTTCTTAAAACGGGATGAATTGGGTGATTTCAAAAAGATGTTAGAAGATACGGCTAAGCGTCGTGGTTTTCATGATAAGGATATTGAATATTATCAAACCGTTTTTGATGTTTATAAAGACAAGGCTCATTTTATTATAGCTGAGATCAACTTTATGGACTATTTGAACGCTGAACAAGAGGCGATTGATAAATTAGATGAACGATTATCAGTGCTTGGAGAACGTTTGGCTGCTAAAGAAACTAAGCGAAATCGTGGTCAATTTAATGAATTTAATGATCAAAAAAATCAACATTTGAAGCGAATTGATAAAATCATTCAAATGTATGGATCTATGGAAGAAGTTCCTACTGAACCAGTGTTAATTTCTGGAGCCATGTTCTTAGGGCAAGGAAATGAAATGGACTATTACTTCTCAGGGATGTATGATAAATACAAAGATTTTTATGGTCCTTATTTGATTCAATATGAAATGATTAAAATGGCTTTGGAACAAGGTTTCCCAATCTATAATTTCCTAGGAATTGATGGTGAATTTGATGGATCTGATGGGGTCTTAGCATTCAAAACAGAATTTGAGGGTTATGCAACTCAATTGATAGGAGAGTTTGTTTTGCCCATCCAACCAGTTAAATATCGGGTCTTGAAATTAATAAAGACCATCTTACGACGCGGTTAGTGGTTATTAAATAACAATAAAATATTTATATTTTTAAGATAAGTCTACACAATTGATTAAATGATTGTGTGGACTTTTTTAAACATAGTTATTAATATTTAAAATATGGAACATTGATATTTTAGAATAAAAAATGTGATTTTGAAAAATTAACCCTTGTATTATATATCGCAAAGATATATAATATTATATGTTGTTAAGAAATGGACAGCTAGCTCAGCTGGTAGAGCAACGGACTCTTAATCCGTAGGTCCAGGGTTCGAACCCCTGGCTGTCCACTAATAAGGAAGCATCTAGTTTAAGCTAGATGCTTTTTTTGTATTAAAAAAGCCTCAAAAGTTATGTTAACTTTCGAGGCTTTAGAGAGTATAATATTTTAACTCAAGACAGGTAATTCTGGAATTCCAAAGTAGAATCCTTGAATATATGTAACTCCAAATGAACGAGCCATTTGTAGATCAGCATTATTTTCAATTCCGTCAATTGTAAATCTAATATTATTGTCTTGGCAGAATTTAAGCCAAGGTTTCATCATTTGGAGAGTATCAGCTTGCTCAACTGGCTTTGAACGCAAATTCAATTTGATTCCATTCATAGTTACGAGATGCTGCTTCAAATCAGGCGTCAATTCAATCATATTAATGTCATTAAAGACAACACGAATATGAGCTGAATTCAATTTTTTGATTGTTGGTGCAAAGAAATCCCAATCTTGAATCTTATCAATATCTGAGACTTAAATGTTCAATTGTTCTAATTCATTTTGATTATTCATAAAATTTAAAAGAGCGTCAGTTGCATGTGGGTCTGCAAATTGTTCTAATTCAAGATTGATGCTAATTTGATTCAACTTGTTAGAATCAATCAGCTTTTTCACTAACATTAATTGGGCTTCAATGTTAATATTGAGGTCTTCTGGAACTTTCCATTCACTGGTTTGATAATCGAAAGAACGCAATAATAATTCAGCCGAAACTTGTTTAAAGCGCCGTTGCGTGAATTGCATCAAATTTTGGGTGAAATAAGCATACATAGCAACTACTTGTTGACGATGCTCACCTGAATAAATTTTTTCACCGTCAATTGTGATCTGGTTTCTTCCGTTTCTTTTACTCATATAAAGATATTCGTCGACTCGATCATAAAGAGTTTTGAATTTTGTGTCATTTGGTTCTAAATTGGTTCCACCCATAGAAATCGTAACTTCAATAGGTGTATCTTGATAAAAGAAATTAGTTGTACGCACGTTATCCCATGCTTTTTTAACAATAGGTAGGACATCATCGATAGAACTATTAGGGAACATAATTGTAAACTCTTCACCACCAGTTCTAAAGAGCTGTGCGGATGGCATTTCTTCGTCTAAAGTTTTTTGAACTATACCAGATGTTTCAATTAAAATTTTATTTCCGGCTGAATGACCAAAGGTATCATTAACTTGTTTGAAACGATCGATATCCCATTCAATAATACTAAGCGGTTTATTATTATGTCGTGCGTTTTGAAAAAGTTTTTCTGATTCGTTTTGGAAAAATGCGAAGGAATGCACTTTAGTTAAGGCATCTAAGTCTGCAGCTTTTTCAAATTGACCAGGATTGGTATTTTTAAATCCGTTAAACCATAAATACATTACGACCATATTCATGGTAACAAAGATAACGATTGCTTCAACTACTATCACAGGTCCCATGGTAATTCCCATCGAAACTGAAGGTAATGTCCCCCAAAATAGGATTCCAATTAAGCTAAAGTATAGTAGACTGCATTGCCAGTTATAAACAATTTTGTCATGAACCAAGGGCACCTGACTGATGAGCAAAAGGGCAACTGTAATTATTAAAGCAATGATTACAGTGGGTTGGTTCATATTATCATTAATCGTCATAGACCCCATATGATGCCCAACCCATACGTAACCAGCAGCCAGTAACTGTAGAAAACGTTCTATGCGATTGTAACCACCTAAATATAAGAAAGGCAGTACGAGTAAAAAGAGCGCGATATTATGGAAAACCATGGCAATTTGGCCGCTAAAGTAAAACATTGTGGCTAAATGGATATATAAACCAATTCCACAACCAAATATAAAAATTTGAGCCCGTTTCCACAGAAAGGCTCCTCCATTATTTTGGACAAAAATTTCATTCCAGAGTCGATTGAAATATCCAACATACCCAGTTGTAAAAAAACTTGAAATTAAAAGGGTCATCAGCATAAAGCTGATAATGTCTATGGAGTTGTGTAAAATATTAAGCATCATATTCCTCCAAACGAGTAAAAAAATATAAATTCATTTAACTTATTTTACACCTATTGGTGGTGGATTACATTAAAATTCAGTGAGTTATCTAGCCTAGAGCTGGATATGTTGGTATTTTATGAGAAATTTAAGAAATTGAGGAATATCTGAATTTGACCGCCTTATTTTCTTGTTGATGGTATAATAATTGCATTAAGAGATGGATGAGAAAGAGGAAGAATATGGCGGCCAAGTACGAGTTAATTAAAAATAAAATCAAAGATGAGATTGAAGCTGGTGATTATCATATAGGAGAAAAATTACCAACTGAGTCTGAATTAATGGCTCGTTTTTCGGTTTCTAGATTTACGGTACGGCGGGCGATCACTGATTTAGAAAATGAAAATTATGTTTATAAAGTGCAAGGTGGGGGGATGTTTGTTGATAATTGGCATGCAACTGCTACGGCTGGACCTACCAAATTGATTGGAATGATTACTACCCATATTGCTCATTATATTTTCCCAAATATAATCAGTGGAGTCGACCGAGCAGCGTCTAAACAAGGTTATACGATGCTGGTAGCCAATACTCATAATGATCCTATTCGTGAGCGACAAGCATTACTTTCGATGTTAGATAATAATGTCGCAGGTTTAATTATTGAACCAACACAAAGTGCATTTAATAAAGAGAATCTTGATATTTATCGACATATTGATGAATTAAAAATACCGATTGTATTTATTAATGCTATCTATGAAGGATTGAATTATCCTGTAGTGAAACAATATGATGAAATAGCAGAAAAGCATTTAGTCGAATATTTATTTGAAAAAGGGCATAATAAAATTTTAGGCGTTTTCCAAGTTGATGACTTACAAGGGGTTCGACGGATGAATGGGTTTATTGGTGCTTATCAACAGCAGCCAGAGCTAGCATTAAATTCATCAACGATTATGTATCGGTCTTCAGACCCAATTAATATGGTTTTAGAAAAGGTTGAACAATATTTGAAAGTTAATTCAGAAATTACGGCGATTGTAGCTTACAATGATCAAATTGCCATTCAAATTTATGATTTAATTCATGAAATGGGACTTAAAATGCCTGAAGACATTTCAATTGTGGGATTTGATGATTATCATTTGGATGAGTATGTAAATCCTAAGTTAACGACTATGACTCACGAAAAAGAACGGATGGGTAGTGATGCTGCGAGTTTGTTAATTCAAGCGATAAACGGCGAATCAGTTGAATCATTAAACTATGAACCTGAATTTATTGAACGAGAAAGTGTCAGGGATCTTAATTCAATTAAGTGATAATGCGATTTATAAATTTTAATTATAAAAAAGACTAGGATAAAGTTGATCCTGGTCTTTTTATATATAAATATTTAAAAAATGTGTTTTTTAAAATATGTTAATAAATTATCAAACTAGTTATTTTTACAAAAATATAGAAAACAAACATAAAAATTGTGAATTTTTTATTAATATATATATTTTCGATTAATCGCTTATGTAAGCCATTTCAAGAAGGCTCAATTCATTATTTGTATGGTTATTAAAAATAAAACTCTTGATTTATACGTAACAATATTTTAATATACTTAAATGTAAACGGTTGCAAAGTTTATTGAACTTATTTTAATTGTAAATTATTTATTGAGGGGTATTCTGATGGAAAACTATAGTCCACTAATTATTCAAAGAGCAGACCCATATATCTACAAGCATACTGATGGATATTATTATTTTAGTGCCTCTGTTCCAGCATATAATTTGATTGAGTTACGACGATCAAAGACTATTGCTGGGCTGGCTCATGCGATGCCACGAACGATTTGGCGTAAACATGACACTGGAACAGGCGAGGAAAGTGAGTTGATCTGGGCACCTGAGATTCATTTCATCAATGGTAAATGGTATGTCTATTATGCTGCATCCCATACAACTGATTTTGACGAAAATGGTATGTTTCAACACCGGATGTATGTGATTGAGTGTGAGGCACCCGATCCAATGGAAACAGAAGATAACTGGGTCGAGAAAGGCCGTGTTCAAACTCCAATCGATTCATTTGCCTTAGATGCCACAACTTTTGAACACCAAAACAAGTTGTATTATGTTTGGGCTCAAAAGGATCCAGAAATTTTTGGAAATACTAATATATATATTTCTGAAATGGAAAATCCTTGGACACTTAAAACGGCACCCGTTATGTTGACTAAACCAGAATATGATTGGGAAACTCAGATATTCGCGGTAAATGAAGGGCCAGCCGTCTTACATCGAAATGGAAAATTCTTCTTGACCTTCTCCGGAAGTGCCACTGATGAAAATTATTGTATGGGGATGCTTTACGCAGATGAAAATTCAGATCTTTTGGATCCAGCTAGTTGGACTAAGTTAGATCATCCCGTCTTTACATCGGATGTTAAGCATGATCTTTTGGGACCGGGACATAACTCATTTACAGTTTCAGAAGATGGTGAAACTGATTTGCTTGTCTATCATATCCGCAACTACGCTGACATCAAAGGTGACCCATTGTATGATCCTAATCGGCATACGATGATTCAAGCATTTGATTATGATGAAAATGGATTCCCTGTTTTTGGAAATCCCGTTAAATTTACAGAATTATAAAATTAAAGGATGGAAAGTATTATGAACACGAAGACAGAAGAGAAAGGAATGTTTTGGTCATTTCCGGTCTCACATTTTTCTTATTTTTTCATTTGGGCCATCGTTAACGGTTATTTAACTCTTTGGCTTGAACAAGTTGCTCATTTAAATGGTAGCCAGGCTGGAATTATTTTCTCAATGATGGCGGTTATGTCATTGATTTTTCAACCGATGTTTGGATATTTTTCAGACAGGTTAGTGATGAAAAAGACATTAGTCTTTATTATCTTATTGGCTGGAGCGTTAATTGGACCATTCTTCCAATGGGTTTTCTTGCCATTGCTAGCATCAACTAACGCAATGGTCGTTGCAATTGTAACTGGAATTTATTTATCATTTGTCTTGAATGGTGGAGTTTCTGTTATTGAACAATATATCCAACGAGCATCAGTTATTAATAAATTTGAATTTGGACATTCACGAATAGGTGGATCAATTGCTGGAGCTGTTGCTTCATTCCTAGGAGGACGTTTGTTCTTGTGGCAACCAAGTGCGATTTTCTGGGCAGCCAGCGTTTCTGCATTGTTAGCATTTATTATGTTTTTATTCTTTGATAAAGTTGCAGATAATAATGTAGATGTAACTACTGCTGACAACGAAAAAGTCAACATGAAAGACGTTATGGCCCTCTTTAAGGTTCGTAATTTCTGGATACTTGGAATTTTCTATATGGGAGCTTCAGCCTTATATGACGTTTTTGATCAACAATTTGTTATTTTCTTTCAAACTTTCTTCCACCATGTATCACAAGCAACGAAAGTTTATTCAAACATGGTAACTGTACAAATGTTTATTGAAATGATTTTGATGATTCCAATGCCATATATCATTAATAAGATTGGTGCACGAAATGGTTTGTTGATTTATGGATTTATTACGGCACTACGTATTATCGGAACTGCCTTAGCTCCAAACTGGATTTTTATCGTGGTTTTGCGTTTGTTAGCTGGATTTGAAATGCCATTAGTCCTAGTTTCAATTATGAAATATATTGGACTGACATTTGATAATCGCTTATATGCGACAGTTTATGCTTTGGCGGCTAATTTTATGAAACAAGTCTCGGTCTTTATTTTCTCAGCATTGGCTGGAACAATGTATGATAATATTGGATTCCAACACACATATTTGATTATGGGTTCTGTAGTTTTGGTTATTACCATCATTGCAACTATCTTTTTGGACAAAGAACATAAAGACCCAACAACTATTCCACGAATGTAATTATATTCAGAATTACAGACAAATATTTAACGCCTAATTAAAAAAATTAGGCGTTTTTTTGTTGCTGTCATGCGATATCAATAACATATGCAAATAAATATTTAAATTTGTTATTGATTTATACGTAACAATATTTTACAATAATACATGTAAACGATTTCATAAAATAAAAAAACATAAAAAACAAAGGAAGTCTGTTAAATGGAAAAGGGACAAATTATTGAAGAAATTCAAGCAGGTAATACTTCATTAGGAATAGAATTTGGCTCAACAAATATTAAAGCGGTTTTAATTGCTAGCGATTACAGTGTTGTCGCAACAGGATCGCATGGTTGGGAGAATAAATTAGAAAATGGAGTTTGGACTTACTCTTTGGAAGATATTTGGTCAGGTCTTCAAGATGCATATAGCAAATTGTCTGGACAAATTAAAAACGAGTATGGAGTAGAGTTGACTAAACTCCGTTCGATGGGAATCGCAGCCATGATGCATGGATACATGTCGTTTAATGCACAAGGTGATTTGCTAGTGCCATTTAGAACTTGGCGAAATGCGATGACTGAAGATGCAGCTTTGCAATTAACACATTTGTTTAACTTTAATATTCCAGAACGTTGGAGTATTGCACACCTTTATCAAGCTGTTTTGAATCAAGAAACACATGTTAAAGATGTTGATTTTATTACAACTCTTGCAGGATATGTTCATTGGAAGCTTTCTGGTGAAAAGGTCTTAGGTGTTGGAGATGCTTCAGGGGTCTTCCCAATTGATGAATTAAGCCATGATTATAATCAAGACATGATGGATAAATTTAATGGTTTGAAAGCTATTAAGCAATATCATTGGTCATTACCAGAAATTCTTCCAGCTGTGAAGGTGGCAGGAGAACAAGCTGGAACTTTGACAGCCGAAGGGGCAAAACTATTAGATGTTTCTGGAAAGTTACAACCAGGAACTGTGATGGCACCGCCGGAAGGAGATGCTGGAACTGGAATGGTTTCAACAAATTCTGTTAAACAACGAACTGGAAATGTTTCTGCTGGAACATCTGCTTTTGCCATGATCGTGTTAGAAAAGTCATTGAAGAAGTTGCATACAAGTATTGATATGGTGACCACACCTGATGGTTCAGCGGTCGCCATGGTGCACGCGAATAATTCCAGTTCAGATATTAATGCTTGGGCAGGTTTGTTTAATGAATTCGCACAAATGATTGGTGTTGATTTGGCACCAGACGAATTATATGGTCACCTCTTCAATAGTATTTTGAATGCCGACCCTGATACATCTGGAATTTTGTCATATGGATATTACTCTGGTGAAAATATCACTGGAATGAGTGAAGGACGTCCGGTCTTAGCTCGTATGCCAAATAGTAAATTTAATATTGGAAACTTGATGCGTACCAATTTGTATTCAGCCTTTGGGGCGATGAAGATTGGAATGGACATTTTGCATGATGAAGAAGTTGAAACTGATTCAATCGTGGCACAAGGTGGAATCTTTAAGACACCGATTGTTGGACAAAAAATGTTAGCTGCAGCAATGGAAGCTCCAGTCACGGTAATGAAAACAGCAGGCGAAGGTGGTCCATGGGGTATGGCAATTTTGGCTGCTTATGCTGCCGCTGATACTAATAAAGACTTAGCTAGCTATCTTGAAGAAGAAGTTTTCTTTGACCAAGAACGTTCAACGATTGAGCCGGACGCTAAGGATGTCAATGGATTTAATCGCTTTATGGAACGTTATAAGGCTGGTTTGCCAATTGAAGCCCACGCCGTTGCTACATTAAAGGACCAAAACGAGGGGTAAAAAATGTTAGAAGATATGAAGAAACGCGTTTATGACGCTAATATGTTATTACCTAAATATGATTTAGTTACATTTACTTGGGGAAATGTTAGTGAAATTGATCGTGAAAAGGGATTATTCGTGATTAAGCCTTCAGGAGTTGAGTATGAAGAATTAAGTCCTGAAGACATGGTCGTAGTTGACTTGAAAGGAAACGTTGTCGAGGGTGAGTTGAATCCAAGTAGTGATACTGCGACTCATATGCACTTGTACAATGCTTTCCCTGAAATTGGTGGAGTTGTACATACACATTCACCTTGGGCTGTTTCATATGCGCAAGCAGGAATGGATGTGCCAGCAATGGGAACAACACATGCTGATACTTTCTATGGTGATGTACCAGCAGCTTCAGCTTTAACTCAAGAAGAAGTAGAGTCAGCATATGAATTGAATACTGGAGTTGTGATTGAACGTGAGTTTAAGAAGCGCAACTTAGATCCTATGGCTGTTCCTGCCGTTTTGGTTCGTCAGCATGGACCATTTACTTGGGGAAAAGATGCTCACGATGCCGTGCATAACGCTAAGGTGCTAGAAGTGGTTGCCGAAATGGACTACCATGCAATGCAACTTAACCCACATGCGGATTTGAGTATTCCTCAATACTTGCTCGACAAGCATTATTACCGCAAGCATGGTGCTAATGCATATTATGGGCAAAATAAATAATTGCTTACCGTTGTTTAATTAAACTAAGTATTACTTTATAGGAGAAAATATCATGTTAGAAACTGCAAATTACAAATTCTGGTTCGTTACAGGTTCACAATTCCTTTATGGACCTGAAGTTTTGAAGCAAGTTGAAGAAGATTCTAAGAAATTAGTTGCATCTTTGAATGCATCAGGTAAGTTAGCTTACCCTGTTGAATTTAAGGCAGTTGGAGTAACCGCTGAAAATATTACTCAAACAATGAAGGAAGCTAATGCTGATGATGAAGTAGCTGGAGTTATTACTTGGGCTCACACTTTCTCACCTGCAAAGAACTGGATCCGTGGGACACAATTGCTCAATAAGCCATTGATGCACTTGGCAACGCAAATGTTGAACAAGATTCCATATGATTCAATTGACTTTGATTATATGAATTTGAACCAATCAGCCCATGGTGACCGTGAATATGCCTTCATCAATGCTCGTTTGGGAATTAAGAATAAAATTGTCTTTGGACACTACGAAGATGAAGAAGTTCAAACTCAAATTGGTAAGTGGATGGATGTAGCTGTTGCTTACAACGAATCATACAAAATTAAGATTGTGACCTTTGGTGACAAGATGCGTAATGTTGCCGTTACCGATGGTGATAAGATTGAAGCTCAAATCAAATTGGGTTGGACCGTTGATTACTGGGGAGTTGCTGACTTGGTAGCATACGTCAACGCAATTGACGAAGCTGATGTTGATGCTCTTTACAAAGAACTTCAAAATAAGTATGAATTTGTTCAAGGTGATAATTCTGCTGAAAAGTACGAACACAACGTTAAGTATCAATTGCGTGAATACTTAGCTATTAAGCAATTCATGGATGACAAGGGTTACTCTGGATTTACAACCAACTTTGAAGACCTTGAAGGTTTGGAACAATTGCCTGGATTGGCTGCTCAAATGTTGATGGCTGATGGTTATGGATTCGCCGGTGAAGGTGATTGGAAGACTTCTGCCTTGACTCGTTTGCTTAAGATTGTTGCTCACAACGAAGGAACAGCCTTCATGGAAGATTACACATTGGATCTTCGTAAAGGTCATGAAGCTATCTTGGGATCACATATGCTTGAAGTTGACCCAACAATTGCTTCTGATAAGCCACGTGTTGAAGTACATCCATTGGATATTGGTGGTAAAGATGATCCAGCACGTTTGGTCTTTACTGGAAAAGCTGGCGATGCAGTTGATGTTACGATGGCCGACTTCGGTGATGAATTTAAGTTAATTAGCTATGAAGTAGCAGGAAACAAGCCTGAAGCAGAAACACCATTCTTACCAGTTGCTAAGCAATTGTGGACACCAAAGGCTGGATTGAAGGCTGGAGCTGAAGGTTGGTTAACAGTTGGTGGAGGACACCACACGACTTTGAGTTTCAATGTTGATACGGAACAATTGACAGATCTTGCAAACATGTTTGATTTAACATTTGTCAATATTAAGTAATTAATATTTAAAAAATAGAAAGTTGTGAGTACGGAGATATGAGTAAAGAAACAAAAAAGATTCCAAGCGGATTCATTTACTTCTTTGGAGCGTTTGGTGGGATTCTATTCGGTTATGATATTGGGGTGATGACGGGAGCGTTACCATTTTTGCAACATGACTGGAATTTAACGAACGCATCCGTGATTGGATGGATTACATCATCATTGATGTTAGGTGCGATTTTTGGAGGGGCCTTAGCGGGTCAACTCTCTGATAAATTTGGCCGACGTAAAATGATTTTGGTAGCATCGTTTGTCTTTGCATTTGGGGCAATTATGGCGGGACTTTCACCTCATAATGCTGTCGCTTGGCTGTTGTTTGCCCGAGTTTTGTTAGGGTTAGCTGTCGGAGCGGCTTCAGCACTAGTACCTTCATATATGTCAGAAATGGCCCCTGCTCGTTCACGTGGACGTTTATCTGGGTTGAATCAACTGATGATTGTTTCAGGAATGTTGTTGTCATATATTATGGACTTCATCTTGAAAGGATTAGCTCATGGATTAGCATGGCGCTTAATGCTTGGCTTAGCAGCCGTTCCAGCAATTATCCTATTCTTAGGTGTCCTTCGGTTGCCTGAATCACCTCGATTCTTGGTTAAATTGGGTAAGCCGGATGAAGCACGTCAAGTTTTGTCATACATTCGAAGTGATGCAGAAATTCAGCCCGAATTAAACGAAATTCAAGCTACGGTTTCAAAAGAAGCATCTGCTGCACAAAATGTTAATTTGGGTACTTTGTTCTCTGGAAAATATCGTTACTTAGTAACAGCTGGAATTGGTGTGGCTGCGTTCCAACAATTTATGGGCGCTAATGCGATCTTCTACTACATTCCTTTGATTGTTGAAAAGGCGACTGGACAAGCAGCTTCAGAAGCATTGCTTTGGCCAATTGTTCAAGGTGTGATCTTAGTACTGGGTGCCATCTTGTACATGGTGATCGCTGAAAAGTTCCAACGAAAGACCTTACTTATCTTGGGTGGATCGATGATGGCTCTATCATTTTTGATGCCTGCAGTATTGAACTTAATCTTTGGTGCTGATAGTTTCCCACCAATGTTGATCGTTGTTTTCTTATCAATCTTCGTTGCTTTCTATTCATTTACTTGGGCTCCGTTGACATGGGTGTTGGTTGGGGAATTATTCCCACTCGCTATCCGTGGCCGAGCTTCAGGTCTAGCATCATCATTTAACTGGATTGGTTCATTCTTAGTTGGATTACTTTTCCCAATTATGACTGCTACAATGCCACAAGAAATGGTTTTCGCAGTCTTCGGAATCATTTCAATTATCGCCGTATTGTTCGTTAAATTCCGTGTGCCTGAGACATTCGGTCGAACATTGGAAGAGATTGAATCTGAAGGATCAAATCGTTAATAAATTAGTTACAATTTAATATCTATAGTTAAACAGCTATTTGGAATTTTATTCTAAGTAGTTGTTTTTTTATCCTAAGCTAGATAATGTTATAATGAATCTAATAAAATTGAGATAATAATGAGGTGAAATTTGATGGAATTAACAAGCCAGGATCGCTATCAACTAGCAGATGGAAATCAGATGCCTAAATTGGGATTGGGATTATATAAAGTTACTGATGAAAAAATCATGGATCAATTATTAGATGGAGCATATGCATCTGGATATCGTCTTTTTGATACAGCACAAATGTATAAAAATGAAGAAATGATCGGGCGATCCTTGAAAAATAGTCAGGCAAGCCGCGAAGAATTATTTATTACTACTAAAATTGCGGAAGAGAATCAAGGATATGATGCAACCTTGCGCTCATTAGAAAATTCATTGAAAGCTTTACAATTAGATTATGTTGACCTTTTATTGGTGCATTGGCCATTGCACCAACATTTTTTTGAAACTTGGCGTGCTTTTGAACGAGCTAAGGAAGAAGGGCTTGTACGTTCTATTGGGACTTCAAATTATGGTCAAATTCATTTGGAATATTTAGCCACGAAGGCTAAGGAAATGCCAGTTGTGAATCAAGTCGAAGTACATCCATATTTAACGCAAAAACCGCTACAAATTTTTTCAAAAGAACATCAAATTGTAACTCAAGCGTGGGCTCCATTAGGTCGTGGTGGAGAGTTAAGCGATTCGGTTGTACAGACTTTAGCGGAAAAATATCATAAAAGTCCAGCTCAAATTGTTATTCGTTGGCATTTGCAAAATCAGACAGCGCTCATTCCAAAATCAAGTCATTTAGACCGAGTACAAGATAATATAAATGTTTTTGATTTTGAAATTACTAATGAGGATATGCAAACCTTGGATGATTTGAATAAATTTAAACGAATTAGCCAGGAACCAGAATTAGTATATGAACGTGGAGCCCAATATCCGCATAATTAAATTTTGGTTTAAAATTAGTGTTTTATCGTAATATGACTGACCATATTATATGGTGGAAAGGGTGTGGAAAATGAAAATTGGATTTATTGGAACGGGAGTGATGGGAACAGGAGTAATTGAGAACTTATTAAAAGCCGGTTTTGAGGTGGAAGTTTTCAATCGAACGAAAGCTCATGCCAAAAAAGTTTTGGATTCAGGTGCTCAATGGGTTGGAACGCCAAAAGCTTTGGCGATGCAAAATGATCTAGTAATTACGATGGTTGGGTATCCTGATGATGTAAAAGCTCAATATTACGGAGAAAATGGACTTTTTGCTGGTGCTAGTGAAGGTAAAATTTTCATGGATATGACTACTTCAACTCCAACTTTGGCAGAAACTTTGGCAGAAGATGGAGTTAAACATGGTGTGGCTGTCCTTGATGCACCTGTCTCAGGCGGGGATGTTGGTGCTCGAGAAGGAACATTGACAGTAATGGTAGGTGGCGACGAACAAGCCTTTAATACTTTAGCACCCGTCTTTGAAGCAATTGCGGGACGAGTAAATCTTTTTGGTAATGCTGGATTAGGTCAACATGCTAAGATGGCTAATCAAATTATGATTGCGGGTACGATGCTTGGAATGTCAGAGACCTTAGTTTATGCTAAACGAGTGGGCTTGAATTTGTCAGATATCTTAACGACATTAAATGGCGGAAGTGCTCAAAATTGGTCTCTTGAAAATTATGGACCACGAATTTTGTCTGGAGACTTTAAGCCTGGATTTTATGCTAAGCATCTCCTAAAGGATTTAAGAATTGCTCTAGATGAAGCAGAAAAGTTAAAATTGGCCTTACCAATGACTGCTTTGGCGGAAACACTTTATGAAAAGTTAGTGGACGAAAAGCAACTAGGGGATGAAGGAAGTCAGGCCTTGATCAAATTATGGTGGAGCAAAGCTTAGATTTAGTAAAAATTAATGATTATTGGACAGGCTTATAATGTCCGCCTATGTTTAGCAGTAGATACTACTGAGTATAAGCGGGCTTTTTTGATGGAAAGATTAAGTGTAATAAGATTAATAAAAATCTGATGAATGATATAATAAGCTGGAATGGATTGAGAGGAGTTCAGGTGATGAAAAATGTTTTATTTGTCTGTTTAGGTAATATTGCGCGTTCAACAATGGCTGAAGCGCTGTTCACACAAATGGTAGCTGAAGAAGGTTTGACTGACCAAATTAAAATTGATTCAGCTGGAACTTCCAATGAGGAAATGGGTAATCCACCACATCCTGGAACACAAAAGATTTTGAAAGAACATCAAATTCCGTTTGATTGGATTCGTGCTCGTCAAATTCGACCTGAAGATTTTGAATGGGCAGATTATATTATCACAATGGATCAACAGAATATGCGCAATTTGAAACGATTAGCTCCTAGTGATGATGCGTCAGCTAAAATTAAATTAGCCTATTCAATTTTGCCATCGCAAGCCGATAAGGAAATTCAAGATCCTTGGTATACCAGACGTTTTGATGTCACATATCGAGAATTAAAAGAGACTTTACCAGCCTGGTTAGTACAGATTAAAGCCGATTTAAAAAATATTTAGGAGTTATAAAATTATGAAACAAAAAATAAAAATTTTAGGAATTATTTTAGGAATAATTATCATTGTTTTCGGCGGAAAATCAATTTATAAAGGAATTATTGTATCCAGTAATTTAAAAGATGCGCGATCGGCCGTTGATAATCGGGAGTGGGTCAAAGCTCAGAAACATTATCAAAAAATTCAAGATACCAAGCCCTCCGTAGAAAGTCGGACATCTTTACAGCAGTTGGAATATTTAGTGCTAGGTGATACGGATTTAACTGCTGGACATAAGGACAAAATGAAGCAAAATTATCAAGATGCTTTGCATGTTGATGGAAGTATGCCTAGGATTAATAAACAAATTAAAGCTGTCCTAGCATCTGAATCAAATTCTGAAGATGAGTCAAACGATCAAATTAGTGGTTCAAGTAGTTCAAAAAGAAAAACTAATTCAAGTTCTAGTTCCAAATCTTCCACTGATACAGATTGGCAAAATGCCAGCTCTAATGGAACAAGTCATACTGATTTAGCAAATACCTACGATTTTTCTGATAGTGATGTTAAAGCGGCTCGTAATCAATTAAAACAAAAATTCAATAATGTTGATGTATATGATGATACTAATATTAAAAAGGTTATGGCAGTGAGTTTGTTAAATAAAACTTCATTAGAGGTTGCTTATCAAACAGGAGGCTGGAATAATTAATCTTTGTTATCATTTTGTGATCCAAAGTTAAGCTATTTTTGGTAAAATTAATCTTGAATGCTTAAATAGAATTTTCGATATCTAGGTATGAATAATTATTTGAAGTAAAAGATAAACGTTTCGCACCTAAAATTAAGACAAATATATATAGAAAAAGAGAAAATATAACTTTATGGCTAATTTAAAAGAGCAGATCGATACACGTCGAACTTTTGCGATCATTTCCCATCCGGATGCGGGTAAAACAACTATTACCGAACAAATGTTATTATTGGGTGGAGTAGTTCGTTCAGCAGGAACCGTTAAAGGACGCAAGGGTAATTTCGCTAAGTCCGATTGGATGGAAATTGAACAAAAGCGTGGAATTTCGGTAACTTCATCAGTATTACAATTTGATTATGATGGTAAACGAATCAATATTTTGGATACACCAGGCCACGAGGACTTTTCAGAAGATACTTATCGGACCTTGATGGCCGTTGACTCGGTTATTATGGTTGTGGATTCAGCAAAGGGAATTGAGCCTCAAACTCGGAAGTTGTTTGAAATTGTTAAAGAAAGACATATCCCCATTTTTACGTTCTTTAACAAGTTAGATCGTGATGGTCGACCGGCGATGGATTTGTTGGATGAATTAGAGGATACTTTAGGTGTTGCAACTTATCCAATGAACTGGCCAATTGGTTCAGGACAAGTTTTGTCGGGCTTATTCGATATTTATCATCAACAAGTTGAAGTTTATCGACCAGGGAATGAAGCTGAACGTTTCTTGCCATTGAATGAAGCCGGAACAGATTTAGCTACTGATAATCCAATCCAACAGACACCTGTTTGGGATGAAGCACGAGAAGAAGTTGAATTATTGAAGGATGCAGGAAATAAATTTGATGAAAATGCTGTTTTGGATGGAGAATTAACACCAGTTTTCTTTGGATCAGCTTTAGCCGGATTTGGGTTGGAAACCTTCTTACAAACTTATCTTAAATTCGCACCAGCACCAGCAGCGAAAAGAACAAGTAATGATCAACTAGTTGAACCGGATCAAGATGAATTCTCAGGCTTTGTGTTTAAAATTCAAGCTAATATGAATCCAAATCATCGTGATCGAATCGCCTTTGTTCGGATCGTATCAGGTGAATTTGAACGTGGAATGGATGTCGTTCTTCAAAGAACCGGTAAGAAAATCCGATTATCAAATGTTACTCAATTTATGGCGGATTCACGAGAAAACGTAGAAAATGCGGTTCCTGGAGATATCATTGGGGTTTACGATACTGGTAATTTCCAAATTGGCGATACAATTTATAAGGGAAAGAAGGCAATTGAATTTAAAGAATTGCCAACTTTCACACCAGAACTGTTTATGCATGTACGAGCTAAAAATGTTTTGAAGCAGAAATCATTCCATAAAGGAGTGACACAATTGGTTCAAGAAGGAACGATTCAAATGTATACGGCATGGGATTCAGGTGATTATATTTTAGGGGCTGTGGGTCAATTGCAGTTTGAAGTTTTCCAATTCCGAATGGCCAATGAATATAATAGTGAAGTTATTTTGGAGCCGATGGGTTCTAAAATTGCTCGATGGGTTAACGAAGATGAATTGGATCCTAAGATGGCATCATCACGTAATTTGTTGGTACGTGATCGATCAGAAAATCCGGTCTTCTTGTTTGAAAACATGTTTGCTGAACGTTGGTTTACTGATAAGTATCCTGACGTTAAGTTGGAGCAAAAGTTATAAAATAAAAATTATATTTAAGAGGTTAGTTATCAGAAATTCATTGATAATTAACCTTTTTATTTAAATTGAATGGACCTTTTTAAAGAAACGATTAATCAACAACTTAGCAGGAAAATGGTATATTATTAAATAAATAGGTTTGAAAATTAATCAGGGGGTCATTTATCTTAATTAAAAATGATCATAAAGGAGCTTGGAATGGCACAGGAACCATTAGCATTTCGGATGCGACCAAAAACAATTGCAGAAGTTGTCGGTCAACAACATTTAATTGGTCCTGGTAAAATCATTGAGCGAATGGTTAAGGCAAAAATGCTATCATCGATGATTTTATACGGACCACCTGGAACAGGAAAGACTAGTATTGCCAGCGCTATTGCGGGGTCAACACAATATGCTTTTCGAATGTTGAATGCTGCAACTGACAGTAAAAAAGATCTTCAAATTGTGGCTGAAGAGGCTAAAATGTCAGGGACTGTGATTTTGTTGCTAGATGAAATTCATCGTCTAGATAAGACCAAGCAAGACTTTTTATTACCACACCTTGAAAGTGGACGAATTGTTTTAATTGGAGCCACAACGGAGAATCCATACCTGTCTATTAATCCAGCTATTCGTTCTCGGACACAAATTTTTGAAGTTAAGCCTTTAACCCAGTCTGATATGATGGTTGCAATTGAACGGGCGATTCATGATGATAGTCGGGGACTAGGACAGTACCAGATTAAAATTGATCAAGCGGCCAAGGAACATTTAGTACAAGCGACTAATGGTGATTTAAGATCGGCTTTAAATGGACTGGAGTTGGCGGTTAAATCAACCGATCCAAATTCTGACGGAGTGATTGAAATTAATCTAGCAGTTGTGGAAGAAAGTGTTCAAAAGAAGGCATTAACGGCAGATAAAGATGGAGATGCTCACTATAATGTGATTTCAGCCTTACAAAAGTCAATCCGTGGTAGTGATGCTGATGCTGCTTTGCACTATGCTGCGCGGTTAATTGAAGCTGGTGATTTAGTTATTTTGGCCCGTCGCCTGAGAGTGATTGCCTATGAGGATGTTGGAATAGCTAATCCAGCAGGGGTTGAACGAGCCATTATGGCTATTGAAACGGCGGAAAAATTAGGTTTTCCTGAAGCCCGAATTCCATTGGCGAATGCTATTATTGAGCTAGCATTGTCACCAAAATCTAACTCTGCCATGATGGCAATTGATGCGGCCTTGTCGGATGTAACGAGTGGTAATGCTGGTGAAATTCCACCTCATTTAAAGGATTCACATTATGCAGGAGCCGAGAAACTAGGTCACGGGGTAGACTACCTGTATCCTCATAATTATTCAGGAGATTGGATTGCACAACAATATTTGCCAAATCGTTTGAAAGGTAAGCAGTATTGGGAACCAAAAGGTAATTCCAAGGTTGAAGTTGCATATCAGCAACAGTATCAGCAATTACGACAAGCACAAAAAAATGGCTTAAAATAAAATAAGGGTAGTATGTGATGAAAAGAATTGAATGGATTGACATTGCAAAAGGGCAAACCATTTTTTTGGTAGTTTTGGTCCATGTTTTAGAAGGAATTTATAAAACTAACTTATTTCCTGAAGCTAAATTAGGCTTAGAATGCTCCATGAGTGGAATTTTTTTGATCATTATGCCAATTTTTTTGGCATTATCAGGTTACCTTTATAAAGTTCCACAAAATCGAAAATATTTTATAGATCAATTTAAGAAAAAAGCGTGGAATTTACTTTGGCCTTCTATCATCTTCTCTGTTATTTATGTTGGATTACAACAATGTGCGGGTGGGGATGTGCATGAAGGACATCAATGGTCATCATTATTAACTATGGGGATTACTCCAATCGGGTATTTGTGGTTCTTAGAAACTTTATTTTTAACTTGGTTGCTAATGAGTGCATTATTTTCACTTAAAATAAATATTTGGTTCCAGGCATTGATATATGTAGGATTAGTGTTTGTCGGTTGGCATGTTCAAGGACCGTTAATTTTACAAGATGTATGTGTTTGGAGTATCTTCTTTTTTCTGGGGTATTTAATTAAAAATAATTCTAAAATAATGCTACAATCAGGTGTTGTAATTGGTTCTTTAATAGTATTATTAATGACTTTGTATGCTCAAAGTCAAATTCCTACAGAATGGTATGACACAAATGGGCCAACACCATTAATCATGTTAGGAAAGTTAGCTAGTGTGATAGTTGCATTTAAATTTTTTCAAGTTTTACATTTGAAAAGAACTAAAATGTATTGGTTAAATGCTGGTAAAAATTCACTAATTATTTATTTAGTTCATGCACCGTTAGCTTCTATTTTGAGAATTTTGTTATTAAAATTAGGAATTAATAATTTTTATTTATTGACCTTTTTAATCTTAATTTTTACTTGGGAGCTTTCTCGGTGGGTCGCCTGGATTAGTTTGAGATATCGACCATTACAAATCATTTTTTATCCGACTCGATGGTGGTCAGATCGAACGAAAGAAAGAAGCTAAAAGAATGAATTAATTATCCTATTCAAAGGGATTTTTAAAATAATTTAAAAGTCATGAAAGTGAAATATTGTGGGTTTAATGTATCTGAAATTTTTTAAATATTATAAATTGAAAGGGTCTAGATATTATGGAAAATTCAAATCAAGTTACTAAAGATAATCATCAGAAGTACGAGGATTTAATTGTCAAATTAACAAGCCTAAATATAGATTATAAGCTAGTCCATCACGCACCTGCTGAAACTATTCAACAGGCGGATCAATTTATAGCAAATTTAAAAGGCGTTCGAACAAAATCTATGCTTTTACGGGATAAGAAAAATAATTTTTATTTAGTTATCATGGATGATTCAAAACGTTTGGACTTTAAACATTTTCAAGAAGTATCTGGTAAAAAACGTCTCTCTCTGGCTAAAGAAAATGAGGTTGAAGAACTTCTTAATTTAGAACCTGGTATTATTTCTCCGTTTGGCGTCATGTATAGCGAAGGCCATGATGTTGATATTTATTTTGATAAAGATATGCTAGATCAAGAAACTTTATTAACTTTTCACCCCAATGAAAATACACATACAATTTTCTTAGAAGCGGAAGATTTAATGAAGTTTATTAAGTCTTATGGATACACATATAATGTTTTGACAGTGTAGTGATATAAATATTAAATGACTTTAATTTTAAAAAATGTTTTTTAACTCAAAAAAAAATAAATAATGGTGTATAATTAATTTATAGTAAATTTCTTGGACGTACGCGTGATCCTATATTCATTATGTTGCTTTACAACCTTTTTCTAAACGGGAATGGCGGAAAGCCGGCGGAGCATACCTTAACACGAGGTAGCTCCAAATGCTGTCTTAGTACCCACTTTCTTATCTTAGGAGCCAACAATGACGGATCAACTAACGGCGCCAATCAAGTGTTTACCGCCTGCTACGGCTCATGCCTGGCAGGCTTTTATTTTATAATAATGGAGAGAAATAATGGTAATTTTTGTTGAAATTTTATTTTCCTTATTAATTGGTGGAATTGGATTCCTTTTATTGAAAAATAAGGATGACTTATTAGGTATTAAAGGGAAATCAATTAAAAAAACGGCAGTTGGATTCGGGGTCTGGTTGATCATTTTAGCAGTAGCTGTGTTAATTAGTATTCTTGTTTGGGGTAGTGCACCTTGGCCTGTCACAGGAATCTTAATTGTAGCAATGTTTTCTACGATGCTATTAGGGATTATTATCAGTCAAAAAATGTTTCATTAAATGTTATTATAATTTAATGAAAAGGGTTACAATCATGGTATAATAAGAATATAAATTAATTTGCGATTTAATCAAAAGGGGGTTGAATTATGGCACTTGAGATGAACTATACAAATATTTTGGTACCGGTTGACGGATCAAAAGAGGCAGAGGCTGCGTTAGATCAAGCGATCGAAATTGCTAAGCGTAACCATGCTGACTTGCATATTTTGCATGTTATTGATACCCGAGCTTTTCAAAATGTTGCTGACTTTAAGACAGCGATGGTCGAAGAAATTGCTGATACAGCAAAGAAGACAATGGATGTTTATTTGAAGCAAGCTCAGGATGCTGGAGTTGAACAGGTTGAATATACGATTGAGTATGGTTCTCCAAAAAATATCATTGGACATCAAGCTGTTGAAAAATATGGCATTGATTTAGTGATTATGGGTGCAACTGGTTTAAATACAATTGAACGTTTCTTAATTGGATCTGTTACCGAGTATGTAACTCGATCAGCCAAGGTCGACACTTTGATTGTACGAGCTAATTAATAATAGATTTTTAAAGAAAGTGAGACACATTCGTTGAAGGGTTACGATTTAAAGTTTTTCCATACTTATCCAACCAAGGATTAAGATGAAAATGACGTTAAAGTAAGAAACCTTACGTTTTATGTCTCAGTTTTTTTTATGAAAAAATCATATGATATTTTAGATTAAATAATTTATTATAAATTATTACAAAGATACTGAATGAATATTACATTAGAATTACAACGGATTAATGGTCGAAAACGACAAGGATGAATTTCATTAGAAAAAGCATCTAAGAGTTTTTTATTAAAGTTTAATAACAAAAAAATTAGAGTGAAAGCGGTTACTTTGTAATGCGTACTTTTGACATAGCTCTTTTTATTAAGTTAGAATTTAAGACAAGCGATTAAATTATTAATCCGTAAATTGAAAAAAATGCAGGAGGTAATGCATGCCTAAGGTAAAAATTGAACACCTTACGAAAATATTTGGAAAACGAATAAAACCCGCATTAGAGTTAGTTGAAAAACATGCGGATAAGAATGACATTTTAGCAAAAACTGGATCTACAGTTGGTGTTTACGATGCCAACTTAACCATTGAAGAAGGTGAGATTTTCGTTATTATGGGACTTTCTGGTTCAGGAAAGTCAACATTAATTCGATTGTTGAATCGTCTGATTGAACCTACGTCTGGTTCAATTTATTTAGATGGTAGAGATGTTTCAAAAATGGATAAGAAAGAACTGTTAGAGGTTAGACGTACCAAGATGAGTATGGTCTTTCAAAGTTTTGGACTTTTCCCACAACGTACAGTTTTAGAAAATACAATGTATGGTCTTGAAGTACAAGGCATTAAAAAAGATGAGCAAATTAAAAGAGCTGAAAAAGCCTTGGAAGATGTTAATCTTATGCCATTTAAAGATCAATATCCTAGTCAATTATCTGGGGGGATGCAACAACGAGTGGGGTTAGCTCGAGCATTGACTAATGACCCAGAAATTCTTCTAATGGATGAGGCTTTTTCAGCGTTAGACCCATTAATCCGTCGGGATATGCAAGACGAGTTACTTGATTTACAAGAACGTTTCAAGAAAACGATTATTTTTATTTCCCATGATTTGAATGAGGCCCTTAGAATTGGGGATCGAATTGCGATTATGAAAGATGGAGAAGTTGTTCAAATTGGAACGGGAGAAGAAATTCTAACTAATCCTGCTAATGACTATGTCCGTCAGTTTACGGAAGACTTAGATCGTTCAAAGGTTTTGACTGCTGAAAAGATTATGGCTAAACCATTCACAACAAATGTTGATGTCGATGGACCGAATGTGGCGCTTAAGAAGATGGTAACCGAAGAAGTCAGTGGTTTGGTGGCGGTAGATCGTAAACGTCAATTCCGTGGTTTCCTATCAACAGAGAATGCTCTACGAGCACGACATGATCATTTGCCAGTAACAGATGTTTTGACTGAAATGCCAACTGTATCAAAAGACATGTTAGTTTCAGATATTGTGCCTATTATTTATGACGCTCCAACCCCCTTAGCTGTTGTTGAAGATGGTAAGTTACTAGGGGTAATCATTCGTGGACGAGTGCTTGAAGCTTTAGCACCGGCAACGAATAATGCGGATAAGGAGGGACAAAATGCTTAATTTATTATTACTAACCTCTAAAATTCCATTAGCTGAATATGTTGAGAAGATTGTAAATTGGTTGACTGATAACTGGACTGGTTTCTTTGGAGCTATCCAAACCGGTGGGCAAGCCTTGATGGACTGGTCTAATGCAGCCTTAGGTGCGATTCAACCAATTATTTTGATTATTGCATTAACGATTTTTGCACTCTTAATTAGTGGTAAAAAATGGACTTTCCCACTCTTTACAGCTTTAGGACTACTTCTAGTTTGGAACCAAGGATTATGGTCAGACTTAATTCAAACAACGACTTTGGTATTATTATCAAGTATCTTGGCTATTATTATTGGAGTTCCTCTAGGAATTTGGATGTCAAAATCTAACACTGTTGATAAAATTGTTCAACCGCTACTTGATTTGATGCAAACTATGCCTGGTTTCGTTTATTTGATTCCAGCAGTTGCTTTCTTTGGAATTGGGGCAGTACCAGGAATTTTCGCCTCATTGATTTTCGCTTTGCCCCCAACAGTACGCTTTACTAGTTTGGGAATTCGACAAGTGCCAACAGAAATGGAAGAAGCAGCTGATTCATTTGGATCAACTGCTTGGCAAAAATTATTTAAGGTTGAATTGCCATTAGCTAAATCAACTATTTTAGCGGGAGTTAACCAATCGATTATGTTAGCTCTTTCAATGGTTGTTATGGCCTCAATGGTTGGGGCGCCTGGCCTTGGTCAAGGAGTTTTAGCAGCCGTTCAAAAAGCGGATGTTGGTAGTGGATTCGTTAGCGGATTTGCTTTGGTTATCTTAGCTATTGTGATTGATCGATTTGTTCAATTCACAAATGTTGAGCCTGCCAAGCAAGAACCTAAGAGCCCTATGAAAAAATGGATTGGGGCAATTACAGCCGTTATTTTGTTGGGTAGCATGGTAGTAGGATTATTCCATACACAACAGCAATCAAAGAAGTCAGTTGATCTAGTTTATGTACAATGGGATTCTGAAGTAGCTTCAAATAATGTTTTAGCTGAAGCAATGCGTCAACATGGTTATCAAGTTAATTTAACACCGCTTGATAATGCAGTTATGTGGCAAACTTTAGCTAATGGTCAAGCTGATGCATCTGTATCTGCTTGGTTACCCAATACTCAAAAAGCTCAATATCAAAAATATCATGATCAATTAGATATTTTAGGCCCAAATTTGAAGGGCGCTCGAGTAGGATTAGTTGTTCCTTCTTATATGGATGTAGACAGTATTGATGATTTGCAACAAGAGGCTGATCAAACGATTACTGGAATTGAACCTGGTGCTGGTGTTGTTGCAGCTGCTCAAAAGGCTGTAAAAGAGTATCCAAATTTGAGTGGTTGGCAAGTCCAAACTTCTTCAACTGGATCAATGGCAGTTACTTTAGATAAAGCTATCAAGCAACATCAACCAATCGTAATTACTGGTTGGTCACCACATTGGATGTGGCAAAAATATGATCTTAAGTATTTAGCTGATCCAAAGGGTGTAATGGGTAAGAGTGAGAGCTTGAATACCATGACTCGTAAAGATTTGAAGGAAAGCAAGCCAGATGTTTATAAAGTAATGAAAAAATTCAAATGGCAACCTGATGATATGGAAAGTGTAATGTTGGATATTAGTGGTGGGTCAACACCGCAATCAGCTGCTAAAAAGTGGATTAAAGCCCACCAAAAAGAAGTTGATGCTTGGTTTGAATAAATATTACTGAAAGATTGTTAATATAAATTAGTGCTGAAAAGCAGATTTTGAAACATTCTTATAGAGGTTGAGATGATTTTGTCTCAACCTTTTTTTTACATTAATACTTATTTAATAAGATGAAAATTTAAACATATTTAGAAATAAGTTAGCGATTTAAATGGCTTTGTCACTGTGTTTTTTAGTGGTATTGATTAAATGAAGCAGGAAATGTTTAAATAAGTATCAATTTATCATTAATATATGTGCAAAAATTCCAAATTTATCATATGATATACTTAT
Source organism: Weissella koreensis KCTC 3621 (assembly GCF_000277645.1). The sequence continues at coordinate 145,232 of NZ_AKGG01000014.1, read as the reverse complement.
ATAAAGTTTGATGAAAAGGCTGAGCAAGCTACGAGGGAAAACTATGAAATTACCATTAACAGCAACAGTTTTAAATAAACGCAGTAGTATTACTATTATTGGATCAGTCGGAGATTATCGTGCTCAAATTGAATTAACTTTGGCTGATCAATCAATCGTTCGACCAGAAGTCGATGAAAATGGTTCATTTTTAATCGATATTGACTGGAAAAAAGCTCATGGTGATATTTTGGTTAAAGCAATGCTACCAGAGCATCCAGAAGTTACTAATGAAACAGTTCTTCATGTTCAGGCTCCTGAACCAATTGTGACGGCAGTTTTGTCTACACAAGGGATTACGCGAAAATTAACGGGATCAGTTAATCAGCCTGGGTTATTCATTGAAGTTCATACTCCTGAAAATACCCATCCAATTGAAGTGTTGATTGATGATAAATTAGAATTTGAATTACAAATTCCAATCGCACTTCGTCCAGAAGATTTGCGGGTAACAGCTTTAAACCCAGTAACAGGTGAACAAATGGAAGTGCCCGTTGAAATTGGGGTTACTACCAAGACAATGACGATTCCAATTTTAACGGATGATATGATTAACAGTTATGCTGATGCCGCTGAAGGCCGTCGGGCTGCTTCAGCGGCTTATGATCACAGTTTGATGGAAAAAGCTGCTGCATCAGAATCTTTTGTAAATTCAATCGTAGAATCAATTTCTCCGGATGAAAATACACAATCTCGAGCAGAGTTGGAAGAAATTCAAGCCACAGAAATAAATAGTCCAGTGGAACCTGATATGAATCAAGAGATTCAATCAGAACCAATTCTAGCTACTGATTTTGAGTCATCTAAAATGGAAGATTCAACAATGTTTGATGATAAATTAATTACTACCATTCAAACTATACAGGTTGAAGTATTACAACCTCATTTTATCGACTCAGTTAAAGATACGACAGTAGAACCAGAAAAAGATGCTAAATTTGAAGATGAAGAATTGGTACCTGAACCAGAACAAGATGCTAAGTTCGAAGACGAAGAATCGGTACCTGAACCAGAAAAAGATGCTAAATTCGAAGATGAAGAATTGGTACCTGAACCAGAACAAGATGCTAAGTTCGAAGACGAAGAATTGGTAGTTGACTCAGAAGAAGATATCGAGTTTGAAGATGAAGATACAATAGTTGAATCAGAAAGTGATATCGAGTTTGAGGATTTTGAAGATTTTGAAGATAGAAATTCAAATATCGGTGATCCGAATGTCGTAGATGGTGATGAACAAATTGCTACAGCTACAGGGGTCGCTGAAGTCATGCGAGATGGTGATTATCAACGTGATCTTAAGATTCCAGAACCGCGGCCAAAAGAGACTATAGTTCCTAATAATCAAGAGACTGATGGTGATGAACTTAATTATTCTCGAACAAAACGAAGTCAGGAAAAGCAAAAAAAGGGTGGCTTAATTGCATTCCTAAAACGGCTTTTCTTTCGACAAAAGTAATTCAAAATAAAAAATGATAAGTAGCTATGAATCGCTTAGATCTTGATTCAAAGTTGCTTATTTTTTGTGTCTTTAAAAATTATACGATTGCAATTAATAAAAAAGGTCAGAGCAAAATACTCTAACCTTTTAAATTTATTGAATATCAAAAGTTGGTAAATCATAATTTTTAAGCTTGTCTTTTGATTTATATTTATAAATTCCATTAATCTTGCTTGTGAGTTGAATTATCGAACCAAGTATTGAATTCATTATTGTCTTCAGCTTTACCACTAGTTATGTGGTTGGTATAGACGTTTTTTTGCTTCTGGTCAAAGTTTGACCAAATTGAGCCACTGAATTCATAGCGAGACGCATTTGGAATCAAGTTGTCAGCTGTGGTGTCTTCAACTTTTAGATTGCTGTTATTTTTTAATTGGTCGCCGTCCCAAAGGGTGGCAATTCCGAATTGTGAACCATTTTTAAGACTGATTTGACGAGCAATTTTAATGGTTGTAATTTCATTATCTGAATTTTGATCAGCTACCTGGAGCGCGATTGCTACAGTTTTAGCATAGTTATCTAAATAAGTTTTGATGTCTTTTTGCTTTATATTGTCTTGTAAAATAATAGTGGCCGTTTGATCCTTTATTAGGATTGTTTGTACCTTAACCGGCAACTTTTCTGAAGTTAATTGCTTGATGAAAATATTACTAAAATTATTCTTTTGAATCGTTTGTTTCGACGTTGAAGTAGCAATGGAGCTAGCATCAGGGTCTTTTACGGCTTCAGAGATAGCGCGATCTTCTTGCTTTTTTTGCTTTTCTTGTTTCTCCTTTTTAACTTTAATCGATGATTTTTTCTTGGCTTCGGCAGTGATTTGATTCTGGTGTTTAACATCATTTTGATGTTTAATTGCTAATGAAGTAAAGGCTAGGATTGCGATGACCAATACTAAGGCACTTATTGAAATAACAATTCTTTTCCCGTGTTTACGCATAAATTCCTCCATAAATTTTATTTATATACAATTGTATCAAAAACTAATCTTAAAATCTCATATCAAGCATTTATTAATTAATTTGTTTCCTTTTGAAAAAGCATGGAGCTGTAGGTTTTAATCATATCAATCATGATTTGAAGTAAGCACTATTATTATCGTAGTTTTGTAAATAATTGTTATATGATTACTTCAAGAAAGCATTGTTTAAATTGTAGATTAGCCTTGTAAAAATTGGCAAGGCAAAGTACAATTATGGAATAGTTAAGTTCTGAAGGATTAGTTTAAAACGATATGCTTAGAGAGTGGTAATTTGCTGGGAAACCATCATATTGTTTAAACGAAGGTAGTCGGGGCGCTGGATTAGTGAAACTTTTTAAGTAGTTAATTCCGTTTTCCGCGTTAAGGACAGATGAGATAGGATAAAACTTTTATTCTAAATCAGGTGGTACCGTGATTAATTTCGCCCTGATGAATCAGTATTGATTCATTGGGGCTTTTTTTATTTAAAAAGTTTTTTAAATCGATCAAAAAGAATAAGGAGTATACAATGCGAGAAATTGAAATGCCAGGTAAGTACGATCCAACTGCTGTTGAGGCGGGGCGATATGATAAGTGGCTGCAAGACAAGCGGTTTGCACCATCCGAAAATAAAAAGGCTCGACCTTATTCGATTGTTATTCCACCTCCTAACGTAACTGGAAAGTTGCATCTAGGCCATGCATGGGATACTACTTTACAAGATATTATTATTCGTCAAAAGCGGATGCAAGGATTTGATACAGTTTGGATTCCTGGGATGGATCATGCCGGAATTGCTACACAAGCAAAAGTAGAACAACGTTTAGCCGAACAGAATATTTCACGATATGATTTGGGACGGGATAAGTTTGTGGACCAAGTTTGGGACTGGAAGAATGAATATGCTGATACCATTAAGTCACAATGGAGTAAGCTTGGTCTTTCCCTAGACTATGATCGTGAACGTTTTACTTTAGATGATGGACTTTCAGCGGCCGTTAAAAAAGTATTTGTTACATTGTATGAAAAAGATTTAATTTATCGTGGTGAGTATATTATTAACTGGGATCCAAAGGCACGGACCGCATTATCAGATATCGAAGTTATTTATAAAGATATTGAAGGGGCTTTTTATCATGTTAAATATCCATTTACGGATGGAACAACTTTAGATGGTAAAGATTATATTGAAATTGCCACAACCCGTCCGGAAACTATGTTTGGAGACGTTGCGGTAGCGGTTAATCCTAAGGATGAACGTTATCAAGATATTATTGGTAAGACGATTAAAGTGCCATTAGTTGATCGAGAAATTCCCGTTATTGCGGATGAATATGTTGAAATGGATTTTGGAACGGGAATGGTTAAAATTACACCAGCCCATGATCCTAATGATTTTGAAGTCGGAAATCGACATGATTTGGAACGAATCAATACCATGAACGAAGATGGATCAATGAATAATCGAGCTGGCAAGTATGCCGGAATGGATCGTGATGATGCACGTAAGGCGATCGTCAATGATTTGACGGATGCTGGTTGGATGTTGAAAGTAGAACCATATACCCATTCAGTTGGACATTCAGAACGAACTGGTATGCCAGTTGAAGCTCGTCTTTCAACTCAATGGTTTGTTAAAATGAAGCCATTGGCTGAACAATCATTGGCTATGCAAAAGACTGAAGATCGAGTCGACTTTTATCCACCACGGTTTGAAAATACCTTTACTAATTGGATGGAAAATATTCATGATTGGGTGATCTCACGTCAATTATGGTGGGGACATCAAATTCCAGCTTGGTATCATAAAGAAACCGGTGAAATCTATGTTGGTGAAGATGCACCAAGTGATCTGGAAAATTGGGAACAAGAGACAGACGTCTTAGATACTTGGTTCTCATCTGCTTTATGGCCATTTTCAACGATGGGTTGGCCGGATACAGAAGCACCTGATTTCAAGCGCTACTTCCCAACTAATACTTTAGTTACAGGATATGATATTATCTTCTTCTGGGTTGCGCGGATGATGTTCCAATCAAAGGAATTCACAGGTCGACGTCCATTCCAAAATGTCTTAATTCATGGTTTGATTCGTGATGAACAAGGTCGTAAAATGTCAAAGTCATTGGGAAATGGAATTGACCCAATGGATGTTATTGAAAAGTATGGGGCTGATGCATTACGTTGGTTCTTGGCTAACGGATCTACTCCTGGATTAGATGTTCGCTTTTCATATACTAAGATGGACGCGGCTTGGAACTTCATTAATAAGATCTGGAATGCGTCACGTTATGTCATCATGAATTTGGATGATGATACAGAAGTGAAAATACCTGCTAAAACTGACTTAACTTTAGCAGATAAGTGGATTTTGTCACGCTTGAACCAAACAATTGCCACAGTTAATCAGAATTTTGATAAATTTGAATTTGGCGAAGCTGGTCGTACCCTTTATAACTTCATTTGGAATGATTTTGCCGATTGGTATATTGAAATGACGAAAGAAACGTTGAATGGGGATGATGATCAGGCCAAGCAAAATGTTCAACAAGTTTTGGCGTATGTTTTGGACCAAACCCTACGTTTATTGCACCCAATTATGCCATTTGTAACCGAAGAAATTTGGTTAACGATGCCGCACGTGGGGGACTCATTGACTAGTGCTGAATTCCCAACTGCTAATGACCAATTAGATGATCAAAAAGCAGAAGCTGATTTTAAGCGCTTAGTTGATTTAATTACAGCAGTTCGTAATATTAGAACAGAGGCCAATGCTCCAATGTCAACTTTGATTGACGTGATGGTTCAAACTTCTGATGAAGAATTGATGCAAATTATTAAAACGAATTCTGATTATATTAACCGCTTTGTTAAGCCTAAGCAATTGGTAGTTTCTGCTGAAGTAAAGGCTCCGCAGTTAGCAATGACGAAGGTTATCACTGGGGCTGAAGTTATTGTGCCATTGGCTGAATTAATCAATTTGGATGACGAAATTATACGCCTAGAAAATGAAGCTAAAAAGTTCCAAGGTGAAGTTAAAAGAGCTCAAGGTAAGTTAAAAAATGAAAAATTTGTAAATTCCGCACCCGAAAAAGTAGTTTTGGCAGAACGCGAAAAGCTAGCTGATTGGGAAAGTAAATTTGCAACTACAAATGAACGTTTAATGGAATTGAAGGCTGCTAAATAGTTTTTATTAAAACTGATTACGGATAAATTTTAGAAGATGTTTATAATAGAGGTTGGGACAATTTTGTCTCAACCTTTTTTAGTCGCTACATTAAAAATTAATCGAATTGTTCAAGACGATTAAGAAAATTAAGGAATACTAAAATGATTCAAAATTACGATGATGCAATAAATTATATTCATGGGCGTAATAAATGGGCAAAGAAAAATACTTTTGCACGAATTGATGATTTACTTGAGGCTCTGGGTAATCCACAAGATCAGTTAAAGTATGTTCATATTACGGGAACCAACGGTAAAGGTTCAGTTGCACGTATGACGGAGCAGCTGCTATTAGAGCATGGATTAAAAGTTGGTTTATTTACTTCGCCATTTATTATGCGTTTTAATGAACGAATTCAGATAAATAATAAGCCGATCAGTGATCAAGATTTGACGCGTATTATGCAAAGAATGGAGCCAATTTTGATTAAATTGGATCAAACATTACCAGATGGAGGACCCACGGAATTTGAAACTTTAACAGCTTTAATGTTTGTATATTTCGCCCAACAAAATTTGGATGTGGTTGTGTTGGAAGTTGGAATTGGTGGTACTTGGGACACAACCAATGTAATAAAAAATAAATTAGTAGCAGTTATTACCACGATTGGCTTGGATCACCAAAAGGTTCTAGGGAATACAGTTACTGAAATTGCAAAACAAAAAGCTGGAATCATCAAGAACCAAAATCAAATTACAGTGGTTGGACGATTACCTGAATTAACTATACCGGTGATTTCGAATCAAACTGAGCATTTATACCAGCTGGAGATGCAATTTAAATTAAAAAAAATTACGCAAAATGATGACGGAGATTGGATTTTTGATTGGTATGATCAACAAGGGCGACGGTTCGAAAATTTAAAATTAGCGTTGTTAGGTAATTATCAATTGGATAATGTATCTGTAGCTCTAGAAACCGCAGCTTTAGCGTTACAAGCACTAAATGTCACAATGCAACTTGAACTAATCCAAAAGGCATTGATGAAAGTTGAATGGCCAGCTCGGTTTGAAAAAATCAATCAAAATCCGGAAATAGTCTTGGATGGTGCCCATAATTTAGCGGGGATTCAAGCTTTAATTCAAACAATTCAACAAAGATATTTTGAACAGCCGGTGGTAGTTATTATTGGAGTATTATCAGATAAAAATTATCTAAAAATGTTGAATGAATTAGCTAAGAAACCTCAAATTAGAGTTATAGTAGTTAGCTTTACTGCTCCCAATCAAAGGGCAGCAATTGACCCACAAACTGTAGTAGATGAATTGTCAATTGCAAATATCAAAGCTGAAGATGATTGGGAAATAGCATTAAATAAAGAATTGTTACAAGATCCGGTAGCTAAAATTATCATTAGTGGGTCGCTTTATTTTGTTGCAGAAGTTCGTCAAATTTGGTCGCAAAAACATATTATTTAAATCAGATAAAATTAAACTTTTAGATGTATCTGAAAGTTAATGGAAGCTTTGATTTAATTGGATAAATGTAAATTAGTTATTAAAAGTTGCTCACATTTGACACTTGAAATATGTTATAGTTGTTATTACCTTGTTTCTAGATAGGAGCAAGGTCGGTCCCGTCTTTTGAGACAGTTTTACAAATGAGTTGTCGCAAATACCATTTGAGGAGAAAAAATTAATGGCAAAAATTAATGCACCAGTTTATAAAAATCAAGAACTGGAAGGTGAAGTTATTGACTTAACATACCAAGGAATGGGTGTGGTAAAAGTCGAAGATTATCCGATTTTCGTAGTCGATGCTGTACCGGGTGAAGTTGTTAAATTAGGGGTTACTAAAGTTCAAAAGAACTTTGCCTTTGGCCGAGTAATTAAGCGAATTCGTGAGTCTGACGAACGAAATCACGAAGTTAACCAAGCAGCCTTAACAACTGGAATCGCACCATTAGCAAACTTAACATATGATGCTCAATTAAAGTTTAAGCAAAATCAAATTCAAGAATTATTTAAAAAGATGCATATAACAGCAACAATCGAGCCTACAATTGGAATGGAAAACCCAATTGGTTATCGAAATAAGGCACAAGTGCCAGTTCGTAAGGTCCGTGGTCAATTAACGACTGGTTTCTACCGACGTAATTCACATCAATTGGTACCAATTGAAGATTATTATATTCAAGATCCAGCAATTGATGCAGCTATTATTGTAGTCCGTGATTTAATGCGCCATTATCAACTTGATGCATATGATGAGGAAACGCATACTGGTGATATTCGAACAATTATGGTTCGTCGTGGGTATTATAGTCATGAAATGATGGTTGTCATTGTGACTCGTCGTAATAAGTTACCTGTTGCTGAAATGTTGGTTGAAGGAATTAAAAAGGCTTTGCCAGAAGTTACTTCAATTATTCAAAATGTTAACTCTGAAAAGACTAATTTGATCATGGGATCAAAGAATAAAACTCTTTGGGGAGCTGATTATATTACCGACACTCTCTGGGGTAAGACCTTTGAAATCGGACCAATGTCATTTTACCAAGTTAACCCACAAACAACGGAAAAGTTATATAGTATGGCCGTTGAAAAAGCTGGCTTGACAGGAGAAGAACTAGTAATTGATGCTTATTCTGGAATTGGAACAATTTCATTATCAGTTGCTGCTAAAGCTCGTCGAGTAGTTGGGGTTGAAATCGTACAAGATGCGGTTGAAGATGCCAAACGTAATGCCAAAATTAACGGAATTGAAAACGTTGAATTTGAATTGGGTAAGGCTGAAGATAAGATGGTTGAATGGCAAGCTGCTGAACTTCAACCGGATGTGATCTTTGTTGATCCTCCACGTAAGGGATTAACTCCAGAATTAATTGATGCAGCAACAGGAATGCAACCAACTAAGATTGTTTACATTTCATGTAATCCTGCAACATTAGCTCGAGATGCTGAGCATTTGTTAGCAAATGGTTATCAAATTGATGGATCAGTACAACCAATTGACCAGTTCCCACAAACAACACATATTGAAACGGTAACGGTCTTTATTAAGGCCTAAGTCCGTAGATATTTGAGTTTAAATTTAAAACTATGATGACATCAGAAGCACCAATCGGCGTAGTCGACATGCTCTGATGTTTTTTATTTAAAAATCAATGTTAAATTGGTAACTAATCATTCATCGGAATAAAACTAATCTTACGTAATCAATGATATAATTGGGTTATAGAAATTGATACAAGGGAGGGTGAGTTGATGACACTTAAGTTGGGAATTATTGGAACGAATTGGATTACAAAAATGTTCATTGAGGCCGCGATAGCTACTGATCAATATGAGTTGGTTGCGATTTATTCACGAACTGAGGAAAAAGGGCAAGAATTTGCCACTAATTTTGCGGGGGATCAAGCCGTATGGACGGATTTGGACGCCTTCTTACAAAGTGGTATTGATGTTGTTTATATTGCCTCACCAAATAGTCTTCATTTTGAGCAAGCGGCATCAGCGATTAAATCCGGAGTCAATGTAATTGTTGAAAAATCTGCATTTGATAATCCGGAGCAATATGAAAAGATACATTCATTATTGCAAGAAAACCCATCTGTTAAATTATTTGAAGCAGCCCGTCACATTTATCAGGATAATTTTAAAGTGATTGAAGAAAAAATTAAGCAAATGGACCATATTTCAGGTGCTACTTTTGTTTATGAAAAATATTCATCACGATTTGACGATTATTTAGCAGGTAAAAATCCCAATGTATTGTCACGTGAATTTTCAGCTGGAGCACTAGCTGATTTGGGCGTTTATCCACTTTATGCGGCGATTAAATTGTTTGGATTACCTGAAAATCAATACTATTTTGCAACATTATTAGATAATGGGGCAGATGGTCGGGGGACCGCTATCTTACGCTATCCAAACTTTGATGTAACATTAATCTTTGGGAAGAGTACTAATTCTTATGAATTATCTGAAGTCCATGGTCGTCGAGATACGATTGTGATTGATAATATTGCAGAGTTAGGTGAGGTTAAATATGATGATGGTCAAGGAAATCTAACGGTCATTAGTCAACCAGCACCGAAAAATCCAATGGTACAAGAGGCAATGTTCTTTGCTAATGGATTACAAGATAATTTAACAACTAATGAATACGAAGAGGCAGCTATATTAAGTCAAAAAGTTAATTTAGTTTTGACTAAGTTGCGACAATCAGCGGGAATTAAATTCCCAAGTGATCAGGAATACTAGAACGGGGAAAGTATGGACGTAAAAATTAAAGAGCAGTTACAACAGGCTGGATTCTTAGCTATGACACCAATTCAAGAAGCAGTAGAAACATCTTTGGCAGCTGGTGAGTCGATTGATGGATTAGCACCAACGGGAACAGGTAAGACGTTAGCCTTTACTTGGCCCCTATTACCAAAGATTCAAGTGGGTGATGGAGAACAATTATTGGTGATGGCTCCTTCGCAAGAATTAGCAATGCAAACAACACGGGTGATGCGAGAGTGGGCTAATATTTTTGGATTAAAAACACTTGCATTGACTGGTGGAGCGAATGTGAAACATCAATTAGATCGTTTGAAGAAACATCCTGAAATTTTAGTTGGAACGCCAGGTCGAGTGGCCGAATTAGTTAACAATAAAAAATTAAAACTTCAACGGTTGCGGACTTTAATTTTAGATGAAGCTGATATTTTGCTTCAAGAAGAAACGGCTGAACAATTGAAAAACATTTGGGATGTTTATGGAGACGAAACAATTCAAGTTGCCTTATTTGGAGCTACTGCGGTTGATCCAACTATTCCAGCTAAACTCTTTGAACGTTCATTTCAACGGATTGATCAACGTGATGTTCCAATGCCCACAAGCTTGCAACATATAATGATTCCAACGGCGAATGATCAAAAGCAAAAACGGATTCGCCAATTTGCTAGTCAAAATCATTTTCAAGCAATGATTTTTTTCAACACAACCAAGGCATTGAAAACAACGGCTAGCTTTTTATCCCATGAACACGTAGCAATGTCTACTTTAGTTCGAGGTGATTCTAGTAATACTCGGGCTACTGCATTGGAAAATTTCCGAAAAGGTAAAGCTAAATTTTTGTTAACAACAGATGTGGCAGCTCGTGGTTTGGATATCATTGATTTACCAGCTATCATTAATTTTGATTTACCACGGGATGGGGAAACCTATACACATCGAGCTGGTCGAACTGGTCGAATGGGTAAATCAGGACTTGTGATTACTTTGGGTAATGATCATGATGCACGTGATTTGAAACGATTAGTTCAAGTTGAATTTGAAATTTTACCTTGGACCAGTTTTGTTAGCCACTTAGGGATTAAATCAGGTAGTGCGAAAGTGACGAAACCAGTTGCATCTAAAGATGCTAATAAAAAGCGGCATGATTTAAAAAAGAAACAAACGGTTAAAGTCGCAAAACCTAAAGTCAAGGCTGATAAAATAATAACGGATGTTAATTCTACTAAAAAGTCAGAATTTGTGGAATCAACGCGTTCTGCTGAAACAGAAGTTGTGAGTCGAACGGAACGTTTTGAAAAAGCAAAGAAGTCTAAACGGCGTAACCAAAAAGATAAGGGTAAGCCGAAACATAAGCAAAAGATAAAAGAAACTAATTAAAATTTCAAAGCTAATGATCGATTAAAAAACGATCATTAGCTTTTTTTGTAAAAATTTACAAGTTGAATCATCAGTTAAATTGTGTGATTTGTGGTAAAATATGCAAAAGAATGCATAAATTCATGGGACGTAGTGAAGGAAGGCGAGGCATCAATGGCAAATATTATTAATGGAAAAGAAATTGCACAACAAGTTCGTAACGAAGTAACGAATCAAGTTCAACAATTAGCCGATCAAGGAATTATTCCAGGACTTGCAGTGATTATTGTGGGTGATGATCCAGCAAGTCAAATTTATGTTCGAAATAAAGAAAAGGCAGCGGCTAAGGCTGGCATTAACGGCCAAACGATTTCATTTCCTGCTGATGTAGTTGAAGAAGATGTGTTGAATAAAATTCAAGAATTAAATCAAGATGATACAATTGACGCAATTTTATTACAAAGCCCAGTACCAAAACAAATTGATGAACAAAAAATGCAGTCGGCCATTGATCCTAGTAAGGATGTGGATGGTTTTAATCCATTAAATATTGGAAAATTATTTGCTAACCGAGCTGGATATTATCCTATTGCTAATACACCGAAGGGAATAATGAGGCTACTAGCAGAAACACAAGTTGAATTGTCCGGTAAATTCATCGTAATTTTAGGACGCTCTATTTTAGTGGGTCGTCCATTGTTTGCTTTATTGGAAGCGCAGAATGCGACGGTAGCACTATTACATCGTTATACGCCAGATGAATTACGACATAACCTTTTACAACAGGCTGATGTTGTAATTGCAGCAACAGGAGTACCAGGTTTAGTTCAGGGAGTAGATTTAAAAGCTGGTGCTGTTGTGATTGATGTTGGAATAACACGTTTGCCCGATGGACATTTAACGGGGGATGTTGATTTTACAACAGCTCAGGAGGTAGCATCAGCAATTACACCGGTCCCAGGGGGAGTCGGGCCTATGACGATCGCTACTTTGCTACAAACTACTGTTGAATTAGCAGTACAGCACCATCAAATGGAGTTATAAAAATGGATGATTACTTAACCGTTAGTGCTTTAACGCAGTATTTAAAGCGGAAATTTACGGCTGATCCTTACTTGCAAAAAGTATATTTAACGGGCGAAATTTCTAATTTTCGACCTCGGCCGAAACACCAATATTTTTCGATTAAAGATGAAAAGTCGGTGATTAATGCCACTATGTTTCAAGGGGTTTATAATAAATTGCCTTTTGAACTAGAAAGTGGGATGAAAGTTAATATAGTTGGACACTTAGATTTATATGCACCAAGCGGAAGCTATTCTATTATTGTGGAAAAAATTGAACCGGATGGAATTGGTGCGCTGGCGGTTCAATTTGAACAATTAAAAAAGAAATTACAACAAGCAGGCCTCTTTGATAGAAATAAAAGAATGATCCCCAGGTTTCCTAAAAAAATTGCAGTGATAACTTCGCCTAGTGGGGCAGTCATCAGAGATATTATGACGACAGTGCAACGACGTTATCCTATTGCGCAAATTACGCTTTATCCGGCTGTGGTCCAAGGTGAAAATGCAGTGCCGAGTTTATTAAAACAGTTGCAAGCTGTTGATAATAAAAATGATTTTGATGTTTTGATTATTGGTCGTGGTGGAGGATCCATGGAAGATCTATGGGCCTTTAATGATGAACGTTTGGCATTACAGTTAGTACAGAGCTCTATCCCAGTCATTAGTTCTGTCGGACATGAAACAGATACAACTATTGCAGATTACGTTGCAGATCAACGAGCAGCCACGCCGACTGCTGCTGCGGAAATTGCAACACCAATTTTATTAACGGATGTGTTAAATGGTCTTCTAAATATTCAGGTTCAAATGAATCATGCTTTAGAACAAAAACTTCAATATTTAAGAGAACGGTTTGATCGGGTACGGCAAAGTCGAGTTCTAAACGAACCCACACGTTTATATGAGGGTGTCAATCAGCGCTTAGACCATGCAACTCAAAATTTACAGAATAATTTTGAAAATTTGCTTCAACAAAAACAACATCAATTTAATTTGCTAGAACAACGCTTAACCCCAGCAATGCAACGACAATTTCAACAAAAGCAAAATCGTTACCAGCAACTTGTTAATGGTTTGAATTTGGTTAGCCCATTAGCAGTGTTAGCTCGAGGGTACAGTGTAACAACGAAAGAAGAAACAGTTATTAAACGGGTTGATCAAGTTGAACAAGGTGCTAAATTAAAGATTAAGGTTAGTGATGGGACGATTTTGACAGAAGTACAAGGAGTGGAGAAGTAAGATGAGTGAAACAACATTTGAAGAAAAATTAAATACTTTAGAAAAGATTGTGGCCCAATTAGAACAAGGTGAGGTTCCTCTAGGGACAGCCATGGAATCTTTTACAGATGGGACAAAATTAGTAAAAGAATTACAGGCTGAATTACAGTCAGCTGAGCAAAACTTAACTAAGATGGTTCAAGATGATGGGTCAGAAGTACCTTTTGATGTTGAGGGTAAGTAATGTCTTTTAATGAATTTATAAAGCAATATCAGGCATTAGTTGAACAAAATATAGAGCATAATTTGGGAACTTCAACGGATAATAATACGTTAATACAATCTATGCGCTATGCAGCTTTAAATGGCGGAAAGCGTTTAAGACCCCTTCTAACTTTAGCAGTCATTGAAACCTTTGGAAAAGATCCTAAACAATATTTGAAGGTAGCCAATGCTGTTGAATTAATTCATACATATAGTCTAATTCATGATGATTTACCAGCTATGGATGATGATGATTTGAGGCGGGGACAGCCAACAGTACATCGTCAATATGGAGAGGATGTTGCCATTTTAGCAGGTGATGCCCTTCAAGCAACTGCCTTTGAATGGTTGATTAATCCAGTGTTAACAAGTTTGCAACAAGTTAAATTGGTACATAATTTAGCGCAGGCTGCTGGAGCTTATGGTATGGTTGGCGGTCAATTTGCTGATGTGGAAGCGACTAATAAACCAGATATTTCAGTCAATGAATTAGCAAAAGTTCATCGTGGTAAAACAGGGGCATTATTAGCTTATTCATTTGTAGCTGGAGGGATTATTACTGATTTATCGTCTGAAGTACAGACGGAGTTGGCTGAATTTGGTCTTGCATTTGGATTAGCTTTTCAGATTAAAGACGATTTATTAGATTTAAAACAGGATGATACAGAAAATAAACAGTCATATCCTTATTTGTTAGGAATTGATGGTGCAAAAAATAAATTAATTAAACAATTAAAACAAGCCCAAGATAGTTTAAAAAAAATACAAGTAGCAACTAATCATGAAACAGAACTTTTAAATGATTGTTTGCATTATTTTGATGATATGGTGGAAAATTAAATGACAGGAATAATAAAAGAACGAGTGGACGTATTGGCGGTCCAACAAGGACTATTTACGTCAAGGGAGCAAGCAAAACGTGCCATTATGGCTGGTGAAATTTTAGGTATTAATGAGCAACGAATGGATAAAGCAGGCGAAAAAATTCCGGTTACCACTGAATTGCATTTAAAAGGGACACCAATGCCATATGTTTCTCGTGGCGGATTTAAACTAGAAAAAATGCGAGATGTTTTTAATTTAGATTTTAAGGATAAAATTGTTTTAGATATTGGTTCATCGACGGGTGGGTTTACGGATGTTTCATTGCAAAGTGGGGCGAAACAAGTTTATGCGTTGGATGTTGGAACTAATCAACTTGCCTGGAAATTACGTTCAGATGAACGAGTCATCGTTATGGAAAATACTAATTTTAGGTACAGTGAACTAGCTGATTTTGATGCAGGTCAACCTCAAATGGCGACCATTGATGTCTCATTTATATCATTAAATTTAATTTTAGGACCCTTATCTAAAATTTTAGTTGAAGGTGGGTCAGTAGCAACTTTGATTAAGCCACAGTTTGAAGCAGGACGTGAAGCAGTTGGAAAGCATGGAATTGTCAAGGATGCTAAGACACACTTGTCTGTTATTAATAAAGTTAGCGAATATGCTAAATTAGCTGGATTTAGTATTGTTAATCTTGATTTTTCCCCTATTAAAGGTGGGTCTGGTAATATTGAATTTATTGCACATTTGAAGTTAGATGGTGGGGATGAAACATTAGATGAAACGCAACGCCAATCCGTAGTCACAGCGGCGCATGAACAATTAAATGCTCACCGGGAGTAACAGAGATGGTTAGTAATAAAAAAGAACGACAGGCTGAAATAAAAAAAATTATTACGCAACAAAAAGTACAAAAGCAAGATGAATTGGTGCAAATTTTGAATGAACGTGGTTGGAACGTTACACAAGCAACGGTTTCACGAGATATAGCTAGTATGCAGCTGGTCAAAGTTCCGTTAGCACGTGGTGGCTTTGCATATGACATCATGCATGGAGCGGACTATCTAGTGCAAGTACGGGCAATTTTAAATGAAGATCAGACAAAGATAAAAGCGCAAAATAATATGGTTTTAATTCAAGTTCGTCCTGGAACGGGTCCTGTGTTGAAAATTTCGTTAGAAACCATGGATTTACCAGAAGTTTTTGGGGTATTAGGGGATGATTCCACTGTATTGGTGATTGTCAAAGAAGGGTATACAGGTAAACAGTTGTTATATCAATTATTACAATTATCTTAGCGATAGGAGGCAAAATTTTGTTACAAGAACTTTCAATTAAAGATTTTGCAATTATCCCAACTCTGGATTTGAGTTTTGAAAATGGAATGACGGTTTTAACGGGTGAGACGGGAGCAGGGAAGTCAATTATTATTGATGCCGTTGGTCTGTTAGCGGGTGGTCGTAGTTCTGTAGATTATATTAGAGAAGGAACTAAAAAAGCGACCTTACAGGGCCTTTTTTCTGTTGAAACTAATGCAAACGTTTTGCCGGCTTTGGAAGAATACGGGATTGAATTAGATGATAATCAGGTACTGATTAGTCGAGAAATTCATAGAAGCGGTCGGAACGTTATTCGAATTAATGGGGTAATGGTCAATGGTGCTGGTCTGCGTAAAATAGGACAGTACCTAGTAGATATTCATGGCCAAAATGAGCATCAGGAACTTATGAAGGTTGATCGGCATGAATATTTATTAGATCAATTTGCGCAAAAGGAAGTTGGTCCTGTATTGAAAAAGTATCAATCCGCTTATTCTGAATACAGAAAATATTTCAAATTGTATCAACAACGTCGAGCAGATGAACAAGCCTTTGCTCAGAGATTAGACATGTTAAACTTTCAAGTAAATGAGCTGCAGGAAGCACATTTAATCGTGGGTGAAGAAGAACAATTAAATCATGAATATCAAGAACTATCTAATTTTCAGGATGTTCTAGAGGCGCTTTCGACCGCTTATGAAGTATTGGCAGGTGATTGGGAAGGTAATGGATTAGATGTTGTTAGTCGGTCCGTTGATACTTTAGAAAGAATCGAGGAATTAAGTCCTCGGTATCAAAAGTTAACAGAGACCGTTAGAGGAGCATATTTTGAGCTGCAAGAAGCAACATCTGAGGCGCTATCAATTAGGGATAATCTTGAATTTGATGCTGAACGATTAACTGAAGTTACGGATCGTTTGAATTTAATTAATACCTTGGAAAATAAATACGGTACTGATATTTCGGAAATATTGAAGTATCAAGCAACGATTGAAGCGGAATTAGCAGAAATGACTGGTAATGGCTTACAGTTAAGTGATTTAAAGGAACAGGCTATAGCTGCTAAAAAAAATGCTCAGCAGTTAGCCGATCAATTAACCAATTTGCGTCAGGCGGCATCGGTTAAATTAGCCACAGCTATTCATCAACAATTGGCCGATTTGTACATGGAAAAGGCGGTATTTTCTGTGCATCTGACGGCTACGAAAAATTTGCAGGTCAGAGGGCAAGACCAAATTGAATTTTATATTCAAACTAATCCAGGTGAATCTGCTAAACCATTAGCTAAAATTGCTTCAGGTGGTGAATTGAGTCGAATGATGTTAGCGATGAAAACTATTTTTGCACGAGATCAAGGGGTAACATCAATTATTTTTGATGAAGTTGATACTGGTGTATCAGGACGGGTAGCACAGTCAATTGCAAATAAAATTGCTAAAATTGCTAGTTATTCACAAGTGCTTACTATTACGCATTTGCCACAAGTGGCTGCGGTAGCAGATCATCATCTTTATATTGAGAAAAATATCATTAAGCAGCGCACTGTTACAACGGTTAAACATTTGAATGAAAATGAGCGGATTGATGAATTAGCTCGTATGTTATCCGGTGATCAATTGACGGATGCGGCACGTGCTAATGCACGGGATCTGTTGACTAAAGCAAATTCATGAGTCCTTATTTCTATAAAGTAGATAGGACGATATTTATTTTGCTTGAATAAATTTAATAAAAAAGGTAAGATTAAGGTTATTAATTAGAAGGATTAAAGGGGAGCATTGACCATGAAACGTGGGGTTTTAATTGTATTATCAGGACCATCAGGAGTAGGTAAGGGAACAGTTCGTAAAGCCTTATTTGAAGAACCAGATATTGATTTTACATATTCTATTTCAATGACTACTCGTCAACCACGCAATGGTGAAGTAGATGGGGAAGATTACTTCTTTGTGAACCGTAATGAATTTGAAGAAAATATTACCGCTGGGAATATGCTAGAGTATGCCGAGTATGTTGGCAATTATTATGGAACACCAAAAAGTTTTATTGACAATACTCTTGCGTCGGGACATGATGTTTTCTTGGAAATTGATGTTCAAGGGGCTTTGCAAGTTAAAGAAAAAATGCCTGAAGGGGCATACATCTTTTTGACCCCACCAGATTTACAGGCCTTAAAAGAACGTTTAGTTGGTCGTGGAACTGATGATCCAGAAATTATTGACCGACGAGTGGCGGCGGCATCATCTGAAATTCGGATGATGTCAAAATATGACTACGCTGTGGTCAATGATGAAGTTCAGTTAGCAGTACAACGAATTAAAGATATTGTTAAGGTCGAACGTTTAAGAGTTAATCGTATTTTACCAGAATATATAGCCATGATTGAGGAGTTAGAAAAATGATCTTATATCCATCAGTAGATAAATTGTTAGAAAAAGTTAATTCACGTTATAAGTTGATTGCATTGAGCTCAAAGCGGGCACATGAATTAGAACAAGGTAGTTTACCAACACTTTCACACTTTGATTCTGTTAAACCAGTAGGACAAGCTTTGGAAGAAATTGAAGCTGGAAATATTATCGTTGATCCAGACGAGAAGCACTTCGATTAATCTTTAATTAAGCTAGTTAAAGCTTAATAAATTTAACAGGGGATGGGGTTTTAATCTCATCTTTTTTATTTAATAAATGTTTTTTGAAAGGATGACTAAAATCATGCCTATTTTAGTAGCAACCCATAAAGATTATGCGATGCCTAGTGATAAATTTTATCAACCGATTTATGTTGGATCAGCTCTACATAAAAAAAAGATTAATAATTTTTTAAGTGATGCAACTGGAGATAATATTTCGATTAAAAATCCTTATTATAATGAATTAACGGCGCTTTATTGGGCAAAGTACAATTTACAGGATCAAAAGATTATTGGGTTAGCTCATTATCGGCGTTTTCTGGGGCATAAAGCAAGTCATCAATATCAAGATATATTAACTGAATATGAAGTTAATCAAGCTTTAGAAAATTTTGATGTATTAGTACCCAAGGCTAGAAATTATTGGATTGAAAATCAAGAACAACATTATTTGAACGCGCATTCCCATGAGCCTTGGCAAATTTTACAAAAAGTAATTGCTGAGCAATTTTCTGATTATCAACAAGCTTTTAAGCAAGTCAGTGCTTCTAAAAAAGCGCATTTATTTAATATGAGCATAATGAAACAAACTGAATTTCAAGCTTATACTGATTTTTTATTTGATGTATTATCAGCCGTTGAAAAAGAGCTTGATTTTACTAAATTACATGACCAAGATCAACGTGCATTGGGCTTCTTAGGAGAACGCATGCTAGACGTTTGGTTAATAAAAACCAATTCGACATATCAAGAGTTTCCAATGGTATCAATTGAAAAAATAAATTGGATTACTAAAGGTTGGCATTTCTTATTACGCCATTTTGGATTAAAGCACCAGGCTAAAACACATTTTTAAAGGAGATCTAGCATGACAACGAGTGCAGTAGTTGTGACCTTTAATCGGTTGCCGATGTTGAAGGAAGTTATTGCAGCATTGCAAAATTCCACAACAAAAGTGGATCATATTATTGTGATTGATAATAATTCAAGAGATGATACTGTAGCTTACTTAACGAGCCTAGGATCACAAATTGAGTATGTACGATTAGGCGAAAATTTAGGTGGCGCAGGAGGATTTAACCGTGGAGTTCGTTATTTCATGGAAAAAACTAATGACGAATTTGTTTGGTTAATGGATGACGATACTGTTCCGCTGGCGGATACGCTGACGAATTTGTTGAAATTTGCTGATGAAAAAGATCAGTTTGGATTCTTGGCTTCGGATGTACGCTGGGTAGATGGACATCGAGCCAAGATGAATAACCCTTCGCCCGTGAATCGAGCACGTAAAATTCCAGAGGATAGTACTACACCTGAAAAGTTAAAAAACGCTACTTTTGTGAGTTTATTAATGCCACGTGAAATTATTGCTCAAATGGGGTTACCAATTACGGAATTCTTTATTTGGGGTGATGATATTGAATATACGGAACGGGCAGGACGTTTAGCATCAGGATATTTTGTCCCTCAAGCACGCGTTATCCATAAAATGAAGAGTAATGTTGGATCTGATGTCTTGACTGATTCGCTTGATCGGTTACCACGATATTTTTATTCGTATCGAAATAAAATTTATTATGGGGCTAAACGTTCGTTAATGGGCCATATTAGATCCAATCTTAGAATTACGCTAGAATTTTTAAGAGTGCTTTTTAAACCCGGAGTTGATCATCGAAAAGAACGCCTTCAAGTGGTTTGGAGTGGGATTGTAGCAGGACATAAATTTAAACCTGAAATTGAATTTGCTGAACCAAAAGATTAATTATGGTAAACTTAATTAACTTTATATGAAGATTGTGTAATTGAGAGGAATTAGAAGAATGACTTTTAACGATAAAAATTATGATTATTTAATTGTTGGAGCAGGGCCTTATGGTTCAATCTTTGCTCATGAAGCAGCTAAGCGCGGTAAGCGTTCGCTCATTATTGAAAAGCGTTCGCATATTGGTGGAAATATGTATACTCACAGTGAGCACGGAATTACGGTTCACGACTTTGGAGCACATATTTTCCATACAGATAATAAAGAAGTTTGGGATTATATTCGTCAATTTGCAGAATTTAATGGTTTTCAAAATCAAGTTGTAGCTAATTATAATGGATCACTATACAACCTTCCTTTTAATATGAATACATTTTATGAAATGTGGGGAACCAAAACTCCTGCTGAAGCCAAAGCTAAAATTGATGCACAAAAGGCAGAAGCTGTTGCAGCTATGAACGGAAAAGCGCCTCGCAACTTAGAAGAACAAGCTATTTCATTAATTGGAACTGAAATTTATGAGAAGTTGATCAAGGGTTATACGGAAAAGCAATGGGGCCGCAAAGCGACGGAATTGCCTGCTTTCATTATTAAGCGCTTGCCAGTTCGCTTCATTTACGATAATAATTACTTTAATCATCGTTACCAAGGAATCCCAGTTGGTGGTTACACTCAAATCTTTGACCGATTAATTATGGATAATGATTTAATCGATGTACAGGTTGATACTGATTTCTTTGCACATCGTGATGAATATATAGCTGAATTTCCTCGCATCGTCTACACTGGAATGATTGATCAATTCTTCGATTATAAGTATGGAGAATTGGAATATAGGTCCCTACGTTTTGAAAGTGAAACACTTGATAGTGATAACTATCAAGGAAATGCTGTTATTAATTATACAGATGCTGAAACTCCATACACGCGAGTTATGGAGTGGCGTCATTTTGATGGCTTGGCTGATGAAGGTAAGACGGTTATTACACGCGAATATCCTCAAGCATGGGATCGTAGTAAAGAAGCCTATTATCCCGTTAATGATGAAAAAAATACTAACATGTATAAACAATATGCGAAAGAAGCACGTGAACACGAAGCTAAAGTTCTCTTTGGTGGTCGTTTAGGTCAATATCGTTATTTCGATATGGATCAAGTTATTAATGCAGCTTTCAATGATTTGCGTCGTGAATTTAAGCTTGAAGCTGAGTTTAATTTTGCTCATGATGAGACTAAATAACAATTAAATATAAATGAACTGAAACTATTTAAACCTAAAATTATGAGTTTTGTTTCATTTTTTAAAGTCCTGAATTTTAAAATTAATTCAGGACTTTTATTTTTAATTTTATAAAAGAAATTTGATTGATCATTTGAATTAGGGATTAATTTATATAAAGGTTAAATTAATTGTGATTTTGAAAAAGAAAGTAAATGAGAGGTTATTTTGTCGTAATTGATGGGATAAATCGTTAATTTTTAGTATAATGAAACCAGCGTCCATGAAAAAACGTGTAGGCAATGCAGTGCTGGCAAGGGTCAGGCTTAGTGTCCATGATGGTCGAAGAAAGGTTAGAAGATGATTAATAATTGGGAAAAGTTTTTACGGCCATATGAACAAGCCGTAGCGGAACTTAAAGTTAAATTTAAAGCATTACGGGAAGAATATATTATTAAGGGCGCAGAAACACCGATTGAATTTGTGACAGGTCGGGTAAAAAGTGTTGATGCAATCCAAGAAAAACTAGTTCGTCGGCATGTCGACGAGGAACGTCTTGAACAAGATATGCAGGACCTAGCCGGAATTCGAATCATGACTCAATTTACCAATGATATTTATACGGTGGTTGATTTAATTCGTGATAGAAATGATATGGTGGTATTGGAAGAACGTGACTATGTCACTAATTCTAAGCCTTCAGGTTATCGCTCATATCATATTGTGGTGGAGTATCCACTAGAAACCATTGATGGTGAA
Organism: Weissella koreensis KCTC 3621; assembly: GCF_000277645.1. The sequence goes on along the minus strand of NZ_AKGG01000014.1, from coordinate 122,858 downwards.
CGTAAAATTTTAGTTGAAATTCAGATTCGAACGATGCAAATGAATGTTTGGGCAACAATTGAACATGCAATTAATTATAAATATGAAGGTGAATACCCTGAAGATATGGAGGGTAAGTTACGTGAAGTCGCAGAATTAACTTTCAAGGTTGATGAATTGTTCCAAGAGATGCACCAAGAAATTAGTGATTCACAACAGGCATTAAGAAATCATACGAAAAGAGAAACATTAAGCGATGAGAATTTCGATCTATCAGAATAAAAGTGCTCGCTCGCAAAAGGTAAGTGATAATCTTAAAATCTTATTGTCAGAACATAAGCATCGTTTTACATTTGATGAGATTAATCCTGAAGTAGTGATTAGTATCGGGGGCGATGGAACTTTATTATCAGCATTTCAAAAATATTTAGATCAAATTGATCAAGTTCGTTTTGTGGGTGTTCATACGGGTCATCTTGGATTTTATGCAGATTGGCAAGAATTTGAATTGGACGAATTAGTTGATTCTTTACTGCAATTACAACCGCAAACCATTAAATATCCATTATTAGAATCGATTGTTCAATATTCAGATGGTTCGCAAAAACGAGTTCTTTCAATGAATGAAGCGGCCTTAAAACAGATTTCGGGTACTTTAGCGGCCGATGTTTTAATTGATGGTGAATTGTTTGAACGTTTTCGTGGTGATGGTTTAACGGCTGCCACACCAACGGGATCAACAGCTTATAATAAAGCAATTGGTGGAGCTGTTATGAATCCTAGTTTAGCTAGTATTCAATTATCCGAAATTGCTTCAATTAATAATCAGGTATTTAGGACACTTGGTTCTCCTTTGGTCGTGGGGCCAAAAGAAGTAATTCGAGTTGTACCGTTGAAAGCTGATAATGAAATAATTTTAAGTCATGATCATTTAAACGAAACAACTGACCAAATTGCATGGGTTGAATTTAGAGTTGCCCATGAACAAGTTTCATTTGCTAGTTATAGACATACACCTTTTTGGCGTAGAGTAAGAAATAGTTTTATTGGGGATGAGGTAGTAGATTAATGGCAACGTTTAGCTGGGTTAAATTAGATGAAGGCAGTATCAAAATTAAGAATTTTTTGGCTGAACGCGGAGTTTCTCATCGAATGTTTAGTATTATTAAACGTGGTGGCGGTCGCATTCTTTTAAATGGTCGACCAGTTAAAACGGTGGACTTAGTTAAAATGGATCAAAGGGTGACGGTTATTATGCCGCCGGAAGTTAGTAATGATTTATTGCCTTTTTCAAATCAATCAATTGAAATATTATTTGAAGATGATAATTATTTAGTTGTAAATAAAGAAGCGGGCGTTACATCTGTACCAGGCAAGGCTGATCGTGAGAATACGATGGTTAATCGTGTTAAAGGACATTTACAACGTGAAAATGCGGCCGACTTAGTACCACATGTGGTTACTAGATTAGATCGATTCACGTCTGGTGTGGCCTTATTGGCAAAACATCGTTTCGCACATGGATTATTAGATAAGGATTTAAAAAGTCATTCGGTTGATAAACGTTACTTAGCATTGGTGGATGGTGACTTGGATCAGGACTACGGTATGATTGATGCACCAATTGGTCGAATGGATGATGATTTTATACGACGTGAGGTTCGATCAGATGGTAGAGCATCTCAAACAGAATATTGGGTCTTAAAGCGATTTGGTAATCAAACCTTAGTCCGTGTTCAATTACATACTGGAAGAACCCATCAAATTCGTGTTCATTTTAAATCGATTGGTCATCCTCTTGTAGGAGATGAAATTTACGGAGGCCCATTAGATCGAGGGGCAACTCGTCAAATGTTACATGCTTATTGGATTCAATGGTTTGATCCTTTTGCCCAAATTGATCGCCATTTTACGGCCCCAGTACCAGAAGATATGAAAAAAGTCATGGATGGTTTTTTACCAGAACTCATTGATGATTAATTAATGTGAGGGGATTAATCAATGGTTAATGATGAATTACGAAGTGAAATTATCCCAATTTATAAACGGATTGTAAGGGATCTTAAACATGGAGCACAAGATGATTTTAAATTGTGTTTTTTTGATTTGCATAATTATGATCAAGCTCAAATCTATCAAGCTTTACCACCTCAATTGCGGCATCAATTAATCGAATGGATTGATCCAATGGAATTGGCAGATGTTTTTGACCTGATCGAACCAGAAGTGGTCGAAGAGGATCAATTATTGTCAGAAATGACGCCACGGTATGCTGCGGATGTCTTGAACGAAATGTATGTCGATAATGCGGTGGATGTTTTGGATGAAATGCCTGAAGCACAACAGGAGCATTATTTGAAGCAGCTATCTGATACAGATGCAAAAGAAATTCGAAATTTGTTAGGATATGCGGACCAAACGGCAGGGTCTTTGATGACTCCTGAATACGTTGGCATCAGTTCTCAAGCATCGATTGGTGAAGCGTTAAGCTTAGTGAAGCAATTTGCTGAAGAATCAGAACAAATTTCTTATATTTATGTTGTTGAGCAAGAAAAATTGATCGGAGTAATTTCTTTACGAAGTCTGATTGTTCATCCAGATCACGAAAAAGTCCAAGATGTTATGACTCAATCATTGGTGACAGTTCAACCAGGTGATGATCAAGAAATTGTGGCTCGTTTAATGGCAGATTATGACTTAGTGGCGATTCCCGTAGTTAATGAACAAAACAAGATGTTGGGGATCATTATGATCGATGATATTTTGGATGTTATTGAAGCTGAAAGTGCAGAGGATTATGAGCGCTTTGCGGGAGTTCATAATTTAGATCTAGAGGAATCACCTTTTCAATCCATTTTTAAACGATTACCATGGTTAATTGTTTTGGTGTTTTTGGGACTTGGGACAGCCTCTATTATTAATCACTATGACCAATTAGTGCAACAAATGTCAGTCTTAGCCGTTTTTATTAGTTTAATTACTGGAACTGCAGGAAATGCAGGAACACAAGCCTTGGCTGTTTCAATTCGTCGAATTACCCTAAAAGAAAAAAAGGGTACTTTGATCATGTTTTTAACTGAATTATTAATTGGATTATCGATCGGTCTGATTACCGGCGGTACGATTTTATTAGTGGTTTGGATTTGGAAGGCTAATTTTTTATTAGGTCTAGCCGTTGGTTTGGCTATGGCTGGGGCGATTACGGTGGCAAATTTAGCTGGAGCCTTTGTACCTTTGTTGATGGAAAGTTTAAAAATTGACCCTGCGGTAGCTTCAGGACCATTTATTTCTACTTTGAGTGACCTAACCTCAGTTATTATTTATTTTAATATTGCAAGTTGGATTTTGAATGTTTGGGTTTGAAAATAACTGATCGATAAAAAAGGATGAAGAGAGGTCAAAAGAGAGCATGCATGGTTTAGATAGATTAAATAAATTTCAAATTATCCTTTTGGGAGTTTTAAGTGCGTTTGCTGTGTTTTCAATGGATTTTTATCTGCCAGGATTACCAGCTTTGCAAAAAGATTTACATACGACCGCATCATTAGCACAAATGACGATTACTACCTCGTTAGTGGGGTTAGGAGTGGGTCAATTATTTATTGGGCCTTGGTCTGATCGAATTGGACGTCGAGTACCATTACTCGTAGGAACTTTAGTATTTGGGATTACTTCACTATTAATGATCGATATTAATAATATTTGGTTTATGATTGTTCTACGATTTTTTCAAGGATTATCTGGATCGGTAGGAATTGTCTTATCTTTAGCCATTATTACAGATTGTTTTGATGGAAAAGAATTAACCAAAAATATTGCCATTAATCAAGCGATTAATGGGGTTTTTCCAGTTTTAGCACCGATTATAGGTGGATTAGTTGTAATGGCTGCTGATTGGCAGATGACCTTTGTAATTATGGCAGTTATGGGCTTTTGTTTATGGATTGGGGTTAAATGGGGATTGCCTGAAACTAGAAAACCAAAAGAAAATATTAGTCAAGTAGGTGGTAATACAGTTAACTATAAAGAATTAATACATGATAAAAATTTTACACTGTACTTATTGATACAAGCTTTAATGATGGCGTCTTTGTTTGCATATATTGCGGGTTCATCATTTGTGTTAGAAAATATTTTTCAGCTAAGCATTCCGATGTTTGGAGTAGTTTATGCAATTAATGGGATAGGAATTACCATTGCCACTTCCTTTGCAGGCTTTTTTGCACGAAAATATGGGGAACATTTAATTCTTGGTGGATTTATTATTTATGGTATTTTTGGTGGTTTATTATTAGCTGGTAGTTTATTTTTTGCTAATGATTTATGGTTAATTTTAATTGCTTTCTTTATCATCACATCGGCAATTGGCGGGGTGCAAGGAATGGCAACGGCTTTGGCTATGCGTGGCAAACAAGCCCAAGCAGGTAGTGCCTCTGCACTCTTGGGGATGGCTCGCTATGCTATTGGGGGATTAATGTCACCTCTAGTCGGGGTTTTCGGAACAGACTCATATGTGGCGTTAGCTATTTTGATTTGCTTAGTTCAGTGGGGGGCGTTTATTTTATATTTACGGGTCCCTCGGTTAAAAATGTAATCACTTTGCAATGAGCAATCTAGAAACAATATGATATAATTTAGTCAGGAATAATTCTATGTAGATTTGAGCAAGTAGAGATGTTATGTTTGGTGAAAATAACACAGTCTGATAGAAGTTGCTACCTAATTAATGTTTATGAAAATAAACCGGATCCCTTCGTTAAAAGGATTAGAGTGGTAATGTAGGCAGATTGTCTCATTGCAACTAAGGTGGTACCGCGTGTTAGTCGTCCTTAGTTTGTAGTGAGGCGGTCTGCCTTTTAAAATCTAGTTAGGTTTACATAACATTAATTATTAAATTATAGGTGAGGAAAGAGTAAACATGAAAGAATTATCATCAGCAGAAGTTCGATCAATGTTCTTACGTTTTTTTGAAAGTAAAGGACACAGTATTGAACCATCACAACCGTTAATCCCAAAGGATGATCCTACGCTTCTATGGATTAATTCAGGGGTTGCAACACTTAAAAAATATTTTGATGGATCAGTTATTCCAGATAACCACCGAATTACGAATGCTCAAAAGTCTATTCGAACTAATGATATTGAAAATGTTGGACATACAGCCCGTCACCATACATTGTTTGAAATGATGGGTAATTTTTCTATTGGTGATTACTTTAAACCAGAAGTGATTCCTTGGGCATGGGAGTTGTTAACTAGTCCGGAATGGTTTGATTTTGATGCTGAAAAATTATACGTAACCGTTTATCCTAATGATACCGAAGCTAAAAATATTTGGCTTGAAAAAGTTGGTATTGCATCAGATCATCTTTATGAAGAACCAGATAATTTCTGGGACATTGGTGAAGGACCTTCTGGTCCGGATACTGAGATTTTCTATGACCGTGGTGCAGAATTTGATGCAGCAGAGCCTGCTGAAAATTATCCTGGTGGTGAAAATGAACGTTATTTAGAAATTTGGAATATCGTCTTTTCGCAATATAATCATTTGCCAGGCTTAACTAATAATGCCGATTATCCAGAGTTGCCACATAAAAATATTGATACTGGTATGGGACTTGAACGAGTTGTTTCAATTTTCCAACATGCAGAGACTAATTTTGAAACTGATTTGTTCTTACCATTGATTCAAATGACTGAAAAATTAGCACCACAATATAAATATGGAAATGATGCAGAAAAAGACATTTCGTTCAAGGTGATTGCTGACCATGCTAGAGCCGTAACCTTTGCGATTGGAGATGGCGCTTTGCCATCTAATGAGGGTCGTGGCTACATTATTCGTCGTTTGTTGAGACGTGCTGTTTTACATGGACGTAAGTTAGGGATTAACACTAATTTCTTAAGTCAATTAGTACCAGTTGTGGGTGAGATTATGAAGTCTTACTACCCAGAAGTATTATCTAACTCAGAATATATTGCTTCTATTGTTGATGCAGAAGAGGTACGTTTTGGTAAGACCTTAGCCGATGGATTATCTTTGTTGGATGAAGTCATTGAATCATCTAAAGCAGATAATGGGATTATAAGCGGTGCTGTAGCCTTTAAGTTGTATGATACTTATGGATTCCCATTCGAACTAACAGAAGAATCAGCGCTAGATGCTGGTTTGAAAGTTGATCGAGACGGATTTGATCAAGCGATGCAAGCTCAAAAAGATCGAGCACGTGCTGCGCGAAGCAATCAAGCTTCAATGGGTGTTCAAAATGAACTTTTGACTAATTTAAAAACTACTTCAAAATATGTTGGTTGGTCAGAAGAACAAGTTGACCAAGCAGTCTTGGAAGACTTGATTCAAGACGATCACTTAGTTGAAGCAATTGATCAAGGTCAAGTTCAAGCAATCTTTGATTTAACCCCTTTCTATGCTGAAATGGGAGGTCAAGTTGCTGATCGTGGAACTATCACTAATATGGCTGGTGAAGTTGTAGCGACTGTTTCAGACGTACAAACTGCTCCAAATGGACAACATCTGCATACTTTAGAAGTTACTGGACCATTGCAAACTGGTGCTAAATATCAGTTACAAGTAGATCATGCTTATCATGTAGCCGTTTCAAAGAATCATACTGCTACACATATGTTGGACCAAGCATTACGTAATTTGCTAGGTGAACATGCAACTCAGGCTGGATCATTGGTAACGGCTGATGAATTACGTTATGATTTCACTTATAATGGGGCTGTTTCAAATGAAAAGTTACAGGAAATTGAAGATCTAATTAACCAAAAGATTTTGGAAAATTTGCCTATTTCTTGGGTTGAAACTGATATAGAGTCAGCTAAAAAGTTAGGTGCTGTAGCTGTATTTACTGAAAAGTATGGTGATTTGGTCCGAGTTGTTTCAATTGGTGATTTTAATGCTGAATTTGATGGAGGAACTCATGCAAATTCAACGGCAGAGTTAGGTATGTTTAAGATTATCAGTGAATCTGGAACAGGTGCTGGAATTCGACGGATTGTAGCTGTAACTGGTCAAGGTGTAATGAATTACGTGAAAGAACATGATGCTATTTTGCAACAAGCTGCAGCTCAAGTTAAGGCACCAACTTTCAATGAGCTAAATGATAAGATTTCGGCCTTACAAAATGGTTTGAAGGAAGCACAACGTCAAGTTAATTCATTGGAGAAACGTTTAGCTAATCAAGCGGCTGAAAATGCTTTTAGTGCAGTTAAAAACATTGGTAAATGGACAATTATTACAACTGAAATGGAAGTTGAATCTATGGATGTGTTGCGTGAGACGGCGGATAGTTGGAAACAAAGCACACCGTCTGATGTCTTGATTTTGGCAGCTAATCTTGGAGAGAAAGTTAATTTGTTAGTTGCAGTCGCACCTGATGCAGTTAAGCAAGGAATTAAAGCCGGTGATTTGATTAAGGCAATTGCCCCATCTATTGGTGGTGGCGGTGGCGGACGTCCTGACATGGCTCAGGCTGGTGGTAAGAATCCAGCTGGAATTCCTGATGCGTTTACTGAAGCAGAAAACTGGCTGACAAATAAATAATTTAGTGTACAATTACATTAAATGATATTAATGGTTAGTGATTGTTTTTAGAAGGGAGGCCCTCGATGGTTGTAAATGATAAAACAACAGTATTTGAATTTAATGAACCTAAGAAATTAGATATTCAACAAACGTTGGAGATTGTATATTCAGCGTTGGAAGAAAAGGGTTATAATCCAATTAATCAGATCGTGGGATATATCACTTCGGGTGATCCGGCTTATATTCCCCGTAATCATGACGCTCGTAATTTAATTCGTCGCTATGAACGGGATGAAATTATTGAAGTTTTGGTGAAGGAATATTTAAATAAATGAGTATATTTGGATTAGATGTTGGTTCTAAAACAGTTGGAGTTGCAGTTTCCGATCCAATGGGTTGGACGGCGCAAGGACTTGAAATTATTCGAATTAATGAAGATGAAGAAGAATTCGGAATTGAGCGGATGAAGGAATTAGTTTTAAAGCATAAGCCAACTGGATTTTTATTGGGTTTGCCTAAAAATATGAATAACAGTATAGGGCCACGGGCAGAAGCAGCTCAAGCATATGGAAAGTTATTGGAAGATACTTTTCATTTACCAATTGATTTTCAAGATGAACGTTTAACAACTGTCGAGGCAGAACGGATGTTAATTGAAGAAGCCGATACATCACGAGTTAAGCGAAAACAAGTTATTGATAAACTTGCTGCATCTTTAATTTTGCAAAATTACCTTGACCGAAAAGGACCGCTTGTAAATGTGAGTGGGACTAAAATGACTTTTGATTAGCAGCTTAAGCTTCTATATAAATGGAGGAAAGATAATGAACGAAGAACAAGATGTGATTACTTTAATTGATGAAAACGGTAATGAAGAATTATTTGATATTCTTTTTGCCTTTGATGAAACTGAAAAGTACAATAAGCGTTATATTTATGTGATTTCAGCTGGAACTGAAGATGAGGATGAAGTTGATATCCAAGCATTTAGTTCTGATATTGCTGATACAGAAGTGACTGCTGAAGGAACTTTAGATCAAATTGAAGATGAAGAAGAGTGGGCTATGGTTGAAGATCGTTTGAATCAATGGCTTGAAGAGAATGAGGATGAGGAATAAAAATGAACGACGACAACCAAGTTTTCATTTTTGAAGATGCCTCTGGTGAATTTGAGTTTCACGAACTTTTTCGTTTTACGGAAAGTACTAACTTTAATAAAACATATATCGTTTTATATTATGGTGATGTGAATAACTTAGATGGTGAAGCTGAAATTCAAGCATATGTTTATGCACCTGATAAAGATCAAACCGCTAATGAGGATGCTTTGTTACCAATTGAGTCTGAAGAAGAGTGGGATATGGTTACTGAAATGATCAATACTTTCTTTGAAGATCCACAAATTAATAATTAATATAAAAGCTCAATGCTGAACGTGGAAAGATTTAATTATCTCTCTGTTACCTTCAATATTGGGCTTTTTTTGTAACAATATAAATCAAAATATTTCTATAAAATATCTAAAAAATAAGTTGACTATATACTATATGTCGTATACTATTAAATCAAGGTCATACTATATGAAGTATAATAAAGAAAGGAAGTCGATATGAATATTAAAGTACCTACTGTGATCCTTGATGGAACAGTTTTGGCTTTATTAGATGAACAAGATCTATATGGCTATGCAATTACCAAGCAAGTACAGCAATATCTAAATGTTAGTGAATCAACAATGTATCCAGTTTTGCGTCGCTTACAAAAAGATCAAATGTTAACGACTTATGATGAACCTTTTGAAGGACGAAATCGACGTTATTACCAAATCACAAAGACTGGTAAAGAAAGTTTACAAAATATTAAGGAAACTTGGCGTGATTTTAGTAGCGCTGTTGACACATTATTACTATCAACAGAAAACGGAGGTGGAACGGATGCATAGTGAAATTGAAGAATATTTAGCAACTTTTGATCGTTATCTAGCACCAATGCCAGATGGAGAACGTAGTGATACGTATCGATATTATGAAGAATTATTTCTAGATTCTGGTATGACAATTGATGAAATTTATAAAGAATTTAGTAGTCCAAAAAATTTAGCGCGTCAAATTAATGCAAATTATGCGATGGGGTGGATGGAAAATGACGAAGATACTGAAGAATCTCGTCCCAGAAATCGACGTAATCAAAAAGAACAGAAAAACCCTTGGAATGCAGCTTGGTTAATCTTGTTGGGGGTATTGGCTTCACCAATTTTGATTCCAGTGGCATTAGTTCTGATTTTTGCTTTTGTAGCTGTAATCATTACTGTGATTGGTATTATATTTGCCTTAGCTGGATTGTTAATTGGAGCTGCTATTGCGGGTGGCTTTATGATTTCCGCTGGTTTTGGTGTAATGTCACAAGGTTTAATGATGGCTTTGATTTTAATTGGAGCAGGAATTGCCGCATTGGGATTAGTTGTGATCAGTATTCCAGTAGTTATTTGGATTGTTTATGGAATCGGTTGGATCGGTTATCGTATTATTAAATGGATTGCAGGTATGACTTTGAAGCGCCGTCCTGAATTAAATCGGAAAGGAGCGTAAAAATGCATAAAAAATTACGAACAGTCCTTATTGTTGGTCTTATTGCTACGGTTATTGGAGTTATCATAGGATTTATCGGTTGGTATGGTAATCATCAAAAGTTAGATAATGTGAACTATAATCATGGTTTTAAAATTGTAAAATATCAAAAAAGAAGTGATTATCAAATTAATGATTTTAAAAAGCTTAATTTACAAGTTCAAGGCGCAGATGTTGAAATTAAACGTGGGAATAAATTTAAATTAGAGACAAAATTACCTGATCAACAAAAATTAACGGTTGATCAAAATAATGATAAAATGTCAATTATTTCAAGCCGTTTTGAGTTTGCGGGGATAGGATTTAACCACGAAAATTCTTATATTACTTTAACTGTGCCAAAAGATTATCCATTAAGTGAATTAAAGGTTATGATGAGTGATGGCGCTTTAACAATCAATCACTTAAAGGTTGATGAAAAAGTTCAAATTCAAAATGAAAATGCTGGAATTATTTTGAACAACGTTAACTTTAATCAAAGCACAGTGACGAATAGTGATGGTGGAATCCGGTTAATAGATGGCGAATTTAATAATATTGATTTGCGCAATGATGAAGGAGCGCTTCGGACCGTTAATACGAAATTTACGGGAGAAAATAAAATTTGGGTTCGCGATTCATCAATCGTCCTTTCTAAGTTAAATGATAATTTACAAACTCAATTGGAAGTCGAAAATGGGGATTTAACCATTGATTACGATAATGCTATTACTCAAAAAGAACATCATGGAGATGATGTTCTTGAGAAGAGCACAATTGGTAATGATGAAAATAATAAATTAACGGTTCATAATGTTTACGGATCAATTCGCGTGGCTAAGGATGAAGTTCGAGAATATTCGGATAATTATTAATATGATTGAACTTTTCAATTATTCAAAAAGGCTGGGATGATTTTACCCAGCCTTTTTTTGTGTGATAAAAATTTAAAGATAGTGATATCAACGTAAATAATTATATTAATTCTTTTTATTTGGATAAGGTTAGTCTTATAGGGTTAAATAATTTATTTTAAATTTAAGCGTAAATGACACATTTTTAAAATGTTGGATTCTTTTTGGATATAGGGGGCTGAGAGTTTATGATTAGATATTTCATACAACGCTATCGAATGTATTTTGGACTTGGTGTAATTATTCTTATATCCCTTTTAGGAATGCTTTATTTCTATGATCAGCGTGATATTTCTAAAAATGCTCCGTTTCAGATAAAAGAGGATAATAGTTCAGTAAAATTAAAAACGATGAACCCTTCAAATGGGGCGCATCATGAAAAACAATGGGTTGTTGATGTTAAAGGTGCAGTATATCATCCGGGGGTTTATTATTTTAAACAGCCTCCACTGGTTCAAACAGTTTTAGATCGTGCAGGGGGATGTAATGGAAAGGTTGATCAGAGGCGCATTAATCTAGCTGCAAAAGTGCAAGATGGTCAAGTTATTTATGTCCCTGAAGGTCAAGAAGCTATACCATCAGAATATCCTTTACCGGGAATGGATCAGATGAAGGTAAATGATAATAATGAATCAACACCGGATAAAATTGATTTGAATCATGCAGGTATATCCGACCTAGAACAAATACCGGGCATAGGTCCAAAACGCGCAGCTGAAATTATAGCCTATCGGGATAAAAAATAAGGATTTAAAAATTTAAAGGAACTGCAAGAAATTTCAGGAATTGGTGAAAAAACATACATGAAATTATCAGAACGACTTTACATTTGAAGCAGACCGGGTATTGGTTTAATTTGAGCTTAATTATTATTTGTTTGCATGGAATGTTTTTTTGGCAGCATTGGTCATTATTAATTCCTGAAATTTGGTGTATTTTTATTTTAATTCGGCAACATCGAAATTGTTTTGATTGGCTTTTAGCAATTTTGATCTGTATCATAATATGTTTTATTGGTGGATGGCAAAGGCATAAATTGGAAAATAGAATTGAATTGAATAAAAAACAAGTAACAATTCAAATTCATCCAAATAAAATTCAACAGACGGAATATGGTTGGCGTGGTTTCGGTGAATTAAATGGTCGAAGCATTATCGTTGCTTGGCAACAAAAAGATTTGGATTATTCGAAGTTAACCCCACAAAATCAGGATAAAATTTCAATAACAGGTTCTGGAAAATTGCTTAAGGCACAAACTAAAAGAAATCAATTTGGTTTTGATTATGCACAGTACTTAAAACAGAGAAATATTAATTATGTTTTTAATTTTACAAAAATAAAACTGATTCAAAGAACAAAATTAACAGGGATATCATGGCTGGTTAATCAAATCGAAAAATTACATTTATATTTAGTATGCTGGTTTGAAAAACTACCATCATCGCTTAGAGATTACAGCGAAACATTATTGTTAGGATATACTCGGAAAAACTTTTTTGATGATAACCCTGGGATTCAGAAATTGGGGTTAGTTCATTTATTTAGTATTTCGGGTTTTCAAGTGATGCTTTTTTACCAGTTATGGCGAAAGGTTGGGCGTAATTTAAGAGTTCCACTTGAATTTAATTTACTGGGGCTACAATTTGGTCTTATTTTCGTATGGATATTTGCGGGAGGTGTACTTTCTTTAATTCGGCCTATCTTATTAGCTAGTTTGCATTTGTGGTCAGAGGTACATCTAATTAAGTTAGCTCCAATTGATGCTTGGGGCATCACAGCTATTTTGGGCTTATTGTTTGAACCTGGAATATTACAGACGATGGGGGGACAATTGTCTTATTTATTAGCTTTGGGGTTAATTATTTTCCAGGATAAACCAGCATGGAAACAAAGCATTTGTTTGGGAGTACTTATTATTCCAATAATTATAACTTATACACATCAATGGCACCCCGTTGCGTTATTAGTAAATATATTAGCTGTGCCTTTATTTACATGGGTTATTATTCCATTAATTTTAATCGGGGTTGGTGCTTTTTGCTTTCAGCAGATGGAGTTAGCTAATTTTTGTGACTATATCATTTATATTTTTAAAATAGGGATCAAATTAGGAGATACCTTACCAGGTATGTTAAATTTTCCAGCTATTCATGATATTTGGTTGATAATTATTTTAACGATCACAATAATCGCTTTAGTAGAATATAAAGTGAAATGGATTCTAATTTTATTGGTAATCTATTTTATTAGTTGGGGCTATGTTTTCGTCAACCCATGTGGCCGAGTAATATTTTTTGATGTTGGTCAGGGGGATGCGACTTTAATTATAGAACCATTTTTAAAATCTACTACATTAGTAGACGTGGGAGGTAAGTTTAATTGGAAAAATTCAAAGCAAAATTATCAGGCTAAGGAATTAGCAGTTAATTTGTGGGCTCATGGAATTACTCAAGTTGATCAAGTAGTTTTGACACATCAAGATTATGATCATATTGGTAATTTATTAGAATTAGCACGTGATATTAAAATTAGACGCATTATTATTCCACAGGGAATGGAAAAAACGAAAGCGTTTAAAAAATTTGTGGCACCTTCAAATATATCAGTTGAAACGATCAAAGCGCCTGCAACATTGCTAAATTCTTTTTATGTTTTACATCCTATGAAATCTGGTAGCGGTAAAAACGAGGATTCTATAGCGTTGTTTAAACAGTGTGGAAGCCTAGGGCTGATTTTAACAGGTGATTTAGATCAAATGGGTGAGTTAAAAATATTAGAACGATACCAACTGCCTTTAAATGGGATATTAAAATTGGGACATCATGGTTCCAATACAAGTACACATTCAAATTGGATTCGTCAATTAAAACCAAGATATGCGTTGATTTCGGCTGGTGTTAATAATCGTTACCATCATCCGCATGAAGAAACCATGAAAAAGTTAGATCAGGAGCCAACTATTGTGTTTAATACGCAAAAAAATGGTATGGTATCATATACATGGTTTAGAAAATGGTTTTGGTGGAGGACGCAGTTAGATGGCAGTTAATTTAAAAACAATTGAAGATGATGTTGCCGCAGGTAAAATTGCACCTGTGTATTTGGTGCAAGGTACTGATCAGTATTTAATGGATCAAGCACATCAAATATTTGTTAATATGATCCCTGAAGACGAGCGATCAATGAATTTCGCAACTTATGATCTTAGAGAACAAAATTTGTCAAATGCGTTGGATGATGCCCGATCAATGCCGTTTTTTGGTGAACGTCGGGTCGTGATAATTGATAATACGTATATCTTAACTGGAGAACAAGTTAAAAATAAGCTGGATCATAATCCTGAGGAATTATTAGATTATTTACAACATCCTGAGCCACAAACCACTTTGGTTTTGATGGCTCCGTATGAAAAGTTGGATCGCAGAAAAAAGATCACTAAATTATTACAAGAACAAAGCGTTCATTTATCTTTTGGTAATTTGTCTGAAAATGATGTTAAAAAAATTGTTGATATTAGATTAAAGGGACAAGGATTTACGATTACAGCAGGGGCGTTACAACGGTTATTTCAAATAACTAATTTAAATTTATCGCAAATTATGCAAGAGCTACAAAAAGTAACTTTGTATGCGATACCTGAAAAAGAAATTAGTGAAAAAATGATTCAGGCAACGGCAACTAAAACATTAAATGATAGTGTTTTTGATTTGATTGATCTAATCATCAATTTTAAAGTTAATCAGGCAGTTTTGTTATATCATCAACTAATTTTAAATGGAGAAGAGCCATTGCGATTGCAAGGGGCGATGACAAGTCACTTCCGACTACTTTTACAAGTTAAAGCTTCTACTATGAGTGAACAAGGTACAGCTAAGGCTTTGGGGATCCATCCTTATCGAATTAAATTAGCTCGAAAAACGGTTCAAAATTTTCAATATCAACAACTGGCGAAAACATATTTACAATTAGTTCATATGGAGCAACAAATTAAGACCACACAGCGAGATCCAGAATTGTTATTTGAACTATTTATGTTAAAAGTCGGACATAGTAATAATTAATTCTTTCTAATGAAAAGTTTGCTATTTATGACACGATAAGATACAATAATTAAGTGCAATTTAGCACACGACCTTATTCTCCGTTTTCCCGGATCACCGTCGGATTACGTAGAATAGGGTGACATTTTATTTATGAAAGGTGGAAAATTCCAATGGCAATTTCTGCAGAAAAAAAGACAGAAATCATGAAGGAGTTCGCACGTCACGAAGGTGATACTGGTTCAGTTGAAGTACAAGTTGCAGTTTTAACTGCTGACATCAACTCATTGAACGGGCATATGTCTGAACACAAGCATGATTTCCATTCACAACGTGGATTGATGAAGAAGATCGGTCGCCGTCGTAATTTGTTACGTTACTTACGTAACAATGACGTATCTCGTTACCGTGACTTAATCGCTAAGCTTGGTTTGCGTCGTTAATTTTTAGCGCGTAAATATAGTAGGACATAAATCATCAAAGGAGAATAGACATGCCAATTATTGAAGGTTCAATTAAGCGTGCTCGTTTGAACAAAGTACAACGCGAGCGTAATATCGCCCAAAGTTCAGCATACCGTACTGAAGTGAAGAAGTTCCGTAAAGCTGTTGAAGCTGGATCTGACAATTTACAAGAATTATATGTAAATGCTTCATCAGCACTTGACCGTGCTGTTTCAAAGGGTTTGATTGCAAAGAACAAGGCTGCTCGTGATAAGTCACGTTTGGCTGCTTTGCTTAAATAATAATTAATGCCAACTAGCTTTTGCTAGTTGGTGTTTTTTATCTAAATTTTATCAAAAAGACTGGAATGAAATTATTCCAGTCTTTTTTTGTATAGCGATAATATAAATTACTCCTTTAAAGTCTAATATTAAAGATTAACGCCAAACTAAAAGATAATAAGGGGTTGACATAATATCATACCGTATATAGTATATAGAGGTGATATATTATACGACATATAGCGTTATTTAAAAAACAATATTAGAGGAGTCTAAAAATGAATATTTTAAATGTTAAAAATGTTTCCAAGATTTATGGTAAAAAGGGTGAAAAGTCATATGAGGCTTTAAAAAATTTAAGTTTCTCGATGGAGAAAGGTGAATTCATCGCTATAATGGGTGCTTCAGGATCAGGAAAGTCAACTCTGTTGAATTCAATATCAACCTTAGATACGCCAACATCTGGTGAAATTGTCATTGATGGTGAATCTATCGCTAATTTATCAGGTCATAAGTTAGCTCAATTCCGTTCACAAAAAATTGGTTTTATTTTTCAAGAGTTTAATTTATTGGAGAATTTAACAGTGGCAGAAAATATTGCATTACCGTTATCTCTACAAGGAACCTCAGCTGGTAAGATTAAGGTAGCGGTTCAACACGTTGCTAAGTTATTACGGATTGAAAATTTGTTATCTAGTTATCCAGAAGAAATTTCTGGAGGACAAAAACAACGAACTGCTGCTGCACGGGCTTTAGTTCATAATCCATCCATTATCTTGGGTGATGAGCCTACTGGGGCTTTAGATTCAAAAAATGCTCATAGTCTTCTAGATACGATGCAAGAAATGAATCAGCAACAGGATGTTTCGATTTTGATGGTGACACATGATGCTATGAGTGCCAGCTACGCCAATCGGGTTCTATTTATTCAAGACGGTCAAGTTTATCAAGAATTAGTTAAGGGTCAAGAAGAATCAAATGAATCATTTTATCAAGATGTTTTAAAGGTTGTCTCACAATTACAATAAGATTGAATTAGGAGTTTGTAAAAATGTTACTAAAATTATCTTTATCAGGGATTCAAAAAAGAGCTCGTGATTATATTGTTTTATTCTCAGGATTAGTTTTGACGGTGGCAATATTTTATATGTTTGAAGCGGTTGCGACTAATAAATCATTTATTCATTCCAGCTCTTCGCTTAGTGTTTTGCCAACTATTTTTCAATTAGGATCCGTTTTATTAGGGATGATTACAATTTTTTATTTAATGTATGCTAATTCGTTCTTATTAACGATGCGCCAACGCGAATTTGGAATGTATATTATGCTTGGTGCTAAAAAAAGCAAAGTCATTCAAATTATGTTTGGTGAAACATTCTCAGTTGGATTATTATCACTGTTGACTGGAATTGGATTTGGAATTGGATTAACTGGATTGGTTAGCCATCTATTGATTCAAATTTTAGATTTCAAGGCTCCACATTTTCAAATATGGAGTGGACAAGCTTTTAGTTTTACAGTAATTTTCTTTATTATTTTATTTATCTTAGGAGCAATTTTTAATGGATTAATTTTGGGAAAAACAAAAGTTATTGACTTATTAAAAGGTGAAAAGCGGGTTAAGCGGGTTAGAATTAAAGCTCCTCAAAGATTCACTTTATTTATCTTATCAATAGGATTGTTGGCAATTGGATATTATGCGTTATACCAAGTTGGTAATGGCAAAATGCAATTAAATGTAATTATTACAGGTTTGATTACAATTCCAGCTGGAACTTATTTTGTTTATCTTGTTGTGGTTACGCAAATTATTAATTGGATCAAAGCACGACCACAAACTATTTCAAAACAATTAAAGACATTTACATTAAGTCAAATTGACTTTCGGATGGGTCAATATGCGAGAATGTTAGCGGTAGTAACGATTTTACTAGCGATGGCGTTGGGAAGTCTAACAGTTGGATTGGGTTTTAAGAGTAATTTGGCAATTGTAAATGATCGTAATTATTATTATGATGCTGTTTTACATAACGCAAGTAAAGAGGAGCAAAATTTGATAAAAAATAGTGATATGCAGTCTGAAATGACTAATTATCAATATAAAGTTATGGGCGAAAAAGTATATTATTTAGATGATGATTTAGCTTTACATG
Source organism: Weissella koreensis KCTC 3621 (assembly GCF_000277645.1). The sequence goes on along the minus strand of NZ_AKGG01000014.1, from coordinate 104,893 downwards.
TGCCAAAAATTAGAATGGATGGTAAAAATTTTGTACCTGAAAAGACAGATTTAAAAGTCAAAAAATTATCAAACACATGGCAAATGGTTTTAAACGATTTGTATCCATATTTTATGAATCCTGATTTATCTAAGTTGAAATCGGTTGAAACTTTGACTAAAAATGAATTCAACACAATTAAGGAACCAGTTCAAGTTACTACAGTTGTTAAAACAAATGATTTTCATCAATATTCGAAGATATGGGATAAGTTAGACCAGCTGGAAATTAAACATAATAACTTAAATGGTGAACAATATCTAAGTCGCTATAAAGGGGAACAAGAAATAGGCGAGATGGCTAAAGGGTTAGAATTTATGGGCTTCTTCTTAGGGAGTGCATTCTTAGCCATGATGGCAAGTACCTTGATGTTTAAGATTCTATCTGGGGCGCAAGATGATCGACGTCGTTATCAAATGCTTCTTAAAATTGGAACGCAAAAAAAGGTTATTAAAAAATCGATCGCGCAAGAATTAGGTTGGCTGTTTGCGATTCCAGCTGGTGTAGGGTTAATTCATGTTTTATTTGGATTACAAATGTTTAAGATGATGATGACTCGTCCGTATCATCAAATTTGGATTCCGATTGTCATTATGGGACTTTTTTATATGATATATTACTTAATTACAGTAGTTATGTACCAAAAATTAGTATTAAAGGGTGATTTAACGAAGTAAATAAGTGTAAAATGGTATGAGAATTACTTAGATGGTTAAAGGCCATTTTAAGGTATCTTTCATACCATTTTTTAATCACCAATATTTTTGTGCTTCAATATATGAATGATATGATATATTTAGAAAAAATAATTTCGTGGAAATATGATAAAGCGATATAATGTTAAGCGTAGCTGAATTAAAGTGTAGAGGAGATTCTCATGGCCTTAAAGAAGAAAGCACGGCAAGCATTGATTTTAGATATTTTGAACCATCAAGTGATCGATTCACAAGAAGATTTAATGAAAGCTTTGGAACGAATGGGCTATGAGGTAACTCAGGCCACGATTTCTCGGGATATTAAAGAGTTGAGGGTCGTACGGCGAGCTGATAAGCACGGACAAAATAGATATCAAGTCTTACTAGAAAATGTAGAGACAACGCCTAACTTAGTTATCGAGGGAGTTAAGACGATGGCAACCGGAGCTACACAAGTTGAATTTATTATTTCGGTCAAAACAACGCCCGGGAGTGGAAATCGCTTAGCAGCCTTGATCGATGCAAATCAAATTGATGAAGTTGTTTCAACGATTGCAGGACATGATACCATTCATGTATTATGCAAATCTAAAGCAGCATCAGATAGTTTGATTAATAAATTGATAACATGGATTGAATAAATGAATAATTTTTTAGAAAGAATTAAAAAAATACATAACTGGTTTCAGGAACGTTTTAGCCATCTGAATCATCGTTGGGATAAAACGCTGGGGCCGGTCTGGTACCGTTTCCAAATTAATCGATGGATTATTGTGGCTTTTTTAAGCCTGTTTTTTGTTATTAGTATCATGGGGACCTTTGAGGCTAAAACAACAGATGTTTCGAATTTGAAAACGCGTTTAAAGAGTACAACTGAAATTTATGATGCTAGTGGAAATAAGGCGGGGTCATTAGCTGGTGGTAAAGGAACTTTTGTATCCTACAAAAGTATTTCTTCGAATATGACTACTGCGGTTTTATCTACAGAAGATCGTAATTTTTATCATGAATATGGTTTTTCGGTTACGGGACTTTCGCGTGCTGCCTTGAAAATCATTTGGCACAAAATTACTTTTTCAAGTTCTGGTGCCTTGTCTGGTGGTTCAACGATTACCCAACAATTAGTTAAGAACGCTTTCCTGACTCAAAATCAAAATATAACGCGGAAAATACGGGAATTATTTCTTGCAGTTCAGGTTGAAAATGTCTATTCTAAAAATGATATTTTGGCAATGTATTTAAATAATGCCTATTTTGGTGAAGGAGTTTGGGGAGTTCAAGATGCATCTCAAAAATACTTTGGTATCAATGCTAGTCAATTGAATGAGAAACAAGCGGCTATGTTGGCAGGAATGCTTCAATCACCGAATGGCTATGATCCATTAGAGCATCCTGAAGCCGCTAAAAATCGTAGAGATCAAGTTTTACAAAACATGGTGAATAATAAAAAAATGGATCAAGCAACTGCTACGAATTTGATGCAGACAAGTATTGGGGCTGATGATTATCAAGTTACTAGTACTAATTATGAATATCCATACTATTTTGATTCTGTAATTGATGAAGCGATTAATAAATATCACTTAAAAGAACAAGATATTATGCAAAATGGTTATAAAATTTATACAAATATGAATCAAGATGATCAGACCAATTTACAAAATGATTATGCTAATTCATATTTGAACCCAATTGGTGTGGGTTCACAAGCGGCTACAGTAGTGCTAAATGCACAAACTGGAGGTGTTAGAGCGGTAATTGGTGGACGTGGAGCACATGAATTCCGTGGATTTAACCGTGCAACACAAATGAAACGGCAGCCTGGTTCAACAATTAAACCAATTGTAGATTATGCTCCAGCATTGAGCCGTGGTTATTCTTATGATTCAATGTTGCCAAATCATGAGATGACTTTTGGTACAAATAAGTACTCACCGCATAATGCTTCTAATATCACAACTGAAGATGTGCCAATGTATGAAGCTTTGGAAAAATCATATAATATTCCGGCGGTTTGGTTGAGTGAGAAGATCGGTATTGATACCTCATATAAGGCTGGAATTAAGGCCGGACTACCTTTGACGAAGGATGATAAGAATTATGCGATGACTATTGGTGGTATGAGCAAGGGAGTGTCACCATTACAATTAGCTCAGGCCTATACAAGTTTTGCTAATGGCGGAACTATGTCAGACTCACATTTTATTACCAAAATTGAAGATGCCAGTGGACGTGTGCTAGTCAATACGGTGAAGCCTAAGAAAACTCGTCTCTGGTCAACTAAGGTAACGAATGAAATGACCAGTATGTTGATGGGTGTTTATACAAATGGAACCGGTGTAGCTGCTGATCCAAGTGGGTATCAAGTGGCAGGTAAGACTGGGACGACTGAGTTTAGTAGTAAAACTGATAGCGATAATACGACTAGCGAAGCCACTGATTCCTGGGCGGTTGCATATACACCAGATATTGTTAATGTAACTTGGACAGGAAACGATAATGGATCAGTGATACCTTCAAGCTTAGATCAAACGGCTGGGCCATTGATGAAACGTTCGTTGGAGCAAATTATTCCGAATACAGCACAAACTTCATTTAAGGTTAAAAGTATCCGAACACAAATTGCGAATGATAGTTTGAATTTTAATGGTACAAATAGCCAAATTTCTGATAATATTAGTGGTATTACTGGTAACATTACATCAGGATTGAAAGAGACCGGAAGTACAATTAAAAAAGGTGCTGAAACGGTTTGGAATGGATTAAGAAATAACTTAGGATTTTAAGGGAGAAACATAATGATTAATATTTATGATAATGTCAACGCTGTTGCCAGTGATTTGGTTAAAACAGAACAATATACTGCATTACAAGTAGCATTAAATGAAATGCACGCTGATAAGGAAGCTGAAGCAATCTTTAAGCGATTCCAAGCAGAACAACAAACAATGCAAGCTGCCATTCAAGGTGGTACAGAGCCTAGTGAAGACCAAATCAAAAGCTGGCAAGCTGTGGCTGCTGATATGGATACATCAGATGTATTGAAGAAGTTGATGGCTGCTGAAGGAGCAATGAATAACTTGTTGCAAGAGGTTAATGAAATTGTAACTAAGCCAATCGCAGAACTATACAAGTAAATTATTAAATGTCAAAAAAGGGGGGAGGTTGTGAGAACATTCCTCCTTTTTATTACCAAAAATATTTTTAGAAAGTATAAATAAAGTATATAAACAATGGTTAAATTTATTCATGCAGGAGATGTACACTTAGGAAATGCGTTTATTGGATTAAGCGATATTCCTAATTGGTTGGTTGAAAAATTACAGCGGGCAACATTAGATGCTTTCCGTCATTTAATTGATATGGCGTTACAAGAAAAAGTTGATTTGGTTTTACTACCTGGGGATGTTTATAATACCAATGAATTAAATCCACGAATTCAATTATTTTTGATGGAACAATTTGAACGGTTGCACGAAAAAAGTATCCCAGTTGTATTAAGCTATGGAAATCATGATTTTATAAAATCAGTTGAAGATACACCCTTATTTCCGAAAAATGTTCATATCCTAGGAACTAGCGTTGAAACATTGCTTTTTAATACAAATCAAAATGAACAAATTGCTGTTTCTGGTTTTAGTTACAATGCTCGTCATATTAATGAAAATATGACGGATGATTTCCCAATGAAGCAGACTGAAGATTATCATATTGGAATGTATCATGGAGCATTAGGAACAGTTGGTAGGGATGACTATGCACCTTTTAAAATTAGTGATTTAAATGCCAAACATTATCAATATTGGGCTTTGGGACATATTCATGTTCGTCAAACCTTGCAAGAAAAACCTTTTATTGGCTATTCAGGTAGCTTGCAGGGCTTAAACCATAAGGAAGATGGCCTAAAAGGTTTTTATTTAGTGCAAAGTGATGAAAATCATCAATTGCAGCCAACTTTTGTATCAAGTGCTCCAATTGTATGGCAGACAATTAATTTAAAAATAGAAGCGGATCAAGAAATACAAGCATCGAGTTTGATTGAATTAGTGAAAAGTACAATTGAACCACAGAAACATGTTTTTTTGTTAATTCAATTAAAATTAACAGTTGATAATCAAAAACAACTTCAAATGGTGAATTCAAATGCCTTTTACCAGCAACTTAAAAGTAAATTCCAACCAGATGATCAAATGTATATTTATAAATTGGATACTAAAGCTCAACAATTAATGATGACGATGCCAGAATTATCAGCAGATCGCAATTTAAAAGAGTTAGATAAATTGGTTACAGTAGACCATTTAGTTGAAATGGGATTAAATTTAGTTGATAACTCGACTGTTTTTGAATTGTTGATAGATCCAGATAATCTGACTGAAATCAAAGATAAGATTCAGTTAAAATTAAAAAAGATCCAAGGAGGTGTGCAGGATGTGGATTAAACAAGCGCAAATTAACAGCTTTGGACAATTCCAACAGATCAATTTTGATTTTGAAAACGATTTTCAAGTGGTTTATGGATTAAATGAGGCCGGAAAAACTACTTTGCATCAATTTATTAGTGGCGTCTTATTTGGTTTTCCAACTGCACGAGGGAGCAAGAAAAAAACTTTTGAAAATTTGGTAGGGGGAACTTATGGTGGAAATTTAACGATCAATGTTCATAACCAAGATTATCGAATAACTCGTATAGGCCGAACGGAATCAAAATTGACATTAACTGATTTAGATAGCGAAAAAGAATATGACAATCCCGAGAAAAAACTACAGGAAATATTGGTGCCTTTAACGTCTGAATTATTTAATGCCATTTATAGTTTTGATCAAGAGGCGTTATTGGCAATTTTTAATTTGCGCCCTGATTCTTTTAATGATCATTTAAGAAGTATTGCTACACCTGGAGCCGAAGAATGGATGCAAGTTGCGACAGATTTAGATAAGACGGCGGCTTTGCAAATGGGACGTACCAAAACGGCTAAGCGTCCGATTAATCAGGCTTTATCCCACTTAAATCAGCTTGAACAACAATATCAGCAGCGGTTGACTCAAAGTCCTAATTTATTAGAATTGGAACAAGAATTAAATCAACGACGACAAAATTTGAATGCCCTACAGGAACAACAAAAAATGCAACAAAAACGGGCTGCAAATCAAAGTGATTTAGCTGCGTATCGTCCCGCCTTACAACAATTGCAACAGTTGGATGATCAGTTATCAAATCGACAACAAATGATGGAACCAGAATTATCACGGAAAATTACAGCTTTAAATTTTCAAATCCATACGGATGGGCATTCCGAAACGCCTTCAATAATTAAAAGTCAATTGGATCAAGCTGATCGTAATTTGGAATTATTAGAGCATATATCTTCTAAAAAGCAACAACTTGAAAAGAATCTGCAAGATGATGAGCAACAATTACAAATGTTGCGAAGTAAGTGGCAGGTTGACAACTTACCTAAGCCTTTGAGTACTGAGCAATTAAGTGCGTTTCAGGCATCCCAATCTATTAGTAATGAACCATTCTTAAAGCCCATGATGCTAGGAGGAATTATTTTTGTTATTTTGGGTATTTTACTTTTGTTACTAAAACAAATTAGTGGTGCAAGCATTTTTATAATTGTTGGATTAGGATTAATTGTATGGCAATATGGACATGTACAAAGCGTTTCTGTACCCAATTTTGATTTAGTTGAGATTGATTCTGAATATCAACATTGGAAGCCAGAGATGGTTGATTTAGTACAAGGTGATGCCAGAGAACAAATGATTCTCAAAGATAACATTGCAACTGATCAGGGAAAACTACAAGATATACAAGGACAAATCATACCATTGGATCAAGCTTTAGCATGGCTTGGACAAGATGATAATCATAATCAGCGGCGTTTGAAATTGTCAGAACTTAAATTAAAGCAACAGCATTTTGATCAAGAACAGTCTAAAAGATTGAAGCAACAAGCTACTATGCAATCATTATTGAAAAAACTCGGCTTACAGTCTTGGTCAGAATTTGAACAACGGCAAATTGAGGATCAACAAACCAAAGAATTATTAGAAAAACAAAGATTATTGAATGAGCAACTGAAGGACATTGATAGACAGTCACTAGAAGGGCTTCCGGATGATGACCAACGCATTAGAGATCAACAAAAAATGCTACATGAAATTAATCAACAACAAGCGTCTTTGACACAATTGGAATATCAATGGGGACAAATTAAAAAAGATGATAGTTTAGAATATTTGAGCCAACAATTAGCTGACGAACGAACACGGGTTTTTGAAGATCTACAACAATATTTTGTTGATAAAGTACTAAGTCAATGGGTTCAATCTATATTAAATCAAACAATTGGGGAACGGTTACCGCAGTTAATGAAGCAAGCTAGTGAATATTTACAGTCTTTGACGGAAGGACGCTATATTGAGCTTAAATACACGAAAACGCTTATTCGTGCAAAAAATGCAAAAGGTGAACTATTTAATTTAATTGATTTATCTAAGGGAACAGCAGAACAGATTTATGTAGCATTACGTTTGGCCTTTATTCAGCAAATGGACTCAACAGCAAAGTTTCCAATTCTAATAGATGATGCTTTTGTTGATTTTGATGCTAAACGGCGGGCTAATTTAATTAAAATATTAAAACAGTTTGTAGTTGATGGGTATCAAGTAATTTATTTTACGGCTCATCAAATTAAAGAAAATAATATTATAAATTTATCAAATCCGGAACGGGGTGAGGACTATGAATGAACAAAAACAATTAAAAGATTATCAATTGGACGAAAATATTCAAATGTTTGCTTTATTAAAACAAATCGATTCAAGGGTTACAAATAGTGGCAAACCATATTTAGCAATTACTATTGCTGATCGATCAATGGAAATTTCAGGGATGAAATGGGATTCTAATGAAGCGGAATTTAAAGCATTAGAAGCTGGACAAGTTGTTTTTGTTAAAGGAATTCGACAATCTTATCGGGATAAACCTCAATTAAAATTCTTAGAAATACGGCCAGCACAAGTCGGTGAACCTCAAAACGTAGCTGACTTTGTACCTAGTGGTCCCATGAAAGCGGCAGAGATGGAAGAAGAGGTTAATACTATAATCTTTAAGATTATTAACCCCACTTGGCAACGAATTGTAAGATTCCTATTGAATCAATATCATGAACAGTTTTTTGCTTATCCAGCAGCAAAATCAAATCATCACGCGTTTGCTGGAGGGCTAGGCTATCATACACTCTCTATCGCTCGTCTTGCTCAAAGTGTGGCAAAACAATATGAACAAATTGACGAAAGCTTATTATTAGCTGGGGCGTTGCTGCATGATCTGGGAAAAGTTATTGAACTCTCAGGACCGATTGCAACTACGTACACAGTGCCAGGTAATTTAATTGGCCATATTGTTTTAATCGATGAACAAATTGTACTTGCCGCCCAAGAATTAAAATTAGATCTATTTAGTGAAGATTTAGTACTGTTACGGCATGTGGTGCTAGCACATCATGGTCAATTGGAGTATGGATCACCAGTTCGACCACTAGTTCAAGAAGCTAATGTTTTGCATCAGTTGGATGAGTTGGATGCTAATCTTCAAAGCTTTACGAATGCCTTGGATGATACTAATCCAGGAGAATTTTCGGGAAGAAACTGGGCCTTGGATAATCGTTCAATTTATCGTCCGATGGGAAATTAAAAAACTATATTTACTTTTTGTAAGTTGAATGCTATGATTAATTCAATAAGTTAAACGGTTGCAATGGTGTTCTAATCAGCTTTGTAGCAATTTTAGCTTTAAATAAAAATTAATCGAAATGGGGACTTTTGAAATGGCTAAATATGGGGTATTAATTGGTTCATTACGTGAACATTCATTTTCTGCAGGAGTGGCACATGGTTTAGTAAAAGGGTTACCAGCTGATGCTGAAGTAACTTATTTAGAAATCGGGAATTTACCATTTTATAATCAAGATTTTGATGCTGATTCACCAGCTAGCTTTACAGAGTTTAGAGCACAAGTGGCAGCTCAAGATGCCTTCATCATGGTTACACCTGAGTATAATCGAGGGTTACCTGCTGTTTTGAAGAATGCTCTTGATATTGCATCACGTCCTTGGGGAGAAAGTGTTTGGGATGGTAAGGCAGTATTACCTGTTTCTCAATCAATTTCTGGAATTGGTGGAGCTTTAGCTAATCATACCTTACGACAAACAATTGAATTTTTAAACATGAAAATCATGACACAACCAGAGATGTATATTGGAAATACTGCGAGCTTAAGTGACGACGAGGGTAATATTACCAACGAGGATACAAAAAAGTTCTTAGCCGGTGTAGCAAGCCAATTTGATACATTTGTTAAAAATAATTAATTTATAATATTTTTTTGAGAACTAAGTGTCTTTTAAATATTATTATGTTTTGACTTGAAATCTTATTAAGTTATTGTTATAGTTATCAATGGTTTAAAAAACCATATTAACGATATTCCGCTGGTCGGATGATTAATGAATGTCGATTGGGAGATTTGATATGCGTCAAAATGCATTGTTAGAAAAGTTAACTGAGTCACAATTACGTTCAGACTTGCCTGATTTCCGTGCCGGAGATACAGTTAAGGTTTACGCACGTATCGTCGAAGGATCACGCGAGCGTATCCAATTGTTCGAAGGTGTTGTAATCAAGCGTAAGGGAGCTGGAATTCAAGCTACTTATACTGTACGTAAGATTTCAAGTGGTGTTGGTGTGGAACGTACATTCCCATTACATTCACCACGTGTTGATAAGATTGAAGTTGTACGTCATGGTCGCGTTCGTCGTGCCAAGTTGTACTACTTGCGTGCTTTGCACGGTAAAGCAGCTCGTATTAAGGAAGCCCGTCGCGGTTAATTTAAAACAGCAGCTTAAGAAAAGCCACCCTTTTGGGCGGCTTTTCTTTTTTTATAATCAATAATATGTGGATTTTATGAAAAGTTAGTGAGCTATTTGGAGATAATATCGGAAAGATCAGTGCAGTTTTACAAATGGTTTAGTATAATAAGGGAAACATTAAAACATAAAGGAGCGCATTAAAATAATGGATTTAGAAGAAATGCAAGCGCGCCAAAGTCATATTCGTAATTTTAGTATTGTTGCGCACATTGACCACGGGAAATCCACAATATCTGATCGGATTTTAGAGGCAACTCATACAGTTGCATCAAGAGACATGCAATCCCAATTATTGGATACCATGGACTTAGAACGTGAACGTGGAATTACAATTAAAATGAATGCAGTGGAAGTACATTATCAAGCTAATGATGGAGAAATATATATATTCCATCTTGTTGATACTCCAGGCCATGTTGATTTTTCTTATGAGGTTTCAAGATCACTAGCTGCCGCTGACGGAGCGATTTTAGTGGTTGATGCTGCTCAAGGAGTTGAAGCTCAAACATTGGCAAATGTATATTTAGCAATGGATAATGATTTAGAAGTTTTGCCACTGATTAATAAAATTGATTTGCCAGCTGCTGATCCAGAACGAGTTCGTCAAGAAATTGAAGATGTAATTGGATTAGATGCATCTGAAGCAGTTTTAGCTTCTGCTAAGAAAGGAATTGGAATTCCTGAATTGTTGGAGCAAATTGTCAACAAATTACCAGCTCCTGGTGGTGAAATTGAAGCACCCTTAAAAGCTTTAATTTTTGATTCAACATATGATGCTTATAAAGGTGTCATTTTAACAGTTCGTGTTAAAGATGGAGTAGTTAAACCAGGGGATAAAATCAAATTTATGAACTCTGGGGCTGAATATGAAGTAACCGAAGTTGGTGTAAATTCACCTCACGCAATTAAACGTGAATTTTTGATGGCGGGAGATATTGGTTATGTGGCAGCTTCGATTAAAAGTATTAAAGATGCTCGGCCAGGAGATACAATTACTACTGTAGATAATGGAGCTGATGAACCACTTGATGGATATAAACCAATGACACCAATGGTTTATTCCGGACTATATCCTTCTGATAATTCTAAATATAATTATTTACGTGAGGCTTTAGAAAAACTGCAATTAAACGATGCATCTCTTGAATTTGAACCTGAAACATCCCAGGCTTTAGGATTTGGCTTTAGAACTGGTTTCTTGGGAATGTTACATATGGACGTTATTCAAGAACGTTTGGAACGTGAATTTGATTTAGATTTGATCACAACCGCCCCTGCTGTAACGTACCATGCATTTTTTAAAAATGGTACGATGGTGGAGGTTGCAAATCCATCTGAATTGCCAGATGCTGGTGAAATCGAATATATTGAAGAACCGTTTGTTCATGCCCAAATCATGGTACCAAATGAATATGTTGGATCAGTTATGGATTTGGCTCAGCGAAAACGAGGCGAATTCGATACGATGGATTACTTAGATGCAAATCGAGTTAACGTAAAGTATTTCTTACCGTTGTCTGAAGTTATTTTCGAATTTTTTGATACATTAAAGTCTACAACGCGTGGATATGCCTCATTAGATTATGAATTAATTGGATATCGTAAGTCTGAGTTGGTAAAGATTGATATCTTATTGAATGGTGAGAGGGTGGATGCTTTGAGTTTTATTGTGCATCGTGATTTTGCACAGGAGCGTGGGCGTTTTATTACGACAAAGTTAAAAGATTTAATTCCGCGTCGTAATTTTGAAATTCCGGTTCAAGCAGCGATCGGTTCTAAAATTATTGCGCGTTCCACGATTAAAGCTTATCGAAAAGATGTTACATCTAAAATTCATACTGGTGACCCAGATCGAAGAGCCAAGTTGTTGGATAAACAGAAAAAGGGTAAGGCACGAATGAAGTCAGTTGGAACTGTGGACGTGCCACAAGAAGCATTTATGGCAGTCTTAAAAACTGACGATGACAGTACCAAAAGTTAAATTTATTTATAAAAAGATCTGTTGATACTTATGAATAAGGCTTTTGTACATAAGGCTGATATGTTATAATAGTTTGGTTAATAAATCTGACTCTGTTTCCAAGATGGATCAGGGCTATAAGGAGAAACATCATGCAAGAAGGAATTCACCCAGAATACCGCGACGTTGTATTCGTTGATACTACTACTGGAGCTCAATTCTTAGCAGGTTCAACTGTTAAGACTGACGCAACTGCTGAATTTGAGGGAGCAACTTACCCAATGGTTCGTGTTGAAACTTCATCAGACTCACACCCATTCTACACTGGTAAGGCTAAGTTTACTCAAGCCGACGGAGCTGTTGACAAGTTTAATAAGAAATATGGTCTTAAGAACTAATTAAGCCTATGATAACCCTGATGTTCCAACAAATACGTTGGTATATCAGGGTTTTTCTTTGCTTAAAAAATAAAAATAATTTAAAAAATATATTATTAATTCTAATGTTTTCCAAATTATCATGCACGTTAGATGCACGGTTTTTAGCCATTTTAATATCTCCATAAATAAATGATGCACGTAATATGCATGATATTGTGCACGCCACAGCGGGCTTTTAATAATTACATGCACGTTAGAATGCACGATAGTAGTGAGTAATAATGGAATCGGTTATTTATCAAAAATACTCATTGTTTTTTCTGATTCGATCTTTCTATGTGAATCAAGTAAATGACTATAAACATTTTGAGTTATCGTTACGTTTGAATGACCTAGGCGAGCTGAAACATAGTTAATATCAATACCATTACTAATCAAAACCGACGCGTGAGTATGTCTTAACCCATGAGGTGAAATGATCTTGGCTGATCCTATGGATTCTAGTAATGATTGTAATTTTTTGCCAATGACTTTTGTATCTGTTGTTTCTCCAAAAATATGTTCATCTAGTGGAGAGCATTCATCGATATAGCGAGTTAATTGAATGAACCATTTATTGGGCATTTCTATTCTACGTATGGATGAATTAGTTTTGGGCTTAACAAATTCAAAAGGTCTATGAGCAGTTTTAGATTTAGTTACATTTATTATTTGATGTTCTTCGTCAATATCATTCAAAGTAATGGCAAGTGTTTCGCTTATGCGCATTCCGGATAAAGCAGTTGTATAAATTGCAAATAACCATTTATTAAGTGGATATTTTTCAATGTGGTCTATCATATTATTAAAGTCAGATAATTCTAAAAATTTAGTTTCTTTACTTTTTGATTCTGACCCGCTTAATTTAATTCTAAAAGTTGGATCAGATTTAATTAGCCCTTCAGAATAGGCATCTTTTAATACCATACCCACGTTAACAGATAACGTTCGAACTGTTGACTTAGCATGATCAATCGAATAATCGTTTAGAAAGCGTTGAAAAACAGTCTTGGTAATTTCTTCTACTGTGTAGGTATTCAATCGATCATGAACTATTTTTTGAGCGGTGTAGTGAGTGATGAGAGTTTGCCTTGCAACGCCAGATTGTTCATATTTGGCCATCCAATTATCAAAATAATCTACAAACAAAGATAATTTAGAACCGTTTGTATTTCCGTTTTTATGAACAGAAATAAATTCGGCTTCGAATAATTCAGCTTCTTTTTTTGTTCTGAATCCAGCTTTTGATTTACGCTTTGTTTTATCTCCTTCCTTATAAGACATGAATGCTGTCCAACTTTTACCAGTTTTTCTAACCGACATTAATTTAAACCTAACCTTTCGATAGTTTTAAGAGCAGTTTAAAGACATGCTCAGGTCTGTTATAATAAATAACAGAAAGAGCTAATTATTAGTTTCTTTTTCTTTAACGCATATCCTTACTTTTTGCGGAGTTGGGGATATGCGTTTTTTATTTATTGTTGAAATTTATATATTTTTGTTCCAATAGTTTTAAAGTCTGAATTAGAAAATTCAACTTTAATATCATTTGTATTTTCTAATTGATATACAGCTACCACTTGTGTTGTCTTTTTTGGTAATAACTTGTTATTCATTGCATCTTCTTCTGTTTGTACTGGACTTTCAGCCTGATCGTTTAGAGCAACTGTACCTGGATTTAAATTAACGTTAGAGGTATCAGTCTTTTGATATGCGTGCATAACCATATACAAATTTGATGGATCCATTTCTTTATCGGAATTATTAGTTACGTCCATGTACATAACTAATACTTTCGTTCCAGGATCTCCAGCCCCATCAGTTATTTCTGTGTTAGTTATCTTGTAGGTCATATTACCTGCATCAAAAATATTATTTTTGAATGTCCAAGTATCATCTGAAGCTGATTTATCTGATACTTTTTCGACACTAGATGACGAACTTGAAACGCTGTTTTCAGATTTATCAATTGCCTTTGTATACATACCTTGAGTGGCAATAACGATAATGATAGATATCACTGACAAAATTGTTCCAACGATCGATAGTGTCTTTTTATTCTTTCTATTAACAATAAGTGCAATAATTCCTAAGATGAAACCAATAAATGCTAAAACAGCAGCAAAGTTATTAACGATTGGCATCCATGATAGAAGTAGTGCAATGACTCCTAAAACAGTTGCGATTATCCCTAATACTTTCTTTTCTTGTTGTTTTTCCATAATACCTACTCCTAGAGCCTTTTAGTGTGGATGCTTAGCACATGTGTTCACAAACTTAATTAAACATTTTCTATAGCTTCAATAACCATTTTCTCGTAGCTTAACGTAGGGAAGTGAAAAGCTTCCATAAATTTATAAGGGCTTCGGTATTCTAATGGCGTTTCATAAAACGCTAACTTGGCCAGTATATTAACCATGCCTTTATTAGCAATTTTTTCAGATTCATTTCTTAGTCCAATTGAAAAATTGTAAACAGATGGCTCGTCGCTACCATAAATCACATGAGACAACTCGTGGCTTTTTCTGGCAACGATGGGTATATTTGTTTCAAAATTAATATTGATTATAATAATTGCTGGTTTATTTTCGCGAATTACGACAGTATCTGGGTCGTTAAATTCGTATTCAGCATAATATAACTCAATATCTTGAGAACGAATAAGTTTATCAACTGCTTCTTCCAATAATTCAAGTTCCATATATTAATCCTCGTCACCATCTACTAATTTAATGATATCCAATATACCTCGTTTCGCTTTATCTGATAATTCTTTACCTTGGAATCGCATAACGACACCTTTACTTTCTAATGCCGCATCTAAATCAATCTCTGTAGGATCGGAAGATGCTTTTTTATTAGGCATCATTTCATCAGTGTTTCCTAATAGGTAGTCTACTGAGACATTGAGAACTTCAGCTATAGCACGCAATGTCGATTCACGAGGATTGACTCCTTGATTATATCTATATATTGCAGTTTCGCTTTTCATTCCAGAAGCAGAAGCTACTTCTCTTAAACTCATTTTTCGTAAGTTCGCAGCTTTTTTAATTCTTTCAAATGTTGTCATAGAGCCATTCCTTTTGCATTTTTGGTTAAAAAGTATAATTAGTGCAAAAATAAAGTTGATTTATGTGCACTCTGTGCTATACTTAATTTATCGAGTAACAATTGCAACAAAAAAACAAGCAATGATTAATGTAACTTTGGTCGGGAACGTTAATATAGCAGGTTTGATTTGTTCTTTTTCGTATGCATTAATTGTATACTAAGTGCAATTTTATTGCAATAATTACTTGAAAAATTACACAAAAAGGAGGCGTGACAGATGCCAATGATAGAAGCAAAAAATACAATTTACCAAGCTATTGATGATTTCAGTTCATTTCTTAATATGAATGGTTATCGTCAACGCAGTAATAGCCGTAAGCAATTAGTCAAAGATGTGGGTATGAGTGATCAACGCTTTTCAGAATTAATTAATGGAAAGAAACATGGTCGTGCGGCCTTTGATAAGTTGAATGAAATTTTTAATTATGTAGGTTATTCCGGTGAAAACTGGGTCATGGTTTAAGGAGAAAAGTAATGAACGAAGTACAAGTATTTAATTTTGAACAATCAAACGTTCGAACAGTAACGGTAGATAATGAACCATATTTCGTTGGTAAAGATGTGGCTGAAGTTTTGGGATATAAAAACACAAGAAAAGCTTTATCTGACCACATTGATAATGAAGAAAAAGGTGGGGTAACGATTCGTGACTCCATCGGTCGTGAACAGACAGTTGTAGCAATTAACGAATCTGGTGTTTATTCATTAATTTTTGGATCAAAGCTTGATTCAGCCAAACGATTCAAAAAATGGGTTACATCGGAAGTTCTTCCGTCTATTCGTAAGACTGGTGGATATCAAATGCAACCACAGTTCAATGTTCCGCAAACTCTACCAGAAGCTTTACGTTTATCTGCTGATCTAGCAGAACAGAATGCTGAGATGAAACCTAAAGCTATATTTGCTGATGCAGTTACTTCAAGTAATACATCAATATTAGTTGGCGATCTAGCTAAGCTGTTAAAACAAAATGGGATTGATATGGGTGGGCGTCGACTATTTGAATGGTTGCGTAGTAAAGGCTATCTAATTCGCCGAAATGGAGCTGATTATAACTCACCAACTCAACGTTCTATGGAACAAGGCTTGTTTGAGATTAAAGAGTCATCTCATATCAATGGTGATGGAGTAAATGTAATCAAGAAAACACCTAAAGTTACCGGAAAAGGTCAGCAATACTTTATTAATAAGTTTCTAGGTGCAGACCAAACGGAATTAGATATGGAGGTAATGTAATGAGTGAAGAAAATAGATTGTTAGAAACATACAAAAAAACTCTACCACATTTTCCTAAATTGGTAGAGACCGAGAAAGCTTTGTATATAGATGACTTGAAGCTTGACTCAATGATAGGAATTTCATACGACATGAAGACAAGTGGTCCTGTTGAAGTTACTGTTAAATTTCTTGCTGAGTCACTTACCATATCAGAGGAAAAGCTTAAAGAGAACCTTAGATAGCGAATTAGGATTAAGTGGAACACCTTCTTCTTTTAGAACTTGGATTATTTTTTCTTTGAATCCAGGTTTGCTAGCGGTTGATAGAAAATCATAACCCAAGGTTGCTAGTCCGTCAAAATAAAATATAGTTCCGCTTTTCGTCAATATATATTTGCCATTTATATAACCGTCATCAATTAAATTTTTAGAAACATTAATTAATAGGTTAATTGTTTTAGTGTCATTATTTTCAACTCTATATTTTTGAATCGATGGATCATTTGCTGTTAGATTTATTAATTCTTGAAAATTAGAAACGTTATTGTCTGAAATAGAACTGAGTATCAATTTATAAAGTTCTAAATAATCCATAAGGCATATCTCCTGCTTAATGTTATCTATTAATTATAAATCAGAACGGTGTTTAAAAATGAATAAATGTAAATACTTCAAACTAAAATAAAAATTAATTAAAGGAGGCTATGTAATGCCTACGCTAAAAAATGTGGTTATACCAGATGATGCTGTTATTTTAAATGCCGGACAAACTGCTAAATTATTGGGATTAAAAACATATTACAGCTTTGATTTAATTCGATATTCACCACAATTCAAGAGAGCAGTTCATGAAGTTGCTCCGAACAAATTTTTACGAAGTGAAGTAATTAAATTTAAAGATGGGATCTTGTAAATATGATTTATGCAATATGTGTAGCAATTGGTGTGATATTGGCTGAAGCACCACAAGTCATTCGAGAAGCACGCCAGGATAAGCATTATCAAGAATGGCTGGAAAAACGAACCGCAGTAAGTCATTCAATTTCAGTTAGCCAATCAAGAAGATTGAAAACTGATCCGGTTATTGAAGCTGAAAAGGCGTACAACTTTTTCAGCCAACGTCCCGAAACACAAAAAAAGACTGATCGCGGCCAAGCTAATCAGTCTTAATAAAAAATATATACAGGAGTAATTTTATCATGGCAAACGAATTAGTTAAACAATTAAAAAGCGAAAAAGTAGCAGCACAGTTTGAAACTACTGCTGGAAAAAATGCTGCGGCATTCGCAAGTGAAGTAGCAATATCTGTTATGGGAAATAAAGCATTGGAAAATGCATCATTATCTTCAGTTGTTGTAGAAGCGACCAAAGCTAGTGCATTAGGACTTAGCTTATTACCAACTGTCGGAGAAGCTTACTTAGTTCCATATAAAGGACAGGCTCAATTTCAATTAGGGTATAAGGGTTTAGTTCAATTAGCAATGCGTTCAGGCCAAATGAAGTCATTTGGGACTGTAAAAGTTTATGAAGGTGAACACCCACGGTGGGATAAATATTCCCAAGAACTTCATACTGACGGTGATGAAACCGGAGAAGTAGTTGGGTATTATGCTCAATTTACATTAATTAATGGATTTAAAAAAGCTGATTATTGGACTAAGTCAGCGGTTGAAGAACATCGTAGTCGTTTTTCTAAAAGCAAAAGTGGTCCGTGGTCTACAGACTTCGATGCTATGGCTCAAAAGACTGTACTTAAGTCAATCTTACAGTATGCTCCTAAGTCGTCCGAAATGACCCGTGCAATGGCTTCTGAGGATATGAATGGTGATATTTCAGAAGGGACAGCAAAGCCCATTGATATTACTCCTGAAACAGAAACACCAAAAGTTGAAGAAGCTAATCAAAATCAACAAATTGATACAAATGAAATGGTTGATGAGATTAAAGAATATGCAAAAGAAACTAATGAAGCACCAAAAGAGCAAACAGTTTCAGCAGCAGATGAATTCTTTAAATAAGGAGATCTAGATAATGACTAATTCAATTCAAGAAGTATATCCAGTAGTTGGCGTGTCCGAAGATGGTCAAATTAATGGATTGAGAGATAAATTAATGGCGCTACAAGCAGATGTACCGCTAGAGATTGACAATAAACCCGCTGTGTCGATTGGAAAGAAGAAATTGGCTAAATGGCGCAAGGATAAAAAAGAAGTGTCTGATGCCCGAAAAAAGGTTGTAAAGATGTTCAAACAGCAAGTTGAGGAACAATATCCAGAACTTGCTTGGATTGATAAAACAATTGATGAATTAATTGAAGATCAATCTAATCGCATTGGACCATTCGTTGATCAAATTAAGGAAGAACGAATGGAGAAGGCACAAGCAGAGGCTGATTCATTTAGTGAAGGCCGTGGATGGAAAATGGGCGAAGTTAAGTTACCCAATGAGATTAAGAATGAAGAGTATTGGACTACTAAAAATGAACTTAATGGTAAAGGACGTCGATTTATTAAAAGTGAAGTTGATGCCTACGAGATTGAATTAAGTCATGTGAATGCCAAATTAGATGCTGAAGAACGGCGACAAGATTCACTTAAGAAAACAATCATGGAAATTTTAGAAAGCGTCGATTTAAAGAATGGAATTTATTCAGGAAGAGACGTTGTTGAAATGATGAAGCCATTGAAAGTGTTTTTAACTGAAAGGACGGTAGGAAAAGATGAATAGTGTTGTATTAGTGGGGCGAATTGTACGAGATGTTGAACTTCGATATACGCAAGCTGGAACAGCGGTGGCTTCATTTAGCATAGCAGTAGACCGTCGCTTTAAAAGTAAGAATGGGGATAAGGAAGTAGATTTTATTAACGCTACTATCTGGGCTAAAAGTGCAGAAAATTTCGTTAATTTCACTCATAAAGGATCAAGAGTTGCCATTAGTGGTCGGTTAGAAACTGGAAGTTATCAAAATAAAGAAGGACAGACAGTTTATACAACTGAAGTAACTGTTGAGAATTTTGATTTACTTGAAACACGAGCTGAATCACAGGCATCAAATACCAACACGGGAAATGTATCTACTGGGGCTAATAAACAAAGCCCGTTCACACAACAAGTTGCCAATAATGATCCATTTGGAAGCGGTCAAGAAGTAGACATCAGTGATGATGACCTTCCATTTTAAGAGGTGGTGAATCATGGCTAAAAGAAGAATGATAAGTCTAGATGTTTATGATAGCGATGATTTTCTAGATATGCCAACAGAATCGCAAAATTTATTTTCACATCTGGTTGTTAGAGCTGACGATGATGGTTTTGTTTCTAATCCTAAGAGGTTAAGAAGAATGTTGGGGTATGGAGATAATGTATTTGATCTATTAATTGCTAAAGGATATGTATTGGCATTTAAAACAGGTTATGTAGTTATTGCTGGGTGGCCATCAATGAATCGAGTTGAACCATCTAAAAAAACAATTACAAATGCTAAATATGAAATATCACAACTTCGAAGTATAAATAAGCGATATGAATTGATTGAAAATGCTGATACATCAATATTTGAGGACGCTTCTAGAAAAGTTCTAGAAATTCGTCAGCCAATGTCTAGAAAAGTTCTAGCACAGGTTAGGTTAGGTAAGGATAGTATAGGTAAGTTTAGTACAGGACAGATTAAAGATGAGGAGGAGGAGGAAATTAATAAATCATTGACGCGCGAGCGCGAATTTCCAACTCCTGAACAAATTTTTGAAAACACATCTCAAATTGAACAATTATCTTTGAAACTGTTATCCGACTTTATAGTTGATTCACCAGAGCAAGCTTCCATATGTATTGAAGCATTAAGTGGTCAGTACTGGAGATTGCGTAGATTAAAAGATGAGGGTAATTTTGTGGTCGTTTTAAAAGAACAAGCTTATGGCATTGATAAAGGGATCTTAAATATTATCGAAGAAGCCGCTAAATATTCATTAGAGCACACTAAAGAACGGCTTAATGACTTTAATTCATTTGGATCTTACTTTTCAACTGGTCTAATAAATAAAATCAATACAGCAATTTCAAGTGGAGGTAATAACGATGCCACAGTTTAGTTCGATTGAATTAGAACAACATACAGAATATAAAGATGAGATGTCTGTTGATTATGAAGAAATCGTTATGGACTTAGCAATGACGTACATTGGCGACGCAGTAATTCCGGATTTATTAGAAAAGATATCAGATTTGAATGATAAATATAACGATTATGTGGGTAACATTGAGTCAGGCGGTTATGACGGATGATCCATAAAAAATATACGTTTGATATTGAACCTCAGCAACAAGAACGTCCCCGTTTTGCTAAGCGTGGTAAATATGTAAGAGTCTATGATCCAATCAAGACTGCTAACTATAAAAAAGAATTGCGCTTAATTGGAGCAAAGTTTGCCAAAGATATGCTTAATTTTGATGAGAAGGCACCAATTAGGCTAGAAGTAACCTTTTATCGTCAAGAACCAAAGGCAATGCCAAAGTGGCAGAAAATGCTTGTTAAAGCGCAAAGATGGTTCCCAGTAACTAAGCCTGATTTATCAAATTACATTAAAGCATTTGAAGATGGATTGAACGGTATCTTATGGCATGATGACAATCAAATTGTCGATATTGAAGCTAAGAAAAGATATGGCGTTCCACGTATTGAAGTTGAATTAATTGAATTGGAGCAAGGAAGTAAAAATGATCGAATCAAAATACATGACGGAGGGTGAGCTAAATGCTCATGAATCGTTACAGAAGCAAGTCACAGAAGCTTGGAGAAATTTAACAAGGCAACACATTAAATTAAGTGGTTTACCTCGTAAGGATCCACGATTTGTAAATATTAAATTGCTGTATTCTCAAATGTTTAATTTGTCAGATGGAGCAAGGAAGCGAGCAAAAGTACCTGAAGAAGATATGCAGATACCTTTAGCTAAAAGTCCAACCGCAGATAACCCTTATATATATCAAGTTGTTGATAAGTATAAAGGCCACGTTTTCAAAGGAAATTTAGAAGATGTCGCCAATTATTTAGGTATAAAAGTGACCGCAGTTTATGGCATAAGATCTCGTTTAAGAAGAAGTGGCAAGGAATTTAATATCGACGGAATACGTGTTGATAAATTAGGAAGGAAAAAAGATGGATTTTAGAAATAAGGCATATAACTTAATCAAAATCATTTACATGATGATTGAGTGGACAGTAGTCATATCAATGTCACTGTACTTCGTGATTACAACTGGTGATCTAGCAATTGACCTGATTAAGGTTGGGTATATTTATACAATATTCGGACTGTTGTTATTTGCGATGGTGCTTATATTCACTGCATTTATATTTAAGGCTCTATTAGGATATTATCGGAGGTTTGATGATGACAGCGAACATAATTCCAAGTGATCCATTGAAACTTAAAAATCAAGCTAAATTACTTGCTGGATTAAGAGACCAAGTACGTAATTTACAAAATGGTATCGCTGAACGTGATGAACGGATAGAAGAACGTGATGAACGTATAGCCGAATTAGAAAAGATGTTAGGGCTATGAAATACGTATATAAAAATAAAGATGGTCTTTACTTTCAAGAACACTATTTGATGAGTGGTAAGAGAGTTTGGACGTTTACAGATGATTTACGCAAAGCCTACAAAGAAGTATTCAGCACGCCTCAATATGGGCGATACATTGAGAGTAAGTTTGATGGGCTGGAATATGAAAGGGTGAAATTATATTAAAGTGGGAGGGGAAATGGCTGATAAAATTGATAGGTTATTGACTGATTATTTTACTGGTAGGCTTGATATTTTAATTAAGCAGCGGGAACAAGATTTAAGGATCCCCGAAAAGGAATTAGATCTAAATAGTGACATTAGAGCAGTTAATTCATATAGTAATGTTGTTGAACGTATTCTTATGAAGCTAGAAGATGATGATCAGATGAATACACTAAAGGATATTCGAGATCGTATTGGTGTTTTAGTTGATATGTTTGATGATCAGCACAAGAATGTTTATTTTGCTCGGTATCGAAATAAGCTATCATGGAAATCGATTGAATGGACATATTTTGTGGATGAGCGGACAGGACGTCGTTGGTGCAATGAGTTAAAGGATTTGATAAATGAACACAATATTAATAATTATTAACTCCAAAAGCCATAAATTGGAATTGCGTAAATATATTAGGTATAATTAAATTACAGGGTCTGACATAGGATTCTGAAATAGAAAAGAATGGAGAATCAAGCATGGTTGAAGAATTTAAGTTGAATTTCACAGAAGAACAACGTGTACTTTTAGTTAATCAGTTTGAAATACTAGCAAAATTAGCAAAATTGGATGGAGAACATGATGAATCGAAGTCTTATGAAAATGCCTCATTTGCTGTTCAGATGGGGTATAGTTATGATTGGGCATTTGAAAATACACACTTACAAAGTTTAGGTAAAACTCACATTACTGAAAATGATCAAAAGTACGTGATAGATGTAATGAATATGTATAATTATATTTATGGAGTTTATAATGAACTTAATGAAGAGGATAAAAAGAAAATTCCTAAAAGTGAGTTAGAATTTAAAGGTTTTGATGGACATGAGCCTGCGTATGGGTTTTACAAATTTATTACAGATGATTTGGAACGATTTAAAACCGTTACAGAATTCGTAGAAAGCAATCATTGGGATGAAGATTCTCATGGGTTTAACGGTAACTTAAATGACATGGTAGAACGTTATTTAAAAATAATGGATAATCATATTGAAAATGAGAGCAAATTTCAAAATTTGAAGAATGTACTAGGTATTAAAGATTAATAATTTTTAACGGTACACTAAAATGATGTCCGTTTTGGGGTAAAAAAAGGTGTTAAATTTGTATTATCGAATAATTCAAAAAGTAAGTCTCCTTTCAAAATTAGTTACTTAATTCGTGCATGGTTATTCGATTATAGTAGTGGCGGAATAGGTAGACGCTATAACTGTTAGAGAGCAGTAGTTCGACGCTGGATGGGATGTGGCCACAACTCAAAAAGCCTTGTGTTGAACATGTAAGGTGCAAATCCTTACCTACTATATTGTCATCAGATAAAAATATGGACTATGTTATCTATGTGATATAATTAACATATCAATAGAGAAAATGGAGGATATCATGGAATTTAATTTTACTGATGAACAAAGAGTGTTGTTAATTAATCAATTTGAAATCATGTCGAAGTTAGCCCAATTAAATGGTGATAAGGATGAATCAAAGCATTATTCTGTTGCTGCGAATGGTCTTGTTATGGGTTATGGTGATTGGTCTTTCGAGGATACCCATTTGCAAAATTCAATCGATGAAAATATGTCAGAAACCGATAAGCGTTTTGTACTTGAGGTTATGAATATGTATAGAGACATTTATGCAACTTATAATGAGCTAGACCCAATTGATAGGCAAAATGTGCCAGACAGTAAACTACGATTTATTGGATTTGATGGTCATGAAGACACTTATGGTTTTTATAGTTTTATAACTAGAGATTTAGGTAGGTTTAGCGATGTTGTCAAATTTATTGATGATCGTGGTTGGGAAGGAGATTCTCACTTTGATGATCAAGTGTTAAGAGCCTTATTAGACCATTATAAGTTGGTTAAAGATTCAGATTTTTCAGATGCTGATAATCATAAGGTTGAGTATTTAAGAACGATTTTAAATTATTAATAAAATGTAAAACGCTTCGGCGTTTTTATTTTGTAATTAAATATTGGTTGGTATTTGGTGATTAACCAAATATTTTAAACGTCTGACAAATGTTAGGCGTTTTTTGTAGGAGGAAAACATGTTATTTAACATCATAGGTATATTGGCATTGACCATATTAGGACTGTTCTGTTTAGGAATAGCCCTATTTTTTATCTATATCATTGTGATGATGGCTGAGATCATGATTAAATCGTTAATTGAAGTGTGGAAGAAGCCATGAAACAGCAAGATTATAGACGATTAGAGAACCAGATCATTGGTCGATTAGATAATAAGAAAAAACTTAATGAACAGAACGAACAAAATAAAAGATAGGATGTGGTGATATGACATGACAGAAAAATGGAAAGAAGCAGAACAAGATTATTTAGCGGGTATGAAGATTAAAGATATTGCCGTTAAATATGACGTTAAGCCTACGACTATTCGGTCATGGAAGTCACGAAAATGGGCAACACATAATAAAGATGGCCCATCTAAAAGCGTTGCAACAAAATCAAAAACGTTGCAAAGTGTTGCAACACAAAATAACGTTGCAGATGTTATTGATGATTTAGATGAATACGGATTGACGGATAAGCAGAATGTATTTGTGGTGCGGTATTTGAAATCGTTTAATGCAACACAGGCATACATGGATGCCTATAGTGTTGATTCCAATACTGCTAGAACTAATGGAAGTCGATTGCTAACAAATGCTAACATCAGATCAGCTATCAAACGTATCAAAGCAGCTCGATTAAAAGATGTTGCAGTTGATGAAGATGATTTAATTTCTCAGCTAGCTAAACAAGCATTTGCTGATGTTGGAAGTTATGTTAATTTTGGTGGTCATGATGAGATGGCTTTGAACGAGAAGGGAATGCCTAAACTTGATACCGATGATAATCCAATAATTAGGCACCATTCCTTTGTTCAATTAAAATCAGATACAAATGTTGATACCACGCTAATAAAAAAGATAACTGTTGGTAAAGATGGTCCTGTTGTTGAACTGTTTGATAAGACTAAGGCGCAGGAGCGATTGCTTGAAGAGATACGAGCAATGGATCGACCAAATGAAAATAATGATAGTAGTTTGATCAATGCCATTGGTAAGGCAGCAGAAGGAGTATTCGATGAGGACGAAACCGAGACTTAATTATCAATTTGAATTTCAACCATTTTCAAAGAAACAGTTACAAGTATTAACGTGGTGGGCGCCAGCTTCGCCATACAGTGATAAGTTTGCGATTGTTGCTGATGGATCAGTTCGTGCCGGTAAAACGGTGGTGATGTCATTGTCTTACGTTATGTGGGGGATGTTTAACTTTAATGGCCAAAATTTTGGAATGGCTGGTAAAACAATCGGGTCACTCAGGCGAAATGTTATTGGTCCATTAACTCAAATGTTGAGGTCAGAAGGATTTCAACTAAAGGATCGACGAAGTGAAAATTACATTGAAATAACAAAGAATGGCCATACAAATTATTTTTATTTATTTGGTGGAAAAGATGAGAAGTCTTATCAGTTAGTCCAAGGATTGACTGCTGCGGGCTTCTTTTTTGATGAGGTTGTATTGCAGCCACAGAGCTTTGTTAATCAAGCAACAACTCGAACATCTGTTAAGGGAGCAAAGCTTTGGTTCAATGGAAATCCAGAGGGACCATATCATTGGTTTAAACAAGACTGGATAGACCATTTAACGGACAAGAATGCTATTAGAATTCATTTCACTATGCATGATAATCCATCATTAGATGAAGAGACCATAGAACGATATGAACGATTATATTCCGGAGTATTCTATGAACGATATATCCTAGGGCTTTGGGTGATGTCTGAGGGTGTTATTTATGACAACTTTGATAAGGACACAATGGTTGTTGATTTACCCCGTGATATTGAGTTTGAAAAGAGTTGGGTATCTTCCGACTATGGAACACAAAATGCCACTGTGTTTAAATTATGGCGCTTATATGATGGTGTTTGGTACAACACAGATGAGTATTATTATTCAGGTCGTGAGAAGAGCAAACAACGTACTGATAAACAATTCCGTGAAGATATGGAGGAGTTTTATGAACGTAATGATTTGGATAAGCAACAGGTTCGGATCATTCTTGACCCAGCAGCATCATCATTTAAAACGGAACTCAAACAGAATGGATTCAGTGTTAAAAAAGCTAAGAATGATGTGGTCAATGGAATTCGTGCCATGATGAATGCACTCGATACTGGATTAATCAAGTACACGCCAGTAGCTAAGAACACGTTTAAAGAGTTCCAATCATATATTTGGGACGTTAAAGCCGCAGATCACGGTGAAGATAAACCAGTTAAAGAACACGATCACGCAATGGACGCAGACCGTTACTTTGTATATACGATTGCTAATCCTAAGAAGCAAGGTGGTGTATCAGTATTCAAGTAGGAAAGGAGATCGTTAAATGCAATTACCAATGACACCAGAACAAAAGTTAAAAGCCTTTAAATTAGTTATTAAATCAACTAATCAGTTGAAAGATAGTATATATAGAAAATATTCGATAGGTACAGACTACTACAATAATAAGAATGATATTACTAATAACTTAGAGGAAAGCGCTTATGGAACTAAGAATGACGATACACCGTTGCGTAACTGGAATAGTCAAGTGAGTTCTAATTTTCATCACATTTTAGTCAATCAAAAGAAGAATTATTTAGCAGGTGCAATTCCAACATTTGATATTGATGATGATGAAGGCTTAAATAAAAAGCTAACAGAGTTATTGCCAGATAATTTTGGAACTACCGTTAAACAATTGGTTCAGGATGCTGCATTAGGCGGTAGGGGATGGCTTCATCTTTGGTTTGATCAAAGTACAAAAAAATTAAGGATGGCTCCAGTGCCGGTTGACCAGGTTACTCCAATATATATGAATACACTTAATCATGAATTGCTGGGTGTACGGAGAACATACACTAGTTTGAATGAAGAAGGTGCAGAAACTGTTTACGACGAGTATTGGACAGAAACAGAAGTTCAATATTATTGTCGTCCAGCTGGTGCAGATTATGAACAAATTCAATTAAATAATCGTATTACTTATGCTGATGAAAATATTGGAGCAATAGTAGGCGAACCAACTAACGTTATGAAACATGGATTCAATGGAATTCCGTTTATTGAATTTAGAAATAATGCGGACGCCACTCCTGATTTACAACAATATAAAGGGTTAATTGATAGTTACGACTTAGTATTTAACGGATTTGTTAATGACGTTCAAGATATTCAACAAGTATTTTTGGTTCTTACTAATTATGGTGGAACTGATTTAGATGAATTCATGTCTGAATTACGTGACTATAAAGCTATTAAGGTTGAAGAAGATGAAGATGGCAAAGGTGGAGTTGATAAATTAGAAATATCTATTCCAGTTGAGGCAAGGAAAACATTATTAGACTTAACCAGAGATAAGATTTATGAACATGGTCAAGGATACGATCCAAATAAGATGGCTATGGGTACACAGGTAACAGGTGTTGCGTTGAAGATGATGTATGGATCGTTAGAGATGAAAGTTCTCGATACAGAAAGTGAATTCTTGTCATCTCTCAAAACTCTTATTCGTATGATTTTGAATACTGCTTTAAATGGTAAAGGGGATGACGCTGAAATTAAAGTGACATGGCCAAGAACAGCAATTCAAAATCGTTCAGAGGATGCAGATATTGTTTCTAAGTTAGCTGATATTTCATCTAAGGAAGCGGTAGCTAAATCTAATCCAATTGTGGATGATTGGCAGACGGAATTGGAAGATCGTGAAAATGATCAAATAGAAGATGAATTTACACCAGATAATTCCTCTGTAGATGGTGAAGAAGATGGCGAATAGTGATTATTGGAAGCTTCGATATTTGCAACTTAAAAAGGAATCGATTTCTGACTCACAAGAGATGGAGAAAGAATTATCTCGCCTTTATAAATCAGCACAGAAAGAAATGAGCAGTTATTTAACTGAATTTGTTGATAGATATGGAACTAACGGGCAATTAGATAAGGCTTCGGTATTAAAAGAGCTTCGTGGCCAAGAATTAAGTAATTGGAAATACTCGCTTAAAGAATGGGAACGAATGGCTAAAGAAGGTGGGCACACCACTGAATTAAATGCTGAATATTATAAGAGCCGAGTTAGTCGCATGACGGCCTTAGAAACACAACTGAGAAACGTCATGGCAAATAAAGCAGAACAAGCCTCTAATAAGTTAGGGGATAGGTTAGGGCGTAACTACGAAAATACGTATTACCGAAATATATTTCATATTCAAAAAGATAAGCATGCTGTAGTTTCTGATTTTGCTAGGATAAATGAACGGCAAATGAAACAGATTATTAGTCAGAATTGGCAAGGAAGTAATTTCAGTGAGCGTATTTGGAAGAGCGCTACAAGTATTCTACCTAAGCTGTTGTCTGATTCTTTGACTAGAGGTGCAGCGCTTGGATATGGTGTAGACAAACTTACCAAGCAGGTTAACACAGTAATAAAAAACTATTCAGAAACTAACTTACATAGGTTGATTAATACTGAATACGGACACATTGCCGAACAAGCCACTCTTGATTCATACAAAGAAACAGGTGTAGAACAGTATGAATATTTGGCGACATTAGAATCTAATACATGTGATGTATGCGCAAAATTAGACGGTAAAATTTATGATGTTAAAAATAAAAAAGATGGTGTTGATTATCCACTAATTCACCCTAATTGTCGTTGTACAACAGTCCCTTATTATGGCGATGTGAAAGATGAAAAGCGATGGTCTCGCAATCCTGATACTGGGAGAGGTGAGATTATTGATGGTATGAGTTTCAAGCAATGGTCGGATAAGGTTGGATTATTTACTGAACGTGATTTTGGTAAAGGCTTTGTTGATATGAAATCCCATATTAAGGGTAAAACATCTGCTAAGTTGTATAAAGATACTATCAATAGGACTCGTAGATTGGCTAATGAAGATCCTAATATTCGTGATTATGTGGCTAAACATGGTCTAAAGGTTGGTTTTGAAGATGATATATCGACATCATACGCTGTTACTGAGTGGGGTAAGAATTATCCAAAGATGGAAATCAATTATAATAATAAGAGATTTGGTCGTAAGAACCTTCATCGTAAGGCTATCGAAGGAGACATTGATGCTGGTTGGCTGATGAACATTCCAAAAAATCAAGCATTGAATTATATACCAACTCATGAAATGGGGCATGTGTTGCATAATGTTTTGTTTGAAAAACACAATCCAGATTTACCTAATACAAAATTTTATCGTAATGATTGGATTGATGGCGTTTTTGATAAGGTTTATAATGAAGCTACTAAGAAAACTGGGATGACGAGCAGAGAATTGAATGATCTGTTTGTTTCTGGATATGGTAAGCACAATAAACGTGAGTGGTTTGCAGAAATGTATGCAGAAATGAAACTAAGTGATGGAAATCCATTGACTGAAGCATTCAAGAAAGTATTGAGGGAATTGTAATGGCATTATCAAGACCATATTTTCTAGAAAATAAAGACTGGTATGTTGAAATTGATACTTTTCCTAATGAGAATGAGTATGGTAATTTTATTGATTACGAATTAACTGATAAGGCTCCACAAAAAGCCATTGATAGTTACAATGAATTTATGCCTTTATTGCGTAGTGATAAAGATTATTAAATAAAATAGTTTATTAGGGCAACTACATAATTGTAGCTGCCTTTTATTTTGCACTTGACCTGAACACGTCGTAAAAAGGTTCTTTTTTCATACTAAAATCTAGCTTGGTTAGCGTAAAAAACCGTAGGAGGACGTTATGAAACGTGATTTTTTGAAGAACTTAGGTATTACTGATGATGAAACTATTAAACAGATCATGGATGCAAATGGTCAAGATATTGAAACTGCTAAAACCGGTTCTCAATCGGATTATGATGCTGTTGTTGCTGAACGTGATGGTTTACAAGAACAGCTGAAAAGTCGTGATAAAGATATGAAGGACCTAAAGAAGCAGGCTGGAGATAACGAAGAGTTGAGTAATAAGTATACAGAGCTTCAAGCAAAGTATGATGAGGATACTCAGTCGTTAGCAGCAGATTTATCAAAGACAAAGCTCAACAGCGCTGTATCAGAAGCATTAGCGAATACAAAGGCTCGTGATGTTAATGATATTAAGGCTTTGTTAGATATGGACCAAGTGGCATTAGGTGAAGATGGTAAATTATCAGGATTAGATGAGCAAATCGAAGGGTTACAAGAAACTAAGTCGTATCTGTTCGAAGGAGAAGTTATCGCTAAGGGTGGCAATCCAGCGGACGGTAAAGGTGGTAAAGGTGCAACTGATCTTATGGCAGAGGCATTAGGTATCATCGAACAAAAATAGAAAGGTATTTATAAAATGGCAGATCGTAACAAAAATTATAATTACATTACTAAAGATGACAACATCTTTGATCAAAAGATCAATCAAGGATTGATTACAGGAATTTTAGGATCACCAAACGTTAATTTGGTTAATGGGGGAAAGTCATTTACTTTGACTACTATCTCGACATCAGGTTTAAAAGATCATAATCGTAATAAAGGGTTTAATGTTGGTACCGCTAAGAATGATAAAAAGGTCTATACCATGGAGCAAGACCGAGATATTGAGTTCTATATTGATAAGCAAGATGTTGATGAGACGAATCAAGATTTGGCAACAGCGAATATCACGAAGACCTTTGTTGAAGAAAATGTTCAACCGGAAATTGATGCCTATCGTTTTGCTAAGTTAGCGAAGAGTGCGGTTGAAGCAGAGCACGGCACTGAAGAAACTTTAACTGTTGATAATGTTTACTCACGATTAAAGGCTTCAATCTTACCTATTCGCAAGTATGGTTCACAAAATATTGTTGGATTTGTTTCTAGCGAAGTGATGGATATGTTGGAACGTTCAAAAGAATTCACTCGCAACATTACCAATCAAAATATTGGACAAACTGCATTAGAATCTCGAATTACATCTATTGATGGTGTTCAACTGATTGAAGTTTGGGACGAATCACGTTTCTTTGATGGATTTGATTTCACTGATGGTTATAAGCCAGCAACAGATGCTAAGGCAATTAATTTCTTATTTGTGGTTAAGCCAGCGGTTATTGCTATCGTTAAGGAAAATGCTATTTACTTATTTGCTCCCGGAGAAGTTGGTCAAGGTGATGGTTATCTTTATCAAAACCGTTTATATCATGATTTGTTCGTCAAGGAACAAGAAAAAGACGGAATTGCGGTATCTTTAAAGCCGAGTAGTAGCACAAAGTAAGCCGAGTATAAGCTTGGATTCTGTTACTGATACAACGGCAATAATTAATGTGAAGGAGGACTAAAATGTCATATACATTTACTGATAATACTGGAAAAGTTCTAGGTTCTAATCTTGAACCAGATGAGAACGGAAACGTAACCATCACAGGACTTTCACCAGAAACAACTTATTCAGGAGTTACTACTATTGGAGATAATGGTGCTCAATCAAATTCGATTGATATTACCACTAATGCAGCAGCTCCAGTCAATGTTTCGGTAACTGGAGTAACGATGTCTCAAAAGACAGCTTCAATGAAAGTTGGAGATACTAAGCAAGTAATTGGTAAGGTTGCTCCTGAAAATGCAACCAATCAAAACATCACATATTCATCAGAAGATGAAGCGATTGCCACTATTGATGATCAAGGTAATATTACAGCCATTGCAATTGGAACTGTTAATGTAATTGGTACGTCGGAAGATGGATCATTTACTGATAAAACAGCTGTTACTGTTGCCGAAGCAACAAAGTAGGTTAGACATGATCGATGTAGAAAAGTTAACTAAAAATGTAACATCTATGAACCCAAAGGCTGATGATGGTCAAACTGATGATCAATATAAGCTTATCTTGGATATGTTGATCAAGAAGCTTTTAACTGACGTTTCTGCATACTTGAATGTGATTACAGAGGATATTCCAGAGCAACTATATCCGGATATTTTGATGGTTATCACTAGTTGGATTCAGGATAATAAAATTCTATTACCTGATGAAGAACGAAACTCTGGACCAGTATCGAGTATTACTGAGGGAGATACCAGCGTTTCTTATGCGGTAAGTCAAACTGCTGTATCTAAAATTTCAGGAGCGGACTTTTTGTCCGTATCTGGATTTAAGCAAACATTACGTAGATATAGAAAGGTGGACAAACCATGGGGGATGCCTTACGACTTGCCTCCTCAATGAAGCACGCTAAAAGTTCGATTGAATCAATGTATCGAGATAAGATTAGCGTATTCAAAAAGGTGGATAAACCTACAAACGTTGGTTTTGATAATCGAAGTGAATTAGTAGAATTGTATTCTAATATTCCGGCTAAGGTTTCTATGAGTGGTCTTAAATCAACCGCAAATGAAGCACAACCAATGCAACAATATGATGCAGTCATTTACACCTCTAATAACATTACAATCCCAGCAGGGGCGATTATTAAGATTAGGGATAGTAATGGGAATGCTATTACTTATCGTCGGGCATCTCATGGTTATAAATCGTATGCTACTCATCAAGAAATTCAAGTCGTTTATGACGAGGTAGATTAATGGGTAGTGCTAATTTTGATTACTCTGAATTTGAAAAATACGCTGATAACTTTAAGAAAATATCATCAAAGATTGTTAACTTGGATACAGCAGTCGAAGCGTTACAACGAGCTGGTAATAAATCATTAACAACTGTTAAAAAGGCAACACCTACTAAAGGTGGGACTTTAAAACGTGGTTGGGCTGTTGAGAAAGTTAAAAAATCTTCAAATGGTGCGAGTTTGATGCTTATTAATAACATTGAATATGCACCATTCGTGGAATATGGTCATCGTCAAAAGGTTGGGTTATACGTTCCTGAGTTGGGTAAGAGATTAGTTAAGCCGTGGGTGAATGGGGCGTTTATGCTAACAGATTCAATGGATGAAATAGCCCGACATTTAGATGATGAAGCGGATAAGTTAATGGCTCAATTAACAAGCATGCTGGAGGATTTTTAATGTTAGAAGTCGCTGAAATGATAGCAACTACAATCAAGCAGATTATTCCAAATGCTAAGGTATCAGATGAATTCCATGACGATGCCAGTGATATGGTCGGTACTTTTGTAGTTAATCAAACAAATATAGAAAGCACTTATAAGCCTTCATCAGAACAGATGATCGCTTTTTTATTTGATGTTGTTTATTTCCCTAAGAGTGAAACTGGAAAACGTAAAAGAGAACTAAGGCAGACGGAGGAAGCGTTGATTAGTGGGATTGATCCATTAATAAATGCAGATGGATCGCCTGCCTTTCATGTATCTAGACTTGAATCAAATACAATTGATGATATTTTACATGTGACTTTTACAGTTCGTGCAAGGATGGCAAAATTTGATGATCCGTACTTTTCTGGTGAAGTGAGCACTAATACAAATATGAAAAATTAGGAGGTACTAATGCGAAAATATACACGCAATGAGTTAGTAAATATGAGTTCATTTCCAGGTTATAAGCGAGATTTATATAAACTAGCTTTACAGGATGGAATTCGATATACATTGGCGGAAGCTGATGCGTTGGTACAAGAATTTAAGGAGGACATGTTTTAATGGCTGGTGGAAATTGGAAAGATCAAAATAAAAAACTGCCTGGTACGTTTATTAACGTACGGACTGCTGCGCAAAATCCAGTAATGTCTGATGGAGATCGTGGAACTGTTTTGACATTACTATCTGGTCTGAATTGGGGGCCTGAAGGAATTGTAGAAGTAAATAAAGGGACTGACTTTATTTCTGCCTTGGGTCATGATTTAACTGATGATGCATTGACCGGTATTCGAATGATTTTAGCTAATGCTAATAAGGTATTAATTTTCAACGTTAATCCAGGTGTCAAAGCGACTGGAACTGCGGAAACGATTCCTTGGAAATTTGAAGCTAAGTTTAATGGTGCCGTTGGTAATGATGTAGCTGTGACTGTG
The DNA here is from genome assembly GCF_000277645.1 of Weissella koreensis KCTC 3621. The sequence goes on along the minus strand of NZ_AKGG01000014.1, from coordinate 70,717 downwards.
GCAAGTGATGCGAATGATGCAACAAAGGCAATCATTACTACTACATTTAAGGGAGCTTTGATTGATAAACAATCAGCACGTAAGGCATCTGAATTCAATGGTAATAATTTTGTAGTAGCAACGGTAAAGCTTGACATTAATGACGACGGTTTGGAAATGATTTCAAACTTGGTTACCCCGGTAGCTATTCAAATGAGTGGAGGCGCTGCTGAAACCAGTGAATCAAGTCTTACTTTAAACGAAGTAAGTGACACAACTGCCACTGTAAATATCCAAGAATATTCAACAGGAGATGGTGCGGACCCAGTTACTGAATTCCAAAAGGCGATGGATACTTATGAATTCAATGTAGTTGTAGCCGCTAATTCATCTGATAAAGCGTCAATTAATCGAGTTATTGCTGCTGGAGTTGAACGATTGCGTGATGAACAGGGTCGTAAAGTTATGGCGGTTGTTCCGGCAAGTGCTGGAGTTGAAGCAGATTATGAAGGAGTCATTTCATTAGGAAATGCGTTAGTATTTAACGACTTGAAATTGACACAGGCTCAATCTGCTGGTTGGGTGGCTGGAGCGACTGCTGCTGCTGAATCTAATCAATCGCTAACGTATCGCCAAGTTAATGGGGCAACTGATGTGGATGTTCGTTTTACAGAGGAACAAGCAATTTCAGCTATCAATGATGGTCAAATGTTGTTCACTGCTTCTCGTGGAGCTGTGAAGGTGCTGGAAGATATTAATTCACTGCATACTTTTACTGATGATAAAGGAAAAGCATTTTCTAAGAACCGAGTAATGCGTGTTGTAGACGATATTGCTAATTGGGTTCGGATTAATTGGGAAGATAACTATATTGGTAAAATTACAAATAATTCCCAAGGACGTGACCTGTTCAAATCGGCTATTGCTACAAAATTAACTGATTTACAAACAGCACAAGCTATTCAAGATTTTGCTGTTGAAGACATTACAATTGCTCAAGGAAATGATAAAGATTCTGTTGTAGTTGGCTTGGCTGTGACGCCAACCGATGCCATGGAGAAGCTTTACATGGATGTAGTAGCAAACTAAGGAGGACAATATGACATTTAAAAAGCCTGGTGATGTAATTAATTCTCGATCAGGATTAATGATTATGACGGTTGATGGTGAGAATAGAACTCTTGCCGAATTGACTGAAGTAGAAGCACAAATAGAAGGTAATATCGAAGAAATTAATTTATTAGGACGGCGCATGAAAGCACATAAGTTGACTAGCCTTGAAGGTACGGGTTCACTTAATTTCTATCATGTTTCTAGTGATTTTTTGGTTATTTACAACGAATATAACGAAACAGGTATCTGGCCAGATATTTCTATTACCATGACTGTTGAAGATACGTCATCAAATACAGGAAAACAGGTTGTTCAATTAATAGGAATAACCTTCGCTCAAGCTGCAATCGGAAACTTAAATTCTGATGATGGCTTCCTTGAAGGTGAAACTGATTTCAACTTTGACGATTATAAGATTATTCAAACATTTGCATAATAAGGAGAATTAACATGACTGAAGAAAATAAGAACGTAAGCTTAGAAGCATGGTTGTTGCCTGAACAAGAAGATGAAACGGTTGAGTTAAAGGTTTCTGAAAAGCTTCCAAATTTCATTATCAAAAAGATTTCTGCAACTCGTATTAATAAGTTACGTAAGCAAGCAGAACGCCCCACAGGACGTGGTAAGCAACGTGAGGTTGATGGAGATGTCTTGTCTTCATTGCTAATCGGCGAAGCCGTTGTGGAACCTGACTTAAACAATGCAACAATTCAAGAACACTATGGAACAATGGGTGATCCAGATGCTACGCTACAAGCAATGCTGTCTGCTGGACAATATGGATCGTTATCAACGGCTATCAATGATTTCAGTGGTGGAAATTCAACTCTTGACGATATGGTGGCCGAAGCAAAAAAATAAGTAAGCACTCTGGTTTAGAGTTTAATTATTATTGGCGTGCAATGTTTGAATTTGGTTGGACACCCTCTCAATGGCTTTCATTTACTGTAGAGGAGAAGGCGTTAATTATTGCTGGATTCCAAAGGCATGATGAAGAACAAAAAAGAGAAGAGCAAAGAGCTAAATCAAAAGTAAAACATCATTAACGAACTAAGAGCATGGGAGGGATATTCGTTCCTACTCATGCTCTTTTTTTGTAGAAAGGAGTTTAAATGGCTAAAGAAGTCTCAACAAGATTAAGCTTGGTTGATAATTTTACAAACACTTTAGGATCGATTAATTCATCGTTAGGAAAGGGATTATCATCAATGAGTGCCTTTAGCAAAGGTACTACATCGAGCATGAATGGAACCAAAAATGGGCTTAATGAAGTTGGTTCAGCTGCCAATGAGACAGGTAGTATTTTTAAGTCCGTTTTGGGAGCAAATATAATTGGGTCTGGTGTTACCAAAGGTATTGGATTAGTTACGACTGGTATTCATGGAATGATTGAAGAGCTAAATAGTTCTTCAAAGGCATGGCAAACATTCGAAGGAAACATGAATCAGATGGGTGCGAGTCCAAAAGAAATCGCCAAAGCTAAGTCATCCATGCAAGATTATGCAACTAAAACCATCTATTCTGCTTCAGATATGGCGTCGACTTATGCACAATTAGCCGCCGTTGGAACTAAGAATACTGGTAAATTAGTTAAAGGTTTTGGTGGATTAGCTGCCGCTTCAGAAGATCCTACACAAGCAATGAAGACGTTGAGTCAACAGGCCACTCAGATGGCTGCTAAGCCTAAGGTTGCATGGGAAGACTTTAAACTTATGTTGGAGCAGTCTCCAGCTGGAATGTCTGCTGTTGCTAAATCCATGGGTAAATCCGCTGCTGAATTAATTGCTGATATACAGAATGGAAAAGTTAAAACACAGGATTTCTTTGATGCAATTTCTAAAACTGGAAATAATAAGGATTTCACCAAAATGGCTACTCAATTTAAAACAGTTGGCCAAGCTATGGATGGTGTCAAGGAAGAGCTTTCCAATAAATTACAACCATCATTTAAAAAGATTAGCGATGCTGGTATTAAGGCAGTGTCGGCAATTGGTAGCGCCATTGGAAATATGAATTGGGATGCAATAGCTGGTGGCGTTGATAAAGTATTGAATACTATTAGCAAGTTAATTAATTACGCCTCAGATCATTCAGATTGGATAGCTCCATTAGCAAGTGGAATATTTAAATTTGTAAAAGCCGCTGCCCCAGTGGCTGGCGTATTGATTGGTGCTTCTGGAGGAGTATTAGCTTTTAATAAAGCTTTGTCTGGTATTTCGACGGTGATGGGAGCAATTATGAAGCACCCCATTATTTCGCTAATAGTTGGTTTGGCCACCGCATTTATGTATGCATACCAAAATGTAAAACCTTTCCATGATGCTGTTGATAAAGCCATTCAAAAGATTGGTGAGTTAGCTGGTAAATTATCAGAATCTAAGGGATCGCTTGGTAATTTCGGATTTGCACTTGAAGCTCTTGGAGGAGTTATCGGAGCAATTGGCATCGCCAGATTAGTAAAAAAGTTTTTAGGTTTTAAAAAAGCTATGTCATCTACTAAGACTGCTGCCGAGGGAATGGCTGGTGGTCTTAAAAATGGTGCTAAAGGCACAAATAGTCTTAAAAATGGATTAAATGGATTGATGAAAGGAGCCAGTATTGCATTGATAATTGCATCATTAGCATTACTTGCAGCTGCTATAACTCCATTGTCTAAAACGGGATCACAAGGTGCTATTGCAATGATTGCTTTTGGTACTGCAGTTAGTATTATGGCGGCAGTTTTAGGCTCTATGGGTACAAAATTACAGACCAGTATGACTGGTATTTTAGCATTTAGTTTAGCTATATCTATGATGGCATTAGCTATGGCACCATTGGCGCAAACCGGAACGCAGGGAGCTATTGCAATGGCAGCATTTGGTGTAGTTATTGGTGGATTAGCTATTGTTATGGCATTAGTTGGACCTGCCTTAACAGCTGCATCAATTGGAATGTTGGCATTTGGCGCTGCTATTTTGATGGCTGGAATAGGTGTTGGAATAGCTAGTGCTGGAATGGCGTTATTGGCAACTCAGTTACCAATAATTTCTCAATATGGACTTAGTGCCGCATTGGGATTAGCAGCATTAGGATTGGCTGCAATTGGATTCGGAGTTGGTGCATTAGCTGCTGGTGTTGGATTGGTTGTTTTATCAGCTGGTCTTCTAATACTTGGAGTTGGTGCAACAATAGCAGCTGTGGGTATGGTTTTGCTAGGAGTTGCCACAATGGTTTTCGCAGTTGGAATTGCACTGGTAGGTGTAACCATTATGATTGTTGCCCTTGGGCTAACAATGATGTCTGCTACCTTACCGACGGTTGCATCTGGTTTAATGATGGCGACAATGGGAATGGTAATGTTTTCTGCTTCAGCAATACTTATGATGGCTATGTCAATTGTATTAGTTCTTGAATTCACATTGCTAGGTGTGGCTTCTTTGATACTTGGCGCTGGATTAATGGTTGTCGGAGCAGGAGCTATGGTTGCTGGTGCTGGATTTATGGTATTAGGCGCTGGTTTAATGGTTACGGCTGCTGCTATTGCTATGGTATCCACTGCTGTGATGATGATGTTTTCTACATTTGTGTCGATATTTAGTCAAATTGTTTCAGCTGTTACTTCGGCTATGAGTAATGTGGTTACGGCTGTTAGTAATGGTATTCACCAAGCTGTTAATGCAGTTAAAAATGTTGGGAGCTCCTTAATAAGTGCTGGTACAGATTTTGTTATGGGATTTGTTAAGGGTATTGAGGGAGCTATTGGAGATGCTGTTGCTGCGGCAGGAAAGATGGCAAAATCAGCCGTTGATGCTGCTAAGAGTTTCTTGCATATTCACTCACCATCTCGTGTAATGCGTGATCAAGTTGGTTATTATGTAGGCGCTGGTATGGCCGTTGGAATTGATGGATCAGCTTCAATGGTTGCTAAAAGTTCTACAAATATGGCAGAAAAAGCATATAGTGCAGCTTCTGCTGTATCTACACCTACATTGGCAGCACCACAAATTGATAAGATGGCAGAAGTTACAAATGTTGGATCAACATTGGCTAACGGGTTTATTCAAGCAACAAATGCATTGAGTGGATTCTTGCAACAGTTAACAGCGTTAAATAGTCAATACAATGTAGGTATTAGTGCAAGGACGAGTGAGGTTGGTGTGTCAACTTCACAATTAAAGCCCACATCTATTACGGGTAATAGTGTGCAAAATGATGAAAGAAATTCAAAAACAAGTTCAATTGTTATTGAAAAGGGAGCGATTCAAGTTGTTACGCCTGATCCTGAACGTAGTACTGAACAAATGATTCAAGAAATAGAAGATTTTTTGCTGAAGAGAGAAGACGGTAATTTATCTTTTGCTAGGGGGTAAAAATGGCAATTAGTTTATTTATAACTAGAAAAGATGGATCAGTTCATGAGATGCCAATGGTTCCTGAAACGATTAGTTACAGTAAAGAATCCGGCAATTCTCAAATTGATGTTATTCAATTAGGCGAAATTACACGGCTTGGAAATACAAAGTTATCTCGTATTGATCTAGATATTCGTTTGCCCGTAGATTTACGGGCTAATAAGTCATATATTACGGCTTCTAGATTAGAATGGGATAGCGGTAATAAATATCAAGATATGTTACATGATATTTTTGAAAATCATGAAGTGGCTAGGTTCGTCATTACAGATACATTTTTCAATGATGTATTTACAATTGAGAGTTATGAACCAACTCTTAATGAACAGGCTGGTATGTACACCGTATCGCTTAAATTAGTACAATGGGTCGATTATGCACCATTAATATTAACTCAGGCTCCAGTTCCAAAATCGCAACATGCAAGACCAACGCAGGTACAAAATCCTAGATCAAGTGGTGGAAATATTGGAGTGGGTTCAGTGGTAATAGTGAACGGTCAATTACATCGTGATTCATATGGAAGCGGGCCAGGATTAACGGAAGCCAATGCTACAAGAAAGGTTAACTTTACGGCTCCCGGACGTGCCTACCCATATCATGTAACGATGATGGATGGTGGTTGGCGTGGTTGGGTCAGTGCAGAATCAGTGAGGTTAGCATGATGGTTAGTAATGGTTATTTTTCAAATCAACAATCACATTTTACTGAAAAAATCACTAGGTTAACTGTTTGGAATTCAGCGTATAACGAAGATATGGACATGATCCGGAACGCTTCAGATGTTAAGTTACAGTATTCGATTGATGGTGCCACAACTTTGACATTCACAACCTTGAGATCATATTCATATAACTATATTCCTAACAGTGGAGATTTGGTTACTATGGACTTTGCTGGTAAACGGGTATTTACTGGTCGAGTATTCGTTCGAGAGTTATCGGATGATGTAAAATGGGCTATCACTGCATATGACAATATGCGCTATTTAAAAGGTACTGGTACGATTGTTTGGGGGGCGACGACATCTAGTCAACGCCTCAAAACTATCGCTGAAACATTAGGATTGCCTTACGAAATAAGGCATAGTAGTTTGACTGCTGCACCGGCAGAAGTATCTGATGGAGTTACTTTTTTCGATATGCTATCTAAAGCAATTGAATATGCCAATCATGATGGGAAATTTGTTATTTATGCAGATGAGTATGGTAAGTTGATCCATGAAGATGCTAGTTATTTGGATTATGGTCTGTTAATTGGAGATAGAAATGGGGCAATTGATTTTACATTTAAAGCCGATATTGAGGATTTGTATAATCAAGTCACTGTTACTAATGAAGATTCAGAGACAAAACAACGTACATCAAAAACAGCTAGTGATTATGAATCAATGGATAAATACGGACCATTATTTATGACAGAAAATGCCGATAGCAATACGAATTCATCTCAAATGTTAGATAAGGCTAAAAGTTTATTAAATGAAAAAAATAAGGAAAAAATATCGTTCTCTCTAAGTGCCATTGGTGACATGCGCTTTAGAGCAGGGACGATTTTTTATGTTGATATGTATGCGACTAACGCTATTGGTGTTGGTCAAAACAGACGAGTGTTTGCTACACAAGTTACACATACATTTGACAAAGGACACACTATGGAAATCGAGGTTGATTTACTATGACCCAAAAAAATAATGCTGGTAATTATTTGTTGTCAAAGTTAAATAGTAAAGGTGGAAAAGAGACTGATTATACTGATGAAGTTTTTGGCCAAGTAATCAGTACCTCACCGTTAAAGATATTAGTTGATTCTAGAATGACATTAACTGCTGAATTTTTAGAAGTGAGCATGTTGGCTAAACCATTATCTGTGAACGTTAAGATTCCAATTAAGGATGAAGATAATAAATTTGCTGAAGGGACAGTTAAAATTTGGAATGGTATGACAAGTGGCGATAAAGTGAGAATGCTTAGAGTTTCTAGTGGACAACGATTTGTGATTATGGAGGTAGTTTAATGTCTGAGTTAGATACAACGCCATTACCTTCAAGAACTTATCGAGTTTCTAACGGTCGAATTGTCATGATTGCTGATGGAGCTGAGGCGATGAACCAAGCGATCGATAAAGTATTGAGAACACCGAGATTTGAAGTGCCATGGCTTAGTCAACAATACGGAACTGACGTATTTCAATTAATTGGTCAACCAATTGATTATGCTAAAAGCGAAGTGGAACGTATGATTACTGAATCACTTTCTGTTGATGACAGAATTATTGATATTTCTGTCAATTCTATTGAACAAACAAGTAATACAGATTTGTTAGTTAAACTGACTATTACTACTATTTTTGGTGAATTTAAAAAAGAAACGGAGGTTAGTAAATGACAACGCCTAATGATTTATTAAGTGAATTGCAAAAACATAATTTTCAATATTTTATGGATATTATGTTAGAACGTGTTCCTGTAAATATGGACGTTCGTGAAGGGTCTGTTATTTATGACGCTTTGGCTCCTGTATCTTGGGCACTTGCTGAACAAAACATCAATATGGTGAATGTTTTACTAGATACTTACACTCAAACGGCAATTGGGGATGCATTAGATTGGCGTGGCGCTGAGAGGGGAATTGTTCGCAATATAGCTACAAAAGCTAGGGTCAAAGCATCGTTTAAGGACATGGAAGGTAATCCTTATAATCCTGAAGTTGGAACTCGATTCTCGTCAATTACAAATGATCAAACAGAACTAATTTATTATCAAGTTAGCGAAAATATTGTTGATGGTCAGGCTGAATTAGAAGCCGAAGCTGCTGGAGGTAATGGTAATTATTATCTTGGACAAATTCTACCAATAACTAATATGAATGGATTAGGCTATGCTGAAATTATCGAAATTACTGTCCCAGCACGAGAGGCGGAGAATGATGATGATTATCGAGCACGTATTTTGGATTATTCAAGCGTTGCCGAATACGGAGGAAACGTTGCGGATTATTTAAAATTTGTTGGTGAAAATGATGATATTGGTGCTGTTCAAATCTATCCAACTTGGAATGGTGGCGGGACAGTTAAAGTGGTGATCCTTGATAATGATTTAAAACCTGCCAGTGATACTCTAGTCAAAGAAGAACAAGAGATACTTGATCCGATAGAATTAAGTGGCGATGGATATGGAATTGCCCCAATTGGCCATACTGTAACTGTTGTTGCACCTGAAATTCATGCAGTAGCCGTGGATCTTACAATTGAAACAGCGACGGGGATTGATCCTGAAGATGTGGCAAATGAGGTTAAAGGAGCTGTTAAGGATTATATAGAAAATGAAGTTAAGTTAAATTGGGCTAATGCAACAGATACTAGAATTTATACAATGATAATTTATCGATCACAAATAACAGCTGCCATTTTAAAAAATACAACTTCAATTATCAACGTTCAAAAGGTATTAATTAATGGTAAGGAAGTTGATGAGATTATTAAAATGGATGCTAAAAAGCAGGAAGTTCCAATTACTGGTGAGGTGACTGTACATGCCTAGATTGATAAGGCTAATTGATTTAATGCCAACATATTATGATGAAGTTTTGGAAATGAATACTATTTTATCGGTTGAACAACCAATACTTGATGAACTTGAAGTAGTTATGGAGGAGCAAGCAGCTAATCAATTTGTCATGACGGCAGATGAAAAAGGGATCGGAGTATGGGAAACACTTGTTGGAATTAAAAGCGATAATAGTATGGATTTGGAGTCAAGGCGATACAATGTCTTGGCTTTAATTTTACCTGCAAATAGAATTACTATTCGATACTTAAGAAAGCTTTTAACGTCACTTAATATAAATGCAAATCTAACTGTAGATGGGCCTAATTTTAAAGTTAATGTCGATTTTTATTCGACAGATATGGGAGCATCAAAAAGATTAACTTCATTATTAAGGGCTTTGCTTCCTGCAAATCTTTCGTTTACTGCAATTAATAGTGGAGAAAGTTCAGAAAATACAACTATTTATACTGGTGTGGCTGGAATGTATAGCCGAATTAATACGAATAAGGGGGAAACCAATGGCTGAAAGTTATAACAAATGGTACATCACTCAAATGCAAATGAACGCCCAACAGGCGGCGACAAATGCAAAGAATCAAATTATTTTTAAACGGATTATTGCGTCATCTGATGTTTATAAGCAATCAGATTTGCAAACTTTAACAAACAGCGCAATTGGAACAATCAAGGTTAATCAAAGTGCACTGGTAGGGATGATTAAAATTGACCAAAATACCATAACTGTTGCTGCTAACTTTACTAATAGCGGACTAAAAGATGCTTACCAAATGAATACGTTATACTTAATCGCAGAGTACAATGGATCAGAATATTTGGCAGCTGCAACAACCGCTGTAAATCCATGGTACATGTCCGAAGAAAAACCAGATGAGCGTGTTGAATATACGTTCAAGGTTAAGATAGTAATTAGCAATACCGCTATTGTTAATACAACAATTGATCCAAATGTTGAAGTTTTACATGAAGAATTTGATGATTATAAAAAACATCAAGATGAACGAGATGTTGGTCAAGATGGTAAAATAACCGCTTTAGAAGAAGCTGATAAAAATAATGTTAAAATTACTGGAGAACAATCTATTGATGGCCCTAAGACGTTCATTCAAAAGATTCTTGGAAATATTTCAGGTACAGCTGGAGCAGCAATTAAGTTGTTGACCGGACGTAATATTACAACTAATCTAGCTTCAACTAGTGCAGCTAAATTTGATGGAACAGTTGATATAACTCCTGGAGTGTCCGGTATATTGCCTGTGTCTAACGGTGGAACGGGTACAAATAATGGTAAGACACCTAGTGCTTCTAGTGCTGATAAATTAAGTCAAGGTCGTAAAGTTCAGGTTGATTTAGCCTCTAATAATCCAATAAATTTTGATGGCACTGAAGATGCATACCCTGGTGTATTTGGTGTACTGACACCTTTTAATGGTGGAACTGGTAATACAACTGGTAATGCGCCGAGTGCTAGTAAATTAAATCCTGGGCGATATATTCGAACTGATTTATCTTCAACCAATACAGCAATATTTGACGGAACAGCAAATGTTACCCCTGGAGTTACTGGTGTATTACCTATTGCTAACGGTGGTACTGGACGGAGTGATGGTTTGGCTGATCCTTTAGGACGTTCAATTAGTTCTAATTCAGATTTGAATACTATAGTGAAGCTAGGATTTTATCATGCATCTCAAAATGCAACTGTGGCAACTTTTAAGAATAGCCCAACTAAGTATGCTTTTTCTATGGTAGTAGAGAGAAACGGTGCTGATGATGATGGAACGCCTACTAAATCAGGTTATGGTACTAAACAAACTTTAAGCGTCTACAACAGTTCAGATACTTATACTCGATATAATACGGGTGGGACTTGGAGCCGTTGGGTCAAGGTTCTTTTTGATTTTCCTAGGGCTATGTCAGGTAACTTCTCTGATATAAAATCTATCCTTACAGACATTCCAAAATGGTCAGGTCGTTGGTCCGCCTCTAATATGGCAATAGCTAACAAGCCTACAGGATTTGGAAATTATTGGGTTCTGGAAGTCATTCCTGGATATAATGCACAGAATGGGGTTCTAGTTGCTCACGACTATCAGTTAGGAAAACATAGTTTAGCAACAGTTAACAATGGAATATTGTCGTCTTGGACGTCGATTGGGGATGATACAAATACTGTGCATAAAAATGGTAACGAGACCATAAAAGGGGTTAAGAGTTTCGAAAATAATCTTCATATGATCAATCATCAGGCCATCTATTTTGACGCTCTTGAAGCTGACAAGATGAATACTCTGATGTATGCGACGCATCCTACAAAAAGTGGTAGTCCTGTTTTGCAGGTAATGTATGATTCCTTTGGACATATGCTTGGATTAGGTGCTGGTGGAACTACAATGGTTGGGGGAGGTGAGTCTGTTCTAACTTACATGAATCTTTTGAACGCAGGAGGAGCGAGACCTGCTGCGTTGAAAGATGTGGGGCCTAGCAACGAGCAACTATTACTAGCTTCCGACGGCTCTGTTATCATTCATTCTGGATATAATGCAGGAGGTACAACTGGAGCAACATGGCAGTTTGATTCTTCAGGTAATCTTCAACAATGGTATTCAGGGAAGTGGGTTAGTCGTATTAGTTCTAACGGAAATATGCTAGGTAACTTAGATGGTAATGCATCTAGTGCCACAAAACTTGCTACAGCTAGAACAATCGGTGGTGTTTCATTCAACGGAACAGCTAACATTAACTTACCTGGTGTGAATGTCGCTGGTAATCAAAGTACTACTGGTAACGCTGCAACTGCTACTAAGGCAGTAAGTGCTGATAAATTAACCACAGCTCGTAAAATTAACGGGGTTGCATTTAATGGAACAAGTGATATTTCTATCACTGATCCAAATGCCGTCCATAAAAATGCTGCACTCTCTATGAAAGAGTATTCTGTAAACTTTTTCGGAGCTACTAATGCACTTCAATTCCATGTAACTGATACTGGGGTTGGAGTAACAGTTGCTGGAACGTTGCACATGGCGCCAAGTAATGGTGGTGAAAAAGCTGGAGTTCAAATTCCAGCAGGAGTACCGCTTCCGCCTTATGATATTAGAATCCCATGGACTTCATGGGCTGGTATTGGGGGCGTCACACTTAGATCGGGATTTCATGGATTCTTTTTATTAAAGAAAGATTCAAGAGATATTTATTATAAGCAGCTATCGTTGAGAGAAAATGATGATAAGGACTACACTATATCAGCGGGAGTTGATACGAGTGGCTTTTATCCTACACATTAGTCAAAGGGAAGTAGAATGGAACAATTTTTAAAAATAATGTATATGAATTTAAACGGGGCCACGGAATCTACGGTCCTGTTTTTATTTATGATGATTGACACAGTATTTGCGAATACTTGGCGAAGACGTCGAGGTGTAGCAATTACAAGTGGAGGCGGATTAGGTGGATTAATTAAATCAATTCCATTGGCACTGATGCCAGTATTAATTTGGATTGTGGAAATTCCATTATCTTTGGCGCCAGATCATATTGCTGGATTGGCGATTAATTTTAACCCGGCTATTTTCGATCTAATTGCTTTCCTAGTCTTCATTTTAATTGCTTGGTATTGGGTAAAATCAATCTTGGCCAACGCAAAATTAGCTGGATATAATCCACCAGATTGGCTAGAAAAATTTATTGAAGATGAGTATCACGTTAAATTAGGCAAAATCGAAACTGAACCTAATTCAGCAAAAAAAGATCAAAAGATTAATGTATCTCAAACGTATGGTAGTCGAAATGATGACGACAAATTTAAATAGGAGGAAACAATAATGACAGAAGTATTTTCAAATTTAGCAACTAGTTTAGACCCTCGACCAGTATATAATGGTGGATTACGAACACGAGCAATCGACTTCGTGGTAATCCATCATAATGCTACTACCAGCAAAGAAGGAGCTATTGGAACGTGGGTAGTTGGCTCTGGAGCATTCACTTCGGCGCACTACGAAATAGCAAATGGCGAAATTATTGGAACATTGGGCGAAAACTTCATAGCTTATCATGCCGGTGGAACTGGTGGGACAGATGTTCCTAAGATTAGTGACATTAACAATCGTTCAATTGGACTGGAGTTTTTAAACTCGACTGGTGCACCGAATTGGGAAGTCGGAGATGAGACGTTACGATCTGGCGGTAAATTACTAGCAGATATTTGTGCTCGTTATGGATTGCCGATTGATCGAAGTGCTATCAAACTACATGGTGAGATTACAGCCACACAATGTCCCGGTGGATTAGATATTGATAAGTTAATCCAATATGCTCGTGAAGCTGCTGGCGGAAACGGTGGTGCAAGCAATGATACACCAGTGGAAGAATCAGAAGCTATGCGAAAGTTCAAAGAAGATAGCCAGTTTACATTGTATAAACCATTTAAGGTAGATAAAGTTGAAAATATTTATGGAATGTGGCAAGCTATCAGTTTTGAGATGGCAGGGGGTAAAGATGCAAATTGGCTCGATCATGGGATTCCACTTGCGTTAGTACATCGAACTGATGGTGGAGATAACAATGATGTTGAACCAGGGGCAATGATTGCTTTTGACAATGGATATAATAATGGAACTATTGATAAGTATGATGAACCTACAAATGGAGTTTATATTTCTTGGGGAAGTACTTATGACGGTACATGGTTTAATGCAGATGCATTGATGAATCATTAAAATAAATTAAAAGCCTACTGACTTAATTGTCGGTAGGCCTTTTTTGTTTGCGATAGTAGCGAACAGTAATATCATCATGATAAGACTGTACGATACACGAAAAACGCATTTTATTTATCATAAATAGCTTTCTGTAGCCGTTCACTTAATCTAATAAGAAATATGGTCTTAAGAACTAATTAAGCCTATGATAACCCTGGTGTCTCAACAAATACGTTGGTATATCAGGGTTTTTCTTTGTTTAAAAAGGTCGTTATGGAATATGATCGTTTGTGATGGGAATTGAATTTTGGGCACCTTTTGGGCACTTTTTCATGGTTATTTTAAACTTGGACACCATTTAGGCATCGTTTAAAAAACATTTGGTAGTATTGAAATAAAATAGCTGTTATATTCTTAATGAAGTTTATAAACCAAAAATATTTATGGGATAATGTCTATATAATGGAAAGGATATATGAATAAGTGTATAAAAAGACCTAAAGTATGAATTTCAATAATTTTAAATATCTTTAATCGATAGGATATAAATAATTGTGATCATATTTATTAGGTTTATTTTATTCATAATCATATGTAATAAATAATGAGAAAAGTAGATTTAATTTTAATGATTTTGGTAATTACAACAACTGTTATAAATATGTTTATTAATACTGGTTGGTTAATAGTGTTTTCATATTCATTAATGTTTGTGTGGGGGGTATGGCGTTATAGGACTGAGAGAAATCAAGCTTATATGTGGGTCTCGATCCTTTCTGTTATTACAATCATTTTATCAATATTGTAAATCATAAATATAATGATAAAAAGAAGTGTATGGGATTGTCGTGTATATTAAAATTAAGATGAAACATTTAGTGTAAGCTGATGATATGATTGGTAAAATAAAGTGTTGCTTTTTGTAATAAAAGATGTTAATATTAGTTTATTGGTGCTGATAAGCACTTAACAAATTTCGTAAATTTGAGAAATCACTAGTTAATAAACTATAAAATGATTCTTTTAGATAAAACCTAAATAAATTTATGAATGTGTATTTGTAGCATAAATGGTAATGCAATTTAATTCTTTATTTCCATACAGAGAGATGTTATGATTCTGATTTAGTGAGATATGAGCTCGAAACTCTTCAGATACATTTGTTAATAAATCAAGGTGAGAGTAGTTCACCTATGTAAAATGTACTAACTCATCGTTAGTGCATTTTTTTGTATACAGAAATAGATAAGGTGGTAAGAGTATGTTAAATACAATTTTTCATATTGATGAAAATAGTAAATGGGAAATGGTAAATTCAAATATATACCATTTATTTGAGTGGATGAAGTTTAATCATGAAAATGGGATTATTGAATTAGTCATTAATGGAGATGCTGTTGAAATGGCTAAAAAAGATTCATCTGTAATTTTAAAAAAATTGACTGAATTAGATGTTCAAGTTATGATCTGTGAAAATTCATTAAATCAAAGGAATATTTTTTTGAATGAAATTCAAGATCAAGTTAAATCAGTGTCATCTGGGGTGGTTGAACTGTCTTTGCAACAAAGGGCGGGATTCAGCTATATTAAACCTTAAGTAAAGTAAGATAAGTTAAATGGGTGGATATTTAAGATGAAATGAGTTAAATTAATGGTAACCTTGTCTATTAATCACTTAAGGAGCTTGCTATGCCAAAAAAGATGCTGATTTTAATTGATTTTCAAAATGATTTTATTGATGGTTCATTAGGAACGCCTGAAGCTCAACAAATTATTCCTGCAGTTTTGAAAAAGTTATCCGAATATTCAAAAGATGAACGAATTGCTACGATGGATACGCATGGTGAAAATTATTTATCTACTCAAGAAGGTAAGTATTTGCCAGTCATACATACCCAATATAAGTCACACGGTTGGGAAATTTATCCAGCAGCTCAAGTAGGATTTAAATATATTATTGAAAAAAGTACCTTTGGTTCAATTGAATTGGCTCAATTATTATTAAATGAAAAGGTGGAAGAAGTTGAACTAATCGGTTTAGATTCTGATATTTGTGTAATATCTAATGCTATTTTGATTAAAAATATAGCACCAGAAATTAAAGTAATGGTAAGTGCCCACGCAACAGCGGGAACTACTCCACAAAAGCATGAGAATGTATTAGAAGTTTTAAAAACATTACAAGTCGATATTATTGATTAATAAATAATTGAAATGAATAGATTGTGAGAACGATCATTTTATATAAAGGCAAGGATGTTTATTTCCTTGCCTTTTTTGTTATAAATATACAATGTGATTTAGATTTGCATTGAAGCACTTTTGTTAAAAAAAGATAAGAAAAAAACTCTTAAATGAATACGCTTTCATTTTTAAGGCATTTCTGTTATTCTATAAATAAGGAAATTTAATTCAATGTAAATTCAAAGGAGGCGACAATATGTTTAATTTATATGCAAACCGTATGCGTGCATTACTAGGTGCCACTGCTTTAGTTGGAGGGCTATTGACAGCTCCCATCTTAATTAACGCCGCACCTCTAGCAAATTCTAATGGGAGCACAACTTTAAGCCTGACAAGTGATCCGAGCGCTATCACGCTAGATACTGTTCCTAGTTTTGATTGGGGTAGCTTAACAACCAAAGCTGCAATTAATGAAAACGGTATCGTTGGATCCCCTGCTCTTCAGGTAACTGATAGCCGTGGAACTGACGCAGGATATCAAGTGACGGCTAAGGCGACAGATATGCAAAATATTGATGAGGTTAATTTACCCATTGTATCGATGACCTTGGACACAGCAGTGAGCGATGCTTCTTTGACAGGAGCGACAAATGCTGATATTAAATCTGGGGAGGCACTGATTCTATCTGGAAATGGTAACTCTAATGGAACGAAACAGACTCAAAGTACAAAAGGTAACATAAAAATTTCAAATAATGCCAAAGTTGGTACATATACTGGAACAATTATATATACTATTAATGATGGTGCTTTGAGATAAAATACTTTTGAGGTGAAGACCTGCTTCACACCTAATCAGATTTAATCAAAGCAGGCCTAATGGTCTGCTTTTTACATAAAATAGGTAATTAATTATGAATATTAAAAAAATATTGTTTTCGCTTGTGACATTATTAATAATTGGTGGTGGAACTGGTGGAGTCGTTGTGTATGCGGATGATAATCAGCCACAAGCTGAATTTACGGTGGATGGCAAAGCTAATGAATTTCAAACCGATAAGGACACAACCTATGATTTGAAAATGCAACCCGGTGATGAAACGACTTTAAATTTAACAGTTCAGAATCTGTCAGATGAAAAAGCGACTTATCGGATTGCAATTAATCCTGCTCAAACGTCTGATAATGTCATTATTGAATATGGTAAAAGCGGCAATGCAGATGGATTTGGCGCCAAACCAAATATTCAAATCCGCCAAATTACTGAAATTAGTGACACCAAGTTGACTGTTCCTAGTCATCAAAATAAGGCCTTTTCAATTAAAATCAAAATGCCTCAAAAAAAATATGATGGGATCGTTGCTGGTGGGATTAGAGTTGAAAAGATTACTGAAAGTAGTAAAGAAGGAATTACTAATAAATTTGCTTTTGTAAAGGGATTAGTAATACATCAAAACGATAACAAAGTTAAACCTAAATTAACGATTAATTCCATTAAAGCGAGCCAATATCAATATTTGCCAGGCGTAATTGTGAAAATGAGAA
Source organism: Weissella koreensis KCTC 3621 (assembly GCF_000277645.1). The sequence goes on along the minus strand of NZ_AKGG01000014.1, from coordinate 53,231 downwards.
ATCCAACAAATATTAATATAACCGAGTTGAAAATGGATACTAAGGTTGTAAATGATAAAACAGGTAAGACTTTAATTAAGAAAAAAGTCGATCAAGGATCAGTGGCCCCAAATTCTCAATTTAATTATGTGCTGCGTCATGATGGTAAAATTCCGGCGGGTAAGTATCATTTTAAAGGGTCTGCAAAAGACAAATATGGGAATCAATGGCAATGGAATAAAGCGTTTGAGGTCAAAGAAGCAGTTAAAAAAGAAACTAATTTTAAAGTTAATGCTACCAGCCCTTGGTTAATAATTTTGTTGGGAGTGATTATCTTATTGCTAATTATTGCATTGATTTGGCTATTTATTTTACTGAGGCGGAAGAAGGAGCAAGAAAATGCGGAATAAAATGAAAATAGTTTTAATCATTTTAGGCGTATGGTTAGGTGCAGGACTTTACGGTAATAATCAAGTTGAAGCCAGTATTACTAATACTAATAATGTTTATCACATTACAACAGGAGCCGATTTAGTAAGCTTAATTGGAGCAACTAATATTGCTGGGTATTGGAGTATTACAAATCCAGCACCAAGTTCTTTATCCATATCGGTGGATAAAGATATAACTATTCCAGACATTAATCTGGGAGTGAATAGCAATATTAAAAATTTGGATATCGATTTTAATAATCATATGTATTATGTCAAGAATCGGATATCTTCTTCGTTCATTATGTCCAACTTACAACCTAGCCTTAACGTAACATTGCATAATATTAAATCTTCGAGTGAATATACTAGTGCAACCAACGGAGATGCGACTGTACCGGATCCAACGAATGAGACGGGTAAAACTAGTGGTTATCTATTATCTTACTATTCTTTATTTCGAGGAGATTGGAGTATCGTACCTAGTAATTTTTCAGGTAGTTTGACCTATGATAATGTAAGTATTAATTATCCTAATTTATCAGACGCTGGTGCACAAATGTTTTCAGCTTATTATGTGCCATTACGATTTACTGGACAAAATAATTTTAATATTAAAGGTACTTCTACCCAAGAATTTGCAGAAATATCTGATTTAACGGTTGTTAACGGTAAAACAGCGATGACTTGGGGAAGTGGTGGTGGTAATGATGGAATGTTTAGTGTTGCTTATACTGGACGTAATACATCTAATATTTCGGTGAATACCGGTGCTACTTGGGAAGTAAATAATAACGCTAAAAAAAATATCTTGTATTATGGTCGTGGAATAACAACTAACACCGTGAACATTACTAATAATGGAACAATGAATTGGAATAATCTAGGTTATTCCAATTCAGAAACACCAGCTGCTAATTCAGTTTGGGGCGGGGTGATCTTACCCACTACAACTAATATCAATTTAGGGAATAATGCGGTTACTAATTTCATTTCAAATATTTCGGTACTGAACCCGCAATCTATGGGTAAACTAACATTGACGGCGCAAAATGGAAGCCAGACGATACTGAAAACCAATAATACTAGCACTAATGTTAATCAACGAGTGATTAACGGAAATGGGGCTAGTGGTTCTAAAATTAATTTAAATGCGGTGAAGCTATTTTCGATGCAGGGGCAAACCATTCCACCCGTTCAGGCCAACAATTTAATACTAGATTTGGGTACAACTAGCCCATTAACAATTAAAGGTTTTCAAAATAATGAGCTAAATAGTTTATTTGTGGCTGAGTTGGGTAGCATCGCCGGTGATTGGAAAACAAATGATCAAATGAACCCTAAAATTAGTGGTAATAGTTATTTAAGTAATTTGCAGAATGCAACTAGAGTGGATATTCAACCAGGTGAAATTAACAATACTAATCAGGTAAAACCGTCAAATTGGGTATATCAATTAGCTGATAGTATTTTCCCAAATGATAAAAGTAAAGTTTGGTTACCACGAAATGGGGCGACTGATAATCAACAAGTTTTTTCGGTTTTTGATTCACGTGCTCAGCAACACAATTTCACATTACAAGCTTCTGTATCCGGAGATCCAGAACATCAATATGGATTTAAGAAGAATGGCAGTGCAGATGTTATTAATCTAGGATCTGGCGCCCAAAATATTCTACAGGGTGCTGATTTTAATGCCGGTACAAATGGTGACCCTAATTCTGCGGGAAAACTAACATATACTACAGATGCAGAACATGGGTTATTAGTTCAAAGTTCAAAAAGTGATAAGGCTGGGGTATTTAATGGAACAGTTACTTATACATTAGTTGATGGTGGTATTGAATAATATATTTTTAGAGTAAAAAAATGTAAAACTGTATGAGAAATTATTGTAGGTAAGTAATATTCATTATTAGTAGCTTTTTACTTGAAAGGTAGATATATTTATATCTACCTTTTTTGATATAAAAATAAAATTTAATTAAATTAATTTACGGTAAACTGTATTATAAATCACAAATGTTTTTAAATTGGATGAATGGTCATTGAGGAGAGTGAATATAATTATAAAGTTTTAATTTAATTAAACAATCCTCATCATAGATACATTAATTAATAGAATTAACATATATTAAATTAAGGATTGAATAATTTATTACAGGTATTATGAGTCGATACAGTTATTTATTTTTTCAATTAATGAACACTTCTAACTTTTTATTGTAAGTATATTCACAATCAAGAGTCACAAAAGGTCAAAATAGAGTAACAAAAAGCCTTGCAACTGAAAGCGCTTTCAAACTATAGTTAAGGCGTAGTAAAAATATTAATCAGTAAACTTTAAGGAGTGTTACTATGTCTGATAAAATGAAACAGCGTTTTGCTTATGCTTTTGGTGCGTTTGGGCATGATGCATACTATGTAACGTTATCAACTTATTTTATGATTTTCGTTACAAGTACATTATTTACAGGTGCTGATAAAGCAACTGAGGCTAAATATATCGGTTTAATTACCTCATTAGTTGTTGGAATTCGATTAGTTGAAATTATTTTTGATCCAATTATTGGAAGTATAATTGATAATACGAAGTCTAAGTATGGTAAATTTAAACCATGGTTAGTCATTGGTGGGTTAGTGTCAGCGGTGGCCTTGGTAATTATTTATACTAATTTCTTTGGGTTAGCAGTTAGTCAACCATCATTATATTTAGGATTATTTGCCGTAATTTTTATTATTTTGGATAGCTTTTATTCATTTAAGGATATCGCCTTTTGGTCAATGATTCCTGCATTGTCAAATGATACCGCTGAACGTGGCACCTTGGCAACTTTTGCCCGGTTCGGATCTTCATTAGGGGCTAATGGTACGACTGCTTTGGTAGTTCCAATTGTGGCTTTCTTTACGGCAATGACAGGTGGTAAAGGTGATGAAAGTGCAGCTGGTTGGTTCTGGTTTGCAATTGTTATTGCAGTTATTTCAGCTGGATCAGCAATTATAACAGCTAAGTTCTCAAAAGAAAATAATACGATCTTACGTCGACAAGAAAAGAATGAGAAATATAGTATTGTAGATGTTTTCAAGGCTATATTTATGAATGATCAATTAATGTGGTTGGCTATTTCATATATGTTTTATGCGATTGCTAACGTAGCAACGACTGGTGTCTTGATGTTTTACTTTAAGTTTGTAATCGGTCGAGTGTCAGAATTTGCTTTGGTTGGAGTTATCTCAATGATTACTGGAATCATTGCTGTCCCACTATTTCCGATTTTGACACGGTTAATTCCCCGCCGTTATGTCTTTATTTTGGGAATTATTTTAATGTTATTAGGATATACGTCATTTTTGGTAGCCGGTAATAATATTGGTATTATTACTTTAGGCTTGATCTTGTTCTATTTCCCACAACAATTAATTTTCTTGTCAGTTTTGATGACAATTACCGATTCGGTTGAATATGGTCAATGGAAGAATGGAGTTCGAAAGGAAGCTGTAACCTTATCTTTGCGACCATTACTTGATAAGTTGGCGGGGGCCTTCTCAAATGCCATTGTGGGATTTGTAGCTATTGCTGCTGGTATGACCGGAAGCGCTACGGCAAGTGACATTACGGCGAGTGGTATTCGAACATATCATTTGTATGCATTCGTAATTCCAGGTGTTCTAATGCTAGTTTCAATGATTATTTTCATTTGGAAAATTACATTAACAGAGAAAAATCATGCTGAAATTGTTAAGGAACTTGAATCACGTTACAAAAAAGACGAAAATACAAAATTATAGAAAATGAGGATTAAGATTATGAAGCGAATTAAAGAATTAAATACAGCTTTTGCTGAAAAATTTGGGCCTAAGACTACACAACAATTTTTTGCTCCAGGACGAATTAACTTAATTGGGGAGCATACTGATTACAATGGAGGACATGTTTTCCCGGCTTCGATTACTTATGGTACTTATGGAGTAGCCGCTAAACGGAATGATTCAAAAGTCTTTTTGTACTCAATGAATTTTGCCACCGAGGGAGTTATTCAAGTTGATCTTGATAATTTGGATTATGATCCAAAACATGGTTGGGCGAACTATGTTAAGGGAATGATTAAGAAGTTACAAGAACAGGGATATTATTTTGACAATGGTTTTGATTTATTAGTTCAAGGAAATATCCCTAATGGAGCGGGGTTATCGTCATCAGCTTCGTTAGAATTATTGGTAGGAGTTATGTTAGAAGACTTATATCAATTAGAAGTGAATCGTTTGGATCTAGTAGAGACTGGTCAAAAAGTTGAAAATGAGTACTTTGGGTTGCATACTGGAATTATGGATCAATTTGCTATTGGCTTTGGAAAAGAAGATGAAGCCATTTTATTAGATGTTAACACCATGAAACATGAAATGGTGCCTGTTGTACTGGGCGATTATGCGATCGTTATTATGAATACCAATAAAAGACGTGAACTCAGTGATTCTAAATATAATGAACGACGATCTGAGTGTGAAGAAGCGCTACGCCGCCTTCAAGCTGGTGGGTTAGAAATTGATTCATTAGGCCAGTTAACGAATGCTGAATTTGATGAAAACCAAGATTTGATTCAAGACGAAATTTTGATCAAGCGTGCTCGACATGCAGTTTATGAAAATCAACGTACGATTGATGCCAAGTTTGAATTGTCAGCTGGTAATTTAAAAGCATTTGGTAAATTATTAGATGAATCACATGCATCATTGCGAGATGACTATGAAGTGACTGGATTGGAGTTAGATACATTGGTATCATCAGCTCAAGCCCAAGAAGGTGTCTTGGGAGCTCGAATGACCGGAGCTGGTTTTGGTGGTTGTGCCATTGCTTTAGTTAAAGAATCTGAGATAACTAAATTTGAAAATAATGTGTACGATGACTATTTGAAAATTGTTGGTTATACACCAGAATTTTACGTTGCCCATATTGGGGATGGTGCAATGAAGTTAAAAGATTAAATTCAAAACGGGGAGATGGGATAAATGAATGTTGGTCAAGCAGTATATGATTTAACGACCATTGCAATCAAAAATGGTCGAATTGAGGAAGAAGATCGAATTTATCATCAAAATGAATTATTAAGATTGATTGGCTCAAATAATTTGGGTACGCCTGAAGTTAAAACGCCAGAGGAATTGGAAACAATTGTATCAACTTTAATGGATGCGGCTAAAAGGAATGAAATGATTAATGATAAAGTTAATCTAGATATGATGGAAGCGTTAATTATGGATACAATTACGCCTTTACCTAGTCAAGTTAATCATAAATTCTGGGAATATTATCAACAGCAACCAAACGCGGCTACCAATTATTTTTATCATTTATCTCAACAAAATAATTATATAAAAATGCGATCAATTGCTAAAAATATTCATTATTTTGCACCTAGTCCATATGGAGAGCTAGAGATTACGATTAATTTATCGAAACCAGAGAAAAATCCTAAGGAAATTGCTGCAGCATTGAAGTTACCACAAAATAGTTATCCAGATTGTGCACTTTGTATTGAAAACGAAGGTTTTTTTGGAAGCTTAAATCAAGCTGCTCGAAGCAATCATCGAATTATTAATTTAGAATTATCTGGTGAAAAGTGGGGCTTTCAGTACTCACCCTATGCATATTTTAATGAGCATGCCATTGTTTTAAATCATATTCATCAACCCATGATAGTAAATAAGAAAAGTTTTGAGCATCTAGCTGATTTCGTTGAACAATTTCCAGAATATATGATCGGATCAAATGCCGATTTACCAATTGTGGGTGGATCCATTTTAACGCATGATCATTACCAAGCTGGAAAACATGATTTTCCAATGGCTAAGGCACCTATCAGAGAGAAGATTAATTTAAATAATTTCCCAATGGTTCAGGCGGGAATTGTTGATTGGCCAATGAGTGTGATTCGTCTTAAATCCGCTGACAGAGAAGCTTTAATTGAAGCGGCGGAAATGATTCGTTTGAAATGGAATCAATATGACAATATTGATTTATTGATTCAGGCAAGTGATGATCAAGGTACAAGACATCACACTGTAACGCCAATTATGCGACGGCGTGGGGATGATTTCGAACTTGACTTAGTTTTACGTGATAATAATACAAATGATCAATATCCGGATGGTATTTTTCATCCACATGCAGATGTTCAACATATTAAGCAAGAGAACATTGGTTTAATTGAGGTGATGGGACTAGCGATTTTACCTCCACGTTTGGTCAGAGAATTGGATGAAGTCAAGGCGTTTTTGATGAATAAGGCTGAGAAGGTTAATCCAATTCATCAAGAATGGGCTGATCAATTAAAACAACATTCTTTTACCGATGTCGATGCTTATGTTAAACAAGCTGTGGCAGATGTCTTTACTAGAGTACTATCCGATGCGGGTGTATTTAAAGATGATTCAGAAGGTCATCGAGGGTTTTCTGAATTTATTGCCACTTTTGATTAGAATTTAAAAATAAAACCGATGATCTTTAAATTTGATATTTATACTGCTTCCCACTAAAAATGAGAAGATAAACAGCATATTATATCAAAAGACTTTAGACATCGGTTTTTTATATTTTTATGTAGTTTGACGAACAGGTTTAGCTGCTTTTAGTAAATCTTTAATTTGCTGATTATGTAGATTAGTTGTTCGTTTAAATTGACGATTTTTACGATATTTACTGGGACTTTCGCCGACCATTTTGTTAAATGATCGACTGAAAACTGAGACATTGTTAAAGCCTACAGATTCGGAAATTTCATCAACTGACATTTTTTCCATTTGCAAAAGCTCGCTGGCCTTATTAATCCGAACCCCAATTAACCAAGCTTTAGGCGACAGACCAAAATTACTAGTAAAAACTCTAGTTAAATATGATCGGTTAACATTTAATTCATTAGCTACATCATTTACATTTATTCCTGTTTCGAAGTATTCATCCATATATTCACGTGCTTGACGGGCCAGCTTTGATCCTTTGAAATCATTTTGTGGATTTTTCTGTGATGGATATTCTTGGATTACTTGAATCAATAATTCATGAACTAATTGATTCAATTGTAATTCGCTTTGTGGTGATGAATCTGACCAATTAAGTGTTTTTTGGATAAGTTCTAAATATTTTAATTGATTAGCTGTATTGAAAACATGGTTCTCATTTTTAAAAGGGGAAAAATGTTCGATAATTTGTTTAGCTTCAGATCCATTGAAGGAAATCCAAGCATAGGTCCATGGATTCTTAATATCAGATTGATAAAAAATGGATTCGCCTGGGCGAATCAAAAATGAATCACCAGCTTGTAAATGAAATTGCTCATTATCTACAAAAAAAATTCCTTGCCCATTTAGTACAAAATGGATAATGTAGTCGTGACGTTTGGCAGGGCCAAAAGTATGGAAGGGTAGGGTTTGACTGATACCACTAAATTGGTAGTAGATACTAGCATTAAAGGTATGATTATTAACGACATTAAAAATTGATTTTTCCATAATGAGCAACCTTTCTCAAACAGACAAGTCATTAACCTAATTATAGCATTATCGAAAAGTGTATATGGTATACCAGATGCGATCTTTATGTTTTGCAGTTTCTAGAGATATTATTTAATTTTACTTGTACTTTAAAAATTTGTGTCATATAATTGGTATATACCATTATGAAGTGAAAGGTTGGGAATAAGAATATGAAGATTATTAAAGTTCAAGATCAGGTTGAAGGTGGACAAGTTGGTGCTCGCGTTTTTCAAGATGCCTTACAAACTAATGCCAAAGTTTTTGGATTAGCCACTGGCTCAACACCTATTTCAATCTATGATGCTATTACTAAAAGCGATATGGATTTTTCAGATAAAATTTCAATTAATTTGGATGAGTACAAAGGTTTATCTGGAGATCATGAACAAAGTTATCGTTACTTCATGCAACAGCATTTATTCAACGAGAAGCCTTTCAAAGAAAGCTATGTTCCCGATGGGTTAAATCCTGATGGAATAGCTGAATCAGAACGATATGATGCTATTTTGGATCAATTCCCACGTGACTTACAAATTTTAGGTTTGGGTCAAAACGGGCATATTGGATTTAATGAACCAGGAACTTCTTTTGAATCAACTACACATGAAGTTGATTTAACAGCATCAACGATTGAAGCGAATGCACGTTTCTTTGACGATCAAAATGACGTTCCACGCCAAGCTTACTCAATGGGAATCAAGTCAATTATGTCAGCCAAGCAAATTTTGATGGTGGCTTATGGTGCAAATAAGGCTCAAGCAGTTCAAGCTATGATTGAGGGGCCAGTAACTGAGAATGTACCTGCATCAATTTTACAAAAACATGACAATGTTGTTGTAATTTTAGATGAGGCTGCGGCTAGCAATTTAAATAAATAATTTAGATAGATAATATCTATGCATTTTATTTTGATATGAAATGATGATATGACTAGTTTTCGTTTTTCGAATGCTGGTCATTTTTTTACACATTCGGATGATGAAAAAATCAATATCATGTAAATTAAGATCTGTAGATTTTATGCTGAGTTAAATTAATAGATATAAGTTATAATTAGGATAATAATTTATGAAAAAGAGGCAAACCAGATGCGATATAAAATGTTAATATCTGACTTAGATGAAACCTTATTGAACGATAATGGGACCATTAATGAAAAAAATGTTCAAGCAATTAAAAAAGCTGTTCAAATGGGTTTTAAATTTGTACCAAACACTGGTCGATCTTTTAATTCAGTTCAGGGTGTCTTAGATAAATTAGGTCTAAAAAACAAAGCACAACAATATGTAATTTCCTATAATGGAGGAGCAATTGTTGAAAATTTGAATAATGAAGTTTTAATTGCTCGTGATATGGACTTGATGTTAGCGGACTTAATTTTCAAAACTGGGATCCAGAGTGATCCTTTGACTGATGCTCACATTTATACGACCGATAAATTATTTATTTATAATATTTCAGTGGCTGATAAAAATTATATGGATGAACGAGGAGTTTCTTATGAATTGTTAGAGGAACCTGATCTATCTTTTTTGAAGCATGAAGAGCCTCTGATGAAAATTATTTTTGAACATTCTAATTTGGAAGTGCGTGAAAAGATAATGGCAAATGTTTTGGTAGCAGTGGGCTCTGAAGCAGTGGAAGCGACTTATTCCTCTGGAAGATATGTTGAATTTAATCCTGCAGGTGTTGATAAAGGCTCAGCTGGGAATGTCCTGGGTGCTAAATTAGGAATTAATCCTGAAGAAATTATTTCAGCCGGCGATAATTCAAATGATATTGCGATGATTAAATCCGCTGGATTAGGTATTGCTGTTCAAAATGCTATTCAACCAGTCAAAGATGTAGCTCAAGTTATAACTGATCGAACAAATAATGAGGGTGCAATTGCGGAAATTTTAGAACGATTTGTTTTGGGGGATGATTAAAAAATGCAAAGAACCTTGTCATTTATAACAGGATTAGCGATTTTAATTGTATTTTTAATTTGGGGTAATTTGGCGACAAAGCTAGATTTATCAACAGTATTAACGATTATTGGTTACATTGTATTATTGGTTATAACGACGATTATAATGACCATAATTACGGTTTATATTCAAAACAAGAAAGCTGTTGATGAGGATAAGAGTCGTGATAAATAATAAAGGTGTTTGGAAAGTTGGCGGATTAGGAATTTTATTTATTTTAATTGGGTTGCTTTGTGATGTGATTATTCAAAACTTTGGTCTGTTGATGCTCAAATTAATAGCTAAGGCATTCAATATAAACGAAAATACTTGGATACCAATTTTAGCAATGCTTTTAACGATGGGCGGGTTGCTTTATATCACATTGTTGTATATGAAAAAGTACATTCAACTAGCTGCTCCTGAAAATAAACTTGAGCCCTTTCGACGTCAAAAGACGCTCTGGATTATTAAGGGATACGTTTTAATTATCGTAGCTGGTATGTTAGTGACCATCGTAAAAATTTTAATTACTGGAAATAATGTTGAACCTGCTAATCAGTTGGCGCTAGTTGAAATGGCGCATGCTGGTTTAGCAACTAAAATATATTTAATCTTTTTATCAGTTATCTTGGCTCCGCTACTAGAGGAATCGATTTTCCGAGGAATTTTGATGAATTACTTTATGAAAAATTCATATTGGTGGGCCAATGTAGTTGTTTCAGGAATGGCCTTTGGATTATTCCATGTCATTTTTCAACCATTTCAATTAATGGCATTTATACAATATTCATTAACTGGGATAATTTTGGCATTTGTTTATAAGAAGACTCAGAAATTACAATATTCGATGGCGACACATTGCTTAAATAACTTGGTTGCGATGTTGATTTTATTATTTCAATAATTACTTTCAATTTGAAAGATGGAGGATAATATAATGGGAAAAGAATATATTTATACTACTTTTGGTACTAAAGATGTTTTACAAACTGTTCAACAACGTTATTCTAATCGACCAATATATTTAACATTTGATCTAGATGATCATGAACATTTTCAATTGATTGAATATTCAATCAATGAGAAAAGCCCATTTAGTTCTGGAGTGCAATATGATGTTTTATTTAAACAAAATCAATCACTTGATTTACGAGGATTGATGGATTGGAACTATCTAACATTAAATGATGACGAGCGAGAACATTTTATTATGCGCGCGAAGGCATGGATTACTGATCATCAAGATGAAACTGGATTAATTAATATCTTTTTACTACAAGTAAATGAAGGTTTTGATTATGCAATTTTAACGACTTGGAAAACGGAAAAACAGTTACAGGAATTTAAACCGATAATAGATGATTTTTTCAAATCATTTCAGTATGCATCAAATGTTCATTACCGTGAGAAGAAATTCCAATTTGCTAAATTTTAACAATAAGTAAATTAAAGATCAGAAACTTCAGATTATTCTGGGTTTCTGATCTTTTTTATAAAATAACCGAACTGAAAAACTACAATTTATGCGATGAAACGTGTATAGTTACTCTTATTGTGTTTGATTAAAATCTGAAAATGGTAGGTGTTAAATGAAAATTAGAAGAATTAATTATTTAATTGGATATATATTAATCCTATTAATGGTAGAATTTTCAGTAAAAATGGGGAACCATCATTTGATTTTACCTGAATTTGCAGTACTATGTGTGGGAGTTTTAGCTTTGCAAGAGGCACATTGGATTGTGAATCCTTTTAAAATTGTTTTGATGCCATCGATTACTGCAATATTGGGATTTAGTATTAATTTATTGAAAATAGATTACTTATTTAAAATATATCTAGTTATATTAATAATGTTAGTTGTGTTGAAAATAGCTAATTCAAAATTAGCACCTTCATTTGCAACGGGACTTTTACCAATTGTTACTAATACTAGTCATTGGTATTTTATTTTAGTTGTTGTGGGTATGACAAGTATTTTAATGCTTGGAGTTTTATTGAGTGGTAGTTATAAAAATATTCAAAATCCTATAAAATCTCTTGAAAGAGATGCAATGCGTCAATATTTGTAAATATTATTATTATGGATTATATTAGTACATTTGTTGGGCGTTGATATGATGATTGCCATTCCGCCGGTTTTAGTTTTATTGTTGGAAGTCATTCAAAAAGAGCATTATCCTGTAAATGTATTTTTGAAACAGGTTATCATTTTAACGGGCATTGCATATCTTAGCATGGGCGTGCATCAATTAATTTCAAATGATGTCATTTATATTTCAATGATGATGCCTTTGATTCTGATAATTTTAAAAATGTTTAGAATTCAATTACCAGCAGTCTATGCTTTTCCATTGCTAATTTTAGTTATTCCAACACCTATGACTCAACAATTGGGATTATATACACTGTTTGCTAGTGGATTTAGTTTAGGTTGTGTTTATATTTTGAAAAAGTATTCTTTAAAAGAAAGACTTATTCATATAGTGAAAAGGGTTATAAATTGATGAGTGGAGTCGAATTAATTAGGAAATATTGATTTGTGTTTAAACTTAACATTTTTAAAATAAAAAGGACTAACAAACTCCGATGTGGGAGTGTTTGTTAGTCCTTTTTATTTTATTAAGTATATTTTATATTTTTTTCATTGAAATATATATAGCGTAGGTTGGTTGACTTTCATTTATAAAAACTAGCCATTTTAATGTAGTTTTACTTATCATACTAAGTGAAAGGATAGAAGAATGAATTGGGATTTTCATTAATTGTTAGATTTAAAATTTTACCGTTATTAGTTGCTAAAATAGGGGTGAAGCTCTTAATAATTTCAAAATCACCGAAGAAATTAACGTCTGTTGCTTCTTTTAATTCTTCAACAGTAAAATCTGATGAACTTTTAGACATGTCACCAGAGATACCAGCGTTATTGATAATAGCGTTTATATCTGAATGATTTTGGCCTATATATGAACGAGTAATCCTGATGGTTTCTAGATTATTTAAATCTATTTTAATAAATTCAACATTATTAATACCTTATGATTTCAATATCTCATTAATGATCAATGGTCAATTTGGTAAGGTAAGTGGTATGGATTGAATTACGATATGTCGATTAATCCAATTGACTACAATAATTTAATTCCAGCTGGGCCAATTACAATGACTGATTGATATGGTAATAAATTATCTGATCAAACTATCCACGGAAATGATGGTAATGTAGAATTCTTTACTTTAAATGATGATTACAAAGTTATGAGTCGTGTAGGACAATACATTGAAGTTAATATTGGTGGAGAACCGGTTTGGTTGAAAGCAGCATACGCAGAATAGGATAAATTAAAAGGCTAATCGGTTAGGAACTTCCTAGCTGGTTAGCCTTTTTTATTTTGTATCAGTATCCAATAGCGCATGAACGACATTATATAGTAGAAGTTTATTAATTGTATATTTGATGTTAAAAAATACAAAGTGCTACAAGAGTGCTACGATAAAAAAATAAATAGCTTACAAACGCCGTTTAATCAGTGTTTATAAGCTATTATATATTTTAATATATGCCACTGACAGGAGTCGAACCTGCACGAGAATACTCTCACATCGATCTGAACGATGCGCGTCTACCAGTTCCGCCACAGTGGCAAATACGACTATAATTATAGCATAAATTTATTTTTATTTTGGATAAAATATATTTTCTCGATCCTTACTAATGTGTATAAAAATGATTGTTAACCGGAGGGATAATAATGGGAAAAACAAATAAATTAATCCAACAATATCAAATAAAGTTAGGATCAGAACCACAAGAGGAGTGTTGGGCTGTCTATCTCAATACACAAGCACAAATTATTGGCGATTTTTGTGTCGCTAAAGGAAGCTTGGCTAATGTCCAAATTCATCCACGTGATGTATTTCGAAATGCCATTGCCTTAAATGCTTATGCTTTGATTTTAATACATAATCATCCTAGCGGAAATTTAGCGCCATCACAATCGGATCTAAAAACGGCTCGCCAAATTGCAATTTGTGGAACCTTAATGCAAATTCACGTACAAGACTTCATTATCATCAGTCAAGTAGACTATTGCAGTTTTTCATTACATTATGACGTAAGAACAATTATGGAATTATGGAATTTTGATACATCAATTTTTAATCAATAGTTAGGTGCGAATTACAATTATATTATCCTGGAATTAGTTTAATAATTATAGACTTAATTTTGATAGTAAAATCAGTCTAAAAAAGGTCGTTAACATTGGGGATAGTTTGTGCTTCATAAACGGTGTAGAATAAGTTTACAAGCTAGCATAATTATTATGATATTTAATTGGAAGACAAGTCATATTTGTGATAAAATTTAAACTATTATTGGATAAGATCAGATTATAGAGAAAAGTGGGTGATTGTTGTGTTTTCATTTGGAACTCGAAATGTAGGAATCGATTTAGGAACTGTTAATACACTTGTCTACATTGAGGGGAAGGGTATTGTACTTCGAGAACCCACCGTTGTAGCAAGAAATAAGAAAACAAATAAGGTTGTTGCTGTGGGGTCTGCTGCCAAAGATATGCTTGGACGTACTCCTGGATCAATTAATGCTATTCGTCCAATGCGCGATGGTGTAATTGCTGATTACGACACCACGGTAGAAATGCTCAAACATTATTTAGGAACTGCATTATCGGGTTATGGTTCAAAACCTTATGTTACTGTAGGAGTTCCTTCAGGTGTAACGGCAGTTGAAAAACGAGCTGTGATTGATGCTGCTCGGGTAGCTGGTGCCAGAGATGCTTATGTAATTGAGGAACCATTTGCTGCTGCTGTAGGTGCTGGATTGCCTGTATCAGAGCCAACTGGTTCAATGGTCGTTGATATGGGTGGTGGAACAACTGATGTTGCGACGATCTCACTTGGGGGGATTGTTTCATCTCGTTCGATTCGTTTAGCGGGTGATCGGTTAGATGAATCAATTGCATCATATATTCGCCAAAAGTACTCAGTTTTGATTGGGGAACAGACAGCAGAACGCTTAAAGATGGAAATCGGATCAGCTGATATTGAATCTGCAAAAGAAATGCCATCAAGTAGTGCTCGGGGACGTGATTTAGTGACTGGTTTGCCTAAAACAATCGAAATTACGGCCGTGGATGTGGCTACATCTATACGTGATGTGATCGCAGAAATTATTATTGCGATTAAAGAAACCCTAGAAGAAACTTCACCTGAAATTGCAGCCGATATTATTGATCATGGAATTGTACTGACTGGGGGGGGCGCTTTGTTAAAAAATATTGATGAAGTGATCTCAGAACAGACTAAAGTGCCGGTGTTTATTGCGAATGATCCATTGGAAGCTGTGGCGATCGGTACTGGAGAAGCGTTGAAGTCAATTGATGCAATGAAAAACAATTAATCCTGGAGGGGCCGGATTCGCTTAAGAAAGTGGAACTGAAAAAAGGGTATTGTAATGAAAAAAATATTTACGGCACGACGATTAGTAATTGGGGTTATTATTACAATTTTGACTCTAGGTGTTTTGACATTTAGTTCGTATTCATTGCGTTCTGATAAAGGACCATCAATGCCAAATCGAATGTTAAACGATGTTACTAGTTGGATTTCCAATACGGTGTCCATTCCAGTTGGTGGTGTACAACATGGTTTTAACAGTATTGATAATCTAATTAGTACCTATCAAGAAAATAAACAAATGAGTGCGAAGGTGGACGAATTAGCACAAGCTAAAGTTCAACTACAAGTTATGCGCTCAGAAAATAAAGCGTTAAAAGATCAACTTAAATTAACAGATACATTAACAGACTATTCCTTAGTGAATGCCTCGGTTATTTCACGTTCACCTGTAAATTGGCAAACTCAACTGGTGATTGATCAGGGTTCAAATGCTGGAATTAAGAAGAATATGCCAGTCATGGGGTCAGGTGGTTTGGTTGGTCGAATTTCACAGGTTTCAAATACCAGTTCAAAGGTTGAATTGTTGTCAGATAATAGTCAAACCGCAAATCGATTTGCGATTCGTATTGCAACTGACAAGGGACAAATGGTTGATGGACTAATTACTGGATTTAATCAGACTAAGAATAAAATTTTAATGGAATATGTTACTTCAGATGTTGAAATCAAACCTGGAGATAAAGTTACTACATCAGGATTAGGCGGAGTTACTCCAGCAGGATTATTTGTTGGAACAGTTAGCTCAGTTGAAGCGAATGATTATGGTTTGTCAAAGAAAATCTATATCAAACCTTCAATGAATTTCAATAATATTCCAGTTGTTTCTGTTGCTATTCAGAAGTAACTACATACTTGATCATTGAAATTAATTACAAGAGGTTTGGAATTGTTCCAAATCTCTTGTTTTTTCGAGTAAAGAAAATGAGGATTAAAAATGCTTACACAAGCAATGATAATGTTATTAGTTGGTGTTATTGCAGGCTTAATAGGTTCCATTTTAGGATTAGGTGGGGGTATTTTAATAACGCCGGCGTTAACCTTAATGGGTGTTGATATTAAATATGCAATTGCAGCATCAATTATTGCGGTTATCGCAACTTCTTCTGGTTCATCCATTGCATTTTTAAAAGATGATGTTTTAAACCTTAGAGTTGCCATGTTTTTAGAAATATTTACTACTGTTGGAGCATTAATCGGGGCTTTATTAACCGGTTATTTTAACGGAGTAGTTCTATATTTCTTATTTGGAGCTTTATTGATATTTCAAGCTTGGAATATGTGGAAGAAATTACGGGCAAAAAATTATGAAAAAATTGAGGTTAATCATGATGATTTAGCTGAAAAACTACAATTAAATGGATCATATTATGATAAAAACACTAAAAAATATGTAAGTTATTCTTTGAAGAATGTTCCAGGGGGAGCAGCCGTTATGTTTGGAGCTGGTATTGCATCTGGCTTGCTTGGAATTGGCTCAGGTGCTTTCAAAGTTATGGCGATGGATGGCGTAATGAAAATGCCACTTAAGCCTTCAACGTCAACTTCTAATCTAATGATGGGAGTTACTGCAGCGGCCTCGGCTGTGATTTATTTTTTCAGTGGGATGATTCAGCCAGTAATTGCAGTACCAATTGCTTTAGGAATTATCGTAGGGTCTTCCATTGGAGCTCGATTAATGCAACATTTACCAGCTAAGTTAATTCGCCAAATTTTTATACCATTTGTGTTATTGATGGCGTTACAGTTAATTTTGAAGGGGTTGGGGATAGGCTAATGAAAGATGAAATGAGTCGATTGGAATTAATTATCGGTAAAATATTGCGTGTTGGAATAGCAATTTCTATCGGGTTAATGCTATTTGGTTGCTTGCTCTTAGTCTTTAGGAATAATAAAGAGATTATTCCATACTATTCATATCTTGAATTAAATAAAATTTTAAGTGGAATTTTAGTGCTACAGCCCAATGCATGGCTTATGGGTGGACTGTTTGTCCTAATTCTAACACCAGTGATACGAGTTTTAACCTCTGTGTTTGCTTTTATGAAGGTTAAAGATTGGACTTACATGTGGATTACATCATTAGTTTTGCTGATATTGATTGTTGCGATGATTTTTGGAATTAGTCAAAAGTAATAATTATTTAATAATTGACATATATTATATAGCAAAGTATAATTTGCTATTATAAACGAATAAAGATTAGAGGTCGCAATTGACATCATTATTTAGCGGAGCTGGTAGGCTTAGAGACTAAAGAAAGGGGATATTGCCGAAATGGAAAATAGACATATTTTTCATTGGTCTAGGTGTTAATAGCAACTAGATTGTCGTAATGATACATTACGGAGCGCTTATCGATGATTCCTATCGAATTGACTTTAAATAAGTCTGCGAAACGTTATGTAACACTCTTACATAGTATTTCGTAGGCTTTTTATTTGTTTAAATATACTATATTGTGTTATGAAGAAAAGGATAGGAGACTTTTTATGTCAGATAATGGTGATAGTCCGCAAAAGCTTAAGCGAACCATGAAAACACGACATTTGTCGATGATTTCATTAGGAGGAACATTAGGAACAGGCTTATTTGTTACTTCTGGAGCTACAATTTCGCAAGCCGGCCCTCTAGGAGCGTTAACTGCATATGGGGTTATGGGAATTATGGTTTTCTTCCTAATGACTTCTTTGGGTGAGATGGCAACTAACAATCCAGTTTCGGGATCATTTTCGGTTTATGCCGATCAGTATGTTGAACCGGCCCTTGGATTTGCTATGGGGTGGAATTATTGGTTTAATTGGGCCATCACAGTTGCAGTTGAAGCAGCTACTGTGGGTGTGGTAATGGGCTTTTGGTTACCTAATGTTCCATCTTGGATTTGGTCAGCATTAGTATTAGTTTTAATTACATCAATCAATTTACTTTCGGCTAAAGCATATGGTGAAACAGAATTTTGGATGTCGATGGTCAAGGTGATTGCAGTTATTGCTTTCTTGATTATTGGAGCCTTAATGATATTTGGAGCTTTCACTTATCAGCCAGATGTAGCTCATAATTTGAGTGCTGGTGGTAAACATGGATTTGTAGGCGGAATTAATGGGATTTTAGCTGTCTTTATGGTTGCAGGATTCTCATTTCAAGGAACTGAATTAATTGGAATTACAGCTGGTGAATCAGAAAACCCAACTAAGTCTATTCCAAAGGCGATTCGACAAGTATTTTGGCGAATCTTGATATTTTATATTTTAGCTATCTTTATCATTGGGGCCATCATTTATTACAAAGATCCAAATTTATTACGGTCATCAGAAAGTAATATTGCGATGTCACCCTTTACCTTGGTATTTAAACGTGCTGGATTTGCTGCAGCTGCTTCGATTATGAATGCTGTGATCTTGACGGCCGTTATTTCAGCTGCTAATTCTGGCCTATATGCATCATCAAGAATGTTATGGTCAATGGGTGAAACTAAGTTAGCACCGAAAATTTTTAGTAAAGTTAATAGTAAAACAGGAATACCAGTACCAGCAGTTTTGGCAACAGTCTTTATAGGTTTATTGACATTTTTAACTGCCATTTTGGGGCCAAATATTTATTATTACTTGGTAGCTGCTTCTGGATTATCTGGTTTTATCGCTTGGATGGGAATCGCTATTTCACATTATCGTTTCCGTCGAGCCCTACACCGTCAAAACCATTCAGTTCATGAATTGAAATATCATGCTAAATGGTTCCCGATCGGTCCATTGCTAGCATTGTTCTTGAGTATTGTTGTCGTAGTCGGACAAGATTTAAGTGCCTTTCATGGAAAAATTTCCGAGTGGAACTGGGAAGGTATTATTACCACCTATATGGCAATTCCTTTATTTTTGCTTTTATATTTTGGATATAAGATTAAAAATAAATCTAAACTAAGAAAATTAGAAGAAATTGATTTAGGAGCTGTTGGTGAAGCTAAAAAATAGGCTTAATGTTTGAAATATTATTATAAATAAAATAAGGAATTATTTTCCTTAGATGGGCCTTGAATGTCAATTTGACATTCGGGCTTTTATTTTTAAATAAAATATTATTTTAAATTGATAGAAAATAAAATGGTTTAAAAGTTAAGTAAAATATTAAAGGATAATTTTATCTTTAAAATTCAGAATGTATTAAATAGAATGATATGATATTCTTAATATTATTAAATTAAATTAAGTGAGGAAAATAAGATGAGCTGGCACACAATTGAAGTGGAGACTCAAACTGAAGCAGTTGATGCAGTTAGTAATATTTTAATGGAAGCAGGGGCTGAAGGTGTTCAAATTGAAGATTCTGCTGACGTTGATCACTTTGAACCAAATGATGCAACTGTTTTTATAGATTGGGATGATGTAAAACATCGTGAAAATGGAGCATTAGTCATTGGCTTCTTTGCATTTGGACTTCATCTGCCTGAAATAACACTTGAAATTACTAACAAAGTGCAACAACTAAATGAATTTGGATTAGATGCTGCACCAGGAACTGTTACGTCAATTGTAGTGTTGGATCAGGATTGGGAAACAGAATGGCAAAAGTATTATCATCCAGTTCGTGTAACTCGGCAATTAACAATCGTTCCTAAATGGGAAGAATATACACCCCAAGATCAAATGGAGAAATTAATTGTTTTAGATCCTGGTTTGGCTTTTGGAACGGGGACACATCCAACTACTAAATTGATGCTGCAAGCTTTAGAAATGGTAGTTCGGGGAAACGAACGCGTTTTGGATGTCGGGACGGGATCTGGGGTTTTGAGTATTGCGGCTAAACAATTGGGCGTGGGAGATATTTTAGCCACTGATATTGATGAAGTGGCGGTTCGATCAGCTCAGACTAATTTAGATTTAAATCCGATCGCAAAAGATGTATCTGTTATAGCTAGTGATTTATTAAAAAGTGTTCCAAAAACGGAAAAATATAATTTGGTAGTAGCAAATATGTTAACAGAGGTTTTGCTACCGTTAATTCCAGAAGTGGAGGGATATTTGCAACCAGGTGGTGATTTCTTATTATCAGGTATCTATTTTGATAAGATTGAGGTTATAAAAACTAATTTGGTTAATGCAAATTATGCTATTGATGAGGTTATGCAGATTGGTGATTGGTACGGAGTAATTGCACATTTGAAAATTGCAGGAGAATAATATGCAACGTTATTTTTTAGATGAAATACCTGAAAATGATTTAGTTAAATTACCAGATGACATAAAACATCATTTGATGAAAGTCTTGCGTGGTAAAATTGGTACAAAGGCTGAGTTTGTTTTTAATGATCAGCAAACCATTCGGGTGGGTGAGGTGATTTCAATTGATGATATGGAAACAATTGTTAAGTTGGGACCAGTTCTAGAGCAAACTGTAGAATTGCCTGTGGAAGTAACGTTGATTCTAGGATTAACAAAGGGTGATAAACCTGATGATGTCATAAAAAAAGCGACGGAATTAGGAGCACATCATTTTATTTTAGTAGAAACGGACTGGTCGGTAGCACATTGGGGAAGCAAAGCTCCGCGTAAAATCGAACGTTTAAATAAAATTGCTCAAGGGGCAGCTGAACAGAGTCATCGTTTAAGAATACCAACGGTTCAGTATTGTGAAAAAATCGAACAGCTTGATTTACCAGATCAAATGGTTAAAGTGGTAGCTTGGGAAGAAAGTGCCAAATCCGGTGAAAAAAGTCAATTAGTTCAATCGATTGAAGATGCAGAGGTAGCCAAATCAATTGGCTTTATGATAGGACCTGAAGGTGGCCTTTCAGTGCAAGAATTAGGTAGGATAGAGGACTTAGGGTTCAAAAAAGCTAGTTTAGGTGCGCGTATTTTACGAGCAGAAACAGCACCTTTGTATGCCATGAGTGTATTGAGCTTTGCATTAGAATTAGATCATTCGCAAATTAAAATTAAATAAGGAGGGGCTATTATGCGCGAATTTAAAAAGATTGCTGACTGGAAATTTTGGATTTTAATGCCAGTTTTTGGATTGTTAATCCCATTTGCTATTAAAGAATTAACAGGTAATTTAAAAATTTTGGGAGTAATTATTAGCTTATTTATTATTAATATTATTTTTAGTGTCTTTGTGGGTATTTATCTACGTCGTCATGGATCATTTTGGTATTTATTAATTGTTTGGCCACTTATTTTTTGTCTAGGCGTTGTTTTAAATCTATTTCCAGATGCATATGGATACTATTTTGGAATTGTATATTTTATTATTGAACTTTATGCATACACGATGGGACAAGAATCTGAAGTTGATATTGATGACCAAATCCCAATTGATGGGGGAATTAAAGAAGTTAAATAGATGAAAATTAATTATAACAAGATCTGATTCTAAGAAAGAATTAGGTCTTTTTTTGATAAAACGTATAAAAATTAATTGAATATAAATATTCTTAAACGTTTTTTAACATTTGAGCTTAACCGAATTATACGCATAGGAATAGGCTTTTAAAAAAAAATTGCAAAAACTATTCCACTGAATGGTGAATGGCGGTGGTTTAGAGTGGTATTAAGTGGTGTAAAGTGGTAAATTATACATATTGAAAAGCAATTAATAAATTTAAAAATATGCTCTAATTCAAGTGTAAAGAAGGGATAGTTAAATGTTTATGGGAACATACCAACATACGTTGGATTCTAAAAATCGTTTAATTATTCCGGCTAAATTCCGAAATCAATTAGGAAGTGGTTTTGTTATTACCAAAGGGAATGAACATTCTTTACATGCATATAGTCAGGCTGGATGGGAGACCTACCAGAGTAAGTTGAATCAATTACCATCAAATAACGCAAAAGTGCGTCAATTTAAGCGAATTATTTTAGCTGGGGCAACAGAGGTTGAATTTGATAAGCAAGGCCGAATTGTTTTACCTAATAATTTAAAAGAACACGCCTTGTTACAAAAAAGCATCACCATTATTGGTTATGGAGATGATGAATTTGAAATTTGGGATACTGAACGTTTTGAGCAATACAATGCTGATGTTACGGATAACTTTGATGACATTTCAAATGAGCTAGCTGAATTAGGCTTTGATATTTAACTGAATGGATGAAGGGAAATAGTATGACGGAATTTAAACATATCACGGTCCTTTTAGACGAGGCAATTGAAAATCTGGCAGTTCAGCCAACAGGTACCTATGTTGATGCAACTTTAGGCGGAGGTGGACATTCTAAGCTTTTAGCCAGTGAGTTAACGACTGGAAAATTATGGTCATTTGATCAAGATCAAACGGCAATTGATTATAATCAAGAACATTTAAAAAATGAAATTGAAACAAATAAAGTTTCTTTAATTCAAAATAATTTTAGAAATCTAATGACAGCTTTAAATGAGGTTGGTGTACAAAGCATTGATGGAATTGTTTATGATTTGGGTGTCTCATCGCCTCAATTTGATGATGGTCAACGTGGGTTTTCGTACAATTATGATGCACCGTTAGATATGCGAATGAATCAGAAGCAAACTTTGAATGCTCGAACAGTAGTTAATGAATGGTCTTTCAATGATTTGATGCGAATTCTATCACGTTATGGTGAAGAAAAATTTGCTAAAAGAATTGCCCGTGCTATTGAACGGGCTCGTATGGAACAACCAATAGAAACCACGTTTGAATTGGTTGATATTATTAAGTCAGCAATTCCTATGGGAGCTCGGCGAACAGGTGGTCATCCTGCCAAAAAATCATTTCAAGCAATTCGAATTGCCGTAAACGATGAATTAGGGGCAGTTGAAGAATCACTCCAACAAGCATTAGATATGTTAAACGTTAATGGCCGGATTGCAGTGATTACTTTTCATAGTTTAGAAGATCGTTTGGTTAAAACGATGTTTAAAGAAAAAACACAGTTGCCAGATTTACCATCGGGACTACCAGTAATACCAGATGAGATGCAGCCCGATTTTAAATTAGTCAATCGCAAGCCAATTTATGCTAATGAACATGAATTAGAAGAAAACCGTCGAGCACATTCGGCTAAATTAAGAATAATTGAAAGAATTCGCTAAATCGGGTATGAAAGGAATGAGACTATGGCCCAAAATGCGCAACAATGGCAACCGCAACAACCAAATCCAAAGCAACGGCCAAAGAAAATGCCAGCACAACGGGTTCGATATGCTAAAACGCCTTGGCGTAATGAAATAAAACATATTATTTGTGCGATTCTCATTACGATGTGTTTTGGAGTAGCCAGCGTCTGGATTTCTAACCGAGCTACGATTCTAAATGAGGTTGCTCAAGCTAACTCTACGCAACTAGACAATGTTAGAAATAAAAATAATGATACTAAGGAACAAATTAGTAATTTAACGACACAACAACGACTCAATGAAGTCGCACAGAAGGCGGGAATGTCGTTAGAGAATAGTAATATTAAGAATGTTAAATAACAACAGAGGAAAACGGATGTTAAATAAAGGAAACATGAAGCGATCACATGGCGCAATTATTTTTATGCTGTGTATTCTGACAGGAGTGATTTTCTATATTGGCTCCCGTTTTTTTAGTGTTGCCGTAACTCACTCAGTTGATCACGTTAATTTGGAGCAACGAGCCCAAAATCTTTATGAAAATCAAGACCAAGAATCGGTTAAACGAGGACAAATTTATGATTCAATTGGAAATGTGTTAGCCGAAAATTCTTCAGTTTACACGGCTATTATTGTCTTACAAAAAGATCAGCCTAAATATTTAAAAAATAGCCAAGTTAACACTGTTTCAAAAGAGCTTGCGCAAGAATTAGGCGGCGATGCTTCATATTATAAAAAAATAATCAAAAATGGAATTAAACATCATTATTTTCAAGTTCAGTTTGGAAGTAATGGGGTTAATATTTCTCAAGAAAAATATCGTACTATTAAGAAAAAAAATATTCCTGGATTGATTTTTGAAGCCCATCCGGCACGTCTTTATCCAAATGGACAATTTGCTTCAGATTTAATTGGTGAAGCCAGTTCGTCTGGTTCAAATAAGATTAAAGGGGTTTCGGGAATAGAAGGTTCGTGGAACAAACAATTAACAGAACAGTCTGGGGTTAGTGCTAATAATATTAAAAATGGTAATCTTAGTCAAAAAACTAAAAATGTGGAAGCTAAAAATGGTTATGACATATACACAACTCTGAATACTAAACTTCAGTCGACTCTTGAAGATAAAATGAATGCATTGCAAGCCGATATGCAACCAAAACAGGCGTTTGCAGCGATAGTTGATACTAAAACGGGTGATATTGTTGCTGAGACGCAACGACCGACCTATAACGCGACGACTAAATCTGGCTTTGGTAATTTTTGGTCAAATTTGTTAGTACAGGAACCTTATGAACCAGGATCTGTCTTAAAGGGAATTACTTTAGCTTCAGCGATTGATACAAACAATTGGAATGGGGATAATACTTATTCTTCTGGGAAAATTCAAGTTGATGACAAGGTTGTTAAGGATTGGAACAACGGTGATGGTTGGGGAAGAATTTCATATACTGACGGAATTGCACTTTCATCGAATGTGGCAATGGTTTTAACTGAGCAAAAAATGGGTTCTAAAACTTGGGGTAAGTACTTGGATCGTTTCCAATTCTTAAAACCTACTGACATGGGGTTTAGCTCCGAAACATCAGGATCAATGAATTTTCGCTATCCAATTGAACAGGCGAATACTGCATTTGGTCAAGGAATTAAAGTAACGCCGGCTCAGATGATTCAAGCCTATTCAGCAATTGCTGGGAATGGTGAGGAAATTAAGCCCAATATTATTTCTAAGATTGTTGATCCTAACACACAAAAAGTTATCTATAGCGCAAAACGAACAAAAGTGGCTAAGCCAATTAAAGAGTCAACGGCTAAAGCAACTCGAAAAGAATTAGAAAATGTTATTTATAACCCTAAGGGATTAGGTGCAATGTACGCAATTCCGAATGTTAAAACGACTGGTAAGTCTGGAACGGCTCAAATTTCAACATCAGCTGGATATACTCAACCTGGTGATAATACTAACGAAATACATTCTTGGATGGGAATGGCTCCATCTGATAATCCACGCTACATGATGTATATTGTTGTTAAAGAACCACAATCTAATACCGATAATATTTCCAAGGATATGTCGAATGTATTCGTTTCAACGATGGAACAAGCTTTGCAAATGAACACTTCAGATAAAAAAGCAGTGATCAGTGATAAGCAGCAGACGAAAATTCCAGCTGTTAAAAATGAGTCAATGAAAAAAGCTAAATCTGAAATTGAAGCTAACCATTTAAAACCTGAAGTGATTGGTGATGGTAAAGTTGTTAAAAATCAGTACCCATTAGGTGGAGGGAAAACCTTGTTGAATCAACGGGTATTTATTGTATCTGGAGGAAACGTTAAAGTCCCTAATATGCAAGGTTGGTCTAAAAAAGATGTTAAAAATTGGGGACGATTAGTGGATATTAAAATCAATTCAAGTGGTGAAGGCTTCTTAGTAGAACAGTCGGTTTTGCCCGATACTAGAATTGCTGACGGAATCCATGAAATTACTGTTAAATTTAAAACCCCGTGATTAAAGAATGTTAAAATTAATAATAATAATTTTGGAGGAGTATGAATAATGATCGAAAAGTGGTTACCTGAGCTTTTAATTGCCTTTTTAGTTTCCCTAGGAGGAACTTATCTATTAAAGAATTGGTTTAATAAAATAAAGTTTCAACAATTAGTGATTCGAAATTCTGAAAAAGGTCCTGATCATCAAGCTAAGGCAGGAACACCCACAATGGGTGGAGCAGGTTTTATTTTGACGATTACAATTTTATTTGTCATTAAGCAAATTTTCTTTGGATCAATGAACCCTACTAGTTGGGCAATTTTGTTAGCAATTTTATTGTATGCCTTAGTTGGTGGTTTTGATGATAGTGTAAAAATATTTGAAAAACGGGATGAAGGTTTTCGATTTTTGCCAAAATTGTTTGCTGAGATCTTAGCAGCGTTAGTTGCTTTTTCACTTTTGTTATTGGGTAACTTTGATTTTGTCCTACACCTAGGTTTTGTTAATATTCAAAATGTGGTTATTTTTGGATTGTTTACGATTATTTGGTTGGTCGGATGGTCTAATTCAGTTAATTTTTCTGATGGATTAGATGGTTTGGCAACTGGATTAACAGTGATTGCTTATGGTGCTTACTTAATTGTGGCTTTAAAACAAGGAAATTATGACGTTGTGGCATTAAATGCCTTAGTAATTGGAGCTTTGTTAGGCTTCTTCGTTTGGAATCAAAATCCTGCTAAAATTTTCATGGGGGATACTGGATCTTTGGCCTTGGGGGCTGGTTTAGCAATGAATTCTTTAGTTTTAAATATTGAATGGTCATTGCTGATTATTGGATTAGTATTTATGCTAGAAACTTTATCTGTTATGATCCAAGTTGGAACTTATCATTTCTTCAAAAAGCGGGTCTTTTTGATGGCACCGATTCATCACGCCTTTGAAAAAGGTGGTTGGCGAATGGATCCTAAGCATCCTTGGAATGAATGGCAAGTTGACACATTATTTTGGGCAGTTGGTCTTCTAGCAGCAATTTTATATCTTGTGATTTGGTTATAAAGAATAAAAATGTAATTTTAATAGTAAGAAAAGGGGCGTTGATTGATGACTAAGCAAGTATTAATAATTGGATTTGCACGTTCAGGTGCTGCAGCAGCGAAATTATTAAACCGTGAAGGGGCAAATGTACTTGTTTCAGATCCAAATTTGGATTTGGAAGATTCGCATATTCAACAATTAAGAACTCAGGGAATAAAATTCACTCAGCAACAAGGAGTGGAATTGTTGGATAAAATTGATTTAATTATTAAAAATCCAGGAATTCCTCATACGATTCCGATTTTACAAGCAGCCCAAGAACGTGGTATTAAGACT
This sequence comes from Weissella koreensis KCTC 3621, assembly GCF_000277645.1. Next base: position 25,932 of record NZ_AKGG01000014.1, on the reverse strand, counting down.
GAAGTTGAAGTAGCAGAAGCTCAAAAATATATCAAAGGTAATTGGATAGCTATCACAGGCTCAAATGGTAAAACGACTACGACAGAGATGATTGCCGCCGTGATGCGAGCAATGCCAAATGCTAAGGGTCACACCTTGGTTGCAGGAAATATTGGGACCCCTGTGAGTGAAGTGACACCAGATTCATCAAAAGACGATGTCATTGTTACTGAATTGTCGAGTTTTCAACTGACTGATACCCCAAATATACATCCGCATTTTGCCGTTATTACCAATATATTTTCGTCTCATTTGGACTGGCATAAAACACGTGAATCATATGTATCAGCGAAAAGAAAGATTACAAGCAACCAAACAAATGATGATTATTTGATTATTAATTGGGATAATGATGAATGGCAGACGCTTGCACGGACTAGTCATGCTCAAATTATTCCATTTTCTCGGAACAATCTAACGCAAACAGGTTCGTATTTGAAAGATGGTTGGCTTTATTTTAAAGATGAACAAATTATGGCTGCTGATCAGATAGGCGTTCCAGGTGATCATAATATAGAAAACGCACTGGCCGCGATAGCGATAGGTCGTTTAAATCAAGTTCCAGCCTCGATTATTGCTAAAGTGTTACATGAGTTTAGTGGAGTTAAGCATCGTTTGCAATTTGTTAGTGAATATAAGAATCGTAAAATTTATAATGATTCCAAGGCTACTGATATTGAAGCCACACAAAAAGCCCTCTCTGGATTTACTCAACCGGTTATATTATTAGCTGGTGGATTAGATCGAGGAGACGATCTATCACGGCTATTGCCAGATATAAAAGAGCACGTTAAAGCAATGGTGACATTTGGTCAAACAGGTTCGAAACTAACAAAGTTGGCGTCTGAATTAGACATTCCGGTGGTTGAAACTGAGAGCGTCAAAGATGCTTTTGTACCTGCTTTTGAGTTTAGTGATGAAGACGATATTATTTTATTTTCACCAGCAGCAGCTTCGTGGGATCAATTTGACAACTTTGAAATTCGCGGTGATATTTTCGTAGAATCGATGCAGGAATTCATTGCGCAAAAGGAGCAAAATTAATGAAAGTTGTATTTTCAGGCGGTGGAACAGGCGGACATATTTATCCAGCATTGGCGACCATTGATGAATGGTCGAAACAGGATTCATCCGTCGAATTTCTTTATATTGGTGGTGAACGGGGGTTGGAAAAAGAAATTGTTCCAGCAGCAGGTATCTCTTTTGAATCAGTTAAAATTCAAGGATTTGTGCGTAGTCTTTCATTGGATAATTTCAAAACCGTTTACTTGTTTTTAAAAGCTGTAACCAAAGCAAAAAAATTGCTAAAAGCCTTTCAACCGGATGTTGTTGTGGGGACAGGTGGATATGTAGCCGGACCAGTCCTTTACGCAGCTCAGTTATTAAAAATTCCGACAGTGATTCATGAACAAAATTCAGTTATTGGAGTTACAAATAAATTTTTAAAACGCAAGGTGAGCAAAGTTGGAATCGCATTTCCAGCGGCAGAACAATTCTTTGATACAGCTACATTAGTTGGTAATCCACGAGCGCAGCAGGTGGTGACTGGTAGTTTGAATTCTAAATTTAATTTTGATGAACTTAATTTATCAAATGATTTACCAACTGTTTTAGTTTTCGGTGGTTCACAAGGAGCACCAAAAATAAATCAAGCTATGGTCGAAGCATTACCAGCATTTAATGAGCAAGATTACCAAATTATTTTTGCTACGGGTAAGAATAGATTTCAACAAGTTCAAGATCAAATCATGTCTGAAAAACTAACAGTAAAGCATAATATTAAAATTGTTCCGTATATTGCAAACATGCAAGATCTTATGCCTCGTGTTGATTTGGTTATCGGGCGATCAGGAGCAACAAGCTTGGCGGAACAAACAGCATTAGGTAAACCAATGATTCTAATTCCTAGTCCGTATGTTACAAATGATCATCAAACGAAAAATGCGCAAAGTATGGTTGATGCTGGTGCAGCGTTGATGATTCGTGAAAATGAATTGACAGGCGGGACGTTAGTTAATAAAGTTAATCAATTAATGTTAAATAAGGATCAACGAAAAATAATGGCTCAGCATGCTAAAGAATTGGGTGTAACAGATTCTGCTGATCAATTTATTACTCTAATTAAGTCAGCTATCTAAATATCAAAAAGGAGGGGAGGAGCACTTATGAATGAAAAAAATAAAAATGATGAATCGAAGCATCAAGAAGATAAATTACAAGATCAAAAAATGTGGAATAGGATCAATAAGTTTTTTTCGAGAAGTATAGGACAATCAGCTAAACGTGCTCCGAAACCTAAGGCTATTTCAAAATCACAATCATTTCGAATATTAAATCGATTTAATGCGATGGAACGAAATAGCATACATATGATCGTGATACTATCAATTATTTCGTTGCTTTTAATCTTGTTATTATCACCTTTGATGCGTTTTCAAAAGGTGGAAATCACGGGTAATCATGACTTAACTAAGGCAGAAGTTTTAGCAGCAAGTGGTATTAATAAAAAAATACCAGCCTGGCAACTTCTCAGTGAACAGCATTATTTTATACAGCGTGCAGAAAAAAATTCACAAATTAAAAAAGTTAAAATTAGTTATTTGAACATGCAAGTTGCTCAAATTAAAATTGAAGAGAATTCCAAGGTGGGGTTAGTCACCAAAAAAGATAAGAATTATTATATTTTAGCTGATGGTAAATTTATCCCTGCTCAATCCGTAGGCGAAAAACCACAACGGCTCCCTAATTATGAGAAATTTCCAAATGACAAAACAATAAAAAGAGTTGCGATGCAATTTAATGGTATCTCTAAGGCATTGCAAAATAGTGTTTCAGAAGTAATCTGGAGCCCAGATCATGAAGATGATGAGAAAGTTATTTTGATCATGGATGATGGTAATAAGGTTTTAATTAAAGCGTCTGATATTAAAAATAAATTAAAATACTATCCAGGTATGGTTGCCCAGATCGATAAAAATGGAACATTTAATTTCCAAGTGGGAACTTATTTTCAGCAATATTAAATGAAAACGCATCATTTGTTTTGAAAAAACATGAATGATGCGTATAATTAATAGGATTTATCCAGTTATGTATGGTATTATTTTAAGTATAAAACTGAAAATAATATAATAAAAAAATAGACGGTAGAGGAGGATCGGCAATGGCTAATCACGGCGTTATTGTTGGTCTTGATGTAGGAACTAGTACAGTTAAGGTTTTAGTTTCTGATGTTAGAGATCAACAAGTGAATGTGATTGCGGTCGGGAGGTCAATTTCCCACGGCGTAAAACGAGGAGTTGTTGTTGATATAGACGCTACGGCGCAGGATATCAAAGCAGCTTTATCGCAAGTTAAAAAACAGACAAATCAAGAATTTACTGAAGTTATTGCAAGTATCCCCGCCAATTCAATTCAAATGAGGTTGGTGCGTGGAACAGTAACAACACAAGATTCACAACATATTTCTTACCAAGATGTAGTAGCTGCAACAAAAGCTGCCGTTAATATCCCATTGGAACATGATCAAACTGTATTAGATTTAACGGCTCAAGAATTCACTGTTGATGATTTAGGTGGGGTTCTTGATCCAAATGATATGGTTGGAACGCATTTAACATTGAGTGCCACGGCCTATATTGGTCCACGTCTATTGGTTTCTAACTTACGCTCGGCAATTCAAAAGGCTGGTCTAAATCTTCGAGATTTGGTTTTGGCCCCCTTGGCTGCAAGCCAGACCATTGCAACAGATGCCGAACAAGAATTTGGCACAATTTTGCTGGATCTGGGTGCAGGTCAAACGACTGCCACAATCGTGCAAAATCATCAAATTAAATTCATTTCAACCTATGGGGCTGGTGGATTTAATATTACTAATGATATCAGTCAGGTCTTGAATATCAGTAATCAAGATGCGGAACAACTTAAACTAGATGCTGGAGTGTCGGCACCACAATATGCTAATGAGGCACATTTACTAACTGTTGAACCAGTTGGTAAAAAGCCGATTCGAATTTCTGAATTAGAATTAAGTGAAATTATCGGTGCTCGGATGCAACAAATTGTAACTAAGTTAGGTGAACGTTTAGATACTATTTCGGCCTTTCAATTACCTGGTGGTATGATCGTGTCAGGAGGGAGTTCTTCCTTGCGATACACCCAAGATATTTTACAAGCAGCATATGGGATTAATGCAAAATTATTTATGCCTCATGAAATTGGTTTGCAGAATCCGGCATACGTTGGGGCTTGGGCTTTAGTGAATTATGCAGCACAACAAAATAAAGTTGCTTTAATTGTAAAACAGGCGATGCTAGGGTTACCATTTACAGTTGAGCCTACAAATGATGAATCTAAGAAATATGAAAAAAATGTTGTTCGAGTTCCAAATGAACAGATTATAGAAGAAGAACAACTGATTCAACCAAGTATTCCAAATAACTCAATAAACAATGATAGTAAACCTGGTATTATGGATAGAATAAAAAATTGGTTTAGTGAGTTGTTTAATTAAAGAATTAATTTATGAAAGAGGATTATCCGAATGGAAATGCAAATCGAAAATCAACCGGTAGGAGCAGCAATTAAAGTAATTGGTGTTGGTGGTGGTGGTGGAAACGCAATCGCTCAGATGGTCGCCAGTGGTGTTAGTGGTGTGCAATTTATTGTTGCCAATACCGACGCTCAAGCCCTCGCTAGTTCACCAGCGGAAATTAAAATCCAAATTGGATCAAAAGAGACTAAAGGATTAGGTGCTGGTGCTCGACCAGAAGTTGGAGCCGATGCGGCATCTGAATCTGAAGCTGAAATTGCAGAAGCTTTAAACGGTGCTGATATGGTCTTCGTTACTGCTGGAATGGGAGGTGGTACAGGAACTGGGGCTGCCCCTATTATTGCCCGTATTGCTAAAGAAGCAGGTGCTTTGACTGTTGGGGTTGTAACCCGACCATTTAGTTTTGAAGGCCCTAAGCGTGGAACAGCAGCAGCAGAAGGACTTGCCAATCTAAAGAAAAATGTTGATTCATTAATCGTTGTTTCAAATAACAACCTTCTTCAAGTTTTGGATCGAAATACTACAATGGTTGACGCCTTTAAAATGGCCGATTCTGTCCTCGTAAATGGAGTTAGTGGAATTTCACAATTGATCACGAATCCAGGACTAATCAACGTCGACTTTGCTGACGTTAAAACGGTAATGGAGAATAAGGGAACTGCTGTCATGGGAATTGCTTCAGCTAGTGGAGAAAGTGCAGCAACCGATGCCACTAAGGCTGCCATTAAGTCACCCTTATTAGAGTCTAAGATCGATGGAGCAACAGACGTCTTGCTCTCTGTTAAGGGAAGCTACAGTATGCCATTGTTTGCGGCTCAGCAAGCAGCTGATGCAATTAAAGAGGCTGCTGGGGATGATGTCAATGTTATCTTTGGTACCACTTTGGATGAAGCTTTGGGTGAAGAAATTGTTGTGACGGTTGTTGCAACTGGAATCGATCGAGAAGCACAAACTAAGCCAGAATTAAATTTAAATCAAGCAAATACTAATAATACTGCAGCAGCGACAGATGGTAATTCTTCTATCAATAATAATGTCAAAACTAATGATCCTTTTGATGGATGGAATGCTTACGATACGAATCAAAATATGAATTCAAATCCAGCGGATGCAACAAAAATGACTGACCCTAATGCTGGGACTCAATCATTTGATACTTTTTCATCAAATGACACAGTAGATGACGAAGAAGTAGAACGTCCACCATTCTTTAACTGGAAAAACCGGGGTAACAACTAACGGAGAATAGGATATGAGCTTTATGCAAAAAGTTTCTAATTTTTTTAATTCTAATGAAGAAGACTATGAATATAATTCATCATCACAAGAGTATTATGATGAATCAAATAATAATGAAGAAGAGCCATCCACTAATACTGGAAATGCTAATACAGCTAATAATGCGGATTCACGACCAAAGCCTAAAGTGCAACGGCCAAATGTGTTAGCTATGGATGCACAATTAGGAGACACAGCTAAAATAGTGGTTTTTGAGCCACGAATTTATTCTGATGTTAAAGAAATTGTAAATGAGATTTTAAATGGTAATGCAGCATTGATCAATTTTAGTTCAATTGATAATTCTCAATCAATGAGGATAGTAGATTATTTAGCTGGAGCTGCACAATCTGTTGAAGGTAGTGTCCAAAGAATTGGAGAATCTATTTTCCTAGCGACACCACATAATTTTGAAATTTCAGGAACGATTTCACAAAATCTAGGAAACTCTTTTGAAAATTAAATAGGGGTATTTATGAATTTAATCTTTGCTTTATTACACTTTGCAATTTCTGGATTAGAATTATTAATTGTAATTACTGCTTTGATGTCATGGTTTCCAGGTGCCTTACAAAGTAAATTTGGTCAATGGGCTACATGGATGAGTGATTTAATTGTTGAACCAGTTCGAAAACTTTTACCTAGAACTGGTATGTTAGATTTTTCACCACTGATTGCAATTTTAATTTTAGAAGCAGCTGAATTCGGATTAAGAATGCTTAGCCAAATGTTTTATTAATTAAAAATGAAATGAGATGAGAAAATGGTTGATAAAATTAAACAACATTTTCGACCTTATGAATCAGAATTTATTGATTTTGCTGAAGGACTTTTACGACAAGCGCATGATGAATATCGACCTATCCTGACCGATTTTTTGAACCCTCGTCAACGTTATATTTTGGAAACGTTGATTAATGGTGATGATGAAATTAAAGTTAATTTTTGGGGCGGTTATGAAGACGCTGAAAGCCAACGTGGTTTATTAGTTCCTAGTTATTATGATTGGAATATTAATGATTTTGATTTGAAAGTTATACAAATTAATTATCCAATCAAATTTGCTGAATTACATCACAGTGATATTTTAGGGGCATTAATTAATTCTGGTTTACAGCGAAATAGAATTGGCGATATTATTACCGACGAACAGAAAAATTGGCAAATTATTGTCACTAATCCAATTGCACAATTTGTTCAACAATCACCTGATTTAGAGCGGATTGGACGGGTTAAAGTTCGATATTTAGAAGTAGATATCAGGGACGTATTACACCCCTTACAGGATTACTTACTAGAAGAAACGTTGGCAGCTTCGTTAAGGTTGGATATTATTGTCGCAAATGGGTATAATATATCTAGGTCCAAAGCAAAAGAGTTGATTGAACATGGTTCAGTTAAAATCAATTGGACCGTAATGGATCGCCCGGATGAGGTCGTAGCAATTAACGATTTGATTTCGGTCCGGCGCTATGGCCGATTAAAAATAACTGAAATAAATGGACAAACAAAAAAAGATAAATGGCGAATTAGCTTAAATGTTATCAAAAAATAGGAAGAGGTTAGAGATATGGCATTAACACCACAAGAAATTCATTCAAAAGATTTTACTAGTCGCGGTCGCGGATTCGATAAAGTTGAGGTTAATGACTTTTTGGATCAAATTGTAATTGATTTTGAAAATTTGATTAATGAGAATCAAACTTTGAAGACTAAGGTGGCTGATGCAGAAGCCAACGCCCAACAAGTAGAGGAAATGAAACAATCAGTTAATTCCTCAATCTTGATTGCGCAAGAAGCTGCCGAACGTTTGAAGAAGCAAACTGAGTCAGAGGTGGAAGCAACTCGTTCACAAGCCGAATCTCAAGCTCAAAAGACTGTTTTGGATGCTACTTCAAAGGCCAATGAAATTATTACTAAGGCCAATGGAGATGCAGATAAAATTAAGAATGATTCACAAGTTGAAATTGATCGTTTGAAAGCCGAGAAAGATGCTTTAACTCAAGAAATGTTATCATTTAAAAGTAAGTTGACAGGAATTCTTAAAAATCAAATTGATTTAGTGAATAATGATAATGGTTGGTCTGAAATTGAAGGCTTAACAGTTGGTTCAGCAGCGAATGAAAAATTAGTAGCCGCATCTTCAGCAGCTACTATGCCAACATCTTCAGCTGCGGTTAATCCAATGTCTTCAGCAGCTACTATGCCAATATCTTCAACAGCTGATTTAGATTTTGAGTCTGCTGTACAAGCAAAGTTAGCAGAATTTTCTGATGAAGCTAAAGCAACGTCTAAATCTGATGACGTTGATACTGTAGTTGTTCTACCTGAAAAAGATCAAAATCGGGATCAATTCTTGAATAAAGATTAATTTTAGTTTATTATAAATAGAGTTTTTTAACCAAACGGTATTAAGAGTACTTTTAAGCGATTTCGGGATGGTGTGAGCCGAAAAAGTTAAACTTAATACTTATCACTAAAAGACCAAATTAAAGATGATAATATTTTGAGGCCTTTTGGCGAACTCGGGTGGTACCACGTTAATAAACTAACGTCCCGCATTGATTATTAAGTTAATCAATGCGGACTTTTTATTTAAAAATACAAAATAGGAGTGCTAAATTAATGAAAATTAAAAATACATTGAATATCGGTAAAACTAAATTTCCGATGCGTGGTAATTTACCCGTCAATGAAGTACGACGTGAAAAGATTTGGGCAGAGAATAAAGTCTATGAAGCTCGTCAGAAATTAAACGAAGGAAAACCTACGTTTATTTTGCATGATGGACCTCCATACGCCAATGGAAATATTCATATTGGACATGCGATGAACAAAATTTCTAAGGATATTATTGTTCGTTACAAGTCAATGAACGGATTCCGTTCACCATTTATTCCTGGTTGGGATACACACGGTTTGCCAATTGAACAACAATTGACCAAGATGGGAAAAGATCGTAAAGCAGTTGGACCAGTAATTTGGCGTAAAATGGCCGATGAATTTGCTCACAAGCAAGTTAAAAAGCAAATGAATGACTTTAAGCGCTTGGGAATTGCTGCCGATTGGGACCACCCATATCTTACCTTAATGCCTGAATTTGAAGCAGCTCAATTGCGAGTCTTTGGTGACATGGCTAAAAAAGGTTATATCTATAAAGGTAAAAAGCCAGTCTTTTGGTCATGGTCTTCTGAATCTGCTTTGGCTCTTTCAGAAATTGAGTATCATGATGTAACTTCACCAACTGCATATTATGCAGAACAAGTGAAGGACGGTAAGGGACTTCTAGATAATGATACTTACTTTGTGGTTTGGACGACAACTCCTTGGACCATTCCTGGTTCTCGTGGAATTTCATTGAATGCTGAATTTAAGTATTCACAAGTAAAGCCATCTGGATCAGATAAGAAGTATATCATTGCTACTGAATTGTTAGCTCATGATGCTGAAATATTTGGTTGGTCAGACTATGAAGTTTTGGCTGAATTTACTGGAAAAGATTTGGAATATATTACTGCACAACATCCATTCTATGATGATGTTGAGTTATTAGTAATGTTGGCAGACTTTGTTACTCTTGATGCAGGGACCGGATTAGTTCATACTGCGCCTGGATTTGGGGAAGATGATTTTTATGTTGGGCAAAAGTACAACCTAGAAATAGCAGTACCGGTAGACTATCAAGGTAAAATGACTGAAGAAGCTGGAGTTGACTTTGCAGGTGTCTTCTATGAGGATGCAAATGCAATCTCATTAAAGAAGTTATCTGATCAAGGGGTTCTCTTAAAGCAAGAAGATATTACGCATTCATATCCGTTTGATTGGCGAACTAAGAAACCAGTTATCTATCGAGCTGTGCCACAATGGTTTGCTTCAGTAGCTGATTTTAGAGATGATTTACTATCTGAATTGGATAATGTTACTTTCTCACCAGCTTGGGGTAAAAAACGCCTTTACAATATGTTGAAAGATCGTGGTGATTGGGTAATTTCACGACAACGTGTTTGGGGCGTGCCTCTTCCAATTTTCTATGCAGAAGATGGAACAGCAATCCTAGACCCAGATATTATTGAACATGTAGCCAAATTAGTGGAAGAGAATGGTTCAACTTATTGGTTTGAAAAAGAACCTAAGGAACTTTTGCCAGAAGGTTATACAAATGAACATTCACCAAATGGTCAATTTACTAAAGAAAATGACATTATGGATGTTTGGTTTGATTCAGGGACTTCTCATCAAGGTGTTTTGGCAACGCGAGATAATTTAGAGTTCCCAGCTGATCTTGTCTTGGAAGGTTCTGATCAATACCGTGGATGGTTTAACTCATCAATTATTACTTCGGTTGCAGCAACTGGTCATGCACCATACAAGAGCGTTCTTTCACAAGGATTCACTTTAGATGCTAATGGTGAAAAAATGTCTAAATCCATTGGAAATACGATTGAACCAAATGAGATTACTGATAGTATGGGAGCTGATATTATTCGTCTTTGGGTATCAACGGTTGATACATCTCAGGATGTCCGTGTTACCATGGATGGGTTTAAGCAAACTTCAGACAGTTATCGTAAGATTAGAAATACAATGCGATTCTTGCTAGCTAATACTAGTGACTTTGATTCTCAGAAAGATCAAGTCGCTTTTGCTGATATGACACCTGTTGATCAATATTTCTATGCGCGTTTTAATGATCTAGTTGCTGAATTGAAGTCTGCATATGATCGTTATGATTTCCAAGCCGTTAATAAATCATTAATGAACTTTATTAATGTTGATTTGTCAGCATTTTACTTGGACTTCAACAAGGATGTTTTGTATGTTGAAGCACCAAATGGTATTTTACGTCGCTCAGTGCAAACAGTTTTGTATAAAATCTTAGTGAGCTTAAATAAACTGATGCTACCAATTTTGCCTCATACAGCAGAAGAAATTTTTGAATATTTGCCTAATGAGACAGGTGAATTTGCTTATTTGACAGATATGCCTGAAGTGGAAGATTTGGATCATGATAGCGAATTGTTAACGCGTTGGACTAAGTTTATGGATATCCGATCAGCGGTCAATAAAGCCTTAGAAGTAGCTCGTAATAATGACTTGATTGGTAAGCCAGCTGAAGCCGCTGTAACTTTGTATCTACAACCAGAACAAAAAGAATTAATCGATAGTTTGGGTCAAGACATTCGAGTTCTTTTGTTGGTATCACAGTTGGAATTGAAGTCAATTGCAGATAAGCCAGACACCGTTGATCAATTTGATGATTACTTTGTTGAGGTGGAACATGCTGCTGGTGAAATGTCACCACGTGATCGAATGTATCACTTGGATCTTGGTCAAGATTCAGACTTCCCAATGCTGTCTAAACACGAAGCACAGATTGTTCGTGATAATTTCCCAGAGGCATTGGATGAAGGTTTAGAATAATTTAATAAATAATTCTATCATTTGATAAATTACTGAATAGAAGAGAAGCGATCGGAATTTTTTTACCCGGTCGCTTTTATCTTTACGATGATATTTGACAAAAAATAAATATCACGTTAAGATGAAGTGTCGAATATTTAGAAGTTCAAATTATCGGATGTTTCTAGATAATTTGATAGAAATAAGGATGGTGAAAATGGCGGATAAAATTTCTTTTGAAGATGTGAATACTTCACTTGTTGATGTTTTTAATAATGCAATGTGGATAGAAGAGGCCTCACTGCGTGACTCTGAGTTTAGTGATATTACACTAAAGGATATGCACATTATTGCGGCGATTGGTGGACAAGGTGAAGTGGCCGCATCAAAACTAGCTCATATTGTACATGTAACACCAAGTACAATGACTAGTTCGATTGATAAATTATTCCGCAAGGGTTATGTTGAACGTCAGCGTGATGATGTTGATCGACGTCTTGTTCTAATCGTTTTAACTGCCAAAGGACAAGCAGTTTGTCGTTCCCATGATGCTTTTCACCGGGGACTTACACATACGATGTTTAGTGACCTTGATAGTGAAGAATCAAATACAGTACAAAATGCTATTTTTAGATTACAAGACTATTTGAAAAATTTAGTTGATTAATTAAAAATATAAAAATACCCTTACCGTTGGAGTTTAACTTTCAATGGTAAGGGTATTTTTATTAATTATATAAAAAATTATATTGTTCTTAGATTGTTCGAGGTACCAACCAATAGTGTTGAATGGTTAAGGCTTTAACTTGAATAGAATACAGTTCCTCGGGTCTTTCTAATTCTATAGGGTCTAATGCCTGCGAAGACAAGTTAAAATTGCTTCCAGCAAAGATAGGGGAAACCAACTGTTGGTTTTCATCAATCATTATAAGTTCAGTCACAGCGTTAGAAATGCATTGATAGGCCTTTGTTGGTTTAAATTGAAGTGGTCGATTTGATATCTTTTGATCTAGCCTGGTCATAATATTATTAAAGATACGTTCAACATCTGTTGGAACACCACGTAATTCGAAGTTGTCAATTAAAGGAACACCAAATTTAATAGCATAACGTCGAGCAGTTAAAACATATTGCGCATTAAAATTTTTGTTGCCTGATCCAATGACGCCTAAAATATTTTTAGTATCAGGTAGATCTTCAAGAAATTCAAAGAGTGGAGTAGTGAGGATCTCTTTCACACCGCTATGAATGCCATTACCACCATCTAAATAGGTTGGGACAAAAACAAAACTTGGGTGATCTAAAGTGTTTAGTTGTGTGTTTGCAGAAATTTCAATAGCTTTAAATTGATAATTAATTTCGTTATGTTGTGAGAATTCAATTAAATTATCAATGAATTTTTTAGTATTTCCAGCAATTGAGGTATAGATTAAGTTGATAATCATTTGAGGCTCCTTGTTAAATATAATAGTATAAAGATACTCCATTTTTAAAAGTTAAACAACTCTTTTGCATAATAAATATAACATTGCGTTAGATTTAGTTTCTCAATAACGTTTGTTGTTAAATGGCTTTAAATAGCTAATTAAAGCGGTTTATTTTATCCTTAACACGAAAATGATTTAATTTCAATATTGCTTTATGTTATTTTCGTAGGTATACTAAAGCACATAAAGCATTCCGAAAAAGGTGCAAATAAAAGAAATAAATTGGAGGATTTTAACCATGTCAGTCACAGTTTATACAAAGAATAATTGTGTGCAATGTATGATGACTAAGAAAACATTAATACAGTACGGGATTGAATTTACTGAAAAAAATGTTGAGGATGATGCTGAAGCAATGAACTTTTTGAAAAGTGCAGGTTATCAAGCTGTCCCAGTTGTTTTTGCAGATCAACAAGAGCCCATTAAGGGATTCCGACCAGATTTATTAAAGAAATTACGTATGGCAATCTAAATTAAGATGCAATTAATACAAAATATTAATTGAGTGGTTGGTTTATAAAGAGGGCCAAAGTTATTTTAACCATTGGTCTTTTTTATTTGATCTGATAATAAGGGAGTATATGAAATGGCATTAGACACGTTGAATCAAGATGAAGTAACTTATTTTGATTTGAATAATGAATTAAATATTCCAAAAAATGGGATGATTCAAATTGACAAAGATCGTGAAGCATTAGAAGCATTTTTAAAAGAAAATGTTATTCCAAATACACTTAAATTTGATTCTTTAAAAGCTAAATTTGATTATTTACTAGAGAACGAGTTTATTGATAAAGATATGTTGAATCAATATGACTTTGCTTTTATTGAACAACTATATGCTTTCCTCAAGTCAGAACAATTTAAATTTAAATCATTTATGGCAGCATACAAATTTTATGCACAATATGCATTAAAAACAAACGACCAACGTTTCTATGTTGAAAATTATATTGATCGTGTGGCCATGAACTCTTTGTTTTATGCCAATGGTGATGAGACATTAGTAATGAATTTAGCTAATGAAATGATTCATCAACGATACCAACCAGCTACTCCATCATTTTTGAATGCTGGAAAGGCACGTCGAGGAGAATTAGTTTCCTGTTTCGTCTTGCAGACGACTGATGATATGAATTCCATTGGACGCGTCATTAATTCAGCATTACAGTTATCTAAAATGGGTGGCGGAGTTGGAATTAATTTATCTAATTTACGAGAAGCAGGTGCAACGATTAAAGGGACTGCTAATGCTGCATCCGGGGTTGTACCAGTGATGAAGTTATTAGAAGATTCATTTAGCTATTCCAACCAAATGGGTCAACGCCAAGGAGCAGGGGTAGTATATTTATCAGTTTTCCATCCAGATATTATGCAATTTTTGTCGACTAAAAAGGAAAATGCTGATGAGAAAATACGGGTTAAGACCCTTTCTTTGGGGCTTACTGTTCCAGATAAGTTTTATGAATTAATCAAAAAAGACGCTATGATGTATCTTTTTTCACCTTACGATGTGGAAAGAGAGTATGGGGAACCTTTCAACTATATCGACATAACTGATGAGTATGATAATTTGGTTGCTAATCCGCGTATTAAAAAAACTATGATTAAGGCCCGTGATTTAGAAAATGAAATTTCAAAGTTACAGCAAGAGTCTGGTTATCCATATATTATTAATTTGGATGTAGTGAATCGCGCTAATCCAATTTCAGGTAAGGTGGTTTCTTCCAATCTTTGTTCAGAAATTTTGCAGGTTCAAACGCCAAGCATTATTAATAATAAACAAGAGTATGAAGAAATGGGGACTGATATCTCATGTAATTTGGGATCAACTAATATCGTTAATATGATGGAGACTAATGATTTTGCTTCATCAGTTGAAACTATGATTCGGGCCCTTTCGTTTGTCTCAGATAATTCAAAATTAGATGTTGTACCATCAGTCCAAAAAGGAAATCAAGCACTACATGCTGTCGGTCTTGGTGCGATGGGATTAGCAGCGTATTTTGCTAAAAATAAGATGTATTATGGTGATGAAGAAGCTTTGGACTTTACCAATATGTATTTCATGATGCTAAACTATTACTCATTATTGGCCTCGAATCAGATTGCTAAAGAGCGGAAAATTACTTTTGATGGGTTTGAAGAATCTGAATATGCTAATGGAAAATATTTTGATAAGTATCTACAAAATAATTTCCAACCTAAGACAGAAAAAGTTCAGGAATTATTCAAGCAACACCATATTCCAGATCAAGCTGATTGGCAGTATTTAAAAGAACAAATACAAAAATTTGGACTTTATAACGCTTACCGGTTAGCAATTGCACCGACTGGATCAATCTCATATGTAAATGATTCAACGGCTTCGTTACATCCAATTATTAATAAGATTGAGGAACGACAAGAGAAAAAGATTGGTAAAATTTATTATCCAGCGCCATATTTGAAAAATGATACACTTCCATATTATGAATCAGCGTATGATCTTGATATGAGGAAAGTAATTGATGTTTATTCAACTGCTCAACAACATATTGATCAGGGGATGGCTTTAACTTTGTTTATGCGTTCTACTTTGCCAGAAGGACTTTATGAGTGGAAAAATGGGCGTACCAATAAGATGACCACTCGTGATTTGAATATCTTAAGGATGTATGCTTATCATAAGAATATTAAATCAGTTTATTATATTCGAACTTATACTGATGATGACGGTGAATTGGGTGTCAATGAGTGTGAATCATGTTCAATTTAAGAAAATGATAGGGAGAATTATTAGATATGGCGGAGAATTATCAAGCAATCAATTGGAACGTTATTGAGGATCAGATTGATAAGGCAACATGGGAGAAATTAACTGAACAATTTTGGCTCGATACCAGAATTCCTTTGTCAAATGACTTGGATGATTGGCGAAAAATGACTGAAGAGGAACATTATTTGGTAGGGCACGTGTTTGGTGGTTTAACCTTATTAGACACACTTCAATCTCAAGATGGGATGACCTCATTAAAGGAAAATATTCGAACACAGCATGAAGAAGCGGTCTTAAATAATATCGAGTTTATGGAATCAGTGCATGCTAAGTCATATTCATCAATTTTTGAAACATTAAATAGTTCAGAAGAAATTGATGAGATTTTTTCATGGACTAATCAAAATGAATATTTACAATATAAGGCAAATAAAATTAATGCTGTCTATCAAAATGGAACAGCCCTTCAAAAGAAGGTAGCATCTGTCTTTTTGGAGACATTCTTATTTTATTCAGGATTTTACACCCCGCTTTACTATTTAGGACATAATAAGTTGAACAATGTTGCTGAAATTATTAAATTAATTTTACGTGATGAATCTGTGCATGGAACATACATTGGATATAAATTCCAACTTGGCTTTAATGAGTTGGGTGAAGGTGAGCAAGCTGAATTTAAGAATTGGATGTATGAATTCTTACTAGATTTATATAATAATGAAGAGCAATTTACACATGAATTATATGACCCAATGGGATGGTCAGAATCAGTCTTAACTTTCATTCGTTATAACGCCAACAAGGCTTTGATGAATTTGGGGCAAGATCCTATTTTCCCAGATAGTGCTGATGATGTTAATCCCATTGTTATGAATGGGATTTCAACGACTACATCTAATCATGACTTCTTCTCACAGGTTGGAAACGGTTATAGACTTGGTCAAGTTGAAGTTATGGATGATAGTGATTACAATTATGGGTTAAATTAATAAGTAAAAAAAGACTAGTTAGAGATTGGTTCTAACTAGTCTTTTAATTTGGAGTTAACATATTAAACAGCATAAATTCCTGAAAATTAAGCTCAATTTTCAGAGTTTACAAGAGATATTATTATATTTTAAATTAATCAATAATTCTAAGATCTTTTGATAGATGAGTAAATGAATCAGCACCTGATTCTGTTAATACGATTGAATCTTCAATCCGAACTCCCATGTCACCAGGAATATAAATTCCAGGTTCAATTGAGAAGGCCATTCCAGGTTCAAGTACTAAATCATTTCCACCCATGATTTGTGGGAATTCATGGACAGAAGAACCAAGTCCATGGCCTAGACGATGGACAAAGTATTCTCCATAACCTGCTTTGGTAATGACATCACGAGCAATACCATCTAATTCACTGGCAGTCATACCGGGCTTAACTTGTGATTGAGCAGCAAGTTGAGCTTCTAAGACGACTTGATAAACATCGCGTTGATGGTCCGAAACATTACCAAAAGCGACTGTTCGAGTTGCATCAGAGACATAACCATCATGAATTGTACCTAGGTCAAAGAGCGCCATATCACCCTTCTTTAATTCAGTTAACCCCGTGGCACCATGAGGATCGGCAGCATGGGCACCAAATTGGACTAATGTCTCAAATGACATTCCAGGAATTCCACGTTTCTTAGTCTCAAATTCTAGACTGGCTGCGACTGATAATTCAGTCGTTCCAGTTTGAAGAGCAGCAAAGCCTGCTTCAAATGCCAAGTCGGCATCATCACCAGCTAAATGCATTTTCTTAATTTCATCGTCTGACTTATGCAAGCGCATATTTTGAATTATTTCTGTCAGATCACCTTCAAATTTAATTTCGGGCAATGCAGATTTAATCAATTCGGCGCGAGCCAATGTTAATTGTTCACTTTCAATCGCCCAATGAGTTAAGTGATTGGTATTTTCTTTAATGTGATTAGCAAGGATTTGCCAACCATTTTCATGGTCTTGGTATCCATAAACTGGGAATTGCCAACCTGTTGATTTAACCGCCTCAACTTCTAGCGCCGGAGCGAAAATAATTGGATCATCTTGAGCAAAAACAACTAATGCTAAAATGCGCTCAATAGGGTCCGACTCGAAACCAGTTAAGTATGAGATAGAATGGAAATCCGAAAAATATGCAACATCTAATTGGTTGGTGTTTAGCCATTGTTGAACTTGATTAATTTTTGAAGACATAATATTACTCCTTATCAATATATTAATGTATATTTTACACTTTTATGATAAAATTTTCATTTGATTTACATAATTTAGTAGTTTTTTTAATAAAGACATTGTGAAAATGTTGCTTAGCCCCTGGTAAATTAGGAATGAAAACGGTTGTATTTATTTTCATAAATTGATATAATAGCCTTTATATCAATTAATTTATCAAAAGGAGGTACTTAATATGGAAAAACAAGCGGTTACAATTTATGATGTTGCACGCGAAGCAGGAGTATCAATGGCTACCGTTTCACGGGTTGTCAACGGAAATACAAATGTGCGTAGCGAAACTAAAGATAAAGTTGAAGCAGTTATTGCTAATTTAAATTATCGACCTAATGCAGTTGCGCGTGGATTGGCATCACGGAAAAGTACAACTGTTGGAATCGTGATTCCTGATGTAACAAATATCTATTTTTCAGAATTATCACGTGGAATTGATGACGTTGCACGAATGTACAACTATCAAATTATTTTAGCTAATTCGGAAGAAAAGAATGCATCTGAAGTAGTGGAATCATTATTAAGTAAACAAGTTGATGGTATTTTATACATGGGAAATATCATTGATGATCGTTTACGAGAAGAATTGGATAAGTCTAATGTGCCAGTTGTCTTATCAGGATCGGTAGATTTAAAAAATCAAAAGCCGTCAGTCAACATTGA
Source organism: Weissella koreensis KCTC 3621 (assembly GCF_000277645.1). The sequence continues at coordinate 7,499 of NZ_AKGG01000014.1, read as the reverse complement.
TTATATTTCTGCTGTGCAAGAAATTACAGAAAAATTAATTGCAAGCGGACATAAAAAAATTAGTTTCATTTCAGGACCACTTAATCAAACAATTAATAGTGATTTTAAATTAAAGGGTTATCAAAATGCATTGGAAGATGCTGGAATTGAATATGATGAAGATTTGATTTTTGCTGGTGAATATGAGTATGAGAGTGGTTACCAATTAGGTGATGAAATTCGTGATTCTGGTGCTACAGCATCTGTAGTAGTAGATGATGAAATGGCTGCTGGAGTACTTAACTATATGACTGATAATAATGTTAAGATTCCTGATAATTTTGAAGTAGTTACTGTGAATAATTCACATATTACTCTTATGACTCGACCACAATTGAGTTCAGTTATCCAACCAATTTATGATATTGGGGCTGTTTCAATGCGGATGTTAACAAAATTAATGAATAATGAAGAATTAGAAACGTCTGAAGTCTTGTTGGCACACGGCTATGCTAAACGTGAATCAACAAAGAATTAAGGGTTCTTTTTTTACTTAAATCACATTTGTAATCCATGTCAAATTTAATTTGATGTGGTTTTTTTAGTTGATTCGCTTAAATATTATGGTTATAATTAACTATAGTATTTGTTGGAGATATGGCAGAGTGGTAATGCAGCGGACTCGAAATCCGCCGAACCGGTGTAGAGCCGGCGCACGGGTTCAAATCCCGTTGTCTCCTTAATATAAAAAAACAAATCCCGTTGTATCGCGATAATCGTTGATATGACGGGGTTTGTTTTTTATACATGTGTTCGTTGAAGTCCCCAAATGTTCGCCGAAGTTCGAATAAAAGGGTACCTGAGTGGGTACTTTTTAGAAATTAACTAAACTGGTAAAGATATCAGCAGTAGTTTCCTTCATTTATTCAGTTACAGCAGTATAAATTGCCAAGGTTGTTTGAACATCATCATGCCCCAATTGATATTGAAGTTGCTTGATATTCATTCCAGCTTGAGCTGAAAGAGTAGCATAGGTATGTCTAAATCCATGAATTTTAATACGAGGTAAATCTGCTTTCTTAGTAATTGTTTCACACCATTTACGTGGCTTTTGAATTTTCATATAAGATTGTAGGTCATTATTCGTAAAGACAAATCCTTTAGCCTTTAGACCACTTTTAAGAATAGATGTGGCTTGAATAGCTTGATAATGTTTTAATATGTTAATGGTAATTTTATCAATTTTGACAATACGATTACCAGCTTTTGTCTTAGGCGTACTCAAAATCGTATTGCCATTCTTGTCTACTGATAAGGCTTTATTAATAGCAATGGTACATCCGTCAAAATTAATGTCTTTCCATTCCAAAGCTAAAGCTTCACCTTTACGCATTCCAGAAAACGCTAAGAGACGGAAGAGAGCATACACATGGTACTTTTTATCAGCATATAAAATTTCAGCTGTATCTAAAAATGATTTTAGCTGATCCTTTTTATAATAATCAACTCGGTCCATAAATACTGGAGCAGGTTTTGCTTTTGGAAAAGTAACTTTATCAAATGGGTTCTTCTGAATTACTTCAAGTGAAACCAATGTACTCATGACCTGTTTAAATGGATAAAATTTTCAGCTTTACGATAAGTTGATGGCAAAACTTTTTTAGAATAAATATCTAACCAAGATTTAAAAGCGTCATTTAGCGTCATGTTTGAATTGAACTTATCAAATTCACCATCATCAACTTTATTTAAGATATCACGTTCCCATTTCTTGGCCAAAGTTAGGGAATTGATACTTTTTTATTTTTCTCACGGCGCTTACCTAAATTATCCGAGAAAGTAACTCGAACATTATAAGTTCCGTTAGATTGTTTTTTAATACTCATCTTATTTCTCCTTTAAGGCCCCTAGCCTAAAAAATCTAATAATGAGTAAGTAGTTTTAAAGATATGCTCGGGTCTGGTATAATAAATACTCGAAAGAGCTTTAACTAGTTACTTTCATTTTTTGACGCATATCCTTACTTTTAGCGGAGTTGGGGATATGCGTTTTTTTATTTGTTGTGTTAATTTTCAGACCAGCTATTAGCCAATGACTTGACCTTAAATGGTTCGTACACTTTTGAATTATTCATAATAGTAGATACATTGTAATCAGTTTTAAGTGCATAATTTCCATTAGAATCTTTTATGCTGATAGAAATAGAATCAAAATTATTTAACTTATCACCAGCATTTTTTTGCATATTTTCAAGAATGGCCGCCATGACTACACGAACATCTTTATCAGAAGTTACGGTTATTACTGCATTATATGGATCAGCAACGTAACTACCATTGACCTTTACCTTCTTAAAATCAGAACTAGTACCAACTAAATCTTTAATTGTACTGTTCATATCAGTAGAAGAGTCTGACGAAGTAGATATTTCTGTGGAACTTTGTTCGGAACTCGAACTAGATGTTTTTACATTTTCAACACTCTCACTATATTCTTTTCTTGCTTTTTCATCTTCAACGCTATTTAGTGAACTAACGTAAGATTCATATAGTGGAGATTTATTTGATAAATCAAATGATTTCTTATTTTTAGGAAGTCCTTTTTGCTTTGCAACTACGATGATGTGAAAGCCACCGCTTTGTTCAAAATCTTTTGTTTTAGATAGATCTAAAGTTATTTCAGAATTATCATATTTTTTAGATTCAAAGATAATTTCTTTATTTTTAACTTCACCATTATAAATTGTCAAATGAGTATTTTTATGGGTTTTCGGTTTGAATTTAAATAATCCATTTTTATCAGTATTATGATATGAAAGATCATCATAAGAGAGCAATTTATCAGATATATATAAATAAGTTTTTTGATCATGTTTATGTTCTGTATTTTGTTTACTAGCTTTATCACTCACAATTAGCATGACAATGCTTAACAATACACAAAGCAATGTTATCAAAAAACTTTTCTTCTTAAATATAGATAATATTTTATCTAAATCCATTTCCTGCTCCTTAAAATAAACAGTTTACCGTGGATATTAAGCACGTATGGACCCTGTCGGACTCGAACCGACGACCGAACGGTTATGAGCCGTTTGCTCTAACCAACTGAGCTAAAGGTCCGTGGCAGTTTAACGACTTGCAGGTCAATAATTCCTTACTTTGGTAGGAATTTTTATTTATTATTTTTTCAAATGTTTTTCATAAAAATTAAGCAATATAATGAAAATTATTACGCATAAAAATGTTAGTAAAGCTGTAATTAACATTATATAGGGTGGAGCTATAGTGTTTGAAAAGTGTGTCATATTAAATCCTTGTTATGCCTTTCAATGTAAATATTTATGTATCCCGCAGAGACGGGATGAGGTTACTAGTATTACATGTTTAAAAGATCGGGAATCAAAATAAAGCGGATGGCTATGTTAATAATAACGGATAAAGCTATGGCTAAAATAAATAAGAACAATCCAGCACGATTCCAAGTAGACTGAACTTTTTTAAATTCATCAACAGATGAATAATTACCTTTTTTCCAAGCCCAATCGTTTCCTTTGAATCCGCAAACGAAACGCCAAATGAAACCAAAGATAGGAATTAATGTAAAAAATGTTAGATAAGACTTGTTTCCAAATCCCCAGATCCAACTAAACATAAAGGCTCCCCAACTCCATCCTTTAACTTCTTGCGGCGTTACTTTACTATTTTCTTCATTCATAACTAACTACTCCTTAAAAAGTTTATCGTGAATTTTAAACACGTATATGTATCCCGCCAGAGGCGGGAAGTGGATTAATCGTTCAAATGTTGAATAGCATAAGCTGCTTCTTCTGGAGTGAATTTTTCTCCAGCGTCAGAAGTTAATTGTTCTTGGATTGCATCTGGAGACATTGACATATCATCTTGGTATGACTTTGCTTTCTTCAGAGCATATTTATTATAATCAGCATCTAAATTATCAATTGCATATTGTGCAGCTTCAGCACTAAATTGTTCACCAGCATCAGCGGTTAATTGGTCGTAAATACCTGCCTTAGACATGTTCATCATAGATGAATACGACTTAGCTTTGTTTAATGCTGATTTATATTCAGTTGGAACTGATGAGTCACTTTCTGATTCTGAACTAGATTCAGAATCATTACTAATACTTGAATCAGCAGCTTGTGATGATCCATTTGAACTATTATCATCTGAATCTCCACCCATACTTGAAGCAATAATTGCTACAACAATGATTGCTAATATCCAGAACCAGACGCGCTTATAAAAAGGCTTCTTTTGAACGTATGTGTTTCCGTTCTCGTCAGTGATCTTCTTACTCATAATACCTACTCCTTGAGCCTTTTATTGTGGATGCTTAGCACATGATATTAACTTATAATTTCAAATATAGATTCAGAAATAAAATCGAATTCAGAACTACCAGCATAATCGATTAAATTATTTATATCCATGTATAACATAGAAGACAACTCATCATAATTACCATTTTCATAGTTTTTAATAATGCGTTGTGATTCATAAAAATCGCACTCTTTTTGAGAAACAAGATAATACATTACTCGATGATAAAGAGCAGTGGAGGACATTTCAAAATATTCTGTTATGTCATCCTAATTGTTTTTGAGAGCGAATGCACGCATAAAAGCATACGGATTAACCATTATATAGCTTACTAACGTATCAGCTTCTTGTTCTTCTAAATTTCGTCCATTAAATTCATCGTTAATCAAACTATTAAAGTTTTGAGATTGAAATAAATTATTATTTATATGTAAAATATAGTGGCTCAATTCGTGAGATAGAGTGAAAGGCTGACGAGTTATAGGCAGGTATGGGTTTATTCCAATTCTTGGTTGACCATTTTTATAGACAGTCTTACCAGATAAAAAGTCTTTAATTTCATATGGGAAATACTCTTCACCTATTTTTATTTCTAAGTTTAAGTTGGACATAGTTTTCCCATGTTATTAAGTCAACTTTTGTATCAGTAAAAATTGCCACTTTTAATGCTAAGGATGCTGATTTATTGAATAATGATTTAAATTGAGTATCTAGCATATATATTATTTCCACATATCATCTAAGAGGAAACGTGTATATTTATCTAACGCTTTTTTAATCGTGTCTCTTTCTGACTTTGGGACACGAGAGAGATCTATTCTGTAAAATTCTTCCATGCCATCCTCATCAGCTCGATGGGGATTTTTTTCATCTGTGGTCCCTAAAAGATAATCGGTAGTTACTCCTAATACATCTGCAACAGCTTTCAAAGTATCAACTTTCGGTGTAACCGTCTTCCATTGATAAATTGATTTTTGTGCAATTCCTGCTTTTGTTGCTACATCTGTAAGGGATAAGCCACGTTCTTTAGCTGTTTTTTTAGTTATATCTAAAAGAGACATTTTTAATTCACTCCGGTATTTCTAATAAAAGTACAATTGATTGAAATTAACCCTTTATAATAATCACAAAAGGTTGTACTATAACGTTTGTTAAGACAATTAATTATTTTGAATAACAAATAAAACCTAGAAATATAACAAGAAAGCTTTAGCTGTCATACTATAAAAAGTGCAAGCGTGTTATATATAGGGTTATTTCGTATGCATTTATAGTACAATGTATTGTACTTTTTGTAAATGAATTTATTAATTCAATTAACAAATTAAACAGAAAAGGAGATGAATATATGGCCTCAAGTTCTTTGTACATTCGCATTGATAATGTACTTAATAAAATTAATGGATCATATGAGTGGTTGGCTGGATAAATTTATAACAGCAAGGGAACAACATTAAAAGGTTTTTATTTGAGTTCATTAATTCAAAAAATTCAAAACGATTCAGAATTTACAAAATATGAAAAGAAATACATTGAAGAAATGAAGAATATTTTAAATTTTGCAGATTAGAAAAGATGTTAGGGCGATGAAATACGCATATAAAAATACAGATGGACTTTACTTTCAAGAATATTATTTTATGAGTGGTAAGCGAAGATGGAAGTTTATAGATGATTTACGTAAAGCCTACATATGATAAGAATAAAGATGCAAACCGTTTTTACACCTAATACAATAAAAGAGGATATAAGGGATTAGAGAAAAGAGGTGATACTATGAATAAATTTAAAGTAATGCCAATAGTTATATCTATATTTATTGGAATATTTATTTATACTTTTAAATTTAATATCTTTTCTATGAGTGGAATTAAAGATGGAATGAATTCTATAGTAACTTTTGTGTCTATCGTTTTTGGATTCTATGTTGGCATGTTTGGAATATTAATATCTATAACAAGTACAAACATTATGAAGCGTATTCTAAATGACAAAAAAAGCAGAAGGGAATTAAATAATGTGATGATGATGGCAATAACCAGCTCTTTAATAGTTCTGGTTGTTACTATAGCGATTCAAATTAGTGGTATAAAATATCCGACTTTTGAAATATATCATATTGGAATTAATATGGAATGAAAGAGTATAGAAAAGGTCGTTCAAAGACAGTTAGACGTAATATATCTATTCCAGAATATTTAAATAACATTGCTAAGAAGCAAAATATTAATGTTTCTAAGGTGACAACTGAAGCCCTTGAAGAATTAGTTTTTAACGAATAATTTGGGAGGTAACCGCAGAAAACGTTGTGAAGATAAGCCAGTTAAAGAACATGATCATAGTATGGATGTAATACGTTACTTTGTATTCATGGTTCTTTATAAGAATAGAACAGTAAAGGTGTCAGACAAACCGTCTGGCCTTTTTGGTTAGGAGGAACATTTTGGGATTTCCAATTGATAGAGAATTGGCAGGGGATGTTAATAATCCTAGTCTTAAATTATTAGACTTTATATTGCGAAAACAAGCTCATAACAAGAAACGATTCGATAAGTTAGATCGTTATTATAACGGCAAACACGATGTGTTGACTCGTAAGTTAAGTAATAATAGTAAAGCTAATAAGGTAGTAATAAATCACGCTAAGTATGTTACTGATATGGCTGTTGGATTTGTTACAGGAAAACCATTTAGCTACACAGCAGCACCAGGAAAGAATATTAAAGCCATTCAAGATTCTTTTGATGAGATGGACAATATATCTCACGATACCGAACTGGAAAAAGATTTGTCTGTATTTGGAGTAGCTTATGAGTTGTTATACCTTAAAGCGATTGATGATAAGAATACTGAAGAACGGATTGAATCGATTGATCCACGAGGTGTTGTTCTGGTTACTGATGATTCAGTAGAAAAGAATCCTTTGTTTGGTATTCATTATCAGAAAAAGTTTGATTTGAATGGACGTGAAAATGGTTATTTAATTAAGGTTTATACTGCTAAAGGAGATCGAACTGTTTCAGGTCTCAGAATGGTTATAACCAATGTAGCTAAGCCGAAGTATAAGCAAAATTATTTTGATGGAGTTCCTATTATCGAGTATCGTAACAATGAAGTAAAAAAACTTGTTAATTTGCTGGATCATGATTCAATATATTGATACTATATTATTAT
>NZ_AKGG01000013.1 GCF_000277645.1 Weissella koreensis KCTC 3621 | reverse complement strand
GGTATTAGTAAAAAGAATAATGACATAAAAATCACTAAACAAGATTTAATAAATTCATTTGACAATGATTATAAAGAAGCATCTAAAAAATATTTAAACAAACAAATACAATTTACAAGTGAAATAGATGATACTAGTGGAGATACAGATAATTTAAGCGATTTCAATTCAAATGAGAATAATTTTTCATCATATCTAATCGGTAAAACTATTGCAGGGAAACAGGTAGATATTGTTATGACGACTGAATCTCATCAAGATTTAGAATTCAATAAAGAGTATACATGGACAGGAAAATTAAGCAAAGTTTCTCAATATGAGGGGCGTCCTAGTGTTTTTGATTTTATTGATGTAAAAGTAAAATAGATACATCATGTCACATTTATTGTTTGAAATAAGATATTTCAGATATTTATTAAATAATGATGTGTTATCAAGTTTAAACTGTATAGCCAATTGGAACAAAATTATTTACACTTTTGAATCTTTGAATACTTATCTTATGTTATTCTGTAATTCCTTTGTCTAAAAGCGAAACAGTTTTAGATCATATTTAGTTCTGTTATAATTAATACCGGAAAGAGCTAGTAATAGTTATTTTCAGTTTTACACATATCCTAACTTTTTGCGAAGTAGGGGCTATGTGTTTTTTGTTTTGTTTTGCTTATTTAAAGTTAATCATAAACGAAACATAAGTAATTATTAATTTATGCTCATTGTTAGTTATATATTTGTAATTGATTCTCTGTTGAATTAACCTTGGTGTAAGGAGGAATAGCACATGAAAAAAGTATTATTTTGGTTCATAATTTCAATTATTTTAACCATAATGGCGTTGATAGCTGTTTACTTTAATAATGAACCTATTTTGATTGAGATGAGCAATGGTGGTTTTAAATTAGAGGGTTCATATTTCTGGCCAATTGTGTTGGTAAATGCGTGGACTGTACGCAAATTTTATAAGAATAGAAAATTGGAAAAAGATAGGGAAAGTTCAAAATAGTTTTTGATACCATTGGGTACGTCTTAGAATTAAAGCAGGAAATGGTTTAAGAAAATTAAATATCAGAATTAGGTACTAGCGAGGATGTTTTTTATAATTTAATTGTTAGTGCTTTTATATTATTAATTGAATTTAACTTCAAATGATGGATGTATCAATTGTTACATATATTTTTTGATATTTAGTTATTATGGATATTGTGTAGTTTTTAACGAATTCTTTTGATATATTGTACGTGCATTTTTTAACAAGCAATTCAATTCTAAATCATTTGAATCGACATTAATAATTTATGGGGCATATGGGGAGTTTAAGAGAGGTTGAATAGATAGACACTTATGTTTAATTTAAAAAATAAAGGATCAATTAATGAACTTATCAATATGATAGAAACTAGATACAGTATTTTTAATTTGAAAATCGAAAATGAAAAAATTAAAATCGATAAAGATATTGATTGGGATTATATTAATTCGCCAAACTTGTTGATTCAAGGTAAAAGTGGCAGTGGTAAGACATGCTTGATTTTATCTATGTTAGTACAAATATTAACTAAGACTAAATTTGTGAATATATTTTATCCGACTTATTCATATATATCTAATTTTAATGATATAGACAGTTTAAAAGATAAAATATTTAATGATAATTATGAAATTAGTAAGCAAATTCATAATATTTATGAAGGAATGATTCGTCGATCTAAAATAAATATGAAAATGAATATTGAAGACAAATTAAATTCTTATACTGAAGATGATGTGAAGACTCAATTTATTGTATTTGATGAAATTAGTCTGTGGATTTTAGATGGCCAAAAATATTCTGATAATTCTGAGGAACGTCAAGCTTATAATTTAGCGTTATCAAATCTTTTTGAAATTTTGATTAGAGGTCGTGCTTTGGGAATTTATGTAATTATTTCTATACAGGATAGTTTATTAAGTGTATTACCCTCAATAATACGGAGCCAGATAAATTTAAATATTTTCATGGGTATGTTAGATGATAATGGAACTGTTCCTGCTTTGTATTCTGAATTAAAAGGTTGGGGTGCTGTAAAGAAGCATGATGGGTCGATGCATACATTCTACTCACCGGAAATTCCAAAAAATAATAATTTGCATGAATTCATCAAATATATTGGAATCTAAGGAAGTAAAAAAATGAAATCATTAAAAATTCAGTTACATTTGATACATCAAAAAATAATAAGCAGTCTATAATCCATAATAAAAGTGGAAGTGAGGGTATTAGATTATGGATGGGGATAAGGTTAAATTTTTAATTGATAACGATTTACTAGATTTATCTAATACAATTTTAGATGAAGTTAAAAAATTCGATGTTTTTGCATCTCATAATTTAAATGATTTGGGTAAAGAGTTAGTTGATAATATTGGTGGTTTATCAGAATTGGTATTGGAAAATAATGAAGAAGAATTTGATTATTATTGTTTTGCTAGGGACCACTTAGAAGATGGAAATATTTTTAAAATCGGTGATACTTATGTTCGAAAAAATAAATAATGTTTGTTGATAGAGCTTTTAATGTTAGGGCTCTTTTTTTGTTTGTTAAAATATAAGTAGGGAGAGAATAATTAAGAATATGTTTTCCAAAACAGAAAATTATCAGGCAAGTTAACAATTAATATGCAAGTGAACAACTTGAAGAAATATTCATCCTGTACCTATATTAGATCAAGTATAAGACGTAAGGAACTATTAGAAAAAATAAACCCCTTATCTTTTAAATAAGGAGTTTATTTTATGTTTTTTTATAAAAAAATATGGTTGATGTTTAGCTAGCTATTAACTTTTAAGTCTCAAATTTGGTTTAACAGCTACTTTTTATATTTATCTTGAAAAACATCTATTTAATCTAATTTTTATGCTTTGTTAAGTCCTTCAAAATTATTTAAATCATCTAAAATGATCTCTTTAAATTCATCTGAAAAATTAAGCTCTGGGCTATCAAATATTTCATTACCATAGGCTTCGTTAATGTTATTTATTTTCTTTTTGTGCATATAAAACTCCTATATAATATTTAGTACACTTTAATATTAATTTAACAGTACAATGAATATGTCAGACTATGATTGGCGATTTGAATATTCATTATTCACGTGTTTTAACCGTCAGATATCAGATAAAGGTACGTAGTAGTTTAACGACTTACAGGTCGAAGACTATATAAAAAATATTAGTATCCGGCTTGAGGTAGCTGACTTTATTTAAATCTAATAAATTATTTGAGGCCAAAGAGTAGTAGCTTTTGTGGCGAATTCATTGATAGAAGCTAATTTGAAATTTCTTCTTTAAAAATTCCCATGATCAAACTATCATGATAATCACCTTCTGCAAAGAAGTGTTTTCTTAATTTACCTTCTTCAACGAAACCTAATTTTTTGTATATGTGAATAGCTGTGGAATTATCTGCATCAACATATAAATAAACTTTATGCATGTTTAAAACATTAAATGCATAATCAATACCAGCACTCATTGCCATTTGTGCATAGCCATGACCTTGGTATTTTGAATGAATAATAATTTGAATTTCAGTATTACGATGGAGCGAGTCAATTTCCATCAATTCAACTACGCCTATAAATTGAGAATCTTCTTCTACAACAAAACGTCTCTCAGTTTGATCGAGTACATGCTTATCATAGAGAGTTTGTAGTTCATCAAAAGACGTATATGGTTCTTCAAACCAAAGTGCCATAATCTTACGTGAATTTTCTTGCGTATAAATATAACTCAAGTCTTTCTTTTCTAACGGTCTTATTTTCATATATTTATCCTTATATTTTAGGGTGTTTGTTATTTTATATATATACCTTTTGATTCTAAATTCAAAATACAATCTAAATAGTAATTATCATTATGCTCAGGATAGATTGGTGAATCAAGAGATGTTTTTTGTAAATTTGTGTGACGTGAAAGTTTCGATCCTCTATAATTTTGATCTAGCCATAATTCATTAGGTTTGTAACCACGTCTTGCCATCTCGGACATAACCTTTTGATGGTACTGAAATAATTTATAAGGAGAGTAATTAAACACATAATCAACGGTAGAGTGCTTCTTTCCCCATCCGCCACCTCTTAAAGCGCAGCATTCCCTATGTTGGCCTAAAAGCTGCTGTCTTGGTAATTTAGAGATTAAATTTTCATGCCAGAGTCTCATGTTCATAATCCTCAATTATTTATAGATAAATATCTTTATTTATGGACCCTGTCGGACTCGAACCGACGACCGAACGGTTATGAGCCGTGTGCTCTAACCAACTGAGCTAAAGGTCCAAAACAGTTTAACGACTTGTAGGTCAAGTTTTAATTTTAATTATTTTATTAAATTATAGCAGTGATAAATGCTAATAGTCCAAAAATGATTCCAGGGACATTTGCGAAAATAATAGACGCATCGCGAGTATGACCATCTTCACCAAAGATACCATGAATTGTCCAAAAAACACAGTTAATAGTAGCAACTAATGGTTGGATAGGATTACCTTGCTCACCACTCAAGTTAGACATGATTTGAGGAATGTAAGAAACATACATAAGCACAGACATGATAGAAGCAATTACAGCGATCATATGTAGTGTTTTATTCTGGTTATTATTCAATATATTGAAACCTCTACTTTTTATTATTTAAGCAGTTTCGAGAAATGCTTAGGAAACTTTATAACCAATACAATTAATATTGAAAAGAGTTGATTGTATTAGTTATGCATTATTTTACATTTTTTTCTTTTCATGATCAAATATATCTTTATTTAGAATACCAAATCTTTATCACTCAATGTTGTAAAACCTTTGTTGAAGGGATCAATATAATCATTTTTGATCGGTCACAAAATTGGTACATAAAAATGAGCAGCATCAATGATATTTTAAGTCATTATTATTAATTATTAACTGAAAATAATGAGTTTGATATCACTATTTTAACTAAGAGCTTAGATGAAAGGACCCTGTCGGACTCGAACCAACGATCGAACGATTATTGAACCATTCGAACTAACTAACTGAGCTAAGAGTCCGTGGCAGTTTAATGACTTACAGGTCAATTAATCTTCATTGATTTTTTATAACAAAACATTTACTGCAAGTAATCTTTGAACATCTTTCAAATCTCCGCCTTTTTTGAAAGTTAAAATTTCAGATGGCTCAGCTTGACCTGAAATCCAAATTTTAACTTCTCCATCCAAGTCAAAATGTCCAGAAGTTTCAGTAGAAAATTTTGAAATAGAGCGGTAGATAATTGATTTATATTCAACTTTTGAAGCAGTAATTCCTTGCTTATTAACAACAATTAATCGTTTGTTAGTAAATATAAGCATATCCCTAACTAACTTGAATGCATGTTCAATTCCCTCATTTGGAATTAGTAATGGTGCTATTTCTGATCGAACACTTTTAATCGATACTTCCGAAGCATTACCCATCAAACCATTGATTAAGTCCATGTTTCATTCTCCTTTTGTCTTTTAACGTGGTTACTTAGCACGTGTTTCTACCTGCTTTAAAAGCGAGCAATAAATATATTAATTCCGAAAACTTTACCTTGATAAATAAATGATAAGTCATTTTCAATATTCATAAATAAAAGTATATCAAAGATATGTTTGTATGTATGATGATTAAAAAATCCAAGGGATAATGGTTGAAATATAATACGATCTATTTGAAATTTACGGATACATTGATTGAAACGATTGATTTTAGATTTTATTTTAATCGGTATAGATAACAAAATTAGAATAAAAATAAACAGGAATAAAGATTTTTTTGCTATAATTTTTCATTAGAGGTGGGATTATGAGCAATATATATGATAATGAAAAGTTTTTTGATGAATATTCAAAAATGAATAGAAGTAAATATGGATTAAATGGCGCTGGTGAATGGGAGCAGCTAAAAAAAATATTACCTAATTTAAAAAATAAAACTATGTTAGATTTGGGCAGTGGTTATGGTTGGCATAGTTTTTATGCTGCGGAAAATGGAGCTAATAGCGTTTTAGGAATAGATAGTTCAGATAAAATGTTGGCTATTGCAAAGCAAAAAAATAAATTTAATAATGTAGAGTTTAAGAAAATTGATATTAATAATTTGAATTCTATGAATGCTAAATTCGATTTAGTATTTAGTTCTTTAGCTTTACATTATGTAGAAGATTTTGAAAAAGTCGTCGCTAATGTTCAAACATTATTGAATCCAAATGGAGAATTTATTTTTTCAGTGGAACATCCAATATTTACGTCTGAAGGAACGGAACAATGGACGTTAAATGAAGATGGGTCAATTAAAAATTTTCCAGTTGATCGTTATTTTGATGAGTCAGTTAGGGAAACAAACTTTTGGGAGACACCAGTTATCAAGTATCACCGTACGTTGGAAACGTATATTGAAACTTTGATTAAAAATGGATTTATAATTCAACATCTAGTTGAGCCAACACCACCAGATTCAATGCTGGATATTCCTGGTATGAAGGATGAGTTCCGTCGTACAATGATGATGATTTTATCAGCAAGAAAATTATAATTTATAAATTGAAACGTCCGATAATTATTATCGGACGTTTTTTATGGAGGATTATCTTTTTAAATGTTCTTCAAGCAAAAGGAAATTGCAATAAATTATTGTAAAAAAATAAACGTCCAAGACGACGTTTTAGAAGTGATGTTAGCTATTTTATTTTATTTATTAAGTCATATACTAAATTATCAATGTCATCACGGGTAGTTCGAAAAACATTTAATATTTGATCATTTGACCCAGTAGCTTGTGCGGGGTCATTTAATGGCCAGTGTTCTTTTTTAACGCTGGCTGGCGTCATAGGACACTTATCTTTTGCATCTCCGCATAATGTAATGACATAATCGCTTGATTGTAAATAATCATTATTAATTAAATCAGATGTGTTGGCGGAAATATCAATGCCACGTTCAGCCATTACCTTAACAGCAATATTATTTAAACCATGTTGTTCGACACCAGCACTTTTAATAATCCAATTTGAAGGGGCATATTGCTTAGCGAATCCTTCAGCCATTTGGCTTCTGCATGAGTTACCAGTACACAAGAAATATATTTGCATATTTTAATCCTTACTTATTTATATTATTAAGTTAATGATACTATACTTTAGCTTAAATATAACAATTTATCAATAACTTAATAGTAAGATATAAATTAATTTCATCCATAATAATAATTTTTTTAATCTATGTAAATATGTGATCAAAATAATTCATATCCAATAATTGTCTTTAAAGGTCTTTTTAACATTTTCAACTAGCTATCCTTGCTTACTGTATTTGAGTATAATACAGATATTTAAAACATTTAATTAAAGGCGTTATGAGCTTTCCGACTTAGTTTAGCAAATAATTTTTAATAAAAAGGAATTAATTTAATGATTATACGACAATACTCCGATAATGATCTCAAGTCTATAATAGATATATTTTTTACGGCAATTCTTTCCATAGATACATCTTACTCTGTGGAGCAATTGAAAGCATGGGGAAATATAGATAAAAGAGACGAATTAATGCTTATATGGCAATATGAGTTACAAAAAACATATACATTAGTTGCGATTAAAGATGATAAAATAGTTGGTTTTTCGAATATCAAAAATGATGGATACATCGATTTAATGTATGTACTTCCTGAATACCAACATCAAAAAATAGCTACAAAAATTTTAAAAGAACTTGAAATCCATGCTTATGAATTAGAGCTAAAAGAAATGACGGTACATGCTAGTGCCATTGCAAAAAGTATGTTCCAAAATCAAGGATTTAAAATTTTGCTTAAGCAATCGGTTATAAGGGACCATGTAGAATTATATAACTATAAAATGTATAAAAAATTATAGAACATGTTTTTATGGGATGACTTAAATCAGGTCAGACTAAATTTATTGGCTTATTGTTCAATTAAATATATTGTTAATGGTTAATTTGAATGTATGACTTGCAAGGAATATAATGATCCATAAACGGGAGATAATAATATGCCATTAATGAGGATTGACGTGATCAAAGGTCATGATGAAAAATATTTAAAAACATTACTTCAAATTGCTTATGAGGTTCAAGTGGAAACTTTTAAAACACCAGTAGCAGACCGATACCAAATTTTGACGCAACATGAAAAGTTTGAGATGCAAATTTTGGATACAGGTTTGGGGATGGAACGTACTGATGATTTTGTTTTATTCAATCTAGTAACACGACCACGTTCGACGAAGGCTAAACAACAATTTTATAGCAAGGTGGTTGAAAGACTACATAATGAATTAGGTATACGTGAAGAGGACATTATGTTTAGCCTTATTCCTAATAATGATGATGACTGGAGCTTTGGAAATGGGGAAGCACAATTTTTAAACGATAAATTATAATTAAATAATTCATTTAGACCCATGTAAATTTAAAAATTGAGTAATCGATTTTAACATACTGGTTCAATATGATATGTTTAAGTTTCATAGAACAAAAGTGTTATGCTTATAATAACGTCGAATGGATTTGTGTTACCCCTCAAGAGACACATATCTAAAAGTATAATTTGACGTTGCGTGGAATTATTGTTCTACATAAAAGTAATGACTTAGGTCGTTGCTTTTTTTGTATATATAAATGGTATTAAGAATATTAAAGTAGTATAATGATCTTAAAATTTACGGAGGCCTACAAAATGAATGATGAATATATTTTTGATACTCAAGCACTGATTGAAGGATCAACTTTAAATGAAGATGATTTAACTGAACAAATAGAAACTAAATTTCCAGGTAATAGTTTAATCGTTGGTGGGGATGATGAACTAATGAAGGTACATTATCATACTGATAATCCAGGACGTGTTATAGATTATCTAATTACTATTGGGACTGTATTTGATGTAGTGATAGAAAATATGGAACGCCAAGCAAAGGGACTAAAAGGTTAATATTTATTCTAAAGAGTTAATCCTACAGCGGCTAATAATGTTTAAATTTTAAATAAAATAGGTATAAATGAATAAACGTGTTATGCTTGCCCAGACGTCGGACGAATATTATTTCTTTTAACTCTATTAAAAAAATATTCGACGTCAGGGACAGCCGTCCATAATGAAAAGCAATGACTTCGGTTATTGCTTTTTTAAATATTTAAAAAGTATGATGACAGCGCTTTCTTGGCTATGATATAATATTAATGTAAATAACGTAACTATGAATGTAAATTCATTTTTTTATTAGAGGAGGATTCTATATGGCTTTAGATGACAAGTTAGATGGAATGAAGGATCAAGCAACAGGTAAGGTTAAGGAAGTCTCTGGTAAGGTTACCGGTGATTCACAAAAAGAAGCTGAAGGTAAAGCTGAAGGCTTAATGGGTAAAGCTAAAGAGAAGTTAGGTGAGGTTAAAGATTCCGCTTCTGAAATGGCTGAAGATGTTAAGGAAAAATTTAAAAACTAAAGAATTAATTTAGGGGGGGCAATATGGGATTAATTTGGACGTTAATTATTGGAGCGATTATTGGAGCAATTGGTGGTGCTATTACCAAAACATCGATGGGATGGATAAGTAATATTGTCGCTGGATTGATTGGTTCATGGTTAGGTGAAACATTACTGGGATCATGGGGACCACATTTAGCAGGAATGGCACTTTTCCCATCTATTATAGGTGCAGTAATTGTTGTAATTTTAGTTTCATGGTTAATGGGACGTAGTAAAAACTAGTTAAATTTTAAAAAGACATTGAATTAGTATTATATATTTCTTAATAGTATTAATACACCGAGATTTTTTAATGTCACATACGAAAAGCAATGACTTCGGTTGTTGCTTTTTTTAATCTATATTTTTGAAAAAGTTGTATAATTTATTTATAAAATTAGGAGGTAAGCAAATGTATATTACTTTCACTGATGAAGCAATGAAAAAAATAAGTCCCATTTTAAATCAAAAGAATGATCGACGTATTGTACTTATGTATGAAGATGGTGTTTCACCCTATTCAATAACAGCAGAAGGAGCAATGCAAATTTCATTAGTCATATTAATTTTGCGAAATGATCAACCACTATTACCATGGTTTGATATGGAAGTCGATTCTAATTATGGAAAGATTCCAGTTAAAGGCTATGCTAAAGAGTACTTAGCAGAAAATATGAAGGTTGAAGTGTCAACGTTTGGTGGACTAGTTATTACTAGTGAACAAGGTATTTTGGATGATAGTGTTATTGTCCGTGATGGGACCATGATGGCATAATAAAGGAGTGAAGAATGGTATATTCAAAAGAAAAGGTATCAAACTGGATAGAAGATTTACACTTAAGCACATGGGGCCCAACTACTATTGATTGGAATGAAAAAGTCCACCGTGTTCACATTAGTGTTGAATATGGACGCTCAGAAGAAGTGCGCAAAGAAATTGAAAAGTCTGTACAGTCTGAAATTGATAATGAAACTACGGATAAAGATAATGCACAGGATTTTTTGGATCATCTTTATGTCACTGATTATATGGTAGAAGATTAAATAAAAATATTTTATGGACGTCTGATAGTCGTAACATACGTTTTTTAAATTTACCAATAAAATAGGTATAATTAGATAAACGTGTTATGCTTGCTCAGGCGTCGGATATTATTCCTCTTTTTTATGTAAGAAGCACTCTCTTTAAAAAGCTTATCCGGCGTCAATGGACATAGTCCATAATGAAAAACAATGGCCTCGGTTATTGTTTTTTTGTTTTAAGATAACAATGACAGCGGTTTCTTTATCGTGTTATAATATAAATATTAGCAGTATTAACTATGGATGAAAATTCATTTATTCAACTAGAGGAGGAATCTATTATGGCTTTAGATGACAAGTTAGATGGAATGAAGGATCAAGTAACAGGTAAAGTTAAAGATGTAGCAGGTAAGGTCACTGGTGATCATAAAACTGAAGCTGAAGGTATGGCTGAAGAATTGATGGGTAAGACTGAGGAGAAGTGGGAAGTGGTTAAAGATAACGCTTCTCAAATGCCAATAATGACTTCAATCATTGTCGCCGCAGCAGTTGCGGCGGTTACAACCGCTGTTTTGGTACATCATAAAAAGAATTAAATTATAAGTATTATATATTAACGTCTGATCAGGTTCAGGCGTTTTTTAAATTGATTAATGAAATAGGTATATATAGATTAAAGTGTTATGCTTGCGGTGACGCTGGGTAGCCTTCCCCTGTTTATAAGATTGAATTAGTTATTAATCTATAAATAAGCTATTCCAGCGTTACTAGTTTAATTATTTTTACACATTAAAGCAGTGACTCAGGTTATTGCTTTTTTGTTTGTATCACTATCAACTTATCAGTGCATAAAATGATTTATTTTATCAATGGAAGTGAAGCAGGTGTTGTTAAATTGTGACGTTCCTCGTGTTTTATTCTTATTCCTCCAAATTAAAGTGTTAGGATTAATTTTAGAATCTGCCATATTAATAAAATATACTAAAAAGGACTTTGTTATATTTAACAAAGTCCTTTTTGATATAAATAAATTTATTTTTTCTAACATTAGGAATTATTAACGGTATATGCTACAAAAACATATATCTTGTTCAATAATCTTTTTATAAATGATATTTTAGTTTAAGTTATTTGTTGAATGGCTAAAATTTGATAATCCTAATAGTAATATTATAACTGGAATAAATTGAATTAAGTATCTACTTCTACCACCTTCAAAAATCAAAAGATAAGCAAAACCACCAAGCAAAGCTACTTTAAATAATAGTAAATATAACCGTGAATTTTCGGAAGATGCCTTGGTTAGTAGCAATATTAATAACGCCAAAATCCACAATATTTGTACGATAACGTAAAAGCTATTTAAATACTTACCATTGGGATAAACCCAATTTTGCACAAAATTACTTGGTTGTTGATCTATAAAGTTACCTTCTTGTAGCCATCCAAACGAACCATCAGCGGTATTATTGTAATTTTTATAAATTAAAAATAAACCATATGTATAAGGTGTATATTCACTAATTCGAGTTTGAATATCTTTTTTTGATATTTTTTTCATTTCATCTGAACTATGAGCCGAGTACATAGGCCCTGCGTCAATCTGAGAAAATCCGCCTTCGTCATGCATACCCATAGAGATAAAGTGAATAGCAGGTACCTTTAATTTTTGATCAATATGTACAAATTTTTGATTATTTGTTTTTATTTGGTAACCAAATTGAACACAAAGTGCAGCTATGATAACTAGTATGCATTTTATTATTAATTTTAGATTATCTTCTTTTTTTGTTCGATTAAAAAATAGGTATAATAATTCAACTACGATAATGGCTATTAAAGGTATGACTGCTGTAGGCTTCATCAAATATCCCAACATTGCAAAAATACCAAGTAAGAAAGCACCGATTATTTGTTGACTACGGCTCGTAGCTTTTTTAAGTAGCGTGTAGCCTAAAATATAAGTGCTAATTAGTGGTAATACTGTAGTATCAGTATAAGGGACAATGATATAAGGAAATACACTTAACCATATAAGGAAAATTGACCAAGTTTTAAATGTCTTAGTTTTATCAATTAAATATATTGATATTAAAGAAGTAACCATGAATAAATCAACGCAAAGAAAAGATAGATAACTAAAAGATAACCATGA
>NZ_AKGG01000012.1 GCF_000277645.1 Weissella koreensis KCTC 3621 | reverse complement strand
AAGCCACTCTTGATTCATACAAAGAAACAGGTGTAGAACAGTATGAATATTTGGCGACATTAGAATCTAATACATGTGATGTATGCGCAAAATTAGACGGTAAAATTTATGATGTTAAAAATAAAAAAGATGGTGTTGATTATCCACTAATTCACCCTAATTGTCGTTGTACAACAGTCCCTTATTATGGCGATGTGAAAGATGAAAAGCGATGGTCTCGCAATCCTGATACTGGGAGAGGTGAGATTATTGATGGTATGAGTTTCAAGCAATGGTCGGATAAGGTTGGATTATTTACTGAACGTGATTTTGGTAAAGGCTTTGTTGATATGAAATCCCATATTAAGGGTAAAACATCTGCTAAGTTGTATAAAGATACTATCAATAGGACTCGTAGATTGGCTAATGAAGATCCTAATATTCGTGATTATGTGGCTAAACATGGTCTAAAGGTTGGTTTTGAAGATGATATATCGACATCATACGCTGTTACTGAGTGGGGTAAGAATTATCCAAAGATGGAAATCAATTATAATAATAAGAGATTTGGTCGTAAGAACCTTCATCGTAAGGCTATCGAAGGAGACATTGATGCTGGTTGGCTGATGAACATTCCAAAAAATCAAGCATTGAATTATATACCAACTCATGAAATGGGGCATGTGTTGCATAATGTTTTGTTTGAAAAACACAATCCAGATTTACCTAATACAAAATTTTATCGTAATGATTGGATTGATGGCGTTTTTGATAAGGTTTATAATGAAGCTACTAAGAAAACTGGGATGACGAGCAGAGAATTGAATGATCTGTTTGTTTCTGGATATGGTAAGCACAATAAACGTGAGTGGTTTGCAGAAATGTATGCAGAAATGAAACTAAGTGATGGAAATCCATTGACTGAAGCATTCAAGAAAGTATTGAGGGAATTGTAATGGCATTATCAAGACCATATTTTCTAGAAAATAAAGACTGGTATGTTGAAATTGATACTTTTCCTAATGAGAATGAGTATGGTAATTTTATTGATTACGAATTAACTGATAAGGCTCCACAAAAAGCCATTGATAGTTACAATGAATTTATGCCTTTATTGCGTAGTGATAAAGATTATTAAATAAAATAGTTTATTAGGGCAACTACATAATTGTAGCTGCCTTTTATTTTGCACTTGACCTGAACACGTCGTAAAAAGGTTCTTTTTTCATACTAAAATCTAGCTTGGTTAGCGTAAAAAACCGTAGGAGGACGTTATGAAACGTGATTTTTTGAAGAACTTAGGTATTACTGATGATGAAACTATTAAACAGATCATGGATGCAAATGGTCAAGATATTGAAACTGCTAAAACCGGTTCTCAATCGGATTATGATGCTGTTGTTGCTGAACGTGATGGTTTACAAGAACAGCTGAAAAGTCGTGATAAAGATATGAAGGACCTAAAGAAGCAGGCTGGAGATAACGAAGAGTTGAGTAATAAGTATACAGAGCTTCAAGCAAAGTATGATGAGGATACTCAGTCGTTAGCAGCAGATTTATCAAAGACAAAGCTCAACAGCGCTGTATCAGAAGCATTAGCGAATACAAAGGCTCGTGATGTTAATGATATTAAGGCTTTGTTAGATATGGACCAAGTGGCATTAGGTGAAGATGGTAAATTATCAGGATTAGATGAGCAAATCGAAGGGTTACAAGAAACTAAGTCGTATCTGTTCGAAGGAGAAGTTATCGCTAAGGGTGGCAATCCAGCGGACGGTAAAGGTGGTAAAGGTGCAACTGATCTTATGGCAGAGGCATTAGGTATCATCGAACAAAAATAGAAAGGTATTTATAAAATGGCAGATCGTAACAAAAATTATAATTACATTACTAAAGATGACAACATCTTTGATCAAAAGATCAATCAAGGATTGATTACAGGAATTTTAGGATCACCAAACGTTAATTTGGTTAATGGGGGAAAGTCATTTACTTTGACTACTATCTCGACATCAGGTTTAAAAGATCATAATCGTAATAAAGGGTTTAATGTTGGTACCGCTAAGAATGATAAAAAGGTCTATACCATGGAGCAAGACCGAGATATTGAGTTCTATATTGATAAGCAAGATGTTGATGAGACGAATCAAGATTTGGCAACAGCGAATATCACGAAGACCTTTGTTGAAGAAAATGTTCAACCGGAAATTGATGCCTATCGTTTTGCTAAGTTAGCGAAGAGTGCGGTTGAAGCAGAGCACGGCACTGAAGAAACTTTAACTGTTGATAATGTTTACTCACGATTAAAGGCTTCAATCTTACCTATTCGCAAGTATGGTTCACAAAATATTGTTGGATTTGTTTCTAGCGAAGTGATGGATATGTTGGAACGTTCAAAAGAATTCACTCGCAACATTACCAATCAAAATATTGGACAAACTGCATTAGAATCTCGAATTACATCTATTGATGGTGTTCAACTGATTGAAGTTTGGGACGAATCACGTTTCTTTGATGGATTTGATTTCACTGATGGTTATAAGCCAGCAACAGATGCTAAGGCAATTAATTTCTTATTTGTGGTTAAGCCAGCGGTTATTGCTATCGTTAAGGAAAATGCTATTTACTTATTTGCTCCCGGAGAAGTTGGTCAAGGTGATGGTTATCTTTATCAAAACCGTTTATATCATGATTTGTTCGTCAAGGAACAAGAAAAAGACGGAATTGCGGTATCTTTAAAGCCGAGTAGTAGCACAAAGTAAGCCGAGTATAAGCTTGGATTCTGTTACTGATACAACGGCAATAATTAATGTGAAGGAGGACTAAAATGTCATATACATTTACTGATAATACTGGAAAAGTTCTAGGTTCTAATCTTGAACCAGATGAGAACGGAAACGTAACCATCACAGGACTTTCACCAGAAACAACTTATTCAGGAGTTACTACTATTGGAGATAATGGTGCTCAATCAAATTCGATTGATATTACCACTAATGCAGCAGCTCCAGTCAATGTTTCGGTAACTGGAGTAACGATGTCTCAAAAGACAGCTTCAATGAAAGTTGGAGATACTAAGCAAGTAATTGGTAAGGTTGCTCCTGAAAATGCAACCAATCAAAACATCACATATTCATCAGAAGATGAAGCGATTGCCACTATTGATGATCAAGGTAATATTACAGCCATTGCAATTGGAACTGTTAATGTAATTGGTACGTCGGAAGATGGATCATTTACTGATAAAACAGCTGTTACTGTTGCCGAAGCAACAAAGTAGGTTAGACATGATCGATGTAGAAAAGTTAACTAAAAATGTAACATCTATGAACCCAAAGGCTGATGATGGTCAAACTGATGATCAATATAAGCTTATCTTGGATATGTTGATCAAGAAGCTTTTAACTGACGTTTCTGCATACTTGAATGTGATTACAGAGGATATTCCAGAGCAACTATATCCGGATATTTTGATGGTTATCACTAGTTGGATTCAGGATAATAAAATTCTATTACCTGATGAAGAACGAAACTCTGGACCAGTATCGAGTATTACTGAGGGAGATACCAGCGTTTCTTATGCGGTAAGTCAAACTGCTGTATCTAAAATTTCAGGAGCGGACTTTTTGTCCGTATCTGGATTTAAGCAAACATTACGTAGATATAGAAAGGTGGACAAACCATGGGGGATGCCTTACGACTTGCCTCCTCAATGAAGCACGCTAAAAGTTCGATTGAATCAATGTATCGAGATAAGATTAGCGTATTCAAAAAGGTGGATAAACCTACAAACGTTGGTTTTGATAATCGAAGTGAATTAGTAGAATTGTATTCTAATATTCCGGCTAAGGTTTCTATGAGTGGTCTTAAATCAACCGCAAATGAAGCACAACCAATGCAACAATATGATGCAGTCATTTACACCTCTAATAACATTACAATCCCAGCAGGGGCGATTATTAAGATTAGGGATAGTAATGGGAATGCTATTACTTATCGTCGGGCATCTCATGGTTATAAATCGTATGCTACTCATCAAGAAATTCAAGTCGTTTATGACGAGGTAGATTAATGGGTAGTGCTAATTTTGATTACTCTGAATTTGAAAAATACGCTGATAACTTTAAGAAAATATCATCAAAGATTGTTAACTTGGATACAGCAGTCGAAGCGTTACAACGAGCTGGTAATAAATCATTAACAACTGTTAAAAAGGCAACACCTACTAAAGGTGGGACTTTAAAACGTGGTTGGGCTGTTGAGAAAGTTAAAAAATCTTCAAATGGTGCGAGTTTGATGCTTATTAATAACATTGAATATGCACCATTCGTGGAATATGGTCATCGTCAAAAGGTTGGGTTATACGTTCCTGAGTTGGGTAAGAGATTAGTTAAGCCGTGGGTGAATGGGGCGTTTATGCTAACAGATTCAATGGATGAAATAGCCCGACATTTAGATGATGAAGCGGATAAGTTAATGGCTCAATTAACAAGCATGCTGGAGGATTTTTAATGTTAGAAGTCGCTGAAATGATAGCAACTACAATCAAGCAGATTATTCCAAATGCTAAGGTATCAGATGAATTCCATGACGATGCCAGTGATATGGTCGGTACTTTTGTAGTTAATCAAACAAATATAGAAAGCACTTATAAGCCTTCATCAGAACAGATGATCGCTTTTTTATTTGATGTTGTTTATTTCCCTAAGAGTGAAACTGGAAAACGTAAAAGAGAACTAAGGCAGACGGAGGAAGCGTTGATTAGTGGGATTGATCCATTAATAAATGCAGATGGATCGCCTGCCTTTCATGTATCTAGACTTGAATCAAATACAATTGATGATATTTTACATGTGACTTTTACAGTTCGTGCAAGGATGGCAAAATTTGATGATCCGTACTTTTCTGGTGAAGTGAGCACTAATACAAATATGAAAAATTAGGAGGTACTAATGCGAAAATATACACGCAATGAGTTAGTAAATATGAGTTCATTTCCAGGTTATAAGCGAGATTTATATAAACTAGCTTTACAGGATGGAATTCGATATACATTGGCGGAAGCTGATGCGTTGGTACAAGAATTTAAGGAGGACATGTTTTAATGGCTGGTGGAAATTGGAAAGATCAAAATAAAAAACTGCCTGGTACGTTTATTAACGTACGGACTGCTGCGCAAAATCCAGTAATGTCTGATGGAGATCGTGGAACTGTTTTGACATTACTATCTGGTCTGAATTGGGGGCCTGAAGGAATTGTAGAAGTAAATAAAGGGACTGACTTTATTTCTGCCTTGGGTCATGATTTAACTGATGATGCATTGACCGGTATTCGAATGATTTTAGCTAATGCTAATAAGGTATTAATTTTCAACGTTAATCCAGGTGTCAAAGCGACTGGAACTGCGGAAACGATTCCTTGGAAATTTGAAGCTAAGTTTAATGGTGCCGTTGGTAATGATGTAGCTGTGACTGTGGCAAGTGATGCGAATGATGCAACAAAGGCAATCATTACTACTACATTTAAGGGAGCTTTGATTGATAAACAATCAGCACGTAAGGCATCTGAATTCAATGGTAATAATTTTGTAGTAGCAACGGTAAAGCTTGACATTAATGACGACGGTTTGGAAATGATTTCAAACTTGGTTACCCCGGTAGCTATTCAAATGAGTGGAGGCGCTGCTGAAACCAGTGAATCAAGTCTTACTTTAAACGAAGTAAGTGACACAACTGCCACTGTAAATATCCAAGAATATTCAACAGGAGATGGTGCGGACCCAGTTACTGAATTCCAAAAGGCGATGGATACTTATGAATTCAATGTAGTTGTAGCCGCTAATTCATCTGATAAAGCGTCAATTAATCGAGTTATTGCTGCTGGAGTTGAACGATTGCGTGATGAACAGGGTCGTAAAGTTATGGCGGTTGTTCCGGCAAGTGCTGGAGTTGAAGCAGATTATGAAGGAGTCATTTCATTAGGAAATGCGTTAGTATTTAACGACTTGAAATTGACACAGGCTCAATCTGCTGGTTGGGTGGCTGGAGCGACTGCTGCTGCTGAATCTAATCAATCGCTAACGTATCGCCAAGTTAATGGGGCAACTGATGTGGATGTTCGTTTTACAGAGGAACAAGCAATTTCAGCTATCAATGATGGTCAAATGTTGTTCACTGCTTCTCGTGGAGCTGTGAAGGTGCTGGAAGATATTAATTCACTGCATACTTTTACTGATGATAAAGGAAAAGCATTTTCTAAGAACCGAGTAATGCGTGTTGTAGACGATATTGCTAATTGGGTTCGGATTAATTGGGAAGATAACTATATTGGTAAAATTACAAATAATTCCCAAGGACGTGACCTGTTCAAATCGGCTATTGCTACAAAATTAACTGATTTACAAACAGCACAAGCTATTCAAGATTTTGCTGTTGAAGACATTACAATTGCTCAAGGAAATGATAAAGATTCTGTTGTAGTTGGCTTGGCTGTGACGCCAACCGATGCCATGGAGAAGCTTTACATGGATGTAGTAGCAAACTAAGGAGGACAATATGACATTTAAAAAGCCTGGTGATGTAATTAATTCTCGATCAGGATTAATGATTATGACGGTTGATGGTGAGAATAGAACTCTTGCCGAATTGACTGAAGTAGAAGCACAAATAGAAGGTAATATCGAAGAAATTAATTTATTAGGACGGCGCATGAAAGCACATAAGTTGACTAGCCTTGAAGGTACGGGTTCACTTAATTTCTATCATGTTTCTAGTGATTTTTTGGTTATTTACAACGAATATAACGAAACAGGTATCTGGCCAGATATTTCTATTACCATGACTGTTGAAGATACGTCATCAAATACAGGAAAACAGGTTGTTCAATTAATAGGAATAACCTTCGCTCAAGCTGCAATCGGAAACTTAAATTCTGATGATGGCTTCCTTGAAGGTGAAACTGATTTCAACTTTGACGATTATAAGATTATTCAAACATTTGCATAATAAGGAGAATTAACATGACTGAAGAAAATAAGAACGTAAGCTTAGAAGCATGGTTGTTGCCTGAACAAGAAGATGAAACGGTTGAGTTAAAGGTTTCTGAAAAGCTTCCAAATTTCATTATCAAAAAGATTTCTGCAACTCGTATTAATAAGTTACGTAAGCAAGCAGAACGCCCCACAGGACGTGGTAAGCAACGTGAGGTTGATGGAGATGTCTTGTCTTCATTGCTAATCGGCGAAGCCGTTGTGGAACCTGACTTAAACAATGCAACAATTCAAGAACACTATGGAACAATGGGTGATCCAGATGCTACGCTACAAGCAATGCTGTCTGCTGGACAATATGGATCGTTATCAACGGCTATCAATGATTTCAGTGGTGGAAATTCAACTCTTGACGATATGGTGGCCGAAGCAAAAAAATAAGTAAGCACTCTGGTTTAGAGTTTAATTATTATTGGCGTGCAATGTTTGAATTTGGTTGGACACCCTCTCAATGGCTTTCATTTACTGTAGAGGAGAAGGCGTTAATTATTGCTGGATTCCAAAGGCATGATGAAGAACAAAAAAGAGAAGAGCAAAGAGCTAAATCAAAAGTAAAACATCATTAACGAACTAAGAGCATGGGAGGGATATTCGTTCCTACTCATGCTCTTTTTTTGTAGAAAGGAGTTTAAATGGCTAAAGAAGTCTCAACAAGATTAAGCTTGGTTGATAATTTTACAAACACTTTAGGATCGATTAATTCATCGTTAGGAAAGGGATTATCATCAATGAGTGCCTTTAGCAAAGGTACTACATCGAGCATGAATGGAACCAAAAATGGGCTTAATGAAGTTGGTTCAGCTGCCAATGAGACAGGTAGTATTTTTAAGTCCGTTTTGGGAGCAAATATAATTGGGTCTGGTGTTACCAAAGGTATTGGATTAGTTACGACTGGTATTCATGGAATGATTGAAGAGCTAAATAGTTCTTCAAAGGCATGGCAAACATTCGAAGGAAACATGAATCAGATGGGTGCGAGTCCAAAAGAAATCGCCAAAGCTAAGTCATCCATGCAAGATTATGCAACTAAAACCATCTATTCTGCTTCAGATATGGCGTCGACTTATGCACAATTAGCCGCCGTTGGAACTAAGAATACTGGTAAATTAGTTAAAGGTTTTGGTGGATTAGCTGCCGCTTCAGAAGATCCTACACAAGCAATGAAGACGTTGAGTCAACAGGCCACTCAGATGGCTGCTAAGCCTAAGGTTGCATGGGAAGACTTTAAACTTATGTTGGAGCAGTCTCCAGCTGGAATGTCTGCTGTTGCTAAATCCATGGGTAAATCCGCTGCTGAATTAATTGCTGATATACAGAATGGAAAAGTTAAAACACAGGATTTCTTTGATGCAATTTCTAAAACTGGAAATAATAAGGATTTCACCAAAATGGCTACTCAATTTAAAACAGTTGGCCAAGCTATGGATGGTGTCAAGGAAGAGCTTTCCAATAAATTACAACCATCATTTAAAAAGATTAGCGATGCTGGTATTAAGGCAGTGTCGGCAATTGGTAGCGCCATTGGAAATATGAATTGGGATGCAATAGCTGGTGGCGTTGATAAAGTATTGAATACTATTAGCAAGTTAATTAATTACGCCTCAGATCATTCAGATTGGATAGCTCCATTAGCAAGTGGAATATTTAAATTTGTAAAAGCCGCTGCCCCAGTGGCTGGCGTATTGATTGGTGCTTCTGGAGGAGTATTAGCTTTTAATAAAGCTTTGTCTGGTATTTCGACGGTGATGGGAGCAATTATGAAGCACCCCATTATTTCGCTAATAGTTGGTTTGGCCACCGCATTTATGTATGCATACCAAAATGTAAAACCTTTCCATGATGCTGTTGATAAAGCCATTCAAAAGATTGGTGAGTTAGCTGGTAAATTATCAGAATCTAAGGGATCGCTTGGTAATTTCGGATTTGCACTTGAAGCTCTTGGAGGAGTTATCGGAGCAATTGGCATCGCCAGATTAGTAAAAAAGTTTTTAGGTTTTAAAAAAGCTATGTCATCTACTAAGACTGCTGCCGAGGGAATGGCTGGTGGTCTTAAAAATGGTGCTAAAGGCACAAATAGTCTTAAAAATGGATTAAATGGATTGATGAAAGGAGCCAGTATTGCATTGATAATTGCATCATTAGCATTACTTGCAGCTGCTATAACTCCATTGTCTAAAACGGGATCACAAGGTGCTATTGCAATGATTGCTTTTGGTACTGCAGTTAGTATTATGGCGGCAGTTTTAGGCTCTATGGGTACAAAATTACAGACCAGTATGACTGGTATTTTAGCATTTAGTTTAGCTATATCTATGATGGCATTAGCTATGGCACCATTGGCGCAAACCGGAACGCAGGGAGCTATTGCAATGGCAGCATTTGGTGTAGTTATTGGTGGATTAGCTATTGTTATGGCATTAGTTGGACCTGCCTTAACAGCTGCATCAATTGGAATGTTGGCATTTGGCGCTGCTATTTTGATGGCTGGAATAGGTGTTGGAATAGCTAGTGCTGGAATGGCGTTATTGGCAACTCAGTTACCAATAATTTCTCAATATGGACTTAGTGCCGCATTGGGATTAGCAGCATTAGGATTGGCTGCAATTGGATTCGGAGTTGGTGCATTAGCTGCTGGTGTTGGATTGGTTGTTTTATCAGCTGGTCTTCTAATACTTGGAGTTGGTGCAACAATAGCAGCTGTGGGTATGGTTTTGCTAGGAGTTGCCACAATGGTTTTCGCAGTTGGAATTGCACTGGTAGGTGTAACCATTATGATTGTTGCCCTTGGGCTAACAATGATGTCTGCTACCTTACCGACGGTTGCATCTGGTTTAATGATGGCGACAATGGGAATGGTAATGTTTTCTGCTTCAGCAATACTTATGATGGCTATGTCAATTGTATTAGTTCTTGAATTCACATTGCTAGGTGTGGCTTCTTTGATACTTGGCGCTGGATTAATGGTTGTCGGAGCAGGAGCTATGGTTGCTGGTGCTGGATTTATGGTATTAGGCGCTGGTTTAATGGTTACGGCTGCTGCTATTGCTATGGTATCCACTGCTGTGATGATGATGTTTTCTACATTTGTGTCGATATTTAGTCAAATTGTTTCAGCTGTTACTTCGGCTATGAGTAATGTGGTTACGGCTGTTAGTAATGGTATTCACCAAGCTGTTAATGCAGTTAAAAATGTTGGGAGCTCCTTAATAAGTGCTGGTACAGATTTTGTTATGGGATTTGTTAAGGGTATTGAGGGAGCTATTGGAGATGCTGTTGCTGCGGCAGGAAAGATGGCAAAATCAGCCGTTGATGCTGCTAAGAGTTTCTTGCATATTCACTCACCATCTCGTGTAATGCGTGATCAAGTTGGTTATTATGTAGGCGCTGGTATGGCCGTTGGAATTGATGGATCAGCTTCAATGGTTGCTAAAAGTTCTACAAATATGGCAGAAAAAGCATATAGTGCAGCTTCTGCTGTATCTACACCTACATTGGCAGCACCACAAATTGATAAGATGGCAGAAGTTACAAATGTTGGATCAACATTGGCTAACGGGTTTATTCAAGCAACAAATGCATTGAGTGGATTCTTGCAACAGTTAACAGCGTTAAATAGTCAATACAATGTAGGTATTAGTGCAAGGACGAGTGAGGTTGGTGTGTCAACTTCACAATTAAAGCCCACATCTATTACGGGTAATAGTGTGCAAAATGATGAAAGAAATTCAAAAACAAGTTCAATTGTTATTGAAAAGGGAGCGATTCAAGTTGTTACGCCTGATCCTGAACGTAGTACTGAACAAATGATTCAAGAAATAGAAGATTTTTTGCTGAAGAGAGAAGACGGTAATTTATCTTTTGCTAGGGGGTAAAAATGGCAATTAGTTTATTTATAACTAGAAAAGATGGATCAGTTCATGAGATGCCAATGGTTCCTGAAACGATTAGTTACAGTAAAGAATCCGGCAATTCTCAAATTGATGTTATTCAATTAGGCGAAATTACACGGCTTGGAAATACAAAGTTATCTCGTATTGATCTAGATATTCGTTTGCCCGTAGATTTACGGGCTAATAAGTCATA
Source organism: Weissella koreensis KCTC 3621 (assembly GCF_000277645.1). The sequence goes on along the minus strand of NZ_AKGG01000012.1, from coordinate 205,277 downwards.
TATTACGGCTTCTAGATTAGAATGGGATAGCGGTAATAAATATCAAGATATGTTACATGATATTTTTGAAAATCATGAAGTGGCTAGGTTCGTCATTACAGATACATTTTTCAATGATGTATTTACAATTGAGAGTTATGAACCAACTCTTAATGAACAGGCTGGTATGTACACCGTATCGCTTAAATTAGTACAATGGGTCGATTATGCACCATTAATATTAACTCAGGCTCCAGTTCCAAAATCGCAACATGCAAGACCAACGCAGGTACAAAATCCTAGATCAAGTGGTGGAAATATTGGAGTGGGTTCAGTGGTAATAGTGAACGGTCAATTACATCGTGATTCATATGGAAGCGGGCCAGGATTAACGGAAGCCAATGCTACAAGAAAGGTTAACTTTACGGCTCCCGGACGTGCCTACCCATATCATGTAACGATGATGGATGGTGGTTGGCGTGGTTGGGTCAGTGCAGAATCAGTGAGGTTAGCATGATGGTTAGTAATGGTTATTTTTCAAATCAACAATCACATTTTACTGAAAAAATCACTAGGTTAACTGTTTGGAATTCAGCGTATAACGAAGATATGGACATGATCCGGAACGCTTCAGATGTTAAGTTACAGTATTCGATTGATGGTGCCACAACTTTGACATTCACAACCTTGAGATCATATTCATATAACTATATTCCTAACAGTGGAGATTTGGTTACTATGGACTTTGCTGGTAAACGGGTATTTACTGGTCGAGTATTCGTTCGAGAGTTATCGGATGATGTAAAATGGGCTATCACTGCATATGACAATATGCGCTATTTAAAAGGTACTGGTACGATTGTTTGGGGGGCGACGACATCTAGTCAACGCCTCAAAACTATCGCTGAAACATTAGGATTGCCTTACGAAATAAGGCATAGTAGTTTGACTGCTGCACCGGCAGAAGTATCTGATGGAGTTACTTTTTTCGATATGCTATCTAAAGCAATTGAATATGCCAATCATGATGGGAAATTTGTTATTTATGCAGATGAGTATGGTAAGTTGATCCATGAAGATGCTAGTTATTTGGATTATGGTCTGTTAATTGGAGATAGAAATGGGGCAATTGATTTTACATTTAAAGCCGATATTGAGGATTTGTATAATCAAGTCACTGTTACTAATGAAGATTCAGAGACAAAACAACGTACATCAAAAACAGCTAGTGATTATGAATCAATGGATAAATACGGACCATTATTTATGACAGAAAATGCCGATAGCAATACGAATTCATCTCAAATGTTAGATAAGGCTAAAAGTTTATTAAATGAAAAAAATAAGGAAAAAATATCGTTCTCTCTAAGTGCCATTGGTGACATGCGCTTTAGAGCAGGGACGATTTTTTATGTTGATATGTATGCGACTAACGCTATTGGTGTTGGTCAAAACAGACGAGTGTTTGCTACACAAGTTACACATACATTTGACAAAGGACACACTATGGAAATCGAGGTTGATTTACTATGACCCAAAAAAATAATGCTGGTAATTATTTGTTGTCAAAGTTAAATAGTAAAGGTGGAAAAGAGACTGATTATACTGATGAAGTTTTTGGCCAAGTAATCAGTACCTCACCGTTAAAGATATTAGTTGATTCTAGAATGACATTAACTGCTGAATTTTTAGAAGTGAGCATGTTGGCTAAACCATTATCTGTGAACGTTAAGATTCCAATTAAGGATGAAGATAATAAATTTGCTGAAGGGACAGTTAAAATTTGGAATGGTATGACAAGTGGCGATAAAGTGAGAATGCTTAGAGTTTCTAGTGGACAACGATTTGTGATTATGGAGGTAGTTTAATGTCTGAGTTAGATACAACGCCATTACCTTCAAGAACTTATCGAGTTTCTAACGGTCGAATTGTCATGATTGCTGATGGAGCTGAGGCGATGAACCAAGCGATCGATAAAGTATTGAGAACACCGAGATTTGAAGTGCCATGGCTTAGTCAACAATACGGAACTGACGTATTTCAATTAATTGGTCAACCAATTGATTATGCTAAAAGCGAAGTGGAACGTATGATTACTGAATCACTTTCTGTTGATGACAGAATTATTGATATTTCTGTCAATTCTATTGAACAAACAAGTAATACAGATTTGTTAGTTAAACTGACTATTACTACTATTTTTGGTGAATTTAAAAAAGAAACGGAGGTTAGTAAATGACAACGCCTAATGATTTATTAAGTGAATTGCAAAAACATAATTTTCAATATTTTATGGATATTATGTTAGAACGTGTTCCTGTAAATATGGACGTTCGTGAAGGGTCTGTTATTTATGACGCTTTGGCTCCTGTATCTTGGGCACTTGCTGAACAAAACATCAATATGGTGAATGTTTTACTAGATACTTACACTCAAACGGCAATTGGGGATGCATTAGATTGGCGTGGCGCTGAGAGGGGAATTGTTCGCAATATAGCTACAAAAGCTAGGGTCAAAGCATCGTTTAAGGACATGGAAGGTAATCCTTATAATCCTGAAGTTGGAACTCGATTCTCGTCAATTACAAATGATCAAACAGAACTAATTTATTATCAAGTTAGCGAAAATATTGTTGATGGTCAGGCTGAATTAGAAGCCGAAGCTGCTGGAGGTAATGGTAATTATTATCTTGGACAAATTCTACCAATAACTAATATGAATGGATTAGGCTATGCTGAAATTATCGAAATTACTGTCCCAGCACGAGAGGCGGAGAATGATGATGATTATCGAGCACGTATTTTGGATTATTCAAGCGTTGCCGAATACGGAGGAAACGTTGCGGATTATTTAAAATTTGTTGGTGAAAATGATGATATTGGTGCTGTTCAAATCTATCCAACTTGGAATGGTGGCGGGACAGTTAAAGTGGTGATCCTTGATAATGATTTAAAACCTGCCAGTGATACTCTAGTCAAAGAAGAACAAGAGATACTTGATCCGATAGAATTAAGTGGCGATGGATATGGAATTGCCCCAATTGGCCATACTGTAACTGTTGTTGCACCTGAAATTCATGCAGTAGCCGTGGATCTTACAATTGAAACAGCGACGGGGATTGATCCTGAAGATGTGGCAAATGAGGTTAAAGGAGCTGTTAAGGATTATATAGAAAATGAAGTTAAGTTAAATTGGGCTAATGCAACAGATACTAGAATTTATACAATGATAATTTATCGATCACAAATAACAGCTGCCATTTTAAAAAATACAACTTCAATTATCAACGTTCAAAAGGTATTAATTAATGGTAAGGAAGTTGATGAGATTATTAAAATGGATGCTAAAAAGCAGGAAGTTCCAATTACTGGTGAGGTGACTGTACATGCCTAGATTGATAAGGCTAATTGATTTAATGCCAACATATTATGATGAAGTTTTGGAAATGAATACTATTTTATCGGTTGAACAACCAATACTTGATGAACTTGAAGTAGTTATGGAGGAGCAAGCAGCTAATCAATTTGTCATGACGGCAGATGAAAAAGGGATCGGAGTATGGGAAACACTTGTTGGAATTAAAAGCGATAATAGTATGGATTTGGAGTCAAGGCGATACAATGTCTTGGCTTTAATTTTACCTGCAAATAGAATTACTATTCGATACTTAAGAAAGCTTTTAACGTCACTTAATATAAATGCAAATCTAACTGTAGATGGGCCTAATTTTAAAGTTAATGTCGATTTTTATTCGACAGATATGGGAGCATCAAAAAGATTAACTTCATTATTAAGGGCTTTGCTTCCTGCAAATCTTTCGTTTACTGCAATTAATAGTGGAGAAAGTTCAGAAAATACAACTATTTATACTGGTGTGGCTGGAATGTATAGCCGAATTAATACGAATAAGGGGGAAACCAATGGCTGAAAGTTATAACAAATGGTACATCACTCAAATGCAAATGAACGCCCAACAGGCGGCGACAAATGCAAAGAATCAAATTATTTTTAAACGGATTATTGCGTCATCTGATGTTTATAAGCAATCAGATTTGCAAACTTTAACAAACAGCGCAATTGGAACAATCAAGGTTAATCAAAGTGCACTGGTAGGGATGATTAAAATTGACCAAAATACCATAACTGTTGCTGCTAACTTTACTAATAGCGGACTAAAAGATGCTTACCAAATGAATACGTTATACTTAATCGCAGAGTACAATGGATCAGAATATTTGGCAGCTGCAACAACCGCTGTAAATCCATGGTACATGTCCGAAGAAAAACCAGATGAGCGTGTTGAATATACGTTCAAGGTTAAGATAGTAATTAGCAATACCGCTATTGTTAATACAACAATTGATCCAAATGTTGAAGTTTTACATGAAGAATTTGATGATTATAAAAAACATCAAGATGAACGAGATGTTGGTCAAGATGGTAAAATAACCGCTTTAGAAGAAGCTGATAAAAATAATGTTAAAATTACTGGAGAACAATCTATTGATGGCCCTAAGACGTTCATTCAAAAGATTCTTGGAAATATTTCAGGTACAGCTGGAGCAGCAATTAAGTTGTTGACCGGACGTAATATTACAACTAATCTAGCTTCAACTAGTGCAGCTAAATTTGATGGAACAGTTGATATAACTCCTGGAGTGTCCGGTATATTGCCTGTGTCTAACGGTGGAACGGGTACAAATAATGGTAAGACACCTAGTGCTTCTAGTGCTGATAAATTAAGTCAAGGTCGTAAAGTTCAGGTTGATTTAGCCTCTAATAATCCAATAAATTTTGATGGCACTGAAGATGCATACCCTGGTGTATTTGGTGTACTGACACCTTTTAATGGTGGAACTGGTAATACAACTGGTAATGCGCCGAGTGCTAGTAAATTAAATCCTGGGCGATATATTCGAACTGATTTATCTTCAACCAATACAGCAATATTTGACGGAACAGCAAATGTTACCCCTGGAGTTACTGGTGTATTACCTATTGCTAACGGTGGTACTGGACGGAGTGATGGTTTGGCTGATCCTTTAGGACGTTCAATTAGTTCTAATTCAGATTTGAATACTATAGTGAAGCTAGGATTTTATCATGCATCTCAAAATGCAACTGTGGCAACTTTTAAGAATAGCCCAACTAAGTATGCTTTTTCTATGGTAGTAGAGAGAAACGGTGCTGATGATGATGGAACGCCTACTAAATCAGGTTATGGTACTAAACAAACTTTAAGCGTCTACAACAGTTCAGATACTTATACTCGATATAATACGGGTGGGACTTGGAGCCGTTGGGTCAAGGTTCTTTTTGATTTTCCTAGGGCTATGTCAGGTAACTTCTCTGATATAAAATCTATCCTTACAGACATTCCAAAATGGTCAGGTCGTTGGTCCGCCTCTAATATGGCAATAGCTAACAAGCCTACAGGATTTGGAAATTATTGGGTTCTGGAAGTCATTCCTGGATATAATGCACAGAATGGGGTTCTAGTTGCTCACGACTATCAGTTAGGAAAACATAGTTTAGCAACAGTTAACAATGGAATATTGTCGTCTTGGACGTCGATTGGGGATGATACAAATACTGTGCATAAAAATGGTAACGAGACCATAAAAGGGGTTAAGAGTTTCGAAAATAATCTTCATATGATCAATCATCAGGCCATCTATTTTGACGCTCTTGAAGCTGACAAGATGAATACTCTGATGTATGCGACGCATCCTACAAAAAGTGGTAGTCCTGTTTTGCAGGTAATGTATGATTCCTTTGGACATATGCTTGGATTAGGTGCTGGTGGAACTACAATGGTTGGGGGAGGTGAGTCTGTTCTAACTTACATGAATCTTTTGAACGCAGGAGGAGCGAGACCTGCTGCGTTGAAAGATGTGGGGCCTAGCAACGAGCAACTATTACTAGCTTCCGACGGCTCTGTTATCATTCATTCTGGATATAATGCAGGAGGTACAACTGGAGCAACATGGCAGTTTGATTCTTCAGGTAATCTTCAACAATGGTATTCAGGGAAGTGGGTTAGTCGTATTAGTTCTAACGGAAATATGCTAGGTAACTTAGATGGTAATGCATCTAGTGCCACAAAACTTGCTACAGCTAGAACAATCGGTGGTGTTTCATTCAACGGAACAGCTAACATTAACTTACCTGGTGTGAATGTCGCTGGTAATCAAAGTACTACTGGTAACGCTGCAACTGCTACTAAGGCAGTAAGTGCTGATAAATTAACCACAGCTCGTAAAATTAACGGGGTTGCATTTAATGGAACAAGTGATATTTCTATCACTGATCCAAATGCCGTCCATAAAAATGCTGCACTCTCTATGAAAGAGTATTCTGTAAACTTTTTCGGAGCTACTAATGCACTTCAATTCCATGTAACTGATACTGGGGTTGGAGTAACAGTTGCTGGAACGTTGCACATGGCGCCAAGTAATGGTGGTGAAAAAGCTGGAGTTCAAATTCCAGCAGGAGTACCGCTTCCGCCTTATGATATTAGAATCCCATGGACTTCATGGGCTGGTATTGGGGGCGTCACACTTAGATCGGGATTTCATGGATTCTTTTTATTAAAGAAAGATTCAAGAGATATTTATTATAAGCAGCTATCGTTGAGAGAAAATGATGATAAGGACTACACTATATCAGCGGGAGTTGATACGAGTGGCTTTTATCCTACACATTAGTCAAAGGGAAGTAGAATGGAACAATTTTTAAAAATAATGTATATGAATTTAAACGGGGCCACGGAATCTACGGTCCTGTTTTTATTTATGATGATTGACACAGTATTTGCGAATACTTGGCGAAGACGTCGAGGTGTAGCAATTACAAGTGGAGGCGGATTAGGTGGATTAATTAAATCAATTCCATTGGCACTGATGCCAGTATTAATTTGGATTGTGGAAATTCCATTATCTTTGGCGCCAGATCATATTGCTGGATTGGCGATTAATTTTAACCCGGCTATTTTCGATCTAATTGCTTTCCTAGTCTTCATTTTAATTGCTTGGTATTGGGTAAAATCAATCTTGGCCAACGCAAAATTAGCTGGATATAATCCACCAGATTGGCTAGAAAAATTTATTGAAGATGAGTATCACGTTAAATTAGGCAAAATCGAAACTGAACCTAATTCAGCAAAAAAAGATCAAAAGATTAATGTATCTCAAACGTATGGTAGTCGAAATGATGACGACAAATTTAAATAGGAGGAAACAATAATGACAGAAGTATTTTCAAATTTAGCAACTAGTTTAGACCCTCGACCAGTATATAATGGTGGATTACGAACACGAGCAATCGACTTCGTGGTAATCCATCATAATGCTACTACCAGCAAAGAAGGAGCTATTGGAACGTGGGTAGTTGGCTCTGGAGCATTCACTTCGGCGCACTACGAAATAGCAAATGGCGAAATTATTGGAACATTGGGCGAAAACTTCATAGCTTATCATGCCGGTGGAACTGGTGGGACAGATGTTCCTAAGATTAGTGACATTAACAATCGTTCAATTGGACTGGAGTTTTTAAACTCGACTGGTGCACCGAATTGGGAAGTCGGAGATGAGACGTTACGATCTGGCGGTAAATTACTAGCAGATATTTGTGCTCGTTATGGATTGCCGATTGATCGAAGTGCTATCAAACTACATGGTGAGATTACAGCCACACAATGTCCCGGTGGATTAGATATTGATAAGTTAATCCAATATGCTCGTGAAGCTGCTGGCGGAAACGGTGGTGCAAGCAATGATACACCAGTGGAAGAATCAGAAGCTATGCGAAAGTTCAAAGAAGATAGCCAGTTTACATTGTATAAACCATTTAAGGTAGATAAAGTTGAAAATATTTATGGAATGTGGCAAGCTATCAGTTTTGAGATGGCAGGGGGTAAAGATGCAAATTGGCTCGATCATGGGATTCCACTTGCGTTAGTACATCGAACTGATGGTGGAGATAACAATGATGTTGAACCAGGGGCAATGATTGCTTTTGACAATGGATATAATAATGGAACTATTGATAAGTATGATGAACCTACAAATGGAGTTTATATTTCTTGGGGAAGTACTTATGACGGTACATGGTTTAATGCAGATGCATTGATGAATCATTAAAATAAATTAAAAGCCTACTGACTTAATTGTCGGTAGGCCTTTTTTGTTTGCGATAGTAGCGAACAGTAATATCATCATGATAAGACTGTACGATACACGAAAAACGCATTTTATTTATCATAAATAGCTTTCTGTAGCCGTTCACTTAATCTAATAAGAAATATGGTCTTAAGAACTAATTAAGCCTATGATAACCCTGGTGTCAACAAATACGTTGGTATATCAGGGTTTTTCTTTGTTTAAAAAGGTCGTTATGGAATATGATCGTTTGTGATGGGAATTGAATTTTGGGCACCTTTTGGGCACTTTTTCATGGTTATTTTAAACTTGGACACCATTTAGGCATCGTTTAAAAAACATTTGGTAGTATTGAAATAAAATAGCTGTTATATTCTTAATGAAGTTTATAAACCAAAAATATTTATGGGATAATGTCTATATAATGGAAAGGATATATGAATAAGTGTATAAAAAGACCTAAAGTATGAATTTCAATAATTTTAAATATCTTTAATCGATAGGATATAAATAATTGTGATCATATTTATTAGGTTTATTTTATTCATAATCATATGTAATAAATAATGAGAAAAGTAGATTTAATTTTAATGATTTTGGTAATTACAACAACTGTTATAAATATGTTTATTAATACTGGTTGGTTAATAGTGTTTTCATATTCATTAATGTTTGTGTGGGGGGTATGGCGTTATAGGACTGAGAGAAATCAAGCTTATATGTGGGTCTCGATCCTTTCTGTTATTACAATCATTTTATCAATATTGTAAATCATAAATATAATGATAAAAAGAAGTGTATGGGATTGTCGTGTATATTAAAATTAAGATGAAACATTTAGTGTAAGCTGATGATATGATTGGTAAAATAAAGTGTTGCTTTTTGTAATAAAAGATGTTAATATTAGTTTATTGGTGCTGATAAGCACTTAACAAATTTCGTAAATTTGAGAAATCACTAGTTAATAAACTATAAAATGATTCTTTTAGATAAAACCTAAATAAATTTATGAATGTGTATTTGTAGCATAAATGGTAATGCAATTTAATTCTTTATTTCCATACAGAGAGATGTTATGATTCTGATTTAGTGAGATATGAGCTCGAAACTCTTCAGATACATTTGTTAATAAATCAAGGTGAGAGTAGTTCACCTATGTAAAATGTACTAACTCATCGTTAGTGCATTTTTTTGTATACAGAAATAGATAAGGTGGTAAGAGTATGTTAAATACAATTTTTCATATTGATGAAAATAGTAAATGGGAAATGGTAAATTCAAATATATACCATTTATTTGAGTGGATGAAGTTTAATCATGAAAATGGGATTATTGAATTAGTCATTAATGGAGATGCTGTTGAAATGGCTAAAAAAGATTCATCTGTAATTTTAAAAAAATTGACTGAATTAGATGTTCAAGTTATGATCTGTGAAAATTCATTAAATCAAAGGAATATTTTTTTGAATGAAATTCAAGATCAAGTTAAATCAGTGTCATCTGGGGTGGTTGAACTGTCTTTGCAACAAAGGGCGGGATTCAGCTATATTAAACCTTAAGTAAAGTAAGATAAGTTAAATGGGTGGATATTTAAGATGAAATGAGTTAAATTAATGGTAACCTTGTCTATTAATCACTTAAGGAGCTTGCTATGCCAAAAAAGATGCTGATTTTAATTGATTTTCAAAATGATTTTATTGATGGTTCATTAGGAACGCCTGAAGCTCAACAAATTATTCCTGCAGTTTTGAAAAAGTTATCCGAATATTCAAAAGATGAACGAATTGCTACGATGGATACGCATGGTGAAAATTATTTATCTACTCAAGAAGGTAAGTATTTGCCAGTCATACATACCCAATATAAGTCACACGGTTGGGAAATTTATCCAGCAGCTCAAGTAGGATTTAAATATATTATTGAAAAAAGTACCTTTGGTTCAATTGAATTGGCTCAATTATTATTAAATGAAAAGGTGGAAGAAGTTGAACTAATCGGTTTAGATTCTGATATTTGTGTAATATCTAATGCTATTTTGATTAAAAATATAGCACCAGAAATTAAAGTAATGGTAAGTGCCCACGCAACAGCGGGAACTACTCCACAAAAGCATGAGAATGTATTAGAAGTTTTAAAAACATTACAAGTCGATATTATTGATTAATAAATAATTGAAATGAATAGATTGTGAGAACGATCATTTTATATAAAGGCAAGGATGTTTATTTCCTTGCCTTTTTTGTTATAAATATACAATGTGATTTAGATTTGCATTGAAGCACTTTTGTTAAAAAAAGATAAGAAAAAAACTCTTAAATGAATACGCTTTCATTTTTAAGGCATTTCTGTTATTCTATAAATAAGGAAATTTAATTCAATGTAAATTCAAAGGAGGCGACAATATGTTTAATTTATATGCAAACCGTATGCGTGCATTACTAGGTGCCACTGCTTTAGTTGGAGGGCTATTGACAGCTCCCATCTTAATTAACGCCGCACCTCTAGCAAATTCTAATGGGAGCACAACTTTAAGCCTGACAAGTGATCCGAGCGCTATCACGCTAGATACTGTTCCTAGTTTTGATTGGGGTAGCTTAACAACCAAAGCTGCAATTAATGAAAACGGTATCGTTGGATCCCCTGCTCTTCAGGTAACTGATAGCCGTGGAACTGACGCAGGATATCAAGTGACGGCTAAGGCGACAGATATGCAAAATATTGATGAGGTTAATTTACCCATTGTATCGATGACCTTGGACACAGCAGTGAGCGATGCTTCTTTGACAGGAGCGACAAATGCTGATATTAAATCTGGGGAGGCACTGATTCTATCTGGAAATGGTAACTCTAATGGAACGAAACAGACTCAAAGTACAAAAGGTAACATAAAAATTTCAAATAATGCCAAAGTTGGTACATATACTGGAACAATTATATATACTATTAATGATGGTGCTTTGAGATAAAATACTTTTGAGGTGAAGACCTGCTTCACACCTAATCAGATTTAATCAAAGCAGGCCTAATGGTCTGCTTTTTACATAAAATAGGTAATTAATTATGAATATTAAAAAAATATTGTTTTCGCTTGTGACATTATTAATAATTGGTGGTGGAACTGGTGGAGTCGTTGTGTATGCGGATGATAATCAGCCACAAGCTGAATTTACGGTGGATGGCAAAGCTAATGAATTTCAAACCGATAAGGACACAACCTATGATTTGAAAATGCAACCCGGTGATGAAACGACTTTAAATTTAACAGTTCAGAATCTGTCAGATGAAAAAGCGACTTATCGGATTGCAATTAATCCTGCTCAAACGTCTGATAATGTCATTATTGAATATGGTAAAAGCGGCAATGCAGATGGATTTGGCGCCAAACCAAATATTCAAATCCGCCAAATTACTGAAATTAGTGACACCAAGTTGACTGTTCCTAGTCATCAAAATAAGGCCTTTTCAATTAAAATCAAAATGCCTCAAAAAAAATATGATGGGATCGTTGCTGGTGGGATTAGAGTTGAAAAGATTACTGAAAGTAGTAAAGAAGGAATTACTAATAAATTTGCTTTTGTAAAGGGATTAGTAATACATCAAAACGATAACAAAGTTAAACCTAAATTAACGATTAATTCCATTAAAGCGAGCCAATATCAATATTTGCCAGGCGTAATTGTGAAAATGAGAAATCCAACAAATATTAATATAACCGAGTTGAAAATGGATACTAAGGTTGTAAATGATAAAACAGGTAAGACTTTAATTAAGAAAAAAGTCGATCAAGGATCAGTGGCCCCAAATTCTCAATTTAATTATGTGCTGCGTCATGATGGTAAAATTCCGGCGGGTAAGTATCATTTTAAAGGGTCTGCAAAAGACAAATATGGGAATCAATGGCAATGGAATAAAGCGTTTGAGGTCAAAGAAGCAGTTAAAAAAGAAACTAATTTTAAAGTTAATGCTACCAGCCCTTGGTTAATAATTTTGTTGGGAGTGATTATCTTATTGCTAATTATTGCATTGATTTGGCTATTTATTTTACTGAGGCGGAAGAAGGAGCAAGAAAATGCGGAATAAAATGAAAATAGTTTTAATCATTTTAGGCGTATGGTTAGGTGCAGGACTTTACGGTAATAATCAAGTTGAAGCCAGTATTACTAATACTAATAATGTTTATCACATTACAACAGGAGCCGATTTAGTAAGCTTAATTGGAGCAACTAATATTGCTGGGTATTGGAGTATTACAAATCCAGCACCAAGTTCTTTATCCATATCGGTGGATAAAGATATAACTATTCCAGACATTAATCTGGGAGTGAATAGCAATATTAAAAATTTGGATATCGATTTTAATAATCATATGTATTATGTCAAGAATCGGATATCTTCTTCGTTCATTATGTCCAACTTACAACCTAGCCTTAACGTAACATTGCATAATATTAAATCTTCGAGTGAATATACTAGTGCAACCAACGGAGATGCGACTGTACCGGATCCAACGAATGAGACGGGTAAAACTAGTGGTTATCTATTATCTTACTATTCTTTATTTCGAGGAGATTGGAGTATCGTACCTAGTAATTTTTCAGGTAGTTTGACCTATGATAATGTAAGTATTAATTATCCTAATTTATCAGACGCTGGTGCACAAATGTTTTCAGCTTATTATGTGCCATTACGATTTACTGGACAAAATAATTTTAATATTAAAGGTACTTCTACCCAAGAATTTGCAGAAATATCTGATTTAACGGTTGTTAACGGTAAAACAGCGATGACTTGGGGAAGTGGTGGTGGTAATGATGGAATGTTTAGTGTTGCTTATACTGGACGTAATACATCTAATATTTCGGTGAATACCGGTGCTACTTGGGAAGTAAATAATAACGCTAAAAAAAATATCTTGTATTATGGTCGTGGAATAACAACTAACACCGTGAACATTACTAATAATGGAACAATGAATTGGAATAATCTAGGTTATTCCAATTCAGAAACACCAGCTGCTAATTCAGTTTGGGGCGGGGTGATCTTACCCACTACAACTAATATCAATTTAGGGAATAATGCGGTTACTAATTTCATTTCAAATATTTCGGTACTGAACCCGCAATCTATGGGTAAACTAACATTGACGGCGCAAAATGGAAGCCAGACGATACTGAAAACCAATAATACTAGCACTAATGTTAATCAACGAGTGATTAACGGAAATGGGGCTAGTGGTTCTAAAATTAATTTAAATGCGGTGAAGCTATTTTCGATGCAGGGGCAAACCATTCCACCCGTTCAGGCCAACAATTTAATACTAGATTTGGGTACAACTAGCCCATTAACAATTAAAGGTTTTCAAAATAATGAGCTAAATAGTTTATTTGTGGCTGAGTTGGGTAGCATCGCCGGTGATTGGAAAACAAATGATCAAATGAACCCTAAAATTAGTGGTAATAGTTATTTAAGTAATTTGCAGAATGCAACTAGAGTGGATATTCAACCAGGTGAAATTAACAATACTAATCAGGTAAAACCGTCAAATTGGGTATATCAATTAGCTGATAGTATTTTCCCAAATGATAAAAGTAAAGTTTGGTTACCACGAAATGGGGCGACTGATAATCAACAAGTTTTTTCGGTTTTTGATTCACGTGCTCAGCAACACAATTTCACATTACAAGCTTCTGTATCCGGAGATCCAGAACATCAATATGGATTTAAGAAGAATGGCAGTGCAGATGTTATTAATCTAGGATCTGGCGCCCAAAATATTCTACAGGGTGCTGATTTTAATGCCGGTACAAATGGTGACCCTAATTCTGCGGGAAAACTAACATATACTACAGATGCAGAACATGGGTTATTAGTTCAAAGTTCAAAAAGTGATAAGGCTGGGGTATTTAATGGAACAGTTACTTATACATTAGTTGATGGTGGTATTGAATAATATATTTTTAGAGTAAAAAAATGTAAAACTGTATGAGAAATTATTGTAGGTAAGTAATATTCATTATTAGTAGCTTTTTACTTGAAAGGTAGATATATTTATATCTACCTTTTTTGATATAAAAATAAAATTTAATTAAATTAATTTACGGTAAACTGTATTATAAATCACAAATGTTTTTAAATTGGATGAATGGTCATTGAGGAGAGTGAATATAATTATAAAGTTTTAATTTAATTAAACAATCCTCATCATAGATACATTAATTAATAGAATTAACATATATTAAATTAAGGATTGAATAATTTATTACAGGTATTATGAGTCGATACAGTTATTTATTTTTTCAATTAATGAACACTTCTAACTTTTTATTGTAAGTATATTCACAATCAAGAGTCACAAAAGGTCAAAATAGAGTAACAAAAAGCCTTGCAACTGAAAGCGCTTTCAAACTATAGTTAAGGCGTAGTAAAAATATTAATCAGTAAACTTTAAGGAGTGTTACTATGTCTGATAAAATGAAACAGCGTTTTGCTTATGCTTTTGGTGCGTTTGGGCATGATGCATACTATGTAACGTTATCAACTTATTTTATGATTTTCGTTACAAGTACATTATTTACAGGTGCTGATAAAGCAACTGAGGCTAAATATATCGGTTTAATTACCTCATTAGTTGTTGGAATTCGATTAGTTGAAATTATTTTTGATCCAATTATTGGAAGTATAATTGATAATACGAAGTCTAAGTATGGTAAATTTAAACCATGGTTAGTCATTGGTGGGTTAGTGTCAGCGGTGGCCTTGGTAATTATTTATACTAATTTCTTTGGGTTAGCAGTTAGTCAACCATCATTATATTTAGGATTATTTGCCGTAATTTTTATTATTTTGGATAGCTTTTATTCATTTAAGGATATCGCCTTTTGGTCAATGATTCCTGCATTGTCAAATGATACCGCTGAACGTGGCACCTTGGCAACTTTTGCCCGGTTCGGATCTTCATTAGGGGCTAATGGTACGACTGCTTTGGTAGTTCCAATTGTGGCTTTCTTTACGGCAATGACAGGTGGTAAAGGTGATGAAAGTGCAGCTGGTTGGTTCTGGTTTGCAATTGTTATTGCAGTTATTTCAGCTGGATCAGCAATTATAACAGCTAAGTTCTCAAAAGAAAATAATACGATCTTACGTCGACAAGAAAAGAATGAGAAATATAGTATTGTAGATGTTTTCAAGGCTATATTTATGAATGATCAATTAATGTGGTTGGCTATTTCATATATGTTTTATGCGATTGCTAACGTAGCAACGACTGGTGTCTTGATGTTTTACTTTAAGTTTGTAATCGGTCGAGTGTCAGAATTTGCTTTGGTTGGAGTTATCTCAATGATTACTGGAATCATTGCTGCCCTATTTCCGATTTTGACACGGTTAATTCCCCGCCGTTATGTCTTTATTTTGGGAATTATTTTAATGTTATTAGGATATACGTCATTTTTGGTAGCCGGTAATAATATTGGTATTATTACTTTAGGCTTGATCTTGTTCTATTTCCCACAACAATTAATTTTCTTGTCAGTTTTGATGACAATTACCGATTCGGTTGAATATGGTCAATGGAAGAATGGAGTTCGAAAGGAAGCTGTAACCTTATCTTTGCGACCATTACTTGATAAGTTGGCGGGGGCCTTCTCAAATGCCATTGTGGGATTTGTAGCTATTGCTGCTGGTATGACCGGAAGCGCTACGGCAAGTGACATTACGGCGAGTGGTATTCGAACATATCATTTGTATGCATTCGTAATTCCAGGTGTTCTAATGCTAGTTTCAATGATTATTTTCATTTGGAAAATTACATTAACAGAGAAAAATCATGCTGAAATTGTTAAGGAACTTGAATCACGTTACAAAAAAGACGAAAATACAAAATTATAGAAAATGAGGATTAAGATTATGAAGCGAATTAAAGAATTAAATACAGCTTTTGCTGAAAAATTTGGGCCTAAGACTACACAACAATTTTTTGCTCCAGGACGAATTAACTTAATTGGGGAGCATACTGATTACAATGGAGGACATGTTTTCCCGGCTTCGATTACTTATGGTACTTATGGAGTAGCCGCTAAACGGAATGATTCAAAAGTCTTTTTGTACTCAATGAATTTTGCCACCGAGGGAGTTATTCAAGTTGATCTTGATAATTTGGATTATGATCCAAAACATGGTTGGGCGAACTATGTTAAGGGAATGATTAAGAAGTTACAAGAACAGGGATATTATTTTGACAATGGTTTTGATTTATTAGTTCAAGGAAATATCCCTAATGGAGCGGGGTTATCGTCATCAGCTTCGTTAGAATTATTGGTAGGAGTTATGTTAGAAGACTTATATCAATTAGAAGTGAATCGTTTGGATCTAGTAGAGACTGGTCAAAAAGTTGAAAATGAGTACTTTGGGTTGCATACTGGAATTATGGATCAATTTGCTATTGGCTTTGGAAAAGAAGATGAAGCCATTTTATTAGATGTTAACACCATGAAACATGAAATGGTGCCTGTTGTACTGGGCGATTATGCGATCGTTATTATGAATACCAATAAAAGACGTGAACTCAGTGATTCTAAATATAATGAACGACGATCTGAGTGTGAAGAAGCGCTACGCCGCCTTCAAGCTGGTGGGTTAGAAATTGATTCATTAGGCCAGTTAACGAATGCTGAATTTGATGAAAACCAAGATTTGATTCAAGACGAAATTTTGATCAAGCGTGCTCGACATGCAGTTTATGAAAATCAACGTACGATTGATGCCAAGTTTGAATTGTCAGCTGGTAATTTAAAAGCATTTGGTAAATTATTAGATGAATCACATGCATCATTGCGAGATGACTATGAAGTGACTGGATTGGAGTTAGATACATTGGTATCATCAGCTCAAGCCCAAGAAGGTGTCTTGGGAGCTCGAATGACCGGAGCTGGTTTTGGTGGTTGTGCCATTGCTTTAGTTAAAGAATCTGAGATAACTAAATTTGAAAATAATGTGTACGATGACTATTTGAAAATTGTTGGTTATACACCAGAATTTTACGTTGCCCATATTGGGGATGGTGCAATGAAGTTAAAAGATTAAATTCAAAACGGGGAGATGGGATAAATGAATGTTGGTCAAGCAGTATATGATTTAACGACCATTGCAATCAAAAATGGTCGAATTGAGGAAGAAGATCGAATTTATCATCAAAATGAATTATTAAGATTGATTGGCTCAAATAATTTGGGTACGCCTGAAGTTAAAACGCCAGAGGAATTGGAAACAATTGTATCAACTTTAATGGATGCGGCTAAAAGGAATGAAATGATTAATGATAAAGTTAATCTAGATATGATGGAAGCGTTAATTATGGATACAATTACGCCTTTACCTAGTCAAGTTAATCATAAATTCTGGGAATATTATCAACAGCAACCAAACGCGGCTACCAATTATTTTTATCATTTATCTCAACAAAATAATTATATAAAAATGCGATCAATTGCTAAAAATATTCATTATTTTGCACCTAGTCCATATGGAGAGCTAGAGATTACGATTAATTTATCGAAACCAGAGAAAAATCCTAAGGAAATTGCTGCAGCATTGAAGTTACCACAAAATAGTTATCCAGATTGTGCACTTTGTATTGAAAACGAAGGTTTTTTTGGAAGCTTAAATCAAGCTGCTCGAAGCAATCATCGAATTATTAATTTAGAATTATCTGGTGAAAAGTGGGGCTTTCAGTACTCACCCTATGCATATTTTAATGAGCATGCCATTGTTTTAAATCATATTCATCAACCCATGATAGTAAATAAGAAAAGTTTTGAGCATCTAGCTGATTTCGTTGAACAATTTCCAGAATATATGATCGGATCAAATGCCGATTTACCAATTGTGGGTGGATCCATTTTAACGCATGATCATTACCAAGCTGGAAAACATGATTTTCCAATGGCTAAGGCACCTATCAGAGAGAAGATTAATTTAAATAATTTCCCAATGGTTCAGGCGGGAATTGTTGATTGGCCAATGAGTGTGATTCGTCTTAAATCCGCTGACAGAGAAGCTTTAATTGAAGCGGCGGAAATGATTCGTTTGAAATGGAATCAATATGACAATATTGATTTATTGATTCAGGCAAGTGATGATCAAGGTACAAGACATCACACTGTAACGCCAATTATGCGACGGCGTGGGGATGATTTCGAACTTGACTTAGTTTTACGTGATAATAATACAAATGATCAATATCCGGATGGTATTTTTCATCCACATGCAGATGTTCAACATATTAAGCAAGAGAACATTGGTTTAATTGAGGTGATGGGACTAGCGATTTTACCTCCACGTTTGGTCAGAGAATTGGATGAAGTCAAGGCGTTTTTGATGAATAAGGCTGAGAAGGTTAATCCAATTCATCAAGAATGGGCTGATCAATTAAAACAACATTCTTTTACCGATGTCGATGCTTATGTTAAACAAGCTGTGGCAGATGTCTTTACTAGAGTACTATCCGATGCGGGTGTATTTAAAGATGATTCAGAAGGTCATCGAGGGTTTTCTGAATTTATTGCCACTTTTGATTAGAATTTAAAAATAAAACCGATGATCTTTAAATTTGATATTTATACTGCTTCCCACTAAAAATGAGAAGATAAACAGCATATTATATCAAAAGACTTTAGACATCGGTTTTTTATATTTTTATGTAGTTTGACGAACAGGTTTAGCTGCTTTTAGTAAATCTTTAATTTGCTGATTATGTAGATTAGTTGTTCGTTTAAATTGACGATTTTTACGATATTTACTGGGACTTTCGCCGACCATTTTGTTAAATGATCGACTGAAAACTGAGACATTGTTAAAGCCTACAGATTCGGAAATTTCATCAACTGACATTTTTTCCATTTGCAAAAGCTCGCTGGCCTTATTAATCCGAACCCCAATTAACCAAGCTTTAGGCGACAGACCAAAATTACTAGTAAAAACTCTAGTTAAATATGATCGGTTAACATTTAATTCATTAGCTACATCATTTACATTTATTCCTGTTTCGAAGTATTCATCCATATATTCACGTGCTTGACGGGCCAGCTTTGATCCTTTGAAATCATTTTGTGGATTTTTCTGTGATGGATATTCTTGGATTACTTGAATCAATAATTCATGAACTAATTGATTCAATTGTAATTCGCTTTGTGGTGATGAATCTGACCAATTAAGTGTTTTTTGGATAAGTTCTAAATATTTTAATTGATTAGCTGTATTGAAAACATGGTTCTCATTTTTAAAAGGGGAAAAATGTTCGATAATTTGTTTAGCTTCAGATCCATTGAAGGAAATCCAAGCATAGGTCCATGGATTCTTAATATCAGATTGATAAAAAATGGATTCGCCTGGGCGAATCAAAAATGAATCACCAGCTTGTAAATGAAATTGCTCATTATCTACAAAAAAAATTCCTTGCCCATTTAGTACAAAATGGATAATGTAGTCGTGACGTTTGGCAGGGCCAAAAGTATGGAAGGGTAGGGTTTGACTGATACCACTAAATTGGTAGTAGATACTAGCATTAAAGGTATGATTATTAACGACATTAAAAATTGATTTTTCCATAATGAGCAACCTTTCTCAAACAGACAAGTCATTAACCTAATTATAGCATTATCGAAAAGTGTATATGGTATACCAGATGCGATCTTTATGTTTTGCAGTTTCTAGAGATATTATTTAATTTTACTTGTACTTTAAAAATTTGTGTCATATAATTGGTATATACCATTATGAAGTGAAAGGTTGGGAATAAGAATATGAAGATTATTAAAGTTCAAGATCAGGTTGAAGGTGGACAAGTTGGTGCTCGCGTTTTTCAAGATGCCTTACAAACTAATGCCAAAGTTTTTGGATTAGCCACTGGCTCAACACCTATTTCAATCTATGATGCTATTACTAAAAGCGATATGGATTTTTCAGATAAAATTTCAATTAATTTGGATGAGTACAAAGGTTTATCTGGAGATCATGAACAAAGTTATCGTTACTTCATGCAACAGCATTTATTCAACGAGAAGCCTTTCAAAGAAAGCTATGTTCCCGATGGGTTAAATCCTGATGGAATAGCTGAATCAGAACGATATGATGCTATTTTGGATCAATTCCCACGTGACTTACAAATTTTAGGTTTGGGTCAAAACGGGCATATTGGATTTAATGAACCAGGAACTTCTTTTGAATCAACTACACATGAAGTTGATTTAACAGCATCAACGATTGAAGCGAATGCACGTTTCTTTGACGATCAAAATGACGTTCCACGCCAAGCTTACTCAATGGGAATCAAGTCAATTATGTCAGCCAAGCAAATTTTGATGGTGGCTTATGGTGCAAATAAGGCTCAAGCAGTTCAAGCTATGATTGAGGGGCCAGTAACTGAGAATGTACCTGCATCAATTTTACAAAAACATGACAATGTTGTTGTAATTTTAGATGAGGCTGCGGCTAGCAATTTAAATAAATAATTTAGATAGATAATATCTATGCATTTTATTTTGATATGAAATGATGATATGACTAGTTTTCGTTTTTCGAATGCTGGTCATTTTTTTACACATTCGGATGATGAAAAAATCAATATCATGTAAATTAAGATCTGTAGATTTTATGCTGAGTTAAATTAATAGATATAAGTTATAATTAGGATAATAATTTATGAAAAAGAGGCAAACCAGATGCGATATAAAATGTTAATATCTGACTTAGATGAAACCTTATTGAACGATAATGGGACCATTAATGAAAAAAATGTTCAAGCAATTAAAAAAGCTGTTCAAATGGGTTTTAAATTTGTACCAAACACTGGTCGATCTTTTAATTCAGTTCAGGGTGTCTTAGATAAATTAGGTCTAAAAAACAAAGCACAACAATATGTAATTTCCTATAATGGAGGAGCAATTGTTGAAAATTTGAATAATGAAGTTTTAATTGCTCGTGATATGGACTTGATGTTAGCGGACTTAATTTTCAAAACTGGGATCCAGAGTGATCCTTTGACTGATGCTCACATTTATACGACCGATAAATTATTTATTTATAATATTTCAGTGGCTGATAAAAATTATATGGATGAACGAGGAGTTTCTTATGAATTGTTAGAGGAACCTGATCTATCTTTTTTGAAGCATGAAGAGCCTCTGATGAAAATTATTTTTGAACATTCTAATTTGGAAGTGCGTGAAAAGATAATGGCAAATGTTTTGGTAGCAGTGGGCTCTGAAGCAGTGGAAGCGACTTATTCCTCTGGAAGATATGTTGAATTTAATCCTGCAGGTGTTGATAAAGGCTCAGCTGGGAATGTCCTGGGTGCTAAATTAGGAATTAATCCTGAAGAAATTATTTCAGCCGGCGATAATTCAAATGATATTGCGATGATTAAATCCGCTGGATTAGGTATTGCTGTTCAAAATGCTATTCAACCAGTCAAAGATGTAGCTCAAGTTATAACTGATCGAACAAATAATGAGGGTGCAATTGCGGAAATTTTAGAACGATTTGTTTTGGGGGATGATTAAAAAATGCAAAGAACCTTGTCATTTATAACAGGATTAGCGATTTTAATTGTATTTTTAATTTGGGGTAATTTGGCGACAAAGCTAGATTTATCAACAGTATTAACGATTATTGGTTACATTGTATTATTGGTTATAACGACGATTATAATGACCATAATTACGGTTTATATTCAAAACAAGAAAGCTGTTGATGAGGATAAGAGTCGTGATAAATAATAAAGGTGTTTGGAAAGTTGGCGGATTAGGAATTTTATTTATTTTAATTGGGTTGCTTTGTGATGTGATTATTCAAAACTTTGGTCTGTTGATGCTCAAATTAATAGCTAAGGCATTCAATATAAACGAAAATACTTGGATACCAATTTTAGCAATGCTTTTAACGATGGGCGGGTTGCTTTATATCACATTGTTGTATATGAAAAAGTACATTCAACTAGCTGCTCCTGAAAATAAACTTGAGCCCTTTCGACGTCAAAAGACGCTCTGGATTATTAAGGGATACGTTTTAATTATCGTAGCTGGTATGTTAGTGACCATCGTAAAAATTTTAATTACTGGAAATAATGTTGAACCTGCTAATCAGTTGGCGCTAGTTGAAATGGCGCATGCTGGTTTAGCAACTAAAATATATTTAATCTTTTTATCAGTTATCTTGGCTCCGCTACTAGAGGAATCGATTTTCCGAGGAATTTTGATGAATTACTTTATGAAAAATTCATATTGGTGGGCCAATGTAGTTGTTTCAGGAATGGCCTTTGGATTATTCCATGTCATTTTTCAACCATTTCAATTAATGGCATTTATACAATATTCATTAACTGGGATAATTTTGGCATTTGTTTATAAGAAGACTCAGAAATTACAATATTCGATGGCGACACATTGCTTAAATAACTTGGTTGCGATGTTGATTTTATTATTTCAATAATTACTTTCAATTTGAAAGATGGAGGATAATATAATGGGAAAAGAATATATTTATACTACTTTTGGTACTAAAGATGTTTTACAAACTGTTCAACAACGTTATTCTAATCGACCAATATATTTAACATTTGATCTAGATGATCATGAACATTTTCAATTGATTGAATATTCAATCAATGAGAAAAGCCCATTTAGTTCTGGAGTGCAATATGATGTTTTATTTAAACAAAATCAATCACTTGATTTACGAGGATTGATGGATTGGAACTATCTAACATTAAATGATGACGAGCGAGAACATTTTATTATGCGCGCGAAGGCATGGATTACTGATCATCAAGATGAAACTGGATTAATTAATATCTTTTTACTACAAGTAAATGAAGGTTTTGATTATGCAATTTTAACGACTTGGAAAACGGAAAAACAGTTACAGGAATTTAAACCGATAATAGATGATTTTTTCAAATCATTTCAGTATGCATCAAATGTTCATTACCGTGAGAAGAAATTCCAATTTGCTAAATTTTAACAATAAGTAAATTAAAGATCAGAAACTTCAGATTATTCTGGGTTTCTGATCTTTTTTATAAAATAACCGAACTGAAAAACTACAATTTATGCGATGAAACGTGTATAGTTACTCTTATTGTGTTTGATTAAAATCTGAAAATGGTAGGTGTTAAATGAAAATTAGAAGAATTAATTATTTAATTGGATATATATTAATCCTATTAATGGTAGAATTTTCAGTAAAAATGGGGAACCATCATTTGATTTTACCTGAATTTGCAGTACTATGTGTGGGAGTTTTAGCTTTGCAAGAGGCACATTGGATTGTGAATCCTTTTAAAATTGTTTTGATGCCATCGATTACTGCAATATTGGGATTTAGTATTAATTTATTGAAAATAGATTACTTATTTAAAATATATCTAGTTATATTAATAATGTTAGTTGTGTTGAAAATAGCTAATTCAAAATTAGCACCTTCATTTGCAACGGGACTTTTACCAATTGTTACTAATACTAGTCATTGGTATTTTATTTTAGTTGTTGTGGGTATGACAAGTATTTTAATGCTTGGAGTTTTATTGAGTGGTAGTTATAAAAATATTCAAAATCCTATAAAATCTCTTGAAAGAGATGCAATGCGTCAATATTTGTAAATATTATTATTATGGATTATATTAGTACATTTGTTGGGCGTTGATATGATGATTGCCATTCCGCCGGTTTTAGTTTTATTGTTGGAAGTCATTCAAAAAGAGCATTATCCTGTAAATGTATTTTTGAAACAGGTTATCATTTTAACGGGCATTGCATATCTTAGCATGGGCGTGCATCAATTAATTTCAAATGATGTCATTTATATTTCAATGATGATGCCTTTGATTCTGATAATTTTAAAAATGTTTAGAATTCAATTACCAGCAGTCTATGCTTTTCCATTGCTAATTTTAGTTATTCCAACACCTATGACTCAACAATTGGGATTATATACACTGTTTGCTAGTGGATTTAGTTTAGGTTGTGTTTATATTTTGAAAAAGTATTCTTTAAAAGAAAGACTTATTCATATAGTGAAAAGGGTTATAAATTGATGAGTGGAGTCGAATTAATTAGGAAATATTGATTTGTGTTTAAACTTAACATTTTTAAAATAAAAAGGACTAACAAACTCCGATGTGGGAGTGTTTGTTAGTCCTTTTTATTTTATTAAGTATATTTTATATTTTTTTCATTGAAATATATATAGCGTAGGTTGGTTGACTTTCATTTATAAAAACTAGCCATTTTAATGTAGTTTTACTTATCATACTAAGTGAAAGGATAGAAGAATGAATTGGGATTTTCATTAATTGTTAGATTTAAAATTTTACCGTTATTAGTTGCTAAAATAGGGGTGAAGCTCTTAATAATTTCAAAATCACCGAAGAAATTAACGTCTGTTGCTTCTTTTAATTCTTCAACAGTAAAATCTGATGAACTTTTAGACATGTCACCAGAGATACCAGCGTTATTGATAATAGCGTTTATATCTGAATGATTTTGGCCTATATATGAACGAGTAATCCTGATGGTTTCTAGATTATTTAAATCTATTTTAATAAATTCAACATTATTAATACCTTATGATTTCAATATCTCATTAATGATCAATGGTCAATTTGGTAAGGTAAGTGGTATGGATTGAATTACGATATGTCGATTAATCCAATTGACTACAATAATTTAATTCCAGCTGGGCCAATTACAATGACTGATTGATATGGTAATAAATTATCTGATCAAACTATCCACGGAAATGATGGTAATGTAGAATTCTTTACTTTAAATGATGATTACAAAGTTATGAGTCGTGTAGGACAATACATTGAAGTTAATATTGGTGGAGAACCGGTTTGGTTGAAAGCAGCATACGCAGAATAGGATAAATTAAAAGGCTAATCGGTTAGGAACTTCCTAGCTGGTTAGCCTTTTTTATTTTGTATCAGTATCCAATAGCGCATGAACGACATTATATAGTAGAAGTTTATTAATTGTATATTTGATGTTAAAAAATACAAAGTGCTACAAGAGTGCTACGATAAAAAAATAAATAGCTTACAAACGCCGTTTAATCAGTGTTTATAAGCTATTATATATTTTAATATATGCCACTGACAGGAGTCGAACCTGCACGAGAATACTCTCACATCGATCTGAACGATGCGCGTCTACCAGTTCCGCCACAGTGGCAAATACGACTATAATTATAGCATAAATTTATTTTTATTTTGGATAAAATATATTTTCTCGATCCTTACTAATGTGTATAAAAATGATTGTTAACCGGAGGGATAATAATGGGAAAAACAAATAAATTAATCCAACAATATCAAATAAAGTTAGGATCAGAACCACAAGAGGAGTGTTGGGCTGTCTATCTCAATACACAAGCACAAATTATTGGCGATTTTTGTGTCGCTAAAGGAAGCTTGGCTAATGTCCAAATTCATCCACGTGATGTATTTCGAAATGCCATTGCCTTAAATGCTTATGCTTTGATTTTAATACATAATCATCCTAGCGGAAATTTAGCGCCATCACAATCGGATCTAAAAACGGCTCGCCAAATTGCAATTTGTGGAACCTTAATGCAAATTCACGTACAAGACTTCATTATCATCAGTCAAGTAGACTATTGCAGTTTTTCATTACATTATGACGTAAGAACAATTATGGAATTATGGAATTTTGATACATCAATTTTTAATCAATAGTTAGGTGCGAATTACAATTATATTATCCTGGAATTAGTTTAATAATTATAGACTTAATTTTGATAGTAAAATCAGTCTAAAAAAGGTCGTTAACATTGGGGATAGTTTGTGCTTCATAAACGGTGTAGAATAAGTTTACAAGCTAGCATAATTATTATGATATTTAATTGGAAGACAAGTCATATTTGTGATAAAATTTAAACTATTATTGGATAAGATCAGATTATAGAGAAAAGTGGGTGATTGTTGTGTTTTCATTTGGAACTCGAAATGTAGGAATCGATTTAGGAACTGTTAATACACTTGTCTACATTGAGGGGAAGGGTATTGTACTTCGAGAACCCACCGTTGTAGCAAGAAATAAGAAAACAAATAAGGTTGTTGCTGTGGGGTCTGCTGCCAAAGATATGCTTGGACGTACTCCTGGATCAATTAATGCTATTCGTCCAATGCGCGATGGTGTAATTGCTGATTACGACACCACGGTAGAAATGCTCAAACATTATTTAGGAACTGCATTATCGGGTTATGGTTCAAAACCTTATGTTACTGTAGGAGTTCCTTCAGGTGTAACGGCAGTTGAAAAACGAGCTGTGATTGATGCTGCTCGGGTAGCTGGTGCCAGAGATGCTTATGTAATTGAGGAACCATTTGCTGCTGCTGTAGGTGCTGGATTGCCTGTATCAGAGCCAACTGGTTCAATGGTCGTTGATATGGGTGGTGGAACAACTGATGTTGCGACGATCTCACTTGGGGGGATTGTTTCATCTCGTTCGATTCGTTTAGCGGGTGATCGGTTAGATGAATCAATTGCATCATATATTCGCCAAAAGTACTCAGTTTTGATTGGGGAACAGACAGCAGAACGCTTAAAGATGGAAATCGGATCAGCTGATATTGAATCTGCAAAAGAAATGCCATCAAGTAGTGCTCGGGGACGTGATTTAGTGACTGGTTTGCCTAAAACAATCGAAATTACGGCCGTGGATGTGGCTACATCTATACGTGATGTGATCGCAGAAATTATTATTGCGATTAAAGAAACCCTAGAAGAAACTTCACCTGAAATTGCAGCCGATATTATTGATCATGGAATTGTACTGACTGGGGGGGGCGCTTTGTTAAAAAATATTGATGAAGTGATCTCAGAACAGACTAAAGTGCCGGTGTTTATTGCGAATGATCCATTGGAAGCTGTGGCGATCGGTACTGGAGAAGCGTTGAAGTCAATTGATGCAATGAAAAACAATTAATCCTGGAGGGGCCGGATTCGCTTAAGAAAGTG
Source organism: Weissella koreensis KCTC 3621 (assembly GCF_000277645.1). Next base: position 178,105 of record NZ_AKGG01000012.1, on the reverse strand, counting down.
GAACTGAAAAAAGGGTATTGTAATGAAAAAAATATTTACGGCACGACGATTAGTAATTGGGGTTATTATTACAATTTTGACTCTAGGTGTTTTGACATTTAGTTCGTATTCATTGCGTTCTGATAAAGGACCATCAATGCCAAATCGAATGTTAAACGATGTTACTAGTTGGATTTCCAATACGGTGTCCATTCCAGTTGGTGGTGTACAACATGGTTTTAACAGTATTGATAATCTAATTAGTACCTATCAAGAAAATAAACAAATGAGTGCGAAGGTGGACGAATTAGCACAAGCTAAAGTTCAACTACAAGTTATGCGCTCAGAAAATAAAGCGTTAAAAGATCAACTTAAATTAACAGATACATTAACAGACTATTCCTTAGTGAATGCCTCGGTTATTTCACGTTCACCTGTAAATTGGCAAACTCAACTGGTGATTGATCAGGGTTCAAATGCTGGAATTAAGAAGAATATGCCAGTCATGGGGTCAGGTGGTTTGGTTGGTCGAATTTCACAGGTTTCAAATACCAGTTCAAAGGTTGAATTGTTGTCAGATAATAGTCAAACCGCAAATCGATTTGCGATTCGTATTGCAACTGACAAGGGACAAATGGTTGATGGACTAATTACTGGATTTAATCAGACTAAGAATAAAATTTTAATGGAATATGTTACTTCAGATGTTGAAATCAAACCTGGAGATAAAGTTACTACATCAGGATTAGGCGGAGTTACTCCAGCAGGATTATTTGTTGGAACAGTTAGCTCAGTTGAAGCGAATGATTATGGTTTGTCAAAGAAAATCTATATCAAACCTTCAATGAATTTCAATAATATTCCAGTTGTTTCTGTTGCTATTCAGAAGTAACTACATACTTGATCATTGAAATTAATTACAAGAGGTTTGGAATTGTTCCAAATCTCTTGTTTTTTCGAGTAAAGAAAATGAGGATTAAAAATGCTTACACAAGCAATGATAATGTTATTAGTTGGTGTTATTGCAGGCTTAATAGGTTCCATTTTAGGATTAGGTGGGGGTATTTTAATAACGCCGGCGTTAACCTTAATGGGTGTTGATATTAAATATGCAATTGCAGCATCAATTATTGCGGTTATCGCAACTTCTTCTGGTTCATCCATTGCATTTTTAAAAGATGATGTTTTAAACCTTAGAGTTGCCATGTTTTTAGAAATATTTACTACTGTTGGAGCATTAATCGGGGCTTTATTAACCGGTTATTTTAACGGAGTAGTTCTATATTTCTTATTTGGAGCTTTATTGATATTTCAAGCTTGGAATATGTGGAAGAAATTACGGGCAAAAAATTATGAAAAAATTGAGGTTAATCATGATGATTTAGCTGAAAAACTACAATTAAATGGATCATATTATGATAAAAACACTAAAAAATATGTAAGTTATTCTTTGAAGAATGTTCCAGGGGGAGCAGCCGTTATGTTTGGAGCTGGTATTGCATCTGGCTTGCTTGGAATTGGCTCAGGTGCTTTCAAAGTTATGGCGATGGATGGCGTAATGAAAATGCCACTTAAGCCTTCAACGTCAACTTCTAATCTAATGATGGGAGTTACTGCAGCGGCCTCGGCTGTGATTTATTTTTTCAGTGGGATGATTCAGCCAGTAATTGCAGTACCAATTGCTTTAGGAATTATCGTAGGGTCTTCCATTGGAGCTCGATTAATGCAACATTTACCAGCTAAGTTAATTCGCCAAATTTTTATACCATTTGTGTTATTGATGGCGTTACAGTTAATTTTGAAGGGGTTGGGGATAGGCTAATGAAAGATGAAATGAGTCGATTGGAATTAATTATCGGTAAAATATTGCGTGTTGGAATAGCAATTTCTATCGGGTTAATGCTATTTGGTTGCTTGCTCTTAGTCTTTAGGAATAATAAAGAGATTATTCCATACTATTCATATCTTGAATTAAATAAAATTTTAAGTGGAATTTTAGTGCTACAGCCCAATGCATGGCTTATGGGTGGACTGTTTGTCCTAATTCTAACACCAGTGATACGAGTTTTAACCTCTGTGTTTGCTTTTATGAAGGTTAAAGATTGGACTTACATGTGGATTACATCATTAGTTTTGCTGATATTGATTGTTGCGATGATTTTTGGAATTAGTCAAAAGTAATAATTATTTAATAATTGACATATATTATATAGCAAAGTATAATTTGCTATTATAAACGAATAAAGATTAGAGGTCGCAATTGACATCATTATTTAGCGGAGCTGGTAGGCTTAGAGACTAAAGAAAGGGGATATTGCCGAAATGGAAAATAGACATATTTTTCATTGGTCTAGGTGTTAATAGCAACTAGATTGTCGTAATGATACATTACGGAGCGCTTATCGATGATTCCTATCGAATTGACTTTAAATAAGTCTGCGAAACGTTATGTAACACTCTTACATAGTATTTCGTAGGCTTTTTATTTGTTTAAATATACTATATTGTGTTATGAAGAAAAGGATAGGAGACTTTTTATGTCAGATAATGGTGATAGTCCGCAAAAGCTTAAGCGAACCATGAAAACACGACATTTGTCGATGATTTCATTAGGAGGAACATTAGGAACAGGCTTATTTGTTACTTCTGGAGCTACAATTTCGCAAGCCGGCCCTCTAGGAGCGTTAACTGCATATGGGGTTATGGGAATTATGGTTTTCTTCCTAATGACTTCTTTGGGTGAGATGGCAACTAACAATCCAGTTTCGGGATCATTTTCGGTTTATGCCGATCAGTATGTTGAACCGGCCCTTGGATTTGCTATGGGGTGGAATTATTGGTTTAATTGGGCCATCACAGTTGCAGTTGAAGCAGCTACTGTGGGTGTGGTAATGGGCTTTTGGTTACCTAATGTTCCATCTTGGATTTGGTCAGCATTAGTATTAGTTTTAATTACATCAATCAATTTACTTTCGGCTAAAGCATATGGTGAAACAGAATTTTGGATGTCGATGGTCAAGGTGATTGCAGTTATTGCTTTCTTGATTATTGGAGCCTTAATGATATTTGGAGCTTTCACTTATCAGCCAGATGTAGCTCATAATTTGAGTGCTGGTGGTAAACATGGATTTGTAGGCGGAATTAATGGGATTTTAGCTGTCTTTATGGTTGCAGGATTCTCATTTCAAGGAACTGAATTAATTGGAATTACAGCTGGTGAATCAGAAAACCCAACTAAGTCTATTCCAAAGGCGATTCGACAAGTATTTTGGCGAATCTTGATATTTTATATTTTAGCTATCTTTATCATTGGGGCCATCATTTATTACAAAGATCCAAATTTATTACGGTCATCAGAAAGTAATATTGCGATGTCACCCTTTACCTTGGTATTTAAACGTGCTGGATTTGCTGCAGCTGCTTCGATTATGAATGCTGTGATCTTGACGGCCGTTATTTCAGCTGCTAATTCTGGCCTATATGCATCATCAAGAATGTTATGGTCAATGGGTGAAACTAAGTTAGCACCGAAAATTTTTAGTAAAGTTAATAGTAAAACAGGAATACCAGTACCAGCAGTTTTGGCAACAGTCTTTATAGGTTTATTGACATTTTTAACTGCCATTTTGGGGCCAAATATTTATTATTACTTGGTAGCTGCTTCTGGATTATCTGGTTTTATCGCTTGGATGGGAATCGCTATTTCACATTATCGTTTCCGTCGAGCCCTACACCGTCAAAACCATTCAGTTCATGAATTGAAATATCATGCTAAATGGTTCCCGATCGGTCCATTGCTAGCATTGTTCTTGAGTATTGTTGTCGTAGTCGGACAAGATTTAAGTGCCTTTCATGGAAAAATTTCCGAGTGGAACTGGGAAGGTATTATTACCACCTATATGGCAATTCCTTTATTTTTGCTTTTATATTTTGGATATAAGATTAAAAATAAATCTAAACTAAGAAAATTAGAAGAAATTGATTTAGGAGCTGTTGGTGAAGCTAAAAAATAGGCTTAATGTTTGAAATATTATTATAAATAAAATAAGGAATTATTTTCCTTAGATGGGCCTTGAATGTCAATTTGACATTCGGGCTTTTATTTTTAAATAAAATATTATTTTAAATTGATAGAAAATAAAATGGTTTAAAAGTTAAGTAAAATATTAAAGGATAATTTTATCTTTAAAATTCAGAATGTATTAAATAGAATGATATGATATTCTTAATATTATTAAATTAAATTAAGTGAGGAAAATAAGATGAGCTGGCACACAATTGAAGTGGAGACTCAAACTGAAGCAGTTGATGCAGTTAGTAATATTTTAATGGAAGCAGGGGCTGAAGGTGTTCAAATTGAAGATTCTGCTGACGTTGATCACTTTGAACCAAATGATGCAACTGTTTTTATAGATTGGGATGATGTAAAACATCGTGAAAATGGAGCATTAGTCATTGGCTTCTTTGCATTTGGACTTCATCTGCCTGAAATAACACTTGAAATTACTAACAAAGTGCAACAACTAAATGAATTTGGATTAGATGCTGCACCAGGAACTGTTACGTCAATTGTAGTGTTGGATCAGGATTGGGAAACAGAATGGCAAAAGTATTATCATCCAGTTCGTGTAACTCGGCAATTAACAATCGTTCCTAAATGGGAAGAATATACACCCCAAGATCAAATGGAGAAATTAATTGTTTTAGATCCTGGTTTGGCTTTTGGAACGGGGACACATCCAACTACTAAATTGATGCTGCAAGCTTTAGAAATGGTAGTTCGGGGAAACGAACGCGTTTTGGATGTCGGGACGGGATCTGGGGTTTTGAGTATTGCGGCTAAACAATTGGGCGTGGGAGATATTTTAGCCACTGATATTGATGAAGTGGCGGTTCGATCAGCTCAGACTAATTTAGATTTAAATCCGATCGCAAAAGATGTATCTGTTATAGCTAGTGATTTATTAAAAAGTGTTCCAAAAACGGAAAAATATAATTTGGTAGTAGCAAATATGTTAACAGAGGTTTTGCTACCGTTAATTCCAGAAGTGGAGGGATATTTGCAACCAGGTGGTGATTTCTTATTATCAGGTATCTATTTTGATAAGATTGAGGTTATAAAAACTAATTTGGTTAATGCAAATTATGCTATTGATGAGGTTATGCAGATTGGTGATTGGTACGGAGTAATTGCACATTTGAAAATTGCAGGAGAATAATATGCAACGTTATTTTTTAGATGAAATACCTGAAAATGATTTAGTTAAATTACCAGATGACATAAAACATCATTTGATGAAAGTCTTGCGTGGTAAAATTGGTACAAAGGCTGAGTTTGTTTTTAATGATCAGCAAACCATTCGGGTGGGTGAGGTGATTTCAATTGATGATATGGAAACAATTGTTAAGTTGGGACCAGTTCTAGAGCAAACTGTAGAATTGCCTGTGGAAGTAACGTTGATTCTAGGATTAACAAAGGGTGATAAACCTGATGATGTCATAAAAAAAGCGACGGAATTAGGAGCACATCATTTTATTTTAGTAGAAACGGACTGGTCGGTAGCACATTGGGGAAGCAAAGCTCCGCGTAAAATCGAACGTTTAAATAAAATTGCTCAAGGGGCAGCTGAACAGAGTCATCGTTTAAGAATACCAACGGTTCAGTATTGTGAAAAAATCGAACAGCTTGATTTACCAGATCAAATGGTTAAAGTGGTAGCTTGGGAAGAAAGTGCCAAATCCGGTGAAAAAAGTCAATTAGTTCAATCGATTGAAGATGCAGAGGTAGCCAAATCAATTGGCTTTATGATAGGACCTGAAGGTGGCCTTTCAGTGCAAGAATTAGGTAGGATAGAGGACTTAGGGTTCAAAAAAGCTAGTTTAGGTGCGCGTATTTTACGAGCAGAAACAGCACCTTTGTATGCCATGAGTGTATTGAGCTTTGCATTAGAATTAGATCATTCGCAAATTAAAATTAAATAAGGAGGGGCTATTATGCGCGAATTTAAAAAGATTGCTGACTGGAAATTTTGGATTTTAATGCCAGTTTTTGGATTGTTAATCCCATTTGCTATTAAAGAATTAACAGGTAATTTAAAAATTTTGGGAGTAATTATTAGCTTATTTATTATTAATATTATTTTTAGTGTCTTTGTGGGTATTTATCTACGTCGTCATGGATCATTTTGGTATTTATTAATTGTTTGGCCACTTATTTTTTGTCTAGGCGTTGTTTTAAATCTATTTCCAGATGCATATGGATACTATTTTGGAATTGTATATTTTATTATTGAACTTTATGCATACACGATGGGACAAGAATCTGAAGTTGATATTGATGACCAAATCCCAATTGATGGGGGAATTAAAGAAGTTAAATAGATGAAAATTAATTATAACAAGATCTGATTCTAAGAAAGAATTAGGTCTTTTTTTGATAAAACGTATAAAAATTAATTGAATATAAATATTCTTAAACGTTTTTTAACATTTGAGCTTAACCGAATTATACGCATAGGAATAGGCTTTTAAAAAAAAATTGCAAAAACTATTCCACTGAATGGTGAATGGCGGTGGTTTAGAGTGGTATTAAGTGGTGTAAAGTGGTAAATTATACATATTGAAAAGCAATTAATAAATTTAAAAATATGCTCTAATTCAAGTGTAAAGAAGGGATAGTTAAATGTTTATGGGAACATACCAACATACGTTGGATTCTAAAAATCGTTTAATTATTCCGGCTAAATTCCGAAATCAATTAGGAAGTGGTTTTGTTATTACCAAAGGGAATGAACATTCTTTACATGCATATAGTCAGGCTGGATGGGAGACCTACCAGAGTAAGTTGAATCAATTACCATCAAATAACGCAAAAGTGCGTCAATTTAAGCGAATTATTTTAGCTGGGGCAACAGAGGTTGAATTTGATAAGCAAGGCCGAATTGTTTTACCTAATAATTTAAAAGAACACGCCTTGTTACAAAAAAGCATCACCATTATTGGTTATGGAGATGATGAATTTGAAATTTGGGATACTGAACGTTTTGAGCAATACAATGCTGATGTTACGGATAACTTTGATGACATTTCAAATGAGCTAGCTGAATTAGGCTTTGATATTTAACTGAATGGATGAAGGGAAATAGTATGACGGAATTTAAACATATCACGGTCCTTTTAGACGAGGCAATTGAAAATCTGGCAGTTCAGCCAACAGGTACCTATGTTGATGCAACTTTAGGCGGAGGTGGACATTCTAAGCTTTTAGCCAGTGAGTTAACGACTGGAAAATTATGGTCATTTGATCAAGATCAAACGGCAATTGATTATAATCAAGAACATTTAAAAAATGAAATTGAAACAAATAAAGTTTCTTTAATTCAAAATAATTTTAGAAATCTAATGACAGCTTTAAATGAGGTTGGTGTACAAAGCATTGATGGAATTGTTTATGATTTGGGTGTCTCATCGCCTCAATTTGATGATGGTCAACGTGGGTTTTCGTACAATTATGATGCACCGTTAGATATGCGAATGAATCAGAAGCAAACTTTGAATGCTCGAACAGTAGTTAATGAATGGTCTTTCAATGATTTGATGCGAATTCTATCACGTTATGGTGAAGAAAAATTTGCTAAAAGAATTGCCCGTGCTATTGAACGGGCTCGTATGGAACAACCAATAGAAACCACGTTTGAATTGGTTGATATTATTAAGTCAGCAATTCCTATGGGAGCTCGGCGAACAGGTGGTCATCCTGCCAAAAAATCATTTCAAGCAATTCGAATTGCCGTAAACGATGAATTAGGGGCAGTTGAAGAATCACTCCAACAAGCATTAGATATGTTAAACGTTAATGGCCGGATTGCAGTGATTACTTTTCATAGTTTAGAAGATCGTTTGGTTAAAACGATGTTTAAAGAAAAAACACAGTTGCCAGATTTACCATCGGGACTACCAGTAATACCAGATGAGATGCAGCCCGATTTTAAATTAGTCAATCGCAAGCCAATTTATGCTAATGAACATGAATTAGAAGAAAACCGTCGAGCACATTCGGCTAAATTAAGAATAATTGAAAGAATTCGCTAAATCGGGTATGAAAGGAATGAGACTATGGCCCAAAATGCGCAACAATGGCAACCGCAACAACCAAATCCAAAGCAACGGCCAAAGAAAATGCCAGCACAACGGGTTCGATATGCTAAAACGCCTTGGCGTAATGAAATAAAACATATTATTTGTGCGATTCTCATTACGATGTGTTTTGGAGTAGCCAGCGTCTGGATTTCTAACCGAGCTACGATTCTAAATGAGGTTGCTCAAGCTAACTCTACGCAACTAGACAATGTTAGAAATAAAAATAATGATACTAAGGAACAAATTAGTAATTTAACGACACAACAACGACTCAATGAAGTCGCACAGAAGGCGGGAATGTCGTTAGAGAATAGTAATATTAAGAATGTTAAATAACAACAGAGGAAAACGGATGTTAAATAAAGGAAACATGAAGCGATCACATGGCGCAATTATTTTTATGCTGTGTATTCTGACAGGAGTGATTTTCTATATTGGCTCCCGTTTTTTTAGTGTTGCCGTAACTCACTCAGTTGATCACGTTAATTTGGAGCAACGAGCCCAAAATCTTTATGAAAATCAAGACCAAGAATCGGTTAAACGAGGACAAATTTATGATTCAATTGGAAATGTGTTAGCCGAAAATTCTTCAGTTTACACGGCTATTATTGTCTTACAAAAAGATCAGCCTAAATATTTAAAAAATAGCCAAGTTAACACTGTTTCAAAAGAGCTTGCGCAAGAATTAGGCGGCGATGCTTCATATTATAAAAAAATAATCAAAAATGGAATTAAACATCATTATTTTCAAGTTCAGTTTGGAAGTAATGGGGTTAATATTTCTCAAGAAAAATATCGTACTATTAAGAAAAAAAATATTCCTGGATTGATTTTTGAAGCCCATCCGGCACGTCTTTATCCAAATGGACAATTTGCTTCAGATTTAATTGGTGAAGCCAGTTCGTCTGGTTCAAATAAGATTAAAGGGGTTTCGGGAATAGAAGGTTCGTGGAACAAACAATTAACAGAACAGTCTGGGGTTAGTGCTAATAATATTAAAAATGGTAATCTTAGTCAAAAAACTAAAAATGTGGAAGCTAAAAATGGTTATGACATATACACAACTCTGAATACTAAACTTCAGTCGACTCTTGAAGATAAAATGAATGCATTGCAAGCCGATATGCAACCAAAACAGGCGTTTGCAGCGATAGTTGATACTAAAACGGGTGATATTGTTGCTGAGACGCAACGACCGACCTATAACGCGACGACTAAATCTGGCTTTGGTAATTTTTGGTCAAATTTGTTAGTACAGGAACCTTATGAACCAGGATCTGTCTTAAAGGGAATTACTTTAGCTTCAGCGATTGATACAAACAATTGGAATGGGGATAATACTTATTCTTCTGGGAAAATTCAAGTTGATGACAAGGTTGTTAAGGATTGGAACAACGGTGATGGTTGGGGAAGAATTTCATATACTGACGGAATTGCACTTTCATCGAATGTGGCAATGGTTTTAACTGAGCAAAAAATGGGTTCTAAAACTTGGGGTAAGTACTTGGATCGTTTCCAATTCTTAAAACCTACTGACATGGGGTTTAGCTCCGAAACATCAGGATCAATGAATTTTCGCTATCCAATTGAACAGGCGAATACTGCATTTGGTCAAGGAATTAAAGTAACGCCGGCTCAGATGATTCAAGCCTATTCAGCAATTGCTGGGAATGGTGAGGAAATTAAGCCCAATATTATTTCTAAGATTGTTGATCCTAACACACAAAAAGTTATCTATAGCGCAAAACGAACAAAAGTGGCTAAGCCAATTAAAGAGTCAACGGCTAAAGCAACTCGAAAAGAATTAGAAAATGTTATTTATAACCCTAAGGGATTAGGTGCAATGTACGCAATTCCGAATGTTAAAACGACTGGTAAGTCTGGAACGGCTCAAATTTCAACATCAGCTGGATATACTCAACCTGGTGATAATACTAACGAAATACATTCTTGGATGGGAATGGCTCCATCTGATAATCCACGCTACATGATGTATATTGTTGTTAAAGAACCACAATCTAATACCGATAATATTTCCAAGGATATGTCGAATGTATTCGTTTCAACGATGGAACAAGCTTTGCAAATGAACACTTCAGATAAAAAAGCAGTGATCAGTGATAAGCAGCAGACGAAAATTCCAGCTGTTAAAAATGAGTCAATGAAAAAAGCTAAATCTGAAATTGAAGCTAACCATTTAAAACCTGAAGTGATTGGTGATGGTAAAGTTGTTAAAAATCAGTACCCATTAGGTGGAGGGAAAACCTTGTTGAATCAACGGGTATTTATTGTATCTGGAGGAAACGTTAAAGTCCCTAATATGCAAGGTTGGTCTAAAAAAGATGTTAAAAATTGGGGACGATTAGTGGATATTAAAATCAATTCAAGTGGTGAAGGCTTCTTAGTAGAACAGTCGGTTTTGCCCGATACTAGAATTGCTGACGGAATCCATGAAATTACTGTTAAATTTAAAACCCCGTGATTAAAGAATGTTAAAATTAATAATAATAATTTTGGAGGAGTATGAATAATGATCGAAAAGTGGTTACCTGAGCTTTTAATTGCCTTTTTAGTTTCCCTAGGAGGAACTTATCTATTAAAGAATTGGTTTAATAAAATAAAGTTTCAACAATTAGTGATTCGAAATTCTGAAAAAGGTCCTGATCATCAAGCTAAGGCAGGAACACCCACAATGGGTGGAGCAGGTTTTATTTTGACGATTACAATTTTATTTGTCATTAAGCAAATTTTCTTTGGATCAATGAACCCTACTAGTTGGGCAATTTTGTTAGCAATTTTATTGTATGCCTTAGTTGGTGGTTTTGATGATAGTGTAAAAATATTTGAAAAACGGGATGAAGGTTTTCGATTTTTGCCAAAATTGTTTGCTGAGATCTTAGCAGCGTTAGTTGCTTTTTCACTTTTGTTATTGGGTAACTTTGATTTTGTCCTACACCTAGGTTTTGTTAATATTCAAAATGTGGTTATTTTTGGATTGTTTACGATTATTTGGTTGGTCGGATGGTCTAATTCAGTTAATTTTTCTGATGGATTAGATGGTTTGGCAACTGGATTAACAGTGATTGCTTATGGTGCTTACTTAATTGTGGCTTTAAAACAAGGAAATTATGACGTTGTGGCATTAAATGCCTTAGTAATTGGAGCTTTGTTAGGCTTCTTCGTTTGGAATCAAAATCCTGCTAAAATTTTCATGGGGGATACTGGATCTTTGGCCTTGGGGGCTGGTTTAGCAATGAATTCTTTAGTTTTAAATATTGAATGGTCATTGCTGATTATTGGATTAGTATTTATGCTAGAAACTTTATCTGTTATGATCCAAGTTGGAACTTATCATTTCTTCAAAAAGCGGGTCTTTTTGATGGCACCGATTCATCACGCCTTTGAAAAAGGTGGTTGGCGAATGGATCCTAAGCATCCTTGGAATGAATGGCAAGTTGACACATTATTTTGGGCAGTTGGTCTTCTAGCAGCAATTTTATATCTTGTGATTTGGTTATAAAGAATAAAAATGTAATTTTAATAGTAAGAAAAGGGGCGTTGATTGATGACTAAGCAAGTATTAATAATTGGATTTGCACGTTCAGGTGCTGCAGCAGCGAAATTATTAAACCGTGAAGGGGCAAATGTACTTGTTTCAGATCCAAATTTGGATTTGGAAGATTCGCATATTCAACAATTAAGAACTCAGGGAATAAAATTCACTCAGCAACAAGGAGTGGAATTGTTGGATAAAATTGATTTAATTATTAAAAATCCAGGAATTCCTCATACGATTCCGATTTTACAAGCAGCCCAAGAACGTGGTATTAAGACTGAAGTTGAAGTAGCAGAAGCTCAAAAATATATCAAAGGTAATTGGATAGCTATCACAGGCTCAAATGGTAAAACGACTACGACAGAGATGATTGCCGCCGTGATGCGAGCAATGCCAAATGCTAAGGGTCACACCTTGGTTGCAGGAAATATTGGGACCCCTGTGAGTGAAGTGACACCAGATTCATCAAAAGACGATGTCATTGTTACTGAATTGTCGAGTTTTCAACTGACTGATACCCCAAATATACATCCGCATTTTGCCGTTATTACCAATATATTTTCGTCTCATTTGGACTGGCATAAAACACGTGAATCATATGTATCAGCGAAAAGAAAGATTACAAGCAACCAAACAAATGATGATTATTTGATTATTAATTGGGATAATGATGAATGGCAGACGCTTGCACGGACTAGTCATGCTCAAATTATTCCATTTTCTCGGAACAATCTAACGCAAACAGGTTCGTATTTGAAAGATGGTTGGCTTTATTTTAAAGATGAACAAATTATGGCTGCTGATCAGATAGGCGTTCCAGGTGATCATAATATAGAAAACGCACTGGCCGCGATAGCGATAGGTCGTTTAAATCAAGTTCCAGCCTCGATTATTGCTAAAGTGTTACATGAGTTTAGTGGAGTTAAGCATCGTTTGCAATTTGTTAGTGAATATAAGAATCGTAAAATTTATAATGATTCCAAGGCTACTGATATTGAAGCCACACAAAAAGCCCTCTCTGGATTTACTCAACCGGTTATATTATTAGCTGGTGGATTAGATCGAGGAGACGATCTATCACGGCTATTGCCAGATATAAAAGAGCACGTTAAAGCAATGGTGACATTTGGTCAAACAGGTTCGAAACTAACAAAGTTGGCGTCTGAATTAGACATTCCGGTGGTTGAAACTGAGAGCGTCAAAGATGCTTTTGTACCTGCTTTTGAGTTTAGTGATGAAGACGATATTATTTTATTTTCACCAGCAGCAGCTTCGTGGGATCAATTTGACAACTTTGAAATTCGCGGTGATATTTTCGTAGAATCGATGCAGGAATTCATTGCGCAAAAGGAGCAAAATTAATGAAAGTTGTATTTTCAGGCGGTGGAACAGGCGGACATATTTATCCAGCATTGGCGACCATTGATGAATGGTCGAAACAGGATTCATCCGTCGAATTTCTTTATATTGGTGGTGAACGGGGGTTGGAAAAAGAAATTGTTCCAGCAGCAGGTATCTCTTTTGAATCAGTTAAAATTCAAGGATTTGTGCGTAGTCTTTCATTGGATAATTTCAAAACCGTTTACTTGTTTTTAAAAGCTGTAACCAAAGCAAAAAAATTGCTAAAAGCCTTTCAACCGGATGTTGTTGTGGGGACAGGTGGATATGTAGCCGGACCAGTCCTTTACGCAGCTCAGTTATTAAAAATTCCGACAGTGATTCATGAACAAAATTCAGTTATTGGAGTTACAAATAAATTTTTAAAACGCAAGGTGAGCAAAGTTGGAATCGCATTTCCAGCGGCAGAACAATTCTTTGATACAGCTACATTAGTTGGTAATCCACGAGCGCAGCAGGTGGTGACTGGTAGTTTGAATTCTAAATTTAATTTTGATGAACTTAATTTATCAAATGATTTACCAACTGTTTTAGTTTTCGGTGGTTCACAAGGAGCACCAAAAATAAATCAAGCTATGGTCGAAGCATTACCAGCATTTAATGAGCAAGATTACCAAATTATTTTTGCTACGGGTAAGAATAGATTTCAACAAGTTCAAGATCAAATCATGTCTGAAAAACTAACAGTAAAGCATAATATTAAAATTGTTCCGTATATTGCAAACATGCAAGATCTTATGCCTCGTGTTGATTTGGTTATCGGGCGATCAGGAGCAACAAGCTTGGCGGAACAAACAGCATTAGGTAAACCAATGATTCTAATTCCTAGTCCGTATGTTACAAATGATCATCAAACGAAAAATGCGCAAAGTATGGTTGATGCTGGTGCAGCGTTGATGATTCGTGAAAATGAATTGACAGGCGGGACGTTAGTTAATAAAGTTAATCAATTAATGTTAAATAAGGATCAACGAAAAATAATGGCTCAGCATGCTAAAGAATTGGGTGTAACAGATTCTGCTGATCAATTTATTACTCTAATTAAGTCAGCTATCTAAATATCAAAAAGGAGGGGAGGAGCACTTATGAATGAAAAAAATAAAAATGATGAATCGAAGCATCAAGAAGATAAATTACAAGATCAAAAAATGTGGAATAGGATCAATAAGTTTTTTTCGAGAAGTATAGGACAATCAGCTAAACGTGCTCCGAAACCTAAGGCTATTTCAAAATCACAATCATTTCGAATATTAAATCGATTTAATGCGATGGAACGAAATAGCATACATATGATCGTGATACTATCAATTATTTCGTTGCTTTTAATCTTGTTATTATCACCTTTGATGCGTTTTCAAAAGGTGGAAATCACGGGTAATCATGACTTAACTAAGGCAGAAGTTTTAGCAGCAAGTGGTATTAATAAAAAAATACCAGCCTGGCAACTTCTCAGTGAACAGCATTATTTTATACAGCGTGCAGAAAAAAATTCACAAATTAAAAAAGTTAAAATTAGTTATTTGAACATGCAAGTTGCTCAAATTAAAATTGAAGAGAATTCCAAGGTGGGGTTAGTCACCAAAAAAGATAAGAATTATTATATTTTAGCTGATGGTAAATTTATCCCTGCTCAATCCGTAGGCGAAAAACCACAACGGCTCCCTAATTATGAGAAATTTCCAAATGACAAAACAATAAAAAGAGTTGCGATGCAATTTAATGGTATCTCTAAGGCATTGCAAAATAGTGTTTCAGAAGTAATCTGGAGCCCAGATCATGAAGATGATGAGAAAGTTATTTTGATCATGGATGATGGTAATAAGGTTTTAATTAAAGCGTCTGATATTAAAAATAAATTAAAATACTATCCAGGTATGGTTGCCCAGATCGATAAAAATGGAACATTTAATTTCCAAGTGGGAACTTATTTTCAGCAATATTAAATGAAAACGCATCATTTGTTTTGAAAAAACATGAATGATGCGTATAATTAATAGGATTTATCCAGTTATGTATGGTATTATTTTAAGTATAAAACTGAAAATAATATAATAAAAAAATAGACGGTAGAGGAGGATCGGCAATGGCTAATCACGGCGTTATTGTTGGTCTTGATGTAGGAACTAGTACAGTTAAGGTTTTAGTTTCTGATGTTAGAGATCAACAAGTGAATGTGATTGCGGTCGGGAGGTCAATTTCCCACGGCGTAAAACGAGGAGTTGTTGTTGATATAGACGCTACGGCGCAGGATATCAAAGCAGCTTTATCGCAAGTTAAAAAACAGACAAATCAAGAATTTACTGAAGTTATTGCAAGTATCCCCGCCAATTCAATTCAAATGAGGTTGGTGCGTGGAACAGTAACAACACAAGATTCACAACATATTTCTTACCAAGATGTAGTAGCTGCAACAAAAGCTGCCGTTAATATCCCATTGGAACATGATCAAACTGTATTAGATTTAACGGCTCAAGAATTCACTGTTGATGATTTAGGTGGGGTTCTTGATCCAAATGATATGGTTGGAACGCATTTAACATTGAGTGCCACGGCCTATATTGGTCCACGTCTATTGGTTTCTAACTTACGCTCGGCAATTCAAAAGGCTGGTCTAAATCTTCGAGATTTGGTTTTGGCCCCCTTGGCTGCAAGCCAGACCATTGCAACAGATGCCGAACAAGAATTTGGCACAATTTTGCTGGATCTGGGTGCAGGTCAAACGACTGCCACAATCGTGCAAAATCATCAAATTAAATTCATTTCAACCTATGGGGCTGGTGGATTTAATATTACTAATGATATCAGTCAGGTCTTGAATATCAGTAATCAAGATGCGGAACAACTTAAACTAGATGCTGGAGTGTCGGCACCACAATATGCTAATGAGGCACATTTACTAACTGTTGAACCAGTTGGTAAAAAGCCGATTCGAATTTCTGAATTAGAATTAAGTGAAATTATCGGTGCTCGGATGCAACAAATTGTAACTAAGTTAGGTGAACGTTTAGATACTATTTCGGCCTTTCAATTACCTGGTGGTATGATCGTGTCAGGAGGGAGTTCTTCCTTGCGATACACCCAAGATATTTTACAAGCAGCATATGGGATTAATGCAAAATTATTTATGCCTCATGAAATTGGTTTGCAGAATCCGGCATACGTTGGGGCTTGGGCTTTAGTGAATTATGCAGCACAACAAAATAAAGTTGCTTTAATTGTAAAACAGGCGATGCTAGGGTTACCATTTACAGTTGAGCCTACAAATGATGAATCTAAGAAATATGAAAAAAATGTTGTTCGAGTTCCAAATGAACAGATTATAGAAGAAGAACAACTGATTCAACCAAGTATTCCAAATAACTCAATAAACAATGATAGTAAACCTGGTATTATGGATAGAATAAAAAATTGGTTTAGTGAGTTGTTTAATTAAAGAATTAATTTATGAAAGAGGATTATCCGAATGGAAATGCAAATCGAAAATCAACCGGTAGGAGCAGCAATTAAAGTAATTGGTGTTGGTGGTGGTGGTGGAAACGCAATCGCTCAGATGGTCGCCAGTGGTGTTAGTGGTGTGCAATTTATTGTTGCCAATACCGACGCTCAAGCCCTCGCTAGTTCACCAGCGGAAATTAAAATCCAAATTGGATCAAAAGAGACTAAAGGATTAGGTGCTGGTGCTCGACCAGAAGTTGGAGCCGATGCGGCATCTGAATCTGAAGCTGAAATTGCAGAAGCTTTAAACGGTGCTGATATGGTCTTCGTTACTGCTGGAATGGGAGGTGGTACAGGAACTGGGGCTGCCCCTATTATTGCCCGTATTGCTAAAGAAGCAGGTGCTTTGACTGTTGGGGTTGTAACCCGACCATTTAGTTTTGAAGGCCCTAAGCGTGGAACAGCAGCAGCAGAAGGACTTGCCAATCTAAAGAAAAATGTTGATTCATTAATCGTTGTTTCAAATAACAACCTTCTTCAAGTTTTGGATCGAAATACTACAATGGTTGACGCCTTTAAAATGGCCGATTCTGTCCTCGTAAATGGAGTTAGTGGAATTTCACAATTGATCACGAATCCAGGACTAATCAACGTCGACTTTGCTGACGTTAAAACGGTAATGGAGAATAAGGGAACTGCTGTCATGGGAATTGCTTCAGCTAGTGGAGAAAGTGCAGCAACCGATGCCACTAAGGCTGCCATTAAGTCACCCTTATTAGAGTCTAAGATCGATGGAGCAACAGACGTCTTGCTCTCTGTTAAGGGAAGCTACAGTATGCCATTGTTTGCGGCTCAGCAAGCAGCTGATGCAATTAAAGAGGCTGCTGGGGATGATGTCAATGTTATCTTTGGTACCACTTTGGATGAAGCTTTGGGTGAAGAAATTGTTGTGACGGTTGTTGCAACTGGAATCGATCGAGAAGCACAAACTAAGCCAGAATTAAATTTAAATCAAGCAAATACTAATAATACTGCAGCAGCGACAGATGGTAATTCTTCTATCAATAATAATGTCAAAACTAATGATCCTTTTGATGGATGGAATGCTTACGATACGAATCAAAATATGAATTCAAATCCAGCGGATGCAACAAAAATGACTGACCCTAATGCTGGGACTCAATCATTTGATACTTTTTCATCAAATGACACAGTAGATGACGAAGAAGTAGAACGTCCACCATTCTTTAACTGGAAAAACCGGGGTAACAACTAACGGAGAATAGGATATGAGCTTTATGCAAAAAGTTTCTAATTTTTTTAATTCTAATGAAGAAGACTATGAATATAATTCATCATCACAAGAGTATTATGATGAATCAAATAATAATGAAGAAGAGCCATCCACTAATACTGGAAATGCTAATACAGCTAATAATGCGGATTCACGACCAAAGCCTAAAGTGCAACGGCCAAATGTGTTAGCTATGGATGCACAATTAGGAGACACAGCTAAAATAGTGGTTTTTGAGCCACGAATTTATTCTGATGTTAAAGAAATTGTAAATGAGATTTTAAATGGTAATGCAGCATTGATCAATTTTAGTTCAATTGATAATTCTCAATCAATGAGGATAGTAGATTATTTAGCTGGAGCTGCACAATCTGTTGAAGGTAGTGTCCAAAGAATTGGAGAATCTATTTTCCTAGCGACACCACATAATTTTGAAATTTCAGGAACGATTTCACAAAATCTAGGAAACTCTTTTGAAAATTAAATAGGGGTATTTATGAATTTAATCTTTGCTTTATTACACTTTGCAATTTCTGGATTAGAATTATTAATTGTAATTACTGCTTTGATGTCATGGTTTCCAGGTGCCTTACAAAGTAAATTTGGTCAATGGGCTACATGGATGAGTGATTTAATTGTTGAACCAGTTCGAAAACTTTTACCTAGAACTGGTATGTTAGATTTTTCACCACTGATTGCAATTTTAATTTTAGAAGCAGCTGAATTCGGATTAAGAATGCTTAGCCAAATGTTTTATTAATTAAAAATGAAATGAGATGAGAAAATGGTTGATAAAATTAAACAACATTTTCGACCTTATGAATCAGAATTTATTGATTTTGCTGAAGGACTTTTACGACAAGCGCATGATGAATATCGACCTATCCTGACCGATTTTTTGAACCCTCGTCAACGTTATATTTTGGAAACGTTGATTAATGGTGATGATGAAATTAAAGTTAATTTTTGGGGCGGTTATGAAGACGCTGAAAGCCAACGTGGTTTATTAGTTCCTAGTTATTATGATTGGAATATTAATGATTTTGATTTGAAAGTTATACAAATTAATTATCCAATCAAATTTGCTGAATTACATCACAGTGATATTTTAGGGGCATTAATTAATTCTGGTTTACAGCGAAATAGAATTGGCGATATTATTACCGACGAACAGAAAAATTGGCAAATTATTGTCACTAATCCAATTGCACAATTTGTTCAACAATCACCTGATTTAGAGCGGATTGGACGGGTTAAAGTTCGATATTTAGAAGTAGATATCAGGGACGTATTACACCCCTTACAGGATTACTTACTAGAAGAAACGTTGGCAGCTTCGTTAAGGTTGGATATTATTGTCGCAAATGGGTATAATATATCTAGGTCCAAAGCAAAAGAGTTGATTGAACATGGTTCAGTTAAAATCAATTGGACCGTAATGGATCGCCCGGATGAGGTCGTAGCAATTAACGATTTGATTTCGGTCCGGCGCTATGGCCGATTAAAAATAACTGAAATAAATGGACAAACAAAAAAAGATAAATGGCGAATTAGCTTAAATGTTATCAAAAAATAGGAAGAGGTTAGAGATATGGCATTAACACCACAAGAAATTCATTCAAAAGATTTTACTAGTCGCGGTCGCGGATTCGATAAAGTTGAGGTTAATGACTTTTTGGATCAAATTGTAATTGATTTTGAAAATTTGATTAATGAGAATCAAACTTTGAAGACTAAGGTGGCTGATGCAGAAGCCAACGCCCAACAAGTAGAGGAAATGAAACAATCAGTTAATTCCTCAATCTTGATTGCGCAAGAAGCTGCCGAACGTTTGAAGAAGCAAACTGAGTCAGAGGTGGAAGCAACTCGTTCACAAGCCGAATCTCAAGCTCAAAAGACTGTTTTGGATGCTACTTCAAAGGCCAATGAAATTATTACTAAGGCCAATGGAGATGCAGATAAAATTAAGAATGATTCACAAGTTGAAATTGATCGTTTGAAAGCCGAGAAAGATGCTTTAACTCAAGAAATGTTATCATTTAAAAGTAAGTTGACAGGAATTCTTAAAAATCAAATTGATTTAGTGAATAATGATAATGGTTGGTCTGAAATTGAAGGCTTAACAGTTGGTTCAGCAGCGAATGAAAAATTAGTAGCCGCATCTTCAGCAGCTACTATGCCAACATCTTCAGCTGCGGTTAATCCAATGTCTTCAGCAGCTACTATGCCAATATCTTCAACAGCTGATTTAGATTTTGAGTCTGCTGTACAAGCAAAGTTAGCAGAATTTTCTGATGAAGCTAAAGCAACGTCTAAATCTGATGACGTTGATACTGTAGTTGTTCTACCTGAAAAAGATCAAAATCGGGATCAATTCTTGAATAAAGATTAATTTTAGTTTATTATAAATAGAGTTTTTTAACCAAACGGTATTAAGAGTACTTTTAAGCGATTTCGGGATGGTGTGAGCCGAAAAAGTTAAACTTAATACTTATCACTAAAAGACCAAATTAAAGATGATAATATTTTGAGGCCTTTTGGCGAACTCGGGTGGTACCACGTTAATAAACTAACGTCCCGCATTGATTATTAAGTTAATCAATGCGGACTTTTTATTTAAAAATACAAAATAGGAGTGCTAAATTAATGAAAATTAAAAATACATTGAATATCGGTAAAACTAAATTTCCGATGCGTGGTAATTTACCCGTCAATGAAGTACGACGTGAAAAGATTTGGGCAGAGAATAAAGTCTATGAAGCTCGTCAGAAATTAAACGAAGGAAAACCTACGTTTATTTTGCATGATGGACCTCCATACGCCAATGGAAATATTCATATTGGACATGCGATGAACAAAATTTCTAAGGATATTATTGTTCGTTACAAGTCAATGAACGGATTCCGTTCACCATTTATTCCTGGTTGGGATACACACGGTTTGCCAATTGAACAACAATTGACCAAGATGGGAAAAGATCGTAAAGCAGTTGGACCAGTAATTTGGCGTAAAATGGCCGATGAATTTGCTCACAAGCAAGTTAAAAAGCAAATGAATGACTTTAAGCGCTTGGGAATTGCTGCCGATTGGGACCACCCATATCTTACCTTAATGCCTGAATTTGAAGCAGCTCAATTGCGAGTCTTTGGTGACATGGCTAAAAAAGGTTATATCTATAAAGGTAAAAAGCCAGTCTTTTGGTCATGGTCTTCTGAATCTGCTTTGGCTCTTTCAGAAATTGAGTATCATGATGTAACTTCACCAACTGCATATTATGCAGAACAAGTGAAGGACGGTAAGGGACTTCTAGATAATGATACTTACTTTGTGGTTTGGACGACAACTCCTTGGACCATTCCTGGTTCTCGTGGAATTTCATTGAATGCTGAATTTAAGTATTCACAAGTAAAGCCATCTGGATCAGATAAGAAGTATATCATTGCTACTGAATTGTTAGCTCATGATGCTGAAATATTTGGTTGGTCAGACTATGAAGTTTTGGCTGAATTTACTGGAAAAGATTTGGAATATATTACTGCACAACATCCATTCTATGATGATGTTGAGTTATTAGTAATGTTGGCAGACTTTGTTACTCTTGATGCAGGGACCGGATTAGTTCATACTGCGCCTGGATTTGGGGAAGATGATTTTTATGTTGGGCAAAAGTACAACCTAGAAATAGCAGTACCGGTAGACTATCAAGGTAAAATGACTGAAGAAGCTGGAGTTGACTTTGCAGGTGTCTTCTATGAGGATGCAAATGCAATCTCATTAAAGAAGTTATCTGATCAAGGGGTTCTCTTAAAGCAAGAAGATATTACGCATTCATATCCGTTTGATTGGCGAACTAAGAAACCAGTTATCTATCGAGCTGTGCCACAATGGTTTGCTTCAGTAGCTGATTTTAGAGATGATTTACTATCTGAATTGGATAATGTTACTTTCTCACCAGCTTGGGGTAAAAAACGCCTTTACAATATGTTGAAAGATCGTGGTGATTGGGTAATTTCACGACAACGTGTTTGGGGCGTGCCTCTTCCAATTTTCTATGCAGAAGATGGAACAGCAATCCTAGACCCAGATATTATTGAACATGTAGCCAAATTAGTGGAAGAGAATGGTTCAACTTATTGGTTTGAAAAAGAACCTAAGGAACTTTTGCCAGAAGGTTATACAAATGAACATTCACCAAATGGTCAATTTACTAAAGAAAATGACATTATGGATGTTTGGTTTGATTCAGGGACTTCTCATCAAGGTGTTTTGGCAACGCGAGATAATTTAGAGTTCCCAGCTGATCTTGTCTTGGAAGGTTCTGATCAATACCGTGGATGGTTTAACTCATCAATTATTACTTCGGTTGCAGCAACTGGTCATGCACCATACAAGAGCGTTCTTTCACAAGGATTCACTTTAGATGCTAATGGTGAAAAAATGTCTAAATCCATTGGAAATACGATTGAACCAAATGAGATTACTGATAGTATGGGAGCTGATATTATTCGTCTTTGGGTATCAACGGTTGATACATCTCAGGATGTCCGTGTTACCATGGATGGGTTTAAGCAAACTTCAGACAGTTATCGTAAGATTAGAAATACAATGCGATTCTTGCTAGCTAATACTAGTGACTTTGATTCTCAGAAAGATCAAGTCGCTTTTGCTGATATGACACCTGTTGATCAATATTTCTATGCGCGTTTTAATGATCTAGTTGCTGAATTGAAGTCTGCATATGATCGTTATGATTTCCAAGCCGTTAATAAATCATTAATGAACTTTATTAATGTTGATTTGTCAGCATTTTACTTGGACTTCAACAAGGATGTTTTGTATGTTGAAGCACCAAATGGTATTTTACGTCGCTCAGTGCAAACAGTTTTGTATAAAATCTTAGTGAGCTTAAATAAACTGATGCTACCAATTTTGCCTCATACAGCAGAAGAAATTTTTGAATATTTGCCTAATGAGACAGGTGAATTTGCTTATTTGACAGATATGCCTGAAGTGGAAGATTTGGATCATGATAGCGAATTGTTAACGCGTTGGACTAAGTTTATGGATATCCGATCAGCGGTCAATAAAGCCTTAGAAGTAGCTCGTAATAATGACTTGATTGGTAAGCCAGCTGAAGCCGCTGTAACTTTGTATCTACAACCAGAACAAAAAGAATTAATCGATAGTTTGGGTCAAGACATTCGAGTTCTTTTGTTGGTATCACAGTTGGAATTGAAGTCAATTGCAGATAAGCCAGACACCGTTGATCAATTTGATGATTACTTTGTTGAGGTGGAACATGCTGCTGGTGAAATGTCACCACGTGATCGAATGTATCACTTGGATCTTGGTCAAGATTCAGACTTCCCAATGCTGTCTAAACACGAAGCACAGATTGTTCGTGATAATTTCCCAGAGGCATTGGATGAAGGTTTAGAATAATTTAATAAATAATTCTATCATTTGATAAATTACTGAATAGAAGAGAAGCGATCGGAATTTTTTTACCCGGTCGCTTTTATCTTTACGATGATATTTGACAAAAAATAAATATCACGTTAAGATGAAGTGTCGAATATTTAGAAGTTCAAATTATCGGATGTTTCTAGATAATTTGATAGAAATAAGGATGGTGAAAATGGCGGATAAAATTTCTTTTGAAGATGTGAATACTTCACTTGTTGATGTTTTTAATAATGCAATGTGGATAGAAGAGGCCTCACTGCGTGACTCTGAGTTTAGTGATATTACACTAAAGGATATGCACATTATTGCGGCGATTGGTGGACAAGGTGAAGTGGCCGCATCAAAACTAGCTCATATTGTACATGTAACACCAAGTACAATGACTAGTTCGATTGATAAATTATTCCGCAAGGGTTATGTTGAACGTCAGCGTGATGATGTTGATCGACGTCTTGTTCTAATCGTTTTAACTGCCAAAGGACAAGCAGTTTGTCGTTCCCATGATGCTTTTCACCGGGGACTTACACATACGATGTTTAGTGACCTTGATAGTGAAGAATCAAATACAGTACAAAATGCTATTTTTAGATTACAAGACTATTTGAAAAATTTAGTTGATTAATTAAAAATATAAAAATACCCTTACCGTTGGAGTTTAACTTTCAATGGTAAGGGTATTTTTATTAATTATATAAAAAATTATATTGTTCTTAGATTGTTCGAGGTACCAACCAATAGTGTTGAATGGTTAAGGCTTTAACTTGAATAGAATACAGTTCCTCGGGTCTTTCTAATTCTATAGGGTCTAATGCCTGCGAAGACAAGTTAAAATTGCTTCCAGCAAAGATAGGGGAAACCAACTGTTGGTTTTCATCAATCATTATAAGTTCAGTCACAGCGTTAGAAATGCATTGATAGGCCTTTGTTGGTTTAAATTGAAGTGGTCGATTTGATATCTTTTGATCTAGCCTGGTCATAATATTATTAAAGATACGTTCAACATCTGTTGGAACACCACGTAATTCGAAGTTGTCAATTAAAGGAACACCAAATTTAATAGCATAACGTCGAGCAGTTAAAACATATTGCGCATTAAAATTTTTGTTGCCTGATCCAATGACGCCTAAAATATTTTTAGTATCAGGTAGATCTTCAAGAAATTCAAAGAGTGGAGTAGTGAGGATCTCTTTCACACCGCTATGAATGCCATTACCACCATCTAAATAGGTTGGGACAAAAACAAAACTTGGGTGATCTAAAGTGTTTAGTTGTGTGTTTGCAGAAATTTCAATAGCTTTAAATTGATAATTAATTTCGTTATGTTGTGAGAATTCAATTAAATTATCAATGAATTTTTTAGTATTTCCAGCAATTGAGGTATAGATTAAGTTGATAATCATTTGAGGCTCCTTGTTAAATATAATAGTATAAAGATACTCCATTTTTAAAAGTTAAACAACTCTTTTGCATAATAAATATAACATTGCGTTAGATTTAGTTTCTCAATAACGTTTGTTGTTAAATGGCTTTAAATAGCTAATTAAAGCGGTTTATTTTATCCTTAACACGAAAATGATTTAATTTCAATATTGCTTTATGTTATTTTCGTAGGTATACTAAAGCACATAAAGCATTCCGAAAAAGGTGCAAATAAAAGAAATAAATTGGAGGATTTTAACCATGTCAGTCACAGTTTATACAAAGAATAATTGTGTGCAATGTATGATGACTAAGAAAACATTAATACAGTACGGGATTGAATTTACTGAAAAAAATGTTGAGGATGATGCTGAAGCAATGAACTTTTTGAAAAGTGCAGGTTATCAAGCTGTCCCAGTTGTTTTTGCAGATCAACAAGAGCCCATTAAGGGATTCCGACCAGATTTATTAAAGAAATTACGTATGGCAATCTAAATTAAGATGCAATTAATACAAAATATTAATTGAGTGGTTGGTTTATAAAGAGGGCCAAAGTTATTTTAACCATTGGTCTTTTTTATTTGATCTGATAATAAGGGAGTATATGAAATGGCATTAGACACGTTGAATCAAGATGAAGTAACTTATTTTGATTTGAATAATGAATTAAATATTCCAAAAAATGGGATGATTCAAATTGACAAAGATCGTGAAGCATTAGAAGCATTTTTAAAAGAAAATGTTATTCCAAATACACTTAAATTTGATTCTTTAAAAGCTAAATTTGATTATTTACTAGAGAACGAGTTTATTGATAAAGATATGTTGAATCAATATGACTTTGCTTTTATTGAACAACTATATGCTTTCCTCAAGTCAGAACAATTTAAATTTAAATCATTTATGGCAGCATACAAATTTTATGCACAATATGCATTAAAAACAAACGACCAACGTTTCTATGTTGAAAATTATATTGATCGTGTGGCCATGAACTCTTTGTTTTATGCCAATGGTGATGAGACATTAGTAATGAATTTAGCTAATGAAATGATTCATCAACGATACCAACCAGCTACTCCATCATTTTTGAATGCTGGAAAGGCACGTCGAGGAGAATTAGTTTCCTGTTTCGTCTTGCAGACGACTGATGATATGAATTCCATTGGACGCGTCATTAATTCAGCATTACAGTTATCTAAAATGGGTGGCGGAGTTGGAATTAATTTATCTAATTTACGAGAAGCAGGTGCAACGATTAAAGGGACTGCTAATGCTGCATCCGGGGTTGTACCAGTGATGAAGTTATTAGAAGATTCATTTAGCTATTCCAACCAAATGGGTCAACGCCAAGGAGCAGGGGTAGTATATTTATCAGTTTTCCATCCAGATATTATGCAATTTTTGTCGACTAAAAAGGAAAATGCTGATGAGAAAATACGGGTTAAGACCCTTTCTTTGGGGCTTACTGTTCCAGATAAGTTTTATGAATTAATCAAAAAAGACGCTATGATGTATCTTTTTTCACCTTACGATGTGGAAAGAGAGTATGGGGAACCTTTCAACTATATCGACATAACTGATGAGTATGATAATTTGGTTGCTAATCCGCGTATTAAAAAAACTATGATTAAGGCCCGTGATTTAGAAAATGAAATTTCAAAGTTACAGCAAGAGTCTGGTTATCCATATATTATTAATTTGGATGTAGTGAATCGCGCTAATCCAATTTCAGGTAAGGTGGTTTCTTCCAATCTTTGTTCAGAAATTTTGCAGGTTCAAACGCCAAGCATTATTAATAATAAACAAGAGTATGAAGAAATGGGGACTGATATCTCATGTAATTTGGGATCAACTAATATCGTTAATATGATGGAGACTAATGATTTTGCTTCATCAGTTGAAACTATGATTCGGGCCCTTTCGTTTGTCTCAGATAATTCAAAATTAGATGTTGTACCATCAGTCCAAAAAGGAAATCAAGCACTACATGCTGTCGGTCTTGGTGCGATGGGATTAGCAGCGTATTTTGCTAAAAATAAGATGTATTATGGTGATGAAGAAGCTTTGGACTTTACCAATATGTATTTCATGATGCTAAACTATTACTCATTATTGGCCTCGAATCAGATTGCTAAAGAGCGGAAAATTACTTTTGATGGGTTTGAAGAATCTGAATATGCTAATGGAAAATATTTTGATAAGTATCTACAAAATAATTTCCAACCTAAGACAGAAAAAGTTCAGGAATTATTCAAGCAACACCATATTCCAGATCAAGCTGATTGGCAGTATTTAAAAGAACAAATACAAAAATTTGGACTTTATAACGCTTACCGGTTAGCAATTGCACCGACTGGATCAATCTCATATGTAAATGATTCAACGGCTTCGTTACATCCAATTATTAATAAGATTGAGGAACGACAAGAGAAAAAGATTGGTAAAATTTATTATCCAGCGCCATATTTGAAAAATGATACACTTCCATATTATGAATCAGCGTATGATCTTGATATGAGGAAAGTAATTGATGTTTATTCAACTGCTCAACAACATATTGATCAGGGGATGGCTTTAACTTTGTTTATGCGTTCTACTTTGCCAGAAGGACTTTATGAGTGGAAAAATGGGCGTACCAATAAGATGACCACTCGTGATTTGAATATCTTAAGGATGTATGCTTATCATAAGAATATTAAATCAGTTTATTATATTCGAACTTATACTGATGATGACGGTGAATTGGGTGTCAATGAGTGTGAATCATGTTCAATTTAAGAAAATGATAGGGAGAATTATTAGATATGGCGGAGAATTATCAAGCAATCAATTGGAACGTTATTGAGGATCAGATTGATAAGGCAACATGGGAGAAATTAACTGAACAATTTTGGCTCGATACCAGAATTCCTTTGTCAAATGACTTGGATGATTGGCGAAAAATGACTGAAGAGGAACATTATTTGGTAGGGCACGTGTTTGGTGGTTTAACCTTATTAGACACACTTCAATCTCAAGATGGGATGACCTCATTAAAGGAAAATATTCGAACACAGCATGAAGAAGCGGTCTTAAATAATATCGAGTTTATGGAATCAGTGCATGCTAAGTCATATTCATCAATTTTTGAAACATTAAATAGTTCAGAAGAAATTGATGAGATTTTTTCATGGACTAATCAAAATGAATATTTACAATATAAGGCAAATAAAATTAATGCTGTCTATCAAAATGGAACAGCCCTTCAAAAGAAGGTAGCATCTGTCTTTTTGGAGACATTCTTATTTTATTCAGGATTTTACACCCCGCTTTACTATTTAGGACATAATAAGTTGAACAATGTTGCTGAAATTATTAAATTAATTTTACGTGATGAATCTGTGCATGGAACATACATTGGATATAAATTCCAACTTGGCTTTAATGAGTTGGGTGAAGGTGAGCAAGCTGAATTTAAGAATTGGATGTATGAATTCTTACTAGATTTATATAATAATGAAGAGCAATTTACACATGAATTATATGACCCAATGGGATGGTCAGAATCAGTCTTAACTTTCATTCGTTATAACGCCAACAAGGCTTTGATGAATTTGGGGCAAGATCCTATTTTCCCAGATAGTGCTGATGATGTTAATCCCATTGTTATGAATGGGATTTCAACGACTACATCTAATCATGACTTCTTCTCACAGGTTGGAAACGGTTATAGACTTGGTCAAGTTGAAGTTATGGATGATAGTGATTACAATTATGGGTTAAATTAATAAGTAAAAAAAGACTAGTTAGAGATTGGTTCTAACTAGTCTTTTAATTTGGAGTTAACATATTAAACAGCATAAATTCCTGAAAATTAAGCTCAATTTTCAGAGTTTACAAGAGATATTATTATATTTTAAATTAATCAATAATTCTAAGATCTTTTGATAGATGAGTAAATGAATCAGCACCTGATTCTGTTAATACGATTGAATCTTCAATCCGAACTCCCATGTCACCAGGAATATAAATTCCAGGTTCAATTGAGAAGGCCATTCCAGGTTCAAGTACTAAATCATTTCCACCCATGATTTGTGGGAATTCATGGACAGAAGAACCAAGTCCATGGCCTAGACGATGGACAAAGTATTCTCCATAACCTGCTTTGGTAATGACATCACGAGCAATACCATCTAATTCACTGGCAGTCATACCGGGCTTAACTTGTGATTGAGCAGCAAGTTGAGCTTCTAAGACGACTTGATAAACATCGCGTTGATGGTCCGAAACATTACCAAAAGCGACTGTTCGAGTTGCATCAGAGACATAACCATCATGAATTGTACCTAGGTCAAAGAGCGCCATATCACCCTTCTTTAATTCAGTTAACCCCGTGGCACCATGAGGATCGGCAGCATGGGCACCAAATTGGACTAATGTCTCAAATGACATTCCAGGAATTCCACGTTTCTTAGTCTCAAATTCTAGACTGGCTGCGACTGATAATTCAGTCGTTCCAGTTTGAAGAGCAGCAAAGCCTGCTTCAAATGCCAAGTCGGCATCATCACCAGCTAAATGCATTTTCTTAATTTCATCGTCTGACTTATGCAAGCGCATATTTTGAATTATTTCTGTCAGATCACCTTCAAATTTAATTTCGGGCAATGCAGATTTAATCAATTCGGCGCGAGCCAATGTTAATTGTTCACTTTCAATCGCCCAATGAGTTAAGTGATTGGTATTTTCTTTAATGTGATTAGCAAGGATTTGCCAACCATTTTCATGGTCTTGGTATCCATAAACTGGGAATTGCCAACCTGTTGATTTAACCGCCTCAACTTCTAGCGCCGGAGCGAAAATAATTGGATCATCTTGAGCAAAAACAACTAATGCTAAAATGCGCTCAATAGGGTCCGACTCGAAACCAGTTAAGTATGAGATAGAATGGAAATCCGAAAAATATGCAACATCTAATTGGTTGGTGTTTAGCCATTGTTGAACTTGATTAATTTTTGAAGACATAATATTACTCCTTATCAATATATTAATGTATATTTTACACTTTTATGATAAAATTTTCATTTGATTTACATAATTTAGTAGTTTTTTTAATAAAGACATTGTGAAAATGTTGCTTAGCCCCTGGTAAATTAGGAATGAAAACGGTTGTATTTATTTTCATAAATTGATATAATAGCCTTTATATCAATTAATTTATCAAAAGGAGGTACTTAATATGGAAAAACAAGCGGTTACAATTTATGATGTTGCACGCGAAGCAGGAGTATCAATGGCTACCGTTTCACGGGTTGTCAACGGAAATACAAATGTGCGTAGCGAAACTAAAGATAAAGTTGAAGCAGTTATTGCTAATTTAAATTATCGACCTAATGCAGTTGCGCGTGGATTGGCATCACGGAAAAGTACAACTGTTGGAATCGTGATTCCTGATGTAACAAATATCTATTTTTCAGAATTATCACGTGGAATTGATGACGTTGCACGAATGTACAACTATCAAATTATTTTAGCTAATTCGGAAGAAAAGAATGCATCTGAAGTAGTGGAATCATTATTAAGTAAACAAGTTGATGGTATTTTATACATGGGAAATATCATTGATGATCGTTTACGAGAAGAATTGGATAAGTCTAATGTGCCAGTTGTCTTATCAGGATCGGTAGATTTAAAAAATCAAAAGCCGTCAGTCAACATTGATTATATTTCTGCTGTGCAAGAAATTACAGAAAAATTAATTGCAAGCGGACATAAAAAAATTAGTTTCATTTCAGGACCACTTAATCAAACAATTAATAGTGATTTTAAATTAAAGGGTTATCAAAATGCATTGGAAGATGCTGGAATTGAATATGATGAAGATTTGATTTTTGCTGGTGAATATGAGTATGAGAGTGGTTACCAATTAGGTGATGAAATTCGTGATTCTGGTGCTACAGCATCTGTAGTAGTAGATGATGAAATGGCTGCTGGAGTACTTAACTATATGACTGATAATAATGTTAAGATTCCTGATAATTTTGAAGTAGTTACTGTGAATAATTCACATATTACTCTTATGACTCGACCACAATTGAGTTCAGTTATCCAACCAATTTATGATATTGGGGCTGTTTCAATGCGGATGTTAACAAAATTAATGAATAATGAAGAATTAGAAACGTCTGAAGTCTTGTTGGCACACGGCTATGCTAAACGTGAATCAACAAAGAATTAAGGGTTCTTTTTTTACTTAAATCACATTTGTAATCCATGTCAAATTTAATTTGATGTGGTTTTTTTAGTTGATTCGCTTAAATATTATGGTTATAATTAACTATAGTATTTGTTGGAGATATGGCAGAGTGGTAATGCAGCGGACTCGAAATCCGCCGAACCGGTGTAGAGCCGGCGCACGGGTTCAAATCCCGTTGTCTCCTTAATATAAAAAAACAAATCCCGTTGTATCGCGATAATCGTTGATATGACGGGGTTTGTTTTTTATACATGTGTTCGTTGAAGTCCCCAAATGTTCGCCGAAGTTCGAATAAAAGGGTACCTGAGTGGGTACTTTTTAGAAATTAACTAAACTGGTAAAGATATCAGCAGTAGTTTCCTTCATTTATTCAGTTACAGCAGTATAAATTGCCAAGGTTGTTTGAACATCATCATGCCCCAATTGATATTGAAGTTGCTTGATATTCATTCCAGCTTGAGCTGAAAGAGTAGCATAGGTATGTCTAAATCCATGAATTTTAATACGAGGTAAATCTGCTTTCTTAGTAATTGTTTCACACCATTTACGTGGCTTTTGAATTTTCATATAAGATTGTAGGTCATTATTCGTAAAGACAAATCCTTTAGCCTTTAGACCACTTTTAAGAATAGATGTGGCTTGAATAGCTTGATAATGTTTTAATATGTTAATGGTAATTTTATCAATTTTGACAATACGATTACCAGCTTTTGTCTTAGGCGTACTCAAAATCGTATTGCCATTCTTGTCTACTGATAAGGCTTTATTAATAGCAATGGTACATCCGTCAAAATTAATGTCTTTCCATTCCAAAGCTAAAGCTTCACCTTTACGCATTCCAGAAAACGCTAAGAGACGGAAGAGAGCATACACATGGTACTTTTTATCAGCATATAAAATTTCAGCTGTATCTAAAAATGATTTTAGCTGATCCTTTTTATAATAATCAACTCGGTCCATAAATACTGGAGCAGGTTTTGCTTTTGGAAAAGTAACTTTATCAAATGGGTTCTTCTGAATTACTTCAAGTGAAACCAATGTACTCATGACCTGTTTAAATGGATAAAATTTTCAGCTTTACGATAAGTTGATGGCAAAACTTTTTTAGAATAAATATCTAACCAAGATTTAAAAGCGTCATTTAGCGTCATGTTTGAATTGAACTTATCAAATTCACCATCATCAACTTTATTTAAGATATCACGTTCCCATTTCTTGGCCAAAGTTAGGGAATTGATACTTTTTTATTTTTCTCACGGCGCTTACCTAAATTATCCGAGAAAGTAACTCGAACATTATAAGTTCCGTTAGATTGTTTTTTAATACTCATCTTATTTCTCCTTTAAGGCCCCTAGCCTAAAAAATCTAATAATGAGTAAGTAGTTTTAAAGATATGCTCGGGTCTGGTATAATAAATACTCGAAAGAGCTTTAACTAGTTACTTTCATTTTTTGACGCATATCCTTACTTTTAGCGGAGTTGGGGATATGCGTTTTTTTATTTGTTGTGTTAATTTTCAGACCAGCTATTAGCCAATGACTTGACCTTAAATGGTTCGTACACTTTTGAATTATTCATAATAGTAGATACATTGTAATCAGTTTTAAGTGCATAATTTCCATTAGAATCTTTTATGCTGATAGAAATAGAATCAAAATTATTTAACTTATCACCAGCATTTTTTTGCATATTTTCAAGAATGGCCGCCATGACTACACGAACATCTTTATCAGAAGTTACGGTTATTACTGCATTATATGGATCAGCAACGTAACTACCATTGACCTTTACCTTCTTAAAATCAGAACTAGTACCAACTAAATCTTTAATTGTACTGTTCATATCAGTAGAAGAGTCTGACGAAGTAGATATTTCTGTGGAACTTTGTTCGGAACTCGAACTAGATGTTTTTACATTTTCAACACTCTCACTATATTCTTTTCTTGCTTTTTCATCTTCAACGCTATTTAGTGAACTAACGTAAGATTCATATAGTGGAGATTTATTTGATAAATCAAATGATTTCTTATTTTTAGGAAGTCCTTTTTGCTTTGCAACTACGATGATGTGAAAGCCACCGCTTTGTTCAAAATCTTTTGTTTTAGATAGATCTAAAGTTATTTCAGAATTATCATATTTTTTAGATTCAAAGATAATTTCTTTATTTTTAACTTCACCATTATAAATTGTCAAATGAGTATTTTTATGGGTTTTCGGTTTGAATTTAAATAATCCATTTTTATCAGTATTATGATATGAAAGATCATCATAAGAGAGCAATTTATCAGATATATATAAATAAGTTTTTTGATCATGTTTATGTTCTGTATTTTGTTTACTAGCTTTATCACTCACAATTAGCATGACAATGCTTAACAATACACAAAGCAATGTTATCAAAAAACTTTTCTTCTTAAATATAGATAATATTTTATCTAAATCCATTTCCTGCTCCTTAAAATAAACAGTTTACCGTGGATATTAAGCACGTATGGACCCTGTCGGACTCGAACCGACGACCGAACGGTTATGAGCCGTTTGCTCTAACCAACTGAGCTAAAGGTCCGTGGCAGTTTAACGACTTGCAGGTCAATAATTCCTTACTTTGGTAGGAATTTTTATTTATTATTTTTTCAAATGTTTTTCATAAAAATTAAGCAATATAATGAAAATTATTACGCATAAAAATGTTAGTAAAGCTGTAATTAACATTATATAGGGTGGAGCTATAGTGTTTGAAAAGTGTGTCATATTAAATCCTTGTTATGCCTTTCAATGTAAATATTTATGTATCCCGCAGAGACGGGATGAGGTTACTAGTATTACATGTTTAAAAGATCGGGAATCAAAATAAAGCGGATGGCTATGTTAATAATAACGGATAAAGCTATGGCTAAAATAAATAAGAACAATCCAGCACGATTCCAAGTAGACTGAACTTTTTTAAATTCATCAACAGATGAATAATTACCTTTTTTCCAAGCCCAATCGTTTCCTTTGAATCCGCAAACGAAACGCCAAATGAAACCAAAGATAGGAATTAATGTAAAAAATGTTAGATAAGACTTGTTTCCAAATCCCCAGATCCAACTAAACATAAAGGCTCCCCAACTCCATCCTTTAACTTCTTGCGGCGTTACTTTACTATTTTCTTCATTCATAACTAACTACTCCTTAAAAAGTTTATCGTGAATTTTAAACACGTATATGTATCCCGCCAGAGGCGGGAAGTGGATTAATCGTTCAAATGTTGAATAGCATAAGCTGCTTCTTCTGGAGTGAATTTTTCTCCAGCGTCAGAAGTTAATTGTTCTTGGATTGCATCTGGAGACATTGACATATCATCTTGGTATGACTTTGCTTTCTTCAGAGCATATTTATTATAATCAGCATCTAAATTATCAATTGCATATTGTGCAGCTTCAGCACTAAATTGTTCACCAGCATCAGCGGTTAATTGGTCGTAAATACCTGCCTTAGACATGTTCATCATAGATGAATACGACTTAGCTTTGTTTAATGCTGATTTATATTCAGTTGGAACTGATGAGTCACTTTCTGATTCTGAACTAGATTCAGAATCATTACTAATACTTGAATCAGCAGCTTGTGATGATCCATTTGAACTATTATCATCTGAATCTCCACCCATACTTGAAGCAATAATTGCTACAACAATGATTGCTAATATCCAGAACCAGACGCGCTTATAAAAAGGCTTCTTTTGAACGTATGTGTTTCCGTTCTCGTCAGTGATCTTCTTACTCATAATACCTACTCCTTGAGCCTTTTATTGTGGATGCTTAGCACATGATATTAACTTATAATTTCAAATATAGATTCAGAAATAAAATCGAATTCAGAACTACCAGCATAATCGATTAAATTATTTATATCCATGTATAACATAGAAGACAACTCATCATAATTACCATTTTCATAGTTTTTAATAATGCGTTGTGATT
This sequence comes from Weissella koreensis KCTC 3621, assembly GCF_000277645.1. The sequence continues at coordinate 143,219 of NZ_AKGG01000012.1, read as the reverse complement.
CATAAAAATCGCACTCTTTTTGAGAAACAAGATAATACATTACTCGATGATAAAGAGCAGTGGAGGACATTTCAAAATATTCTGTTATGTCATCCTAATTGTTTTTGAGAGCGAATGCACGCATAAAAGCATACGGATTAACCATTATATAGCTTACTAACGTATCAGCTTCTTGTTCTTCTAAATTTCGTCCATTAAATTCATCGTTAATCAAACTATTAAAGTTTTGAGATTGAAATAAATTATTATTTATATGTAAAATATAGTGGCTCAATTCGTGAGATAGAGTGAAAGGCTGACGAGTTATAGGCAGGTATGGGTTTATTCCAATTCTTGGTTGACCATTTTTATAGACAGTCTTACCAGATAAAAAGTCTTTAATTTCATATGGGAAATACTCTTCACCTATTTTTATTTCTAAGTTTAAGTTGGACATAGTTTTCCCATGTTATTAAGTCAACTTTTGTATCAGTAAAAATTGCCACTTTTAATGCTAAGGATGCTGATTTATTGAATAATGATTTAAATTGAGTATCTAGCATATATATTATTTCCACATATCATCTAAGAGGAAACGTGTATATTTATCTAACGCTTTTTTAATCGTGTCTCTTTCTGACTTTGGGACACGAGAGAGATCTATTCTGTAAAATTCTTCCATGCCATCCTCATCAGCTCGATGGGGATTTTTTTCATCTGTGGTCCCTAAAAGATAATCGGTAGTTACTCCTAATACATCTGCAACAGCTTTCAAAGTATCAACTTTCGGTGTAACCGTCTTCCATTGATAAATTGATTTTTGTGCAATTCCTGCTTTTGTTGCTACATCTGTAAGGGATAAGCCACGTTCTTTAGCTGTTTTTTTAGTTATATCTAAAAGAGACATTTTTAATTCACTCCGGTATTTCTAATAAAAGTACAATTGATTGAAATTAACCCTTTATAATAATCACAAAAGGTTGTACTATAACGTTTGTTAAGACAATTAATTATTTTGAATAACAAATAAAACCTAGAAATATAACAAGAAAGCTTTAGCTGTCATACTATAAAAAGTGCAAGCGTGTTATATATAGGGTTATTTCGTATGCATTTATAGTACAATGTATTGTACTTTTTGTAAATGAATTTATTAATTCAATTAACAAATTAAACAGAAAAGGAGATGAATATATGGCCTCAAGTTCTTTGTACATTCGCATTGATAATGTACTTAATAAAATTAATGGATCATATGAGTGGTTGGCTGGATAAATTTATAACAGCAAGGGAACAACATTAAAAGGTTTTTATTTGAGTTCATTAATTCAAAAAATTCAAAACGATTCAGAATTTACAAAATATGAAAAGAAATACATTGAAGAAATGAAGAATATTTTAAATTTTGCAGATTAGAAAAGATGTTAGGGCGATGAAATACGCATATAAAAATACAGATGGACTTTACTTTCAAGAATATTATTTTATGAGTGGTAAGCGAAGATGGAAGTTTATAGATGATTTACGTAAAGCCTACATATGATAAGAATAAAGATGCAAACCGTTTTTACACCTAATACAATAAAAGAGGATATAAGGGATTAGAGAAAAGAGGTGATACTATGAATAAATTTAAAGTAATGCCAATAGTTATATCTATATTTATTGGAATATTTATTTATACTTTTAAATTTAATATCTTTTCTATGAGTGGAATTAAAGATGGAATGAATTCTATAGTAACTTTTGTGTCTATCGTTTTTGGATTCTATGTTGGCATGTTTGGAATATTAATATCTATAACAAGTACAAACATTATGAAGCGTATTCTAAATGACAAAAAAAGCAGAAGGGAATTAAATAATGTGATGATGATGGCAATAACCAGCTCTTTAATAGTTCTGGTTGTTACTATAGCGATTCAAATTAGTGGTATAAAATATCCGACTTTTGAAATATATCATATTGGAATTAATATGGAATGAAAGAGTATAGAAAAGGTCGTTCAAAGACAGTTAGACGTAATATATCTATTCCAGAATATTTAAATAACATTGCTAAGAAGCAAAATATTAATGTTTCTAAGGTGACAACTGAAGCCCTTGAAGAATTAGTTTTTAACGAATAATTTGGGAGGTAACCGCAGAAAACGTTGTGAAGATAAGCCAGTTAAAGAACATGATCATAGTATGGATGTAATACGTTACTTTGTATTCATGGTTCTTTATAAGAATAGAACAGTAAAGGTGTCAGACAAACCGTCTGGCCTTTTTGGTTAGGAGGAACATTTTGGGATTTCCAATTGATAGAGAATTGGCAGGGGATGTTAATAATCCTAGTCTTAAATTATTAGACTTTATATTGCGAAAACAAGCTCATAACAAGAAACGATTCGATAAGTTAGATCGTTATTATAACGGCAAACACGATGTGTTGACTCGTAAGTTAAGTAATAATAGTAAAGCTAATAAGGTAGTAATAAATCACGCTAAGTATGTTACTGATATGGCTGTTGGATTTGTTACAGGAAAACCATTTAGCTACACAGCAGCACCAGGAAAGAATATTAAAGCCATTCAAGATTCTTTTGATGAGATGGACAATATATCTCACGATACCGAACTGGAAAAAGATTTGTCTGTATTTGGAGTAGCTTATGAGTTGTTATACCTTAAAGCGATTGATGATAAGAATACTGAAGAACGGATTGAATCGATTGATCCACGAGGTGTTGTTCTGGTTACTGATGATTCAGTAGAAAAGAATCCTTTGTTTGGTATTCATTATCAGAAAAAGTTTGATTTGAATGGACGTGAAAATGGTTATTTAATTAAGGTTTATACTGCTAAAGGAGATCGAACTGTTTCAGGTCTCAGAATGGTTATAACCAATGTAGCTAAGCCGAAGTATAAGCAAAATTATTTTGATGGAGTTCCTATTATCGAGTATCGTAACAATGAAGTAAAAAAACTTGTTAATTTGCTGGATCATGATTCAATATATTGATACTATATTATTATCATTGTTAAACTTAATTTGATATTTTATCAAATGTATTTACTTATATTTTTTCTATATAGATAATAATGATGAAATAATTTTTGTTTTTGGGAGTAGATAATGTTATTTAGGGTATTAGGAACAATAATAGGACTTATTATATTTGCCTATTTAGTAAAAAAATTTACTGAAGGATTTGCTAGTAGGGAAGTTCCTTTAATTGATATATGGTCTTTTTATGGCAAAATTGGTAAATCTATTATTTCATTCATTGCAATAATTATTATTGTAACAATGTTATTTCCGCATAATAAAGAAATATCTAAACCTATTAATAATCATGATGTGGGTATTAGTAAAAAGAATAATGACATAAAAATCACTAAACAAGATTTAATAAATTCATTTGACAATGATTATAAAGAAGCATCTAAAAAATATTTAAACAAACAAATACAATTTACAAGTGAAATAGATGATACTAGTGGAGATACAGATAATTTAAGCGATTTCAATTCAAATGAGAATAATTTTTCATCATATCTAATCGGTAAAACTATTGCAGGGAAACAGGTAGATATTGTTATGACGACTGAATCTCATCAAGATTTAGAATTCAATAAAGAGTATACATGGACAGGAAAATTAAGCAAAGTTTCTCAATATGAGGGGCGTCCTAGTGTTTTTGATTTTATTGATGTAAAAGTAAAATAGATACATCATGTCACATTTATTGTTTGAAATAAGATATTTCAGATATTTATTAAATAATGATGTGTTATCAAGTTTAAACTGTATAGCCAATTGGAACAAAATTATTTACACTTTTGAATCTTTGAATACTTATCTTATGTTATTCTGTAATTCCTTTGTCTAAAAGCGAAACAGTTTTAGATCATATTTAGTTCTGTTATAATTAATACCGGAAAGAGCTAGTAATAGTTATTTTCAGTTTTACACATATCCTAACTTTTTGCGAAGTAGGGGCTATGTGTTTTTTGTTTTGTTTTGCTTATTTAAAGTTAATCATAAACGAAACATAAGTAATTATTAATTTATGCTCATTGTTAGTTATATATTTGTAATTGATTCTCTGTTGAATTAACCTTGGTGTAAGGAGGAATAGCACATGAAAAAAGTATTATTTTGGTTCATAATTTCAATTATTTTAACCATAATGGCGTTGATAGCTGTTTACTTTAATAATGAACCTATTTTGATTGAGATGAGCAATGGTGGTTTTAAATTAGAGGGTTCATATTTCTGGCCAATTGTGTTGGTAAATGCGTGGACTGTACGCAAATTTTATAAGAATAGAAAATTGGAAAAAGATAGGGAAAGTTCAAAATAGTTTTTGATACCATTGGGTACGTCTTAGAATTAAAGCAGGAAATGGTTTAAGAAAATTAAATATCAGAATTAGGTACTAGCGAGGATGTTTTTTATAATTTAATTGTTAGTGCTTTTATATTATTAATTGAATTTAACTTCAAATGATGGATGTATCAATTGTTACATATATTTTTTGATATTTAGTTATTATGGATATTGTGTAGTTTTTAACGAATTCTTTTGATATATTGTACGTGCATTTTTTAACAAGCAATTCAATTCTAAATCATTTGAATCGACATTAATAATTTATGGGGCATATGGGGAGTTTAAGAGAGGTTGAATAGATAGACACTTATGTTTAATTTAAAAAATAAAGGATCAATTAATGAACTTATCAATATGATAGAAACTAGATACAGTATTTTTAATTTGAAAATCGAAAATGAAAAAATTAAAATCGATAAAGATATTGATTGGGATTATATTAATTCGCCAAACTTGTTGATTCAAGGTAAAAGTGGCAGTGGTAAGACATGCTTGATTTTATCTATGTTAGTACAAATATTAACTAAGACTAAATTTGTGAATATATTTTATCCGACTTATTCATATATATCTAATTTTAATGATATAGACAGTTTAAAAGATAAAATATTTAATGATAATTATGAAATTAGTAAGCAAATTCATAATATTTATGAAGGAATGATTCGTCGATCTAAAATAAATATGAAAATGAATATTGAAGACAAATTAAATTCTTATACTGAAGATGATGTGAAGACTCAATTTATTGTATTTGATGAAATTAGTCTGTGGATTTTAGATGGCCAAAAATATTCTGATAATTCTGAGGAACGTCAAGCTTATAATTTAGCGTTATCAAATCTTTTTGAAATTTTGATTAGAGGTCGTGCTTTGGGAATTTATGTAATTATTTCTATACAGGATAGTTTATTAAGTGTATTACCCTCAATAATACGGAGCCAGATAAATTTAAATATTTTCATGGGTATGTTAGATGATAATGGAACTGTTCCTGCTTTGTATTCTGAATTAAAAGGTTGGGGTGCTGTAAAGAAGCATGATGGGTCGATGCATACATTCTACTCACCGGAAATTCCAAAAAATAATAATTTGCATGAATTCATCAAATATATTGGAATCTAAGGAAGTAAAAAAATGAAATCATTAAAAATTCAGTTACATTTGATACATCAAAAAATAATAAGCAGTCTATAATCCATAATAAAAGTGGAAGTGAGGGTATTAGATTATGGATGGGGATAAGGTTAAATTTTTAATTGATAACGATTTACTAGATTTATCTAATACAATTTTAGATGAAGTTAAAAAATTCGATGTTTTTGCATCTCATAATTTAAATGATTTGGGTAAAGAGTTAGTTGATAATATTGGTGGTTTATCAGAATTGGTATTGGAAAATAATGAAGAAGAATTTGATTATTATTGTTTTGCTAGGGACCACTTAGAAGATGGAAATATTTTTAAAATCGGTGATACTTATGTTCGAAAAAATAAATAATGTTTGTTGATAGAGCTTTTAATGTTAGGGCTCTTTTTTTGTTTGTTAAAATATAAGTAGGGAGAGAATAATTAAGAATATGTTTTCCAAAACAGAAAATTATCAGGCAAGTTAACAATTAATATGCAAGTGAACAACTTGAAGAAATATTCATCCTGTACCTATATTAGATCAAGTATAAGACGTAAGGAACTATTAGAAAAAATAAACCCCTTATCTTTTAAATAAGGAGTTTATTTTATGTTTTTTTATAAAAAAATATGGTTGATGTTTAGCTAGCTATTAACTTTTAAGTCTCAAATTTGGTTTAACAGCTACTTTTTATATTTATCTTGAAAAACATCTATTTAATCTAATTTTTATGCTTTGTTAAGTCCTTCAAAATTATTTAAATCATCTAAAATGATCTCTTTAAATTCATCTGAAAAATTAAGCTCTGGGCTATCAAATATTTCATTACCATAGGCTTCGTTAATGTTATTTATTTTCTTTTTGTGCATATAAAACTCCTATATAATATTTAGTACACTTTAATATTAATTTAACAGTACAATGAATATGTCAGACTATGATTGGCGATTTGAATATTCATTATTCACGTGTTTTAACCGTCAGATATCAGATAAAGGTACGTAGTAGTTTAACGACTTACAGGTCGAAGACTATATAAAAAATATTAGTATCCGGCTTGAGGTAGCTGACTTTATTTAAATCTAATAAATTATTTGAGGCCAAAGAGTAGTAGCTTTTGTGGCGAATTCATTGATAGAAGCTAATTTGAAATTTCTTCTTTAAAAATTCCCATGATCAAACTATCATGATAATCACCTTCTGCAAAGAAGTGTTTTCTTAATTTACCTTCTTCAACGAAACCTAATTTTTTGTATATGTGAATAGCTGTGGAATTATCTGCATCAACATATAAATAAACTTTATGCATGTTTAAAACATTAAATGCATAATCAATACCAGCACTCATTGCCATTTGTGCATAGCCATGACCTTGGTATTTTGAATGAATAATAATTTGAATTTCAGTATTACGATGGAGCGAGTCAATTTCCATCAATTCAACTACGCCTATAAATTGAGAATCTTCTTCTACAACAAAACGTCTCTCAGTTTGATCGAGTACATGCTTATCATAGAGAGTTTGTAGTTCATCAAAAGACGTATATGGTTCTTCAAACCAAAGTGCCATAATCTTACGTGAATTTTCTTGCGTATAAATATAACTCAAGTCTTTCTTTTCTAACGGTCTTATTTTCATATATTTATCCTTATATTTTAGGGTGTTTGTTATTTTATATATATACCTTTTGATTCTAAATTCAAAATACAATCTAAATAGTAATTATCATTATGCTCAGGATAGATTGGTGAATCAAGAGATGTTTTTTGTAAATTTGTGTGACGTGAAAGTTTCGATCCTCTATAATTTTGATCTAGCCATAATTCATTAGGTTTGTAACCACGTCTTGCCATCTCGGACATAACCTTTTGATGGTACTGAAATAATTTATAAGGAGAGTAATTAAACACATAATCAACGGTAGAGTGCTTCTTTCCCCATCCGCCACCTCTTAAAGCGCAGCATTCCCTATGTTGGCCTAAAAGCTGCTGTCTTGGTAATTTAGAGATTAAATTTTCATGCCAGAGTCTCATGTTCATAATCCTCAATTATTTATAGATAAATATCTTTATTTATGGACCCTGTCGGACTCGAACCGACGACCGAACGGTTATGAGCCGTGTGCTCTAACCAACTGAGCTAAAGGTCCAAAACAGTTTAACGACTTGTAGGTCAAGTTTTAATTTTAATTATTTTATTAAATTATAGCAGTGATAAATGCTAATAGTCCAAAAATGATTCCAGGGACATTTGCGAAAATAATAGACGCATCGCGAGTATGACCATCTTCACCAAAGATACCATGAATTGTCCAAAAAACACAGTTAATAGTAGCAACTAATGGTTGGATAGGATTACCTTGCTCACCACTCAAGTTAGACATGATTTGAGGAATGTAAGAAACATACATAAGCACAGACATGATAGAAGCAATTACAGCGATCATATGTAGTGTTTTATTCTGGTTATTATTCAATATATTGAAACCTCTACTTTTTATTATTTAAGCAGTTTCGAGAAATGCTTAGGAAACTTTATAACCAATACAATTAATATTGAAAAGAGTTGATTGTATTAGTTATGCATTATTTTACATTTTTTTCTTTTCATGATCAAATATATCTTTATTTAGAATACCAAATCTTTATCACTCAATGTTGTAAAACCTTTGTTGAAGGGATCAATATAATCATTTTTGATCGGTCACAAAATTGGTACATAAAAATGAGCAGCATCAATGATATTTTAAGTCATTATTATTAATTATTAACTGAAAATAATGAGTTTGATATCACTATTTTAACTAAGAGCTTAGATGAAAGGACCCTGTCGGACTCGAACCAACGATCGAACGATTATTGAACCATTCGAACTAACTAACTGAGCTAAGAGTCCGTGGCAGTTTAATGACTTACAGGTCAATTAATCTTCATTGATTTTTTATAACAAAACATTTACTGCAAGTAATCTTTGAACATCTTTCAAATCTCCGCCTTTTTTGAAAGTTAAAATTTCAGATGGCTCAGCTTGACCTGAAATCCAAATTTTAACTTCTCCATCCAAGTCAAAATGTCCAGAAGTTTCAGTAGAAAATTTTGAAATAGAGCGGTAGATAATTGATTTATATTCAACTTTTGAAGCAGTAATTCCTTGCTTATTAACAACAATTAATCGTTTGTTAGTAAATATAAGCATATCCCTAACTAACTTGAATGCATGTTCAATTCCCTCATTTGGAATTAGTAATGGTGCTATTTCTGATCGAACACTTTTAATCGATACTTCCGAAGCATTACCCATCAAACCATTGATTAAGTCCATGTTTCATTCTCCTTTTGTCTTTTAACGTGGTTACTTAGCACGTGTTTCTACCTGCTTTAAAAGCGAGCAATAAATATATTAATTCCGAAAACTTTACCTTGATAAATAAATGATAAGTCATTTTCAATATTCATAAATAAAAGTATATCAAAGATATGTTTGTATGTATGATGATTAAAAAATCCAAGGGATAATGGTTGAAATATAATACGATCTATTTGAAATTTACGGATACATTGATTGAAACGATTGATTTTAGATTTTATTTTAATCGGTATAGATAACAAAATTAGAATAAAAATAAACAGGAATAAAGATTTTTTTGCTATAATTTTTCATTAGAGGTGGGATTATGAGCAATATATATGATAATGAAAAGTTTTTTGATGAATATTCAAAAATGAATAGAAGTAAATATGGATTAAATGGCGCTGGTGAATGGGAGCAGCTAAAAAAAATATTACCTAATTTAAAAAATAAAACTATGTTAGATTTGGGCAGTGGTTATGGTTGGCATAGTTTTTATGCTGCGGAAAATGGAGCTAATAGCGTTTTAGGAATAGATAGTTCAGATAAAATGTTGGCTATTGCAAAGCAAAAAAATAAATTTAATAATGTAGAGTTTAAGAAAATTGATATTAATAATTTGAATTCTATGAATGCTAAATTCGATTTAGTATTTAGTATTTAGTTCTTTAGCTTTACATTATGTAGAAGATTTTGAAAAAGTCGTCGCTAATGTTCAAACATTATTGAATCCAAATGGAGAATTTATTTTTTCAGTGGAACATCCAATATTTACGTCTGAAGGAACGGAACAATGGACGTTAAATGAAGATGGGTCAATTAAAAATTTTCCAGTTGATCGTTATTTTGATGAGTCAGTTAGGGAAACAAACTTTTGGGAGACACCAGTTATCAAGTATCACCGTACGTTGGAAACGTATATTGAAACTTTGATTAAAAATGGATTTATAATTCAACATCTAGTTGAGCCAACACCACCAGATTCAATGCTGGATATTCCTGGTATGAAGGATGAGTTCCGTCGTACAATGATGATGATTTTATCAGCAAGAAAATTATAATTTATAAATTGAAACGTCCGATAATTATTATCGGACGTTTTTTATGGAGGATTATCTTTTTAAATGTTCTTCAAGCAAAAGGAAATTGCAATAAATTATTGTAAAAAAATAAACGTCCAAGACGACGTTTTAGAAGTGATGTTAGCTATTTTATTTTATTTATTAAGTCATATACTAAATTATCAATGTCATCACGGGTAGTTCGAAAAACATTTAATATTTGATCATTTGACCCAGTAGCTTGTGCGGGGTCATTTAATGGCCAGTGTTCTTTTTTAACGCTGGCTGGCGTCATAGGACACTTATCTTTTGCATCTCCGCATAATGTAATGACATAATCGCTTGATTGTAAATAATCATTATTAATTAAATCAGATGTGTTGGCGGAAATATCAATGCCACGTTCAGCCATTACCTTAACAGCAATATTATTTAAACCATGTTGTTCGACACCAGCACTTTTAATAATCCAATTTGAAGGGGCATATTGCTTAGCGAATCCTTCAGCCATTTGGCTTCTGCATGAGTTACCAGTACACAAGAAATATATTTGCATATTTTAATCCTTACTTATTTATATTATTAAGTTAATGATACTATACTTTAGCTTAAATATAACAATTTATCAATAACTTAATAGTAAGATATAAATTAATTTCATCCATAATAATAATTTTTTTAATCTATGTAAATATGTGATCAAAATAATTCATATCCAATAATTGTCTTTAAAGGTCTTTTTAACATTTTCAACTAGCTATCCTTGCTTACTGTATTTGAGTATAATACAGATATTTAAAACATTTAATTAAAGGCGTTATGAGCTTTCCGACTTAGTTTAGCAAATAATTTTTAATAAAAAGGAATTAATTTAATGATTATACGACAATACTCCGATAATGATCTCAAGTCTATAATAGATATATTTTTTACGGCAATTCTTTCCATAGATACATCTTACTCTGTGGAGCAATTGAAAGCATGGGGAAATATAGATAAAAGAGACGAATTAATGCTTATATGGCAATATGAGTTACAAAAAACATATACATTAGTTGCGATTAAAGATGATAAAATAGTTGGTTTTTCGAATATCAAAAATGATGGATACATCGATTTAATGTATGTACTTCCTGAATACCAACATCAAAAAATAGCTACAAAAATTTTAAAAGAACTTGAAATCCATGCTTATGAATTAGAGCTAAAAGAAATGACGGTACATGCTAGTGCCATTGCAAAAAGTATGTTCCAAAATCAAGGATTTAAAATTTTGCTTAAGCAATCGGTTATAAGGGACCATGTAGAATTATATAACTATAAAATGTATAAAAAATTATAGAACATGTTTTTATGGGATGACTTAAATCAGGTCAGACTAAATTTATTGGCTTATTGTTCAATTAAATATATTGTTAATGGTTAATTTGAATGTATGACTTGCAAGGAATATAATGATCCATAAACGGGAGATAATAATATGCCATTAATGAGGATTGACGTGATCAAAGGTCATGATGAAAAATATTTAAAAACATTACTTCAAATTGCTTATGAGGTTCAAGTGGAAACTTTTAAAACACCAGTAGCAGACCGATACCAAATTTTGACGCAACATGAAAAGTTTGAGATGCAAATTTTGGATACAGGTTTGGGGATGGAACGTACTGATGATTTTGTTTTATTCAATCTAGTAACACGACCACGTTCGACGAAGGCTAAACAACAATTTTATAGCAAGGTGGTTGAAAGACTACATAATGAATTAGGTATACGTGAAGAGGACATTATGTTTAGCCTTATTCCTAATAATGATGATGACTGGAGCTTTGGAAATGGGGAAGCACAATTTTTAAACGATAAATTATAATTAAATAATTCATTTAGACCCATGTAAATTTAAAAATTGAGTAATCGATTTTAACATACTGGTTCAATATGATATGTTTAAGTTTCATAGAACAAAAGTGTTATGCTTATAATAACGTCGAATGGATTTGTGTTACCCCTCAAGAGACACATATCTAAAAGTATAATTTGACGTTGCGTGGAATTATTGTTCTACATAAAAGTAATGACTTAGGTCGTTGCTTTTTTTGTATATATAAATGGTATTAAGAATATTAAAGTAGTATAATGATCTTAAAATTTACGGAGGCCTACAAAATGAATGATGAATATATTTTTGATACTCAAGCACTGATTGAAGGATCAACTTTAAATGAAGATGATTTAACTGAACAAATAGAAACTAAATTTCCAGGTAATAGTTTAATCGTTGGTGGGGATGATGAACTAATGAAGGTACATTATCATACTGATAATCCAGGACGTGTTATAGATTATCTAATTACTATTGGGACTGTATTTGATGTAGTGATAGAAAATATGGAACGCCAAGCAAAGGGACTAAAAGGTTAATATTTATTCTAAAGAGTTAATCCTACAGCGGCTAATAATGTTTAAATTTTAAATAAAATAGGTATAAATGAATAAACGTGTTATGCTTGCCCAGACGTCGGACGAATATTATTTCTTTTAACTCTATTAAAAAAATATTCGACGTCAGGGACAGCCGTCCATAATGAAAAGCAATGACTTCGGTTATTGCTTTTTTAAATATTTAAAAAGTATGATGACAGCGCTTTCTTGGCTATGATATAATATTAATGTAAATAACGTAACTATGAATGTAAATTCATTTTTTTATTAGAGGAGGATTCTATATGGCTTTAGATGACAAGTTAGATGGAATGAAGGATCAAGCAACAGGTAAGGTTAAGGAAGTCTCTGGTAAGGTTACCGGTGATTCACAAAAAGAAGCTGAAGGTAAAGCTGAAGGCTTAATGGGTAAAGCTAAAGAGAAGTTAGGTGAGGTTAAAGATTCCGCTTCTGAAATGGCTGAAGATGTTAAGGAAAAATTTAAAAACTAAAGAATTAATTTAGGGGGGGCAATATGGGATTAATTTGGACGTTAATTATTGGAGCGATTATTGGAGCAATTGGTGGTGCTATTACCAAAACATCGATGGGATGGATAAGTAATATTGTCGCTGGATTGATTGGTTCATGGTTAGGTGAAACATTACTGGGATCATGGGGACCACATTTAGCAGGAATGGCACTTTTCCCATCTATTATAGGTGCAGTAATTGTTGTAATTTTAGTTTCATGGTTAATGGGACGTAGTAAAAACTAGTTAAATTTTAAAAAGACATTGAATTAGTATTATATATTTCTTAATAGTATTAATACACCGAGATTTTTTAATGTCACATACGAAAAGCAATGACTTCGGTTGTTGCTTTTTTTAATCTATATTTTTGAAAAAGTTGTATAATTTATTTATAAAATTAGGAGGTAAGCAAATGTATATTACTTTCACTGATGAAGCAATGAAAAAAATAAGTCCCATTTTAAATCAAAAGAATGATCGACGTATTGTACTTATGTATGAAGATGGTGTTTCACCCTATTCAATAACAGCAGAAGGAGCAATGCAAATTTCATTAGTCATATTAATTTTGCGAAATGATCAACCACTATTACCATGGTTTGATATGGAAGTCGATTCTAATTATGGAAAGATTCCAGTTAAAGGCTATGCTAAAGAGTACTTAGCAGAAAATATGAAGGTTGAAGTGTCAACGTTTGGTGGACTAGTTATTACTAGTGAACAAGGTATTTTGGATGATAGTGTTATTGTCCGTGATGGGACCATGATGGCATAATAAAGGAGTGAAGAATGGTATATTCAAAAGAAAAGGTATCAAACTGGATAGAAGATTTACACTTAAGCACATGGGGCCCAACTACTATTGATTGGAATGAAAAAGTCCACCGTGTTCACATTAGTGTTGAATATGGACGCTCAGAAGAAGTGCGCAAAGAAATTGAAAAGTCTGTACAGTCTGAAATTGATAATGAAACTACGGATAAAGATAATGCACAGGATTTTTTGGATCATCTTTATGTCACTGATTATATGGTAGAAGATTAAATAAAAATATTTTATGGACGTCTGATAGTCGTAACATACGTTTTTTAAATTTACCAATAAAATAGGTATAATTAGATAAACGTGTTATGCTTGCTCAGGCGTCGGATATTATTCCTCTTTTTTATGTAAGAAGCACTCTCTTTAAAAAGCTTATCCGGCGTCAATGGACATAGTCCATAATGAAAAACAATGGCCTCGGTTATTGTTTTTTTGTTTTAAGATAACAATGACAGCGGTTTCTTTATCGTGTTATAATATAAATATTAGCAGTATTAACTATGGATGAAAATTCATTTATTCAACTAGAGGAGGAATCTATTATGGCTTTAGATGACAAGTTAGATGGAATGAAGGATCAAGTAACAGGTAAAGTTAAAGATGTAGCAGGTAAGGTCACTGGTGATCATAAAACTGAAGCTGAAGGTATGGCTGAAGAATTGATGGGTAAGACTGAGGAGAAGTGGGAAGTGGTTAAAGATAACGCTTCTCAAATGCCAATAATGACTTCAATCATTGTCGCCGCAGCAGTTGCGGCGGTTACAACCGCTGTTTTGGTACATCATAAAAAGAATTAAATTATAAGTATTATATATTAACGTCTGATCAGGTTCAGGCGTTTTTTAAATTGATTAATGAAATAGGTATATATAGATTAAAGTGTTATGCTTGCGGTGACGCTGGGTAGCCTTCCCCTGTTTATAAGATTGAATTAGTTATTAATCTATAAATAAGCTATTCCAGCGTTACTAGTTTAATTATTTTTACACATTAAAGCAGTGACTCAGGTTATTGCTTTTTTGTTTGTATCACTATCAACTTATCAGTGCATAAAATGATTTATTTTATCAATGGAAGTGAAGCAGGTGTTGTTAAATTGTGACGTTACTCTTAAACGTTCCTCGTGTTTTATTCTTATTCCTCCAAATTAAAGTGTTAGGATTAATTTTAGAATCTGCCATATTAATAAAATATACTAAAAAGGACTTTGTTATATTTAACAAAGTCCTTTTTGATATAAATAAATTTATTTTTTCTAACATTAGGAATTATTAACGGTATATGCTACAAAAACATATATCTTGTTCAATAATCTTTTTATAAATGATATTTTAGTTTAAGTTATTTGTTGAATGGCTAAAATTTGATAATCCTAATAGTAATATTATAACTGGAATAAATTGAATTAAGTATCTACTTCTACCACCTTCAAAAATCAAAAGATAAGCAAAACCACCAAGCAAAGCTACTTTAAATAATAGTAAATATAACCGTGAATTTTCGGAAGATGCCTTGGTTAGTAGCAATATTAATAACGCCAAAATCCACAATATTTGTACGATAACGTAAAAGCTATTTAAATACTTACCATTGGGATAAACCCAATTTTGCACAAAATTACTTGGTTGTTGATCTATAAAGTTACCTTCTTGTAGCCATCCAAACGAACCATCAGCGGTATTATTGTAATTTTTATAAATTAAAAATAAACCATATGTATAAGGTGTATATTCACTAATTCGAGTTTGAATATCTTTTTTTGATATTTTTTTCATTTCATCTGAACTATGAGCCGAGTACATAGGCCCTGCGTCAATCTGAGAAAATCCGCCTTCGTCATGCATACCCATAGAGATAAAGTGAATAGCAGGTACCTTTAATTTTTGATCAATATGTACAAATTTTTGATTATTTGTTTTTATTTGGTAACCAAATTGAACACAAAGTGCAGCTATGATAACTAGTATGCATTTTATTATTAATTTTAGATTATCTTCTTTTTTTGTTCGATTAAAAAATAGGTATAATAATTCAACTACGATAATGGCTATTAAAGGTATGACTGCTGTAGGCTTCATCAAATATCCCAACATTGCAAAAATACCAAGTAAGAAAGCACCGATTATTTGTTGACTACGGCTCGTAGCTTTTTTAAGTAGCGTGTAGCCTAAAATATAAGTGCTAATTAGTGGTAATACTGTAGTATCAGTATAAGGGACAATGATATAAGGAAATACACTTAACCATATAAGGAAAATTGACCAAGTTTTAAATGTCTTAGTTTTATCAATTAAATATATTGATATTAAAGAAGTAACCATGAATAAATCAACGCAAAGAAAAGATAGATAACTAAAAGATAACCATGATGCACCGAAAAGGCTACTCCAAAAATATTCTGTATCTAAACCAGTCATTAATATTACTATGATTTACTACTTCAGAAGCAACGATTCCAGCATCAAAACCAATTCCGGTATTCGCTTTATTTATAAAATATATTTGCCATGAAAAAACAATTACAGATATACATAATAGTAAATATATTTTATGTTTTTTAGATGAATTAAAAATGGGCAATGTTAAGGATTTGAATTTTGAGAATTTAAAAGCACCTAATACAATTAATATTAATGCGACCAAACCAGTTATTGTGGATAATCGATAAGGATTATCTAAAGAAAAAAGATGGTCTGAATATAAAGCCCCGATTAAAATGATAAAAATCCAGATAAAAAATAATGTATTTATTATCTTTTCAATAAGGCTAAATATCGACAATTTATTAATATGCAAGTCAACTACTCCTTAAAAATATAATGTTTATTAAACTAAATACTAAAATTTACTGGGTATTGAGCCTGTTCTATAATATCATAAATCATTAATACGTTGGTTTATATTTAATCGATAAAAATGTCTATTGGGCGACTTCCCAATGATATCCAGCAGGAAGAGCGCCACCAGCCGGAATAATATGAGAATGCCCTTTTCTAGTAGACCAATCATAACCGTCTTTAATTGCCCAATGGCTACCAGTTCTAGAACCACCAGAGCTACTTGGTGTGGATTGAACTTGGACTTGCTTGCTGTACTTGAGATGCAGCTGCAGCAACGCTGGAACTTGCGGCTGATTCCGAATTAACTATTCTTTGTGATTCTTCAGCAGACTCACTAGAAGCAATGGATTCAGACTCTAATTGACTTTCAGACTTAGCTTTGCTTTCTGAGGTGGCTTTGGCTTTGCTCTCAGACCTAGCTTTGCTTTCTGAGCTGGCCTTAGCTTTGCTCTCAGAATTAACTTTGCTTTCAGACTCTGCTTTAGACTTTTTAATAGATGATGAAGACGAGATTGGCTCATTTTGGTTCGTAGTGTCTTTATGAAAAGCAGGATTACTTGAGCCAATGATTATAAAAATTAAACCAGCTAATAAAAGATAGTTTGGATTAAATTTTGTTTTCTTTTTTAATAATAATTTTCGTATATACGAAATAAAAGAATAAATTAAACCTATAAAACCAATAAAGACGGCAAAGCTTGGTAAACTATACGCGATAAAAATTGCAATTAGTATGATAACGACTTTAAACCACAATGTAGTGGTCCATAATTCTTTGATCTTATTCATGACGAATTATCTACTCCTTAAAGGGAACAGTTTAACGTGGATATTCAGCACGTATTTATTAAGTAAATGTATATAAGACATTTTATTGAATATTTATGTTTAGACATGAATGATTTTTAGATCTAAATTTTTATTGTAGATCTTTATCCAGATCTACTAAACAAGTTAATTCGTAATTATAGCTTATAGTAATGGTATATGATTTATTACGTAAGTTTAGGGCAGTAATAAGCCAAAACAATTTAATAATATCAAAAAAATGTTAAGTAATAAATAAAAAAATAATCAATATATATTTTTTTAATATTATTAAGAATAAATTGAATGTTTTACTAATTGAAGTTACGGTTAAAGTTCAAGAATTCATCTATGATAATAATTTATAGTCTCATTTAATCGTATAAAATCATGTTAGATTATTCATGTATCTTAAGTACTTATAAATTAGTAACATGATTATTCATTTCTTGAAAAATAAGAAAATAAATCGTAAACTTATTAGATCAAATACTTTAGGAGATTAGACAATGTTATCTGAAAATGAAGTTATGAAAGAACTACTTGCGTTAGAAGAAAAGTACCAAGATCTTGAAAAGCTTCCAGGAGCTCGTTCAGTTTATTTAGCTCATTCATGGTGGACTGAAACACAAATTGATGCAACTTTAGCTACTTATGAAGCATTATTGCAAAACCCAACAATCGCACATATCCATGTTCCATTGTTACATCAATATAAAGGGTTAGTCTTTGTCGAAGGTGGCGAGTTTGAGCCAGATTTCGAATGGGCAACTATGACGTATAAGGCAGATATTCGAGCAATTAATAATGCTGATTTAGTGGTTGCAACGTATCCTGCTGATGCTCCTGATATGGGTGGAGCCATAGAAATTGGATATGCTGTTGGAACTAATAAACCAGTTGTGATAGGTTATTATGGCGATATTAATGAAAATCCAGTTAATTTGATGGTTAGCTTTAGTGCTGATAATTATGTATATAATCCAGATGAGTTTGAATCATTTAATTTCTTGGATATCGCTTCAAGAGCATATGAGGCAAAAATCATTTAATTTTAAATTATATTTAAAGCAATGACTTATGTTATTGCTTTTTTATTATAAAACGATGGCAATGGTAACGTTTTGTTAATTGTGTTATAATTAAGTACAAACAAATGACGCCCTAAATGAAATATTCGTTTACACAACTACAGGAGGAATCTATTATGGCTTTAGACGACAAGTTAGCTGGAATGAAGGATCAGACAACAGGTAAAGTTAAGGAAGTATCAGGTAAGGTGACTGGTGACACTAAGACTGAAGCCGAAGGAAAAGCTGAAGGATTTATGGGTAAGGTTAAAGAAGTTGTAGGTGACGTTAAGGATGCAGCATCAGACATGGATGATAAATTAAAAGAAAAGATCAAAAAGTAAGCGCTAAAAAATATGTTAGGAGGAGTTCTATTATGGGATTAATTTGGACACTTATTATTGGTGCAATTATTGGAGCTATCGGTGGGGCTATTACAAAGACATCGATGGGATGGATTGCTAATATTATTGCTGGGTTAGCAGGTTCTTGGATAGGCGAGATGTTATTTGGTTCTTGGGGACCACAAGTAGCTGGAATGGCATTGGTGCCATCTATTATTGGAGCCGTTATCATTGTAGCAATTGTTTCATGGCTATATGGACGCAGTAAAAATTAAAGTTACAATATATTTAATAAATTGTTACTATAAATTAAAAAAGAGGGGTGGTCATAATGACACCTCTCTTATTTTTATTTACCTTAAAGTAACTTTCTTAATTCTTCTAAAAATGCCGATGAAATTTCTGATAATTCTTTCCCTTTACTCCAAGTAATATCTAGATGAGAAGTTAGATAGTTAGCGAATGGTTTAAATATTAAGCCATTCATTGCCGTTGATTCGATTAATTTGTCTATACCGATGGCAATCCCGATTTCTTTTTGGACTAAAAGGGCCGCATTAAAAATCAGATTATAAGTACCAGTAATCTGTGAATCTAGCAGCGAGTATCCTAGCCATGATTCTAGTTCACTTCTTGCACTACTTTGATTAGAGATAATTAATTTTCTATTTTCTAACATTTCAGGGGTTATTTCATGTTTATTGGCTAGAGAATCATTGGACTTCATTATTATTCCCCAAGAATCTGCCTTTGGGAGACGGATAAAGTTGGCATTTTGGGTATCGTTATTAAGTGATATTACAAAATCAAGGATTCCATTATTCATTTTGAAATTCAAATCTTCTGCATTTCCACTATATAAATGGACACGAATATCAGGGCTCTTTTTCGTAAGATTGCTGATTGCACTTGCAATTATCTCCATACCTTCAGTCTCTGGGGCACCTATATATAATTCACCTGACAATATTTTAGTTTGATGAACTTCTTTTTCGGCTCTATTTAGTAATAATAGAAGTTCTCTAATTCGTTGATAATATATTGTTCCCGCCTCGGTTAATGAAATTTTCCGACTACCTCGATCGAATAATTTAATATTTATTTCTCTTTCTAGTTCAGTCATTTGTCTTGATAAAGTTGACTGTGAAATGTTATTTATTTTGGCAGCAGCAGATATATTCCCTTCGTTAATAACTGAGATGAAATTTTTCAAAGTTTGAATTTCCATAAAATATCCTTATCTATGTATGCGTTTTTTGCATAATTAGACATGCAATATTGATATTATACATCATTAATGAATGGTAGTAAGATATATTTATTGATAAAACTTAATCTAAAAAGAGGAAAAAAATAATGGCAATCGAAAATAAAGTAGTAGTTATAGTAGGGGCTTCATCAGGGATTGGAGCAGCGACGGCAAAATTACTTGCTAGCAAAGGAGCAAAATTAATTCTAGGTGCTAGGCGTGAAGAACGCTTACAGCAACTCGTGACTGAAATTGATGGCGAGATTGATTATAAGGTTACCGACGTAGCAAGTAAAGAAGACGTAAAAAAGCTAATTGATTTTGCAATGACCAAATATGGTCGAGTAGATGTTTTATATAACAACGCTGGTATTATGCCCCGAGAAAATCTTTCAGATGCAAAATATGAAAATTGGGAAAATGAAATTCAAATAAATATTATGGGAGTTTTACATGGGATTGGGGCAGTTTTGCCAATTATGAAAAAACAAAATGATGGTCTCATTATTACGACAGATTCTGTCGCTGGACATGTCGTCTATCCTGAATCAGCTGTATATAATGGAACAAAATTTGCCGTTCGAGCTATTATGGAAGGTCTTCGTCAAGAAGAACGTTTGCATGGAATTAGATCATCAATCGTATCGCCTGGTGCAGTTAATTCTGAACTAAACTCAACATTAGATAACCCAGCACTAGAAAAAGAAATGGCTAAAATGTTTGCGGGGTCTAACCCTGAAGACTTAAGAATGAATGTTCTCGACCCTGAGGATATTGCTAATGCAGTTGCATACATTATTGATCAACCAAAACATGTCACGATTTCAGATATGATTGTACGACCAACGGCTCAAGAGGTTTAATGGACAGATGGAATTTACAAACAAGATTATTTCTGCTAATAGTTCGGAATTTAATAATATAAATGAAATTAAAACAGATAATGAGATATTAATACAACAATTAAATACTAATGTGCAAAGTCCTAAATCAGTTAGGGAAAAAATTTCGATAATAACTAACTCAAATATTGATGAAACTGTAGAAATTAATTTACCGTTTCAAACGGATTATGGAGCGAATATTAGATTTGGTAAAAATGTTTTTGTTAATAAAAATGCGATGTTTGTTGATGTTGGCGGTATTGTAATCGACGATAATGTTCTCATTGCACCAAATGTAACCATTGTGTCTGTGAATCATGCTAAAGATCCGAATAGACGGCGCGATTTAGAATTAAAACCAGTTCATATTAAAGAAAATGCTTGGATTGGCGCAAATAGTACGATTACACCAGGAGTAACAATCGGTAAAAATGCAATTGTGGGTGCTGGTTCAGTAGTTACTCATGATGTCGCGGATGATAGTACTGTCGTTGGTGTTCCAGCACGTCTTTTATCATAGTTAGTAATTATAAATTAGAAGAAAGAAGTAAGAGGCTTTAAAATGAAAAATAAAATTGCAATTGGAACATGGTCATGGGGGGTCGGCGGAGCAGCTGGCGGTAACGTTGTATTTGGTAATAATTTAGGCGTTAATGAATTAAAATCAGTCTTTGATGCAGCAATAGATAATGATCTTAAATTATTTGATACAGCTTATGCTTATGCGAATGGTCAATCTGAAAAAATTTTAGGGTTATTAGCTAAAAATTATATTCGTAAAGATTTAACTATTTCTGATAAATTTACCCCAGGAATGCAGAATGATAATGCCGAAAACCCAATTATGGACATGTTAAATGGTAGTCTTGAACGTTTGGGTACTGATTACATTGATATGTACTGGATTCATAATGCTGCTGATATTGAACGATGGACGCCATATCTTGTAGATGTTGTAAAGTCAGGTAAGGTTAAGCGGATTGGTGTATCTAATCATGATCTGGAACAAGTAAAAAGAGTTCAAGAAATTTTAGCACCACACGGGATAAAACTTGATGCAGTTCAAAATCATTTTAGTTTGTTATATCCAGCATCAATTGATTCTGGTCTATTAGAATATAGTAAAAATAATGACATTGAGTTTTTCTCATACATGGTTTTGGAGCAAGGAGCTTTGTCTGGAAAGTACAATATTGATAATCCAATGCCAGCTGATTCCACTCGTGGAAAAACATATAATCCAATATTCTCTAAGATGGATAATTTGCTAGATTTAATGAATCAGATTGCAGATGTTCACCAAGTCAATCCTGCGCAGATTGCGGTTGCTTGGGCTATTAAAAAAGGAACAACACCCATTCTTGGTGTGACTAAGTTGCCTCAGGTTTCTGATGCAAAACTGGCATTAAATATTCAATTAAGTGATTTTGAGATGAAGCAATTAGAAACGGCTGCTTTGGAAGCAAACGTTAATACTAAAGGCGGTTGGGAAGGCAAAGCTTAAGTAAGTACCCAATATATTCAAATTTAAGTATGTTTATAAAATGGTTAGTTTACCATCGAATATTTTAATTCCACCCAATTAATTTCATAAAAACGAAGAATATGCCTAAAATTAAAAACGTTATTGCTAGATATTTATTAGTACGACTTTTAGTTTGCTGAAATTGAGGTACTTGCCATATAAATAATACAATAGCCATGGCCAGGTAGAGCCAGTCTGCGTCGTACATGAAATTTAAGGTAATTGTTATAATTAGCATAATTATTAAACTAGTATTGATTATTATTTTCAAAGTAACACCTCCCATATTTGAGTTATTGAAGCAATATTTTAATTATCTAAGATAATATCACAACTTAAATGTTAGTTGAAATTAAAAGGCCTACCGATTGAATTGTCAGTGGCCTTTTTTGATTTAATTCATAATGAATACTGATATTGTTAAATACGTTGCAAATAGTATCCAGACAATATAGGGCAATAGTAAATACTTATGATTGCTTCTATCTTTGTAGAATATTATTAAAGTGAAAACATCCATCAAAACAATGATGATTGATGCTAATAGATAATTACCTGTCCCAAAGAATATAGGGGTCCAAATGAAGTTTAGGATTAGTTGAATGTACATCAGCCAATTAAGCTTGACATTATGCTTATTTGAATTAGCTAGATAAATTCCTAAAAGAATGTAGAGAATAATCCAGACTGGTCCAAAAATCCAATTGGGAGGCGAGATTGCAGGCAATGATAATGAACTGTAAATATCTTTTATCGACATATTAGAAAAGATAGGGACGAGAAAAGATGAGATAGAACCTAGAACAATAATTATTATAGAATATAAGAAACTTTTTGATAGAGTATTAGAATGATTCATTAAAAACCTCCATGTTTGTTTGATTATATAAAGCACATAATTAACTAATTTAATTTTAACAATTACACTTTGACTAATCAATATATCTAACATATTAATTTTTATGCCCATTCTAAATAAAAATGTTTTATACCATATTATTTTTATATATTGATATCAGTTAATAATTAAGGCTAGGATAAAATAATCTTTGGATGCATCATAAAGATAGGTAATAAACAGTAAATTATCAATTTTGCGATTAATTTATTACTTATTTAGTAATAAAGATAAGAAGCATTGTGATCATCGCTGGTAAGGATTGAATAAAGAATATTTTTTTCGTCACGGTAAGTGAACCATAGATCCCAACAACTGAAATATAAAACATTAACAAAATTAAGATGGTTTTTAGTTGAGGGTATGGGATTAGAAAATTAGATAGAATAATGGTTACTGCTAACATTCCATTGTAAATTCCTTGATTTCCCAAAGCACTTTTAGCGTAGGGATTTTCTAAGAATGATGTTGGCAAATCAAACGATTTAGATTGTAATTCAGGCTTAGCAAATATTTCAATAAGCATAAAAATAAGATGTTCTAATGCAATAATAGTGGTCAAGAATAAAATCATGTATTTCTCCTTTTGAATGTATTGCTTCTAAAATAATATTATTAATAGAAACTATTAATATCATTAATTATATAAAATTGAATACGTAAAAACATTGTTATCTTTGATAAAGAATAAAAACCGAGGTTACTTTATAAAAGTAACTTAGGTTTCCAATTCTTACTTTAATTTGCGATTTATTTTTTCGGAAGTGTTTTTAATGCGATTAATTTTAAAAGAATTTTTTTCTTGGTATAAATCAAGTTTATGTTGTAAGTCAACAATCGTTTCTTCTGCTTTTGGAATTTCATGTTTCAAATCCGCTTGAGCCTTTTGAAAGTGGTGATTAGCGTCCTTGGCTTGATTAAAAAGGACTTTCCAACTATTAAATTCTTTTTTTAAGCGGCTTGAAAAATTGTTAATAGGCATAAATTAATCCTCTAATTTTTCAATAATGGAATCTGCAATTGTCTGATATTTATCAGTATCATAAAGGTCAGCGTTACTAAATTCAGTAATATTAAAGTCATCATCTTTATATCGAGGTACAATATGGAAATGAGAATGGGGAACAACTTGACCGGCTCCAGTTCCGTTATTTGAAAAGATGTTAATTCCGATAATATCAGGATTGGAAGCACGAATGGCGCGGGCGATGATTGGTAACTTAGAAAGAACTTTAGCGGCCGTTTCATCATCATAATCAAAGATATCAGTAACGTCATTTTTCGGAATTAGAAGGGTATGTCCAGGTGTGATTTGAGAGAGATCTAAAAAGGCAAGGGCATCATCATCTTCATAAATTTTAAATGATGGAACATCACCAGCAATAATTTTATCAAAAATATCAGGCATGATAGGATTTCCTCCGTAGAATAAAAAATTCAATATACGAATATTGTACCATGTTGTTAATTAAATCAGCATAATATTCAGACTTATTACTATACTTAAATTATCGAATGTTTTTAAAGCACTAGATCGTTCAATAATAAATTTAGGTACCAATCTAGTAATTATCTTGTTATTATTGACAATGTTGTGTTTTAATTGGTTTTAGCTTAAAAGTTAGCCAATTTAGATTTATTAGTGCTTAACTATGGCAATTAATGTTGGTAAGAGTTTATCTTATCTGGGACGTTGAATTTTTCATTAGAATCAATTATTGTTATTTACGTGTTGATTCAATTTTAAATTCAGGAAAAGGAAGAAAAATGAGATTAAGAAATAAAAAATGGGCTGATACTTGGTTAACTAATCATGATGAATTAGTTATTACACAAGATCGAGCAACCGGACTTCAAGGAAATTGGATGAATATTTTTGCTCAAGAAGCCCCAATTCATATTGAAGTTGGAACTGGGAAAGGTCAATTCATTATTGGAATGGCTAAAAAATATCCCGATATTAATTTTATTGGGATGGAAATTCAAGAATCAGCAATTGCTGTTGCAGCACGAAAAGCCGATGAAGATGAAGCTGAACTTCCTAATCTTAAATTTATATATGGTGATGGTGCAGGAGTTGAAACCTATTTCTCAAAGGGTGAAGTAAGTAAAGTTTATTTAAACTTTTCAGATCCATGGCCCAAAAATAAACATGAAACCCGTCGATTAACGTATAAATCATTTTTAGCTGGGTATAAGTCAATTTTACCAGCTGGTGGAGATCTTGCATTTAAAACTGACAATCGAGGACTTTTTGAGTATTCACTATATAGTTTTGCTAATTTTGGTATTAAATTTGATCCAAAGGGAATTTCTTTGAATTTACATGAAGACACTGAAAAGATGGAAGATAATATAGAAACTGAATATGAAGAGAAGTTTTCAAGTGCCGGTTTCCCAATTTATCAATTTTTAGGTCATTTTGAATAACCTTAAAAAAGCTTGAAGCATTTTATGTTTCAAGCTTTTTATATAAGATGTTAAATGAATACTTTTGTATAAAATAAGCAATATATTGTTTCAAAAGTTTCATTAATAAAGTATAGATTTAAAAGGGTGAAATTTAAACTGAATTTATGATTTAAGTATGGTAAATTAAGTTAATGGGATAATATGTTACTTTAAAAAAATTCATAATTGGCATAACATTAGCAAATGTTGAAAAAAATGATTTATTTACAATAGTATGGTAATTTTTTATTTTTTATATTATAGTAAGCAAACATAAAGAATAAAAATATTAAAGAAAAGGGGATGAGTACGTGCCAACAACGACAAAAGATAAACCAAAAACTAAAAAGCGTACCACCGCTAAACGAAAGAAAAATTTAGTAATTGTTGAATCACCATCAAAAGCCAAAACTATTGAAAAATACTTAGGATCTGGATATAAAGTAGTTGCCAGTATCGGACATATTCGTGATTTACCAAAGTCACAAATGGGAGTTGATACTGAAAATGACTATAACCCTAAATATATAAATATTCGTGGAAAGGGGGATGTCATAAAAAACTTGAAAAAAGAAGCTAAAGCAGCTAAACATGTTTATTTAGCATCTGACCCGGATCGTGAAGGAGAATCAATTGCCTGGCATTTGGCGCATATTTTAGATCTTGATACTAGTTCTGAAGAAAATCGAGTGGTCTTTAATGAAATTACTAAAGATGCAGTTAAAGATGCCTTTAAACGCCCACGCCAATTGGATATGAATTTGGTTAATGCTCAACAGGCACGCCGAATTTTAGACCGTTTGGTTGGCTACTCAATCTCGCCTCTTCTATGGAAGAAAATTAAAAAAGGACTGAGTGCTGGTCGGGTTCAATCTGGAGCATTGGGTTTAATTATTGATCGTGAGAATGATATTCAAGCCTTTCAGCCTGAAGAATACTGGGAATTACCAGCTGAATTCAAAAAATCTAATAAGAAATTTAAAGCTGGATTTTATGGGGTAGATGGTCAAAAGGTTAAGCGAATCCCAGACAATGAAATGGTTCAATCAATTTTGAAACGAATCGATCAAAATCAAGAATTTGATATAAGTGAAGTCGTTAAGAGCGAAGGAAAAAACAATCCCAGTCCAGCTTTTACAACTTCAACTTTGCAACAGGCAGCTAACACGCAATTGAGTTTTCAAACTCGGCGTACGATGTCTACAGCGCAACAATTATATGAAGGGATTAATCTGGGTGGTAAAGAAGGTTCAGTTGGGTTAATTACCTATATGCGTACCGATTCCACACGAATATCATCCATTGCAAAAAATGATGCATCTAAATTTATTCATGAAGAATACGGTGATGAATATGCTGCAACTAAACCAGTACAAGGTAAATTGCAAGAAGGGGCACAGGATGCTCATGAGGCGGTTCGACCTACTTCAGTTTTCCGAACACCTAAATCAATTAAGGACAAGTTAACTAATGACCAATTTAAACTTTATCAATTGATTTGGTCACGATTTGTGGCCTCTCAAAT
This sequence comes from Weissella koreensis KCTC 3621, assembly GCF_000277645.1. The sequence goes on along the minus strand of NZ_AKGG01000012.1, from coordinate 115,947 downwards.
GACATCAGAAGTTATTGATCGGGTCCGAGTTACTTTGACACAAAATGGGGTTATGTTCAGAGCTAATGGAGCTACGACTAAATTTGCTGGTTATACAAAAGCTTACCCAGCTGCTAAAGCTAAAGATAATGTTCTACCTGAAATGGTAGAGGGTGGTAATGTTAAGCTGGATAAAATTAATCCTGAACAAAAGTTTACTCAGCCCAAGCCACGTTATACTGAAGCTGCGTTGGTTAAAGCTTTGGAAGAAGCTGGTGTTGGACGGCCATCAACTTATGCTGCTACGATTGAAACTTTGAAATCACGAGCATATGTCAAAATGGACGCAAAGAAATTTATTCCAACTGAAATTGGTAAAATGGTTCAAGACGCCGTTCGAGATTATTTCCCTGATGTAGCTGATCTAAAATTTACTGCCCAAATTGAAGGTGAACTAGATAATGTTGAAACTGGGAATGAAGATTGGGTTAAAGTAGTTGATGAATTTTATAAACCATTTAAAGGTGAGCTAGATATAGCTGAATCAGAAATGGAAAAAATTGTTGTCAAAGATAAGTTAGCCGGTGAAAACTGTGAAATTTGTGGGGCTCCTATGTTGGAACGCCTTGGACGATATGGTAAATTCTTTGCTTGCTCACGTTTTCCTGATTGTCGGAATACTAAAACAATTGTAAAAGAAATTGGCTTAGTTTGCCCTAAGTGTCATCAAGGTCAAATTATTGAACGAAAGACAAAACGCGGTCGGACTTTCTATGGTTGCTCACGTTATCCTGATTGTGAGTTTATCTCATGGGATAAGCCAACTGAAAAGACATTAGCTGATGGAACTACACCTAAAGATGGTGAAGATAATAAAAAATCTAAGACCACTAAAAGTAAGAAACCAGCCACGAAAAAAGCAACTAAAAAGAAAGCTGCTAAAAAGTAATAAAGCTTGATAAGCGCAGTTGAATGATCATTTTGAATTTTTGGCTGAGATTGTTATAATCTCAGCCTTTTATTATCTAAATTATATTTTGAAAATAGATTAAACTTTGTTAAAATAAAATTATTGAAAGCGCTTTATACAATTCACGGGGGATAGCATGCTATATTTAGAAAATGAAAAAGTCCGAGTAGCTGTAAATGAACAGGGGGCGGAATTAAATAGTATTTATTTGAAAAATAATGAGACAGAGTATCTTTGGCAAGCTAATCCTGAAATTTGGGGAAGACATGCACCTCATCTTTTCCCCATTGTTGGACGCTTACAAAACGATACATATCAATTTGAAGGCCAAATATATGATATGACGCAACATGGATTTGCTCGTGATCTAGTTTTTAAGATAATTAATGCTGATTCAAAGATGATTCAATTACGATTAGAAGATTCTATTGAGACACACCGGCAATATCCTTTTAAATTTCAATTTGATGTAATATTTACCTTATCTGAAATTGGTGAAATTGGAATTAAATACTTAGTTAAAAATATTGATCAGCAAGTGATTTATTTTGGCTTGGGAGGACACCCTGGTTTCAATATTCCATTGTCAGGTGGCAAAAAATTTGAAGACTATCAAATCCAAATTACGCCAGCTAAGTTGTATCAACGTAAAGTTTTAAATGGACCGTTTTTAGATTTACACCAAGACATTATGTTTGATGCCAAAAAAGAATTGGTATTAAATCGTTCAGACTACAAAAATGATGCAATAATTCTTGAACTAGATGAACGTCCAGTTGAAATCAAAATCATTGATACTGATAAGAAACATGGTATTAAAGTTAATATTGAAAATGCTAAATTTGCAGGCATTTGGACCAAATCGAATGTTGAAGCACCATTTATTTGCATCGAGCCTTGGTGGGGAATTGCGGATACATTGGAAACAACTGGGCAATTAGTTGATAAATATGTTATTAATCGGTTAGATGTAAATGATGAATATGTTGGTGAGTATTCAATTCAAGTTTTTTAATGAATTGATGTTTTGTATAAAAAATAAGAGCTTTAATTGTTATTATGTTTAATACGTATTCCAGAGTAAGGAAGGAATACGTTTTTTTGTACTAAATTATAAATGAATTTATTTGTAAGACGTTTTTTGCAGGCGATGATGAAACATTAAATGATAGCTTTCTTTAAATTTAATTTCAGTGTGAGACAACGCATAACTGATATTAATAAATTCTTCAATTATTTGGTACAATAGGGAAGTAATAATTGACATTGAATTATTTGATTTCACAAAGAAAAAAGATATAAAATAAAAAAATTAGCGCCTCAGTTAGTGGTTGTACGTTAAAGTGTTGTTATATCAACGGTTAGGAGACTATATGCCAGAGCTACCAGAAGTAGAAACAGTTCGACGAGGATTAACAAATCTTGTTCAAGGTCGGACAATTTTAAAAGTTGAAGTACGTTGGGAAAAAATTGTCGGTATGTCAGAAGCGGAATTTGATGCAGAAATGGCTGATCGTAAGATAGAAAAAATAGATCGCCGTGGAAAATATTTGTTATTCAGATTGAGTGGAAATAAAACGTTAGTGTCGCATTTACGCATGGAAGGGGCGTATTATACAGTTCCCGCTGGGACAGAGCCAGGAAAGCATGATTTGATCACCTTCCATCTGGATGATGAGATCGATCTTTTTTATCGGGATACTCGTAAATTTGGACGGATGAATTTAGTCGATACACCTAATACAATGCAGGTGGCCGGGTTGGCTAAAATTGGACCTGAGCCAACTGAAGATGATTTGACTTTAGAGTACATGCAAAAAGAGTTTCAAAGGAAAGGTGCTATTAAACCATTTCTATTGGATCAAAGTCATATCGCTGGGTTAGGTAATATTTATGTTGATGAAACATTATGGATGGCAAAAATTCACCCATTACAACCAGCAAATACTATTGATTTAGAACATCTGACCCATTTACGCAAAGCTATTATTGATGAATTAGCTTTGGCCACTAAAAATCATGGAACAACAGTTCATTCATTTACCACTGCTTTTGGTGAGGCCGGGACCTTTCAAAATCAATTGAAGGTTTATGGTCGAGTAGGAGAACCTTGTTATCGATGTGGAACGATTCTTGTTAAAACTAAGGTAGCACAACGTGGAACTACTTATTGCCCACATTGCCAAGTGTTGCACGATTAAAGAGGATTTAAACATGCTTGAAATTGGAATTACTGGAGGGATTGCAACCGGTAAATCGAGTGTTGCAAATTATATTCGTGAAAAAGGGTATCCAGTCTTAGATGCAGATGTTATTAGTCGTGAAATTGTTGAACCTGGTTCATCTACGTTACATGCGCTGGAGTTGCAATTTGGTCCTCAAATCATAAACCAAGACGGGTCACTCAATCGACAATTGTTGGGGAGTGTTGTTTTTGGTGATACACAAAAAATAGATCAATTGAATGCAATTATGCATCCAAAAATCAATCAAATTTTGATTCAACAGGCACAAAAACTATTTAATGATGGGCATGAACTTGTGTTTTTGGAAATTCCTTTATTGTTTGAAACTAACAATGCAGCAGGAGTAGATAAAACTATTGTGGTTACGGTTGAACCTGAAGAGCAACAAATACGGTTGATGAAGCGAAATCATCTAACTTTACTAGAAGCTCGTCAGCGTATTAAGGCACAAATGCCATTAGACCAAAAAGTGCAGATGGCTGATTATGTTGTTGAAAATGATCGGTTAGATCGAATGCATGCTAAAGTTGATCATATTATCAGTGAATTGAAGAATTAAAAATTATGAAAGTGGGGGACTAATGTCTTTTAATATTCATCAAAAATTTAAAGTCGTGGGTATTGAAAATTTAACCCTTAAAAATTTAACCAGTTTAAGTAATTTATACTTACCATTAATTGGGATTGAAGCCTTTACAGTTTATATGGCCTTGATGCATCAACCTCAAAGATCAAATAAAGATGTAACCATCACGCACGTTGAATTATTGAATCAATTGAACCTATCTGGTCCACGTTTGATTCAAGCACGTGAAAAGCTAGAAGGCTATGGGCTGATTCGGACTTTCGAACAAGTATTAACATTAGAATCACAATGGGTTTATGAAATAAATCAACCGATTGATGCTGAAAATTTTCTTAGTGATAAATTGCTAGTGAAACTTCTTTCATCTTATTTAGGTGATGATCAATTTGAGATATTAAAAACAAGTTTATTACCTGATTCAGCAGAAATTGAGGGAAATAATGTGTCAAAGGGATTATTTGATATTATTCGAGAGGATAATTTTGATCAGATTGAACCGTTGAAGCCGATTAATAAAAGGTCAACAGCATGGGATGAAGCTCGTCAAAAGGATCAGCCAACTATTGATTTTGATTTAATGTTTGAAATGTTAAAGGTGTATGGAGTTTCTCGGATGACTTTATTGAAAAATAAAGATAATTTAATGCTTTTCAAAAAATTATATGCAATTGATGATTTAAAATTAATTCGACTTATACAAGGGCATATGCTTGACGATCATCAAATTGACATTAAAGGAATCGAAAATGAGTTACGTCAAGAATTTCAGCAGCGACAAGAAGTTACGATCCAACCTGTAACTGATGTACAACCCAAGACAGGAAATATCCTAATTGATCAAGCTAACCAGTTGAGCCCATTAGAATTTTTAAAAAATATTCGCGAACAACGTGGGGGTGTCGTAACGGCAAGCGAACAATATGCAATTGAGCAATTAATAAAATATGGACGGTTACCTAACCCGGTTATAAATATAGAATTATATACACTGAGTGTTTTACAAGATCGCAAAACTTTGCCGAAAGCAATCTTAGAGGCAACTTATTCAGATTGGGCTCAGGCTAACATTAAAACGCCCAGTGAGGCCATTAAGTATATTCAGCAACGAGAGAAAAAAATTAAACAAGGTCAGCAGAATCGTACATCAAGTCGAGCTGGACAGCAGAAACATGAAACAAAACCCGATTGGGACAATCAACCAATTCAGGAGGTTAGCTCAGCCGATCAGGCTAAACTAGATAAAATGTTAGCCCAGATGGAAGCTAAGCGTGCCATCAAAAAGGAGTGATAATGCCAAATGTAGAACCATTTAATTTTCAAAATAATCGAGGAACTCAAAATATTGGAAAATCATTCCAAGATATTTTAAAAAAGCGGCCTCAAATGAGAAATGAATATGAAAAAATAAGGCAAATTATGTTGGAAGATGCAGAAATTAAAAATTTTATTCAAGAGCATCAGCCGGATTTAAGCGAAGCAATTTTCAATCGCGATTTAGCAACCATCTATGAATATTATTTGCAAAATAAAAAACAACAAGATGGCTTACCAGATGTTCATCCTGGTTATGATCCAGAGTTGTTATTTGTTGATAAACGTGTGGTGATTCAATATCGAGCAAGTCAAAAAATGCAAAAACAACATGAAAAGTTACGAGCAGCTAGTAAAATTATGGCAATTGGTATGCCTAAACAATTAAAATCGGCCACAATGAATGATTTTAAGTCAATGGATTCGGGAATGACTGCCGCTGTCTTAGCAGTTTCGGAATTTATTGAAGATTATGTTGATCGGCCTCAAGAATTTCATCAAGGTGCTTATTTACAAGGACCATATGGGGTAGGTAAAACTTATTTGATGGGAGCAATGGCTAATCAACTGTCTTTTGATGATATTGATGTATTATTGTTGCACTATCCAACTTTGGCTACCAATATGAAAGATGCAATAAGTGATCACAGTATTGACACTAAGACAGTACGGTCAGATATGAAATTGGTAGATATTCTAGTTTTAGATGACATTGGAGCTGAAAGTGATGGAAGTGGTTGGATTCGAGATGATGTTTTGAGTGTTGTTCTTGATTATCGAATGCAAAATGGACTAGCAACATTTTTTACATCTAACTTCTCTATGAAACAATTAGAGGAAGAACACTTCACATTGACCAAGAATGGGGCTGAACCAGTTAAAGCTGCTCGAATTATGCAAAGAATTAAATATTTAGCAAAGGAGATCCCAGTTAACGGCCAAAATAGAAGGCTAAATCCATGATATTAAATAAAGGCAAGAGACATTTTTTGTTTTGGTTATGTCTATTAACAGTTATATTATTTACATATTTTGGATTACGGCATGATGCATCGTTATATAGTAAACCTGTTGTATTGATAGAAAAAGTTAAAGTAATTGATGAAAATAATTCGACTGATGCATATCTGAATCGTGTGACTAATTATCGACAAAAAGTTAAAGCTAAATTTTTAAACACTGATCGTCAAGGTGAAAAAATTTGGATTGAAAATAATTATGATAGTAGTCAAGGAATGGATCAAAAATTAAAGCCAAAAATGCAGATTTTTTTACGTCAACAAGGGGATGCTTGGAACTTTGATAATGTTAAAAGAGATGCCACCTGGATTCCGTTATTAATTGCACTAATTGGTTTGTTAATTAATTTGATGGGGAAGTCTGGACGTCTAACAGCCATTTCTTTGGTTTTAAATACAATTTTATTTATTATTACTATTGATTTAAATTTAAAAACTGGGACCCATTATTTATTACCATTATTTGTGATCTTTAGTTTAATTGTGTCTGCATTGACTCTTGGATTGGTGATGGGATTTAAAAAAAGGCAAACATGGGTGATTTTTGCAACAGTGGTTACAACTACACTTATTACAATGCTTTTAGCTGCTTTAGTTTTTAAGTTGAATCATAATCAAGGTGTTAACTTTGAATTGTTAGGGTTCATTACACAATTACCCGTTCCAATGTTTTTTTCAATGACGTTAGTAGGAGTTTTGGGGGCAGTCATGGATGAATCAACGGACATGATTGCTACTTTATTTGCATTAAGAAAAGAAAATCATGATGTAACAACGAAAGAATTAATAATTGCAGGACGACATGTAGGACAAGAAATATTCGGAGCATTAACCAACGTGTTATTCTTGATTTTTATTGCTGGACAGATCCCGATGGCTATTTTGTTTTTAAGAAATGGGAATAACATTGGGTATACTTATGATATGAACATGGCATTGGGGATGGTTCAAACTCTGATTAGTGCGATCGGAATTGTGTTAACAGTTCCAGCTGGAATTTTGTGGGTTATCATTGATTCTAAGTATGAAATGCACAAAAGGAGGCTTAATTAATGTCAGTTACATTCGTTTTAGCACTCATTTTACTAGTATTAATGGTAGTTATTGGTGGTAAAAAAGGAATGGGTGCTTTTGTTAGTCTATGGATTAATTTTATTTTATTAATGGGCATGCTTCTCTTAATTAGTTGGGGATTTAGTATGTTTATGGTGTTATTAATTGGGAGTAGTTTGGTCTTATTGATTACGATATATAGTGCTGGAGCTGATGAAGAAACTACGATGGTATCATTGAAAAGTAGTTTAATCGTTATGTTGATTTTAATTTTGGTGATTATTCCTGTTGAACATTTAAACTTTGTACAAGGATTTACCGTTGAAAATTCAGAAGAGTTGGAAGGCTTATCTTTGCAAATTGGTTTAAATTTTGGGCAGTTGGGAATTGCAGCCGCACTGTTAGCAACACTTGGAGCAATCGCTGAAGCGTCTGTAGCAATTACATCAGGATTATCTGAGATTATGGAACACCACCCAGATATGGAAGTAAATAAATTAATACGATCAGGTTACCAACTAGGTTATCAAATTATAGGAACGGCTTTAAATACTGTTTTATTTGGTTTTATGGCTGATTTTTTGAGCTTGGGAATTATGTTTGCTAAACTTAATTATGGTATTGGAGATATCGTTAATTCTAAATTATTAGTTTCAGCTATTTTATCAATGCTGTATGCCTTTTTTGGTGTTATTATGGTGTTACCAATAACCTTGGGTTTGATTAAGATTCATCAACTAAAAGTAATAAATTCTGAGAATTAAAGTTAAAAATATTTTTAAATTGTATGCAATATAATACCTCGCTGCGTTAAATATGAAAAAACTCTATTAAATTAGTATTTACTTGATGAAAATTAGATATTTATGTTAAACTTAATAAGTTTGTTAAAAATAATGTTTTGAAAGAATAGGGTGCTAAGATGAATAAAATTTTGATAATTGAAGATGAGGAAAATTTAGCACGATTTGTTGAGTTAGAATTACAACATGAAGGCTATGAAACGACAGTTGCCGATAATGGTCGAACTGGGTTAGAAATATCGTTAGAAGAAAATTTCGATTTGATTCTATTAGATCTAATGTTACCAGAATTAAGTGGGTTAGAAGTTGCACGTAGACTTCGAGAAGTCAAAAACACACCTATTATTATGATGACGGCTCGTGATTCAGTTATTGATCGCGTTTCAGGGTTAGACTATGGGGCTGACGATTATGTTGTAAAGCCGTTTGCAATTGAAGAATTGTTGGCACGTATCCGGGCTTTATTGCGTCGAATTAATATTGAAACTGAAGAGCATGCTAGTCATCAAAGTATTGTAAAGTATCGTGATTTGGTGGTTGAAAAAGAAAATCGAATTGCGCGACGTGGTGATGAAATTATCAATTTAACGAAACGCGAATATGAATTACTTGTTATTTTGATGGAGAATATTAATGTTGTTCAATCAAGAGAAGTACTTTTGGCCAAGGTTTGGGGATATGATGATAACGTTGAAACCAATGTTGTAGATGTTTATATCCGTTACCTACGTAATAAAATTGATTATAGTGACTCTAAAACTTCATATATTCAAACTGTTCGTGGAACCGGTTATGTGATGCGTCAATAGAATTTGGAGAGATACAATGGATAAAACAGCCATTGTTAAAAATAATCCCAAGCAAAAGCCAGGTTTGTCACTTAAATGGAAGTGGGCCATGGGCTCAGCATTGGGATTTTTTTTAATATTTATAATTTTTAGTTACATTTTAATTATGGCATTTGCTAATCGTATGTTGGTGGATGAAAAAATTTCATCGCGGGAATCTCTTAATTGGGTAGCCCAACGATTAGAAAAGGTCCCAATTGACAAGGTTAAATCGCAAGAAATTGAATCAGCGATTATTGGAGATAACGCCTTGTCACAAAAACAAGAGGTCGGATTGGTAGAAACTATGCGCCCTGACTTTAAAATCATAATTTACGATGGATCGTATCAAGTTTATCCCAAACATAAACCGGCAATGATTAATTTAGAAAATAGAAAGATTCATTTAGAACATGACCAAAATGGTAATCAAACATTGGTTGGTTATAAAACCATTCATAATAAAAATGGTAAAACGATCGGAGTCATTCGATTAGATAATAATTTAGAACAATTTAACCGTTTATTTAATCGAATTTATATGATTACGATTATAGCAACACTTTTGGGAGTTTTCTTTACTGCAATTTGGGGTTACTGGTTAGCTGATTATCTGTTGAGACCGATGGATGATATTAAAAAAGTGGTAGATTCAGCTAGAATTGATTCTCAATCGCAGGCTCGAGTTGACTCAGATGGAACTAGAAATGATGAAATAACTGATTTAGGTAAAATTGTGAATCGTAGTTTAGATCAAATGCAACATACTATGATGGCTCAACATCAGTTTGTGGAAGATGTTTCGCACGAACTTCGTACGCCAGTAGCAATTGTTAAGGGCCATATGGAACTCTTAAACCGTTGGGGTAAGGATGATCCTAAGATTTTAAATGAATCAATTGAAGCATCTTTAAAGGAAATTAGCCGGATGCAAGGATTGGTCCAAGAAATGTTGGATTTGACACGTGCAGACCAAGTGGAATTAGCTTTTAAAGATGGAAATACTGATATTCGTGAAGTGGTAACCTTAGTATATAATAATTTCAAAATGATCCATGATGATTTTACTTTTATTCTGGATGATGATTTAAAACATCCAACTTTTGTAAATATGTCACGAGATCATTTGGAGCAAATTATGATTATTTTATCTGATAATGCTGTGAAATACTCACGCGATCGCAAAGAAATTCACTATTCTGTGTCACGTAATGGAGGACAAGTTCAGATTGCGGTACAAGATTTTGGTGAAGGGATTAGTCCTGAGGAAGCCCATCATGTTTTTGATCGCTTTTATCGTGTTGATAAAGCTCGATCACGTAAGCAAGGTGGAAATGGTTTGGGCTTAAGTATTGCTCAAAAATTGATTGAGGGCTATGGTGGGACCATCATCTTGGAATCTGCTGAAGGTCATGGGTCGATTTTTAGAATTACATTACCTATTAAAAACAATGATCGTAAGTCGAAATAATTATAAATATATATTCTTTAAAAGATAGTATGTGAAAAAAGACGCTAACGTTGTATAATTGACTTATACAAATGAAAGCGTTTTTTTTATTATCGGAGGATGGACTAATGAAAGTTGCAATTATCGGATGTACTCATGCAGGTATTTTCTCAGCTCGTGGAATTCTAGAAACAGATCCAACGGCTGAAATTACAGTTTTTGAAAAGAATGATACTGTCTCTTTTCTTTCATGTGGAATTGCTCTATGGGTAGGTAACCACGTTTCTGACCCTGAGAAAATGTTTTATGATTCAGTTGAAGCCATGAAAAATGATGGTATTGATATGAAGATGCAGCATGAAGTTACGAATGTTGACTTGGAAAATAAAGTTGTAACATATCAAAACTTGGAGAATCAACAAGAGAAAACTGAAAAATTCGATAAAATTGTTGTGACAACTGGTTCAAAGCCAGTTATGCCACCAATTCCTGGAATTAATGGAAAAAATATTTATCTATGCAAGAATTGGGATGATGCCAAAGCTATTAATGAGGCCGTCAAAGATGTTAAATCAGCGATCGTAATCGGGGCTGGATATATTGGAGCTGAAATTGCAGAACAATTTTCAGTAAGCGGAATTAAAACAACTTTGATCGATGGTCTTGATCGGGTTCTGGCAAAAAACTTTGATAAAGATATTACGGATGAAGTTGAGATTGAATATCAAAAACACGATGTTACTTTAGGCTTAGGGCAAATGGTACAAGCGTTTGAATCTACTGATGACGGTGTTAAGGTAACAACTGATAAGGGATCTTATGAAGCAGATATTGTTGTCTTAGGAATTGGATTCTTACCACGGACTGATTTATTTACTGGGCAAGTTGATATGATTAAGAATGGAGCTATTATTGTTGATAAGTATATGCAAACTTCAGTTAAAGATGTTTATGCGGCTGGTGATTCTGCGACTGTATTTTATAATCCAACACAGCAAGATGACTACATTCCATTGGCAACAAATGCAGTACGCCAAGGAATTTTAGTTGGTAAAAACATTTTGAAGCCCACTGTAGCATACTTGGGAACTCAAGCAACGTCGGCTGTTGAGCTTTATGGTAAGGCAATGGCCAGTTCTGGATTAAATCAGCAATTAGCTCAAGCACGTGGTATTGAAGGAATCAAGACCGTTACCATTGAACAAGATTATCGACCTGATTTCATGTTAACGACAACCCCTGTACGTGCTACTTTGGTTTGGGATGAAAACACTCGGGCTGTTTTGGGTGGATCATTTTATTCTGAACATGATATTTCACAAACTGCTAATGCCTTATCATTAGCGATTCAAAATAAGATGACAATTGATGAATTAGCGCTTTCAGACTTCTTATTCCAACCAAATTTCAGCCAACCAATTAATTTCTTAGGGGCAGTGGCTATGGCAGCAGCAAAGCAATAAGCTATTGTTAAATTTCTAAAAATTTTTAAGGTTGGGACAGTCTGTCCCAGCCTTTTTATAAACTTATATAAACACTAAATATTTTTTAAATCTAATCGGCGGAATGTGAAAAATATAATTTAAATAAAACATGGATAATATTATTCTTTATTTTTAAATATATTTATTCTTATCATAAAATTTAATAGGAAACTACCATGGAAGCGATTATAATATTTATTAAGCACTTTTATTTTTAAATTTTGAGAAAAAGTAGCCATGATTTAAGATTATTTAAAATTGAGCTAGTCCTATTGGGAGGAGTTGCTAATGAAAGAAATTTTAAATGCATTACATGAAACAGATAAAGATTTTCAAAAAATTTTAAAAGAAATTATGAAAGATTATAAAATAACCATTGCAGAATGGCATCTTTTAATGAAAGTGGACAATGAATTTGATACTCAAGATCAATTGAGCCAAACAACAGGGTTAGATACTTCAACCCTCTCACGACAGTTAAATGCTTTAATGAAAAAAAAGATGATTGAACATCAGGTTGTTGGCCATGATCATCGACATTTTATATATCAAGTTACACCGTTAGGGGCAGAAAGTTTGGCCAAAATTAAAGCACAGTATCAGGCGACTGAGCAACAAATTTTTTCCGTTTGGTCTGAAGAAGAAAAGTCAATGTTGCAAATTTTAATAAATCGATTGGACAAATCAATTCAAAAAGGATTGTAAATCTCGGGTGGAAGCTAGTCAGTTCTAGTGGAACAGCGTATAATGAATAATTAATTTATTATTTGAATTATTTAGATGCCCAAATATTTTTAGATTAGAAAAGAGATTTATTTATGAAGATTGCAATTATGACCGATTCAACGGCAACAATTAGCTCTGAAGAGGCTGAACGATACAATATTAAAGTAATTCCAATTCCAATTATTTTAGATGGTAAGGCGTATAAAGAAGGAACTGAAATTACACCAAAACAGTTTTATGAGAAATTAAAAACTTCAGATTCATTTCCATCAACTTCCCAACCAGCTATTGGAGAATTGATGGAAATTTATGAAGATTTGAAATCCGAAGGCTATGATAAAGTAATTTCAATTCACTTAGCATCTACAATTTCAGGGTTTATCAATAATGTAGCATCAATTGCAGATAAAATTGATGGTTTGGAAGTTATTCCATATGATTCAAAAATAACGGTTCGTTTGATGGGATGGTTGGTTTTAAAAGCTGCTAAAATGGCACAAGATGACAAAAGTGTTGATGAAATTTTATCAACTTTAGATCAACTTCGTGATTCGATAGATGAATATTTCGTAGTTGATGATTTGAATAATTTAGTGCGTGGCGGACGTTTGTCAAATGCTGGGGCCATTATTGGAACAATGTTAAAGGTTAAACCAATTTTAACCTTTGATAACGATTCAAACTATATTGTCCCATTTGAAAAAGTTCGTTCAATGAAGAAAGCTAAAAAACGAGTTGAAGCCATTTTTAAGGATGTATTGATGAATACTGATTATCCTTTGAAACCATTGGTTATTCATGCAAATGATCCAATTGAAGGCGAGAAGTGGCGTCAAGAGCTTGAAGGAATGTATCCTGAATTGAACTTTGAACTTTCTTATTTTGGTCCGGTGGTAGGAACCCATTTGGGTCAGGGAGCATTAGCGGTTGCTTGGATGCGTGATCCAGAAAGTTTGTAAAAAATTAAATTATTAGTATTACATTTATTAGGTAGGAGAGAAAGATGACTAAAGTTAAAATTGTAACCGATTCGACGGCAGTTTTGTCAGATGCAGAAATTAAGGATTTGGGGATTAAAGTAATTCCTTTGAATGTTATGATTGATGATAAGACGTATACAGATGGTGTTGATTTATCACGTGAGGAATTCATGGATAAAATGGCACAGGCCAAAAATCTACCTAAGACATCAACTCCTGCATTGGGTGTTTTTACCGATGCTTATGAAGATTTATTAGCTAATGATGATGATGTGGAAATTATTAGTATTCACTTAACTCCAGGTTTGTCAGGGACTTTTGACACTGCACAACAAGCAGCTAAGATGTTGGAAACTGATAAAATTCATGTTATTGATTCAACCTTCATTGATTGTGCATTAGGGTTCCAAGCAATTAAGGCTGCTGAATTAGCCCAACAAGGTAAGTCTGCGACAGAAATTATGCAAGAAATTAAAGCGGTTCATGCAAATACGGAATTGTACTTAACTTTGAGTTCTTTAGATAATTTAACAGCGGGTGGACGTATTTCGAAAGCAACTGGCTTTATTAGTGGTTTGTTAAATATTAAAATTGGGGCTCATATTGTTAATGGTGACATTATTGCCGAGACTAAAGGACGTGGGTCAAAAACAATTAAGAACTATTTGAAGAAAATTGTGGATCAAATGCATGAAGCTAAAGGTATTCAAAGAATTGGATTATCACATGCTGGAATTCCAGAATTGGCGCAAGAATTAGCTGATATTTTAAGAACTGAGTTTCCTGAAGCCCAAGTTCATGTTCAACAAACGACACCAGTTGTATCAACGCATACTGGCGCTGGTGCATTTGGGCTTAGTTATTTAAAACAATATTAATTATTACTAATGAAGAATAGTGCTGGAACTTGTTTCAGTTCTATTTTTTTTCATTTAACAGAAATAATTTAGTATATCATCCTTAAAATAAGGTCTTAATAATTGTTAATTCATGATTAGGAAAAGGTATTATGTTAGAATTTACTAAAAATAAAGTATAATGATTAGAAATGTCTTGAATTTTATTTGGTATAATTAATTTCTGCGTGAAAGGGGGGATCGATTATGAAAAGAATACTAATCGTTTTAATGACATTATTGATTAGTTTTAGTCTTTCACCGTATATTGAGGCTAAGGAAATTGTTAAGAATCAAGTTCAATTAGTGACGGTTGGTGATTCTTTAACACAAGGTGTGGGAGATACCACTAATCAGGGTGGTTATGAAAAAAGAATTGCGAAATTAATTGAGAAAAAAGATCATGTTAAGGTTAAAACCAATAATTATGGTAAATCGGGTGATCGTTCCGACCAAATTTTAAAGCGTGTTCAAAAAAATGGAATAGCACAGAAAAATATTAAAGAGGCTGATATCATTGTAATGACATCAGGTGGAAATGACTTACAACAAGAATTATTTAAATTAATTCAAACTAAAGAAGAAAAAGATATTTTGTTAAAGGTAAAATCACATAAAGACGAATATTCTGATAGTTTGAATGAACTTATGAATTACATTAGAAGTTTGAACCCAGATGCTCCTATATTTATTTTTGGAAATTATAATCCTTTGTATGTTTATTTAGCTAATCGACCTGATATTAATCAAGCTGTGCATCTTTATAATTCAATAAATAGTGAAACAGCTCGTGAGAATAATAATGCATATTATGTTTCAGTTTTTAATAAACTTACTTATGGTCAGTTTCAAAGCAAAAAACAGCAGGCTAAGCTAAAAAAACAATCAGCAGCGTCTTTTACAGGAACAGTAGATAATAAAGTAGTTAAATCGACTTTAAATGGTCCCAATAAAGATAAAAACGAATATATTACTAGTTCAGATCATTATCATCCAAATAATAAGGGGTATGATCAGATGAGTAAGGCACTTTTTAAAACTGTTCAAAAACAAAAGGATGAGTGGATATATAAATAATGGTTAAAAAAGGATTGACTAAAGAACAACATCAGTTTAGACAACAAGGAATTTTGTGGGGGATTGGAGGAGCTTTAATTGTTTTAGTTTTTGTGGCTTTAATTTTAATGGTGATGCCACAAGGAAAGGAAAAACAATTTAGTACCCAGCAACAAGTTAAAATGACCGATGCTTCAATGGATGTACAATTAACGAAGAAAAATTTGAATGCTTGGATGAATAAATATTTGAATGATGATCCATCATTGAAAAAACGATTACGCTTTGAAATGGGGCAGTCAAGTATGATGGTCTATGGAACAGAACGCCTTTTAGGGCAAGATGTAGACTATGGAATGAAGATGACACCATCTGTCACTAAAGATGGTAATTTATTATTGCACGCTGATTCAGTTGCAGTGGGGCAGTTGCCTTTACCAGTCAATTATGTGATGGGTGGACTAGCTTCGCACTTAGATTTGCCAGCATGGGCCGATGTGAATCCTAAGAAGCAGACAATTTTAATTGATTTTAAAAAAGTTCCTAAGGTTTCTGGTATGCAGATTAAAATTAAGCAAATTAATATGAAAAAGGATCACTTTGTGTTCCAAGTGGGGTTACCAAAATAATGAGGCGTTCATTTTATCAATGGTTGATGACACAAAGAGATCCAGTCACACACGATGAAGTTAAAAATTTTGCGAATGGAACTTTTTATGATCAAGCATTTCCAAAGCAAAGCACAGATTTTGATGAACTTTCAAGATATTTGGAAGAAAATGGTAATTATTTACAAGCAATGGATATTTTTGATGCAGCTTGGCGTCAATATCTAGCATCAGAAGAATAGAGGTTTATTTTTATGGGACAAATTATTCAGTGGTATCCAGGCCACATGGCGAAGGCCTTCCGCTTAATGCGCGAAAATATGAAGTATGTAGATATTGTATTTGAATTAGTAGATGCCAGGATTCCATTGTCTTCACGGAATCCTGAACTAGATGATGTCTTAGGAGATAAGCCACGGTTATTGGTAATGACTAAGACCGATTTAGCTGATCCATCCCGGACTAAGGAATGGATTACATATTTTGAAACACGAGGATTAGCAGTAGTCGCTCTTGATTCACGTGACCGGAAGACCCCTCAGACTATTACAAAAGCGGCGCGTAAAGTTTTGGCTGAAAAGTGGGATCATCTTTTGGAAAAAGGAGTTAAAGACAAGGCGATTCGAGCTTTAGTAGCTGGGATTCCAAACGTTGGTAAATCAACACTTTTGAATCATCTAGTGATGAAAAATGTAGCCATTACTGGTGATCGACCTGGAGTTACTAAAAAATTACAATGGTTAAAAACACCTACTAACTTAGAGTTATTAGATACACCAGGAGTTTTATGGCCTAAATTTGATGATCAACGCGTTGGTCAACATTTAGCTATGACTGGTGCAATTAAAGATCAATTGATTAATGTGGATGATATTGCTTTAGAAGTTTTGAAATTTATGCGTGAGTATAATCCACAATCGATTACTGAGCGGTATAAACTGCCATCAGGTATTTGGGACGAAGAAACTGATGTTAACATCTTGCTTTTGATTACTCAAAAATTAGGTTTTAAGGATGATTATAATCGTGCTGGTGAAAGAATTCTGCTAGATTTGCGTCGTGGTAAATTGGGAAAATATACGATTGAAGTGCCTAATGATCAAATCGGGCAAAATGATGTTAAAAATGGATAAATTAACGATAACCGAAGTTAAATCAATCTTACAACAACCAAAAATTAAGGCCGACATTTTAAAACATTTAGCAGAGGATGAACGTCAAGGCGTTCAACGTTTATTAGTTAGTTATCAACGCCGAATTGAGAAGCAGCAAAAGATGCAAGCTACTTTTAATGAACGACAAGTTTTTGAACAAGCATATTGGAAAAAAGGTCAATTTGTTGCTGGTATTGATGAAGTTGGACGTGGCCCTTTAGCTGGCCCTGTTGTTGCGGCAGCAGTGGTATTAGATGACAATTTTGATTTAATTGAAGTCCATGATTCAAAACAATTGTCTTTGAAAAAAAGAGAAGCGCTAGTTCCTAAAATAAAATCCCAAGCTTTAGATTATGCCTTTGGAGTAGTTACATCTGAACAGATTGACGAAATTAATATATATCAAGCTGCTCGAGTTGCGATGTCTGAGGCTTATAAAGGACTCCAATATAATGTAAATGGTTTATTAATCGATGCAATGGACTTGGACATAGAGCTTGAGCAAACTAGTTTAATTAAAGGTGATGATCGCAGTATTAGTATTGGAGCTGCTAGCATTTTAGCTAAAGATTATCGAGATAATTTAATGGCAGAATACGATTTAAAATATCCCGGTTATGATTTTAAAAATAATGCCGGATATGGTACTGCTAAGCATTTAGCTGGACTAGAAAAGCTTGGTATTACACCAATTCACCGAAAAACTTTTTCACCCGTTAAAAATTATTTGAATTAATATTATTTTTGAGATCCTTTCTTTATATTGGAGGAAGTGGTCTATGACAAATCGAATTTTTATTTTAGTTTTATTGTTAATTCCAAAAATAACTTTGGAACAGCGTATTAAAATTTATCAAAATATTGATTGGCCTCAAGAACAGTCCTGTTCGTCATGGATGGACTGTTTAATGATTGCTATGGATAAACTTAATTTAGCTAAAAAGATTGGCTTAGACAATTTGTTAGAAGATTTAATTGAACAATTACGACGAATCGAAAGAACAGATTATATTTGTATTTTAGATGAATTTTATCCATTAAAATTACATGTATTAGCATATCCGCCACTGGTTTTGTTTTATCAAGGTAATTTGGACTTGTTACAAACGCCTTGTTTAGCGATTGTTGGGGCACGTAAAAATAGTAGCTATGGTAATTTTTTATTGCAATCTTGGATTCCATCTTTAAATGCGGCGGGATTAACTATTGTTTCAGGGTTAGCTGAGGGTATTGATGCGATTGCTCATCATAATACCTTAAAGGTTGGGGGACGCACGATTGGTGTGTTGGGGACGGGTTTGAATCAAATTTATCCACGGCACCATAAGAGGCTCCAACAAACTATTGGCGAAAAAGGATTAGTTATTAGTGAATATTTACCAAATCAGGGTCCTCGTAAATATCAATTTCCGCAAAGAAATCGTTTGATTGCGGCTTTAAGTCACTGCGTATTGGTAGTAGAAGCACGGTACAGATCGGGATCTTTAATTACTGCTGATTTAGCACTTGATTTAAACCGAGGTGTTTTGACCATTCCAGGTCGGGTGGACTTTGCCTTATCAAGGGGTTGTAATGAATTATTAGTACAGGGTGCTCAACCAGTTTTATCTGCTAAAGATGTGATATCAGCTTTTAATGAATATTATTGGTTAAATTAATATAAAACTTTTTGTATATTTGTAAGATAATTAAAATGGTTGACAGTTTATGAAAATTTGGTTAGACTTTTGATATTCAGTAGACGACCTTATTCAATGTCAGAGAAGCCACGGTTGCTGTGAGTGGTGCAGGTAATTTCGTTGAACTATTAACAATTTAACTTTGTAAAGTGACTCGTTCTTTTTTGGACGGGTAATTTTGGGTGGTACCGCGGAAAATGATGCTTCGTCCCAACTACGTTTTTTAACGTAGTTGGGACTTTTTTATTGAAAAGGAAAATGAATATGAATGAAAATACAAATAAAGTGAGCTTTAAATTAGCATTAAGTATTGTTCTAGGACTTATTTTGATTTTTAGTACTGGAATTATTGGTCTCAATCTTCCAGCTTTTATGCCATTGATTGTCAGCTTAGTTTTACTCACGATAATATTACGTTTTAAAAAAGTTTCATGGTCTGAGATGCAAGATAACATATTGGCAGGGATAAGAACTGGTTTAGCTCCATTATTTTTATTCTTATTAATTGGTATGCTAATTGCATTGTGGATGGGAACTGGAGTCATCCCCTCAATGTTATGGTTAGGGTTTGAGTCAGCTAATAGTACATGGTTTTTGCCAAGTACCTTATTAGTAACTGCTTTGGTTGGTTCAATGATTGGTTCAGCCTTTACTACAATTGGAACAGTAGGGGTAGCCTTAATGGGGGTGGGAGTAACGCTTGGATTTAACCCAGCCTTAGTAGCAGGGGCAATTTTATCAGGAGCAATTTTTGGAGATAAATCATCACCATTATCGGATTCTACGAATTTAGCAGCGTCAATTGCTGAAACTGATCTATTTGCACATATTAAAAATTTAATGTGGACGACTTTACCAGCATTATTAGGTTCTTTGATAATTTTTATTATTCTTGGTTTGGGTCATCATGGTGGATCAACAAGTCGGTTAGCTACACTAAGTCAATTGATTACACCCACTTGGTGGAGCATTATTCCGCTGGTATTACTAGTCGGTATGGCCATTTTGAAAGTTCCAGCTATTCCAACTTTATTATTAAACATTGGCTTGACTGGTACGGTATACTTGTTTAATCATTCACCCCAAGCCCTTAGTCAAATTTTAATGGACGGATTTAAAACAACATCAACTAATCCTAATTTAGTAAACCTTTTAAATCGTGGAGGAATGATGTCGATGATGCCAACTGTCATCGTTATTATGTTAGCATTATCTTTAGGTGGAATTTTAACGGAACAACGGATTCTACAAACGGTTATGGCGCCACTTTCACAAAAAATTAATTCAGCATCTGGAGTCTTAACTGGTGTAATCTTTACAGGAATTGCCGCAAATTTTTTAATCGGAGAACAATACCTGTCTACGATATTACCTGGACAACTTTGGAAACCAGCTTTTGACCGAATTAAATTGAGTCGTTTGGCTTTAGGAAGAGCATTAGAAGATTCAGGAACTGTTATGAACTACTTAGTTCCATGGGGAGTTGCCGGTAGCTTTGCGGCTCAAACTTTGGGAGTTCCAGTGGCAGATTTTGCGCCTTTTGTTTTTTTTGCCATCTTGTCGCCAGTCTTTTCGTTATTATCAGCTTGGACGGGAATTGGAATAAAAAAAGAAAATCAGGATGTTAAATAAGGTGTTTGAATTTAGGTAATAAATCCTAGTTACTAATAATTTATTCCAGATAATCTATATTGAATTAGTTATTTGACATGGTCGTTTATTCTTCCAGATAGGTTATAATTAATTTATGCGATTTTAGATGAGGGGAAATGAGATAATGTATGAATATTTAAATGGCTTAATTACAGTTTTAGCGCCAAAATTTATTGTCGTTGAAGCCGGTGGAGTTGGGTATCGGGTTATCGTTGGTAATCCCTACGCCTTTGAACAAAATAAGTCAGCCAAGGTTTATATTGAACAGATTTTACGCCAAGATGAAGAAACGTTATATGGCTTTCAAACGTCTGGTGAAAAACAGCTTTTTGAGCAATTACTAGCTGTTTCTGGGATTGGACCGAAGAGTGCTTTAGCAATTTTAGCAAATTCTGATCATACCGGTCTTATTCAGGCCATTGTTTCGGGTGATGTTAATTATTTGGTTAAGTTCCCCGGTATCGGAAAAAAGACTGCGCAACAAATTGTCCTTGATTTACAGAATAATTTAGCTAAATTACCATTTGATTTTAATAATATTACTGGAATTGAGCAACCAAAACAGTCGGAAAATCCAGCATTAGATGATGCTTTGGAAGCTTTAAAAGCGCTTGGGTACGGAGCGCGTGAAGTAGATAAGGTGTCTAATAAATTGGCAGCCTTAGATACTTTGGATACTGCTGGATATGTTTCAGCAGGTTTAAAATTGTTTAACTAAGTAAGCCTGAAGGAGTAATAACATGAGTGATGGGATTTTAGATCAAACGTCCCTGAATCCGGACGAGGAGCAAAGTGATCTTAATTTAAGGCCTAATACGTTGAAACAGTACATCGGGCAAGCAGAATTAAAAGAACGTTTGCAAGTTTATATTCAAGCGGCTAAACAACGAGAAGAAGCATTAGATCACACGTTGCTCTATGGTCCACCAGGACTTGGTAAAACAACTCTTGCGCTGGTAATTGCGACAGAGCTAGGAGTTAATATTAAAACGACGACAGGTCCTGTTATTGAAAAGCAGGGAGACTTACTGGCAGTTTTAAATGAGTTACAACCAGGCGATGTTTTGTTTATTGATGAAATTCATCGTTTGCCTAAAACGGTCGAAGAAATGTTATATTCTGCTATGGAAGATTTTTATGTTGATATCATTGTGGGCGAAGGTGAAAATTCACGACCTGTGCATTTTCCGTTGCCTCCTTTTACATTGATTGGGGCAACAACCCGTGGTGGAATGCTTTCGCAACCATTGCGAGATCGTTTCGGAATCGTTGAACATATGAATTATTATAATCAACAAGAGCTCAGTGAAATTATTTTGCGCTCAGCTGGTGTATTCGGGATTGAAATTGAAAAATCTGGGGCAGCAGAGTTAGCTCGAAGATCTCATGGGACACCACGAATTGCAAATCGCCTTTTACGCCGAGTTAGAGACTTTGCTATGGTCAAAAATTATGATTCGATTGATTTGTCCTTGGTGGATTTTGCCTTAGGATTGCTCAAAATTGATCGATCGGGATTAGATCAAGTTGATTTAAAAATTCTGAATACGATGATTGAAAATTATGATGGTGGACCGGTGGGAATTAAAACATTGGCGGCAAATGTTGGTGAAGAAGTTGATACTATTGAGTCGATGTATGAACCATACTTATTGCAGATCGGTTATCTAAAAAGAACACCACGCGGTCGTATGGTGACTATGAAAGCCTATGATCATCTGCAAATTGCTTATGATAAAGAAAGAAGATAAAAAATGAATTTATCAAATTATACTTTGGATGATTTTGATTATGATTTACCAGTAGAATTGATTGCACAAACTCCGTTAGAAAAAAGAGATACTTCACGCTTATTAGCATTGAATGCAGATACTGGGATGCTTGAAGATCGTCATTTTTACGATATTTTAGAATATTTAAAGCCAGGTGATGCTATTGTGATGAATAATTCGCGAGTGTTGCCTGCACGACTTCATGGAATTCGCCCTGAGACAGGTGGTCACGTTGAAGTATTGATGCTTCGACAAGATCATGGGGATGTCTGGGAGACTTTGGTTAATCCGGCCCGTAAATATCCAGTTGGTGCGGAAATTTCCTTTGGGAATGGTGAATTAACTGCCACGGTAACTGAAGAGCTAGAGCACGGTGGCCGAATGGTCGAATTTCATTATAATGGAATTTTCTTGGAAATTTTGGAATCCTTAGGTGAAATGCCTTTGCCACCTTATATTAAGGAAAAATTGGAAGATCAAGAACGTTATCAAACAGTTTATTCTAAGGTAAATGGATCAGCAGCAGCACCAACAGCTGGATTGCATTGGACACCGGAATTACTACAAAAAGTTGCAGATAAGGGTGTTAAACTAGTAGAATTGACTTTACACGTTGGATTGGGAACTTTTCGACCAGTTGAAACTAATAATTTAGAAGATCATAAGATGCATTCTGAATTTTACCAATTAAGTCAAGCTGCAGCTGATACTTTGAATGATGTCAGGGCAAATGGCAGTCGGATTATTGCGACTGGAACGACTTCCATTAGGACTTTGGAGACCATTGGGTCAAAGTTCAATGGGGAACTAAAAGCTGATTCTGGATGGACTGATATCTTTATCAAGCCGGGTTATCAATGGACAACGGTTGATGCTTTTATCACTAATTTCCATTTACCAAAATCAACTTTGGTAATGCTGGTGGCGGCTTTTACGGGACGAGAAAATATTTTAAATGCTTATCAGCATGCTATTGAAGAACAATATCGTTTCTTTTCATTTGGAGATGCGATGTTTATTCATCATTAAAAGGAGAAAAAATGCGTCAATATAGTGAATTTGATCAATTTTTAATGGAAAAATATCCATTAAAAGAAGAATTAATGAATGATCCCAAGCGGCCAGTTGTTTATGAATTATTGCATGTTGAAAAACATACTGGTGCACGTTTAGGAAGAATTTATACACGGCATGGAGTGGTACATACGCCAATGTTTATGCCAGTTGGAACTCAAGCTTCAGTTAAAAATGTTTCACCGCGAGATTTAGAGGATATTAATTCTCAATTTATTCTTTCAAATACTTATCATTTATGGGTTCGTCCAGGAGATGAGTTAATCGCTAAAGCTGGTGGGTTGCATAAATTTATGCAGTGGAACGGACCAATTTTAACTGATTCAGGTGGGTTCCAAGTTTGGTCATTGTCTAAAAACAATAAGATTTCTGAAAAAGGTGTTGATTTTAAGAACCATGTTGATGGCTCACAGATGTTCCTCTCGCCAGAAGTAGCTATGTCAATTCAAAATAATTTGGGATCTGATGTAATGATGCAACTCGATGAGGCAATACCATATTTTGAAACTTATGATTATGTTAAAAATTCAGTTGAACGAACGACCCGCTGGGCCAAAAGAGCTAAGGAAGCTCATAATCGACCAAATGATCAAGCTTTGTTTGGAATTATTCAGGGAGCGGGATTCAAAGACTTACGTAAACTTTCTGCAGATGGTTTGATCGATTTAGACCTACCTGGTTATGCAGTAGGGGGGCTTTCTGTTGGTGAATCTAAGGAAGAAATGAATCGTGTACTTGATTTCACCGTGGATTGGATGCCAGCGGATAAGCCTCGTTATTTGATGGGAGTAGCGGCCCCAGACTCATTAATTGATTCAGCTATCCGAGGAATTGATATGTTTGATTGCGTTTTGCCAACTCGAATTGCTCGAAATGGATCACTAATGACAAAGCATGGTCGAATTGTCATAACAAATAGTAAGTATAAAGATGACTTTAGCTTAATTGATGAAGATACTGAAGATTATGGTTCAAATACGTTTACTAAAGCTTATTTACATCACTTATTTAAGGCCAATGAATTGTATGGTCAAAATATTGCATCTGTTCACAATTTAAGATATCTGTTAAAGTTAATGGAAGAGATGCGTGAGGCAATCTATCATGATGAATTATTAGATTTCAGAGCGCAAGTTTTGGAAGATTATGGTTATAATCAGCCAAATGCACGGTTGTTTTAGAGAAGGAGATTTTAACACATGTCACAAAGTTTATTGATTTTTGTTGCGTTTATCGCCTTGATGTATTTCATGATGATTCGCCCACAACAAAAAACTGCAAAAAAGCGTCAAAGTATGTTGAACGAAATAAAGCCAGGAACTGAAATTGTTACCATTGGTGGTTTGCATGGTAAGATTGATTCACTTGATAAAGATACATTCAGTCTTGATGCTGATGGTGTATTTTTAACTTTTGAACGGTCTGCTATTCGAACGGTCGTTGAGAATAAGGATGCAGCTGAAGTAGTTGAAACTACAGATGCTCCAGTAGTAGCAGAAAACACAAAGATTGTTGATGAAACTAGTTCTGTTAAAGAGGATGCGGTTTCAACAAAAGAAGATTAATTTTTAATCTGGTGAGGAGGCTTGGTGTATTTATATCCAAGTCTCTTTTTATATCGACATAATTTTTCAATGCATTCTAAAGTTAGGATAGTAAATGATATGGCTGATTTATTTGATATTCCATTAAAATTAAATAGTGATCGTCATATTATACATATTGATATGGATGCATTTTATGCGCAAATTGAAATGCGAGACCATCCAGAATATCGAGATGAAGCAATAATTTTGGCCAATGATCCACGTTTAACGGGAGGACGTGGAGTAGTTGCAACTGCCAATTATCAAGCTCGTAAACTAGGGGTGCATTCAGCAATGAGTGCTGTAGAAGCCTTGAAATTGGCACCTCATGCCCGTTTCGTAGTTCCTAATTTCAAATTATATCGAAAAACGTCTCAATTAGTTCATGAAATTTTCCATCGATATACCGAAAAAATAGAACCAGTGGCGTTTGATGAAGCCTATTTGGATGTGACTAATGATTTATCGACATTTGATTCAGATTTAGATTTGGCGCATCATTTGCAACAGACGATTTTTGATGAATTAAAGCTTACCTCATCGGTGGGCGTTTCATATAACAAATTTATGGCTAAGTTAGCTTCAGAACACAATAAACCGGTCGGATTTACATATATTGATCCTAGCCAAATTAGAGAATTTTTGAATGATCTTAAGATTCAAGAAATTCGAGGAATTGGTAAAAAAACGATTCCTAAAATGAACGATTTGGGAATCTATAATGGATATGATTTATATCAACAAAGTCAAGCGACCTTGATTGATCATTTTGGTCGTGCAGGTTTTGATTTTTATCAAAGAATTCGAGGAGTTGATGATCGTGAGGTGGAGTGGAAAAGAGAACGAAAATCGATTGGAAATGAAAGAACTTATGGTCCCTTTTTATCTGAAGAAGCTGATGTTTTCGAGGCATTTCATCATTTAGCTAATTTATTAGAAACGTCCGTGCAACAAGAAAAAAAGCATGGAAAGACTTTAGTATTGAAAGTTAGAGATTCAGAATTTAAAACTGAAACACGGCGTCGAACTAATCTAGACTTTATGGAAAATAAAGCTGATTTATTTTACGATTTGGCATTGGAACTTTGGGATGAATTAGGAGGTTTTCAAGAACCAATTCGGTTATTAGGATTGACGATGACGAATTTGGCACCAATAACTTTTACCGATGTTCCGCTGGATTTATATGGGGTTTAACCAGCTTATCTGTGCTATAATTTGTTGTTAGTGATTAGAAAATAATTAAAAATATAATTGAAAGAATTGAGATAAAAATATGACGGCTGAAACAGTTATTTTAGAGCAAATTAAAAAGCATGATACAATTATCATTCATCGACATCAAAGGCCCGATCCAGATGCTTTTGGTGCACAATTTGGTCTAGCGGATTTAATTCAAAACTCATTCCCAGAAAAAAAAGTTTATACAGTTGGTAAAATGCAACACAGTGCCCTTTGGATGGGAACTATGGATGAAATTGAGGACCAACTCTATGAGGATGCACTAGTTATTGTAGTAGATACTGCTAATACTCCCCGAGTGGATGATCAACGTTGGGAACAAGGGGCTACAATTGTAAAAATTGACCATCATCCAAACGAAGAACCTTATGGAGATTATAATTGGGTGATTGAAGGTGCCTCTTCAACCTCTGCAATAATTTTTAGTTTCTATCAACAATTTAAAAATGAATTAGCGTTATCAAATAGTGGTGCTTCATATTTGTATAACGGAATTGTTGGTGATACTGGAAGATTCTTATATGCTACAAATGCGAAGACAATGGAAGTTGTTGCAGGATTAATGGAATTTGATTTTGATTGGTTTAAAATTAATCAAATGATGGATACTATTTCACCAGCTGCTGCTAAAATGTCTGGTTATGTTTTAAGTAATATGCAAATGAACGATCTAGGTTTAAATTATATTATTTTGAAACATGATGTTGTTGAAAGCTTTGAATTGGGAGATTTTGGGACTGCCTTTGTAGTGCCACTCTTAGGAAAAGTTAATACGATGAAAGCTTGGATTATCTTTGAAGAACAAGAAGAAGGTTTTTATCGAGTTCGCATGCGCTCTCGTGACGTGGTCATTAACAAAGTTGCGGCACGTCACGGTGGAGGTGGACACCCATTTGCTTCGGGTGCTTTAGCACAAGATCAAACTGAAATAAACACAATTATTGATGAAGTTAATGCTGTATTAGAAACAACCATTAACGAATAAAACAGGAGAAATTAATGGCAAAATTTACGGATTATAATTTAAAATCAGAAATATATCAAGCTCTAGGTGCAATCAACTTTAAAGAGCCAACACCGGTTCAAGAGAAAATGATTCCAGTGATTCTACAAGGTCGTTCAGTTGTGGGACAGTCACAAACTGGATCTGGTAAGACTCATGCTTTCTTGATCCCAATCTTTGAAAAATTGAATTTAACGGAATCAACAGTACAAGTTATTATCACTACACCTTCAAGAGAATTAGCGGCTCAAATTAATCGTGCTGCTAAGCAAATTGCGGATATGTTTGATGAAAAAATTCGGCCTCAAATCGGGTACTACGTTGGTGGAACCGATAAAGCCCGTCAAACTGCACAACTAGAAAATAAACAACCACAAATTGTTATCGGAACACCTGGTCGAATTCATGACCTTTCAAAAAATGGAGCTTTAGATATACATAAAGCATCAACTTTAGTTATTGATGAAGCTGATATGACATTGGATGGTGGTTTTTTACCAGATGTTGATGCGATTGCTGGAGCGTTGCCAAGTGATCTACAAATGATGGTATTTTCGGCTACGATTCCTAAAAAATTACAACCATTTTTGAAAAAGTATTTAAATAACCCAATTATTGAAGAAATTCCAAGTGAGACGGTAATTGCTAATACTATTACAAATCTATTGGTTGGAACTAAGGGTAAGACAAAAGATGAAGTCGTTTATAGTTTGTTAACGATGGGTAATCCATACATGGCCTTAGTATTTACTAATACTAAGGTTCGTGCCAAAGAATTGGCTAAGTATTTACGACAACAGGGACTTAAAGTTGCTGAAATTCACGGAGATATTCAACCACGAGAACGTCGTCGAGTGATGACTGCTATTCAACGACTTGATTATCAATATGTCGTGGCAACCGACTTAGCCGCTCGAGGAATTGATATTCCAGGGGTTGACTTGATTATTAATGATGGTATTCCAAATGAATTGGAATTCTTTATTCATCGAGTTGGACGAACTGGTCGTAATGGTCAAACTGGAACGGCAATTACAATTTATAATCCAGATGAAGAAGACCGAGTAGCTAGTGTTGAAAAAATGGGGATTGAATTCCAACCTAAAAACTTTAGTCATGGGGAATTGAAGGACGGAATTGATCGTCGTCGTCGGCGTCAACGACATAAGTCTACCCAAAAGCTTGATCCAACGATGTTGGGGATGGTTAAAAAGAAGAAGAAGCACGTTAAACCAGGATATAAGCATCAAATTAAGGCAGCAATTGCTAAAGATGCTCGCTTTAAGAAACGAGTTTCTGACCGTGAAGAGTTACGTGCTAATCGTAAGACTAAAAAGAAAGCATCTGATCAGGCTCGCGGAAAATAACATTTAGGAGGAAGATGCTTTGGTTTGGACATCAGTTAAAAATTACAGTATCCTCGTGGGGGGATTTATATTTGGTTCATTACTTGTTGCGGTATCCATGAATTTCTTCTTTATTCCTAATAATATTTTTTCAGCTGGATTTAATGGAATTGCGCAACTGTTAAATTTATTTTTGACTTATTTGTTTCATATTCATATTGAAGTAGGAACAATGATTTTGGTCTTTAATATTCCGATTGCGATTGCAGGTTGGTTTTGGGCTGGTCGTCGTTTCGTAGTATTAAGTTTCTTGAATAATTTGTTGGCATCTGGTCTACAAGTTTGGATGCCAAAAGTGAGCATTGTAAATAATGAACCGATCTTAGCTGCGTTATTTGGTGGAATGTTATTAGGGGTTGCCATTGGGATTACTTTTAGATTAGGTTTTTCTACTGGTGGAATGGATGTTGTTGCTGCTATTGTTCAAAAACGAACGGGTCGGTCAATTGGATCTGTTAGTATGATGATTAATGGGGGTATAGTTTTGATTGCTGGCTTCTTTATTGGCTGGCAAAATGCGATGTATACGATTATTGGAATTTATGCAACATCTGTTGCTATGGATAACATTTATACTAAACACCGAAAATTAACCGCATTTATTGTCACAAAGCATCCTGATGAAGTCATTGAAAACTTACAGGCGAATGTTGTTCGTGGTATTACAATTCTTGATTCTGTGGGTGCTTATACCAAGCACCCATCAAAAACATTGATGATGGTCCTTTCGCGTTATGAATTAGCAGATATGGAAAATTTAACTAAAGAAGCTGATCCAGATGCCTTCATCAATGTATTGAATACTGTAAATGTATCTAATAATTTCATTAATGAGGATTTACAGCGTCAAATTCAGGTTGAGAAAATTGCTGCTAAAAAGCAAATTTCAGATGTTTTAAATAATTAATAATAGGAGAGAAAAGATGCCATTTGTACATGTTGAATTAGTAGAAGGACGTTCAGAAGCTCAATTAAAAGCAATGATGTCAGAAATTACAGATGCAGTCGAAAAAAATGCCGGCGCACCACGTGATGCAATTAAAGTAATCGTTAATGAAATGCCTAAAAATCGTTATATGGATGGCGGAACTCTAAAGTCCGAAGCATAAAATAAAGTTATCTTTATTTTTAAAGCACGTATTAGCTTAAAATGTAAAAAAACGTTTGATATTACGATTATAGGGGACTGAGATAGTTTTAGCTTAGTCAATAATTTAGGTGAGGCAAACTTGCCTCGCCTTTTTATTTAAAAATATTTAACCAACTAATTTTTATTTGAGGGTAATAGGTAAAAAATAATGACAAAAGAATATGTAATGGCAATTGATCAAGGAACCACTAGTACTCGCGTCATTTTATATGATAAAAATGGTAATACAGTAGGGATGGTTAAAAAAGAGCTACCTCAAATTTTTCAGGAGCCAGGCTGGGTTGAACACGATGCAAATCAAATTTGGATTGACACTGAGTGGTTGATGCAGCAAGTTTTAACAAAATATGATATTCCTGCTCAGGAGATTGATTCAATTGGAATTACTAATCAACGCGAAACAACAGTTTTATGGGACCGAGAAACCGGTGAACCAGTAGCGCCAGCTATTGTTTGGCAATCTAAGCAGTCAAATATAATGGCTGATAAACTCAAAGAAAATCATTTAGAAGAAAAAATATATGATAAAACGGGTCTCTGGATTGATTCATATTTTTCAGCAACTAAAATAATGTGGTTATTAGACCAAAATTCAGAATTAAAACAATTGATGGATGAGGATCGACTTCGTTTTGGGACAATAGATTCGTGGCTGTTGTGGAAGCTCACTAGAGGAAAGGCCCATGCTACGGATTATACCAATGCATCACGAACTATGCTTTTTAATATTCATACCTTGCAATGGGATCCAGAGTTATTGGATCTTTATGGAATTAACCCAAACTTATTGCCGAAAGTTAAAAATTCATCAGATGATTTTGGTGAAACGATTCTGAAAGGTGTTCCAATTAAGATTGGAGCATTAGCTGGTGATCAGCAAGCTGCCTTGTTTGGACATCAAGCATTTAAGCCTGGTTCTATTAAAAGTACATATGGGACTGGCGCGTTTATTGTCATGAACACTGGAGATCAACCAAAAGTTTCAAAGCATGGTTTGCTAACAACGATTGCTTATGGTTTAAACGGAAAAATCACATATGCACTTGAAGGTTCAATTTTCGTCGCTGGATCAGCAGTTCAGTGGTTAGAAGAAGGAATGGATATCATTGATAATTCAGCAATGTCAGCAGAATATGCTTATCAGTCAAGCCAGTCAGTTCCTTATCAAGATATTTACCTGGTACCAGCTTTTACGGGCCTTGGTGCACCTTATTGGGATCAAAAAATTCGTGGAGCTGCTTTTGGATTAACTAGAGCAACTCGAAATCAAGATTTGGTACGAGCTACAATTGAATCTTTGGCATATCAAACTAAAGATGTTTTAGATGTAATGACCGTTGATACAGGACTCACACGAACTCATCTTTCTATTGATGGTGGTGCTGCAGCGAACGAATATTTGCATGAATTTATGGCTGATTTACTTCAAATAAAAATCACGAGACCACGAAAACTTGAAATGACTGCTCGTGGAATTGCGTATTTAGCTGGATTACAAAGTGGATTTTGGTCATCTATTGATCAACTACCCGATAATCCTGAGATGCTAACGGTTGACTATAATGAAGAGCATAAACAGACAATGCAAAAGCATTATGAAAATTGGCAAAAATCCGTTAAAGCTGCTCAAAAGTTTGCATATCATCGATAATTTTTTGATTATCATTAAAGTTAAAAATAATAACCGAATTAATTTAGTAAAGAGTAATAATGATATTTAAATCAAATATATTTGGTTCAAATATTGATATTGTTGTAAATTTGATTTATTATATAATTAATGAGTAGACTGTCAAAATAGATTGAAAAGAGGTTTTTGAAATGTCAGGACACAGTAAGTGGCATAACATTCAAGGACGTAAGAACGCCCAAGATGCTAAGCGTGGAAAAATTTTCCAAAAGTTATCACGTGACTTATATACTGCGGCTAAGTCGGGTGGAGTAGATCCAGATGGTAACCCTGGATTACGGTTAGTGATGGAAAAAGCAAAAGCAGCTAATATGCCTAAGGACAACGTGCAACGTGCCCTTGATAAGGCTTCTGGTGCTGGTGGTGCAAATTACCAAGAGTTAACATATGAAGGTTATGGACCAGCTGGAATTGCTGTTTTGGTTGAAACATTGACTGATAACACTAATCGAACTGCTTCAAATGTTCGTTCTGCCTTTAAGCATGCTGGTGGAGAATTGGGAACTTCTGGTTCAGTTGCTTTTCAGTTTGAACGTAAGGGATATATCGAAATTGCCCGTGGTGAAGACGCTCCTGAAATTGATGAAGATCAATTGTTTGAGGACATGTTAGAAGCTGGTGCCGATGATATGAAGACGTATGATGATCAATTTGAAATTTATACAGATCCAAAGGTTTTCCCAGAAGTTCGAGATGCACTAGAATCAAAAGGTTACACATTGATTAATGATGAAGTAACAATGATCGCTGATAATCCAATGGAAGTTCCAGAAGATAATGCAGAATCATTAGCAAAACTAGTTGAAGAATTAGAAGCTGATGATGATGTTTCAGCGGTATTTACTACAGCTGAATAATAATTTTTTTAAAGTCAAATGTGCATTAGCGCGTTTGGCTTTTTATTTTATTTTAAAAATTAAAAAACACTTTATGTTTTATTGGTTCCTTACTGTGTAAGGGGGTCAAAATGACAATTGAAAATATTTTTAATGAATTAGTTGAATGTGTTATTAAAGAAAAGGGGAGTGATTTATATATTTTACCGTCCAGTAATTATTATCGTATTATGATGATTACTAATAATGGTTTAAAAAAATTGCGGCAAGTTGAAGTTGATATTGGCTTACGGTTGCTTCGTTATATTAAGTTTTGTAGTGGGATGGATATTAGTGAAACACGTAGACCTCAGTTAAGTAGAATGACTTACCA
Source organism: Weissella koreensis KCTC 3621 (assembly GCF_000277645.1). Next base: position 83,335 of record NZ_AKGG01000012.1, on the reverse strand, counting down.
AGTAGGGGGAACTAATTACAATTGTAGAATTTCAAGCGTTGGTGATTTTTTGAATCAAGAATCAATGGTTATTAGATTTTTATATCAAATTTGCAATATAGGTATTAAATTTAAAGATCCTGAACCAATTTATAAGTTAATTGAATCAGTAAAAAATATGAGTGGTTTAATTTTATTAAGTGGGAGGACAGGAGTTGGTAAAACAAGTACACTTTATTATGCTATTCAGCAGTTAAAAACAGCTCGATTGGTACTAAGCATTGAAGATCCAGTTGAAATTGAAGATAGTGAAATATTACAACTTCAAATCAATACACTTGCTGATATGAGCTATCAACAATTATTGAAATTGGCATTACGACATCATCCTGAAATTTTAATTATTGGAGAAATTAGAGACTCTAAAACTGCAAAAATAGCGGTTGAAGCCGGGATGAGCGGTCATTTGGTTTTGAGCACTGTACATGCCGATTCTTGTTTAGGAGTATGGTATCGCATGCTGGGGTTGGGCGTAGATGAGTGGGCATTGAAACATGTTTTATCAGGCGTTGGTTATCAAATAATGACAACGGTAAATGCTGAAAAAATGGCTGATTTACAGTATTTAACCCAACAAGATTTATTGATTGAAATGGAGAAAAATGGGATTTAAACGTTCGCAATGGTCGCGTCATGATCAAGTGCAATTTTTTGAAGTTTTAGGAGATTTACTAAATTCAGGCTATTCACTACAAGACGCATTAAATTCGATTCAAATGTTGCAGCCTAAAAATAGAAATATATTAGAAAGTGTTTTATTGGATATGAGGCAAGGAACAAGTTTTGAACTGGCGATTAAATCATATATGCCAATTAGAATAAATTTTCAATTAAGCTTTATTCAATTGCACGGCAATATGAGGGTAGTAGTGCAAGAGATTGGTAAACAAGAATATATTCATTTTATTCATCAACAAAAAATTAAAATGTTGTTATTATATCCAGGAATATTGCTGCTTTTAGTAACTTTATTAGGTATTGGATTAGTATTATTTTTCTCGAATGATATTTGGTCTAATAATAGCAATACATTATTAAATTCTCCTGAATTGTTAGGGATGGGCTTGGTATTAATTTTAATAATAATAATAATAATTTTGATGAAAAACGTATTTCGTAAAACTATTTTAAATTATTGGTATCTTTATTCAAAAATTCCACTTTTAAATAAGATATTAAATTTGTTGATATCTTATTATTTTTTATTTCATATGGGAATTTTATTGAAATCAGGGGTTAGCTTAGCAACAGTCATTACACGAATTAATAGAGTGAGGACAGTTCCTTTTATTGAAATGCTTGGTTCGGAGATGCAAAAACATCTTTTACAGGGTGAAGATTTAGTAACTGCCTTAAAAGAAATGCCTTTTTTACCAATAGAAGCAGAATGCTTATTTAAGACTGGTAAATCACAAGCGACAATTGGCTGCGATTTTATTCGCCTAGCTCTTTTGAAGAAAGAACAATTAGATCGTTTGATGGAAAGAGTATTGTTGTTAATCCAGCCAATTTGTTTTGGCATAATTGGATGTTTGATTATCGCATTATATTTGAAGTTTTTATTACCGATTTATTCTAATATGGGGGATTTTAACGGATGGTGAAAAAAAGAAAAGGTTTTACATTGATCGAAGTGGTAACTGCGTTATTTATAATTGGGTTATTAACAATGTTGATTTTGCCCAATATTCATAGAGTTCGCGATATTGCTAATCGACGTCAGGCAGAAACGATGGAAAGAACAATTCAAAGCCAAGCTGATTTATATTTATTAGAGCATCCAGAAGACAGGCCTGTCACTAAGGGAAAATTGTTAAAGGACAACTATTTAAGCAATCAACAATCAGCTCGTATGGAACAATTAGGTCTTGATTTTGACCATGAAGGGAATGTAAAACGCCACAAAAACGGGAAATGATGAAATCGAAAAGATCAGGTTTTACAATGATTTAAGTTCTTATAACAGCGATGTTGACGTTTTTAATATTAAGTACATTCGCGTATTTTAAACCTTCAACCCCAACTAAGCAAAACTGGGCTAACTTTAGACGAGAGTTACAATTTGAAGTTGATAGAGCGCGTAATTTGTCACAAACATCTCAGGTTTTAATTGAGGGTTGTGAACAAAAAGATAATCGAGCAATTATGATACAAAATAGAATGAAGTCTATGGTTTACTTACCCGAGGGGTGGGCTGTATATTATGGTGCTATTTCAGTACACTCGGGTTGGGTCCAACCTGGAACCATAACGCTTAAAAATCTTAAAAAGAAAGAATTTAAAGAATTAGTTTTCTCAATGGGGTGGGGTGATTTTGATCTTAGAACGCCGTAAAGGATATTTGATGTTAGATGCTTTGTTGGCTTTAGTTGTTATATGTCAAACAACAATTACTTGTCAGATGGTCATATCTAATCATCATCAAAATACAAACAGATTAATTCAGGAACAGATAAAGTTGTCAAAACAATTGCAAGAGGTAAGAGAACAGTGGGCGATTTATGCAAGTTGAACGAAAGGCATTTTCACTGGTTGAGGTTTTGGCTTCGCTTTTTGTTTTGGGGATAGTGGCTCAAATGATTACGGTCAATGTACACCAGTGATTACGGTCAATGTACACCAGTTAATTAATTTCAAGATATTAGAAGAAAAAGACTATTTTAAATATCAAGCCAACCGATTGATTTTAGATTTAAATCATCCTAAGCTAAATTTAAAATTTGTTATGGGTAATACTAAAATTGAAAAGAGACCAGTTTATCATTTTTATTCTAAAAAAAATAATAAAGATTATCGGTTGATAATTTGGCATCGACGGTTAGTTCTAACGGGTAGTAATAAAGGGTTTATGCCATTGAGCAAAGGCATTTATGTAGAAAAAATATTAACATCTGATAAACCTAATTATTTTAATATTATTATCAGGGAATTGGAGCATCTTAAGCATACCGGTAGAAATGACGACTGCTTATATGCGAAACGCATAATTTATTTAAACAATGATTAATGTAAATAGAGGGTTTATATTGCGTAGAAAAGGACATATTACAGTAACAATTTTATTGTTTAGTTTGGTATGTATGACAACTTTGAATTGTTTTTCACGAATTGAACGTAGACAATATGAAGTAATAATTGAACAAAATAAACGACTAAAACGTGAAATTAAACATTATCTATTACTGATTGAACGAGAGAATAAGCAGAAAACATCCCTTGCTAAAAGCTTTAAAAATGACTAAACTGAAAATTATATTTAATATAAAATTTTTAGAGGTGAAAGCATGTTTGAAAAAATTGAGCAAGCAGTTAATGTTCTACAATTAACGCGGAATGAAATAAGCGATGAAATGGATATTTCATCTATTGAAGCTTTAATAGAAGTGTTTTCTATGATTGTGGAGCATGATCATGAAGATTTGAACATGTTAGATCAAGAAATGGTTACGGCTTGGGAAAACAATGTAAATTCATTGTCATTAGAAAAAATGAACGTTACAGATAGACGTCAAATTTTACAATTGGTTTTGGTGGGAACTTTGATGGAGGACCAGTTACAGGCTAATTATCAAATTACACCAGACGCTATAGGAATGTGGGTAGCATATTTTGTAGATCAGTTTAATAATATAGAAAATAAGAGTAATCTATCAATATTAGACTTGGGAGTTGGGTCAGGTAATTTGAGTGCAACAATTCAGCAAGTCGTTGAAAATGGTGATCAGGTTAAAATAACGGGAATTGATAATGACGATACAATGCTTACCTTGGCAAGTGGAATGAATTCAATTTTAGGTTATGATTGGAATTTACAGTTAGCCGATGCTGTTGATTTTAATTTCACGAATAAATTTAATATCGTAGTGGGTGACTTACCAGTTGGAATGTATCCTAAACAGGTCGAAGATGGCTATAACGTTAAAACTAAACAAGATAACGATTTAACATACGTTCACCATTTATTGATTGAAAAAGCATTGAATACATTGGTTCCTGGTGGGACAGCTTTATTGCTAGTTCCCGAAAACATCCTAGAAACAGAGCAAGGTCCTGATCTTTTAAGACTATTTGCAGATGATACAGTTCTACTACAGGCAATTATTAAATTCCCTCAAAAGCTGTTTAAACAAGGAGCAGTTGGTAAAGAGTTAATGATTTTACAAAGGCGTGATGAAAGTCATACTCAAGCTGAACCTGTTTTGTTAGCCCAAATACCAGAAATCGGTGATAGTTCCTCTAATAAACAATTTATTGGAGACTTCTTAGACTGGAAAACTAAGATTTAGAAATAGCAAACCCTAGATTCTTATTTTCATGGTAAAATATAATTTATATAAAGTTACTATTAACTTTGATGTAATGCGAAAAATAAAGGAGATATTTAAGAATGGCGAAGACAATAGCAATTAATGCAGGATCTTCATCTTTGAAATTTCAATTAATTGAAATGCCAAGTGAAGAGGTAATTGCAAAGGGACAAATTGAACGAATCGGACTATCTGATTCTATTTTTTCATTAAAATTTAATGGAGAAAAGTTTGAAAACATCTTAGATATCAAAGATCATGAGCAAGGAATTGCTTATGTACTTGAACAATTTAAGCAACACGGTGTAATTTCTGATATTCAAGAAATTACAGGTGTAGGACATCGTGTCGTTGCTGGGGGTGAATGGTATAATCATTCCGTAGTAATCGATGACGATGTTATGGAGAAATTACAAAAACTAATTGATTATGCACCACTACATGAACCAGCTAACATTGTAGGGATTAAGACTTTTAAAAAATTAATTCCAAATGCATTATCAGTTGCAGTTTTCGACACTGCCTTTCATCAGACAATGCCGCAAGTTAACTATTTATATGGTTTACCATATGAATATTATACGAAGTACGGTGCACGTAAATATGGTGCACATGGAACTTCACACCGTTATATTTCAGCTCGTGCCGCTGAAATGTTAGGTAAGCCATTAGAATCACTAAAGATTATTACATTGCATTTGGGAGCTGGATCATCAATTACAGCCATTAAGGATGGAAAGTCATTTGATACTTCAATGGGCTTCACACCATTAGCTGGAGTAATGATGGCTACGCGAACGGGTGACATTGATCCATCATTAGTTAACTATATCCAAGAGCGTGAAGGATTAACTAATGAGCAAATGCTTGAAATTATGAACAAAAAGTCTGGTTTGTTAGGAGTGTCTACTATTTCTTCAGATATGCGTGATTTGAAAGAAGTAGCCGAAACTAATCCACATGCTAAGTTAGCTATTGATATGTGGGAAGACCGTGTTCTACGATATATTGGTCAATATATCGTAGAAATGGGCGGTGTGGACGTCTTAGTATTTTCTGGTGGAGTTGGAGAAAATTCTAAGGAACAACGTTCTCACATTATTGAACGCTTGAACTTTATGGGTATTAAGATGGACGAATCAAAGAATGATGTTTACGGTAAAGAAACAATTTTGACTGCCGAAGGATCAACTGCTGAGGTTTTGATTGTGCCAACAGATGAAGAAATCATGATTGCACGCGATGTTGAATCATTGAAAAAGTAAATTTAATTTTAAAAGAGCTGGATAGACGAATTTACGTGTATCTAGTTCTTTTTAATTTCAAGGTAAAATTCAGTCAATTTTTTAAAATAAATCATAATATAATTTATACGGTCCGAAAAGGTGCATGGTCTGCTATAATTATTAGAAGTGTAATTTTTGGAAGGAGATGATCTTAATGGATGTCGCAAAAATTATTGTAGATGTTTCCACACGACAAACGAATAAACCATGGACATATCAAATTCCAGAAAATCTTCAATCAATTGTACAGCCAGGTATGCGAGTACAAGTTCCTTTTGGTAACGGGGGACGCCAAATTCAAGGCTTCGTATTAGAGGTGGTTAAAGGCGAGACAACTACTAAGCCGTTGAAACCGATAACTAATGTTTTAGATTTAGAACCGGTTTTAAATCAAGAATTGCTTCAATTAAGTGCAAGAATTGCTGAACATAATTTTAATTTTCAAATTAATGTTTTACAGGCGATGTTGCCTAATGTGATGAAAGCTAAATATCAAAAAACGCTAATTTTATTAAATCCAAATTTGATTGACGATAATAATATTAATGATTTGTTTATTGATCGCGATGAAATTCCGTTTGAATTAGATTTTATTCCAATTGAATTGATGAGCAAAATTAAACACTATCAAGCAATAAAGGCTCTAGGGTTTAAATATTATTTAAAAAATAAGGCTAAGATTAAAAAAGTCAAAAAATATAAAAATAAATTGTCATCTGATCAATATGATGAGATTAGAAGGAATCTTAACAAAAATGCTAAAAAGCAGGCGCGTTTTGTAACTGCTTTAATGGAAAATCCAACACCAGATTGGCAATTAGTTAGTTCGTTGCAACATTCATATAAATTAACAGCACAAGATATAAATCAGGCGGTTACCAATGGTTGGATTTCTATGACTGAAATGGAAACGTATCGTACGCCAACATTATCAAGCACTATTCAAAAAACTAAGCCATTAGTTTTGAATGAAGAACAATCAGTTGCCTTTGATGCGATTAATAGCGCATTGAACCAACAAATTTCAACAACTTTCCTCTTAGAGGGTGTGACTGGTTCGGGTAAAACCGAAATATATTTACAAGCAATTGCTAGAACTATTGAGGCCGGAAAAACAGCCCTATTTTTAGTTCCTGAAATTACATTAACTCCACAGATGGTCCGACGTGTAAAAGGACGTTTTGGAGATGATGTGGCTTTATTGCATTCGGCTTTATCAGATGGTGAACGATATGATGAGTGGCGTCGAATTCAGCGCCAAGAGGTCCATGTAGTTGTAGGAGTACGTTCGGCTATTTTTGCCCCTTTGGAACAGATTGGCTTGATAATTATGGATGAAGAACATGAAAGTTCTTATAAGCAAGATGATAATCCACGATATCATGCTCGTGATATTGCCTCGTGGCGTGCTAATAGACATCAAGCAGTCCTTATTTTGGGATCAGCCACGCCTTCATTAGAAAGTCGAGCACGGGCACAAAAGCATGTCTATCAGTTGTTGGAATTGAAAAAGCGGGCACTCGCAAATCCATTACCAACAGCTCAAATTATTGATATGAGTGAAGTGATTAAGTCGGGAGGGGATGAAGTTTTTTCACCACAATTGCTTGATCAAATTGAAGAACGTTTAGAAAAAAAGCAACAAATTATTTTAATGCTTAATCGACGTGGTTATGCTAATTTTATGATGTGTCGAGATTGTGGCTATGTTCCAATGTGCCCTAATTGCGATTTAGCATTGACGATGCATAAAGATACTTATCGAATGGAGTGCCATGTCTGTGGTGCTACACAGCCGATACCTCATAAATGTCCAGTATGTGGGTCCACTCGGATTAGGCCTTTTGGGACTGGAACGCAAAAAGTGGAAGAACAATTGCAAGACAAGTTTCCTCAAGCACGTATTATCCGTATGGATAATGATACAACGCGTAAAAAAGGCGCTACAGATCGACTGTTGGAACAGTTTGGTCAACAAAAGGCGGATATTTTGATTGGAACGCAAATGATTGCAAAGGGATTAGATTTCCCCAATGTGACTCTTGTAGGAGTTTTAAATGCGGATACAACTTTGAAAATTCCAGATTATCGTGCTAGTGAAAGGACCTTTCAGTTAATCACTCAAGTTGCAGGTCGAGCAGGTCGGGCTGATAAGGTTGGGAATGTCGTTATTCAGACCTTTAATCCACAGCATTATGCTATCAAATTAGCTCAAAATCAAGATTATGAAGCTTTCTATCAGCAAGAAATGAGTCTACGTAAAACTTGGCATTATTCGCCATATTATTATGCTATTCAGATTAAATTGACTCATCCAAACGAGCAGGATGTAGCTAAAATAGCATATAAAATTGTTAACTGGTTACGAGAACAAATTATGCCTAGTACTATGATATTTGGGCCCGCTCCGGGATCAATTCGTCGAGTTAAAAATCGGTATGTTTATCAAATTTCATTACGATTTAAGTATGATGATAAATTAGAACAAGCGCTTAATCTTTTAGTTAATGATGCTCAAAAGATTATTGATAAAAATATTCAAATTAGTATTAATCGTGACCCTATTAATTTGTAAAATTAGGAGTAAATATGCAAACAAAAATTATTTTTATGGGAACTCCCCAGTTTTCAGTTGGTATTTTAGAATCATTAATTAATCATCCTGATTACGATGTGATTGCTGTTTTAACACAACCAGATCGACCAGTGGGGCGCAAGAAAGTCATGACGCCTACACCCGTCAAAGAAGTTGCTGTTAAAGCGGGGATTCCTGTGTTTCAACCGGCTAAGTTAAGTGGTTCACCAGAATTACAGGCTTTAATTGATTTACAGCCTGATATTATGATTACAGCTGCTTATGGTCAATTTTTACCAACAAAATTATTGAATGCAGCTAAAATTGGTGCTATTAATGTCCATGCTTCATTGCTGCCAAAGTATCGAGGCGGGGCTCCAATTCACTATGCCTTACTTAATGGTGATACTGAAACGGGTGTTTCAATCATGTATATGATTAAGCAAATGGATGCTGGTGATGTTCTATCACAAGCTACATTACCTATTACAGATGATGACAACACTGGAACTTTATTTGAAAAATTATCTATTCTTGGCCGCGATTTATTATTAAAAACATTGCCGGAATTAATCGATGGAACGAATGTAGCGACACCGCAAGATCCTGATTTGGTAACCTTTTCACCGAATATTAAGCCAGAAGAAGAGTCACTTGATTTTTCAAAATCGGCACGAGAAATATTTAATCAAATTCGAGGATTATATCCTTTTCCGATTGCACATACTGAAATTAAAGGGAAACGTACAAAAGTTCAAAAATCCCATTTAATTGATGAACATAGTGATTTACCAAGCGGAACAGTTTTCAAAAAGAATAAACATGAATTATGGATAGTCGCTGGTGATGGAAATATTTTAGCAATTGATGAATTGCAGCCAGCTGGAAAACCAAAAATGGATGTTACCGCCTACTTAAATGGGCATGCTAATTTTACCGAAGGAGAACAAATAATTACTCATGAGTAAAGGAAATTCAAAACAAATCGCGGGGTGGGAACAAAGTAATGCCCGCGCGTTATCAGTTCGGGTATTAGAACGGGTCAAAGATGGCGCATATTCAAATTTGCAATTAAATCAACTTGCGAAAGCCTCAAAATTAGAGGAGCGAGATATACATTTACTCACAACAATTGTTTATGGTGTGATTCAACATCGCCTGACTTTAGAATATTGGTTAAAACCATTCTTACGTGGGAATGTTGATCCATTTGTCAAAGAGTTATTAATGATATCAGTTTATCAAATGCAATACCTTGATAAAATACCACAACATGCCATTTTTGATGAGGCAATTCAAATTGCTAAGCGCCGTGGTCATGATGGAATTCGTAAGTATGTAACGGGGGTTTTGCATAGCCTTGAACGGCAAGGATTACCTGAATTTACGACAATTAAAGATCCAATTGAACAATTATCAATTGAAGCTTCGTTACCAGTTTGGCTACTAAAACAACTAGAAAGTGAAGTTGGCCATGAAAAAATGGTTAAGATCGCTCGTTCTATTAATGATGCACCAGCTCAATCTGCACGAATTAATCGGGCAGTTACAACGCAGGAACAAGTTACTACTGTTTTGGAGGCAGAAGGCTTTGAAGTAGAAGCTTCTAAAGTTACACCTGAGGCACTTCGTATCAAACATGGACATGTTGCTTCTTCTAAAGCATTTGAAGATGGCTTGCTAACATTACAAGATGAATCAGCTATGCTAATGGTTCCTAATCTAAATTTAACACCATCAATGAAAGTATTAGATGCTGCGGCCGCTCCTGGTGGTAAGACAACACAAATCGCCAGTTATTTAGATCCAAAGCAAGGCGGTATCGTGGAAGCACTTGATATCCACCCTCATAAGATCAAATTGATCGAAGAAAATGCACAAAGACTGCACGTATCTGATCAGGTGCACGCTCAAGAATTAGATGCTCGTAAAGTCGATGAACAGTTTGATGATGAAACCTTTGATGCGATTTTAGTTGATGCTCCATGTTCAGGGTTTGGATTATTACGTCGAAAGCCTGAGATTAGATATGAAAAAAGCTACGCTGATAGTATGAAATTACACCAAATTCAACTAGATATGCTAAATGCAGTGGCTCCTAAATTAAAAAAGGGTGGAAATTTGGTCTATGGGACTTGCACTATTTTAGAAATTGAAAATGATGCTGTTGTTCAAGACTTTTTAGAGCAAAATTCAGATTATGAATTAGTACCCACCATTGGTCCTTTGCCTCAACGATCACAATTAACAATGCAAGTTTTCCCTGACGATTTTGATTCAGATGGATTTTTCGTTGCGACGTTACGTAAAAAAAAGTAATATATAATTTATATTGGAGAAACTAAAAGGAGAGGGCAAGTTATGAAAATCGCATTTGCAACAGATCGTGGAACTGTTCGTGCTGATAATCAAGATTATGTTGATGTTTTTGTGAATCAACGAGGAGTTCAATTAGCGATTGTTGCGGATGGCGTTGGTGGTCAAAATGCCGGTGATGTAGCGGCGACTATGGCCGTTTCACATTTTGGAAATGACTGGCTTATGACACAGATATACACTCCAAGCGCGGCTAAAGATTGGCTGTTAGCACAGACACTCCAAGAAAATAAAAAAATTTTAACAACCGCTAATCGCTATAAAACTTTAAAAGGGATGGCAACAACATTAGTCATTGCAGTAATCTTGCCCAATTCTTTGGTTATATCAAATTTAGGCGATTCGAGAGCCTATCTTTTACGTCGTGATAGTATTTTACAACTAACACAGGATCACAATTTGGCGAGCGAGTTATTACGACGGGGAGCTATTACTTCAGAAGAAGCAAAAGATCATCCTGGTCGTAATATGATTACTCGTCAATTAGGAGTTAATACTGAGGCAAAACCAGATATTCAAGATATGAAAATAGAAGAAGGAGACCTCCTCCTCCTCACCACAGATGGATTAGGAAAGGCGCTTTCTGATTATGAGGTTGTTAAAATCATTCAAGATAGTGATAACATTTCCTTAGCAGTAGCGCATTTAATTGCAACAGCTAATCAGAAGAGTACGCCAGATAATATAACAGTGCTCTTAGGTATGCAGGAAGGAGAAGGGGAATACTAATGCAAGTTAATGAATTAATTGCCGATCGTTATCAAATCATTGAGCCATTAGGTGAAGGTGGTATGGCCAATGTTTATCGTGCACATGACCAAATTTTAAATCGGGATGTTTCCGTTAAATTGCTTCGTTTGGATATGCGTGATAACAGTACTAGTCGTCAACGTTTTGAAAATGAAATCGCTGCCTCAACTGAGTTGGTCCATCCAAATATTATCCAAGTTTACGATTTTGGTGAATCTAATCAACTGCAATTTTTAGTCAGTGAATATGTTAAGGGAGAAGATTTAAAACGTTACATTGCTAGTCATCATCCGCTAACGATAACGCGGACATTAGAAATTATGGATGATGTTTTGGCTGGAGTGGCAATGGCACATAGTCATAACATTGTTCATCGTGATTTAAAACCACAAAATATTTTAATTGATGAAAGTAGCCGCGCTAAGATTACTGATTTTGGGATTGCATTAGCACAATCTAGTTTGGGATTAACTAAAACTGACGTTGCAATTGGTTCAATACATTATATGTCTCCTGAGCAAGTTAAAGGGGGGATGGCAACAACGCGTAGCGATATTTATGCATTAGGTATTATTCTCTATGAAATGTTGGTTGGTAAGGTGCCATTTGATGCCCAAGAGGCAGTTAGTGTGGCATTGATGCATTCGTCAGAGCCAATGCCATTTGTACGTGATATTGATCCACGAATTCCACAAGCGTTGGAAAACGTGATTTTACGGGCTACACAGAAAAATCCAATGGACCGTTATAGTTCAGTTAATGAGATGCGCCAAGATTTATCAAATGTAATGTCGACTGAACGTTTAAATGAGCCGCGTTTGAATTTGAATAACCAAGCTGACGATACGACAACAGTTACTAAAATTATTCCTAATGATGTTTTGGGAGCGGTGGCTAATCAAGAGTCTAAGCATAATACAACAGCAGAACCAATATCACGTAAAGCTCAACGGGATGTTAAGAAAAAATCAGGTAAGGGTAAGGAACAATCTAGTATTAAAATTTGGAGTAAACCCCGTCGGATTATGACCTGGATTGCGATTGCATTTTCTGCAATTTTGACTATCTTTTTGATTTTTGGTCTAACACCTAATAAAGTAACGATTTCTGATTTTACAGGAGATACCGAAAGTTCGGCACGCCAATCTTTGAAACAAGATGGGGTTACAGTTGGACAAGTTTATCATGTTAATAATAAAGATGTTAAAAAGGGCTATGTGATTAAAACTGATCCAAAAGCTGGTCAAAAAATTAATAAAGGTGATAGTGTTGATCTTTATATCTCAAGTGGCGCTAAGATGGTTCGTGTTGGCGATTATACAGGTGAGAAATATTCAAAAGTTGCCAGTCAGCTACGAACCAGAGGCTATAAGATCAAAGCCGTACATCAGTATAATGCTGATGTTCCGTCAGGTTATATTAGTGAACAAGATATTCCTGCTGAATATAAGGTAGATCCTTCAAAAACAACGATTACCTTTACGGTATCAAGAGGACAAAAGTCATTAGTTGTACCTGATTTTAGTGATATGACTCAAAATGAGGCACAAAAATTAGCTAATAAACAGGGGGTTATCGTTTCATTTGCTCAGCAAGCCTCGGATTCTGTTGATGAAAATAACGTTATTTCACAGTCGATTAAGGCTGGAACAAAAATTAAAGATGGGACTGTTGTTACGGTAGCAATTTCATCTGGGGCAAACCCAATTTCAGTTCCAGATTTCGTAGGTAAAACATATGGAGATGTTAAGTCTTGGGCTGATAAGAATGGGATTGAGGTTAATGTTGATCCAGCTGGAGCAGATGATAGCAGCAAGGTAACTAGTCAAAATATCTCCTCAGGTGGAACCCTTAAAAAGGGTGGAACTTTGAAGATTAGTGTCTCAAGCGGATCAGGTAATAGTTCAAGTAGCAGTAGTTCTAGCGCTAGCAGTAGCGTCTCTAGTACTAGTAGTTCATCAAGTTAATCAGATAGAAGATCAAACATAATATTTAAAGAAATAGATATCAGAAAAGGTAATTCTAAAGAATTGACCGGATCTGATATTTTTTTTAATTTTGATAGTTTAGTGAGAGTAAGAAAATTTTCAGCATGGTTTTTAAATCAATATTACGCTAAAATTAGTTAATACTAATATCTATAGAAAATTGAGGAAATTGAATGACCAATTATCATGGACAAATTCATCTATCATTAGCTGGATTTTATGATGTTTTAACGGATGACGGAAAAATGAAACGAACTCGAGCACGCGGGAATTTCAGAAAAAAAGGTTTGACACCTTTGGTTGGTGATTTTGTGGAGTTTTCCGCTGATGCTGATCAAGATGGTTATTTGTTAAAAATTGATGCACGTAAAAATAGTTTAGTTCGACCACCCGTGGCCAATGTTGATCAAGCGATTTTAGTAACAGCAGTTAAGTTGCCTGATTTTTCAACCAATTTATTAGATCGACAATTGGTAGCATTAGAAGATGATGGAATTGAACCGATTATTTATTTTTCTAAAATCGATTTATTAACACCAGTGGAGTATGAAAATTTAGCCGAAGTAGTTGTTGGTTATCGAAATGCTGGTTATCAGGTGGTCTTGCCAGAAAAATCATTTGATGAACCTAGCTTAAAAGAATTACGGGAGATTTTAAACGAGGGGTTAAGTGTAGTGATGGGGCAAACAGGAGCTGGTAAATCAACACTGTTAAACCATCTAAATGAAACGCTAAATCTTGCTACAGGAGAAGTGTCACAGGCCTTAAGCCGTGGGAAACACACTACTAGACAAGTGAGCTTAGTTGCAATGGGACAAGGATGGGTTGCAGATACACCTGGTTTTTCTACTTTTGAAGTTTTCAAAATGAAAGCTCGGGATTTAACCAAATATTTCCGTGAAATTAACCAATATTCTAGCCAATGCCGTTTTCGCGGATGTGTCCATTTGAATGAGCCAAATTGCGCAGTAAAGGAAGCCGTTGAGAATGGTGAAATAATGCAATCAAGATATAATAACTATAAATTGTTTTATGATTTGATTGAAGACCGCCGGCCGGTATATAATAAACATGATAAAAAACATTAACTTTACCAATCTAGGTGAGTTAATTTAGAATAATTTGAATTACATTCAAATTCAACAGGAAATGGGGATATTATGTCAATTAAAGTAGCACCATCAATTTTAGCAGCTGATTATTTGAACTTAGAACAAGATGTCAAGCTTGTTGAGAAAGCAGGCGCTGAATATTTGCATATTGATGTGATGGACGGAATGTTTGTACCATCTATTTCATATGGTCCAGGGTGGGTGAAGGCCTTGAAGCCAAAAACTAACATGGTCTTGGATGTGCACCTAATGGTTGAACAACCAGAACGTTATATTGATACTTTCGTTGAAGCTGGGGCAGATATTTTAGGTGTTCATTATGAAGCTACTCAACATCTTCACCGAGCATTACAACAAATTAATGAGCATGGGATCAAATCTGAGGTTGTAATCAACCCAGCAACACCTGTTTCATCAATTGCACCAGTATTACATATGGTTGACCAAGTATTGGTTATGACTGTTAATCCTGGCTTCGGGGGACAAAAATTCTTGCCCGAAACTTTAGCTAAGATTGCTGAATTATCTGAATTAAAGACTAAAAATGGATATCATTATGATATTGAAATTGATGGTGGTGCCAATGATGAGACGACTAAGCTAGCTTACGAAGCAGGTGCTACTGTTGCTGTTGCTGGTTCATATGTTTATGACAAAGTTGATCCTGCAGCTAAGGTTGCACGTTTAAAGGAAGTCACTAAGTAATTCGAGTCAAATGAGGTGAGGATTGATGCAGGCACAGGATAAAACTAATCAATTAATTCGATTACTAGTTGGTGGACCTCAGTCTGAATGGCCGTTAGAGTTAAAAAATGGATCTTTATCGGGACCATGGGTGGCTGCTGATCGTGGCGCACTATATTTAATGAAGCTAGGCATAACTCCTATATTAACGTTTGGTGACTTAGATTCAATTCATTTTGAACATCATTCTGATCTTGCATCGAAATTGCCGGAAATAATTAGCAAAGAAGAACAAGTTCAAACAGACGCTGAGGCAATTTTGCAGGTAATTGAACAAAAATACCAGCCAAAATTGATTGAAATATATGGTGCAACTGGTGGTCGTTTAGATCATTTGTTGCATAATATTTTGATGTTTGCGAAGCCTAATTTGAAAAGAATAGCCGATCAGTGTCGTATTATTGATAAAAATAATGTGATTGATTTCTATCTTCCTGGTAATTATACTATTGAAAAGATTTCTGGGATGAAATATGTTGGATTTGCCGCGATTGAACCTGTCACTGGATTAACGTTAATTGATGAAAAATATCCTTTAACTGATTGGAATGGTCCAGTCACTATTTGGGGATCTAATGAATTTGTGGGTGAAACAAACCATTTTTCATTTAAATCGGGACTTATTGCGGTCATTCAATCTAAAGATGCCGACTAATTATTCAAAAAAAATGATGTAAAGTAATATTACTTTACACAAAGTGCTTGCATATTGTTCCACGCTTTGATAAGATTATTTAAGTAAATTAAAGCACTGAAATAAAGAGCTTAAGATGGGAGGGTCACACCATGGCAGTTGATGCAGTCAACGGAAAGCGTACGCGCTTCGGTAACCAACGTTCACACGCCCTTAACTCAAGCCGTCGTAGCTGGAAGCCAAACTTGCAAAAGGTAACCGTTAAAATTAACGGAGCAGCACCTAAAAAAGTTTACTTATCAGCCCGTACTTTGAAGGCTGGGTTGAAGAACGGTTCAATCGAACGTGTTTAATATCAAATAGATTATGGCTATCTAATTATTTAGGTAGCTTTTTCTTTACAAAAAAGAGAAAATGACAATTTTTATTTACCAGTAATGGTAGGCTGATTTAACAATAATTTACACATTTTTAATCAGTTGCGTTAAAATAAAGTAACCATTGAATTTAGTGACAATTGATAGAGCTGTCTTAAGTTCTGTGATAAAATATTGATTATGGATTTTATAAGGGGGTTTTAGGATATGGCAGTAAAGATTCAAACCGAACAAGGAACCGTTCAAATTGAAAATGATGTAATTGCTAAAATTGTTGGTGGCGCAGCAACTGATAATTATGGTGTGGTTGGGATGGCCAGCCAAAATCCTTTACGTGATGGAATTAACCAAGCTTTGAGTGGAGACAATTATGCTAAAGGGGTAGTTGTTCGTGAGACTGAAACTGGAATTGCTGTAGATGTTTATGTGATTGTGGGTTATGGAATGAAGATCTCAGAAATATCAAAGAGCGTGCAAGCACGTGTTAAAAATGATTTAAGTAGTATGCTGGGAATTATCGCCGATGAAGTCAATGTGATTGTCCAAGGCGTTCGTATTTTGGGTGAATAATCGGAGTATTTCGGAGGATTTGAAATTGTGGAAGTTGTAACAGAAATTACAAACGTTGAATTTGGTAAAATGATCAACGCTGCAGCAAATACATTGCAAGATAATGCAGAAAAAATTAATAAATTAAATGTTTTTCCAGTTCCAGATGGGGATACGGGAACTAATATGACTTTGTCGATGGCTTCTGGAGCTGAGTATGAGCGTGATGAAACTGATTTGCGCCTTGGTTCTTTAGCTAAGGCAACCTCAAAAGGTTTATTGATGGGCGCTCGTGGAAACTCTGGAGTTATTCTATCTCAAATTTTCCGTGGGTTTGCTAATGCCGTTAAAGATGAAGAGGTATTGACAGCCCGGACTTTTGCTAATGGTTTAATGGGTGGAGCTGAAACGGCCTATAAAGCTGTTATGAAGCCCACTGAGGGGACTATTTTAACTGTTATTCGCGAGGCAGCATCAGCAGCAAATAATGCAGCTAAACAATCTGATAACGTAGTTGAAATTGCAAAAGCAGCTTATGATGCTTCTGAAAAGGCTTTAGCATCTACACCTGATTTGCTTCCTGTTTTAAAGGAAGTGGGTGTGGTTGATTCTGGTGGACAAGGGTTAGTTATTGTTCTTGAAGCATTTTATGCTGTTTTGTCTGGTCAAGAAATCAAGCATAATGCTGTTGATAATGCTGGTCTTGAAGCTATGATTCAAGATTTGCATAATACTGGAGTTCAGGGTGAGCTTAATCCAGATAGTATTAAATATGGTTATTGTACTGAAATGATGGTCGATCTTGCTGTTGGAACAACTTATGATACTGAATTTGATTATGATCAATTTTACGATTACTTAGCTAATTTAGGTGATTCATTGTTGGTTATTAATGATGAAGAAGTTGTTAAAGTTCATATTCATACTGAGCATCCAGGAAAAGTCTTTGAATGGGGCTTGAAGTATGGGTCGTTACGTAAGACTAAAGTTGATAACATGCGTTATCAACAAGTAGAAGCATCTATGGCAGCGCAAAAAGCTAAAGATGAACAAAAGAATGAACCACTTCAAGTTGAATTGGCAGTCATTGGAATTGCAGCTGGTGATGGTGTACAAGACCTCTTTAAGACGTCAGGGGCTAATATTATTATTGATAGTACCCAAGCACCATCAACATCTGATATTGTTTCAGCGATTAAAGATAGTGGAGCCAAACAAGCAATTGTTTTGCCAAATGATTCCAATATCTTTATGGCAGCTGATCAAGCCAAGTCGATGTTAGACATTCCGGTTGAAATTATTAAAACCAGAACAGTTCAACAAGGGTTAACAGCCTTGCTAGTTGGTTTCAATCCAGATGCATCGTTAGTAGATAATGCTAAAAATATGACTTTGGCACTTGCTGATGTTAAGTCTGGTTCTGTCACAACTTCAGTACGCGATACAACAATTGGTGGGTTAGAGATTCATGTTGGTGATGCGATTGGCCTTTTGGATGGAGACATCGTTGTCGCCGAACCTGCAGGTGATATAAAAGCAGCAGCCCAAAAATTGCTGGAAAAAATGTTAGATGAGGATGATGAAATTGTTACATTAATTTATGGAGCAGATTCAACTAAGTCTGATGCTGAAGAGTTGGCTAGCTATATTGAAGAATTAGATAGTGAGATGGAAGTCGAAATTCATTCTGGAAATCAACCTCTTTATCCTATTTATTTGGCAGTAGAATAACTAACTTTTCAATTAAATAAAAAGAATATAATGTTAAAAGTTATTAATAACATTAAATTTTAAAAAGCAGATTAGACATATTTTGTCTAATTTGCTTTTTTGCTTTAAGCTGTATTTATAATGTTTTACTAATTAATACATGTCAGGATAGTGGTACTAATAGTGCTGTGATATAATAATGTAAACAATTTCAAAGATGTAATACGATAAAGATTAGTTAGAACTAGGAGAAATAATATGAGTTGGGAAGAAACATATAAAATTTGGTCAGAAAAGCACGATTTACCTGCCGATTTAAAAGCTGATTTAGCTAACATGCAAAATGATAGTGAACGAGAGGATGCTTTTTATACACCATTAAGTTTTGGAACAGCTGGAATGCGTGGGATCCTTGGGGCTGGAATTAATCGGATGAACATTTATACTGTTCGTCAAGCCACTGAAGGCCTTTCACAGTTAATTGATTCATTTAATGATGACGCTATAAAAGCACGTGGTGTAGCAATTTCATATGATTCAAGACATTATTCACAGGAATTTGCTCAAGAAGCAGGACGCGTGTTGGGAGCGCATGGTATCAAAGCGTTCGTCTTTGAAAGCCTTCGACCAACGCCAGAGCTATCATTTGCGGTTAGACATTTAAATACTTATGCAGGAATTATGATTACAGCTTCTCATAATCCTAAAAACTACAATGGTTATAAGATATATGGTGAAGATGGTGGGCAGATGCCACCTAAAGAGTCTGATATCATTACTGATGCAATTCGACAGGTTGATATGTTTAATGTTCCAGTGGCTAACTTAGATGATTTACGAGCTAAAGATTTATATCAAGATTTATCTGATGATTTAGATCAAGCTTATCTTGAAAATGTTAAAACAGTATCAATTAATCATGAATTAATCGACACTGTTGGGCGTGATATGAAGTTAGTCTACTCACCTTTGCATGGAACTGGGGCGATGATTACTGGTCAAGCTTTAGAAAATGCAGGTTTTAAAAATGTATTAATGGTTCCAGAACAAAAAGAACCAAATGGTGATTTCCCAACTGTTGAATTACCTAATCCCGAGGATCCAAAAGCTTTGGCGATGGGGATTGAACTAGCCAAACAAGAAGGTGCTGATGTAGTAATCGCTGTTGACCCCGATGCTGATCGAATGGGAACTGCCGTACGTCAACCATCTGGTGAATATGTTATGTTGACGGGTAATCAAATTGGTGTAGTTTTGATGAATTATATCTTAACTGCTCAAAAGGAAGCTAATAAGTTACCTGAAAATGGGGTGTTAGTTAAGTCAATCGTTTCTTCAGAATTTGCTGCAGATATTGCTGCCAGCTTTGGGATTGAGACTATTAACGTTTTGACTGGATTTAAATATATTGCTGAACAGATTAAAAATTATGAAATTAACCATGATCATACTTTTCTCTTTGGTTTTGAAGAATCATATGGTTACTTGGTAAAGCCGTTTGCACGTGATAAAGATTCAGTTCAAGCAACAATTTTGATGGCTGAAGTGGCCGCTTACTATAAATCACTTGGTAAAACTGTCTATGATGGTGTCCAAGAATTATTTGAAAAATTTGGTTATTTTGTTGAAAACACTAAGTCATTGACCTTTAAGGGTATTGATGGAAAAGAACAAATTGAACAATTAATTGCTAAATTCCGTCAAGAAACACCTAAACATTTTGGTTCATTGAATGTTATTAAGGTCGAGGACTTTGCAGCTGGAACTGAAACTGATATGCAAACAGGGGCAGTTCAAAAAATAACATTACCAACTGCAGAAGTATTGAAATATTGGTTGTCTGATGGTTCATGGGTAGCTGTTCGCCCTTCAGGAACTGAGCCAAAGATTAAGTTTTACGTGGGGACGAAAGGCGCAACATCCGCTGAGGCTGATGATCAATTAACTGCCATTCAAGCCACGATTGCGACTTATCTTTAATAGTTAAAGGGGATAAATAATTTATATGAGTATACTTATTTTAATTGTAATAATAGTAGTATTAGTGATTGCTTATGTAGTCATTTATAATGGCTTAGTTTCAGCACGGATGCACACTAAGGATTCATGGTCTCAAATTGATGTTCAATTGAAGAGACGTAATGATTTGATTCCAAATTTAATTGAGACGGTTAAGGGTTATGCCAAGTATGAACAAGGCACTTTGGAAAAAGTAATAGGTTTGCGAAACCAATTGATGGAGATTCCAGCAAATGATCAAGAAGCAACTATGGAGGTTTCTAATCAATTATCATCAGCTTTGAAATCTGTTTTTGCTTTATCAGAAGCCTATCCTGATTTAAAAGCTAATCAGCAATATACTAATTTGATGGAAGAATTAACTAATACTGAAAATAAAATTGCATATTCTCGTCAATTATTTAATTCAACAACTTCAAATTACAATGCGAAGATTCAAATGTTTCCAACTTCAATTGTTGCTAAGATGGGACATTTTGAACCGTCTGCTTTCTTAGAAGTTCCTAGTGAGGAAAAAGTCGCACCAAAAGTTTCATTTAATGATCAAGGAATATAAATATGTTGTATGACCAGATTAGTCAAAATAAGCGAAAAACGGTGTTGTTATTTATCGGATTCTTTATCTTTTTGGTAATTGTAGGAGCGGCTTTGGGCTACTTTGTGTGGCGATCAGTGTCTATGGGGTTAATGATTACCTTGGTTGTAGGAATTGTTTATGTTGGTTACATCTATAGCCAATCGACTGATATTGTAATGCAAATGAATCATGCTCAGGAGTTGCAAGGTCCAGATGATGCACCAGAACTGTGGCACATTGTGGAAGATATGGCTTTAGTAGCAAATGTTCCAATGCCGCGTGTTTTTATTGTTGATGATCCTTCGCCAAATGCATTTGCAACTGGTAATAATCCTAAAAATGCAGCAGTTGCAGCCACGACTGGAATTCTACAACGATTAAATCGGACAGAATTAGAAGGCGTTATGGCTCATGAAATGACGCACGTACGAAATTATGATATTCGGATTCAAACATTGGCAGTGGCTTTAACATCAGTAATTGCCTTGTTAGCTAACTTTGGAACTAATTTTATGTTTTGGGGTGGCGGACGTCGAGACGATGAAGACAATAACAGTAATAATATTTTAGGTATAATTGTTTCATTACTGGTACTGATCTTAGCTCCTATTATGGGAACTGTTGTCCAACTTGCTATTTCGCGAAATCGCGAATATTTGGCTGATGCTGGTGCTGTTGAGTTAACACGAAATCCGCAAGGGCTGATTTCAGCTTTACAAAAAATATCGCAGAGCGAACCTATGCAAGAAGATAATGTCGCGCCATCGAGCGCAGGATTATATATTAGTAATCCTTTAAGTCGAGATAAGATGAACAATCTATTTTCGACTCATCCACCGATGGAACAAAGAATTGCAGCACTTGAAAAGTTATAAATTTTTTGTATACTGAACACATAGAGTTAATGTTAATTTAATAAGAGGATTGAAGAATTATGCATGACTTCAATCCTCTTTTATTGCATAATTATGTATGATTTTAATGCTCTAAATTTGAAGTTTTTGTGAATAACGTTTTTTTTCGACAAAACATTGTATAATTTGGTAAGAAGTTTTGAATGGAACAATAATAATAAGGATAGTGATGATATGGTTGGTCGTGAAGATTACAGTAAAATTAATAAAAAAATTACAGCTGCGAAAGCTGTAAAACCTTCGTTAGCCCGCGTGGGTATGATTAGCGAAATTTTATCGTGGTTGGGGAATCCAGATAAAAGGCTACGAATTATTCATATTGCTGGGACCAATGGTAAAGGATCAACAGGAACTATGCTGAAAAGCATTCTACAGGAGAGTCAGTACCATGTTGGCCATTTTTCGGCACCAGCCATTCAAGATGATTTAACGATGATCACCATTGATGGTCAACCAATTGGTCAAAAAGATGTGGTCAAAATTGTTCATGAAATTACACTCCAAATTAAAAAACATGATGGTGATTTTTCACTACTCAGCACTTTTGAGTGGTGGGTTCTGATCGCCTTAGTTTATTTTGCACAACAAGATACTCAATTTGTAATCTTAGAAGAGGGGCCAGGAGGAAGTAATGATGTCACTAATGCGGTCCGAACCCCCTATTTAATTGCGTATACTAAAATTTCAGTTGATAATATTTGTTCAACGGGCTCAACTTTAAAACAAGTAGCTAATGAGTATGCCAAAATTATAAAGCCAGGTGCATTAATTGTTAGTTACCCAGGTCAAGATTATGATGTTCAAAAAGTTTTGCATGAACAGACTGATGCAGTTCATGCATTTTGGAACCCTTACCCATTGCCTCAGATAACGATTCTATCTACTGCACCACAGGGATTATCATTAAAAATTGATGATATTCCTGATATTCCTGATATTCATTTACCATTGGCCGGAGCATATCAAGCTAGTAATTTAAGTACGGTGCTTCAAATCGTTAATTATTTACAGCAAAAAGGGTTCCAATTGTCCAAGGATAAGACAATGGCAGCTTTATCTAACATATCAATTCCTGGGCGGATGGAATATGTTGCTGATCGTAATATATTGTATGATGGTGCTAGTAATTTAGATGGAATTAGCGGATTAAGAGATTCAATTAAAGCTTGGCATTTACCATTTAAACCTGTTTTTGTTTTAGGGTTATTGGATGATCGAAATGCACATGAAATAATTGATCTGGTAGCTAGTATCGCGTCAACAATTATTGCCGTAACTCCTGAGTCAAAAGAGGGGATGTCGGCTGAAGCAATGGCATCATATTGTCTACACAACACTAAAAATAATATAGATGTTGAAATTGCCGATGATCCTAGTGCAGCAATACAATTAGCCCGTAAGTATCGAGCTTCATCGAATGCTTTAATTGTTGTGACGGGATCAATTTATACATTAAGAGCAATTTTTAACGAGGAAGAGGGATAATTTTCAATGGTATTAACATCAGAGCAAATAACTAATGTATTATCAGATGAAGGATTATTAGTACAGGCACCAGAAGATCAAGAACGTGTCTTTCAAACGATTAGTTATAATTCAAAGCAAGTGGAATCAGATTCTCTTTTTATTATTAAAGGGGAATTACCTGCTAAATATTTAGAAGAGGCCTTACGAAAAGGGGCAAATGGAATTGTTACCCAACAAAAGCCAGTATTAAATGATATAACAATTCCAATCTGGTATGTTGAAGATAGTTTGGCGGCTATGAGTATTTTAAGTATGACTTATTATGATTATCCTCAACGTTCCCTAAACTTAATTGGTGTGACGGGAACAAAAGGGAAGACTTCAACGACATACATGATTTATGATATTTTAAAACATGCTACAGATAATAAAGTCGCCTTGTCATCAACAATTAGTCAGATTACTGGACCAAAACCAGAAAATCATTACCGTGCTCATTTGACAACACCAGAATCATTAGATCTATTTAAATTAATGCGCGAAGCTGTTGATAATGGCATGACACATATGGTGATGGAAGTTTCTTCACAAGCGTTTAAAATGCGACGGGTTTATGGCCTCCGATATAACGTTGGTATTTTTTTGAATATTTCTCCTGATCATGTCGGAGAAAATGAACATCCGACATTTGAAGACTACTTAGCACATAAAATGATGTTAATTGATCATTCTGATCAGATTATTTTGAATGCAGAAAGTCAACATTTTTCAGAATTGATGGCTCGAGCTACAGAGTTAATTCCTCGTGATGGGATTTGGCTTTATGGAGCGCAACAAGATGATGGAGTTAAACCGGACTTAGAATTTAGGACAAATTCTGCTAATTTAAGCGGTTCAAATTTTGATCTGATTGAAATGAATCAACAGGCACAAAGACTAAATATTCAAGGAAATTATGATCTAGATTTGCCAGGCGATTTTAACGAAAGTAATGCCACTGCGGCAGCTTTAGCAAGTCGGTTAGTCGGTGCTGATCCAGATGCAATTGAAGCTGGATTAGAAGAAGTTCAAATTCCTGGAAGAATGCAAATGTTTTCGACGCAAAAGCATGGGACAATCTATGTGGATTATGCACATAACTATGCCTCAATTGCGGCCTTATTAAAATTCGTACGATCAAATGAAGCAGTAAAGGTCTTACGCGTAGTGGTTGGGGCTCCTGGAAATAAAGGGGTTTCTCGTCGCCCAGGCATTGGGAAAGCTTTAAGTGAAGGAGCTGATGTTGCCATTTTAACGGCGGATGATCCTCAATTTGAAGATCCTTCAGCCATTGCGGATGAGATTGAACAAAATATTATAAATCCAAAGGTAGAAATTTTAAGAGAAATGGATCGTTCGCTTGCTATTGAACGAGCGATTAGTGCTTCTGGAATTAATGATGTTGTAGTAATAGCAGCAAAAGGTCTAGATGAATATCAAAAAGTTAATGGGGTGGATACCCCATATGAAAATGACTGGAATGTTGCACAACGAGTTGTTTCAGAGCTGGAAAATTAACCTAAAAATTGGTATAATATGTTGATTGGCGTTGAATTTTTATACAAAATTAATTAAATACAAAAACAAAAGAGGATTGACGAATGGCTAAAAAAGAACCGCTTGTAAATACATCAGAATTTGATATTGGTGACTATGTTGAAGCACCCGCATTTGCTAATTTCGAACATTCCTTTAAAGGAATTATTGAAAAAATATACGAACATGCCTTATTGGTCATGATTACTGAAAATGATCCAGCTGACGATGCAACTGTGGTTGAATATAACCGACGAGCAATTACCCGAATGAGTGAAACAAAAATTTTAGTTAAGACTGAAAACCCAGCTCCTCGTGAATTGCCTGAAGAAGAAACCACGGATGAGAAGCCAGAAGAAACGAACTAGGAGAAAAGTCGATGGATTATAAAGTAAAAATAGCATCAACATTGTCAACGATTTTACCTGATTTAGATGTTGAGACGTTAAAGGCCAAGATAGAAGTTCCAAAAGATTCAAGCAAGGGTGACTATGCTTTCCCAACCTTCACCTTAGCAAAGGAATTAAAAAAAGCGCCCAATTTGATTGCAAGTGACTTAGTTGACGCAATGGATACTAGTGATTATCAAAAAGTTATTGCAATGGGACCTTATGTTAATTTCTTTTTAGATCCTAAGGCTGCTGGGGCGAATATCTTAAAAGAAATTATTTCCAATGAAAATTATGGGCATAATACAGATGGAGAAGCAGGACATATTACAATTGATATGTCTTCTCCAAATATTGCCAAGCCAATGTCGATGGGACACTTACGGTCAACTGTCATTGGAAATTCTTTGGCAGAAATATCAAAAGCCAATGGTTATCAACCAATTAAAATTAACCATTTAGGTGATTGGGGAACTCAATTTGGTAAGTTGATTGTTGCTTACAAGCAATGGGGCTCAGAGGCTGAGGTCAGAGCTGATCCAATTAATACGTTGGTTCGTTATTATGTTGAATTCCATGCTAAAGCTGAAAATGAACCAGAATTAAATGATCAAGGTCGAGCTTGGTTTAAAAAGCTAGAAGATGGCGATACTGAGGCTTTGGAACTTTGGCAATGGTTTAGAGATGAATCATTAAAGGAGTTTATGGATGTCTATGATTCTTTGGATATTCAATTTGATTCATTCAACGGTGAGGCTTTCTACAACGATAAGATGGAAGCTGTGATCGATCGCTTGGAAGAAAAAGGAAAGCTAGTTGAGTCACAAGGAGCGCAAGTTGTTAACTTGGATGATTATGATTTAAATGTAGCTATGATCAAACGAACCGATGGTGCTACTTTGTATATGACTCGTGACCTTGCTGCTGCGACTTATCGTAAGAAGAACTACAACTTTGTAAAATCTCTTTACATTGTTGGTGGGGAACAACGTGAACATTTCGAACAATTGAAAGCTATTTTGAAAGAAATGGGTTATGAATGGTCTGACGATATTGAACATATCGTATTTGGAATGATTACGGTTGATGGGAAGAAATTATCAACACGTTCAGGTCGAATTATTTTATTGAAGAATGTTTTGGCTGATTCTGAAAATTTGGCTTTGGCTCAAATTAATGAAAAGAATCCTGATCTTCCAAATAAAGAAGAAGTTGCTCATGAAGTTGGAACTGGAGCGGTCGTTTTCCATGATTTGATGAATGAACGGACTTTGAATTTTGACTTTAAACTAGAAGATGTTGTGCGTTTTGAAGGTGATACTGGACCATATGTGCAATATGCTAATGCTCGGGCCCACTCAATTTTGCGAAAAGCAGGTAATCCAGAAATTGATCCAGAACACTTAGAAATTTCAGATGAAAAAGTCTGGGAGACAGTTAAGTTACTTGGGACTTTTAATGAAGTTATTCGTCGGGCCTGGCGTGATCGTGAACCATCAGTGATTGCTAAATATGCTTTGAACTTAGCACGTACTTTTAGCAAGTATTATGCTAATTCAAAAATCTTGGTAGAAGATGATGAATTGAATGCTCGTTTAGCCCTTGTACAAGCGGTATCAAATAATCTGACTGAGTCTTTGCGCCTTTTGGGAGTTAAAGCACCAAGTGAGATGTAATATTAAATTATAAATAAAAAACTAAAATTACGTCTTAACGTAGTTTTAGTTTTTTTATAGAAATATTTAAAAAAATTTAAGATCTGTTTAATTGTGATATTATCTTGACTAATTTTGAAATGAGCGGTATTGTTAAAACAACATTTTAAATCAATCAGTCGTTAACGTGTTCTGCCACAGACTTGAAATAAAATACTTTGATGTTGCTTTTTTAAGTGGCATTATAGGTTTTTGTTGACGACGTAAAGTTTATTACTTTACGTCTTCTTTTATTTCATGCGTCTTTGGTATGGATTCGGAGACGCATATTTTATTTCTCGGGGGATATAAATCGTGTTTGAGCATTTTTTTAAATTATCGGAGAACCATACAACGGTTAGAACGGAAGTCACAGCTGGTTTAACAACCTTTGTGGCGATGGCCTATATTATTTTCTTGAATCCAGCTGTTTTATCAATGACCGGGATGCCATCACAAGGTGTCTTCATGGCCACAATTCTAACAATAATTACTGGAACATTAATTACAGGACTTTTTGCTAATTTACCGTATGCCATTGGACCTTCAATTGGGATGCAAGCAATGTTTACTTATACCATTGTATTTGGCTTAGGCTTTAGTTGGCAACAAGCGTTAGGGATGGTTTTCTTGGTTGGATTAGTTGATGTGATCATTACGTTGACAAAATTAAGATCAGCCATCGTCAAGGCTATTCCAATTTCTTTAAAGCATGCAATTGCTGCTGGAATTGGAATGTTTATTGCCTATATTGGTTTAAAAAATGCGGGATTTATTAACTTTATTGTTGGTGGTGATAGTATTTTAAGCATTAATAATAAACCTTTTCATTCAGGACAAGGAACTAAGGCAATTGAAACAATGGTTGCTGGTGGTGGTACAACTCCATCATTAGCTAACTTTAATACTGCCCCAGTTATATTAGCTTTAATTGGTTTGATTATTATTGTGATTTTAGTAGTGAAACAAGTTCGTGGAGCCTATTTGATTACTGTATTATTAACAACCTTAATTGGAATACCTATGGGAGTAACGAATATTCATGTTGATATTCATAATTCATTTGTTACTACTTTCCATGATTTTGGGACTGTATTTGGGGCAGCGTTGGGTAAAGACGGCCTTTGGTCGATGTTCACTACGCCTAAGCAAATTTTAGTAGTTATTTTAACGGTATTTTCAATGGGACTTTCCGGATTGTTTGATGCGATTGGGACATTCATTGGAACTGGTTTAACAACTGGTATTTTTTCAAAGCAAGATCAAAAAGAATTTGAAGAAGGTAAAGGCTTTAAATCTAAAATGGATCGTGGACTAGTCGCTGATACTTTTGCCACAATGTTTGCTGGAATATATGGAACTTCAAATACGACGACTTTCATTGAATCAGCTTCTGGAATTAATGCTGGAGGTCGTACTGGACTAACTTCTTTGGTCATTGCAATTGGATTTATGTTCTCAATTGTGGCAGCACCACTTGTGGGGGTAATACCTTCTGCAGCCACGGCACCGATTTTGATCATTGTGGGAATCTCAATGATGAATGAGTTCAAGGCCATTGATTGGAATGACTTAGAAGTCGCCATCCCGGCCTTCTTTACTTCCGCATTTATGGCCCTATCATATTCAATTTCATATGGAATTGCAGCTGGGTTCATTTTCTTTATCATCGTTAAGCTTGCCAAAAAGAAAGCTTCTGAAATTACACCGGTACTGTGGGTAGTGGCTTTGCTATTCTTACTAAATTTCATTTCATTAGCATTTTAATTTAAAATATTAAGAAAAAGATCGCCTAATTAAAGCGATCTTTTTTTAATTTATTATGTGATAAAAATAGGTCTAAATTTAAGTGATTTATGATAAAGCTCGTTAGTTATTGTAAAAAAACAATGTATAATTAATAGAATAATAAAAAAGGAGGGGAGACAATGCAATTAAATGATTCGGTCGCAGAACTGAGTGGTGTAGGTCCTAAACGTCTTGATGGGTTGCATCATTTAGGAATTTTTACGATTGAAGACCTTTTAAGCCATTTTCCCTTACGCTATAGTGATCTGGCCACCAAACTACCCTCCGAAGTAGGGAGTGGGGAAAAAGTAACATTCAAAGGTCTTGTTTCTTCTGAACCGGTCTTATCCCGTTATGGATATCGAAAAACACGCATAAATTTCAGACTGCTTGTCGAAAACGAAAATATTGTAGTAACATTCTTTAATCAACCTTGGGTGCAGGAAAAGTTAAAGTTAGGTGAAGAGGTTGCTATATATGGGACCTATGAACAAAGGCGCCAAACCCTGATGGGAATTAAAATTTTAGCCAAAGATAGTATGGATGAACTACAAGCTACTTATCCTGCTTCAAAAGAAGTTACTCAAAAAACATTGAAAGCGCTGATTGAGCAAGCACTTGGTAAATATAAAGAACTCTTTGTAGATTTAATTCCCGAGCCTATTCGATTCCGTTACCGCCTATTACCACGAATGGAAATGCTGTTTGGAATGCATGTACCAAAAAATGCAATTGAGGCTCATGCTGCTCGTCGAACGGCATCTTTTGAAGAGTTTTTTTTATTTCAAATGCGCTTACAATTATTAAAAATGACAGACCAAAGTTATCATGGACGATCTATTGAGTTTAATAATAATAAATTAAAAGCCTTTATTCAGACATTGCCTTTTGAACTAACAGCTGCTCAAAAAAAAGTGGTGAACGAAATTGTGGCTGACCTACGTCGACCTAAGCATATGAATCGTTTGCTGCAAGGAGATGTAGGGTCTGGTAAAACGGTGGTGGCTGCCTTAGCTATGTACGCAGCTGTATCAGCTGGTATGCAGGCAGCATTAATGGCTCCCACTGAAATTTTAGCTCAGCAACATGCCAAAACTTTGAGCCAATTCTTTGATGTAAATGATGTTCGCATCGAAATATTGACTGGATCAATGAAAGCTGGTCCGCGAAGGCAGATATTAGCTGATTTAGCAAATGGGGATATTGATATTTTAATTGGAACGCATGCTTTAATACAAACGGATATTGCTTTTCACAATCTTGGCCTGGCTGTCATTGACGAGCAGCATCGATTCGGAGTAAAGCAGCGTGCAAAATTGCGTGAAATTGGAATGAATCCCGATATTTTAGCGATGACTGCAACTCCTATTCCTCGTACATTAGCTATTACGGCTTATGGGGAAATGGATGTTTCAGTTATTGATCAGTTACCATCTGGACGAAAGCCCATCAAAACACAATGGTTAAGAAATAATGAATTTGAAAAGGCTGTTAGCTTTATTCGAAAACAACTAGATGAAGGTGCACAGGCTTATGTAGTTACTCCGTTAATTGAAGAATCTGAAACTTTAGATGTTCAAAATGCACAAGCCGTTTATGAAGACCTTATGAAATATTTTGCACCACAGTATCAAGTAGGACTGCTACACGGGCGTTTGTCTAATCAAGAAAAAGATACTGTGATGGAATCTTTTAAACGGAATGAATTTCAAGTCTTAGTGGCAACTACGGTGATTGAAGTCGGGGTTGATGTGCCTAATTCTACAGTTATGTTGATTTTAGATGCTGATCGCTTTGGACTAGCTCAATTACATCAGTTACGTGGACGAGTTGGTCGAGGTCAACGTCAATCATATACTTTTTTGATTTCAGATCCGAAAACTCAATTTGGAATCGAACGGATGGAAGCGATGACTAAAACGACCAATGGTTTTGTTTTAGCTCAAAAAGATCTAGAATTAAGAGGGTCAGGGGACGTTTTGGGAAATCGACAATCTGGAATGCCTGAGTTTAAGGTGGGGGATCCAGTTCATGATTTAATTATGATGGAAACCGCTCAACAAGAAGCTCTTGAAATTGTGAATACTCCCGATTGGGCTGATCAACCTGAAAATATTATGCTTAGTAAATTTTTGTCAGAAACGATGGAAAGATATCGAAATTTTGATTAGGTGTGATTTTATCTATATGATATTATGTAATAATACTAGAAAAAGAGGAAAAAAAGATGTATAAAATCGCCGTAGATGCAATGGGTGGGGATGATGCACCAACCACTGTAGTATCCGGGGTAGAGAGTGCTCGAGACAAATTACCAAATGTAGAATTTGTATTATTTGGAAAACTTGATCAAGTTAAGCCTCTAATTAAAGATATGACCCGAATTAGTTTAGTTCAAGCATATGATGCAATTGCAATGGCAGATGAACCTGTTAAATCGGTTCGTACTCGTAAAAATAGTTCATTAGTTATGGCTGCCAATGCGGTCAAACATGGTGAGGCTGATGCTTTATTTTCAGCTGGGAATACTGGAGCTCTTTTAGCGGCAGGTATTTTCTTAGTGGGACGTATTAAAGGGATTAGTCGTCCAGCTTTAATGACTTTATTGCCAGCAATGGGTGGTGAACACGATGCTTTTGTGATGATGGATGTTGGGGCCAACGCAGATAATCGTGCTAATCATCTTTATGAATATGGTGTTTTGGGATCGTTTTACGCACATGAAATCTTACACTATGACCAGCCACGGGTAGGTTTGTTAAACAATGGTGGCGAAGAAGATAAGGGCGATCAAATGCATAAAGACGCTCATCAGTTGCTTAAGGCGGGTCATGCAAAACATTTGGTTAACTTTGTAGGAAATGTTGAAGCTGCAAATATTTTACAAGGACCGGCCGACGTAGTAGTATCGGATGGCTTTACAGGTAATGCAACCTTAAAGGCAATTGAAGGAACTGCTAAAACCGTTATGAAAACATTAAAACATTCACTTTCAAATGGTGGAATTCGTGCTAAAATGGGAGCGGGATTATTACTTCCAACATTAAAAGATATAGCACATCAATGGAATCCTGAGCAGTATGGTGGAGCAGTTGTTTTGGGTGTTAAAGCTCCGGTTGTTAAAGCGCATGGTTCCGCCAGTGCAGAGGCAATTTCTGCCACGATGGTTCAAATCGAATCAATGTTAAGTAGTGATTTAATTAATAAGGTTGAAACTTTTGTGGCTGAACATAAAAATGATTTGGCCGCTAGAATTGACAGTCAAGAGTAATTAAGGGAGAAATAAAATGTTAGAGAAAAAAGTAATTTATGATCGTGTGGCAGCCTTAGTGGCTGACCATTTTGAACTTTCAACAGATCAAATCAGTGGTGATTTGAACTTTTTAAATGATATTGACGTTGATTCTATTGATTTTGTGGAATTGGTTTTGGAAATGGAAGATGAATTTGATGCCGAAATTCCAGATGAAGATGCTGATAAGTTAACAACGATTAATCAAACCGTTGATTACATTTATGAACATCAAGCTAAAAAGTAAGCAATATCATGATAATTTAAAAACCGGAACGTTTGTGGGTCCGGTTTTTTGGTATACTTATACAGAGAATAATCAAAGAAGAATATCGAAGGAGATTTTTAATGTTTGCGCAATTACAAGCAGAAATTGCCGATAAATACGGCTTACAATTTAATGATTTAAAATTACTAGAAGAGGCTTTAACGCAAGCTAATTATATTAATGAACATCCAGGTTATCAAGGTCGCGATTATCAACGTCTCGAATTTTTGGGCGATGCAATTATGCAACAATCATCTGCGGTCTATCTTTTTCAAAATTACCCAGACTGGGATGAAGGTCGATTGACAGAGTTGCGAATCTTAATGGTACAAACCCGTTCATTTGCAGCTTTGTCACGTGAGTTACATCTTGATAAATATGTCCAATTGGGTCATGGAGAAGAGATGTCTGGGGCGAGAAATCGAGATTCGCTTTTAGAAGATTTGTGGGAAGCCTTTATCGGGGCATTATTCCTGGATCAAGGTCAAGATGCAGTAATGCATTTGTTAGATCTTGTTTTCTTTTCTAAAATTAAAACAGGTTTCTATGATCGTTTTGTTGATTATAAATCGAAATTACAAGAATTGTTGCAGAAGCATGGATCAGTGGAAATTAATTATGAAAAAATAGCTGAAGAACAAATTGAAAATAATGAGCAAATTTTCACAGTAGCTGTGAGTGTCAATGATAAAAAGCTGGGTGCAGGTCAAGGTAAATCGACAAAAGAAGCGGAAAAAGCGGCTGCACGAGATGCTTATCAAAGTTTAACAAATTAAAATTACAAATGAGGAATTCAAATTATGGGATTATTTGATGCAATAAAAAAGGCATTTACCGGAGAGCCTTCTGAACCCAAGATAACGAAACAGCCGGTTGAAGTAGTAACGTTATATCCACGAATCACGGCTGATAATCCTTTTCAGCCCAAAGTGAAGCAGGCAATTGTTAAAGTCGAACAATTGATACCTAAGGCAATCGAGATTGATTCTGTAATTGATGAAGCAGAGAAAGTTAACGAATCACTAGAAGCTCATATAGAAGCAGAGAAGGTTAGTGATATATCAAAAGTTAATTCTAATGATACGATTACTTTTTCTGAACCAAGTGAACAAGCAAGTCCAGTTGAGGATAACTTTGATGCCAATGAATCTGAATTAGTATCAAATGATTATGAAATAGAGAAAACCGCTGAATTATTAGATCAAAACAATGAACAAATTCATGCAGTTAAAAATTCGGATATTGAGATAGTTGAAGAAGCGTCTGCTGTTTATGAGCCAAATACTGATGTGGTTGCTTCTTCATCTGATTTAGAACAGACAGAAGTATATGAATCAGAAGTAGAGAAGGACATTGAAGAGCCAAATCAACCAACAGAATCAGACTTGGATCAAGGTTTGAATAAAACTAAAAAGTCTTGGAGCCAACGTTGGAACCAATTTATGGCCAACTTTAGACGCGTCGATGAGGACTTTTTTGATGATCTGGAAGAAACTTTGATCAAGGCTGATGTGGGTGCTGAAACCGCCTTTAAATTAACTGATGAATTACGAGATGAAGTTAAGCTTCAAAATGCTAAGAGCAAAGAAGAAGTTTCAAACGTTATTTTACAGAAATTAGTTGATCATTATACTGAACAAGGCCGTGATGAAGATTCATCAATGCATTTCGCTCAATCTGGGCCAACGGTTATTTTGTTTGTAGGAGTTAATGGTGTCGGAAAGACGACTACGATTGGAAAGTTGGCTGCACGTTATAAGCAAGAAGGAAAGAAGGTCTTGCTCGCAGCTGCAGATACATTTAGAGCAGGGGCAACACAACAGTTACAAGTTTGGGGTGAACGAGATGGTGTTGAAGTCATTGCTGGACCACCGGAATCAGATCCGGCTTCTGTAGTATTTGATGGGGTGAAGGCGGCGATTGACCAGCAAGCTGATATCTTATTTGTTGATACAGCTGGACGTTTACAAAATAATGTTAATCTGATGCAAGAATTAGCTAAAATGAAACGTATTATTGAACGTGAATTACCTGATCAGCCAGCTGAAGTTCTCCTAGTATTGGATTCAACAACGGGTCAAAATGCTTTGCAGCAGGCTAAGTTATTCAAAAGTTCAACGGATGTTACAGGAATAGTCTTAACTAAATTAGACGGAACAGCCAAAGGTGGAATTGTTTTGCCAATTCGAAATGAATTACACTTACCTGTTAAATGGATTGGCCTTGGCGAGCAAGTAGGTGATTTAAAACCGTTTGATGCTAATGATTTTGCCAAAAGCTTATTCGGACCATTATTGGAGTTATAAGATGGAACTAGAAAAAAGTATGCGGCTTAATATTCTGTTTGATTTTTATCGTTCTTTATTGACGAGTAAGCAGGATGATTATTTAGAATTATATTATGCAGATGATTATTCACTAGGTGAAATTGCAGATGAATTTTCTGTTTCAAGACAAGCTGTCTATGATAACTTAAAACGAAGTACGCAGCTTTTAGAAAATTATGAAAATAAATTGCATTTATATGCTGAATATTTAAAAAGGCAGGTAGCTGCTGCTGAAATTGAGACATATATTAAAAAAAATTATCAAAATGATCAGCAATTAATTGATTTAATGGAACAATTAATTACGCTTGAGGAGGATTAAATAAAATGGCTTTTGAGGGATTAACAGAAAGACTACAATCTGCATTGAGCGGATTACGAAAAAAGGGAAAAGTTACAGACGCTGACTTACGGGATACAATGCGAGAAATTCGTATGGCTTTGTTGGAAGCCGACGTGGATTATACGGTTGTAAAAAGTTTCGTTCGCGATGTTCGTGAAAAGGCTGCGGGGCAGAAAGTTCTAGAAGGATTAAATCCGGCTCAACAAATTGTTAAAATTGTGAATGATGAGTTAACAGCA
The DNA here is from genome assembly GCF_000277645.1 of Weissella koreensis KCTC 3621. The sequence continues at coordinate 47,996 of NZ_AKGG01000012.1, read as the reverse complement.
ATGATGGGGGAACAAGATGTTCCCTTAAATCGTTCACCAAAAATACCCACTGTTATTATGATGGTAGGGTTACAAGGAGCCGGTAAAACTACCACTGCCGGTAAACTTGCTTTTAAGTTAAAGAAAGAACAAAACGCACGTCCACTTATGATTGCTGCTGACATTTATCGACCAGCTGCCATTGATCAATTGGAAACTTTGGGACAACAAATTGATGTGCCAGTATTCTCAATGGGAACTAATGTAGATCCTCGTGAAATTGTGAAGCAAGGGCTTGCTAAAGCTGAAGAATTGAAGTCTGATTATGTCTTTATTGACGCTGCGGGACGTTTACAAATTGATGAAGCATTAATGCAAGAATTAGCTGATGTTAAGGAAATTGCGCAACCTGATGAAATTTTATTGGTTGTTGATGCAATGACTGGGCAAAACGCTACTGAAACGGCAACTGGTTTTAATGATCGTTTGGGTATTACTGGGGTTGTTTTGACTAAGTTGGATGGTGATACTCGTGGCGGAGCAGCACTTTCAATTCGTGCGATCACTAATAAACCCATTAAATTCGTAGGACAAGGGGAGAAGATGACCGATTTGGATGTCTTCTATCCGGAACGAATGGCTTCACGAATTTTGGGAATGGGTGATTTAATGACCCTGATCGAAAAAGCCCAAAAAGATGTTGATGAGAAAAAGGCCGCTGAACAGGCTGAAAAGATGCGTCAAAACACATTTGATTTCAATGATTTCATTGATCAAATGGACCAAGTTCAAAATATGGGTCCTTTGGAAGATTTGATGAAAATGATTCCAGGAATGGCTAATAATCCTGCTTTGCAAAATATGCAGATGGATCCTAAGCAAATTGATCATATGAAAGCTATTGTGCTATCAATGACACCAGCTGAGCGAGAAGACCCAGATCTAATTAATCCTTCAAGACGTCGTCGTTTGGCTGCTGGAGCAGGTCGTCCGATTGTTGAAGTTAACCGAATGATTAAACAATTTAATCAAATGAAGGGCATGATGAGCAAAGCCATGAATGGTAATACCGCTCAAATGGAACAAATGATGGGTTCATTACAAGGTGGCGGTATGCCTGGTATGCCTAGTGGAATGCCGAACATGCCTGGTATGGGCGGTAATATGGGTAAAAAGATGCAAGATATGGCTATGAAGCGTATGGCGCGTCAAATTAAAAAAAATAAGAAAAAGCGCCGCTAAAATAAAAATAATGTGTAAAGGAAAAACACTTTACACTGTTATATAACTCTGGTATTATAATAAGAGTAGAAAATTACCGGAGGAAATTAAACATGGCAGTTAAAATTCGTTTAAAGCGTATGGGATCAAAGAAGCGCCCATTTTATCGCGTAGTTGTAGCAGATTCACGTTCACCTCGTGACGGACGTTTCATTGAAAACGTTGGAACTTACAACCCATTGGTTGAACCAGCTGAAGTTAAGTTGGAAGAAGAAGTTATCATGGGATGGTTGAACAATGGTGCACAACCTTCTGATACAGTTAAAAACTTGTTATCAGAAGCTGGAATCATGAAGAAGTACCATGAAGCTAAGTTCTCAAAGTAATTTGAGGGTTTTATAAAAAGGTTAGTCCGTAGAAATAGGGACTAACCTTTTTTATAGTGTCTTTTAGATGAAATTTTAATGGTTATTAACGTGATAAGAGGCAAAGACTGATGAAGTATTCATACCATGATGATAAATGCTTAAAATGAGATGCTTACGATGTTTTAGTCGAATATAAAAGCCAAAGTGTTGTAAATACATCATCATGTCAAATTTAAAATGATACATACAAATAAATATCAAAAAGAATGCAGTAAATTATTAAGTGTTTTGTTTTATTGTAATTCATTATATACGTAAAAAAAGACTAGTCTTTTATAGACCAGTCTTTTTTAATTATTTATTTATAGATTAGGCATTAATTTATGACCTAATTTAAATGTGAAGTGGTATAAGAAGAAGTTAATGAAGATTAAGATACCAAAGAACATGAAGACATGTTGTGTACCAGATTGCATTACTTCAGCAGCATTGTTACCAGTTCCAGAAGCTAGGAAGCTAGAGGCGATAACAGTTCCAATTGAACCACCGAATTGTTGAAGGGTGTTGAAAATGGCATTAGCGTCAGCTTCTTTTTCAGGACCGGTAATGGTAAGTGCATAAGTCATTGTATTAGCAAATGACATAGCAACTCCAACGGCAAAGATTAGGTAATAAACTAAGATCATTACTGGTGCTAGTTTAAGACTAAAGACAGCGAAGGCGATGATTGCTAAGAATAAGATCGAATTTCCAATGAAAATTGGCTTTTTAGCACCTAGGGTGTCATACATACGACCCCAGACAGGATTTAATAATCCAGAAATTAAGCTACCAGGAAGTAGGATAAGACCACTAATCATAGCAGTAGCATGATCAGCAATTTGTGCATAATTTGGTAAGACGAAATTAATACCAATATTTGAAAATTGAATTAATACGTAAGCAATTAGAGCCAATGTGAAGACAGGGTTTTTAAAAATAGAAATATTAATCAAAACTCGCTTTGAACGATTAGAAACAGCAATGAAAATCCATACTACAATAGCAGTAATAACTAGGCTAAGACCTAATTCACCATTCAACCAACCATGTTGGCTAACTGTATTAAATCCTAGAGTAAGAGTTGTAAACATAATAGTTAATAAGATTAAACGAATCCAATCAAATTTTTGCTTAACAAGTGGTGTGATTTGTTCAATTGAAAATCCTAAGACAAAACCAATAATCATTAATGGTAGGACAATCCAGAAAATATAACGCCAGCTAACAAAGTTAACGACAACTCCACCAAAGGTAGGGCCAAGGGCAGGTGCCATTGAAACAATTAGACCACCTAATCCCATGAAGACTCCACGTTTTTCCATTGGGGCACGTTCAAGAATAATATTAAATAGAAGTGGTAGAACAATTCCAGTTCCGATTGCTTGGATTAGACGTCCTAGTAATAGAACGGAAAAACCAGGTGCTAGGGCACAGGCAAGATCTCCAATAATTGAAAAGATAACACCTGTCATAAAAATATTACGTTCTTTAAATCTTCCTTTAATATAAGAAGAACAAACGATAATAAGAGATACAACCAATAAATATCCAGTTGTAAGCCATTGCACCATTGATAAATCAACGTTAAATTGACGAATCAAAGTTGGGAATGTAACATTCATTGAAGTTTCAATTAAGACACCAATGAATGCCATGATTGCCGCAGCGGCAATCGAGAGGATGTCTCTAGTAGACATCTTTTGAGCGGTATTATTCATTTCTTAGACCTCGTTTTTTCTAAATGATTGGCTGTTTTTAATAATATACTTTTAATGGTTTCACTTTCTTCAGATGAAATTTCAGAAAAGGTATTATCAAAAATAGTCGTAGTGAGTTCATGTATTTCATATCGAATTTCAGCACCCTTATTTGTTAAAAAGAGACGTGTCGTTCGATGATCTTTTTCATCAAGATGTTTTTCAAGATAGCCTAACTCAACTAGTTTAGCAACAGATCTAGTAATCGTACTATGATCTAAAAACATTGTTCGAGTTAGGTCACCTTGAGAAGACTCTGGATGATCTGCAATATAAGATATAAAAAAATAATTGCTGTCGTTCAATCCGTAAGGCTTAAGGACCCGATTTAGTTCAGTACGAATGACACGGCTGACAATTCCAAAGCTTTGAAGTTGGTCATCACTTACCTCTGGGTTCATATATTTCTCCTTTATGTGCAACTGCACATATTAACCGACCTGATTTATACTAAACTCATTTGTCATCAATGTCAAATCTAAAGTTGGTAATTCTTTTAGAATAGCGGATAATCTAAGTAGTTGGCTATTGCGTCGATAGTTAGATTTATCTATAATTAATTACATTGAATAATTAGGACGGTTAAAGATATGGCTAGTAAATATTCAACAGCAGAGTTAGTAGGTGTAATGCTTAAACAAGATTTAAATGGTCAATATCATGTTGAAAACACCGCCCTCCAATTAGCTGATTTTCATAGTTGGCGTGTTGGTAAGCACACTAAAGGAAAATTACGAGGGCCTGGACAGATATTCTTAACTGAACAAAACATGGCGGTTGCACTAGTTGAGGTAAAATCCTTGAGCTTCAAAAATCGGCATGATTTTACGGTTATGGGTCGTTTTACAAATGAAACATTACCTGATGAACAGTTCAATGCGGCTTTACAGAAGTATTTAAGTTTAGAAGCATAGCATTAAAATTCATGAAATATAGTATATCAAAAAAGAGAGTGAGCAATTGAATGTCTTTATATAAAGTAGGAACTATTGTCAATACCCATGGAATTAAAGGGGAAGTTCGGGTAATTGCAACAACCGATTTTTCAACTGAACGGTTTGTGCCAGGTAACAAAATGGTGATTGGGGCAAAAAATAATGTAGAAGTTGAAATTGCAACTGTACGTAACCACAAACAGTTTATCTTATTGAGTTTTAAAGACTTACAAAATATTAATTTTATTGAAAAATATAAAGGAATGGATTTGATGGTTGATGATACTCAAATACCAGTACTTGATCAAAATGAATATTTTTATCATGATATTGTCGGACTTTCTATTATTAATAATGAGGATCAAAGTGTTATTGGAACCGTCAAAGAAATTCTAGAATTACCAGCAAATGATGTTTGGGTAATACAACGGAAGCAAGGATCAGATTTATTGATACCATTTACAGAACAAGTGGTCAAAGAAATTAACTTAGATGACAAAACTGCTAAAGTTGTTCTATTAGAAGAGTGGGTTGCTGATGAGAATTGATGTATTAAGTTTATTTCCCAATATGTTTGCACCTATGCGAGAATCCATTATTGGAAAGGCCATTGAACGTAAACTGGTTGATTTTAATGTAGTTGATTTTCGTGATTTCACTGAAAATAAACATCATAATGTTGATGATGTCATTTATGGTGGTGGGCAGGGAATGCTTTTAACGCCACAACCTATTTATTCAGCGATGGAGCATGTTGAAGCTGTAGCTGGTAACCGAGGGCGTGTGATTCTCTTAGACCCAGCTGGGCGTACTTTTGATCAAAAGATGGCCGAAGAATTATCACAAGAAGAACATTTAACGTTTATTTCTGGACACTATGAAGGATATGATGAAAGGATACGCGATCTAGTTACGGATGAAATTTCCTTGGGTGACTTTGTTTTAACTGGTGGTGAGTTAGGATCAATGGTTATTATTGATGCAACTGTACGGTTATTAGATGAAGCTTTAGGCGATGATATGTCAGCGGTTGATGATTCATTTTCAACTGGGCTTTTGGAATATCCTCAATATACCCGTCCAGCTGATTTTAAAGGTAAAAAGGTTCCTGATGTCTTAATGAGTGGACATCACGCTAATATTGCAGAATGGCGTAAAAAAGAAGCACTTCGCCGGACCTATTTAAGACGGCCTGATTTACTTGAAAATTATGAATTAGATGCAACTGAAAGAAAGCTATTAGCTGAAGTTAAGCGTGAAGAAAAAGATAATAATTAAAAAAGAGGCTGGGACAAAAATGTCCTGGCCTCTCTGTCGTCTGTATAATAATCGACGATTTATCGTGTTTTTTTATTTTTCTTCAGATAATAAATCTTGTGTTTTTTCTTACCTAAGAAAGCATTTTTTTCGTTATCATCTTTTTTTGGTAATTCGATGAAATTATCAAAAGATGTTTCCATGCTATTTTGACGGTTTGATTGTAATCCCATAGGTGAATTCCTCCTTATTTGTGTTCATTATACTATAATAATAGTAGGTAGACTTTATGAATTGAATTAATTAATATTTTGATTGATTTATTTTGAAATTAGGAGAATGATATGGCTAAATTAACATTGTATTTGGTTCGGCACGGACAAACTTATTTTAATATTTATAACAAATTACAAGGCTGGAGTAATTCGCCTTTGACTAAAAATGGTATCCAAAATGCATTAGACACTGGTCGAAAATTGGCTGAAGTTAAATTTGCTGCTGCTTATTCTTCAGACACAACGCGGGCTGAAGATACAGCTGAATTAATTTTAGCTGAAAATCATCAAAGTAATTTGACCAAAGCTACCAAATCATCCTACTTTAGAGAACAATTTTATGGATCTTTTGAGGGTGATAATATGGATGCGGTTTGGGCTAAAGTTGGTGCACCACAACATTTGACATCATTTGCTGAGATTATTGAATCCTTTTCTATAGCAGAAGCAAAAGATATGATGAAATTAGCTGATCCATTCCATGATGCAGAAGATCAGCATGAGTATTGGGAAAGAATTCAAAAGGGTTTCAAATTAATTTCTGAAAATCATAATTTGCAAGATGGAGATAATGTATTAGTCATTAGCCATGGTAATACATTGCTTAGTCTTATGGAATTATATGGAAAAGGTCAATTCGATTTGAAGATTCGTCCGCAAAACGGAAGCATTACCAAATTAGAATTAGATAATTCCAAAATTAAAGTTTTAAGTTATAACCAATAGATTGATATGGTAATAATATTTTATCTAATTGTTGATAAATTTGAAAAAAACAACAATCAAGAATAAAATTTAATTTTAAATACTTGAAAATGTATAAATAGGGTGAAAATAGTTGTGAAAGAGGGCTCTATGGCATCAGAACATATTGAACAAAAATTAGCCTTATTACCTGATTTACCGGGTTCTTATCAAATGAAAGATCTGAATGGTAAAATTATCTACGTTGGTAAGGCTAAAAACTTAAAAAATAGAGTGCGTTCTTATTTTAAGAGTGAGCATGATGGTAAGACAGCCGAATTAGTTCGTAATGTTGCTGATTTTGATTTTATTGTAACTAGTTCTGAAAAAGAATCGCTCTTACTTGAAATTACGTTGATTCAAAAGTATCAACCATATTATAATATTCGGTTAAAAAGAGGAACGGGTTACCCTTATATTAAAATAACGAATGAAAAGGACCCACAAATTGAGCTAGTTAGTATTGTTAAAAAAGATAATGCACAGTATTTTGGACCTTATCCGAATGTGTATGCTGCTCAAGAAACATTGCATTTTATTCAGAAAAATTATCCACTAAGAAGATGTAGTGGATATCAAGGACGTCCTTGCTTGTACGCAAATATGGGGCAGTGCTTGGGAGCTTGTTGGCATGAAGTTCCAGCTGATGAATATCAAGCGCAAATTAAAAAAATTCAAAGTTTCTTAGCCGGAAATACCCAAGTTGTTACTAAAAAACTACATCAAAAAATGGAAGAAGCGGCAGAAAAGTTAGAATTTGAACGGGCAGCTGATTTACGAGATCAATTACATTTTATTGCTGAAACGGTTGAAAAGCAGAAAATAATTTCTAAAGATGGAACGCCACGTGACCTTTTTAACTTTTATATGGATAAGGGGTGGCTGTCGGTCCAAATTTTCTTCATTCGTCAAGCCCGGTTGTTGAAACGAGAAAAAAGATTATTTGCCATTGTTGATGAACCAAATGAAGAATTAACTAGTTTTATCTTACAATTTTACAATCGTAAAAATACGGTGTTGCCTAAAGAAATCCTAGTACCATCTGGCGTTGATACTAAATTAATTAGTTCTGTTTTGCAAACTATAGTGCGGACGCCGCAACGTGGTGAGAAAAAAGCATTGATGAACTTGGCAGTCGAAAATGCCAAGATTGTTTTAGATGAAAAGTTTCGTTTAATGGAAATGAATGAGAAAAAAACTAACGGAGCCATGCAAGAAATTGCGGATGCTTTAGGAATTGATGAAATTCATCGCATTGAGGCTTTTGATCATTCTCATACACAAGGTGAAGAAATTGTTTCTGCCATGGTGGTCTTTGAAGATGGAATTCCAAATAAACAAAAGTATCGTAAATATAAAATTAAGAGTGTAGATCATGCAGATGAGCGAGCTGAAACCATGGAAGTGATTCGACGTCGTTATTCACGCTTATTAAAAGAACATGCTCAAATGCCGGATCTTGTTTTAATGGATGGTGGGATCATTCAATTAAATGCGGCTAAAGAAGTTTTGGAAGATGAGTTAGGATTAATTGATTTACCAGTAGCGGCGATGGTTAAAAATGAGCATCATAAAACCGCAGATTTGTTGAAGTCGGAAGGCAATGAACATACCGAGCTAGATCCAAAGTCGCAAGGATTCTTTTTATTACAAAGAATCCAAGACGAGGTACACCGATTTGTAATAACATTTCATCGTAATTTACGTTCTAAATCATCACTTGGTTCTAAATTAGATGAAATTGCGGGGGTTGGCCCTAAAACGCGGCAAAAATTGCTCACAAAATATGGATCATTAGGTAAAATTGAAAAAGCACCTGTAGATGAGTTGAAGCAATTGGGACTTTCTGATAAGGTTATTCAATCACTTAAAATATCACTCGGTGCAATTCATTGACGTAGGTATTAGCTTTATCGAGTTAAATACGATACAATAGACAAGTTAATAACGCATCAAATCTTGCTTTTTGGAAGCTGGTAATTTTTTCTAATTGACAGATTTTAAATAAGTTTAACGGCTCTAATCACATGATTAGATAGAGCAGAAGGGGGTACGACGATGGCATTCGTTGACCAAGTAAAAGTTTTTGTTAAAGGTGGAAAAGGTGGCGATGGAGCTGTTTCTTTCCGACATGAAAAGTATATTAATATGGGGGGACCTTTTGGTGGTGACGGCGGAAAAGGTGGCGATGTAATCTTAGTTGTAGATGAAGGTTTACGCACTTTGATGGATTTCCGATACAAGAGTCACTTTAAGGCTACACCTGGTGGTAATGGTGCTACTAAAGGGATGACTGGTGCATCAGCCGATGACATGATTATCCGAGTTCCACAAGGGACGACAGTTACTAATGCTGAAACTGGTGAATTAATCGGGGACCTAGTAGATAAAGATGATCGATTGGTCGTAGCTGCTGGTGGACGTGGTGGACGTGGAAATATTCGTTTTGCTTCACCAAAGAATCCAGCACCTGAAATTGCTGAAAATGGTGAGCCTGGTCGCGAACTTGATATTCGAATGGAATTGAAAGTCTTAGCTGATGTAGGTTTGGTTGGTTTCCCATCAGTTGGAAAATCAACGCTTTTGTCAGTAGTAACGGCTGCTAAGCCTAAAATTGCTGAATATCACTTTACGACCTTAGTTCCTAATTTAGGAATGGTCCGATTAAATGATGGACGTGACTTTGTAATGGCTGACTTGCCTGGATTGATTGAGGGAGCTTCAAATGGAGTTGGATTAGGAATTCAATTCTTGCGTCACGTAGAACGAACTCGTGTCATTCTCCATTTACTTGATATGAGTGGTGTTGATCCTGATTCTGATCCATATGACAATTATAAGCAAATCAATCATGAATTAGCCGAATATGATCCAGCTTTGTTAAAGCGGCCTCAGATTATTGTTCCAACGAAGATGGACATGCCTGATGCAGAAGAAACTTTAGCAACATTTAAAGCTAAATTGGCACAAGATCCTGATTTCGATCAAGATACTGTCATTATGCCAATTTCTTCATTAACACGTGATGGATTGGAACCACTTTTGCAAAAAACGGCCAATGTTTTGGATGAAACAGATGCCTTTATTGCTCAAGAGATGCAATCAGCACCTGAAGAATTGACAATGTATGAGTATAAAGAAAATGAGCAACCATTTGAAATTGTCCGTGAAGATGATCATTATTGGATTTTGACTGGGGATGAGCTGGAAAATCTATTCCAACGAACTAATACTAATTTCACAGAATCATTAATGCGTTTTGCGCGTCAATTACGTACAATGGGAGTAGATGATGCACTTCGGCGAGCCGGAGCAGAGAATGGGGATACTGTTCAAATCATGGACTTCCAATTTGAATTCGAAGATTAAAATGATTGGGGGCTATCAAACGTGGATACAACGTATATCACTATCGAGAAGTCTAGTTTTGTGTATGAACAAATTATAAAAAAATCACGTTTTATTGTTCAGATGCAACGTGTGCAAAATGAAACTGAAGCCCAAGATTTTATCAAACAAATTCAAAAAAATCATAATAAAGCTAATCACAATGTTTGGACATATGTTTTGGGTCCTCATTCTGAAATTCAAAGAGCTTCCGATGATGGTGAACCTAGTGGAACAGCAGGCACACCAATGTTGGAAGTATTAAATAATAATCAGCTTCGGGATGTTGTAGTAGTCCAAACCCGTTATTTTGGGGGAATTAAGTTGGGAGCTGGTGGCTTAATTCGGGCTTATGCAGGGACGTTAGCTGATGCCATTATGGCGGGTGGCTTAGTGCAAAAAATTTTGCAACAAGAACTCGTCATTCAAATTGACTACCCTCAATTTGAAATAATTAAATATTGGTTAGCAGAGCATGCTTTGGATCTTAGTGAAACTGTTTTTACTGAAAAAGTCACTATGGTGGTACCAGTTAATTTAGATGCCTTGAATAGTGTGATGGAACAACTACGTGATTTAACCAAAGGTCAGGCAGAATTATTTAAGCGGGATCAAATTTGGCATGAAGTTCCATTTCAACGGGGTATTAGTGGTCAAACTCAAACGCGTTATTAGGTTTAAATTTAATTAAAAACAATAAAAAACGTTGCAACAGCACTTAAAGTCGTGGTATTTTTGACTGTGAGTGCTTTTTATAGTTACGGTGGTTAATCTTTCATATTAACCTTTTTATAAAATAATGAAGGTAGGCAAACAGATGGTAAAGACAAATACCTACGATGAAAATGATATTACGGTTTTAGAGGGCTTAGATGCCGTTCGTAAGCGTCCAGGTATGTATATCGGTTCAACGGATGGAAAAGGATTACATCATTTAGTGTATGAAATTTTTGACAATGCTGTTGACGAGGCTTTGGCCGGTTTTGGTAATGAAATTAACGTTTCAATTGGCGCAAATAATTCGATTAAAGTTATCGATCATGGACGAGGAATGCCTGTTGGAATGCACGCTTCAGGTAAACCTACACCAGAAGTTATTCTGACAGTTCTACATGCTGGTGGTAAATTTGGTCAGGGTGGATATAAAACTTCCGGTGGTTTACACGGAGTTGGGTCATCTGTTGTTAATGCGTTATCATCTAGCTTAATGGTTACAATTGTCCGAGATGGTTTTAAATATCAAGAACATTTTATTAATGGTGGTCACCCAGATGGAACTTTGAATAACCTAGGTAAAACTAAGGAAGGCAATGGAACAACTGTCGAATTTCAACCAGATCCTAAGATTTTTTCAACCACTAATTATAATTTTGATATTTTAGCTGAACGTTTACGTGAATCAGCGTTCTTATTAAGTGGGGTTAAAATTACTCTTACTGATGAACGCGTTGGACAAGAAAAAAGTGAAGAATATAAATATGATGATGGAATTCGTTCATTCGTGAAATATTTGAATGAAGATAAGACGACGATGGGCGATGTTCTTTACTTTGATGGGACTGAAAAAGGAATTGAAGTTGAAGTAGCAGCTCAATATAACGATGGTTATTCAGAAACTACAATGTCATTCGTTAATAATGTGCGAACATCTGGTGGCGGAACGCACGAGGTTGGATTACGTTCAGCTTGGACTAAAGCATTTAATGAATATGCCAGAAAAGTTAATCTTTTAAAAGAAAAGGATAAAAACTTGGAAGGATCGGATGTTCGAGAAGGATTATCAGCTGTTATCTCGCTTCGAATTCCAGAAGAATTACTTCAATTTGAGGGCCAAACGAAGGAAAAATTAGGAACACCAGAAGCACGCTCAATTGTAGATAGTGTTGTTGCTGAACAATTAGGCTTTTATTTGATGGAGAATGGAAATTTCTCTCAAGAATTAATTCGTAAATCTTTAAGAGCCCGTGAGGCTCGTGAAGCTGCTCGTAAAGCGCGTGAAGATGCCAGAACTGGTAAAAAAAGGGGTAGTAAAGACCGTGTTTTATCAGGTAAATTAACCCCTGCTCAATCAAAAAATGCCAAACATAATGAACTGTTTTTGGTCGAGGGTGATTCTGCCGGTGGTTCGGCTAAGCAAGGACGTGATCGTAAATTCCAAGCAATTTTGCCATTGCGAGGAAAAGTTTTGAATACTGAAAAAGCTAAATTAGCTGATATCATGAAAAATGAAGAAATTGCGACTATGATCTATACGATTGGAGCTGGTGTCGGTTCTGAATTTGATGTCAGTGCATCTAATTATGATAAAGTTATTATTATGACCGATGCCGATGATGATGGGGCACATATTCAAATCTTGCTATTAACATTTTTCTATAAGTATATGCGGCCGTTGGTTGAAGCTGGAAAAGTATATATTGCTTTGCCACCATTGTATATGCTCAGAAAAGGAACTAAGAAGCAGACGATTACTTACGCTTGGACTAACGAGCAGCTGTTAGAAAAACAAAAAGAAATTGGCCGCGGCTATACCTTACAACGATTTAAGGGGCTAGGTGAAATGAATGCTGAACAGTTATGGGATACCACAATGAATCCAGATAGCCGGACATTAGTTAGAATTACGATTGATGACATCATGTTAGCTGACAAGCGTGTAACGACCTTAATGGGTGATAAAGTTGAGCCACGACGTAAGTGGATTGAAAGTAATGTCGCATTCTCTTTGGCTGATGAAGCTTCACTTTTAGATAAACAAAAGGAATTTAATGAGGCTGATGAAACATCAAAGGACGTTGTTGATGAAGCACAGTTAACAAAAGTTTCGGCAGAAATTGATCCAATTGATAAGGATGCTGATGCTAATCAAAATGATGATATTTTACCTGGTTTTTTTGAGCCAGAGATTGAAACTTGGGATAAAGATTAAAGAGGAAAGGAGGTATTCATTATGTTAGAAAACAAGCAAGAAGGAACGATTCAAGAATTGTCATTAGAAGCAGTCATGGGTGATCGTTTCGGTCGTTATTCAAAATATATTATTCAAGAACGAGCTTTACCAGATATTCGTGATGGGTTAAAACCCGTTCAGAGAAGAATTTTGTATGCAATGAGTAAAGATGGAAATACTTATGATAAGCAATTTCGTAAATCAGCCAAGTCGGTTGGAAATATTATGGGTAATTTTCACCCGCATGGTGATTCTTCAATTTATGAAGCGATGGTTCGACTATCACAAGATTGGAAATTACGTGCTCCTTTGATTGAAATGCATGGTAATAATGGTTCAATTGATAATGATCCGGCCGCTGCTATGCGTTATACTGAAGCACGTTTATCAAAACTTTCTGGTGAAATGCTTCGTGATTTAGAAAAAGAAACCGTTGAGATGGTGCTTAACTTTGATGATACAGAGTATGAGCCAACTGTTTTACCTGGTCATTTCCCTAATTTACTAGTTAATGGAGCTACAGGAATTTCAGCTGGATATGCTACAGAAATACCACCACACAATCTAGGTGAAGTGATTGATGCCACTGTCTATCTTTTGAGTCATCCTGATGCAGATATTGATCAATTAATGGAATTTGTCAAAGGTCCTGATTTTCCAACTGGTGCCATTATTCAAGGAGCCAGTGAATTAAAGCGAGCTTATGAGACTGGGAAAGGTAAAATTGTTGTCCGTGCTAAAACACAGATTGAATCAATTAAAGGTGGTAAGCAATTAATCCGAGTTTCGGAAATTCCATACGAAGTTAATAAAGCAGCCCTAGTACATAAAATGGATGAACTCCGTTTGAATAAAGAAGTAGCTGGATTAACTGAAGTTCGTGATGAATCTGATCGAGATGGATTGACGATTGCAATTGAAATTGCGAAAGATGGTAATGCAGAAGGAATCTTACAATATCTATTTAAGAAAACTGACTTACAAATTACTTATAATTTCAATATGGTTGCCATCCATAAGGAACGACCAGTCTTATTTAGTCTTAAAATGGCATTAACAGCCTTTATTGAACATCAACGTGAAATCATTATGAAACGGACTGTCTTTGATTTAAGAAAGGCACAAGAACGTATGCATATTGTTGATGGGCTAATTAGAGCGCTCTCAATTTTAGACCAAGTTATTAAAACAATTCGTGCTGCAAATGACCGGAAAGGTGCCAAGCAAGGCTTAATTGATCAATATCAATTTACGGAAGAACAAGCGGAAGCAATTGTAACGCTACAACTATACCGGTTGAGTAATACTGATGTTACGCAGTTGCAAGCAGAAGCTAAAAATTTGAGTGACTTGGTTGAAAAGTATCAATTGATCTTGAGTGAACCAAAAGAATTAAATAAAGTCTTAAAGCGTGAATTATCGGCTATTAAAAAGGAATATTCAACACCTAGATTAACTGAAATTCAAGCTGAAGTGCAAGAAATCAAAATTGATAAAACTGTTACAATTGCTGATGAAGATGTTGTGATGTTGATTTCTAAATCTGGTTATGTAAAGCGTTCTTCACTTCGTTCATTTAGTGCTTCAGGTAATGATAATGGATTACGTGATGATGATGAGCCAGTATACCTTGAAAAGGTTAACACCCTGCAGCATGTTTTCATTTTTACAAATTATGGAAATGTGATCTATCGGCCAATTAACGAAATTCCAGAATTTAAGTGGAAGGATGCTGGGGAGCATCTTTCTCAAACAGTTAGTGATTTGAGAAATGATGAAACTATCAGTCAAGTTGTAGTGTTAGATGATATTGATAAATTAAATGGTCAATGGTTGGTTGCTTCAAATGAAGGCTATATTAAGCGAGTTGATTTCGCTACTTTGACCCCTCGTAGTAATTACAAGAAGCGATTAATTCCACTAATTAAATTCAAAACAGCGACTGGAAAAGTTGCCTTATTGCAATTTATTGAGCCTAAAGCTCAACTTGATCCAGCTGATGTCATATTGATTACTCAAAAAGCGCAAGGATTATGTTATAGCTTGGATGAAGTACCAGTTCAAGGTAATCGAACAGCTGGCGTAAAAGCAATTAATTTAAATTCTGATGATCAATTAATAGGTGGCGGATTTGTGCAAACTAATATGGCGATTCATTTGATTTCAAATCGAGGAGCTTATAAGTTGATGAAGACTGATGAAATTCCAGTGACATCGCGTGCTAAGAAGGGCGTAGCGGTGATGCGTGAATTGAAGAAGGATTCACATCAAATTGTTACTATGATTTTAACGCCAATAAAAGAAATGCCTCAATTAAGCATTACAACTAATCAAAATCAAATTGTGTTGATTAATCCAAGTGAACACTCATTTGGACAACGTCAAAGTAATGGAAGTTTCGTAATTGAAATATCAAAAGTAGGAATACCAACTAATATGAACATTAATAGTTCAGAATTAATTTTGAATTAAAGATGTAGAATTTGTCTGATTATAGTAAAATATAAATATAATAAAACCTAGAAAGTTGGAGTTAAAAATGACAAAAAAATTAGTCTTTGGACATCAAAACCCTGATACAGATACAATTGCATCTGCAATTGCGGCATCATATTTATTAAATCAAACTATGGGAGAAGAAACTGAGCCAGTCGCATTAGGTGAGCCAAATGCGGAAACTCAATTTGCCTTGGATTATTTTAAGGTAAAGCCACTACGCGTTATTGAAAAAGCTGAAACTGAACAAGTTTATTTGGTTGATCACAATGAAGCAGCACAATCAGCTAAAAATATTGATGAAGTTGAAGTGGTTGGGGTATATGACCATCATAAGATTAATTTTAGTTCTGATGCCCCTCTTTGGTTTATTAATATGCCTCTAGGGTCAGTGGCTACAATTTTGTATTATGAATTTAAGAAAAGTAATATTGAGATTCCAAGTGATGTTGCTGGAATGATGGCTTCAGCTATTATATCTGATACATTACTTTTGAAGAGTCCTACCACAACTTCAATGGATCAACCTGCTTTAGAAGCCTTGGCTGAAATTGCTGGAATTAAAGATTATGAAGCATATGGATTGGAGTTGTTAAAGGCTGGAACTGATCTTTCAAGTCGAACAGCCCAAGAATTGATTGATGGAGATGCTAAGTCATTTGACTTCAATGGACATACTTTCCGTATTGGGCAAGTTAATACTGTTGATATTGACGAAACCTTGGAACGGCAATCTGAACTAGAATCTGCTATGCAAGCTGAAGGATATGATAACTTCTTGTTTGTTATTACGGATATTTTAAATTCAAATTCAAAGGCACTTTATTTGGGAGATGCTTCTAATGAAGTCGCCAAAGCTTTTGATACTGATATTAAGAATAATGTTATTGACTTACCCGGAGTTGTTTCGCGTAAGAAGCAAGTTGTTCCACCTTTGACTGCTGCATTTTAATTTTAATAAAACCAAAGCTTATAACATAAAATAAGCTTTGGTTTTTTGTTAGTTTATATATTAAGAATGTGAAATATATGGTTTATTTGCTATAAAAAACCAAAAGAATAAGGTATAATAAAATAGTTTTGTGTATGAGAATACACAAGCCGAATATTTGAAGTTAGGAACGGTTAGATTCATGGAGAATAAATATCAATTTATCATAAATCCCGTTGCTAAATCCGGAAAATCGGTAGAAAACTGGGAACTTTTAAAAGATGAGTTAATCTCTGAATCAATTGATTTTGATTTCTATATTAGTAAAGATCAGCATGACCTAGAACGTTGGATTAAACGATTTTTAAAGCGTCAAGAAGAACAGTCCATCCAATTAGTGATAATGGGCGGGGATGGAACCTTAAATTTAACGATTAATGCCATTTTAGAGCGAAATAGCGAATATCATCAGCCAATTGCATATATTCCAGATGGATCTGGGAATGACTTTGCCAGGGCTCACGGAATATCGGTTGATCCGATGGCTTCGTTGCAACGAATTTTAAAGAAAACAAAACAAAATATAGAAAAACCTTTAACGATCGATTTAGGGATCTATGAAAATATTAAAGATCATAAACGTAAATATTTTGTAAATAATTTAGGTGTTGGATTTGATGCTATGGTCGTTAGTATGACAAATCATTCACTAGCGAAAGTTTGGTTAAATAAGATGGGTTGGGGAAGCTTGGCCTATCCGTTACTAATTTTAAAAGTTTTAACTGAACAAGATTCTTTCGCGGTTACAGTGAAAGGCGAAGGCCGATTAGCCGATTTTTATGAGAATGCTTATTTAATGACGGTTTCAAATCACCCATATTTTGGGGGTGGAGTAAAGATTATGCCAGATGCTGATCCACATGATGGTAAATTAGATTTAATTATTATTGAAAAGCCTAAGAATAAAATTAGATTACTCAAAATTGTTAAAGCATTATTGAAAAATAAATTATACGATCAACCAGAAGTTCATCGCTATACAAATAAAAAATTAGAATTTCAAACCCATCGTTTAGAATTAGCTCAAGCGGATGGAGAAGAATTAGGTGCACATATTTATAACTATCGGTTTACTTCAAAAACATTAGATTTTTGGTTATAATAATGTGTTCTATTTAAATCAATATTAAATTAAAACAAAAGAGACTCGAACATAATTGTTTGAGTCTCTTTTGTTTTATGGAGTATCAAAAAAGGAATCGAATTTAAATTCGATTCCTTCAAAGCTTGACTTTAAATCATGATAAACATGGGTAAAATAAGGGGGCGACGCTTAGTTTGACTGAATAAGAAACGTTGTAGTTTTGATATAACAGCATTTCTGATTGTATTTTCGTTGGCATTTGGTTCGCGCATTGCGGTTAAAATAGCCTTAAAAATTTCGCGACGTCCTTCATTGATTAATTCTTCTGATTCGCGCATGTAGATAAATCCACGTGAAAGAATGTCAGGCCCAGATGTTATTTCTTGATTTTTTAAATCAATGGTAGCAACGACAACAACAAGTCCATCTTGGGATAACATTTGTCGATCTTTTAGCACTGCAGTACCAACATCACCAATTCCATTACCGTCGACATAAGTGTCGGCAGCAGGGAAATGATCAGCTACTCGGGCTGAATCAGCGGTTAGTGCTAATACGTCTCCGTTATCCATGATAAAGATGTTTTCAGAAGGTACACCAACTGCCTCACCTAATCCCGCGTGGACTTTAAGCATCCGATATTCACCATGGACTGGCATAAAGTATTTAGGTTTCATAAGAGATAACATCAATTTTTGTTCTTCTTGACCACCATGGCCAGAAGTATGAATGTTATTGATCTTACCATAAATTACATTGGCACCGGCTTCTTCTAGCAGATTGATCACGTGATTAACTGATTGAGTATTTCCAGGGATCGGCGAAGAAGAGAAGATTACAGTATCATTTGGATGAATTTTAATTTGCTTATGAGTTCCGTTAGCAATACGAGCGAGGGCAGCCATTGGTTCTCCTTGAGAACCAGTCGATAGGATTAACACTTTTTCAGGTGGTAATTTATTGGCCTCATGGGCGTCAATTAACATATCTTCAGGAATATCTAAATAACCTAAAGCTAATCCGTTTCTGACTGCTGTATCCATTGAACGCCCGAAGACAGCAATTTTACGACCATGCGCTAAAGCAGATTCGGTAGCCATTTGAACTCGAGACATATTTGAAGCAAAGGTAGCAAATATAATTCGACCAGTAATATCATCAAATAATTGATCAATTGTTTTACCTACCCAGCGTTCAGACTTTGAAAACTCAGCACGTTCGGCGTTAGTTGAATCCGACATTAATAAGAGAACACCCTCAGCACCCAAACGTGCCATTTTTTGCAAGTTAGGTGGCTGGTGGGTAGTTGGAGTCAGATCAAATTTAAAATCACCTGTCTCGACAATTACGCCAACTGGTGTATGAACTGCGACTCCAAATGTATCGGGAATCGAGTGGGTAGTTCGGAAAAACTCAACTGATAATTCACCGAATGTTAAAACATCATCTTCGCCAATGATATTTAGTTCAGTACGGTTAGTTAGACCATGTTCTTCTAATTTATTTGTGATCAGAGCAGCTGCTAGGGGACCAGCATAAACTGGTACGTTTACAGCTTCCAAGAAAAAATGAATGGCTCCAATATGATCTTCGTGCCCGTGGGTAATTACCAAACCGCGCACTTTATCAATATTTTCTACAAGATATGAATAATCAGGAATAACATAATCGATTCCTAATAGTTCATCTTCTGGAAACTTAACTCCGGCGTCAATGACGACGATGTCATCACCATATTGTACGGCATAAGTATTTTTCCCGATTTCTCCTAGACCACCTAAAGCATAAACTGCTGCTTCATTAGGTTGTACATCAATATCCATTGCCATATTAGAACTCCGTTAATTTAAACCGTTCACCAAGGCTTTGTTGCTCATAAGTCAACGCAGCCTCAGAAAGCTCTTCGATTTGCTCAACATTGTATTCGGTGTTAGTTTCAACCGCCAAACGAGCAGTTGGTAAATCAGGTGTCTCAATGTAAAGTGACTTAGTGCTTTCCCGCTTGGGGTTTTGAGTCTTAGTTGGTTGGAAATAAACTTTGTAAATCATATTGATTTAGCTCCTTTTAATAAAATAATTTTTTTCTGAGCCCTTTTCATCGTTTTAAAAGACTCGAAATGTGCTAACAGAAATGTTTCCTGACTAATATTGTAACATGAATTAAGGTTTAAGTAATAATAGAACCCTTGGGTTAGGCGTAAAAGTGAAATGAGACCTATTAAAAAATCCCATAAATCAAACTATTTTAGTCTAATTTATGGTATTATATATATTTTATTCATTAACCGCTAGTTGATCTTGACTAGCATCTGGATGGTAATCACCACCCTTTACACCAGTATATTCTTCAAGTGTTGAAATCTTTTTTTTATTCATTGTAGTAGCATTGTTAATGCCAACATAGCGGAGATGCCATTCTTCACCAATATAACCGGTTTGTGTGCTGGAATGTCTAGGGAATCGGATAATAAGTCCATACTTATAAGCGTTATTTTGCAACCATTTGTACATCTTATCATCCGTTGGTAGCTGACCATTTTGACCAGTTAAATCAAAGGCTAAACCACTTTGATGTTCTGAGTAACCTGGACGAGCAGAGAAAGTATCGGCTTCCTTTTGACCATGATTTGCGACATAATTATTGTATAATGTTGTTTGATATTGGTATGATCGATAACCAGAAACTTGGTTTGAAATTGGAAAGCCGGCTGCTTGAAGGGCTGCAATGATTTCATTCTTTGCTTGATTAGCATTTTCGGAAAGACCACCTCCATCAGGGTTATTAGTATCTAAAGCGCCTTTAAATGGATTATAATCTTGAGTTAGAGGATGCTTTTTATTTACTACTAGTAAATTATGATCCGTATGGTAGGTCGGTTTTGTCGCAAGACTGCTTTTTTCTTTTGTTTTAAGAATAGTCTTATTTTGCATAGTGGGTTGATTAATGTGGTGATTCCAAGCCCATATTAAACCGATCAGTAAACAAATGATTAACGAAAAAGTTAATAATCTTTTTTTTAACATCTTACTCTCCTTCAAAATTCGTAGCTAGTATGCAATATTATACTTTAAAACACAATAAATTAGTAATGATATGAACAATAAACATAGGTATGTTAACCTATGCAAAAATATTAAGGTATAGCGGAGGAAAAAATAAATGACAATAGTCTTAATTATCGGGGCCATTATTATCATTGGTATTTTATTAACGATTAGAATTAAGCATCTTGTTGGCCGTCGTAAGACAGAAATTGAAATTATTCATTCTCAGCAGTTGGTGAATGAGGCTATTAATTATTTATTTAAAAATACGACGTTTGAGCATGGATTAAAGTTACCAAAGAATATCAATTCAACATTAACTGCTAATATTTGGGGTCATAATGTTATGGCGTTTGAAATTAAAATTTATTATGAGCAACGGTTGGATCCAAAAGAACTACAACAGCATTTTAATAATGATTTAAAGCAATATTGTGCTGATAAAAATCTACCTAAACTTGATACTGAGATTGCACCAATTGTTATCACTGATTTATGGTATGACCAAATTCATCCCATTTTGCATATTGATGTTGCAAATGTAAGCAACCAGCAAACCGTTGCTTATTTACATGATCTAAAGAAATTAAACCAACCATTTCAAACATAACTTAAATTCACAAATTAGGTTATAATTAAAGTTAATGATAAAAACGTATATGGAGGCGTACATAAATGTATCTAATGAAAGATATCGTCCGAGACCCATCAGAAGTCTTGCGACAGCAGGCTGGGAAAGTCGAATTTCCTTTAAGTGCTGATGATCAGGCTGCTATGCACAATATGATGGAATATCTAGTGATTAGCCAGGACGAAGAATTAAACGAAAAATATGATTTGCGACCAGGAGTTGGGCTAGCAGCCCCTCAAGTTGGCATATCAAAGCAGTTCTCAGCTATTTTAATTCCTGAAGAAGATGAACAAGCTTGGGATGATGAAGCTGAAGATTTTGAAGATAGTGTGGAAGAAGAGGAACCTAAGTATTTCTTCAAAGGAGTGATCTTTAATCCAGTTATTATTCGACAATCTGTTAAGCAATGTGCTTTAACTATTGGGGAAGGTTGTCTTTCAGTTGATGAAGATCGACCTGGTTATGTTCATCGTTCATATCGAATTACAGTTCGCTATCAAGATGAACTAGGTGAAAGTCACGACTTGAAGTTGGAAGGTTATCCAGCAATTGTGTTCCAACATGAAATTGATCATTTAAAGGGAACTCTTTATTATGATCATATTAAAAGTGATGAACCATGGCATCAAATTGATAATGCCAAATATTTGGGGTAATAAAATATGAAAAGTGATTTAAATTTCGACTATCCCCTTTTGAATGGGTGGTCAAAAGATGACATTATTAAAGTCAGCGCACTTTATTCATCAGTGGCAAAAGCTTATGAAGGTGGAGTTGAAGTAGACAAGTTGCTAAATGCGTATCAAGGCTTTAAATCGGTTGTAACTAGCAAAAGTGAAGAAAAACAACTTGGTCGGCAATTTGAAACGACTTCAGAATATAGTATTTATCGGACAATTCAAGCAGCGCGCCAAACTAATAAAAAGGTTTTGATGATGGAGGCCTAGATGGACAAATTGCCGATTAATAATGCGCAATTGGATACCTTAGTTTTGGAATGGATGGATGAAATTCGTCAATTTATTTTGAAAGAAATAAAAAATCCATTAACTATTAAAACTAAAAGTAATGCCCGTGATTTAGTCACTAATTTAGATCGTACTGTTGAACAAATGTATATTGCAAAGATTAAACAATTAAATCCAGCAGCTCGAATTTTAAGTGAAGAGGGATTTGGGGATGAAGTTAATAATCTAGACGGCCCAGTTTGGATTATTGATCCTATTGATGGTACGATGAATTTTGTCAAACAACATGATGAATATGCTTCCATGCTAGCTTATTTTTATGATGGCGAGGCTCAAGGAGCTTGGATTATGGATGTTGTTAAAAATGAAGTCGTTCATGGGGGGCCTACACAAGGTGTCCGATTAAATAAAGCCACAATGGAAGAACCGACTGAGAATAAATTAGATCAAAGTATAATTTCTTTTTCAGGGACTCATTTGTTATATGATCATTATCAATATCAAAACATTGCCCGAATGGCTCTAGGTTATCGGGTTTATGGTTCCGCGGGTATTTCATTTATTCGGCTATTAAAAGGTCAATGTGGAGGATTTACCAGTGTCTTAAAACCTTGGGATTTTGCGGCAGGATTAGTCCTATGCCGGAGTCTAGGGTTACAAGTAGAAACACTTGACGGTCAACCGTTAGACATGTTATCATCAAATGTCATCTTAGCATCTCAAAAACAGGTTATGGCAGACATTAAAATGTTGACAAATACGTCAAGTAACCTTTAAAAGGTCAATTTGGCGTTTTATTTTGTGACATTTGGTGTAGAATAGTAAAAAGAAATTAAAGTGACGAAAACGTCAAGGAGAACAGGAATTTGGCAAAACGCGATAATATTCGTAACATTGCAATCATCGCCCACGTCGATCATGGTAAGACCACGTTGGTGAATGAATTATTGAAGCAATCAGATACATTGGATGCTCGTAATAACATTACTGATCGAGCAATGGATACAAACGATCTTGAAAAAGAACGTGGAATCACAATCTTAGCTAAAAACACAGCCGTTAAGGTTGGAGATAAGCAAATTAACATCGTTGATACTCCCGGCCACGCTGACTTCGGTGGTGAAGTTGAACGTATCATGAAGATGGTTGATGGAGTTTTGTTGGTTGTTGATGCCTTTGAAGGAACAATGCCACAAACTCGTTTCGTTTTGAAAAAGGCTTTTGAACAAAACTTAACTCCAATTGTGGTAGTTAACAAAGTTGACCGTCCAGGGGCTCGTCCTTCTGAAGTAGTCGATGAAGTTTTGGATTTGTTCATTGAGCTTGGAGCTGATGAAGAACAATTGGAATTCCCAGTTATCTTTGCTTCAGCTATGAACGGAACATCTTCATTAGATCCAGAAGTTGATAAGCAAGAACACACAATGAAGCCTGTCTTTGACAAGGTATTCGAAACAATTCCAGCCCCTGAAGATAATTCAGATGAGCCATTGCAATTCCAAGTTGCTTTGCTTGACTATAATGACTTCCTTGGTCGTATTGGTATTGGACGTGTCTTCCGTGGAACTATCAAGCTTGGTGATTCTGTTGAAGTTATGAAATTAGATGGAACAACTCAAACTTTCCGAGTTACTAAGTTGTTTGGATTTATTGGACTTGACCGAGTTGAAATCGAACAAGCCGAAGCTGGTGACTTGATTGCACTTGCTGGAATGGAAGAAATTTCAGTTGGTGAAACAGTTGCTGATCCTGAGCATCCTGAAGCATTGCCTGTTTTGCGTATCGATGAACCAACTTTGCAAATGACTTTCCGTCAAAATGACTCACCGTTCGCTGGTCGCGAAGGTAAGTTTGTAACGGCCCGTCAAATTGAAGATCGTCTTCGTCGAGAATTGCATACTGACGTTTCTTTGCGTGTTGAAGATACTGATGAAGCTGGTGCTTGGTTAGTCTCTGGTCGTGGTGAATTGCACCTTTCTATCTTGATTGAAACAATGCGTCGTGAAGGCTTTGAATTACAAGCTTCTCGTCCACAAGTTATCTATCGTGAGATTGATGGCGTTCAATCAGAACCGTACGAATCTGTTCAAATTGATACACCAGATGAATATGCTTCATCTGTTATCGATTCATTGAACCAACGTAAGGGTGAAATGTTAAACATGGAAGCTATGGGAAACGGACAAACTCGTTTGTCTTACGTAGCTCCTTCACGTGGTTTGATCGGATATTCAACTGAATTCTTATCAGCAACCCGCGGATATGGAATTTACAATCACACTTACGAAGACTACCGTCCAATCGTTCGTAACTGGGAACCAGGTCGTCGTAATGGTGCCTTAGTTTCAATTACACAAGGAACAACGACTAATTACGCCATCATGGGTGTTGAAGATCGTGGACAAATGTTCGTTGGAGCTGGAGTTGAAGTTTATGAAGGAATGATTGTTGGAATGAATTCACGAGATAACGATATCTCTGTGAACGTTACTAAGTTAAAGCCACAATCAAACGTTCGTTCTTCAAACAAGGATCAAACTTCATCAATCAAGACTCCTCGTGAGATGGGATTGGAAGCTTCTTTGGAATTCTTGAACGAAGATGAATATGTTGAAGTAACTCCAGAAAACGTTCGAATTCGTAAGGATATCTTGAATACTTCTGAACGTGAGAAGTATGCTAAGCGTCGTAAGATGTCTCAACAATAATATTTAATAAAAGTTAAAAAGGATAATATTTTAAATTTTAGGTGTTACGTTCATTGCGTAAATTTAAGTTTTAGAAAAATTATATTTTTAACATAAATCGAGAGACCGGGATAGTTTTTGTCCAGGCTCTCTTTTTATTTAAACTAAAATGGTTAAACTTCAATTAGAATCAGTATTTTTGCAGAAAAATTAGTATATAATATTATTATTAACTCTTTGGAGAAATATGAGGGGACCGGTTTGGTAAAATTATTTAAAAAAATACAATATCGGATGCGTTATTTTGACTGGTGGATTGCGATATTAGTCTTAGCGCTAATGTCTTTTGGAAGTGTAATGTCTTTTTCTGCCAGTGCTGGTATGTTAACGGGTACGCCGTCAGGTACATTATTTAAGCAACTATCATTTTATTTGATGGCTTTTATTATGATGCTAGTTGGTTATCATGCATCCAAAAAATGGATTGATTCATTAGGGGCTATTGCCTATATGATGTATTTCATCTCATTATTCTTGCTATTAACGACTTTTTTCTTTCCACCAATTAATGGAGCTAGAGGTTGGATTGTGTTGGGACCAATCTCTATTCAACCCGTGGAACTTTATAAGGTCTGTTTAATTTTATGGGGATCATTTGCCATGACCCGTAATCACGATAATAAATATAATTTTATACATCTTGGATGGATCAGATTTGCCTTTGTCTGTGTAATATTATTTCTTTTCCCAGATACTGGAGGATTCATTATTACCACTGGTATCATGGCCGTGATTATTTTGGCCTCAGGTGTAAAAAAAAGGTTTTCGGTAATCGTAATAACTGGAGTTATATTAATATGGCAAGTTGGATTACGGGCTTTAGAACCAATTTTGTCACTGTCTACACATTATAGCTTGCAGCGTTTTACTGCATATCTAAATCCATGGAAGTATGCGCAGACAACCGGAAATCAAGTTATTAATTCTTATTACGCCATTAGTAATGGTGGTTTATTTGGGCGTGGATTAGGACGTAGTTTACAAAAAAACAGTAATTTGCCAGAACCAAATACCGACTTTATTATGGCAGTAGTTAGTGAAGAAATGGGGGCTATTGGAGTTGCTTTGGTTGTCATAGCACTTGTTATTATTAGTTGGCGGTTGATTTATTTTGCATTCCGTACGCCTTCAATGCGTTATCGTTTACTATTGGTTGGATCAGCTAGTTACTTGTTACTGCAAATTATTGTTAATTTAGGCGGAGTCGTTGGAGCGTTACCAATTACCGGAGTTACTTTTCCTTTAATTTCAGTGGGAGGTTCGTCGATATTATCATTAGGACTAATGTTTGCCATTGATTTAAATGTGATTAAGCAAATTAAGATTGAAAAAGAATTGTATTTAGCTGATAAAAAGAAGGGACAGGCTTAAGAATGGAATTAGAAATTAAACCTCGTCGGAGTGTGATTGTTTATCTAAATAATTTTAAGCAAGCAAAACAATTACGACGCTTTGGAGTGATTGAATATATCTCAAATAAGTTGAAATATGCGGTTATTTATATGGATGAAGCTGATATTGAGAAAAAGCAAATTTTAATTAGTCGTTTAGGGTTTGTAAAATCAGTTGAAATTTCCAATTGGCCTGAAGTTGATTCAACTGTTGGTAGCAATCAAGATAGTGTAGCCTTTGCCGTTGATGAATTTGAATTAGCTGACATGGTTGGGGCTGATGATGAATTATAGGGGAAGGTTAAAATGCGAATTATAAGTGGAGATTATAGAGGCCGTGCGTTAAAGGCGGTCCCAGGTTCGGCAACGCGCCCTACCACAGATAAGATCAAAGAAGCTGTCTTTAATTTAATCGGCCCTTATTTTGATGGGGGTCGCTCATTAGATTTATATGCTGGTTCTGGTGGATTAAGTATTGAAGGGGTTTCACGAGGAATTGAAGAAGCGGTCTTAGTTGACCGACAATTTGCAGCAATTAAAACAATTCAATCTAATGTGGCGGTTACTAAGGAGAGCGAAAAATTTACCGTTATCAAAAGTAGTGCAGATCAAGCGATTCAACGCTTAAATGGACAACAGGCTTTTGATTTGTTCTATTTCGACCCGCCTTATGCTAAACAAACAATTCAAGCAGATGTTGAAAAGTTATCAGCAGCTAATTTAATTGCTGATAATGCTATTTTAATGGCTGAAACTGATCAGGAAGCACAATTACCAGATCAAATTGGGGGCTTCGAATTATGGAAGCAAAGAGAATATGGAATTACAGTAATTACAATTTATCGTTTTAAGGGGTGATTTATGATGCGTAAAGTTATTTTTCCAGGAAGTTTTGATCCGTTTACCCTGGGTCATTTAGATCTAGTGCACCGGTTGAGTGAACTATTTGATGAAGTAATTGTTGCGATTGGAAAAAATCAAGCTAAGTCAGGATTGTTTTCGGTAGAAGAGCGTAAAATTTTAATTGAAAAAGCGTTAAAAGAAGCTCAATTGACAAATGCTTCAGTGATTTCATATGATGGTCTCACAATGGAATTAGTTCATCAATTAGGAGCTAAGTCTATTGCACGTGGTGTTCGCAATGCGACTGATTATCAGTATGAGAAAAACATTGCTGAATTAAATCAAAAATTAGCTGATGCGGAAACTGTTTTTTTGATGGCTCGGCCAGAAAATCAAGCGATTTCTAGTTCTATGGTCAGGGAATTAGCCCATTTTGGCGCTGATATCAAAACCCTGGTGCCTAGTGATGTTGCACAAGCTATTAACCAAAAATACCAAAGAAGTGAGTAAAAAAGACAATGCGTCCTTTAAAAACAAAATATAAATGGCTGATTTGGTCGATTATTGCAATTTTATTAGCTGGTTTTCTCATGATGCCTTTACCGCTTTATAGCGAATCTCCAGGAATTTCAGTTGGGCTGAAAAACTTTATAAAAGTTGATAATAAAAAGCCTAATTTTAAGGGTGATTATAGTTTGACTGCTATTTCACTTAGCCAATTAACGGGGCTAGGCGCATTGATCACCTTAACTAATCCGCACGCTGACTTTATGACTAAAGATCAAGTTATGGCTGGTGCTACAAGCAGTGAAGAACAGAAAATAGATAAAATTGATATGGATACAGCATTTAATAATGCCAAAGCAGTAGCCCTAAAAAAAGCAGGAATTGATTACAAAGAAAATTTTAAAGGGGTTTATGTTCGATCGCTTCAACCCAATTCTAAGTTTAAAAAAGATCTTAAAATTGGCGATATGATTACTAAGATTAATGGAGAAAAGCAGGCAAGTGTTACTGATTTTCAAAGCACCATTCGCAATCATAAATTAGGTGATCCCATTACTATTACTTATTCCCGTAATAATAAGCAATATAATAGTACGCATCCAACGGTTTCCTTAGGCGGAGCTAATGCTAAAATACCGGGAATTGGGATCCTTTTGATTGATCATACAACAATTTCCACTAAACCTAAGATTACCGCTGATATGGGTAAAATTGGGGGACCTTCTGGTGGACTAATGTTTTCATTGGAATTGTATGAAGCTTTAAGTAATAATAATTTGGCACAAGGACGCTTAATTTCGGGAACCGGAACGATTGACCGTGAAGGTAATGTTGGTGAAATTGGTGGGATTGATAAGAAGGTTATTTCTGCAGGCGAGAGCGGTTCTAAGATTTTCTTCGCTCCATATTTAAAGGTGCCAGATAAGTATTTGAAGTATGAAGAAAAGCATCAAACCAATTATCAATTAGCTAAAAAAACTGCTCAAAAATACGAACCACAATTAAAAGTGGTTCCTGTATCTAATTTTCAACAAGCACTCGATTATTTAGAAGCACATCCAGTAAAAGAGGAAAATAAATAATGATTTTAAAACATGCGATTTTGCATATTCTCGATCAAGATGCTCATCAATTAATCTTGTCACAAAATGAAATGAATTTAGATCAAGTTAATTTACATGATTATCTTGAAAAACAAATTTCAAAGTTTAACTCAAGCGATTATCAAACTAGCCAGTTAAATGGAGATGATTATTTAGCTCAGGTTTTAGATGATAATAGTTCAGAGACTTTTGTAGAAAAAACTAGTCAATTAGCTCAAAAGTTATTTTCAATTATTAGCGATATTCCAGAAGTGCCAGGAAGTGATTTGTTAATTTCAGAATATAGTGATGAAGCTCATGATTATTTTGCATTGTTTAAATTAAACTTTACTCCACGTTTTGCACATATGGTGGATTATGAAGATGATATTTTAAGTAATAAGTTGATTGTCAATCAAGCTATTTTACCCAATGCTGGAACTGTACCTGATGAAGGCTTAATTATTGACTTAATGGATGGATCAGTTCGTCTAATTGAAAAGCATTTTCAACATAATGGTCAACGTATGGCCTATTTTGCCGAAAAATTTGCTCAATTGAATCTTAATCCAAGTGTTAAAAATGAGTTGCAGGGCTTAAAACAAGCGGTAAAACACGTGGCTGATAAATTTGATATGCCTTTACATGAGACTTTAGCGAATACTCAAGAAATTATTTATGAAAATGTTTCTGATCAAGGCGTAGTTTCGCCAGAAAAAATTGGAGATGCACTCTTCGATCAAAATTTTAGTGCTAAAGAGGTTTATCAAGAAGCACTAGAAAGCCGATCAATTAATCATGATATTAAAATTGATAATCCATTGAAGTATCAAAAAAAGTATTCAACACAAAAATTTGTTTTAGATTCGGGAATTCAAATTTCGATTCCAATTGAAGCCTATCAAGATAAAAATCAGGTTGAATTGATTAATAATCCTGACGGTAAAATCACATTGATGATTAAAGGTATTGATGATATAAAAAATAAATTTAATGCCTAATTTGACATTAAAATAAATCGTTGTACAATTAAGATTATCAAAGGGGAACTACTATGTTGAAAACAAAAACACAATTTTATATTTGTGGAACTTGGTTGCTTGATGGCAATTGAGAGTTTTTGGCGAGTAATTTGTCTTAATTTCTTGATAGTGAACAAGCACGCACTCATTTTATAATGAGGTCGTGTTTTTTTTATCGAAAAGAGGGGTAATTAGTAATGAAAAAGCATATTTTTAGTACACTTATTGTTTTCAGTTCAATTATTGGGCTCTTAGCTGGAAGCAATTTTACAGAACTACATGCAGATACTATCAAAAAAGGAACGTTAACGGTTGGTTTAGAGGGAACTTATGCACCATTTTCATATCGTGAAAAGGGTAAGTTAACTGGATATGAGGTTGATGTTGCCAAGGCAGTTGCTAAGGAAATCAATATGAAACCAAAATTTGTACAAACTAAATGGGATTCACTGCTAACTGGTTTGGATTCTAATCGTTATGATGTTATTTTTAATAACGTAGGAATCACTAAAGAACGTAAAAACCGATATTTATTTGCCGAACCATATTTATATTCTAAAACGGTATTGATTCAAAAACAAAATGGTAAATTAAAAACCTTAAAAGACATTAAGGGAAAGAAATTAGCACAGTCAACAAGTTCTAATTTTGGTCAAATGGCTAAAAAGAATGGCGCTAAGATTGTTGCTGTTCCGGGAATGGTTGAAGCAATGAATTTGATTGATTCAGGTCGTGCTGATGCTGAACTAAATGATGCTGGAGCCTTTGAATTATGGCATCATAAAAATCCGGATGTAAAAGTTAAGGCTGTTAAAATGGATAGTGAAATTCCAGCAGTTCCAGCAGCCCCAATGTTAAATAAAAATAATCCAAAGTTGCAAAAGCAAATTAATAAGGCAATTAAGGAATTAGCAAAAGATGGAACATTAAGTAAACTTTCAAAACAATACTTCAAAACAGATTTAACTAAAAAATAATTTAATTAAAGGTAGAACCTAGCATGGAATTTATTCAACTGGCTGTGAAATGTTTACCACAATTATTTCAAGCCGCAATTTTATATACTTTACCACTCGCAGCAATTTCGTTTGCGTTGGGACTCATCATTGCAACTGGGACGGCCTTAATACGAGTTATGACAGCGCCTAGGAATCGATTATTGAGAATTATTATGATTCTGGTAAAAGGAATCGCATCTTTTTATATTTGGCTTTTCCGTTCGACACCAATGTTGGTTCAACTGTTTATTGCTTTCTATGGTCTCCCTAGTGCACATATCGATTTCTTTGCCAATGCATGGATTAGTGCCATAACGGTATTTTCACTCAACACGGGGGCGTATGCTGCAGAAACAATTCGTGCGTCAATATTATCAGTCGATAGAGGGCAGTTAGAGGCCGCTCAATCAGTCGGATTATCTAGAATTCAAGCCTATTGGTATGTGGTCTTACCACAGGCGGTACGCATTGCAATCCCACCATTGAGTAACTCATTAATATCACTAGTAAAGGATACGTCCCTGGCTAGTGTAATTACGATTGTAGAGACATTTTATCTCAGCCAGCAAATTGCTGCTGAGAATTATCAAACTTTATCTATGTATATTTTAGTGGCGATTGTTTATGCAGTTATTACGACGATTTTAACTTTTGTTCAACGATGGTTAGAAAAAAGAACTTCCCGCTATTTAGCATCATAATATAAATGAGGTCGGTTCGCTTAAACATAACGAAGGAGATGAATTAATATGAAACAAATTAATTATGATTTAGGTATTATTGGATCAGGCCCAGCCGGCTTAGCTGCAGCGTTTGAAGCAAAACAATTAGGACAAACAGTTGTTATGATTGAAGAATATATGTGGGGTGGAACCTGCCCCAATTATGGCTGCGATCCTAAAAAAATTTTACTGAGTGCGGTTGAAACACTTCATCGTGAGCAAGCTTTACAAAATAAAGGTTTAGTCGGATCATCAATGATTAATTGGCCAGCTTTAATGGCAACTAAACAAGAGTATGTCGACGCCGTTAAACCTCGTAAGATTAAAGGTTTGGAACAAGCAGAGATTGAACATATCTATGGACATGCTCAATTTATTAATCAAGACACTGTAGCTACTAATGAATACCAGATAACAGCTACTAATTGGATCATTGCTACAGGACAACGCCCACGTCAACTTGATTTCCCTGGCGCTGAACTAATGGGCAATAGCGAGGACTTTTTGAATTTGTCAGATATGCCGCAAGATATTACCTTCTTAGGCGGTGGATATATTGGGGTTGAATTTGCTAATATTAGCCACTTTGCGGGAGCTCGAGTTCATTTAATTACCCAAGGATCACATTTGTTGTCAGATTTTGATCAAGTTTTGGTTCGCGAATTTGAAAAAGAAATGCTTAATAATGGTATTGAAATTTTATTTGATAATACAATTGACGTCATTCAAAAACAAGATAATCAATATTTAGTTAAATTATCAAATGGAACGAGTTATTTAACGGATCTAGTCATCAGTGCGGTGGGACGGACTGGAAATGCTGATAAAATTCAAGCCGAAAAAGCCGGTGTTAAAACGTGTGATGGGCATGTGGTGGTAGATCAATATCTTAAGAGTACTAATTCACATGTTTATGCGATTGGAGATGTAGCTGATAATGATGTGCCAAAATTAGTGCCAGTTGGAAATTATGAGGGACGTTATGTCGCTCGACAATTAGCTGGTCAAAATCAAACCCCTTTAGAATATCCAACGATGCCTCAAGTTGTTTTCGGCACACCGAGAATTGCGCAAACTGGGGTTTCCATGGTAGAGGCAAAAAATCAGGGATTTACGATTAAAGATTTAGAGATGGGTAATGTAATTACCTTCTTCCGATATCATGATCAAGCTCGGATTAGGGTAGCTATTGATACTAATGGCCTTATTGTGGGGGCTAGTATTTTCGCTTTTGAAGCTGAAGAATTAATTAACTATTTTGTTACAGCTATTAATATGAAGCGAACTTTTGCAGAAACCCAGGCTAATTTATATGCTTATCCATCATTAGGGAGTGAATTTTCTGAATTTTATTAATTCATTTAAGCAAAACTTGAATTAATATTTAAAGTAATATAGTAAAATAAAGAGCAGATTGCCTAAACTTATGGGTAACCTGTTCTTTATTTTAATTTAATCCTTACAGGAATGTGATAAGTGAAAGAATTTTGAAAACTGATCTGTTTTTATGTTATAATTTTTTATTAGCAAGCTAGAATAAAAAAGATAATTCTTAATAAAATATAGGAAGTTAACAAAAAATGAAAATAAAAGGTTTAACCCCAATTTTAATCGTAATATTGATTATTTTGTTCTTTACTGGACATATCTATATCTTAGCACCATACTTAGCGAACTTTATGCAGATTGTTGAAGGTATGTTCAATGATTCTAATGCCATTGGCTGGTCAATCTTAGTTTTGACCTTCATCGTACGGTTAGTTTTGCTACCCATGCAGCTACACCAATCACGAAATATGACTATTCAACAAGAAAAGATGCGGTTACTACAACCACAATTAACGCGGGTTCAAGAAGCTCAAAAAAATGCTAAAACACCTGATGAACAAGCTCGTGCAACTCAAGCAATGATGCATATTTATCGAGAAAATAATGTTTCAATGCTGGGTGGTATGAACTTTTCTACTTTGGTAATCCAATGGCCAATTTTCTCGGGTTTGTATGCAGCAATTAACCCTAGTATTATTCATGGTTGGAAAGGAATGGACTGGGCGCTTAATCAAGCAGCTGAAATTAAGAGTGCCACTTTCTTTGGAATTCATTTAGCACAACCAAGTATCGGTTTGGCTATTGCAACTGGATTAATTTATCTAATACAATCGTACTTATCAACACTTGGAATTGCGCCTGAACAAAAAAAGCAAATGCGGACAATGATGTTTATGATGCCAATCATGATGTTCATGATGACTTTCTTTACGAATGCCGGAATTGGATTATACTTTATGGGTGGAGCAGTAATTATGGTGCTTCAAACACTTATGATTAATCTTTGGCGTCCACGTTTGCGTCGTCATGTTGGTGCAAATTTTGAAGTTAAAGATGTCGTTGAAGATGCTTTAGCTGGTCGTATTAAAACACCGGAGACTGGAAAAAATTCAAGTTTCATGGATAAAATGGCTGCAGCACAACAGCAAGCAGCACAACAAGGTCAAACTGAGCGTAAAGATGTAACACCTAATAATAAAGAAAAAAACTCACAACGACTTTCTAATCGTGAAAAAAACCAAAGAAATAAACAAAAATAATTATTTTAATAAAAGAAGCCCAATCTCATGTAAGAAGAGATTGGGATTTTTTAATGAATGTAGCTTAATATTTTTGGTAATTTTAAAACATTCGTTTGCTTTATACGTTAATTATAAGTTGATTATCATATATAGTTCGTTATATAATGAAAAAGGAGTCAAATGTTGTGATTCATGACACCAAAAAACGAACTATTAAAAGGGAGATATTTATAATGACTCAAGATATGATTTTTGATTATGAGGATATTCAATTAATTCCCAAAAAAGGTTTATTAAATAGCCGTAAAGATGCTGATACAACGATTCAATTTGGCCCTGAAAAGTTTAATCTGCCAGTTGTTCCTGCAAATATGCAGACCGTTATTGATGAGGATTTAGCTCTCAATTTGGGAGAAAAACATTATTTTTATATCATGCATCGATTTGAACCAGAACGTCGATTAAATTTTATTAAGCGTGCTCACTCTAATCATATTTTTGCTTCAATTTCAGTTGGGGTAAAACCGGCTGAATATCAATTTATTGATCTTTTAAAAGATGAACAATTAATTCCCGAATATATTACAATTGATATTGCGCATGGTTACAGTGATTCAACGATAGCCATGATTAAATATATTAAAAAAGCTTTACCTAAAACATTTGTTATTGCAGGAAATGTTGCTACTCCTGATGCGGTGATTGCACTAGAAGATGCCGGAGCTGATGCAACAAAAGTGGGTATTGGTCCGGGTAAAGCTTGCATTACTAAATTAAAAACTGGATTTGGAACTGGTGGATGGCAATTAGCTGCGATTAATCAATGTGCTCAAGTTGCAACTAAGCCGATTATTGCTGATGGCGGTATTCGATATCATGGTGATATCGCAAAATCGATTCGCTTTGGTGCATCTATGGTCATGATTGGTTCAATGTTAGCGGGCCATCAAGAAGGTCCGGGAGAAGTAATTGATCTAGATGGAGCACCTGTGAAAGCATACTTTGGATCAGCATCCCAATTTCAAAAGGGGACATATCAAAATGTCGAAGGTAAAAAATTATTTGTTCCTTATCGAGGAAGTATTTACAATACGCTGAATGAAATGAAAGAGGATCTACAATCATCCATTTCTTATGCTGGCGGTAAAAAATTATTAGATTTACGTTTGGTTGATTATGTGATCGTTAGAAACTCGATCTTAAATGGTGATTAAATTTATTATTAGAAAGGCTGAGGCATAAGTTGTCTCAGCCTTTTTTAAGCTTGCATATTACAATCAGAGTGGTTTATAATTTTTATGTATTAGGTTAGAATTAATGGCGAAATTAATATGTTTTTGAAATGGTATAAATTTTGCTGAATTAGGTTATTAAATTAATTTATAATTTTTACACGTCAATTTTGATAATGGAAAGTTAATGATGCTCATTTTAAACTTAACAAAATAAAACAGATAAATAAAATAACCTATGTCAAACTAGCCAACAGTAATGGAATGACAAGTTGAAATGGTTGGTTAAATTATATGCGATATCACTAATTTAACTATGGGTTGGCCGTTTATTATATAAATTTACTGAGCTAACAGGCAGATGGAAGAGGCGAAAGTTGTCTTAACTATCTGCTGCTTTTTTATTTATAAAAATTATTAAAATATAAGCTTGAACATGAAATTTATATTTACAACGTATGAGCCTATATATTTAAGTGATGAAGGGAAAAAGGTGTAATGAGAACCATTATATTAGCCGAGAAGCCAACGCAGGCCGTTGCATATTCTAAGGCATTTAAAAGTAGCAAGAAGCGAGAAGGTTATATTGAAGTTTCAAATGAATATTTTGATGGTGAAACTTATATAACTTATGGTTTTGGACATTTGGTAGAACTTTATTTGCCAGAACAATATGATGAAAAGTATAAAAATTGGAGTATTAATAATTTACCAATTATTCCTGATCAATTTAAATTTAAAACGGGTAAAGGGAAGGCAGAGCAATTTAAAATAGTCAAAAATTTACTTTCTGAGGCTGATCAAATTATTATTGCAACCGATGCTGATCGTGAAGGCGAAAATATTGCTTGGTCGATTATTAATCAATCTGGTATTAATCCTCAGGAAAAAATTATGAAACGATTATGGATTAATTCACTAGAATCATCTGCTATTCGTGATGGCCTAACCAATTTGCATGAGGCTAAACAGCATTATTCGGCATATATTGAAGCACAAACAAGAGAATTTAGTGATTGGCTAGTTGGAATGAACGCAAGCCCTTTATATTCTTTATCGTTACGAAAACAAGGAATTAGGGGTGTGTTTTCAATCGGACGTGTCCAAACTCCAACTCTTTATATGATTTATAAACGGCAAGTGGAGATTGATAATTTTAAACCAAAACCATACATTGAATTGCTGGCACATGTAAAAACGGGGAAAAGCGAATTTGAGGCTAAATTAGACCCATTCATCAGGTTTGATAATCAAGATAAGGTTAAAGTTTTCCTATCAGATAACGAATTAGTTTTAGTTAACAAGAGCCAATCAAAAGAAAATAATAATAACTTTGGAATTATTAATAACATTATTAAGGATAAAAAGAAGCAACCTAGTCCAAAATTATTTTCATTGTCAACTTTACAGTCTAGGGCTAATAAGGCCTTTAAAGCATCAGCACAAAATACTTTGGATGCAGTTCAATCGTTATATGAAAAGAAATTTTTAACTTATCCTAGAACGGATACGCAATTTATTTCTGACGAAGAATTTTCATATTTATTGGATAATATTAATCAGTATTGTGAATTTGCGAATGTCACAGCTAATATTGCTCATAAAGAACCTAGAAAACGTTACGTAAATAGTAAGAAAGTTCAAGAACATCATGCTATTATTCCAACACGAACGATTCCTACAAAAAATCAATTTATGAAATTAACTAGTTTAGAAAAATCAATTTATGAATTAGTATTGAGAACAACGATTGCAATGTTTTTGGATGATTTGAATTATGATGAACAGGTTATTATTGTTAAGTCAGGTCAGGCACAGTTTAAGGCAATGGGACGAGTAATAACTACCCCTGGTTGGAAATTATTATTTAAGACAAACAGTAAAAAATCTAGTGCTAATGGGGAGGTTAGCTTGCCTCGAGTTGATATCGGTCAGAAGGTCGATTTTGATTTATTAGATGAACATAAGGTGACAGTTGCACCATCGGCTTATACTGAGGGAACCTTAATTACTGCAATGAAAAATGCTGGAAGAGACTTAGCAGATGCTCAAAAAGAGATTCTTAAAGAAACTGAAGGAATTGGAACTGAAGCGACTCGGGCGGGTATCATCGAACGATTGAAAGCAAAGAGCTATATTGAACTTAAAGATAATAGTTTAGCTGTAACAATGTCGGGTATTATTTTATGTCAAGCAGTTGAGTTACAACCGCTATTAAATTCGCCTGAATTAACAGCACAATGGGAGATGGCCTTACATGAAATTGGTCAAAATAATCGAACTCAAGCATCGTTTTTAAAACAAATCGAAAAATTTATTTTGAAATTAATCAATGAAGTTCCAGATCAAATTGAAACTAATCAAAAATTAACTGATCAGATAAATAGTCAAAAAGATACTAATGCTGATCAATATAAAGAGCATATGGGGATTTGTCCAGTTTGTAAGGCAGGCCATATGATTGATCGAGGTAAATTTTATGGATGTAGTAATTACAACTCAAAAGAAGCATGTAATTTTTCCTTACCAAGCAAATGGGCAGGTAAAATTCTACCAAAAACGGCAATCAAAGATTTAATCAAGAAAGGTCATACTAAAGAGATTAGCGGGTTTAAAAGTAAGGCAGGTAAATCTTTTAGTGCAATTTTAGAATTGGTTGATGGTAAACTGAAATTTGTTTTTGATAAATAATAATTAATGGCTTAAGCGAATAATAATGAAAAAAATTAGTCAAATAACATATAATGATATTAATATAGATAGAAACATAAACTTATGATTTTGAAGTAATATTTTTAGCTAAGTTAATTTGGCAAAGAACTCGAAAATACAGGAGATTTAAACATTATGAAAGCAATAGGTTTTTATAAGGGTAAGTCATTAGAAGCAAGTGATAGCTTTTTGGATGTTGAATTGGGGATGCCCCAGGTATTACCAAATGATGTTTTGGTGCAAATCAAGGCGGTTTCGATCAATCCAATTGATGTTAAGTTGCGTCAGACAACACCAGAACAAACAACACCAAAAATTTTGGGTTATGATGCCGTTGGAATTGTTACGGCCGTCGGTTCACAAGTTACTAATTTCGTGGTCAATGATCGCGTTTATTATGCAGGATCAACTAAACGTAATGGAAGTTATGCAGAATTTCAGGCTGTCGATTCTCGATTGATTGCTCGGGCGCCGCGTAATTTATCAGATGCTCAGGCAGCAGCGTTGCCGCTAACAGCATTAACAGCCTATGAATTATTATTTGAAAAGTTCGGTTTAATTCCACAAGCAAATGCTAATCAATCGCAACGCTTATTAATTATTAATGGTGCTGGTGGGGTAGGTTCTATTATGAGTCAATTAGCTAATTGGAGTGGATTAGAAGTATTAGCAACCAGTAGTCCTGAAAATTTCTATTGGTTAAAAGAGCATGGGGTCACTTATCCCTTAGATTATCATCAAGAATTGCAACCTGCATTAGATTCGTATAAGATCAATCGGGTTGGATTTATCGCTGCTTTATATAATGTAATTCCATATCTTGATCAATTGAAGAACCTAATTGAACCTTTTGGTCATTTGGGAACTATTGTAGGGGTTAATCAAGATTTACCATTGACCGCTTTTAAAGATATGTCAGCTAGCTTTGATTGGGAGTATATGTTTACTAAAAGTGATTATAATTTCAATTTATCTTCACAAGGTAAAATTTTAGAAAAAATTGCACATTTGGCTGAAACTGAATTATTAGTATCGACACTTACGCATGAAATTTCAACGGGAATCAATGCTCATAATATTAAGCAAGCAACCCAATTAGTCGAGCAAGGACATACTCGTGGTAAAGTTGTGGTCTCAGGATCTTTTAATGGATAATAAATACTTAATACTAAGGCATAATTTAATCATTTATTAGGTGACAAATTTTTAAATTGTAAACATTGTATATTGGCAGAATATTACAATCAAGATATATTAAATTTGCTGTATAATGTTAAGTATTAGTCTAATTGTTACCTCTGATTAATTATCAAGAGGCCTCATTAATTAGATATAAACTTATGTATAAATGCTTTAAAAATTAAGGAGTAATAATTATTTAAAATGCGTGGACTTAGAATATATTTAAATCAGGTGAGTTATGAACTTATCAATGTTATTATTCCCCTCATTCCTTTATCCTACTTGTTACACGTTTTAGGTGTCCAAAGTTATGGGGTAGTTGCTTTTACCATAGGTCTAACTGATATTTTTGTTTTAATTTTTTTAGGATCAATGAATTTATTAGCTCAACTTAGTTTGAATAATGCTCTCTATGAAGATCAAAAAGTTCCTAAAATATTTTGGAATGTATTGTTTATGCGATTGATGATGTTGATTCTGGGTGGACTTGCACTATCATTTCTAATTAATTGGGCATCAGGTTGGAATATTAGTTATCTTCAGAATCAATCAACACTTAAGCTGAGTTATTTATTAATGATAGGAAGCTTTTTAGATTTATCTTGGTACTACCTTGGAACTCGTCAAAAAACACGACCACTATTACAGGCAGCATCAATGAAAATTGTATTCTTGATGTTGATTTTAATTACTGTTAAGACATCTAATGATGCTTATCGTTATTTGTTCTTAATGGGAGTGATCCGTATTGTTGGAAATGGATTAATGTGGTTTAGTTTGCCACGTGAATTATTTAATGAAATTTCATTAGGGTCATGGAGATTTTTAAAAACCGGATTAACCTCAGTTACTACTATTTTAGGGGTTGAATTATTTTCGTTAACTGGGCAATTGTTAGTAACCTTGTTAAAACCATACACGCTGGATTGGATCGGATATTATCAAGCTGCATTACAATTAAATCAAGTTTCTATTGTAGTTGTAGTTACTGTCGGATTAAGTACAATGCCACGTTTTTATCAAATATATCGCGAAAATAATTACAATAAATTGATTGAACATATTGATAATGCGGTAGAGTATGTCACTGCTTTTGCAGTACCGGTTATGTTTGGTACTGCTGCCACAGCGGTAACCTTTACTACTTGGTTTTTAGGTGGAACGTTTAAAGATGTTGGACTTTTGATGACCGTTTTATCGCCATTAATTCTCTTATTGGGTTGGAATACAATTTTAGGTGGACAATTTTTACGATTAGCTGGTAAAAATAACATCGTTCACGCGACTCTAGTTCTTGGGTGGTTATTAAACGTTTTGTTAGGGTTACTATTTATTCCTAAATATGGATTATTTGGCGCCATCTATGCTTTGCTAATTTCTGAATTTTTAATTTTTTTGATTCAATTATTTTATGCAAGAGAAGTCATTGCTTTTGGCCGCATCGTAGCAATTACATCAAAATATTTAGTGACTGGACTTTTGATGTATCTCGTGATTATTGTTTCGACTTATAATTGGCCAGCATATCCTAGCACGACGGTTTTCCAATTGATTTTAGGATTTGTAGTTTATTTAATTGGAATTGTTTTATTACGTAGTCCATTAATTACTAAAGCTTGGTTAATTATTCGAGCGTATACTAAAGTCATTCGGCGCCGCTACAATAAATAATTAGTCTTAACGAGATCGAGGAAATTTATGATTGAATTAAAAAATGTTTCAAAGAAATTTGGAGATAAAATAGCTGTTAATAATATTAATTTAATTGTTAAACCAGGTCATATTATGGGACTCATTGGACAGAATGGAGCGGGTAAAACGACCACTTTTCGCATGCTATTAAATTTTATTGAGCCGACGACTGGTTCCATCAATTGGGATGGAAATCCTATTGATGACCTAATGCGGACTAGAATAGGTTTCCTTCCTGAAGAACGAGGACTCTATCAAAAATTGACCATCGAAGAACAAGTTTTATATTTTGCAGAACTACATGGTATGAAACGTAGTGAGGCACGTTTAGAACTTCAAGATTGGATGAAACGTCTTGAAGTAGTGGGAACAATACATGATAAAGTTCAAAAACTTTCAAAGGGAAACGCACAAAAGATTCAGTTGATTTCTACTCTAATTTTTAATCCAGAATTTGTGATTTTAGATGAACCATTCACCGGAATGGATCCAGTTAATACTGAAATTGTTATGCAGGAAATTAAGCAACTTAAACAACGTGGAGCAACGATTATATTTAGTTCCCATAATATGAGCGGTGTTGAACAATTATCGGATGAATTAACGATGTTACGCGCTGGTAGGACTGTGTTACAAGGGAGTGTGGCTAATATTCGCGAATCCTTTGGCCGGACTGAAATATATATTGAATCAGATGTACTAGATGATCAATTAAAATCAATTGATGGGGTTAAGTCAATTGAACGGCGAGGGATAGGGCGACAAATTCATTTATCTGATCCACTTGCGGGACACGCTATTTTCAAATTAGTCAGTGCTGATGGATATGTATCAGCCTTTGCACAACAGGCTCCAACTTTGGATGATATTTTCCGACGTGAAGCAACAGAAGGGAAACAATGATGATGTTTCAAAGACAACTATGGTTGGTTACTAAACAAACTTTTAAAATTAGAATTAAAACCCTTGGGTATTGGTCATTGGTTCTATCACCACTTTTAATTGCATTAGTGGTAGCTGTATTTGCCTTTGTGTTTACAGCAATGTCAAATCATAACGATTCTGTTGTCGGATTAAATGTGGATCAAAGCTTGGTTCAAACCTTAAAAGCAGATAAAAGCATTAAGGCTGAATATAAGATAGTGTCAGATGATAAGAAGGCCGATCAACTATTAAAACATAAAAAGATTGACAGCTATTTAAAACAAAATAATACTGGATATGAATTGAAAAATACAACTCAAGGGAATCCAATTGATGAAAATGAAATTAAACAAGTTTTAAATCAGTATTCGATGCAACGGCAAGCTAAGACGATGAATTTAACTAATGATCAATTGCAGAAGTTAACTACAGCGCCTAAGATGAAAACGCAGCAGGTAAGTTCTAAGGGAACTAGTGTTGGCGGTGAAACAACCAAAACAGCTAATTATATTTTAACGGTTGGACTGGGAATCTTTATTTTTGTATTCTTGACAGCCTATGTTGGAATGATTGCCAATGAGATTGCGAATGAAAAATCTTCACGTATTATGGAAATTCTGTTGGCAGCTACTAGTCCAGCAGTTCAATTTTTTGGTAAACTAGCTGGTATCATTGGGCTGGCCTTAGTGCACTTATTAATTTATATTATTGTTGGTTTGATCAGTTATCAATTTATATCTCATGATAACGCCACCTTTAAAATGATTATGAGTGTCTTGAATGGAGTTGATTTTAGTTTTGCAATAATTACCATTATTATGGTCTTTTTTGGGATTGTCATGTACTTGATTCTGACGGCAATTATCGCAGCATTAGTTAATGATCAAAGCCAAGTTCAGCAGGCGGTTTCACCTATTACATATCTTGCAATGCTTGGATATGTCTTGACTTTTATGGTCTCAAACTCACCAGATAACGTTATTGTTAAAATTTTGTCGTTTGTACCATTCACTTCGCAAACTCTAATGCCCGCTAGACTAGGATTGCAGTTGACGCAACCATATGAATTGTGGATTGCAATTATCTTACAAATTTTAATGATTATTTTCCTTAGTCGCTTTGGGCTAAAAGTATATAAGAAAAATGTTTTGCAGTACAACGAAGGTAATTTGACTAAAGCTGGAATAATGAGTCTTATTGGTCTCTTTAGACGTGAAAATATTTAATATTAGAATAATAAGTGAGAGCAGGGTGATTATGTTTCCTGCTTTTTTTATCTAAATAATTTATATATAAATTTGATCTCCTTATTTTTAATATATTTAGGTTAAATTCGGTTGATTAAATTAGCTTTAACAATAAATTGTTTTAGGCTTATAAATTTTGTTACAATTAAGATTACAACACACTCAAAATAAGTTGATTATTATTGATTAACTTTTGAAATTGAAAGGGGTACTCATGGGGAAACCAAAACTATTATTAATTGATGGGAACTCATTAGCATTTCGTGCATTTTATGCACTCATTAATCAGGTGGACAGATTTGTTAATCATGATGGCTTACATACTAATGCGTTAGTTGGTTTTAACAACCTTCTTGATGGAATTGTAGATCCATTTGAACCGGATAAAGCCTTAGTCGCTTGGGACGCTGGGAAAACAACTTTCCGTACGAATGCCTACGATAATTACAAAGGAAATCGGGATAAAACGCCCCAAGAATTAGTGGAGCAATTTGAACCGCTGCGTGAAATGGTTCGTTTACATGGAATTACAAATTATGAATTAGCTGATTATGAAGCAGACGATATTATTGGAACAATGGCTCACGCAGGCGTAGAATCTGGATATGCAGTTACGATTGTGACTGGTGATCGAGACATGCGTCAATTAGTGGATGACGATATCACAGTTTGGATCACTAAAAAGGGTATCTCTGAAATTGATAAATATACTCCCGCTGAAGTAGCTGATGTTTATGGCGGTTTGACCCCAAAACAAGTGATTGAAGTAAAGGGGTTACAAGGTGATCCATCTGATAATTATCCTGGTGTTCCAGGGATTGGTGAAAAAACGGCCATTAAGTTAATTCAGGAATATCATGATATTCCTGAATTATATGAACAAATTGATATGATGAAGAAGTCTAAACGCAAAGAAAATTTGATTCAATATAAGGATGATGCTTTCTTATCACGGGATTTAGCTCGTATTCGTCTTGATGCACCAGTGACTTTGGATTTAGATGATCTAGCATATCGAGGAATTCAATATCAGGATTTAATTCCGTTTTATCAGCATTTGGATTTTAAACAACAACTAGTAAAATTAGCTAATCAAGGATACACAATTACTGGAACTCAAAATGAAA
This sequence comes from Weissella koreensis KCTC 3621, assembly GCF_000277645.1. Next base: position 3,868 of record NZ_AKGG01000012.1, on the reverse strand, counting down.
GTAACCCTACTGTAAAACTTAATGTTGCTCCTTTAACAGCTAATAATTTAGCTCACGTAGAAGCTTTACAAGATGATGTTGACTTTTATGTAGAGTTAGATGGAGAAAATTATCATCGCGCAGCTATTGTTGGTTTTGTTATCGGGAATCAACAACAAGGGTATTTAGCTAGTCGTGACTTAGAGTTATTATCACAAGATACACCTGTGAAAAGAATCTTGGAAAATAATAAAATCAAGAAAAATGTTTTTAATTCAAAAGAAACATTTGTGGCCTTGCACCGCTATAACGTTGATTTAACTGGAGTTGATTTTGATTTGCTACTGGTTTCATATTTATTGAATGTCAATGACAATAGTAATGATTTAGGTACCATTGCACATGAGCATAATTATTTCGATGTTCAAACAGATGATGAAGTTTATGGAAAAGGAGCCAAATTTGCGATCATAGATAATGATACTGATTTTTTTGAACATTTGGGTCGTAAAGCACAAGCAATTGGCGCCTTAAAACAGCCACTCATGCAAAAATTAGATGAGCATGAACAGACTGATTTATATACTGAAATTGAATTGCCTTTAACGTTTGTTTTGGCACATATGGAAATTAATGGGATTACGGTTAATGCTGAACGTTTATTGGGCATGCAGTCAAAATTAACCGAGCGTCTATCAGAATTAGAACAAACGATTCATCAACAAGCGGGCCACGAATTTAATATTCAATCCCCTAAACAACTGGGGGTGATTTTATTTGAAGAAATGGGTCTAAAACCTTTGAAGAAAACTAAAACTGGTTATTCAACATCAGTAGAAGTTTTGGAACAAATGACAGACGTTCCATTAGTTGCATCAATTTTACAATATCGGCAATTAGCTAAGATCTTATCGACATATGTTGATGGATTACTACGAGTTATTCATGGTAGCGATTCAAAAGTACATACCCGATACTTACAGACTTTGACACAAACGGGTCGTTTATCATCTATTGATCCTAATTTGCAAAATATTCCTGTACGTGTCGAGGAAGGCCGACAAATTAGAAAAGCTTTTGAACCACAACAAGCTGGGTGGTCGTTATTAAGCGCTGATTATTCACAAATTGAATTACGAGTATTAGCACATATTACAAATGATGAAAAAATGCGGCAAGCCTTCATTAATGATGAAGACATTCACGCAGCAACTGCGCGTCGTATTTTTGGTCTTGCTGAAGATGCAGTCGTGGATAGTAATTTAAGACGCCAAGCAAAGGCCGTTAATTTTGGAATTGTTTATGGTATTTCTGAGTTTGGCTTGGCTAAAAATATTGGTACGGATCGTAAAACTGCTAAAAGTATAATTGATACTTACTTAAATGAATATAGTGGAGTTAAAAAGTGGACCGAGGAGATTATTTTAGATGCTCGTGAAAAGGGCTACGTTGAGACGATTGCACATCGGCGACGCTATTTACCAGATATCAAGGCAAAAAGCTTTAATGCACGTAGTTTTGCTGAACGAACAGCAATGAATACTCCGGTTCAAGGGTCAGCGGCTGATATTATCAAAATTGCTATGATTAAAATGCAATCTGTAATGGAACAAAAGCAACTTAAGTCCAAAATGCTACTTCAAGTACATGATGAATTGATTTTTGAGGTACCTGAAGACGAATTAACGTTAATGCATAAATTAGTACCTGAAGTTATGGACTCAGCTGTAAAGTTGACTGTGCCTTTGAAGGTTGAAACGCATGAGGGTAAGACTTGGTATGATGCAAAATAAAATTAAAGAACAACCGCCTGTGGTTTTAACCATCGCAGGATCAGATAGTTTATCTGGGGGAGGACTTCAAGCTGATTTAGCAACTTTTAATGAATATAATCTTTTCGGTCTGACTGCAATTACTAGTATTGTGACAGTCCTACCTGAAATTTTTGAAATTCATGCAGAATCAGCAAAGTTATTAGCGGATCAACTGGCTTCAGTTCAAGCTCATTTTACCTTAGCAGGTATAAAGTTAGGTTTGATTCCTAATTTGGAACAAATGATTGTTATTCTGCAATTTTTGAACCAACTAGATCGAAATATTCCATTGGTTGTAGATCCGGTGCTAGTATTTAAAGAAGATCATGCTCCTGAATTAGATGCTATTAAAAAGGTTTATTTAGAAAATATTTTTCCTTTGGCAACTATAATTACACCTAATTTAGTTGAATCTGAGTTGTTAACTAATCAGCCGATTAAAACACTGGATGATTTAATACAAAGTGCCCAAATTCTAAAACAAACCGGTGCTAAAAATGTGATTGTTAAGGGTGGTCGGAGATTAGGAAAACAAGAGGCTGTTGATGTCTTAATTATGGAAAACAACGAGCTTGAAATCCTAAGTAATCCGATTATTCAAAATAATTTTAACAATGGAGCTGGATGTACTTTTTCAGCAGCTATTTTAAGTGGGCTAGTACAAAACGCTACTGTTCTGTCTGCCACACAACAAGCTAAAACATTTGTTCAGCATGGAATCGAAAATGGTATTGCTATTAATCAAAATTTAGGAAATGTTTGGCAAGGAGCAAATCGGGATGTATAGTTTAAAACCAATTTATCAACGGACTATTGTTGCCGTTATTATTGCTTTAAATATTGTAGCCAATTTTTTCTTGAAAATTCCAACACCGACAGGCTTCATTAGTTTGGTAGAGGTTGGCATTTTCTTGATGTCCTGGCTTTTTGGTCGTCGGGCGGGTGGAATTACTGGTGCATTGACTGGCTTTTTAATTGATTTAATATCCGGTTATCCGCAATGGATGCTTTTTTCAATGATCATTCATGGTAGTGAAGGTTGGTTGATAGGGCTTTTAACTCGAAAAAATGCACGATTAATTAATAAATTAATTAGTATCATCGGTGGCGGCTTAATTATGGTAGGGGGGTATTTTATTAGTGGTATTATTTTACAGCTTTGGAATCATGTAACTTTAAATGCTGCTTTAACTATTACCTTCGCTGAAATTTTCGGAAATTGTCTACAAGTTGCAATTGGAGCTGGCATTGCACTAATCTTATTACCAATCCTGGAACGTAATTTCCGGAACCAATCAAATATTTTTAAATAAAATATTACTTAAAGGAAACTTGCATGAACTCAAAAAATAATCACAATCGTAAGAACTCTGCTGGTAAATGGGGATTATTAATTGCCTTAATTTTATTAGGGTTAATGATGCGTAGCCCCATTTCGGCAATTCCTATGATTTTAAAACCGTTAGCTCAACGATTGAATGTTGATCCGGCACAGCTTAGTGTTTTAACAACCATTCCGTTGGTTGTTTTTATGCTATTTTCAAATTTTGCATCTAAAACTGCTAACAAATTAGGGCTAAAAAGAACAGTCACGTTATCGGCAGGATTGATGACACTTGGTAGTCTAGCCCGTTTGTGCCCTAATTTCAATCTAATTGTTTTGGGCACTATTTTGATTGGAATTGGAATTGCGCACCTGAATGTTTTGATGCCCGCTGTTATTATGTCCTTTGTTCCAAATAAAATTGCGCTATATACTACAACCTATTCATTATCAATGATGCTTGGCGTTGCTCTATGTAATTTAACAACCGCCCCATTACTAAACTTAGGTGGAATTAATAGTGTGATGTTAATATTAGTTGGTGCGACTTTACTTGCATTATTAGTTTGGATTTATGTTACTCGTGAATTAGAACCCTTAGGTACTTCAAAGAAGCTAAATAAGGAACAAATTATCGAGGAATTGGATGTGCAACCAGTCCAAATGCTGCACCCATGGAAAACTTGGCAAGCCTGGGCTTTCTTATTAACTTTTGGAGGACAGTCACTATTAAATTATACCTTTGTGGCTT
>NZ_AKGG01000011.1 GCF_000277645.1 Weissella koreensis KCTC 3621 | reverse complement strand
ATTGATATTAATAATTTGAATTCTATGAATGCTAAATTCGTTTAGTATTTAGTATTTAGTTCTTTAGCTTTACATTATGTAGAAGATTTTGAAAAAGTCGTCGCTAATGTTCAAACATTATTGAATCCAAATGGAGAATTTATTTTTTCAGTGGAACATCCAATATTTACGTCTGAAGGAACGGAACAATGGACGTTAAATGAAGATGGGTCAATTAAAAATTTTCCAGTTGATCGTTATTTTGATGAGTCAGTTAGGGAAACAAACTTTTGGGAGACACCAGTTATCAAGTATCACCGTACGTTGGAAACGTATATTGAAACTTTGATTAAAAATGGATTTATAATTCAACATCTAGTTGAGCCAACACCACCAGATTCAATGCTGGATATTCCTGGTATGAAGGATGAGTTCCGTCGTACAATGATGATGATTTTATCAGCAAGAAAATTATAATTTATAAATTGAAACGTCCGATAATTATTATCGGACGTTTTTTATGGAGGATTATCTTTTTAAATGTTCTTCAAGCAAAAGGAAATTGCAATAAATTATTGTAAAAAAATAAACGTCCAAGACGACGTTTTAGAAGTGATGTTAGCTATTTTATTTTATTTATTAAGTCATATACTAAATTATCAATGTCATCACGGGTAGTTCGAAAAACATTTAATATTTGATCATTTGACCCAGTAGCTTGTGCGGGGTCATTTAATGGCCAGTGTTCTTTTTTAACGCTGGCTGGCGTCATAGGACACTTATCTTTTGCATCTCCGCATAATGTAATGACATAATCGCTTGATTGTAAATAATCATTATTAATTAAATCAGATGTGTTGGCGGAAATATCAATGCCACGTTCAGCCATTACCTTAACAGCAATATTATTTAAACCATGTTGTTCGACACCAGCACTTTTAATAATCCAATTTGAAGGGGCATATTGCTTAGCGAATCCTTCAGCCATTTGGCTTCTGCATGAGTTACCAGTACACAAGAAATATATTTGCATATTTTAATCCTTACTTATTTATATTATTAAGTTAATGATACTATACTTTAGCTTAAATATAACAATTTATCAATAACTTAATAGTAAGATATAAATTAATTTCATCCATAATAATAATTTTTTTAATCTATGTAAATATGTGATCAAAATAATTCATATCCAATAATTGTCTTTAAAGGTCTTTTTAACATTTTCAACTAGCTATCCTTGCTTACTGTATTTGAGTATAATACAGATATTTAAAACATTTAATTAAAGGCGTTATGAGCTTTCCGACTTAGTTTAGCAAATAATTTTTAATAAAAAGGAATTAATTTAATGATTATACGACAATACTCCGATAATGATCTCAAGTCTATAATAGATATATTTTTTACGGCAATTCTTTCCATAGATACATCTTACTCTGTGGAGCAATTGAAAGCATGGGGAAATATAGATAAAAGAGACGAATTAATGCTTATATGGCAATATGAGTTACAAAAAACATATACATTAGTTGCGATTAAAGATGATAAAATAGTTGGTTTTTCGAATATCAAAAATGATGGATACATCGATTTAATGTATGTACTTCCTGAATACCAACATCAAAAAATAGCTACAAAAATTTTAAAAGAACTTGAAATCCATGCTTATGAATTAGAGCTAAAAGAAATGACGGTACATGCTAGTGCCATTGCAAAAAGTATGTTCCAAAATCAAGGATTTAAAATTTTGCTTAAGCAATCGGTTATAAGGGACCATGTAGAATTATATAACTATAAAATGTATAAAAAATTATAGAACATGTTTTTATGGGATGACTTAAATCAGGTCAGACTAAATTTATTGGCTTATTGTTCAATTAAATATATTGTTAATGGTTAATTTGAATGTATGACTTGCAAGGAATATAATGATCCATAAACGGGAGATAATAATATGCCATTAATGAGGATTGACGTGATCAAAGGTCATGATGAAAAATATTTAAAAACATTACTTCAAATTGCTTATGAGGTTCAAGTGGAAACTTTTAAAACACCAGTAGCAGACCGATACCAAATTTTGACGCAACATGAAAAGTTTGAGATGCAAATTTTGGATACAGGTTTGGGGATGGAACGTACTGATGATTTTGTTTTATTCAATCTAGTAACACGACCACGTTCGACGAAGGCTAAACAACAATTTTATAGCAAGGTGGTTGAAAGACTACATAATGAATTAGGTATACGTGAAGAGGACATTATGTTTAGCCTTATTCCTAATAATGATGATGACTGGAGCTTTGGAAATGGGGAAGCACAATTTTTAAACGATAAATTATAATTAAATAATTCATTTAGACCCATGTAAATTTAAAAATTGAGTAATCGATTTTAACATACTGGTTCAATATGATATGTTTAAGTTTCATAGAACAAAAGTGTTATGCTTATAATAACGTCGAATGGATTTGTGTTACCCCTCAAGAGACACATATCTAAAAGTATAATTTGACGTTGCGTGGAATTATTGTTCTACATAAAAGTAATGACTTAGGTCGTTGCTTTTTTTGTATATATAAATGGTATTAAGAATATTAAAGTAGTATAATGATCTTAAAATTTACGGAGGCCTACAAAATGAATGATGAATATATTTTTGATACTCAAGCACTGATTGAAGGATCAACTTTAAATGAAGATGATTTAACTGAACAAATAGAAACTAAATTTCCAGGTAATAGTTTAATCGTTGGTGGGGATGATGAACTAATGAAGGTACATTATCATACTGATAATCCAGGACGTGTTATAGATTATCTAATTACTATTGGGACTGTATTTGATGTAGTGATAGAAAATATGGAACGCCAAGCAAAGGGACTAAAAGGTTAATATTTATTCTAAAGAGTTAATCCTACAGCGGCTAATAATGTTTAAATTTTAAATAAAATAGGTATAAATGAATAAACGTGTTATGCTTGCCCAGACGTCGGACGAATATTATTTCTTTTAACTCTATTAAAAAAATATTCGACGTCAGGGACAGCCGTCCATAATGAAAAGCAATGACTTCGGTTATTGCTTTTTTAAATATTTAAAAAGTATGATGACAGCGCTTTCTTGGCTATGATATAATATTAATGTAAATAACGTAACTATGAATGTAAATTCATTTTTTTATTAGAGGAGGATTCTATATGGCTTTAGATGACAAGTTAGATGGAATGAAGGATCAAGCAACAGGTAAGGTTAAGGAAGTCTCTGGTAAGGTTACCGGTGATTCACAAAAAGAAGCTGAAGGTAAAGCTGAAGGCTTAATGGGTAAAGCTAAAGAGAAGTTAGGTGAGGTTAAAGATTCCGCTTCTGAAATGGCTGAAGATGTTAAGGAAAAATTTAAAAACTAAAGAATTAATTTAGGGGGGGCAATATGGGATTAATTTGGACGTTAATTATTGGAGCGATTATTGGAGCAATTGGTGGTGCTATTACCAAAACATCGATGGGATGGATAAGTAATATTGTCGCTGGATTGATTGGTTCATGGTTAGGTGAAACATTACTGGGATCATGGGGACCACATTTAGCAGGAATGGCACTTTTCCCATCTATTATAGGTGCAGTAATTGTTGTAATTTTAGTTTCATGGTTAATGGGACGTAGTAAAAACTAGTTAAATTTTAAAAAGACATTGAATTAGTATTATATATTTCTTAATAGTATTAATACACCGAGATTTTTTAATGTCACATACGAAAAGCAATGACTTCGGTTGTTGCTTTTTTTAATCTATATTTTTGAAAAAGTTGTATAATTTATTTATAAAATTAGGAGGTAAGCAAATGTATATTACTTTCACTGATGAAGCAATGAAAAAAATAAGTCCCATTTTAAATCAAAAGAATGATCGACGTATTGTACTTATGTATGAAGATGGTGTTTCACCCTATTCAATAACAGCAGAAGGAGCAATGCAAATTTCATTAGTCATATTAATTTTGCGAAATGATCAACCACTATTACCATGGTTTGATATGGAAGTCGATTCTAATTATGGAAAGATTCCAGTTAAAGGCTATGCTAAAGAGTACTTAGCAGAAAATATGAAGGTTGAAGTGTCAACGTTTGGTGGACTAGTTATTACTAGTGAACAAGGTATTTTGGATGATAGTGTTATTGTCCGTGATGGGACCATGATGGCATAATAAAGGAGTGAAGAATGGTATATTCAAAAGAAAAGGTATCAAACTGGATAGAAGATTTACACTTAAGCACATGGGGCCCAACTACTATTGATTGGAATGAAAAAGTCCACCGTGTTCACATTAGTGTTGAATATGGACGCTCAGAAGAAGTGCGCAAAGAAATTGAAAAGTCTGTACAGTCTGAAATTGATAATGAAACTACGGATAAAGATAATGCACAGGATTTTTTGGATCATCTTTATGTCACTGATTATATGGTAGAAGATTAAATAAAAATATTTTATGGACGTCTGATAGTCGTAACATACGTTTTTTAAATTTACCAATAAAATAGGTATAATTAGATAAACGTGTTATGCTTGCTCAGGCGTCGGATATTATTCCTCTTTTTTATGTAAGAAGCACTCTCTTTAAAAAGCTTATCCGGCGTCAATGGACATAGTCCATAATGAAAAACAATGGCCTCGGTTATTGTTTTTTTGTTTTAAGATAACAATGACAGCGGTTTCTTTATCGTGTTATAATATAAATATTAGCAGTATTAACTATGGATGAAAATTCATTTATTCAACTAGAGGAGGAATCTATTATGGCTTTAGATGACAAGTTAGATGGAATGAAGGATCAAGTAACAGGTAAAGTTAAAGATGTAGCAGGTAAGGTCACTGGTGATCATAAAACTGAAGCTGAAGGTATGGCTGAAGAATTGATGGGTAAGACTGAGGAGAAGTGGGAAGTGGTTAAAGATAACGCTTCTCAAATGCCAATAATGACTTCAATCATTGTCGCCGCAGCAGTTGCGGCGGTTACAACCGCTGTTTTGGTACATCATAAAAAGAATTAAATTATAAGTATTATATATTAACGTCTGATCAGGTTCAGGCGTTTTTTAAATTGATTAATGAAATAGGTATATATAGATTAAAGTGTTATGCTTGCGGTGACGCTGGGTAGCCTTCCCCTGTTTATAAGATTGAATTAGTTATTAATCTATAAATAAGCTATTCCAGCGTTACTAGTTTAATTATTTTTACACATTAAAGCAGTGACTCAGGTTATTGCTTTTTTGTTTGTATCACTATCAACTTATCAGTGCATAAAATGATTTATTTTATCAATGGAAGTGAAGCAGGTGTTGTTAAATTGTGACGTTACTCTTAAACGTTCCTCGTGTTTTATTCTTATTCCTCCAAATTAAAGTGTTAGGATTAATTTTAGAATCTGCCATATTAATAAAATATACTAAAAAGGACTTTGTTATATTTAACAAAGTCCTTTTTGATATAAATAAATTTATTTTTTCTAACATTAGGAATTATTAACGGTATATGCTACAAAAACATATATCTTGTTCAATAATCTTTTTATAAATGATATTTTAGTTTAAGTTATTTGTTGAATGGCTAAAATTTGATAATCCTAATAGTAATATTATAACTGGAATAAATTGAATTAAGTATCTACTTCTACCACCTTCAAAAATCAAAAGATAAGCAAAACCACCAAGCAAAGCTACTTTAAATAATAGTAAATATAACCGTGAATTTTCGGAAGATGCCTTGGTTAGTAGCAATATTAATAACGCCAAAATCCACAATATTTGTACGATAACGTAAAAGCTATTTAAATACTTACCATTGGGATAAACCCAATTTTGCACAAAATTACTTGGTTGTTGATCTATAAAGTTACCTTCTTGTAGCCATCCAAACGAACCATCAGCGGTATTATTGTAATTTTTATAAATTAAAAATAAACCATATGTATAAGGTGTATATTCACTAATTCGAGTTTGAATATCTTTTTTTGATATTTTTTTCATTTCATCTGAACTATGAGCCGAGTACATAGGCCCTGCGTCAATCTGAGAAAATCCGCCTTCGTCATGCATACCCATAGAGATAAAGTGAATAGCAGGTACCTTTAATTTTTGATCAATATGTACAAATTTTTGATTATTTGTTTTTATTTGGTAACCAAATTGAACACAAAGTGCAGCTATGATAACTAGTATGCATTTTATTATTAATTTTAGATTATCTTCTTTTTTTGTTCGATTAAAAAATAGGTATAATAATTCAACTACGATAATGGCTATTAAAGGTATGACTGCTGTAGGCTTCATCAAATATCCCAACATTGCAAAAATACCAAGTAAGAAAGCACCGATTATTTGTTGACTACGGCTCGTAGCTTTTTTAAGTAGCGTGTAGCCTAAAATATAAGTGCTAATTAGTGGTAATACTGTAGTATCAGTATAAGGGACAATGATATAAGGAAATACACTTAACCATATAAGGAAAATTGACCAAGTTTTAAATGTCTTAGTTTTATCAATTAAATATATTGATATTAAAGAAGTAACCATGAATAAATCAACGCAAAGAAAAGATAGATAACTAAAAGATAACCATGATGCACCGAAAAGGCTACTCCAAAAATATTCTGTATCTAAACCAGTCATTAATATTACTATGATTTACTACTTCAGAAGCAACGATTCCAGCATCAAAACCAATTCCGGTATTCGCTTTATTTATAAAATATATTTGCCATGAAAAAACAATTACAGATATACATAATAGTAAATATATTTTATGTTTTTTAGATGAATTAAAAATGGGCAATGTTAAGGATTTGAATTTTGAGAATTTAAAAGCACCTAATACAATTAATATTAATGCGACCAAACCAGTTATTGTGGATAATCGATAAGGATTATCTAAAGAAAAAAGATGGTCTGAATATAAAGCCCCGATTAAAATGATAAAAATCCAGATAAAAAATAATGTATTTATTATCTTTTCAATAAGGCTAAATATCGACAATTTATTAATATGCAAGTCAACTACTCCTTAAAAATATAATGTTTATTAAACTAAATACTAAAATTTACTGGGTATTGAGCCTGTTCTATAATATCATAAATCATTAATACGTTGGTTTATATTTAATCGATAAAAATGTCTATTGGGCGACTTCCCAATGATATCCAGCAGGAAGAGCGCCACCAGCCGGAATAATATGAGAATGCCCTTTTCTAGTAGACCAATCATAACCGTCTTTAATTGCCCAATGGCTACCAGTTCTAGAACCACCAGAGCTACTTGGTGTGGATTGAACTTGGACTTGCTTGCTGTACTTGAGATGCAGCTGCAGCAACGCTGGAACTTGCGGCTGATTCCGAATTAACTATTCTTTGTGATTCTTCAGCAGACTCACTAGAAGCAATGGATTCAGACTCTAATTGACTTTCAGACTTAGCTTTGCTTTCTGAGGTGGCTTTGGCTTTGCTCTCAGACCTAGCTTTGCTTTCTGAGCTGGCCTTAGCTTTGCTCTCAGAATTAACTTTGCTTTCAGACTCTGCTTTAGACTTTTTAATAGATGATGAAGACGAGATTGGCTCATTTTGGTTCGTAGTGTCTTTATGAAAAGCAGGATTACTTGAGCCAATGATTATAAAAATTAAACCAGCTAATAAAAGATAGTTTGGATTAAATTTTGTTTTCTTTTTTAATAATAATTTTCGTATATACGAAATAAAAGAATAAATTAAACCTATAAAACCAATAAAGACGGCAAAGCTTGGTAAACTATACGCGATAAAAATTGCAATTAGTATGATAACGACTTTAAACCACAATGTAGTGGTCCATAATTCTTTGATCTTATTCATGACGAATTATCTACTCCTTAAAGGGAACAGTTTAACGTGGATATTCAGCACGTATTTATTAAGTAAATGTATATAAGACATTTTATTGAATATTTATGTTTAGACATGAATGATTTTTAGATCTAAATTTTTATTGTAGATCTTTATCCAGATCTACTAAACAAGTTAATTCGTAATTATAGCTTATAGTAATGGTATATGATTTATTACGTAAGTTTAGGGCAGTAATAAGCCAAAACAATTTAATAATATCAAAAAAATGTTAAGTAATAAATAAAAAAATAATCAATATATATTTTTTTAATATTATTAAGAATAAATTGAATGTTTTACTAATTGAAGTTACGGTTAAAGTTCAAGAATTCATCTATGATAATAATTTATAGTCTCATTTAATCGTATAAAATCATGTTAGATTATTCATGTATCTTAAGTACTTATAAATTAGTAACATGATTATTCATTTCTTGAAAAATAAGAAAATAAATCGTAAACTTATTAGATCAAATACTTTAGGAGATTAGACAATGTTATCTGAAAATGAAGTTATGAAAGAACTACTTGCGTTAGAAGAAAAGTACCAAGATCTTGAAAAGCTTCCAGGAGCTCGTTCAGTTTATTTAGCTCATTCATGGTGGACTGAAACACAAATTGATGCAACTTTAGCTACTTATGAAGCATTATTGCAAAACCCAACAATCGCACATATCCATGTTCCATTGTTACATCAATATAAAGGGTTAGTCTTTGTCGAAGGTGGCGAGTTTGAGCCAGATTTCGAATGGGCAACTATGACGTATAAGGCAGATATTCGAGCAATTAATAATGCTGATTTAGTGGTTGCAACGTATCCTGCTGATGCTCCTGATATGGGTGGAGCCATAGAAATTGGATATGCTGTTGGAACTAATAAACCAGTTGTGATAGGTTATTATGGCGATATTAATGAAAATCCAGTTAATTTGATGGTTAGCTTTAGTGCTGATAATTATGTATATAATCCAGATGAGTTTGAATCATTTAATTTCTTGGATATCGCTTCAAGAGCATATGAGGCAAAAATCATTTAATTTTAAATTATATTTAAAGCAATGACTTATGTTATTGCTTTTTTATTATAAAACGATGGCAATGGTAACGTTTTGTTAATTGTGTTATAATTAAGTACAAACAAATGACGCCCTAAATGAAATATTCGTTTACACAACTACAGGAGGAATCTATTATGGCTTTAGACGACAAGTTAGCTGGAATGAAGGATCAGACAACAGGTAAAGTTAAGGAAGTATCAGGTAAGGTGACTGGTGACACTAAGACTGAAGCCGAAGGAAAAGCTGAAGGATTTATGGGTAAGGTTAAAGAAGTTGTAGGTGACGTTAAGGATGCAGCATCAGACATGGATGATAAATTAAAAGAAAAGATCAAAAAGTAAGCGCTAAAAAATATGTTAGGAGGAGTTCTATTATGGGATTAATTTGGACACTTATTATTGGTGCAATTATTGGAGCTATCGGTGGGGCTATTACAAAGACATCGATGGGATGGATTGCTAATATTATTGCTGGGTTAGCAGGTTCTTGGATAGGCGAGATGTTATTTGGTTCTTGGGGACCACAAGTAGCTGGAATGGCATTGGTGCCATCTATTATTGGAGCCGTTATCATTGTAGCAATTGTTTCATGGCTATATGGACGCAGTAAAAATTAAAGTTACAATATATTTAATAAATTGTTACTATAAATTAAAAAAGAGGGGTGGTCATAATGACACCTCTCTTATTTTTATTTACCTTAAAGTAACTTTCTTAATTCTTCTAAAAATGCCGATGAAATTTCTGATAATTCTTTCCCTTTACTCCAAGTAATATCTAGATGAGAAGTTAGATAGTTAGCGAATGGTTTAAATATTAAGCCATTCATTGCCGTTGATTCGATTAATTTGTCTATACCGATGGCAATCCCGATTTCTTTTTGGACTAAAAGGGCCGCATTAAAAATCAGATTATAAGTACCAGTAATCTGTGAATCTAGCAGCGAGTATCCTAGCCATGATTCTAGTTCACTTCTTGCACTACTTTGATTAGAGATAATTAATTTTCTATTTTCTAACATTTCAGGGGTTATTTCATGTTTATTGGCTAGAGAATCATTGGACTTCATTATTATTCCCCAAGAATCTGCCTTTGGGAGACGGATAAAGTTGGCATTTTGGGTATCGTTATTAAGTGATATTACAAAATCAAGGATTCCATTATTCATTTTGAAATTCAAATCTTCTGCATTTCCACTATATAAATGGACACGAATATCAGGGCTCTTTTTCGTAAGATTGCTGATTGCACTTGCAATTATCTCCATACCTTCAGTCTCTGGGGCACCTATATATAATTCACCTGACAATATTTTAGTTTGATGAACTTCTTTTTCGGCTCTATTTAGTAATAATAGAAGTTCTCTAATTCGTTGATAATATATTGTTCCCGCCTCGGTTAATGAAATTTTCCGACTACCTCGATCGAATAATTTAATATTTATTTCTCTTTCTAGTTCAGTCATTTGTCTTGATAAAGTTGACTGTGAAATGTTATTTATTTTGGCAGCAGCAGATATATTCCCTTCGTTAATAACTGAGATGAAATTTTTCAAAGTTTGAATTTCCATAAAATATCCTTATCTATGTATGCGTTTTTTGCATAATTAGACATGCAATATTGATATTATACATCATTAATGAATGGTAGTAAGATATATTTATTGATAAAACTTAATCTAAAAAGAGGAAAAAAATAATGGCAATCGAAAATAAAGTAGTAGTTATAGTAGGGGCTTCATCAGGGATTGGAGCAGCGACGGCAAAATTACTTGCTAGCAAAGGAGCAAAATTAATTCTAGGTGCTAGGCGTGAAGAACGCTTACAGCAACTCGTGACTGAAATTGATGGCGAGATTGATTATAAGGTTACCGACGTAGCAAGTAAAGAAGACGTAAAAAAGCTAATTGATTTTGCAATGACCAAATATGGTCGAGTAGATGTTTTATATAACAACGCTGGTATTATGCCCCGAGAAAATCTTTCAGATGCAAAATATGAAAATTGGGAAAATGAAATTCAAATAAATATTATGGGAGTTTTACATGGGATTGGGGCAGTTTTGCCAATTATGAAAAAACAAAATGATGGTCTCATTATTACGACAGATTCTGTCGCTGGACATGTCGTCTATCCTGAATCAGCTGTATATAATGGAACAAAATTTGCCGTTCGAGCTATTATGGAAGGTCTTCGTCAAGAAGAACGTTTGCATGGAATTAGATCATCAATCGTATCGCCTGGTGCAGTTAATTCTGAACTAAACTCAACATTAGATAACCCAGCACTAGAAAAAGAAATGGCTAAAATGTTTGCGGGGTCTAACCCTGAAGACTTAAGAATGAATGTTCTCGACCCTGAGGATATTGCTAATGCAGTTGCATACATTATTGATCAACCAAAACATGTCACGATTTCAGATATGATTGTACGACCAACGGCTCAAGAGGTTTAATGGACAGATGGAATTTACAAACAAGATTATTTCTGCTAATAGTTCGGAATTTAATAATATAAATGAAATTAAAACAGATAATGAGATATTAATACAACAATTAAATACTAATGTGCAAAGTCCTAAATCAGTTAGGGAAAAAATTTCGATAATAACTAACTCAAATATTGATGAAACTGTAGAAATTAATTTACCGTTTCAAACGGATTATGGAGCGAATATTAGATTTGGTAAAAATGTTTTTGTTAATAAAAATGCGATGTTTGTTGATGTTGGCGGTATTGTAATCGACGATAATGTTCTCATTGCACCAAATGTAACCATTGTGTCTGTGAATCATGCTAAAGATCCGAATAGACGGCGCGATTTAGAATTAAAACCAGTTCATATTAAAGAAAATGCTTGGATTGGCGCAAATAGTACGATTACACCAGGAGTAACAATCGGTAAAAATGCAATTGTGGGTGCTGGTTCAGTAGTTACTCATGATGTCGCGGATGATAGTACTGTCGTTGGTGTTCCAGCACGTCTTTTATCATAGTTAGTAATTATAAATTAGAAGAAAGAAGTAAGAGGCTTTAAAATGAAAAATAAAATTGCAATTGGAACATGGTCATGGGGGGTCGGCGGAGCAGCTGGCGGTAACGTTGTATTTGGTAATAATTTAGGCGTTAATGAATTAAAATCAGTCTTTGATGCAGCAATAGATAATGATCTTAAATTATTTGATACAGCTTATGCTTATGCGAATGGTCAATCTGAAAAAATTTTAGGGTTATTAGCTAAAAATTATATTCGTAAAGATTTAACTATTTCTGATAAATTTACCCCAGGAATGCAGAATGATAATGCCGAAAACCCAATTATGGACATGTTAAATGGTAGTCTTGAACGTTTGGGTACTGATTACATTGATATGTACTGGATTCATAATGCTGCTGATATTGAACGATGGACGCCATATCTTGTAGATGTTGTAAAGTCAGGTAAGGTTAAGCGGATTGGTGTATCTAATCATGATCTGGAACAAGTAAAAAGAGTTCAAGAAATTTTAGCACCACACGGGATAAAACTTGATGCAGTTCAAAATCATTTTAGTTTGTTATATCCAGCATCAATTGATTCTGGTCTATTAGAATATAGTAAAAATAATGACATTGAGTTTTTCTCATACATGGTTTTGGAGCAAGGAGCTTTGTCTGGAAAGTACAATATTGATAATCCAATGCCAGCTGATTCCACTCGTGGAAAAACATATAATCCAATATTCTCTAAGATGGATAATTTGCTAGATTTAATGAATCAGATTGCAGATGTTCACCAAGTCAATCCTGCGCAGATTGCGGTTGCTTGGGCTATTAAAAAAGGAACAACACCCATTCTTGGTGTGACTAAGTTGCCTCAGGTTTCTGATGCAAAACTGGCATTAAATATTCAATTAAGTGATTTTGAGATGAAGCAATTAGAAACGGCTGCTTTGGAAGCAAACGTTAATACTAAAGGCGGTTGGGAAGGCAAAGCTTAAGTAAGTACCCAATATATTCAAATTTAAGTATGTTTATAAAATGGTTAGTTTACCATCGAATATTTTAATTCCACCCAATTAATTTCATAAAAACGAAGAATATGCCTAAAATTAAAAACGTTATTGCTAGATATTTATTAGTACGACTTTTAGTTTGCTGAAATTGAGGTACTTGCCATATAAATAATACAATAGCCATGGCCAGGTAGAGCCAGTCTGCGTCGTACATGAAATTTAAGGTAATTGTTATAATTAGCATAATTATTAAACTAGTATTGATTATTATTTTCAAAGTAACACCTCCCATATTTGAGTTATTGAAGCAATATTTTAATTATCTAAGATAATATCACAACTTAAATGTTAGTTGAAATTAAAAGGCCTACCGATTGAATTGTCAGTGGCCTTTTTTGATTTAATTCATAATGAATACTGATATTGTTAAATACGTTGCAAATAGTATCCAGACAATATAGGGCAATAGTAAATACTTATGATTGCTTCTATCTTTGTAGAATATTATTAAAGTGAAAACATCCATCAAAACAATGATGATTGATGCTAATAGATAATTACCTGTCCCAAAGAATATAGGGGTCCAAATGAAGTTTAGGATTAGTTGAATGTACATCAGCCAATTAAGCTTGACATTATGCTTATTTGAATTAGCTAGATAAATTCCTAAAAGAATGTAGAGAATAATCCAGACTGGTCCAAAAATCCAATTGGGAGGCGAGATTGCAGGCAATGATAATGAACTGTAAATATCTTTTATCGACATATTAGAAAAGATAGGGACGAGAAAAGATGAGATAGAACCTAGAACAATAATTATTATAGAATATAAGAAACTTTTTGATAGAGTATTAGAATGATTCATTAAAAACCTCCATGTTTGTTTGATTATATAAAGCACATAATTAACTAATTTAATTTTAACAATTACACTTTGACTAATCAATATATCTAACATATTAATTTTTATGCCCATTCTAAATAAAAATGTTTTATACCATATTATTTTTATATATTGATATCAGTTAATAATTAAGGCTAGGATAAAATAATCTTTGGATGCATCATAAAGATAGGTAATAAACAGTAAATTATCAATTTTGCGATTAATTTATTACTTATTTAGTAATAAAGATAAGAAGCATTGTGATCATCGCTGGTAAGGATTGAATAAAGAATATTTTTTTCGTCACGGTAAGTGAACCATAGATCCCAACAACTGAAATATAAAACATTAACAAAATTAAGATGGTTTTTAGTTGAGGGTATGGGATTAGAAAATTAGATAGAATAATGGTTACTGCTAACATTCCATTGTAAATTCCTTGATTTCCCAAAGCACTTTTAGCGTAGGGATTTTCTAAGAATGATGTTGGCAAATCAAACGATTTAGATTGTAATTCAGGCTTAGCAAATATTTCAATAAGCATAAAAATAAGATGTTCTAATGCAATAATAGTGGTCAAGAATAAAATCATGTATTTCTCCTTTTGAATGTATTGCTTCTAAAATAATATTATTAATAGAAACTATTAATATCATTAATTATATAAAATTGAATACGTAAAAACATTGTTATCTTTGATAAAGAATAAAAACCGAGGTTACTTTATAAAAGTAACTTAGGTTTCCAATTCTTACTTTAATTTGCGATTTATTTTTTCGGAAGTGTTTTTAATGCGATTAATTTTAAAAGAATTTTTTTCTTGGTATAAATCAAGTTTATGTTGTAAGTCAACAATCGTTTCTTCTGCTTTTGGAATTTCATGTTTCAAATCCGCTTGAGCCTTTTGAAAGTGGTGATTAGCGTCCTTGGCTTGATTAAAAAGGACTTTCCAACTATTAAATTCTTTTTTTAAGCGGCTTGAAAAATTGTTAATAGGCATAAATTAATCCTCTAATTTTTCAATAATGGAATCTGCAATTGTCTGATATTTATCAGTATCATAAAGGTCAGCGTTACTAAATTCAGTAATATTAAAGTCATCATCTTTATATCGAGGTACAATATGGAAATGAGAATGGGGAACAACTTGACCGGCTCCAGTTCCGTTATTTGAAAAGATGTTAATTCCGATAATATCAGGATTGGAAGCACGAATGGCGCGGGCGATGATTGGTAACTTAGAAAGAACTTTAGCGGCCGTTTCATCATCATAATCAAAGATATCAGTAACGTCATTTTTCGGAATTAGAAGGGTATGTCCAGGTGTGATTTGAGAGAGATCTAAAAAGGCAAGGGCATCATCATCTTCATAAATTTTAAATGATGGAACATCACCAGCAATAATTTTATCAAAAATATCAGGCATGATAGGATTTCCTCCGTAGAATAAAAAATTCAATATACGAATATTGTACCATGTTGTTAATTAAATCAGCATAATATTCAGACTTATTACTATACTTAAATTATCGAATGTTTTTAAAGCACTAGATCGTTCAATAATAAATTTAGGTACCAATCTAGTAATTATCTTGTTATTATTGACAATGTTGTGTTTTAATTGGTTTTAGCTTAAAAGTTAGCCAATTTAGATTTATTAGTGCTTAACTATGGCAATTAATGTTGGTAAGAGTTTATCTTATCTGGGACGTTGAATTTTTCATTAGAATCAATTATTGTTATTTACGTGTTGATTCAATTTTAAATTCAGGAAAAGGAAGAAAAATGAGATTAAGAAATAAAAAATGGGCTGATACTTGGTTAACTAATCATGATGAATTAGTTATTACACAAGATCGAGCAACCGGACTTCAAGGAAATTGGATGAATATTTTTGCTCAAGAAGCCCCAATTCATATTGAAGTTGGAACTGGGAAAGGTCAATTCATTATTGGAATGGCTAAAAAATATCCCGATATTAATTTTATTGGGATGGAAATTCAAGAATCAGCAATTGCTGTTGCAGCACGAAAAGCCGATGAAGATGAAGCTGAACTTCCTAATCTTAAATTTATATATGGTGATGGTGCAGGAGTTGAAACCTATTTCTCAAAGGGTGAAGTAAGTAAAGTTTATTTAAACTTTTCAGATCCATGGCCCAAAAATAAACATGAAACCCGTCGATTAACGTATAAATCATTTTTAGCTGGGTATAAGTCAATTTTACCAGCTGGTGGAGATCTTGCATTTAAAACTGACAATCGAGGACTTTTTGAGTATTCACTATATAGTTTTGCTAATTTTGGTATTAAATTTGATCCAAAGGGAATTTCTTTGAATTTACATGAAGACACTGAAAAGATGGAAGATAATATAGAAACTGAATATGAAGAGAAGTTTTCAAGTGCCGGTTTCCCAATTTATCAATTTTTAGGTCATTTTGAATAACCTTAAAAAAGCTTGAAGCATTTTATGTTTCAAGCTTTTTATATAAGATGTTAAATGAATACTTTTGTATAAAATAAGCAATATATTGTTTCAAAAGTTTCATTAATAAAGTATAGATTTAAAAGGGTGAAATTTAAACTGAATTTATGATTTAAGTATGGTAAATTAAGTTAATGGGATAATATGTTACTTTAAAAAAATTCATAATTGGCATAACATTAGCAAATGTTGAAAAAAATGATTTATTTACAATAGTATGGTAATTTTTTATTTTTTATATTATAGTAAGCAAACATAAAGAATAAAAATATTAAAGAAAAGGGGATGAGTACGTGCCAACAACGACAAAAGATAAACCAAAAACTAAAAAGCGTACCACCGCTAAACGAAAGAAAAATTTAGTAATTGTTGAATCACCATCAAAAGCCAAAACTATTGAAAAATACTTAGGATCTGGATATAAAGTAGTTGCCAGTATCGGACATATTCGTGATTTACCAAAGTCACAAATGGGAGTTGATACTGAAAATGACTATAACCCTAAATATATAAATATTCGTGGAAAGGGGGATGTCATAAAAAACTTGAAAAAAGAAGCTAAAGCAGCTAAACATGTTTATTTAGCATCTGACCCGGATCGTGAAGGAGAATCAATTGCCTGGCATTTGGCGCATATTTTAGATCTTGATACTAGTTCTGAAGAAAATCGAGTGGTCTTTAATGAAATTACTAAAGATGCAGTTAAAGATGCCTTTAAACGCCCACGCCAATTGGATATGAATTTGGTTAATGCTCAACAGGCACGCCGAATTTTAGACCGTTTGGTTGGCTACTCAATCTCGCCTCTTCTATGGAAGAAAATTAAAAAAGGACTGAGTGCTGGTCGGGTTCAATCTGGAGCATTGGGTTTAATTATTGATCGTGAGAATGATATTCAAGCCTTTCAGCCTGAAGAATACTGGGAATTACCAGCTGAATTCAAAAAATCTAATAAGAAATTTAAAGCTGGATTTTATGGGGTAGATGGTCAAAAGGTTAAGCGAATCCCAGACAATGAAATGGTTCAATCAATTTTGAAACGAATCGATCAAAATCAAGAATTTGATATAAGTGAAGTCGTTAAGAGCGAAGGAAAAAACAATCCCAGTCCAGCTTTTACAACTTCAACTTTGCAACAGGCAGCTAACACGCAATTGAGTTTTCAAACTCGGCGTACGATGTCTACAGCGCAACAATTATATGAAGGGATTAATCTGGGTGGTAAAGAAGGTTCAGTTGGGTTAATTACCTATATGCGTACCGATTCCACACGAATATCATCCATTGCAAAAAATGATGCATCTAAATTTATTCATGAAGAATACGGTGATGAATATGCTGCAACTAAACCAGTACAAGGTAAATTGCAAGAAGGGGCACAGGATGCTCATGAGGCGGTTCGACCTACTTCAGTTTTCCGAACACCTAAATCAATTAAGGACAAGTTAACTAATGACCAATTTAAACTTTATCAATTGATTTGGTCACGATTTGTGGCCTCTCAAATGACATCAGAAGTTATTGATCGGGTCCGAGTTACTTTGACACAAAATGGGGTTATGTTCAGAGCTAATGGAGCTACGACTAAATTTGCTGGTTATACAAAAGCTTACCCAGCTGCTAAAGCTAAAGATAATGTTCTACCTGAAATGGTAGAGGGTGGTAATGTTAAGCTGGATAAAATTAATCCTGAACAAAAGTTTACTCAGCCCAAGCCACGTTATACTGAAGCTGCGTTGGTTAAAGCTTTGGAAGAAGCTGGTGTTGGACGGCCATCAACTTATGCTGCTACGATTGAAACTTTGAAATCACGAGCATATGTCAAAATGGACGCAAAGAAATTTATTCCAACTGAAATTGGTAAAATGGTTCAAGACGCCGTTCGAGATTATTTCCCTGATGTAGCTGATCTAAAATTTACTGCCCAAATTGAAGGTGAACTAGATAATGTTGAAACTGGGAATGAAGATTGGGTTAAAGTAGTTGATGAATTTTATAAACCATTTAAAGGTGAGCTAGATATAGCTGAATCAGAAATGGAAAAAATTGTTGTCAAAGATAAGTTAGCCGGTGAAAACTGTGAAATTTGTGGGGCTCCTATGTTGGAACGCCTTGGACGATATGGTAAATTCTTTGCTTGCTCACGTTTTCCTGATTGTCGGAATACTAAAACAATTGTAAAAGAAATTGGCTTAGTTTGCCCTAAGTGTCATCAAGGTCAAATTATTGAACGAAAGACAAAACGCGGTCGGACTTTCTATGGTTGCTCACGTTATCCTGATTGTGAGTTTATCTCATGGGATAAGCCAACTGAAAAGACATTAGCTGATGGAACTACACCTAAAGATGGTGAAGATAATAAAAAATCTAAGACCACTAAAAGTAAGAAACCAGCCACGAAAAAAGCAACTAAAAAGAAAGCTGCTAAAAAGTAATAAAGCTTGATAAGCGCAGTTGAATGATCATTTTGAATTTTTGGCTGAGATTGTTATAATCTCAGCCTTTTATTATCTAAATTATATTTTGAAAATAGATTAAACTTTGTTAAAATAAAATTATTGAAAGCGCTTTATACAATTCACGGGGGATAGCATGCTATATTTAGAAAATGAAAAAGTCCGAGTAGCTGTAAATGAACAGGGGGCGGAATTAAATAGTATTTATTTGAAAAATAATGAGACAGAGTATCTTTGGCAAGCTAATCCTGAAATTTGGGGAAGACATGCACCTCATCTTTTCCCCATTGTTGGACGCTTACAAAACGATACATATCAATTTGAAGGCCAAATATATGATATGACGCAACATGGATTTGCTCGTGATCTAGTTTTTAAGATAATTAATGCTGATTCAAAGATGATTCAATTACGATTAGAAGATTCTATTGAGACACACCGGCAATATCCTTTTAAATTTCAATTTGATGTAATATTTACCTTATCTGAAATTGGTGAAATTGGAATTAAATACTTAGTTAAAAATATTGATCAGCAAGTGATTTATTTTGGCTTGGGAGGACACCCTGGTTTCAATATTCCATTGTCAGGTGGCAAAAAATTTGAAGACTATCAAATCCAAATTACGCCAGCTAAGTTGTATCAACGTAAAGTTTTAAATGGACCGTTTTTAGATTTACACCAAGACATTATGTTTGATGCCAAAAAAGAATTGGTATTAAATCGTTCAGACTACAAAAATGATGCAATAATTCTTGAACTAGATGAACGTCCAGTTGAAATCAAAATCATTGATACTGATAAGAAACATGGTATTAAAGTTAATATTGAAAATGCTAAATTTGCAGGCATTTGGACCAAATCGAATGTTGAAGCACCATTTATTTGCATCGAGCCTTGGTGGGGAATTGCGGATACATTGGAAACAACTGGGCAATTAGTTGATAAATATGTTATTAATCGGTTAGATGTAAATGATGAATATGTTGGTGAGTATTCAATTCAAGTTTTTTAATGAATTGATGTTTTGTATAAAAAATAAGAGCTTTAATTGTTATTATGTTTAATACGTATTCCAGAGTAAGGAAGGAATACGTTTTTTTGTACTAAATTATAAATGAATTTATTTGTAAGACGTTTTTTGCAGGCGATGATGAAACATTAAATGATAGCTTTCTTTAAATTTAATTTCAGTGTGAGACAACGCATAACTGATATTAATAAATTCTTCAATTATTTGGTACAATAGGGAAGTAATAATTGACATTGAATTATTTGATTTCACAAAGAAAAAAGATATAAAATAAAAAAATTAGCGCCTCAGTTAGTGGTTGTACGTTAAAGTGTTGTTATATCAACGGTTAGGAGACTATATGCCAGAGCTACCAGAAGTAGAAACAGTTCGACGAGGATTAACAAATCTTGTTCAAGGTCGGACAATTTTAAAAGTTGAAGTACGTTGGGAAAAAATTGTCGGTATGTCAGAAGCGGAATTTGATGCAGAAATGGCTGATCGTAAGATAGAAAAAATAGATCGCCGTGGAAAATATTTGTTATTCAGATTGAGTGGAAATAAAACGTTAGTGTCGCATTTACGCATGGAAGGGGCGTATTATACAGTTCCCGCTGGGACAGAGCCAGGAAAGCATGATTTGATCACCTTCCATCTGGATGATGAGATCGATCTTTTTTATCGGGATACTCGTAAATTTGGACGGATGAATTTAGTCGATACACCTAATACAATGCAGGTGGCCGGGTTGGCTAAAATTGGACCTGAGCCAACTGAAGATGATTTGACTTTAGAGTACATGCAAAAAGAGTTTCAAAGGAAAGGTGCTATTAAACCATTTCTATTGGATCAAAGTCATATCGCTGGGTTAGGTAATATTTATGTTGATGAAACATTATGGATGGCAAAAATTCACCCATTACAACCAGCAAATACTATTGATTTAGAACATCTGACCCATTTACGCAAAGCTATTATTGATGAATTAGCTTTGGCCACTAAAAATCATGGAACAACAGTTCATTCATTTACCACTGCTTTTGGTGAGGCCGGGACCTTTCAAAATCAATTGAAGGTTTATGGTCGAGTAGGAGAACCTTGTTATCGATGTGGAACGATTCTTGTTAAAACTAAGGTAGCACAACGTGGAACTACTTATTGCCCACATTGCCAAGTGTTGCACGATTAAAGAGGATTTAAACATGCTTGAAATTGGAATTACTGGAGGGATTGCAACCGGTAAATCGAGTGTTGCAAATTATATTCGTGAAAAAGGGTATCCAGTCTTAGATGCAGATGTTATTAGTCGTGAAATTGTTGAACCTGGTTCATCTACGTTACATGCGCTGGAGTTGCAATTTGGTCCTCAAATCATAAACCAAGACGGGTCACTCAATCGACAATTGTTGGGGAGTGTTGTTTTTGGTGATACACAAAAAATAGATCAATTGAATGCAATTATGCATCCAAAAATCAATCAAATTTTGATTCAACAGGCACAAAAACTATTTAATGATGGGCATGAACTTGTGTTTTTGGAAATTCCTTTATTGTTTGAAACTAACAATGCAGCAGGAGTAGATAAAACTATTGTGGTTACGGTTGAACCTGAAGAGCAACAAATACGGTTGATGAAGCGAAATCATCTAACTTTACTAGAAGCTCGTCAGCGTATTAAGGCACAAATGCCATTAGACCAAAAAGTGCAGATGGCTGATTATGTTGTTGAAAATGATCGGTTAGATCGAATGCATGCTAAAGTTGATCATATTATCAGTGAATTGAAGAATTAAAAATTATGAAAGTGGGGGACTAATGTCTTTTAATATTCATCAAAAATTTAAAGTCGTGGGTATTGAAAATTTAACCCTTAAAAATTTAACCAGTTTAAGTAATTTATACTTACCATTAATTGGGATTGAAGCCTTTACAGTTTATATGGCCTTGATGCATCAACCTCAAAGATCAAATAAAGATGTAACCATCACGCACGTTGAATTATTGAATCAATTGAACCTATCTGGTCCACGTTTGATTCAAGCACGTGAAAAGCTAGAAGGCTATGGGCTGATTCGGACTTTCGAACAAGTATTAACATTAGAATCACAATGGGTTTATGAAATAAATCAACCGATTGATGCTGAAAATTTTCTTAGTGATAAATTGCTAGTGAAACTTCTTTCATCTTATTTAGGTGATGATCAATTTGAGATATTAAAAACAAGTTTATTACCTGATTCAGCAGAAATTGAGGGAAATAATGTGTCAAAGGGATTATTTGATATTATTCGAGAGGATAATTTTGATCAGATTGAACCGTTGAAGCCGATTAATAAAAGGTCAACAGCATGGGATGAAGCTCGTCAAAAGGATCAGCCAACTATTGATTTTGATTTAATGTTTGAAATGTTAAAGGTGTATGGAGTTTCTCGGATGACTTTATTGAAAAATAAAGATAATTTAATGCTTTTCAAAAAATTATATGCAATTGATGATTTAAAATTAATTCGACTTATACAAGGGCATATGCTTGACGATCATCAAATTGACATTAAAGGAATCGAAAATGAGTTACGTCAAGAATTTCAGCAGCGACAAGAAGTTACGATCCAACCTGTAACTGATGTACAACCCAAGACAGGAAATATCCTAATTGATCAAGCTAACCAGTTGAGCCCATTAGAATTTTTAAAAAATATTCGCGAACAACGTGGGGGTGTCGTAACGGCAAGCGAACAATATGCAATTGAGCAATTAATAAAATATGGACGGTTACCTAACCCGGTTATAAATATAGAATTATATACACTGAGTGTTTTACAAGATCGCAAAACTTTGCCGAAAGCAATCTTAGAGGCAACTTATTCAGATTGGGCTCAGGCTAACATTAAAACGCCCAGTGAGGCCATTAAGTATATTCAGCAACGAGAGAAAAAAATTAAACAAGGTCAGCAGAATCGTACATCAAGTCGAGCTGGACAGCAGAAACATGAAACAAAACCCGATTGGGACAATCAACCAATTCAGGAGGTTAGCTCAGCCGATCAGGCTAAACTAGATAAAATGTTAGCCCAGATGGAAGCTAAGCGTGCCATCAAAAAGGAGTGATAATGCCAAATGTAGAACCATTTAATTTTCAAAATAATCGAGGAACTCAAAATATTGGAAAATCATTCCAAGATATTTTAAAAAAGCGGCCTCAAATGAGAAATGAATATGAAAAAATAAGGCAAATTATGTTGGAAGATGCAGAAATTAAAAATTTTATTCAAGAGCATCAGCCGGATTTAAGCGAAGCAATTTTCAATCGCGATTTAGCAACCATCTATGAATATTATTTGCAAAATAAAAAACAACAAGATGGCTTACCAGATGTTCATCCTGGTTATGATCCAGAGTTGTTATTTGTTGATAAACGTGTGGTGATTCAATATCGAGCAAGTCAAAAAATGCAAAAACAACATGAAAAGTTACGAGCAGCTAGTAAAATTATGGCAATTGGTATGCCTAAACAATTAAAATCGGCCACAATGAATGATTTTAAGTCAATGGATTCGGGAATGACTGCCGCTGTCTTAGCAGTTTCGGAATTTATTGAAGATTATGTTGATCGGCCTCAAGAATTTCATCAAGGTGCTTATTTACAAGGACCATATGGGGTAGGTAAAACTTATTTGATGGGAGCAATGGCTAATCAACTGTCTTTTGATGATATTGATGTATTATTGTTGCACTATCCAACTTTGGCTACCAATATGAAAGATGCAATAAGTGATCACAGTATTGACACTAAGACAGTACGGTCAGATATGAAATTGGTAGATATTCTAGTTTTAGATGACATTGGAGCTGAAAGTGATGGAAGTGGTTGGATTCGAGATGATGTTTTGAGTGTTGTTCTTGATTATCGAATGCAAAATGGACTAGCAACATTTTTTACATCTAACTTCTCTATGAAACAATTAGAGGAAGAACACTTCACATTGACCAAGAATGGGGCTGAACCAGTTAAAGCTGCTCGAATTATGCAAAGAATTAAATATTTAGCAAAGGAGATCCCAGTTAACGGCCAAAATAGAAGGCTAAATCCATGATATTAAATAAAGGCAAGAGACATTTTTTGTTTTGGTTATGTCTATTAACAGTTATATTATTTACATATTTTGGATTACGGCATGATGCATCGTTATATAGTAAACCTGTTGTATTGATAGAAAAAGTTAAAGTAATTGATGAAAATAATTCGACTGATGCATATCTGAATCGTGTGACTAATTATCGACAAAAAGTTAAAGCTAAATTTTTAAACACTGATCGTCAAGGTGAAAAAATTTGGATTGAAAATAATTATGATAGTAGTCAAGGAATGGATCAAAAATTAAAGCCAAAAATGCAGATTTTTTTACGTCAACAAGGGGATGCTTGGAACTTTGATAATGTTAAAAGAGATGCCACCTGGATTCCGTTATTAATTGCACTAATTGGTTTGTTAATTAATTTGATGGGGAAGTCTGGACGTCTAACAGCCATTTCTTTGGTTTTAAATACAATTTTATTTATTATTACTATTGATTTAAATTTAAAAACTGGGACCCATTATTTATTACCATTATTTGTGATCTTTAGTTTAATTGTGTCTGCATTGACTCTTGGATTGGTGATGGGATTTAAAAAAAGGCAAACATGGGTGATTTTTGCAACAGTGGTTACAACTACACTTATTACAATGCTTTTAGCTGCTTTAGTTTTTAAGTTGAATCATAATCAAGGTGTTAACTTTGAATTGTTAGGGTTCATTACACAATTACCCGTTCCAATGTTTTTTTCAATGACGTTAGTAGGAGTTTTGGGGGCAGTCATGGATGAATCAACGGACATGATTGCTACTTTATTTGCATTAAGAAAAGAAAATCATGATGTAACAACGAAAGAATTAATAATTGCAGGACGACATGTAGGACAAGAAATATTCGGAGCATTAACCAACGTGTTATTCTTGATTTTTATTGCTGGACAGATCCCGATGGCTATTTTGTTTTTAAGAAATGGGAATAACATTGGGTATACTTATGATATGAACATGGCATTGGGGATGGTTCAAACTCTGATTAGTGCGATCGGAATTGTGTTAACAGTTCCAGCTGGAATTTTGTGGGTTATCATTGATTCTAAGTATGAAATGCACAAAAGGAGGCTTAATTAATGTCAGTTACATTCGTTTTAGCACTCATTTTACTAGTATTAATGGTAGTTATTGGTGGTAAAAAAGGAATGGGTGCTTTTGTTAGTCTATGGATTAATTTTATTTTATTAATGGGCATGCTTCTCTTAATTAGTTGGGGATTTAGTATGTTTATGGTGTTATTAATTGGGAGTAGTTTGGTCTTATTGATTACGATATATAGTGCTGGAGCTGATGAAGAAACTACGATGGTATCATTGAAAAGTAGTTTAATCGTTATGTTGATTTTAATTTTGGTGATTATTCCTGTTGAACATTTAAACTTTGTACAAGGATTTACCGTTGAAAATTCAGAAGAGTTGGAAGGCTTATCTTTGCAAATTGGTTTAAATTTTGGGCAGTTGGGAATTGCAGCCGCACTGTTAGCAACACTTGGAGCAATCGCTGAAGCGTCTGTAGCAATTACATCAGGATTATCTGAGATTATGGAACACCACCCAGATATGGAAGTAAATAAATTAATACGATCAGGTTACCAACTAGGTTATCAAATTATAGGAACGGCTTTAAATACTGTTTTATTTGGTTTTATGGCTGATTTTTTGAGCTTGGGAATTATGTTTGCTAAACTTAATTATGGTATTGGAGATATCGTTAATTCTAAATTATTAGTTTCAGCTATTTTATCAATGCTGTATGCCTTTTTTGGTGTTATTATGGTGTTACCAATAACCTTGGGTTTGATTAAGATTCATCAACTAAAAGTAATAAATTCTGAGAATTAAAGTTAAAAATATTTTTAAATTGTATGCAATATAATACCTCGCTGCGTTAAATATGAAAAAACTCTATTAAATTAGTATTTACTTGATGAAAATTAGATATTTATGTTAAACTTAATAAGTTTGTTAAAAATAATGTTTTGAAAGAATAGGGTGCTAAGATGAATAAAATTTTGATAATTGAAGATGAGGAAAATTTAGCACGATTTGTTGAGTTAGAATTACAACATGAAGGCTATGAAACGACAGTTGCCGATAATGGTCGAACTGGGTTAGAAATATCGTTAGAAGAAAATTTCGATTTGATTCTATTAGATCTAATGTTACCAGAATTAAGTGGGTTAGAAGTTGCACGTAGACTTCGAGAAGTCAAAAACACACCTATTATTATGATGACGGCTCGTGATTCAGTTATTGATCGCGTTTCAGGGTTAGACTATGGGGCTGACGATTATGTTGTAAAGCCGTTTGCAATTGAAGAATTGTTGGCACGTATCCGGGCTTTATTGCGTCGAATTAATATTGAAACTGAAGAGCATGCTAGTCATCAAAGTATTGTAAAGTATCGTGATTTGGTGGTTGAAAAAGAAAATCGAATTGCGCGACGTGGTGATGAAATTATCAATTTAACGAAACGCGAATATGAATTACTTGTTATTTTGATGGAGAATATTAATGTTGTTCAATCAAGAGAAGTACTTTTGGCCAAGGTTTGGGGATATGATGATAACGTTGAAACCAATGTTGTAGATGTTTATATCCGTTACCTACGTAATAAAATTGATTATAGTGACTCTAAAACTTCATATATTCAAACTGTTCGTGGAACCGGTTATGTGATGCGTCAATAGAATTTGGAGAGATACAATGGATAAAACAGCCATTGTTAAAAATAATCCCAAGCAAAAGCCAGGTTTGTCACTTAAATGGAAGTGGGCCATGGGCTCAGCATTGGGATTTTTTTAATATTTATAATTTTTAGTTACATTTTAATTATGGCATTTGCTAATCGTATGTTGGTGGATGAAAAAATTTCATCGCGGGAATCTCTTAATTGGGTAGCCCAACGATTAGAAAAGGTCCCAATTGACAAGGTTAAATCGCAAGAAATTGAATCAGCGATTATTGGAGATAACGCCTTGTCACAAAAACAAGAGGTCGGATTGGTAGAAACTATGCGCCCTGACTTTAAAATCATAATTTACGATGGATCGTATCAAGTTTATCCCAAACATAAACCGGCAATGATTAATTTAGAAAATAGAAAGATTCATTTAGAACATGACCAAAATGGTAATCAAACATTGGTTGGTTATAAAACCATTCATAATAAAAATGGTAAAACGATCGGAGTCATTCGATTAGATAATAATTTAGAACAATTTAACCGTTTATTTAATCGAATTTATATGATTACGATTATAGCAACACTTTTGGGAGTTTTCTTTACTGCAATTTGGGGTTACTGGTTAGCTGATTATCTGTTGAGACCGATGGATGATATTAAAAAAGTGGTAGATTCAGCTAGAATTGATTCTCAATCGCAGGCTCGAGTTGACTCAGATGGAACTAGAAATGATGAAATAACTGATTTAGGTAAAATTGTGAATCGTAGTTTAGATCAAATGCAACATACTATGATGGCTCAACATCAGTTTGTGGAAGATGTTTCGCACGAACTTCGTACGCCAGTAGCAATTGTTAAGGGCCATATGGAACTCTTAAACCGTTGGGGTAAGGATGATCCTAAGATTTTAAATGAATCAATTGAAGCATCTTTAAAGGAAATTAGCCGGATGCAAGGATTGGTCCAAGAAATGTTGGATTTGACACGTGCAGACCAAGTGGAATTAGCTTTTAAAGATGGAAATACTGATATTCGTGAAGTGGTAACCTTAGTATATAATAATTTCAAAATGATCCATGATGATTTTACTTTTATTCTGGATGATGATTTAAAACATCCAACTTTTGTAAATATGTCACGAGATCATTTGGAGCAAATTATGATTATTTTATCTGATAATGCTGTGAAATACTCACGCGATCGCAAAGAAATTCACTATTCTGTGTCACGTAATGGAGGACAAGTTCAGATTGCGGTACAAGATTTTGGTGAAGGGATTAGTCCTGAGGAAGCCCATCATGTTTTTGATCGCTTTTATCGTGTTGATAAAGCTCGATCACGTAAGCAAGGTGGAAATGGTTTGGGCTTAAGTATTGCTCAAAAATTGATTGAGGGCTATGGTGGGACCATCATCTTGGAATCTGCTGAAGGTCATGGGTCGATTTTTAGAATTACATTACCTATTAAAAACAATGATCGTAAGTCGAAATAATTATAAATATATATTCTTTAAAAGATAGTATGTGAAAAAAGACGCTAACGTTGTATAATTGACTTATACAAATGAAAGCGTTTTTTTTATTATCGGAGGATGGACTAATGAAAGTTGCAATTATCGGATGTACTCATGCAGGTATTTTCTCAGCTCGTGGAATTCTAGAAACAGATCCAACGGCTGAAATTACAGTTTTTGAAAAGAATGATACTGTCTCTTTTCTTTCATGTGGAATTGCTCTATGGGTAGGTAACCACGTTTCTGACCCTGAGAAAATGTTTTATGATTCAGTTGAAGCCATGAAAAATGATGGTATTGATATGAAGATGCAGCATGAAGTTACGAATGTTGACTTGGAAAATAAAGTTGTAACATATCAAAACTTGGAGAATCAACAAGAGAAAACTGAAAAATTCGATAAAATTGTTGTGACAACTGGTTCAAAGCCAGTTATGCCACCAATTCCTGGAATTAATGGAAAAAATATTTATCTATGCAAGAATTGGGATGATGCCAAAGCTATTAATGAGGCCGTCAAAGATGTTAAATCAGCGATCGTAATCGGGGCTGGATATATTGGAGCTGAAATTGCAGAACAATTTTCAGTAAGCGGAATTAAAACAACTTTGATCGATGGTCTTGATCGGGTTCTGGCAAAAAACTTTGATAAAGATATTACGGATGAAGTTGAGATTGAATATCAAAAACACGATGTTACTTTAGGCTTAGGGCAAATGGTACAAGCGTTTGAATCTACTGATGACGGTGTTAAGGTAACAACTGATAAGGGATCTTATGAAGCAGATATTGTTGTCTTAGGAATTGGATTCTTACCACGGACTGATTTATTTACTGGGCAAGTTGATATGATTAAGAATGGAGCTATTATTGTTGATAAGTATATGCAAACTTCAGTTAAAGATGTTTATGCGGCTGGTGATTCTGCGACTGTATTTTATAATCCAACACAGCAAGATGACTACATTCCATTGGCAACAAATGCAGTACGCCAAGGAATTTTAGTTGGTAAAAACATTTTGAAGCCCACTGTAGCATACTTGGGAACTCAAGCAACGTCGGCTGTTGAGCTTTATGGTAAGGCAATGGCCAGTTCTGGATTAAATCAGCAATTAGCTCAAGCACGTGGTATTGAAGGAATCAAGACCGTTACCATTGAACAAGATTATCGACCTGATTTCATGTTAACGACAACCCCTGTACGTGCTACTTTGGTTTGGGATGAAAACACTCGGGCTGTTTTGGGTGGATCATTTTATTCTGAACATGATATTTCACAAACTGCTAATGCCTTATCATTAGCGATTCAAAATAAGATGACAATTGATGAATTAGCGCTTTCAGACTTCTTATTCCAACCAAATTTCAGCCAACCAATTAATTTCTTAGGGGCAGTGGCTATGGCAGCAGCAAAGCAATAAGCTATTGTTAAATTTCTAAAAATTTTTAAGGTTGGGACAGTCTGTCCCAGCCTTTTTATAAACTTATATAAACACTAAATATTTTTTAAATCTAATCGGCGGAATGTGAAAAATATAATTTAAATAAAACATGGATAATATTATTCTTTATTTTTAAATATATTTATTCTTATCATAAAATTTAATAGGAAACTACCATGGAAGCGATTATAATATTTATTAAGCACTTTTATTTTTAAATTTTGAGAAAAAGTAGCCATGATTTAAGATTATTTAAAATTGAGCTAGTCCTATTGGGAGGAGTTGCTAATGAAAGAAATTTTAAATGCATTACATGAAACAGATAAAGATTTTCAAAAAATTTTAAAAGAAATTATGAAAGATTATAAAATAACCATTGCAGAATGGCATCTTTTAATGAAAGTGGACAATGAATTTGATACTCAAGATCAATTGAGCCAAACAACAGGGTTAGATACTTCAACCCTCTCACGACAGTTAAATGCTTTAATGAAAAAAAAGATGATTGAACATCAGGTTGTTGGCCATGATCATCGACATTTTATATATCAAGTTACACCGTTAGGGGCAGAAAGTTTGGCCAAAATTAAAGCACAGTATCAGGCGACTGAGCAACAAATTTTTTCCGTTTGGTCTGAAGAAGAAAAGTCAATGTTGCAAATTTTAATAAATCGATTGGACAAATCAATTCAAAAAGGATTGTAAATCTCGGGTGGAAGCTAGTCAGTTCTAGTGGAACAGCGTATAATGAATAATTAATTTATTATTTGAATTATTTAGATGCCCAAATATTTTTAGATTAGAAAAGAGATTTATTTATGAAGATTGCAATTATGACCGATTCAACGGCAACAATTAGCTCTGAAGAGGCTGAACGATACAATATTAAAGTAATTCCAATTCCAATTATTTTAGATGGTAAGGCGTATAAAGAAGGAACTGAAATTACACCAAAACAGTTTTATGAGAAATTAAAAACTTCAGATTCATTTCCATCAACTTCCCAACCAGCTATTGGAGAATTGATGGAAATTTATGAAGATTTGAAATCCGAAGGCTATGATAAAGTAATTTCAATTCACTTAGCATCTACAATTTCAGGGTTTATCAATAATGTAGCATCAATTGCAGATAAAATTGATGGTTTGGAAGTTATTCCATATGATTCAAAAATAACGGTTCGTTTGATGGGATGGTTGGTTTTAAAAGCTGCTAAAATGGCACAAGATGACAAAAGTGTTGATGAAATTTTATCAACTTTAGATCAACTTCGTGATTCGATAGATGAATATTTCGTAGTTGATGATTTGAATAATTTAGTGCGTGGCGGACGTTTGTCAAATGCTGGGGCCATTATTGGAACAATGTTAAAGGTTAAACCAATTTTAACCTTTGATAACGATTCAAACTATATTGTCCCATTTGAAAAAGTTCGTTCAATGAAGAAAGCTAAAAAACGAGTTGAAGCCATTTTTAAGGATGTATTGATGAATACTGATTATCCTTTGAAACCATTGGTTATTCATGCAAATGATCCAATTGAAGGCGAGAAGTGGCGTCAAGAGCTTGAAGGAATGTATCCTGAATTGAACTTTGAACTTTCTTATTTTGGTCCGGTGGTAGGAACCCATTTGGGTCAGGGAGCATTAGCGGTTGCTTGGATGCGTGATCCAGAAAGTTTGTAAAAAATTAAATTATTAGTATTACATTTATTAGGTAGGAGAGAAAGATGACTAAAGTTAAAATTGTAACCGATTCGACGGCAGTTTTGTCAGATGCAGAAATTAAGGATTTGGGGATTAAAGTAATTCCTTTGAATGTTATGATTGATGATAAGACGTATACAGATGGTGTTGATTTATCACGTGAGGAATTCATGGATAAAATGGCACAGGCCAAAAATCTACCTAAGACATCAACTCCTGCATTGGGTGTTTTTACCGATGCTTATGAAGATTTATTAGCTAATGATGATGATGTGGAAATTATTAGTATTCACTTAACTCCAGGTTTGTCAGGGACTTTTGACACTGCACAACAAGCAGCTAAGATGTTGGAAACTGATAAAATTCATGTTATTGATTCAACCTTCATTGATTGTGCATTAGGGTTCCAAGCAATTAAGGCTGCTGAATTAGCCCAACAAGGTAAGTCTGCGACAGAAATTATGCAAGAAATTAAAGCGGTTCATGCAAATACGGAATTGTACTTAACTTTGAGTTCTTTAGATAATTTAACAGCGGGTGGACGTATTTCGAAAGCAACTGGCTTTATTAGTGGTTTGTTAAATATTAAAATTGGGGCTCATATTGTTAATGGTGACATTATTGCCGAGACTAAAGGACGTGGGTCAAAAACAATTAAGAACTATTTGAAGAAAATTGTGGATCAAATGCATGAAGCTAAAGGTATTCAAAGAATTGGATTATCACATGCTGGAATTCCAGAATTGGCGCAAGAATTAGCTGATATTTTAAGAACTGAGTTTCCTGAAGCCCAAGTTCATGTTCAACAAACGACACCAGTTGTATCAACGCATACTGGCGCTGGTGCATTTGGGCTTAGTTATTTAAAACAATATTAATTATTACTAATGAAGAATAGTGCTGGAACTTGTTTCAGTTCTATTTTTTTTCATTTAACAGAAATAATTTAGTATATCATCCTTAAAATAAGGTCTTAATAATTGTTAATTCATGATTAGGAAAAGGTATTATGTTAGAATTTACTAAAAATAAAGTATAATGATTAGAAATGTCTTGAATTTTATTTGGTATAATTAATTTCTGCGTGAAAGGGGGGATCGATTATGAAAAGAATACTAATCGTTTTAATGACATTATTGATTAGTTTTAGTCTTTCACCGTATATTGAGGCTAAGGAAATTGTTAAGAATCAAGTTCAATTAGTGACGGTTGGTGATTCTTTAACACAAGGTGTGGGAGATACCACTAATCAGGGTGGTTATGAAAAAAGAATTGCGAAATTAATTGAGAAAAAAGATCATGTTAAGGTTAAAACCAATAATTATGGTAAATCGGGTGATCGTTCCGACCAAATTTTAAAGCGTGTTCAAAAAAATGGAATAGCACAGAAAAATATTAAAGAGGCTGATATCATTGTAATGACATCAGGTGGAAATGACTTACAACAAGAATTATTTAAATTAATTCAAACTAAAGAAGAAAAAGATATTTTGTTAAAGGTAAAATCACATAAAGACGAATATTCTGATAGTTTGAATGAACTTATGAATTACATTAGAAGTTTGAACCCAGATGCTCCTATATTTATTTTTGGAAATTATAATCCTTTGTATGTTTATTTAGCTAATCGACCTGATATTAATCAAGCTGTGCATCTTTATAATTCAATAAATAGTGAAACAGCTCGTGAGAATAATAATGCATATTATGTTTCAGTTTTTAATAAACTTACTTATGGTCAGTTTCAAAGCAAAAAACAGCAGGCTAAGCTAAAAAAACAATCAGCAGCGTCTTTTACAGGAACAGTAGATAATAAAGTAGTTAAATCGACTTTAAATGGTCCCAATAAAGATAAAAACGAATATATTACTAGTTCAGATCATTATCATCCAAATAATAAGGGGTATGATCAGATGAGTAAGGCACTTTTTAAAACTGTTCAAAAACAAAAGGATGAGTGGATATATAAATAATGGTTAAAAAAGGATTGACTAAAGAACAACATCAGTTTAGACAACAAGGAATTTTGTGGGGGATTGGAGGAGCTTTAATTGTTTTAGTTTTTGTGGCTTTAATTTTAATGGTGATGCCACAAGGAAAGGAAAAACAATTTAGTACCCAGCAACAAGTTAAAATGACCGATGCTTCAATGGATGTACAATTAACGAAGAAAAATTTGAATGCTTGGATGAATAAATATTTGAATGATGATCCATCATTGAAAAAACGATTACGCTTTGAAATGGGGCAGTCAAGTATGATGGTCTATGGAACAGAACGCCTTTTAGGGCAAGATGTAGACTATGGAATGAAGATGACACCATCTGTCACTAAAGATGGTAATTTATTATTGCACGCTGATTCAGTTGCAGTGGGGCAGTTGCCTTTACCAGTCAATTATGTGATGGGTGGACTAGCTTCGCACTTAGATTTGCCAGCATGGGCCGATGTGAATCCTAAGAAGCAGACAATTTTAATTGATTTTAAAAAAGTTCCTAAGGTTTCTGGTATGCAGATTAAAATTAAGCAAATTAATATGAAAAAGGATCACTTTGTGTTCCAAGTGGGGTTACCAAAATAATGAGGCGTTCATTTTATCAATGGTTGATGACACAAAGAGATCCAGTCACACACGATGAAGTTAAAAATTTTGCGAATGGAACTTTTTATGATCAAGCATTTCCAAAGCAAAGCACAGATTTTGATGAACTTTCAAGATATTTGGAAGAAAATGGTAATTATTTACAAGCAATGGATATTTTTGATGCAGCTTGGCGTCAATATCTAGCATCAGAAGAATAGAGGTTTATTTTTATGGGACAAATTATTCAGTGGTATCCAGGCCACATGGCGAAGGCCTTCCGCTTAATGCGCGAAAATATGAAGTATGTAGATATTGTATTTGAATTAGTAGATGCCAGGATTCCATTGTCTTCACGGAATCCTGAACTAGATGATGTCTTAGGAGATAAGCCACGGTTATTGGTAATGACTAAGACCGATTTAGCTGATCCATCCCGGACTAAGGAATGGATTACATATTTTGAAACACGAGGATTAGCAGTAGTCGCTCTTGATTCACGTGACCGGAAGACCCCTCAGACTATTACAAAAGCGGCGCGTAAAGTTTTGGCTGAAAAGTGGGATCATCTTTTGGAAAAAGGAGTTAAAGACAAGGCGATTCGAGCTTTAGTAGCTGGGATTCCAAACGTTGGTAAATCAACACTTTTGAATCATCTAGTGATGAAAAATGTAGCCATTACTGGTGATCGACCTGGAGTTACTAAAAAATTACAATGGTTAAAAACACCTACTAACTTAGAGTTATTAGATACACCAGGAGTTTTATGGCCTAAATTTGATGATCAACGCGTTGGTCAACATTTAGCTATGACTGGTGCAATTAAAGATCAATTGATTAATGTGGATGATATTGCTTTAGAAGTTTTGAAATTTATGCGTGAGTATAATCCACAATCGATTACTGAGCGGTATAAACTGCCATCAGGTATTTGGGACGAAGAAACTGATGTTAACATCTTGCTTTTGATTACTCAAAAATTAGGTTTTAAGGATGATTATAATCGTGCTGGTGAAAGAATTCTGCTAGATTTGCGTCGTGGTAAATTGGGAAAATATACGATTGAAGTGCCTAATGATCAAATCGGGCAAAATGATGTTAAAAATGGATAAATTAACGATAACCGAAGTTAAATCAATCTTACAACAACCAAAAATTAAGGCCGACATTTTAAAACATTTAGCAGAGGATGAACGTCAAGGCGTTCAACGTTTATTAGTTAGTTATCAACGCCGAATTGAGAAGCAGCAAAAGATGCAAGCTACTTTTAATGAACGACAAGTTTTTGAACAAGCATATTGGAAAAAAGGTCAATTTGTTGCTGGTATTGATGAAGTTGGACGTGGCCCTTTAGCTGGCCCTGTTGTTGCGGCAGCAGTGGTATTAGATGACAATTTTGATTTAATTGAAGTCCATGATTCAAAACAATTGTCTTTGAAAAAAAGAGAAGCGCTAGTTCCTAAAATAAAATCCCAAGCTTTAGATTATGCCTTTGGAGTAGTTACATCTGAACAGATTGACGAAATTAATATATATCAAGCTGCTCGAGTTGCGATGTCTGAGGCTTATAAAGGACTCCAATATAATGTAAATGGTTTATTAATCGATGCAATGGACTTGGACATAGAGCTTGAGCAAACTAGTTTAATTAAAGGTGATGATCGCAGTATTAGTATTGGAGCTGCTAGCATTTTAGCTAAAGATTATCGAGATAATTTAATGGCAGAATACGATTTAAAATATCCCGGTTATGATTTTAAAAATAATGCCGGATATGGTACTGCTAAGCATTTAGCTGGACTAGAAAAGCTTGGTATTACACCAATTCACCGAAAAACTTTTTCACCCGTTAAAAATTATTTGAATTAATATTATTTTTGAGATCCTTTCTTTATATTGGAGGAAGTGGTCTATGACAAATCGAATTTTTATTTTAGTTTTATTGTTAATTCCAAAAATAACTTTGGAACAGCGTATTAAAATTTATCAAAATATTGATTGGCCTCAAGAACAGTCCTGTTCGTCATGGATGGACTGTTTAATGATTGCTATGGATAAACTTAATTTAGCTAAAAAGATTGGCTTAGACAATTTGTTAGAAGATTTAATTGAACAATTACGACGAATCGAAAGAACAGATTATATTTGTATTTTAGATGAATTTTATCCATTAAAATTACATGTATTAGCATATCCGCCACTGGTTTTGTTTTATCAAGGTAATTTGGACTTGTTACAAACGCCTTGTTTAGCGATTGTTGGGGCACGTAAAAATAGTAGCTATGGTAATTTTTTATTGCAATCTTGGATTCCATCTTTAAATGCGGCGGGATTAACTATTGTTTCAGGGTTAGCTGAGGGTATTGATGCGATTGCTCATCATAATACCTTAAAGGTTGGGGGACGCACGATTGGTGTGTTGGGGACGGGTTTGAATCAAATTTATCCACGGCACCATAAGAGGCTCCAACAAACTATTGGCGAAAAAGGATTAGTTATTAGTGAATATTTACCAAATCAGGGTCCTCGTAAATATCAATTTCCGCAAAGAAATCGTTTGATTGCGGCTTTAAGTCACTGCGTATTGGTAGTAGAAGCACGGTACAGATCGGGATCTTTAATTACTGCTGATTTAGCACTTGATTTAAACCGAGGTGTTTTGACCATTCCAGGTCGGGTGGACTTTGCCTTATCAAGGGGTTGTAATGAATTATTAGTACAGGGTGCTCAACCAGTTTTATCTGCTAAAGATGTGATATCAGCTTTTAATGAATATTATTGGTTAAATTAATATAAAACTTTTTGTATATTTGTAAGATAATTAAAATGGTTGACAGTTTATGAAAATTTGGTTAGACTTTTGATATTCAGTAGACGACCTTATTCAATGTCAGAGAAGCCACGGTTGCTGTGAGTGGTGCAGGTAATTTCGTTGAACTATTAACAATTTAACTTTGTAAAGTGACTCGTTCTTTTTTGGACGGGTAATTTTGGGTGGTACCGCGGAAAATGATGCTTCGTCCCAACTACGTTTTTTAACGTAGTTGGGACTTTTTTATTGAAAAGGAAAATGAATATGAATGAAAATACAAATAAAGTGAGCTTTAAATTAGCATTAAGTATTGTTCTAGGACTTATTTTGATTTTTAGTACTGGAATTATTGGTCTCAATCTTCCAGCTTTTATGCCATTGATTGTCAGCTTAGTTTTACTCACGATAATATTACGTTTTAAAAAAGTTTCATGGTCTGAGATGCAAGATAACATATTGGCAGGGATAAGAACTGGTTTAGCTCCATTATTTTTATTCTTATTAATTGGTATGCTAATTGCATTGTGGATGGGAACTGGAGTCATCCCCTCAATGTTATGGTTAGGGTTTGAGTCAGCTAATAGTACATGGTTTTTGCCAAGTACCTTATTAGTAACTGCTTTGGTTGGTTCAATGATTGGTTCAGCCTTTACTACAATTGGAACAGTAGGGGTAGCCTTAATGGGGGTGGGAGTAACGCTTGGATTTAACCCAGCCTTAGTAGCAGGGGCAATTTTATCAGGAGCAATTTTTGGAGATAAATCATCACCATTATCGGATTCTACGAATTTAGCAGCGTCAATTGCTGAAACTGATCTATTTGCACATATTAAAAATTTAATGTGGACGACTTTACCAGCATTATTAGGTTCTTTGATAATTTTTATTATTCTTGGTTTGGGTCATCATGGTGGATCAACAAGTCGGTTAGCTACACTAAGTCAATTGATTACACCCACTTGGTGGAGCATTATTCCGCTGGTATTACTAGTCGGTATGGCCATTTTGAAAGTTCCAGCTATTCCAACTTTATTATTAAACATTGGCTTGACTGGTACGGTATACTTGTTTAATCATTCACCCCAAGCCCTTAGTCAAATTTTAATGGACGGATTTAAAACAACATCAACTAATCCTAATTTAGTAAACCTTTTAAATCGTGGAGGAATGATGTCGATGATGCCAACTGTCATCGTTATTATGTTAGCATTATCTTTAGGTGGAATTTTAACGGAACAACGGATTCTACAAACGGTTATGGCGCCACTTTCACAAAAAATTAATTCAGCATCTGGAGTCTTAACTGGTGTAATCTTTACAGGAATTGCCGCAAATTTTTTAATCGGAGAACAATACCTGTCTACGATATTACCTGGACAACTTTGGAAACCAGCTTTTGACCGAATTAAATTGAGTCGTTTGGCTTTAGGAAGAGCATTAGAAGATTCAGGAACTGTTATGAACTACTTAGTTCCATGGGGAGTTGCCGGTAGCTTTGCGGCTCAAACTTTGGGAGTTCCAGTGGCAGATTTTGCGCCTTTTGTTTTTTTTGCCATCTTGTCGCCAGTCTTTTCGTTATTATCAGCTTGGACGGGAATTGGAATAAAAAAAGAAAATCAGGATGTTAAATAAGGTGTTTGAATTTAGGTAATAAATCCTAGTTACTAATAATTTATTCCAGATAATCTATATTGAATTAGTTATTTGACATGGTCGTTTATTCTTCCAGATAGGTTATAATTAATTTATGCGATTTTAGATGAGGGGAAATGAGATAATGTATGAATATTTAAATGGCTTAATTACAGTTTTAGCGCCAAAATTTATTGTCGTTGAAGCCGGTGGAGTTGGGTATCGGGTTATCGTTGGTAATCCCTACGCCTTTGAACAAAATAAGTCAGCCAAGGTTTATATTGAACAGATTTTACGCCAAGATGAAGAAACGTTATATGGCTTTCAAACGTCTGGTGAAAAACAGCTTTTTGAGCAATTACTAGCTGTTTCTGGGATTGGACCGAAGAGTGCTTTAGCAATTTTAGCAAATTCTGATCATACCGGTCTTATTCAGGCCATTGTTTCGGGTGATGTTAATTATTTGGTTAAGTTCCCCGGTATCGGAAAAAAGACTGCGCAACAAATTGTCCTTGATTTACAGAATAATTTAGCTAAATTACCATTTGATTTTAATAATATTACTGGAATTGAGCAACCAAAACAGTCGGAAAATCCAGCATTAGATGATGCTTTGGAAGCTTTAAAAGCGCTTGGGTACGGAGCGCGTGAAGTAGATAAGGTGTCTAATAAATTGGCAGCCTTAGATACTTTGGATACTGCTGGATATGTTTCAGCAGGTTTAAAATTGTTTAACTAAGTAAGCCTGAAGGAGTAATAACATGAGTGATGGGATTTTAGATCAAACGTCCCTGAATCCGGACGAGGAGCAAAGTGATCTTAATTTAAGGCCTAATACGTTGAAACAGTACATCGGGCAAGCAGAATTAAAAGAACGTTTGCAAGTTTATATTCAAGCGGCTAAACAACGAGAAGAAGCATTAGATCACACGTTGCTCTATGGTCCACCAGGACTTGGTAAAACAACTCTTGCGCTGGTAATTGCGACAGAGCTAGGAGTTAATATTAAAACGACGACAGGTCCTGTTATTGAAAAGCAGGGAGACTTACTGGCAGTTTTAAATGAGTTACAACCAGGCGATGTTTTGTTTATTGATGAAATTCATCGTTTGCCTAAAACGGTCGAAGAAATGTTATATTCTGCTATGGAAGATTTTTATGTTGATATCATTGTGGGCGAAGGTGAAAATTCACGACCTGTGCATTTTCCGTTGCCTCCTTTTACATTGATTGGGGCAACAACCCGTGGTGGAATGCTTTCGCAACCATTGCGAGATCGTTTCGGAATCGTTGAACATATGAATTATTATAATCAACAAGAGCTCAGTGAAATTATTTTGCGCTCAGCTGGTGTATTCGGGATTGAAATTGAAAAATCTGGGGCAGCAGAGTTAGCTCGAAGATCTCATGGGACACCACGAATTGCAAATCGCCTTTTACGCCGAGTTAGAGACTTTGCTATGGTCAAAAATTATGATTCGATTGATTTGTCCTTGGTGGATTTTGCCTTAGGATTGCTCAAAATTGATCGATCGGGATTAGATCAAGTTGATTTAAAAATTCTGAATACGATGATTGAAAATTATGATGGTGGACCGGTGGGAATTAAAACATTGGCGGCAAATGTTGGTGAAGAAGTTGATACTATTGAGTCGATGTATGAACCATACTTATTGCAGATCGGTTATCTAAAAAGAACACCACGCGGTCGTATGGTGACTATGAAAGCCTATGATCATCTGCAAATTGCTTATGATAAAGAAAGAAGATAAAAAATGAATTTATCAAATTATACTTTGGATGATTTTGATTATGATTTACCAGTAGAATTGATTGCACAAACTCCGTTAGAAAAAAGAGATACTTCACGCTTATTAGCATTGAATGCAGATACTGGGATGCTTGAAGATCGTCATTTTTACGATATTTTAGAATATTTAAAGCCAGGTGATGCTATTGTGATGAATAATTCGCGAGTGTTGCCTGCACGACTTCATGGAATTCGCCCTGAGACAGGTGGTCACGTTGAAGTATTGATGCTTCGACAAGATCATGGGGATGTCTGGGAGACTTTGGTTAATCCGGCCCGTAAATATCCAGTTGGTGCGGAAATTTCCTTTGGGAATGGTGAATTAACTGCCACGGTAACTGAAGAGCTAGAGCACGGTGGCCGAATGGTCGAATTTCATTATAATGGAATTTTCTTGGAAATTTTGGAATCCTTAGGTGAAATGCCTTTGCCACCTTATATTAAGGAAAAATTGGAAGATCAAGAACGTTATCAAACAGTTTATTCTAAGGTAAATGGATCAGCAGCAGCACCAACAGCTGGATTGCATTGGAC
The DNA here is from genome assembly GCF_000277645.1 of Weissella koreensis KCTC 3621. The sequence continues at coordinate 154,232 of NZ_AKGG01000011.1, read as the reverse complement.
ACCGGAATTACTACAAAAAGTTGCAGATAAGGGTGTTAAACTAGTAGAATTGACTTTACACGTTGGATTGGGAACTTTTCGACCAGTTGAAACTAATAATTTAGAAGATCATAAGATGCATTCTGAATTTTACCAATTAAGTCAAGCTGCAGCTGATACTTTGAATGATGTCAGGGCAAATGGCAGTCGGATTATTGCGACTGGAACGACTTCCATTAGGACTTTGGAGACCATTGGGTCAAAGTTCAATGGGGAACTAAAAGCTGATTCTGGATGGACTGATATCTTTATCAAGCCGGGTTATCAATGGACAACGGTTGATGCTTTTATCACTAATTTCCATTTACCAAAATCAACTTTGGTAATGCTGGTGGCGGCTTTTACGGGACGAGAAAATATTTTAAATGCTTATCAGCATGCTATTGAAGAACAATATCGTTTCTTTTCATTTGGAGATGCGATGTTTATTCATCATTAAAAGGAGAAAAAATGCGTCAATATAGTGAATTTGATCAATTTTTAATGGAAAAATATCCATTAAAAGAAGAATTAATGAATGATCCCAAGCGGCCAGTTGTTTATGAATTATTGCATGTTGAAAAACATACTGGTGCACGTTTAGGAAGAATTTATACACGGCATGGAGTGGTACATACGCCAATGTTTATGCCAGTTGGAACTCAAGCTTCAGTTAAAAATGTTTCACCGCGAGATTTAGAGGATATTAATTCTCAATTTATTCTTTCAAATACTTATCATTTATGGGTTCGTCCAGGAGATGAGTTAATCGCTAAAGCTGGTGGGTTGCATAAATTTATGCAGTGGAACGGACCAATTTTAACTGATTCAGGTGGGTTCCAAGTTTGGTCATTGTCTAAAAACAATAAGATTTCTGAAAAAGGTGTTGATTTTAAGAACCATGTTGATGGCTCACAGATGTTCCTCTCGCCAGAAGTAGCTATGTCAATTCAAAATAATTTGGGATCTGATGTAATGATGCAACTCGATGAGGCAATACCATATTTTGAAACTTATGATTATGTTAAAAATTCAGTTGAACGAACGACCCGCTGGGCCAAAAGAGCTAAGGAAGCTCATAATCGACCAAATGATCAAGCTTTGTTTGGAATTATTCAGGGAGCGGGATTCAAAGACTTACGTAAACTTTCTGCAGATGGTTTGATCGATTTAGACCTACCTGGTTATGCAGTAGGGGGGCTTTCTGTTGGTGAATCTAAGGAAGAAATGAATCGTGTACTTGATTTCACCGTGGATTGGATGCCAGCGGATAAGCCTCGTTATTTGATGGGAGTAGCGGCCCCAGACTCATTAATTGATTCAGCTATCCGAGGAATTGATATGTTTGATTGCGTTTTGCCAACTCGAATTGCTCGAAATGGATCACTAATGACAAAGCATGGTCGAATTGTCATAACAAATAGTAAGTATAAAGATGACTTTAGCTTAATTGATGAAGATACTGAAGATTATGGTTCAAATACGTTTACTAAAGCTTATTTACATCACTTATTTAAGGCCAATGAATTGTATGGTCAAAATATTGCATCTGTTCACAATTTAAGATATCTGTTAAAGTTAATGGAAGAGATGCGTGAGGCAATCTATCATGATGAATTATTAGATTTCAGAGCGCAAGTTTTGGAAGATTATGGTTATAATCAGCCAAATGCACGGTTGTTTTAGAGAAGGAGATTTTAACACATGTCACAAAGTTTATTGATTTTTGTTGCGTTTATCGCCTTGATGTATTTCATGATGATTCGCCCACAACAAAAAACTGCAAAAAAGCGTCAAAGTATGTTGAACGAAATAAAGCCAGGAACTGAAATTGTTACCATTGGTGGTTTGCATGGTAAGATTGATTCACTTGATAAAGATACATTCAGTCTTGATGCTGATGGTGTATTTTTAACTTTTGAACGGTCTGCTATTCGAACGGTCGTTGAGAATAAGGATGCAGCTGAAGTAGTTGAAACTACAGATGCTCCAGTAGTAGCAGAAAACACAAAGATTGTTGATGAAACTAGTTCTGTTAAAGAGGATGCGGTTTCAACAAAAGAAGATTAATTTTTAATCTGGTGAGGAGGCTTGGTGTATTTATATCCAAGTCTCTTTTTATATCGACATAATTTTTCAATGCATTCTAAAGTTAGGATAGTAAATGATATGGCTGATTTATTTGATATTCCATTAAAATTAAATAGTGATCGTCATATTATACATATTGATATGGATGCATTTTATGCGCAAATTGAAATGCGAGACCATCCAGAATATCGAGATGAAGCAATAATTTTGGCCAATGATCCACGTTTAACGGGAGGACGTGGAGTAGTTGCAACTGCCAATTATCAAGCTCGTAAACTAGGGGTGCATTCAGCAATGAGTGCTGTAGAAGCCTTGAAATTGGCACCTCATGCCCGTTTCGTAGTTCCTAATTTCAAATTATATCGAAAAACGTCTCAATTAGTTCATGAAATTTTCCATCGATATACCGAAAAAATAGAACCAGTGGCGTTTGATGAAGCCTATTTGGATGTGACTAATGATTTATCGACATTTGATTCAGATTTAGATTTGGCGCATCATTTGCAACAGACGATTTTTGATGAATTAAAGCTTACCTCATCGGTGGGCGTTTCATATAACAAATTTATGGCTAAGTTAGCTTCAGAACACAATAAACCGGTCGGATTTACATATATTGATCCTAGCCAAATTAGAGAATTTTTGAATGATCTTAAGATTCAAGAAATTCGAGGAATTGGTAAAAAAACGATTCCTAAAATGAACGATTTGGGAATCTATAATGGATATGATTTATATCAACAAAGTCAAGCGACCTTGATTGATCATTTTGGTCGTGCAGGTTTTGATTTTTATCAAAGAATTCGAGGAGTTGATGATCGTGAGGTGGAGTGGAAAAGAGAACGAAAATCGATTGGAAATGAAAGAACTTATGGTCCCTTTTTATCTGAAGAAGCTGATGTTTTCGAGGCATTTCATCATTTAGCTAATTTATTAGAAACGTCCGTGCAACAAGAAAAAAAGCATGGAAAGACTTTAGTATTGAAAGTTAGAGATTCAGAATTTAAAACTGAAACACGGCGTCGAACTAATCTAGACTTTATGGAAAATAAAGCTGATTTATTTTACGATTTGGCATTGGAACTTTGGGATGAATTAGGAGGTTTTCAAGAACCAATTCGGTTATTAGGATTGACGATGACGAATTTGGCACCAATAACTTTTACCGATGTTCCGCTGGATTTATATGGGGTTTAACCAGCTTATCTGTGCTATAATTTGTTGTTAGTGATTAGAAAATAATTAAAAATATAATTGAAAGAATTGAGATAAAAATATGACGGCTGAAACAGTTATTTTAGAGCAAATTAAAAAGCATGATACAATTATCATTCATCGACATCAAAGGCCCGATCCAGATGCTTTTGGTGCACAATTTGGTCTAGCGGATTTAATTCAAAACTCATTCCCAGAAAAAAAAGTTTATACAGTTGGTAAAATGCAACACAGTGCCCTTTGGATGGGAACTATGGATGAAATTGAGGACCAACTCTATGAGGATGCACTAGTTATTGTAGTAGATACTGCTAATACTCCCCGAGTGGATGATCAACGTTGGGAACAAGGGGCTACAATTGTAAAAATTGACCATCATCCAAACGAAGAACCTTATGGAGATTATAATTGGGTGATTGAAGGTGCCTCTTCAACCTCTGCAATAATTTTTAGTTTCTATCAACAATTTAAAAATGAATTAGCGTTATCAAATAGTGGTGCTTCATATTTGTATAACGGAATTGTTGGTGATACTGGAAGATTCTTATATGCTACAAATGCGAAGACAATGGAAGTTGTTGCAGGATTAATGGAATTTGATTTTGATTGGTTTAAAATTAATCAAATGATGGATACTATTTCACCAGCTGCTGCTAAAATGTCTGGTTATGTTTTAAGTAATATGCAAATGAACGATCTAGGTTTAAATTATATTATTTTGAAACATGATGTTGTTGAAAGCTTTGAATTGGGAGATTTTGGGACTGCCTTTGTAGTGCCACTCTTAGGAAAAGTTAATACGATGAAAGCTTGGATTATCTTTGAAGAACAAGAAGAAGGTTTTTATCGAGTTCGCATGCGCTCTCGTGACGTGGTCATTAACAAAGTTGCGGCACGTCACGGTGGAGGTGGACACCCATTTGCTTCGGGTGCTTTAGCACAAGATCAAACTGAAATAAACACAATTATTGATGAAGTTAATGCTGTATTAGAAACAACCATTAACGAATAAAACAGGAGAAATTAATGGCAAAATTTACGGATTATAATTTAAAATCAGAAATATATCAAGCTCTAGGTGCAATCAACTTTAAAGAGCCAACACCGGTTCAAGAGAAAATGATTCCAGTGATTCTACAAGGTCGTTCAGTTGTGGGACAGTCACAAACTGGATCTGGTAAGACTCATGCTTTCTTGATCCCAATCTTTGAAAAATTGAATTTAACGGAATCAACAGTACAAGTTATTATCACTACACCTTCAAGAGAATTAGCGGCTCAAATTAATCGTGCTGCTAAGCAAATTGCGGATATGTTTGATGAAAAAATTCGGCCTCAAATCGGGTACTACGTTGGTGGAACCGATAAAGCCCGTCAAACTGCACAACTAGAAAATAAACAACCACAAATTGTTATCGGAACACCTGGTCGAATTCATGACCTTTCAAAAAATGGAGCTTTAGATATACATAAAGCATCAACTTTAGTTATTGATGAAGCTGATATGACATTGGATGGTGGTTTTTTACCAGATGTTGATGCGATTGCTGGAGCGTTGCCAAGTGATCTACAAATGATGGTATTTTCGGCTACGATTCCTAAAAAATTACAACCATTTTTGAAAAAGTATTTAAATAACCCAATTATTGAAGAAATTCCAAGTGAGACGGTAATTGCTAATACTATTACAAATCTATTGGTTGGAACTAAGGGTAAGACAAAAGATGAAGTCGTTTATAGTTTGTTAACGATGGGTAATCCATACATGGCCTTAGTATTTACTAATACTAAGGTTCGTGCCAAAGAATTGGCTAAGTATTTACGACAACAGGGACTTAAAGTTGCTGAAATTCACGGAGATATTCAACCACGAGAACGTCGTCGAGTGATGACTGCTATTCAACGACTTGATTATCAATATGTCGTGGCAACCGACTTAGCCGCTCGAGGAATTGATATTCCAGGGGTTGACTTGATTATTAATGATGGTATTCCAAATGAATTGGAATTCTTTATTCATCGAGTTGGACGAACTGGTCGTAATGGTCAAACTGGAACGGCAATTACAATTTATAATCCAGATGAAGAAGACCGAGTAGCTAGTGTTGAAAAAATGGGGATTGAATTCCAACCTAAAAACTTTAGTCATGGGGAATTGAAGGACGGAATTGATCGTCGTCGTCGGCGTCAACGACATAAGTCTACCCAAAAGCTTGATCCAACGATGTTGGGGATGGTTAAAAAGAAGAAGAAGCACGTTAAACCAGGATATAAGCATCAAATTAAGGCAGCAATTGCTAAAGATGCTCGCTTTAAGAAACGAGTTTCTGACCGTGAAGAGTTACGTGCTAATCGTAAGACTAAAAAGAAAGCATCTGATCAGGCTCGCGGAAAATAACATTTAGGAGGAAGATGCTTTGGTTTGGACATCAGTTAAAAATTACAGTATCCTCGTGGGGGGATTTATATTTGGTTCATTACTTGTTGCGGTATCCATGAATTTCTTCTTTATTCCTAATAATATTTTTTCAGCTGGATTTAATGGAATTGCGCAACTGTTAAATTTATTTTTGACTTATTTGTTTCATATTCATATTGAAGTAGGAACAATGATTTTGGTCTTTAATATTCCGATTGCGATTGCAGGTTGGTTTTGGGCTGGTCGTCGTTTCGTAGTATTAAGTTTCTTGAATAATTTGTTGGCATCTGGTCTACAAGTTTGGATGCCAAAAGTGAGCATTGTAAATAATGAACCGATCTTAGCTGCGTTATTTGGTGGAATGTTATTAGGGGTTGCCATTGGGATTACTTTTAGATTAGGTTTTTCTACTGGTGGAATGGATGTTGTTGCTGCTATTGTTCAAAAACGAACGGGTCGGTCAATTGGATCTGTTAGTATGATGATTAATGGGGGTATAGTTTTGATTGCTGGCTTCTTTATTGGCTGGCAAAATGCGATGTATACGATTATTGGAATTTATGCAACATCTGTTGCTATGGATAACATTTATACTAAACACCGAAAATTAACCGCATTTATTGTCACAAAGCATCCTGATGAAGTCATTGAAAACTTACAGGCGAATGTTGTTCGTGGTATTACAATTCTTGATTCTGTGGGTGCTTATACCAAGCACCCATCAAAAACATTGATGATGGTCCTTTCGCGTTATGAATTAGCAGATATGGAAAATTTAACTAAAGAAGCTGATCCAGATGCCTTCATCAATGTATTGAATACTGTAAATGTATCTAATAATTTCATTAATGAGGATTTACAGCGTCAAATTCAGGTTGAGAAAATTGCTGCTAAAAAGCAAATTTCAGATGTTTTAAATAATTAATAATAGGAGAGAAAAGATGCCATTTGTACATGTTGAATTAGTAGAAGGACGTTCAGAAGCTCAATTAAAAGCAATGATGTCAGAAATTACAGATGCAGTCGAAAAAAATGCCGGCGCACCACGTGATGCAATTAAAGTAATCGTTAATGAAATGCCTAAAAATCGTTATATGGATGGCGGAACTCTAAAGTCCGAAGCATAAAATAAAGTTATCTTTATTTTTAAAGCACGTATTAGCTTAAAATGTAAAAAAACGTTTGATATTACGATTATAGGGGACTGAGATAGTTTTAGCTTAGTCAATAATTTAGGTGAGGCAAACTTGCCTCGCCTTTTTATTTAAAAATATTTAACCAACTAATTTTTATTTGAGGGTAATAGGTAAAAAATAATGACAAAAGAATATGTAATGGCAATTGATCAAGGAACCACTAGTACTCGCGTCATTTTATATGATAAAAATGGTAATACAGTAGGGATGGTTAAAAAAGAGCTACCTCAAATTTTTCAGGAGCCAGGCTGGGTTGAACACGATGCAAATCAAATTTGGATTGACACTGAGTGGTTGATGCAGCAAGTTTTAACAAAATATGATATTCCTGCTCAGGAGATTGATTCAATTGGAATTACTAATCAACGCGAAACAACAGTTTTATGGGACCGAGAAACCGGTGAACCAGTAGCGCCAGCTATTGTTTGGCAATCTAAGCAGTCAAATATAATGGCTGATAAACTCAAAGAAAATCATTTAGAAGAAAAAATATATGATAAAACGGGTCTCTGGATTGATTCATATTTTTCAGCAACTAAAATAATGTGGTTATTAGACCAAAATTCAGAATTAAAACAATTGATGGATGAGGATCGACTTCGTTTTGGGACAATAGATTCGTGGCTGTTGTGGAAGCTCACTAGAGGAAAGGCCCATGCTACGGATTATACCAATGCATCACGAACTATGCTTTTTAATATTCATACCTTGCAATGGGATCCAGAGTTATTGGATCTTTATGGAATTAACCCAAACTTATTGCCGAAAGTTAAAAATTCATCAGATGATTTTGGTGAAACGATTCTGAAAGGTGTTCCAATTAAGATTGGAGCATTAGCTGGTGATCAGCAAGCTGCCTTGTTTGGACATCAAGCATTTAAGCCTGGTTCTATTAAAAGTACATATGGGACTGGCGCGTTTATTGTCATGAACACTGGAGATCAACCAAAAGTTTCAAAGCATGGTTTGCTAACAACGATTGCTTATGGTTTAAACGGAAAAATCACATATGCACTTGAAGGTTCAATTTTCGTCGCTGGATCAGCAGTTCAGTGGTTAGAAGAAGGAATGGATATCATTGATAATTCAGCAATGTCAGCAGAATATGCTTATCAGTCAAGCCAGTCAGTTCCTTATCAAGATATTTACCTGGTACCAGCTTTTACGGGCCTTGGTGCACCTTATTGGGATCAAAAAATTCGTGGAGCTGCTTTTGGATTAACTAGAGCAACTCGAAATCAAGATTTGGTACGAGCTACAATTGAATCTTTGGCATATCAAACTAAAGATGTTTTAGATGTAATGACCGTTGATACAGGACTCACACGAACTCATCTTTCTATTGATGGTGGTGCTGCAGCGAACGAATATTTGCATGAATTTATGGCTGATTTACTTCAAATAAAAATCACGAGACCACGAAAACTTGAAATGACTGCTCGTGGAATTGCGTATTTAGCTGGATTACAAAGTGGATTTTGGTCATCTATTGATCAACTACCCGATAATCCTGAGATGCTAACGGTTGACTATAATGAAGAGCATAAACAGACAATGCAAAAGCATTATGAAAATTGGCAAAAATCCGTTAAAGCTGCTCAAAAGTTTGCATATCATCGATAATTTTTTGATTATCATTAAAGTTAAAAATAATAACCGAATTAATTTAGTAAAGAGTAATAATGATATTTAAATCAAATATATTTGGTTCAAATATTGATATTGTTGTAAATTTGATTTATTATATAATTAATGAGTAGACTGTCAAAATAGATTGAAAAGAGGTTTTTGAAATGTCAGGACACAGTAAGTGGCATAACATTCAAGGACGTAAGAACGCCCAAGATGCTAAGCGTGGAAAAATTTTCCAAAAGTTATCACGTGACTTATATACTGCGGCTAAGTCGGGTGGAGTAGATCCAGATGGTAACCCTGGATTACGGTTAGTGATGGAAAAAGCAAAAGCAGCTAATATGCCTAAGGACAACGTGCAACGTGCCCTTGATAAGGCTTCTGGTGCTGGTGGTGCAAATTACCAAGAGTTAACATATGAAGGTTATGGACCAGCTGGAATTGCTGTTTTGGTTGAAACATTGACTGATAACACTAATCGAACTGCTTCAAATGTTCGTTCTGCCTTTAAGCATGCTGGTGGAGAATTGGGAACTTCTGGTTCAGTTGCTTTTCAGTTTGAACGTAAGGGATATATCGAAATTGCCCGTGGTGAAGACGCTCCTGAAATTGATGAAGATCAATTGTTTGAGGACATGTTAGAAGCTGGTGCCGATGATATGAAGACGTATGATGATCAATTTGAAATTTATACAGATCCAAAGGTTTTCCCAGAAGTTCGAGATGCACTAGAATCAAAAGGTTACACATTGATTAATGATGAAGTAACAATGATCGCTGATAATCCAATGGAAGTTCCAGAAGATAATGCAGAATCATTAGCAAAACTAGTTGAAGAATTAGAAGCTGATGATGATGTTTCAGCGGTATTTACTACAGCTGAATAATAATTTTTTTAAAGTCAAATGTGCATTAGCGCGTTTGGCTTTTTATTTTATTTTAAAAATTAAAAAACACTTTATGTTTTATTGGTTCCTTACTGTGTAAGGGGGTCAAAATGACAATTGAAAATATTTTTAATGAATTAGTTGAATGTGTTATTAAAGAAAAGGGGAGTGATTTATATATTTTACCGTCCAGTAATTATTATCGTATTATGATGATTACTAATAATGGTTTAAAAAAATTGCGGCAAGTTGAAGTTGATATTGGCTTACGGTTGCTTCGTTATATTAAGTTTTGTAGTGGGATGGATATTAGTGAAACACGTAGACCTCAGTTAAGTAGAATGACTTACCAAGTAGGGGGAACTAATTACAATTGTAGAATTTCAAGCGTTGGTGATTTTTTGAATCAAGAATCAATGGTTATTAGATTTTTATATCAAATTTGCAATATAGGTATTAAATTTAAAGATCCTGAACCAATTTATAAGTTAATTGAATCAGTAAAAAATATGAGTGGTTTAATTTTATTAAGTGGGAGGACAGGAGTTGGTAAAACAAGTACACTTTATTATGCTATTCAGCAGTTAAAAACAGCTCGATTGGTACTAAGCATTGAAGATCCAGTTGAAATTGAAGATAGTGAAATATTACAACTTCAAATCAATACACTTGCTGATATGAGCTATCAACAATTATTGAAATTGGCATTACGACATCATCCTGAAATTTTAATTATTGGAGAAATTAGAGACTCTAAAACTGCAAAAATAGCGGTTGAAGCCGGGATGAGCGGTCATTTGGTTTTGAGCACTGTACATGCCGATTCTTGTTTAGGAGTATGGTATCGCATGCTGGGGTTGGGCGTAGATGAGTGGGCATTGAAACATGTTTTATCAGGCGTTGGTTATCAAATAATGACAACGGTAAATGCTGAAAAAATGGCTGATTTACAGTATTTAACCCAACAAGATTTATTGATTGAAATGGAGAAAAATGGGATTTAAACGTTCGCAATGGTCGCGTCATGATCAAGTGCAATTTTTTGAAGTTTTAGGAGATTTACTAAATTCAGGCTATTCACTACAAGACGCATTAAATTCGATTCAAATGTTGCAGCCTAAAAATAGAAATATATTAGAAAGTGTTTTATTGGATATGAGGCAAGGAACAAGTTTTGAACTGGCGATTAAATCATATATGCCAATTAGAATAAATTTTCAATTAAGCTTTATTCAATTGCACGGCAATATGAGGGTAGTAGTGCAAGAGATTGGTAAACAAGAATATATTCATTTTATTCATCAACAAAAAATTAAAATGTTGTTATTATATCCAGGAATATTGCTGCTTTTAGTAACTTTATTAGGTATTGGATTAGTATTATTTTTCTCGAATGATATTTGGTCTAATAATAGCAATACATTATTAAATTCTCCTGAATTGTTAGGGATGGGCTTGGTATTAATTTTAATAATAATAATAATAATTTTGATGAAAAACGTATTTCGTAAAACTATTTTAAATTATTGGTATCTTTATTCAAAAATTCCACTTTTAAATAAGATATTAAATTTGTTGATATCTTATTATTTTTTATTTCATATGGGAATTTTATTGAAATCAGGGGTTAGCTTAGCAACAGTCATTACACGAATTAATAGAGTGAGGACAGTTCCTTTTATTGAAATGCTTGGTTCGGAGATGCAAAAACATCTTTTACAGGGTGAAGATTTAGTAACTGCCTTAAAAGAAATGCCTTTTTTACCAATAGAAGCAGAATGCTTATTTAAGACTGGTAAATCACAAGCGACAATTGGCTGCGATTTTATTCGCCTAGCTCTTTTGAAGAAAGAACAATTAGATCGTTTGATGGAAAGAGTATTGTTGTTAATCCAGCCAATTTGTTTTGGCATAATTGGATGTTTGATTATCGCATTATATTTGAAGTTTTTATTACCGATTTATTCTAATATGGGGGATTTTAACGGATGGTGAAAAAAAGAAAAGGTTTTACATTGATCGAAGTGGTAACTGCGTTATTTATAATTGGGTTATTAACAATGTTGATTTTGCCCAATATTCATAGAGTTCGCGATATTGCTAATCGACGTCAGGCAGAAACGATGGAAAGAACAATTCAAAGCCAAGCTGATTTATATTTATTAGAGCATCCAGAAGACAGGCCTGTCACTAAGGGAAAATTGTTAAAGGACAACTATTTAAGCAATCAACAATCAGCTCGTATGGAACAATTAGGTCTTGATTTTGACCATGAAGGGAATGTAAAACGCCACAAAAACGGGAAATGATGAAATCGAAAAGATCAGGTTTTACAATGATTTAAGTTCTTATAACAGCGATGTTGACGTTTTTAATATTAAGTACATTCGCGTATTTTAAACCTTCAACCCCAACTAAGCAAAACTGGGCTAACTTTAGACGAGAGTTACAATTTGAAGTTGATAGAGCGCGTAATTTGTCACAAACATCTCAGGTTTTAATTGAGGGTTGTGAACAAAAAGATAATCGAGCAATTATGATACAAAATAGAATGAAGTCTATGGTTTACTTACCCGAGGGGTGGGCTGTATATTATGGTGCTATTTCAGTACACTCGGGTTGGGTCCAACCTGGAACCATAACGCTTAAAAATCTTAAAAAGAAAGAATTTAAAGAATTAGTTTTCTCAATGGGGTGGGGTGATTTTGATCTTAGAACGCCGTAAAGGATATTTGATGTTAGATGCTTTGTTGGCTTTAGTTGTTATATGTCAAACAACAATTACTTGTCAGATGGTCATATCTAATCATCATCAAAATACAAACAGATTAATTCAGGAACAGATAAAGTTGTCAAAACAATTGCAAGAGGTAAGAGAACAGTGGGCGATTTATGCAAGTTGAACGAAAGGCATTTTCACTGGTTGAGGTTTTGGCTTCGCTTTTTGTTTTGGGGATAGTGGCTCAAATGATTACGGTCAATGTACACCAGTGATTACGGTCAATGTACACCAGTTAATTAATTTCAAGATATTAGAAGAAAAAGACTATTTTAAATATCAAGCCAACCGATTGATTTTAGATTTAAATCATCCTAAGCTAAATTTAAAATTTGTTATGGGTAATACTAAAATTGAAAAGAGACCAGTTTATCATTTTTATTCTAAAAAAAATAATAAAGATTATCGGTTGATAATTTGGCATCGACGGTTAGTTCTAACGGGTAGTAATAAAGGGTTTATGCCATTGAGCAAAGGCATTTATGTAGAAAAAATATTAACATCTGATAAACCTAATTATTTTAATATTATTATCAGGGAATTGGAGCATCTTAAGCATACCGGTAGAAATGACGACTGCTTATATGCGAAACGCATAATTTATTTAAACAATGATTAATGTAAATAGAGGGTTTATATTGCGTAGAAAAGGACATATTACAGTAACAATTTTATTGTTTAGTTTGGTATGTATGACAACTTTGAATTGTTTTTCACGAATTGAACGTAGACAATATGAAGTAATAATTGAACAAAATAAACGACTAAAACGTGAAATTAAACATTATCTATTACTGATTGAACGAGAGAATAAGCAGAAAACATCCCTTGCTAAAAGCTTTAAAAATGACTAAACTGAAAATTATATTTAATATAAAATTTTTAGAGGTGAAAGCATGTTTGAAAAAATTGAGCAAGCAGTTAATGTTCTACAATTAACGCGGAATGAAATAAGCGATGAAATGGATATTTCATCTATTGAAGCTTTAATAGAAGTGTTTTCTATGATTGTGGAGCATGATCATGAAGATTTGAACATGTTAGATCAAGAAATGGTTACGGCTTGGGAAAACAATGTAAATTCATTGTCATTAGAAAAAATGAACGTTACAGATAGACGTCAAATTTTACAATTGGTTTTGGTGGGAACTTTGATGGAGGACCAGTTACAGGCTAATTATCAAATTACACCAGACGCTATAGGAATGTGGGTAGCATATTTTGTAGATCAGTTTAATAATATAGAAAATAAGAGTAATCTATCAATATTAGACTTGGGAGTTGGGTCAGGTAATTTGAGTGCAACAATTCAGCAAGTCGTTGAAAATGGTGATCAGGTTAAAATAACGGGAATTGATAATGACGATACAATGCTTACCTTGGCAAGTGGAATGAATTCAATTTTAGGTTATGATTGGAATTTACAGTTAGCCGATGCTGTTGATTTTAATTTCACGAATAAATTTAATATCGTAGTGGGTGACTTACCAGTTGGAATGTATCCTAAACAGGTCGAAGATGGCTATAACGTTAAAACTAAACAAGATAACGATTTAACATACGTTCACCATTTATTGATTGAAAAAGCATTGAATACATTGGTTCCTGGTGGGACAGCTTTATTGCTAGTTCCCGAAAACATCCTAGAAACAGAGCAAGGTCCTGATCTTTTAAGACTATTTGCAGATGATACAGTTCTACTACAGGCAATTATTAAATTCCCTCAAAAGCTGTTTAAACAAGGAGCAGTTGGTAAAGAGTTAATGATTTTACAAAGGCGTGATGAAAGTCATACTCAAGCTGAACCTGTTTTGTTAGCCCAAATACCAGAAATCGGTGATAGTTCCTCTAATAAACAATTTATTGGAGACTTCTTAGACTGGAAAACTAAGATTTAGAAATAGCAAACCCTAGATTCTTATTTTCATGGTAAAATATAATTTATATAAAGTTACTATTAACTTTGATGTAATGCGAAAAATAAAGGAGATATTTAAGAATGGCGAAGACAATAGCAATTAATGCAGGATCTTCATCTTTGAAATTTCAATTAATTGAAATGCCAAGTGAAGAGGTAATTGCAAAGGGACAAATTGAACGAATCGGACTATCTGATTCTATTTTTTCATTAAAATTTAATGGAGAAAAGTTTGAAAACATCTTAGATATCAAAGATCATGAGCAAGGAATTGCTTATGTACTTGAACAATTTAAGCAACACGGTGTAATTTCTGATATTCAAGAAATTACAGGTGTAGGACATCGTGTCGTTGCTGGGGGTGAATGGTATAATCATTCCGTAGTAATCGATGACGATGTTATGGAGAAATTACAAAAACTAATTGATTATGCACCACTACATGAACCAGCTAACATTGTAGGGATTAAGACTTTTAAAAAATTAATTCCAAATGCATTATCAGTTGCAGTTTTCGACACTGCCTTTCATCAGACAATGCCGCAAGTTAACTATTTATATGGTTTACCATATGAATATTATACGAAGTACGGTGCACGTAAATATGGTGCACATGGAACTTCACACCGTTATATTTCAGCTCGTGCCGCTGAAATGTTAGGTAAGCCATTAGAATCACTAAAGATTATTACATTGCATTTGGGAGCTGGATCATCAATTACAGCCATTAAGGATGGAAAGTCATTTGATACTTCAATGGGCTTCACACCATTAGCTGGAGTAATGATGGCTACGCGAACGGGTGACATTGATCCATCATTAGTTAACTATATCCAAGAGCGTGAAGGATTAACTAATGAGCAAATGCTTGAAATTATGAACAAAAAGTCTGGTTTGTTAGGAGTGTCTACTATTTCTTCAGATATGCGTGATTTGAAAGAAGTAGCCGAAACTAATCCACATGCTAAGTTAGCTATTGATATGTGGGAAGACCGTGTTCTACGATATATTGGTCAATATATCGTAGAAATGGGCGGTGTGGACGTCTTAGTATTTTCTGGTGGAGTTGGAGAAAATTCTAAGGAACAACGTTCTCACATTATTGAACGCTTGAACTTTATGGGTATTAAGATGGACGAATCAAAGAATGATGTTTACGGTAAAGAAACAATTTTGACTGCCGAAGGATCAACTGCTGAGGTTTTGATTGTGCCAACAGATGAAGAAATCATGATTGCACGCGATGTTGAATCATTGAAAAAGTAAATTTAATTTTAAAAGAGCTGGATAGACGAATTTACGTGTATCTAGTTCTTTTTAATTTCAAGGTAAAATTCAGTCAATTTTTTAAAATAAATCATAATATAATTTATACGGTCCGAAAAGGTGCATGGTCTGCTATAATTATTAGAAGTGTAATTTTTGGAAGGAGATGATCTTAATGGATGTCGCAAAAATTATTGTAGATGTTTCCACACGACAAACGAATAAACCATGGACATATCAAATTCCAGAAAATCTTCAATCAATTGTACAGCCAGGTATGCGAGTACAAGTTCCTTTTGGTAACGGGGGACGCCAAATTCAAGGCTTCGTATTAGAGGTGGTTAAAGGCGAGACAACTACTAAGCCGTTGAAACCGATAACTAATGTTTTAGATTTAGAACCGGTTTTAAATCAAGAATTGCTTCAATTAAGTGCAAGAATTGCTGAACATAATTTTAATTTTCAAATTAATGTTTTACAGGCGATGTTGCCTAATGTGATGAAAGCTAAATATCAAAAAACGCTAATTTTATTAAATCCAAATTTGATTGACGATAATAATATTAATGATTTGTTTATTGATCGCGATGAAATTCCGTTTGAATTAGATTTTATTCCAATTGAATTGATGAGCAAAATTAAACACTATCAAGCAATAAAGGCTCTAGGGTTTAAATATTATTTAAAAAATAAGGCTAAGATTAAAAAAGTCAAAAAATATAAAAATAAATTGTCATCTGATCAATATGATGAGATTAGAAGGAATCTTAACAAAAATGCTAAAAAGCAGGCGCGTTTTGTAACTGCTTTAATGGAAAATCCAACACCAGATTGGCAATTAGTTAGTTCGTTGCAACATTCATATAAATTAACAGCACAAGATATAAATCAGGCGGTTACCAATGGTTGGATTTCTATGACTGAAATGGAAACGTATCGTACGCCAACATTATCAAGCACTATTCAAAAAACTAAGCCATTAGTTTTGAATGAAGAACAATCAGTTGCCTTTGATGCGATTAATAGCGCATTGAACCAACAAATTTCAACAACTTTCCTCTTAGAGGGTGTGACTGGTTCGGGTAAAACCGAAATATATTTACAAGCAATTGCTAGAACTATTGAGGCCGGAAAAACAGCCCTATTTTTAGTTCCTGAAATTACATTAACTCCACAGATGGTCCGACGTGTAAAAGGACGTTTTGGAGATGATGTGGCTTTATTGCATTCGGCTTTATCAGATGGTGAACGATATGATGAGTGGCGTCGAATTCAGCGCCAAGAGGTCCATGTAGTTGTAGGAGTACGTTCGGCTATTTTTGCCCCTTTGGAACAGATTGGCTTGATAATTATGGATGAAGAACATGAAAGTTCTTATAAGCAAGATGATAATCCACGATATCATGCTCGTGATATTGCCTCGTGGCGTGCTAATAGACATCAAGCAGTCCTTATTTTGGGATCAGCCACGCCTTCATTAGAAAGTCGAGCACGGGCACAAAAGCATGTCTATCAGTTGTTGGAATTGAAAAAGCGGGCACTCGCAAATCCATTACCAACAGCTCAAATTATTGATATGAGTGAAGTGATTAAGTCGGGAGGGGATGAAGTTTTTTCACCACAATTGCTTGATCAAATTGAAGAACGTTTAGAAAAAAAGCAACAAATTATTTTAATGCTTAATCGACGTGGTTATGCTAATTTTATGATGTGTCGAGATTGTGGCTATGTTCCAATGTGCCCTAATTGCGATTTAGCATTGACGATGCATAAAGATACTTATCGAATGGAGTGCCATGTCTGTGGTGCTACACAGCCGATACCTCATAAATGTCCAGTATGTGGGTCCACTCGGATTAGGCCTTTTGGGACTGGAACGCAAAAAGTGGAAGAACAATTGCAAGACAAGTTTCCTCAAGCACGTATTATCCGTATGGATAATGATACAACGCGTAAAAAAGGCGCTACAGATCGACTGTTGGAACAGTTTGGTCAACAAAAGGCGGATATTTTGATTGGAACGCAAATGATTGCAAAGGGATTAGATTTCCCCAATGTGACTCTTGTAGGAGTTTTAAATGCGGATACAACTTTGAAAATTCCAGATTATCGTGCTAGTGAAAGGACCTTTCAGTTAATCACTCAAGTTGCAGGTCGAGCAGGTCGGGCTGATAAGGTTGGGAATGTCGTTATTCAGACCTTTAATCCACAGCATTATGCTATCAAATTAGCTCAAAATCAAGATTATGAAGCTTTCTATCAGCAAGAAATGAGTCTACGTAAAACTTGGCATTATTCGCCATATTATTATGCTATTCAGATTAAATTGACTCATCCAAACGAGCAGGATGTAGCTAAAATAGCATATAAAATTGTTAACTGGTTACGAGAACAAATTATGCCTAGTACTATGATATTTGGGCCCGCTCCGGGATCAATTCGTCGAGTTAAAAATCGGTATGTTTATCAAATTTCATTACGATTTAAGTATGATGATAAATTAGAACAAGCGCTTAATCTTTTAGTTAATGATGCTCAAAAGATTATTGATAAAAATATTCAAATTAGTATTAATCGTGACCCTATTAATTTGTAAAATTAGGAGTAAATATGCAAACAAAAATTATTTTTATGGGAACTCCCCAGTTTTCAGTTGGTATTTTAGAATCATTAATTAATCATCCTGATTACGATGTGATTGCTGTTTTAACACAACCAGATCGACCAGTGGGGCGCAAGAAAGTCATGACGCCTACACCCGTCAAAGAAGTTGCTGTTAAAGCGGGGATTCCTGTGTTTCAACCGGCTAAGTTAAGTGGTTCACCAGAATTACAGGCTTTAATTGATTTACAGCCTGATATTATGATTACAGCTGCTTATGGTCAATTTTTACCAACAAAATTATTGAATGCAGCTAAAATTGGTGCTATTAATGTCCATGCTTCATTGCTGCCAAAGTATCGAGGCGGGGCTCCAATTCACTATGCCTTACTTAATGGTGATACTGAAACGGGTGTTTCAATCATGTATATGATTAAGCAAATGGATGCTGGTGATGTTCTATCACAAGCTACATTACCTATTACAGATGATGACAACACTGGAACTTTATTTGAAAAATTATCTATTCTTGGCCGCGATTTATTATTAAAAACATTGCCGGAATTAATCGATGGAACGAATGTAGCGACACCGCAAGATCCTGATTTGGTAACCTTTTCACCGAATATTAAGCCAGAAGAAGAGTCACTTGATTTTTCAAAATCGGCACGAGAAATATTTAATCAAATTCGAGGATTATATCCTTTTCCGATTGCACATACTGAAATTAAAGGGAAACGTACAAAAGTTCAAAAATCCCATTTAATTGATGAACATAGTGATTTACCAAGCGGAACAGTTTTCAAAAAGAATAAACATGAATTATGGATAGTCGCTGGTGATGGAAATATTTTAGCAATTGATGAATTGCAGCCAGCTGGAAAACCAAAAATGGATGTTACCGCCTACTTAAATGGGCATGCTAATTTTACCGAAGGAGAACAAATAATTACTCATGAGTAAAGGAAATTCAAAACAAATCGCGGGGTGGGAACAAAGTAATGCCCGCGCGTTATCAGTTCGGGTATTAGAACGGGTCAAAGATGGCGCATATTCAAATTTGCAATTAAATCAACTTGCGAAAGCCTCAAAATTAGAGGAGCGAGATATACATTTACTCACAACAATTGTTTATGGTGTGATTCAACATCGCCTGACTTTAGAATATTGGTTAAAACCATTCTTACGTGGGAATGTTGATCCATTTGTCAAAGAGTTATTAATGATATCAGTTTATCAAATGCAATACCTTGATAAAATACCACAACATGCCATTTTTGATGAGGCAATTCAAATTGCTAAGCGCCGTGGTCATGATGGAATTCGTAAGTATGTAACGGGGGTTTTGCATAGCCTTGAACGGCAAGGATTACCTGAATTTACGACAATTAAAGATCCAATTGAACAATTATCAATTGAAGCTTCGTTACCAGTTTGGCTACTAAAACAACTAGAAAGTGAAGTTGGCCATGAAAAAATGGTTAAGATCGCTCGTTCTATTAATGATGCACCAGCTCAATCTGCACGAATTAATCGGGCAGTTACAACGCAGGAACAAGTTACTACTGTTTTGGAGGCAGAAGGCTTTGAAGTAGAAGCTTCTAAAGTTACACCTGAGGCACTTCGTATCAAACATGGACATGTTGCTTCTTCTAAAGCATTTGAAGATGGCTTGCTAACATTACAAGATGAATCAGCTATGCTAATGGTTCCTAATCTAAATTTAACACCATCAATGAAAGTATTAGATGCTGCGGCCGCTCCTGGTGGTAAGACAACACAAATCGCCAGTTATTTAGATCCAAAGCAAGGCGGTATCGTGGAAGCACTTGATATCCACCCTCATAAGATCAAATTGATCGAAGAAAATGCACAAAGACTGCACGTATCTGATCAGGTGCACGCTCAAGAATTAGATGCTCGTAAAGTCGATGAACAGTTTGATGATGAAACCTTTGATGCGATTTTAGTTGATGCTCCATGTTCAGGGTTTGGATTATTACGTCGAAAGCCTGAGATTAGATATGAAAAAAGCTACGCTGATAGTATGAAATTACACCAAATTCAACTAGATATGCTAAATGCAGTGGCTCCTAAATTAAAAAAGGGTGGAAATTTGGTCTATGGGACTTGCACTATTTTAGAAATTGAAAATGATGCTGTTGTTCAAGACTTTTTAGAGCAAAATTCAGATTATGAATTAGTACCCACCATTGGTCCTTTGCCTCAACGATCACAATTAACAATGCAAGTTTTCCCTGACGATTTTGATTCAGATGGATTTTTCGTTGCGACGTTACGTAAAAAAAAGTAATATATAATTTATATTGGAGAAACTAAAAGGAGAGGGCAAGTTATGAAAATCGCATTTGCAACAGATCGTGGAACTGTTCGTGCTGATAATCAAGATTATGTTGATGTTTTTGTGAATCAACGAGGAGTTCAATTAGCGATTGTTGCGGATGGCGTTGGTGGTCAAAATGCCGGTGATGTAGCGGCGACTATGGCCGTTTCACATTTTGGAAATGACTGGCTTATGACACAGATATACACTCCAAGCGCGGCTAAAGATTGGCTGTTAGCACAGACACTCCAAGAAAATAAAAAAATTTTAACAACCGCTAATCGCTATAAAACTTTAAAAGGGATGGCAACAACATTAGTCATTGCAGTAATCTTGCCCAATTCTTTGGTTATATCAAATTTAGGCGATTCGAGAGCCTATCTTTTACGTCGTGATAGTATTTTACAACTAACACAGGATCACAATTTGGCGAGCGAGTTATTACGACGGGGAGCTATTACTTCAGAAGAAGCAAAAGATCATCCTGGTCGTAATATGATTACTCGTCAATTAGGAGTTAATACTGAGGCAAAACCAGATATTCAAGATATGAAAATAGAAGAAGGAGACCTCCTCCTCCTCACCACAGATGGATTAGGAAAGGCGCTTTCTGATTATGAGGTTGTTAAAATCATTCAAGATAGTGATAACATTTCCTTAGCAGTAGCGCATTTAATTGCAACAGCTAATCAGAAGAGTACGCCAGATAATATAACAGTGCTCTTAGGTATGCAGGAAGGAGAAGGGGAATACTAATGCAAGTTAATGAATTAATTGCCGATCGTTATCAAATCATTGAGCCATTAGGTGAAGGTGGTATGGCCAATGTTTATCGTGCACATGACCAAATTTTAAATCGGGATGTTTCCGTTAAATTGCTTCGTTTGGATATGCGTGATAACAGTACTAGTCGTCAACGTTTTGAAAATGAAATCGCTGCCTCAACTGAGTTGGTCCATCCAAATATTATCCAAGTTTACGATTTTGGTGAATCTAATCAACTGCAATTTTTAGTCAGTGAATATGTTAAGGGAGAAGATTTAAAACGTTACATTGCTAGTCATCATCCGCTAACGATAACGCGGACATTAGAAATTATGGATGATGTTTTGGCTGGAGTGGCAATGGCACATAGTCATAACATTGTTCATCGTGATTTAAAACCACAAAATATTTTAATTGATGAAAGTAGCCGCGCTAAGATTACTGATTTTGGGATTGCATTAGCACAATCTAGTTTGGGATTAACTAAAACTGACGTTGCAATTGGTTCAATACATTATATGTCTCCTGAGCAAGTTAAAGGGGGGATGGCAACAACGCGTAGCGATATTTATGCATTAGGTATTATTCTCTATGAAATGTTGGTTGGTAAGGTGCCATTTGATGCCCAAGAGGCAGTTAGTGTGGCATTGATGCATTCGTCAGAGCCAATGCCATTTGTACGTGATATTGATCCACGAATTCCACAAGCGTTGGAAAACGTGATTTTACGGGCTACACAGAAAAATCCAATGGACCGTTATAGTTCAGTTAATGAGATGCGCCAAGATTTATCAAATGTAATGTCGACTGAACGTTTAAATGAGCCGCGTTTGAATTTGAATAACCAAGCTGACGATACGACAACAGTTACTAAAATTATTCCTAATGATGTTTTGGGAGCGGTGGCTAATCAAGAGTCTAAGCATAATACAACAGCAGAACCAATATCACGTAAAGCTCAACGGGATGTTAAGAAAAAATCAGGTAAGGGTAAGGAACAATCTAGTATTAAAATTTGGAGTAAACCCCGTCGGATTATGACCTGGATTGCGATTGCATTTTCTGCAATTTTGACTATCTTTTTGATTTTTGGTCTAACACC
The DNA here is from genome assembly GCF_000277645.1 of Weissella koreensis KCTC 3621. The sequence continues at coordinate 132,000 of NZ_AKGG01000011.1, read as the reverse complement.
TAATAAAGTAACGATTTCTGATTTTACAGGAGATACCGAAAGTTCGGCACGCCAATCTTTGAAACAAGATGGGGTTACAGTTGGACAAGTTTATCATGTTAATAATAAAGATGTTAAAAAGGGCTATGTGATTAAAACTGATCCAAAAGCTGGTCAAAAAATTAATAAAGGTGATAGTGTTGATCTTTATATCTCAAGTGGCGCTAAGATGGTTCGTGTTGGCGATTATACAGGTGAGAAATATTCAAAAGTTGCCAGTCAGCTACGAACCAGAGGCTATAAGATCAAAGCCGTACATCAGTATAATGCTGATGTTCCGTCAGGTTATATTAGTGAACAAGATATTCCTGCTGAATATAAGGTAGATCCTTCAAAAACAACGATTACCTTTACGGTATCAAGAGGACAAAAGTCATTAGTTGTACCTGATTTTAGTGATATGACTCAAAATGAGGCACAAAAATTAGCTAATAAACAGGGGGTTATCGTTTCATTTGCTCAGCAAGCCTCGGATTCTGTTGATGAAAATAACGTTATTTCACAGTCGATTAAGGCTGGAACAAAAATTAAAGATGGGACTGTTGTTACGGTAGCAATTTCATCTGGGGCAAACCCAATTTCAGTTCCAGATTTCGTAGGTAAAACATATGGAGATGTTAAGTCTTGGGCTGATAAGAATGGGATTGAGGTTAATGTTGATCCAGCTGGAGCAGATGATAGCAGCAAGGTAACTAGTCAAAATATCTCCTCAGGTGGAACCCTTAAAAAGGGTGGAACTTTGAAGATTAGTGTCTCAAGCGGATCAGGTAATAGTTCAAGTAGCAGTAGTTCTAGCGCTAGCAGTAGCGTCTCTAGTACTAGTAGTTCATCAAGTTAATCAGATAGAAGATCAAACATAATATTTAAAGAAATAGATATCAGAAAAGGTAATTCTAAAGAATTGACCGGATCTGATATTTTTTTTAATTTTGATAGTTTAGTGAGAGTAAGAAAATTTTCAGCATGGTTTTTAAATCAATATTACGCTAAAATTAGTTAATACTAATATCTATAGAAAATTGAGGAAATTGAATGACCAATTATCATGGACAAATTCATCTATCATTAGCTGGATTTTATGATGTTTTAACGGATGACGGAAAAATGAAACGAACTCGAGCACGCGGGAATTTCAGAAAAAAAGGTTTGACACCTTTGGTTGGTGATTTTGTGGAGTTTTCCGCTGATGCTGATCAAGATGGTTATTTGTTAAAAATTGATGCACGTAAAAATAGTTTAGTTCGACCACCCGTGGCCAATGTTGATCAAGCGATTTTAGTAACAGCAGTTAAGTTGCCTGATTTTTCAACCAATTTATTAGATCGACAATTGGTAGCATTAGAAGATGATGGAATTGAACCGATTATTTATTTTTCTAAAATCGATTTATTAACACCAGTGGAGTATGAAAATTTAGCCGAAGTAGTTGTTGGTTATCGAAATGCTGGTTATCAGGTGGTCTTGCCAGAAAAATCATTTGATGAACCTAGCTTAAAAGAATTACGGGAGATTTTAAACGAGGGGTTAAGTGTAGTGATGGGGCAAACAGGAGCTGGTAAATCAACACTGTTAAACCATCTAAATGAAACGCTAAATCTTGCTACAGGAGAAGTGTCACAGGCCTTAAGCCGTGGGAAACACACTACTAGACAAGTGAGCTTAGTTGCAATGGGACAAGGATGGGTTGCAGATACACCTGGTTTTTCTACTTTTGAAGTTTTCAAAATGAAAGCTCGGGATTTAACCAAATATTTCCGTGAAATTAACCAATATTCTAGCCAATGCCGTTTTCGCGGATGTGTCCATTTGAATGAGCCAAATTGCGCAGTAAAGGAAGCCGTTGAGAATGGTGAAATAATGCAATCAAGATATAATAACTATAAATTGTTTTATGATTTGATTGAAGACCGCCGGCCGGTATATAATAAACATGATAAAAAACATTAACTTTACCAATCTAGGTGAGTTAATTTAGAATAATTTGAATTACATTCAAATTCAACAGGAAATGGGGATATTATGTCAATTAAAGTAGCACCATCAATTTTAGCAGCTGATTATTTGAACTTAGAACAAGATGTCAAGCTTGTTGAGAAAGCAGGCGCTGAATATTTGCATATTGATGTGATGGACGGAATGTTTGTACCATCTATTTCATATGGTCCAGGGTGGGTGAAGGCCTTGAAGCCAAAAACTAACATGGTCTTGGATGTGCACCTAATGGTTGAACAACCAGAACGTTATATTGATACTTTCGTTGAAGCTGGGGCAGATATTTTAGGTGTTCATTATGAAGCTACTCAACATCTTCACCGAGCATTACAACAAATTAATGAGCATGGGATCAAATCTGAGGTTGTAATCAACCCAGCAACACCTGTTTCATCAATTGCACCAGTATTACATATGGTTGACCAAGTATTGGTTATGACTGTTAATCCTGGCTTCGGGGGACAAAAATTCTTGCCCGAAACTTTAGCTAAGATTGCTGAATTATCTGAATTAAAGACTAAAAATGGATATCATTATGATATTGAAATTGATGGTGGTGCCAATGATGAGACGACTAAGCTAGCTTACGAAGCAGGTGCTACTGTTGCTGTTGCTGGTTCATATGTTTATGACAAAGTTGATCCTGCAGCTAAGGTTGCACGTTTAAAGGAAGTCACTAAGTAATTCGAGTCAAATGAGGTGAGGATTGATGCAGGCACAGGATAAAACTAATCAATTAATTCGATTACTAGTTGGTGGACCTCAGTCTGAATGGCCGTTAGAGTTAAAAAATGGATCTTTATCGGGACCATGGGTGGCTGCTGATCGTGGCGCACTATATTTAATGAAGCTAGGCATAACTCCTATATTAACGTTTGGTGACTTAGATTCAATTCATTTTGAACATCATTCTGATCTTGCATCGAAATTGCCGGAAATAATTAGCAAAGAAGAACAAGTTCAAACAGACGCTGAGGCAATTTTGCAGGTAATTGAACAAAAATACCAGCCAAAATTGATTGAAATATATGGTGCAACTGGTGGTCGTTTAGATCATTTGTTGCATAATATTTTGATGTTTGCGAAGCCTAATTTGAAAAGAATAGCCGATCAGTGTCGTATTATTGATAAAAATAATGTGATTGATTTCTATCTTCCTGGTAATTATACTATTGAAAAGATTTCTGGGATGAAATATGTTGGATTTGCCGCGATTGAACCTGTCACTGGATTAACGTTAATTGATGAAAAATATCCTTTAACTGATTGGAATGGTCCAGTCACTATTTGGGGATCTAATGAATTTGTGGGTGAAACAAACCATTTTTCATTTAAATCGGGACTTATTGCGGTCATTCAATCTAAAGATGCCGACTAATTATTCAAAAAAAATGATGTAAAGTAATATTACTTTACACAAAGTGCTTGCATATTGTTCCACGCTTTGATAAGATTATTTAAGTAAATTAAAGCACTGAAATAAAGAGCTTAAGATGGGAGGGTCACACCATGGCAGTTGATGCAGTCAACGGAAAGCGTACGCGCTTCGGTAACCAACGTTCACACGCCCTTAACTCAAGCCGTCGTAGCTGGAAGCCAAACTTGCAAAAGGTAACCGTTAAAATTAACGGAGCAGCACCTAAAAAAGTTTACTTATCAGCCCGTACTTTGAAGGCTGGGTTGAAGAACGGTTCAATCGAACGTGTTTAATATCAAATAGATTATGGCTATCTAATTATTTAGGTAGCTTTTTCTTTACAAAAAAGAGAAAATGACAATTTTTATTTACCAGTAATGGTAGGCTGATTTAACAATAATTTACACATTTTTAATCAGTTGCGTTAAAATAAAGTAACCATTGAATTTAGTGACAATTGATAGAGCTGTCTTAAGTTCTGTGATAAAATATTGATTATGGATTTTATAAGGGGGTTTTAGGATATGGCAGTAAAGATTCAAACCGAACAAGGAACCGTTCAAATTGAAAATGATGTAATTGCTAAAATTGTTGGTGGCGCAGCAACTGATAATTATGGTGTGGTTGGGATGGCCAGCCAAAATCCTTTACGTGATGGAATTAACCAAGCTTTGAGTGGAGACAATTATGCTAAAGGGGTAGTTGTTCGTGAGACTGAAACTGGAATTGCTGTAGATGTTTATGTGATTGTGGGTTATGGAATGAAGATCTCAGAAATATCAAAGAGCGTGCAAGCACGTGTTAAAAATGATTTAAGTAGTATGCTGGGAATTATCGCCGATGAAGTCAATGTGATTGTCCAAGGCGTTCGTATTTTGGGTGAATAATCGGAGTATTTCGGAGGATTTGAAATTGTGGAAGTTGTAACAGAAATTACAAACGTTGAATTTGGTAAAATGATCAACGCTGCAGCAAATACATTGCAAGATAATGCAGAAAAAATTAATAAATTAAATGTTTTTCCAGTTCCAGATGGGGATACGGGAACTAATATGACTTTGTCGATGGCTTCTGGAGCTGAGTATGAGCGTGATGAAACTGATTTGCGCCTTGGTTCTTTAGCTAAGGCAACCTCAAAAGGTTTATTGATGGGCGCTCGTGGAAACTCTGGAGTTATTCTATCTCAAATTTTCCGTGGGTTTGCTAATGCCGTTAAAGATGAAGAGGTATTGACAGCCCGGACTTTTGCTAATGGTTTAATGGGTGGAGCTGAAACGGCCTATAAAGCTGTTATGAAGCCCACTGAGGGGACTATTTTAACTGTTATTCGCGAGGCAGCATCAGCAGCAAATAATGCAGCTAAACAATCTGATAACGTAGTTGAAATTGCAAAAGCAGCTTATGATGCTTCTGAAAAGGCTTTAGCATCTACACCTGATTTGCTTCCTGTTTTAAAGGAAGTGGGTGTGGTTGATTCTGGTGGACAAGGGTTAGTTATTGTTCTTGAAGCATTTTATGCTGTTTTGTCTGGTCAAGAAATCAAGCATAATGCTGTTGATAATGCTGGTCTTGAAGCTATGATTCAAGATTTGCATAATACTGGAGTTCAGGGTGAGCTTAATCCAGATAGTATTAAATATGGTTATTGTACTGAAATGATGGTCGATCTTGCTGTTGGAACAACTTATGATACTGAATTTGATTATGATCAATTTTACGATTACTTAGCTAATTTAGGTGATTCATTGTTGGTTATTAATGATGAAGAAGTTGTTAAAGTTCATATTCATACTGAGCATCCAGGAAAAGTCTTTGAATGGGGCTTGAAGTATGGGTCGTTACGTAAGACTAAAGTTGATAACATGCGTTATCAACAAGTAGAAGCATCTATGGCAGCGCAAAAAGCTAAAGATGAACAAAAGAATGAACCACTTCAAGTTGAATTGGCAGTCATTGGAATTGCAGCTGGTGATGGTGTACAAGACCTCTTTAAGACGTCAGGGGCTAATATTATTATTGATAGTACCCAAGCACCATCAACATCTGATATTGTTTCAGCGATTAAAGATAGTGGAGCCAAACAAGCAATTGTTTTGCCAAATGATTCCAATATCTTTATGGCAGCTGATCAAGCCAAGTCGATGTTAGACATTCCGGTTGAAATTATTAAAACCAGAACAGTTCAACAAGGGTTAACAGCCTTGCTAGTTGGTTTCAATCCAGATGCATCGTTAGTAGATAATGCTAAAAATATGACTTTGGCACTTGCTGATGTTAAGTCTGGTTCTGTCACAACTTCAGTACGCGATACAACAATTGGTGGGTTAGAGATTCATGTTGGTGATGCGATTGGCCTTTTGGATGGAGACATCGTTGTCGCCGAACCTGCAGGTGATATAAAAGCAGCAGCCCAAAAATTGCTGGAAAAAATGTTAGATGAGGATGATGAAATTGTTACATTAATTTATGGAGCAGATTCAACTAAGTCTGATGCTGAAGAGTTGGCTAGCTATATTGAAGAATTAGATAGTGAGATGGAAGTCGAAATTCATTCTGGAAATCAACCTCTTTATCCTATTTATTTGGCAGTAGAATAACTAACTTTTCAATTAAATAAAAAGAATATAATGTTAAAAGTTATTAATAACATTAAATTTTAAAAAGCAGATTAGACATATTTTGTCTAATTTGCTTTTTTGCTTTAAGCTGTATTTATAATGTTTTACTAATTAATACATGTCAGGATAGTGGTACTAATAGTGCTGTGATATAATAATGTAAACAATTTCAAAGATGTAATACGATAAAGATTAGTTAGAACTAGGAGAAATAATATGAGTTGGGAAGAAACATATAAAATTTGGTCAGAAAAGCACGATTTACCTGCCGATTTAAAAGCTGATTTAGCTAACATGCAAAATGATAGTGAACGAGAGGATGCTTTTTATACACCATTAAGTTTTGGAACAGCTGGAATGCGTGGGATCCTTGGGGCTGGAATTAATCGGATGAACATTTATACTGTTCGTCAAGCCACTGAAGGCCTTTCACAGTTAATTGATTCATTTAATGATGACGCTATAAAAGCACGTGGTGTAGCAATTTCATATGATTCAAGACATTATTCACAGGAATTTGCTCAAGAAGCAGGACGCGTGTTGGGAGCGCATGGTATCAAAGCGTTCGTCTTTGAAAGCCTTCGACCAACGCCAGAGCTATCATTTGCGGTTAGACATTTAAATACTTATGCAGGAATTATGATTACAGCTTCTCATAATCCTAAAAACTACAATGGTTATAAGATATATGGTGAAGATGGTGGGCAGATGCCACCTAAAGAGTCTGATATCATTACTGATGCAATTCGACAGGTTGATATGTTTAATGTTCCAGTGGCTAACTTAGATGATTTACGAGCTAAAGATTTATATCAAGATTTATCTGATGATTTAGATCAAGCTTATCTTGAAAATGTTAAAACAGTATCAATTAATCATGAATTAATCGACACTGTTGGGCGTGATATGAAGTTAGTCTACTCACCTTTGCATGGAACTGGGGCGATGATTACTGGTCAAGCTTTAGAAAATGCAGGTTTTAAAAATGTATTAATGGTTCCAGAACAAAAAGAACCAAATGGTGATTTCCCAACTGTTGAATTACCTAATCCCGAGGATCCAAAAGCTTTGGCGATGGGGATTGAACTAGCCAAACAAGAAGGTGCTGATGTAGTAATCGCTGTTGACCCCGATGCTGATCGAATGGGAACTGCCGTACGTCAACCATCTGGTGAATATGTTATGTTGACGGGTAATCAAATTGGTGTAGTTTTGATGAATTATATCTTAACTGCTCAAAAGGAAGCTAATAAGTTACCTGAAAATGGGGTGTTAGTTAAGTCAATCGTTTCTTCAGAATTTGCTGCAGATATTGCTGCCAGCTTTGGGATTGAGACTATTAACGTTTTGACTGGATTTAAATATATTGCTGAACAGATTAAAAATTATGAAATTAACCATGATCATACTTTTCTCTTTGGTTTTGAAGAATCATATGGTTACTTGGTAAAGCCGTTTGCACGTGATAAAGATTCAGTTCAAGCAACAATTTTGATGGCTGAAGTGGCCGCTTACTATAAATCACTTGGTAAAACTGTCTATGATGGTGTCCAAGAATTATTTGAAAAATTTGGTTATTTTGTTGAAAACACTAAGTCATTGACCTTTAAGGGTATTGATGGAAAAGAACAAATTGAACAATTAATTGCTAAATTCCGTCAAGAAACACCTAAACATTTTGGTTCATTGAATGTTATTAAGGTCGAGGACTTTGCAGCTGGAACTGAAACTGATATGCAAACAGGGGCAGTTCAAAAAATAACATTACCAACTGCAGAAGTATTGAAATATTGGTTGTCTGATGGTTCATGGGTAGCTGTTCGCCCTTCAGGAACTGAGCCAAAGATTAAGTTTTACGTGGGGACGAAAGGCGCAACATCCGCTGAGGCTGATGATCAATTAACTGCCATTCAAGCCACGATTGCGACTTATCTTTAATAGTTAAAGGGGATAAATAATTTATATGAGTATACTTATTTTAATTGTAATAATAGTAGTATTAGTGATTGCTTATGTAGTCATTTATAATGGCTTAGTTTCAGCACGGATGCACACTAAGGATTCATGGTCTCAAATTGATGTTCAATTGAAGAGACGTAATGATTTGATTCCAAATTTAATTGAGACGGTTAAGGGTTATGCCAAGTATGAACAAGGCACTTTGGAAAAAGTAATAGGTTTGCGAAACCAATTGATGGAGATTCCAGCAAATGATCAAGAAGCAACTATGGAGGTTTCTAATCAATTATCATCAGCTTTGAAATCTGTTTTTGCTTTATCAGAAGCCTATCCTGATTTAAAAGCTAATCAGCAATATACTAATTTGATGGAAGAATTAACTAATACTGAAAATAAAATTGCATATTCTCGTCAATTATTTAATTCAACAACTTCAAATTACAATGCGAAGATTCAAATGTTTCCAACTTCAATTGTTGCTAAGATGGGACATTTTGAACCGTCTGCTTTCTTAGAAGTTCCTAGTGAGGAAAAAGTCGCACCAAAAGTTTCATTTAATGATCAAGGAATATAAATATGTTGTATGACCAGATTAGTCAAAATAAGCGAAAAACGGTGTTGTTATTTATCGGATTCTTTATCTTTTTGGTAATTGTAGGAGCGGCTTTGGGCTACTTTGTGTGGCGATCAGTGTCTATGGGGTTAATGATTACCTTGGTTGTAGGAATTGTTTATGTTGGTTACATCTATAGCCAATCGACTGATATTGTAATGCAAATGAATCATGCTCAGGAGTTGCAAGGTCCAGATGATGCACCAGAACTGTGGCACATTGTGGAAGATATGGCTTTAGTAGCAAATGTTCCAATGCCGCGTGTTTTTATTGTTGATGATCCTTCGCCAAATGCATTTGCAACTGGTAATAATCCTAAAAATGCAGCAGTTGCAGCCACGACTGGAATTCTACAACGATTAAATCGGACAGAATTAGAAGGCGTTATGGCTCATGAAATGACGCACGTACGAAATTATGATATTCGGATTCAAACATTGGCAGTGGCTTTAACATCAGTAATTGCCTTGTTAGCTAACTTTGGAACTAATTTTATGTTTTGGGGTGGCGGACGTCGAGACGATGAAGACAATAACAGTAATAATATTTTAGGTATAATTGTTTCATTACTGGTACTGATCTTAGCTCCTATTATGGGAACTGTTGTCCAACTTGCTATTTCGCGAAATCGCGAATATTTGGCTGATGCTGGTGCTGTTGAGTTAACACGAAATCCGCAAGGGCTGATTTCAGCTTTACAAAAAATATCGCAGAGCGAACCTATGCAAGAAGATAATGTCGCGCCATCGAGCGCAGGATTATATATTAGTAATCCTTTAAGTCGAGATAAGATGAACAATCTATTTTCGACTCATCCACCGATGGAACAAAGAATTGCAGCACTTGAAAAGTTATAAATTTTTTGTATACTGAACACATAGAGTTAATGTTAATTTAATAAGAGGATTGAAGAATTATGCATGACTTCAATCCTCTTTTATTGCATAATTATGTATGATTTTAATGCTCTAAATTTGAAGTTTTTGTGAATAACGTTTTTTTTCGACAAAACATTGTATAATTTGGTAAGAAGTTTTGAATGGAACAATAATAATAAGGATAGTGATGATATGGTTGGTCGTGAAGATTACAGTAAAATTAATAAAAAAATTACAGCTGCGAAAGCTGTAAAACCTTCGTTAGCCCGCGTGGGTATGATTAGCGAAATTTTATCGTGGTTGGGGAATCCAGATAAAAGGCTACGAATTATTCATATTGCTGGGACCAATGGTAAAGGATCAACAGGAACTATGCTGAAAAGCATTCTACAGGAGAGTCAGTACCATGTTGGCCATTTTTCGGCACCAGCCATTCAAGATGATTTAACGATGATCACCATTGATGGTCAACCAATTGGTCAAAAAGATGTGGTCAAAATTGTTCATGAAATTACACTCCAAATTAAAAAACATGATGGTGATTTTTCACTACTCAGCACTTTTGAGTGGTGGGTTCTGATCGCCTTAGTTTATTTTGCACAACAAGATACTCAATTTGTAATCTTAGAAGAGGGGCCAGGAGGAAGTAATGATGTCACTAATGCGGTCCGAACCCCCTATTTAATTGCGTATACTAAAATTTCAGTTGATAATATTTGTTCAACGGGCTCAACTTTAAAACAAGTAGCTAATGAGTATGCCAAAATTATAAAGCCAGGTGCATTAATTGTTAGTTACCCAGGTCAAGATTATGATGTTCAAAAAGTTTTGCATGAACAGACTGATGCAGTTCATGCATTTTGGAACCCTTACCCATTGCCTCAGATAACGATTCTATCTACTGCACCACAGGGATTATCATTAAAAATTGATGATATTCCTGATATTCCTGATATTCATTTACCATTGGCCGGAGCATATCAAGCTAGTAATTTAAGTACGGTGCTTCAAATCGTTAATTATTTACAGCAAAAAGGGTTCCAATTGTCCAAGGATAAGACAATGGCAGCTTTATCTAACATATCAATTCCTGGGCGGATGGAATATGTTGCTGATCGTAATATATTGTATGATGGTGCTAGTAATTTAGATGGAATTAGCGGATTAAGAGATTCAATTAAAGCTTGGCATTTACCATTTAAACCTGTTTTTGTTTTAGGGTTATTGGATGATCGAAATGCACATGAAATAATTGATCTGGTAGCTAGTATCGCGTCAACAATTATTGCCGTAACTCCTGAGTCAAAAGAGGGGATGTCGGCTGAAGCAATGGCATCATATTGTCTACACAACACTAAAAATAATATAGATGTTGAAATTGCCGATGATCCTAGTGCAGCAATACAATTAGCCCGTAAGTATCGAGCTTCATCGAATGCTTTAATTGTTGTGACGGGATCAATTTATACATTAAGAGCAATTTTTAACGAGGAAGAGGGATAATTTTCAATGGTATTAACATCAGAGCAAATAACTAATGTATTATCAGATGAAGGATTATTAGTACAGGCACCAGAAGATCAAGAACGTGTCTTTCAAACGATTAGTTATAATTCAAAGCAAGTGGAATCAGATTCTCTTTTTATTATTAAAGGGGAATTACCTGCTAAATATTTAGAAGAGGCCTTACGAAAAGGGGCAAATGGAATTGTTACCCAACAAAAGCCAGTATTAAATGATATAACAATTCCAATCTGGTATGTTGAAGATAGTTTGGCGGCTATGAGTATTTTAAGTATGACTTATTATGATTATCCTCAACGTTCCCTAAACTTAATTGGTGTGACGGGAACAAAAGGGAAGACTTCAACGACATACATGATTTATGATATTTTAAAACATGCTACAGATAATAAAGTCGCCTTGTCATCAACAATTAGTCAGATTACTGGACCAAAACCAGAAAATCATTACCGTGCTCATTTGACAACACCAGAATCATTAGATCTATTTAAATTAATGCGCGAAGCTGTTGATAATGGCATGACACATATGGTGATGGAAGTTTCTTCACAAGCGTTTAAAATGCGACGGGTTTATGGCCTCCGATATAACGTTGGTATTTTTTTGAATATTTCTCCTGATCATGTCGGAGAAAATGAACATCCGACATTTGAAGACTACTTAGCACATAAAATGATGTTAATTGATCATTCTGATCAGATTATTTTGAATGCAGAAAGTCAACATTTTTCAGAATTGATGGCTCGAGCTACAGAGTTAATTCCTCGTGATGGGATTTGGCTTTATGGAGCGCAACAAGATGATGGAGTTAAACCGGACTTAGAATTTAGGACAAATTCTGCTAATTTAAGCGGTTCAAATTTTGATCTGATTGAAATGAATCAACAGGCACAAAGACTAAATATTCAAGGAAATTATGATCTAGATTTGCCAGGCGATTTTAACGAAAGTAATGCCACTGCGGCAGCTTTAGCAAGTCGGTTAGTCGGTGCTGATCCAGATGCAATTGAAGCTGGATTAGAAGAAGTTCAAATTCCTGGAAGAATGCAAATGTTTTCGACGCAAAAGCATGGGACAATCTATGTGGATTATGCACATAACTATGCCTCAATTGCGGCCTTATTAAAATTCGTACGATCAAATGAAGCAGTAAAGGTCTTACGCGTAGTGGTTGGGGCTCCTGGAAATAAAGGGGTTTCTCGTCGCCCAGGCATTGGGAAAGCTTTAAGTGAAGGAGCTGATGTTGCCATTTTAACGGCGGATGATCCTCAATTTGAAGATCCTTCAGCCATTGCGGATGAGATTGAACAAAATATTATAAATCCAAAGGTAGAAATTTTAAGAGAAATGGATCGTTCGCTTGCTATTGAACGAGCGATTAGTGCTTCTGGAATTAATGATGTTGTAGTAATAGCAGCAAAAGGTCTAGATGAATATCAAAAAGTTAATGGGGTGGATACCCCATATGAAAATGACTGGAATGTTGCACAACGAGTTGTTTCAGAGCTGGAAAATTAACCTAAAAATTGGTATAATATGTTGATTGGCGTTGAATTTTTATACAAAATTAATTAAATACAAAAACAAAAGAGGATTGACGAATGGCTAAAAAAGAACCGCTTGTAAATACATCAGAATTTGATATTGGTGACTATGTTGAAGCACCCGCATTTGCTAATTTCGAACATTCCTTTAAAGGAATTATTGAAAAAATATACGAACATGCCTTATTGGTCATGATTACTGAAAATGATCCAGCTGACGATGCAACTGTGGTTGAATATAACCGACGAGCAATTACCCGAATGAGTGAAACAAAAATTTTAGTTAAGACTGAAAACCCAGCTCCTCGTGAATTGCCTGAAGAAGAAACCACGGATGAGAAGCCAGAAGAAACGAACTAGGAGAAAAGTCGATGGATTATAAAGTAAAAATAGCATCAACATTGTCAACGATTTTACCTGATTTAGATGTTGAGACGTTAAAGGCCAAGATAGAAGTTCCAAAAGATTCAAGCAAGGGTGACTATGCTTTCCCAACCTTCACCTTAGCAAAGGAATTAAAAAAAGCGCCCAATTTGATTGCAAGTGACTTAGTTGACGCAATGGATACTAGTGATTATCAAAAAGTTATTGCAATGGGACCTTATGTTAATTTCTTTTTAGATCCTAAGGCTGCTGGGGCGAATATCTTAAAAGAAATTATTTCCAATGAAAATTATGGGCATAATACAGATGGAGAAGCAGGACATATTACAATTGATATGTCTTCTCCAAATATTGCCAAGCCAATGTCGATGGGACACTTACGGTCAACTGTCATTGGAAATTCTTTGGCAGAAATATCAAAAGCCAATGGTTATCAACCAATTAAAATTAACCATTTAGGTGATTGGGGAACTCAATTTGGTAAGTTGATTGTTGCTTACAAGCAATGGGGCTCAGAGGCTGAGGTCAGAGCTGATCCAATTAATACGTTGGTTCGTTATTATGTTGAATTCCATGCTAAAGCTGAAAATGAACCAGAATTAAATGATCAAGGTCGAGCTTGGTTTAAAAAGCTAGAAGATGGCGATACTGAGGCTTTGGAACTTTGGCAATGGTTTAGAGATGAATCATTAAAGGAGTTTATGGATGTCTATGATTCTTTGGATATTCAATTTGATTCATTCAACGGTGAGGCTTTCTACAACGATAAGATGGAAGCTGTGATCGATCGCTTGGAAGAAAAAGGAAAGCTAGTTGAGTCACAAGGAGCGCAAGTTGTTAACTTGGATGATTATGATTTAAATGTAGCTATGATCAAACGAACCGATGGTGCTACTTTGTATATGACTCGTGACCTTGCTGCTGCGACTTATCGTAAGAAGAACTACAACTTTGTAAAATCTCTTTACATTGTTGGTGGGGAACAACGTGAACATTTCGAACAATTGAAAGCTATTTTGAAAGAAATGGGTTATGAATGGTCTGACGATATTGAACATATCGTATTTGGAATGATTACGGTTGATGGGAAGAAATTATCAACACGTTCAGGTCGAATTATTTTATTGAAGAATGTTTTGGCTGATTCTGAAAATTTGGCTTTGGCTCAAATTAATGAAAAGAATCCTGATCTTCCAAATAAAGAAGAAGTTGCTCATGAAGTTGGAACTGGAGCGGTCGTTTTCCATGATTTGATGAATGAACGGACTTTGAATTTTGACTTTAAACTAGAAGATGTTGTGCGTTTTGAAGGTGATACTGGACCATATGTGCAATATGCTAATGCTCGGGCCCACTCAATTTTGCGAAAAGCAGGTAATCCAGAAATTGATCCAGAACACTTAGAAATTTCAGATGAAAAAGTCTGGGAGACAGTTAAGTTACTTGGGACTTTTAATGAAGTTATTCGTCGGGCCTGGCGTGATCGTGAACCATCAGTGATTGCTAAATATGCTTTGAACTTAGCACGTACTTTTAGCAAGTATTATGCTAATTCAAAAATCTTGGTAGAAGATGATGAATTGAATGCTCGTTTAGCCCTTGTACAAGCGGTATCAAATAATCTGACTGAGTCTTTGCGCCTTTTGGGAGTTAAAGCACCAAGTGAGATGTAATATTAAATTATAAATAAAAAACTAAAATTACGTCTTAACGTAGTTTTAGTTTTTTTATAGAAATATTTAAAAAAATTTAAGATCTGTTTAATTGTGATATTATCTTGACTAATTTTGAAATGAGCGGTATTGTTAAAACAACATTTTAAATCAATCAGTCGTTAACGTGTTCTGCCACAGACTTGAAATAAAATACTTTGATGTTGCTTTTTTAAGTGGCATTATAGGTTTTTGTTGACGACGTAAAGTTTATTACTTTACGTCTTCTTTTATTTCATGCGTCTTTGGTATGGATTCGGAGACGCATATTTTATTTCTCGGGGGATATAAATCGTGTTTGAGCATTTTTTTAAATTATCGGAGAACCATACAACGGTTAGAACGGAAGTCACAGCTGGTTTAACAACCTTTGTGGCGATGGCCTATATTATTTTCTTGAATCCAGCTGTTTTATCAATGACCGGGATGCCATCACAAGGTGTCTTCATGGCCACAATTCTAACAATAATTACTGGAACATTAATTACAGGACTTTTTGCTAATTTACCGTATGCCATTGGACCTTCAATTGGGATGCAAGCAATGTTTACTTATACCATTGTATTTGGCTTAGGCTTTAGTTGGCAACAAGCGTTAGGGATGGTTTTCTTGGTTGGATTAGTTGATGTGATCATTACGTTGACAAAATTAAGATCAGCCATCGTCAAGGCTATTCCAATTTCTTTAAAGCATGCAATTGCTGCTGGAATTGGAATGTTTATTGCCTATATTGGTTTAAAAAATGCGGGATTTATTAACTTTATTGTTGGTGGTGATAGTATTTTAAGCATTAATAATAAACCTTTTCATTCAGGACAAGGAACTAAGGCAATTGAAACAATGGTTGCTGGTGGTGGTACAACTCCATCATTAGCTAACTTTAATACTGCCCCAGTTATATTAGCTTTAATTGGTTTGATTATTATTGTGATTTTAGTAGTGAAACAAGTTCGTGGAGCCTATTTGATTACTGTATTATTAACAACCTTAATTGGAATACCTATGGGAGTAACGAATATTCATGTTGATATTCATAATTCATTTGTTACTACTTTCCATGATTTTGGGACTGTATTTGGGGCAGCGTTGGGTAAAGACGGCCTTTGGTCGATGTTCACTACGCCTAAGCAAATTTTAGTAGTTATTTTAACGGTATTTTCAATGGGACTTTCCGGATTGTTTGATGCGATTGGGACATTCATTGGAACTGGTTTAACAACTGGTATTTTTTCAAAGCAAGATCAAAAAGAATTTGAAGAAGGTAAAGGCTTTAAATCTAAAATGGATCGTGGACTAGTCGCTGATACTTTTGCCACAATGTTTGCTGGAATATATGGAACTTCAAATACGACGACTTTCATTGAATCAGCTTCTGGAATTAATGCTGGAGGTCGTACTGGACTAACTTCTTTGGTCATTGCAATTGGATTTATGTTCTCAATTGTGGCAGCACCACTTGTGGGGGTAATACCTTCTGCAGCCACGGCACCGATTTTGATCATTGTGGGAATCTCAATGATGAATGAGTTCAAGGCCATTGATTGGAATGACTTAGAAGTCGCCATCCCGGCCTTCTTTACTTCCGCATTTATGGCCCTATCATATTCAATTTCATATGGAATTGCAGCTGGGTTCATTTTCTTTATCATCGTTAAGCTTGCCAAAAAGAAAGCTTCTGAAATTACACCGGTACTGTGGGTAGTGGCTTTGCTATTCTTACTAAATTTCATTTCATTAGCATTTTAATTTAAAATATTAAGAAAAAGATCGCCTAATTAAAGCGATCTTTTTTTAATTTATTATGTGATAAAAATAGGTCTAAATTTAAGTGATTTATGATAAAGCTCGTTAGTTATTGTAAAAAAACAATGTATAATTAATAGAATAATAAAAAAGGAGGGGAGACAATGCAATTAAATGATTCGGTCGCAGAACTGAGTGGTGTAGGTCCTAAACGTCTTGATGGGTTGCATCATTTAGGAATTTTTACGATTGAAGACCTTTTAAGCCATTTTCCCTTACGCTATAGTGATCTGGCCACCAAACTACCCTCCGAAGTAGGGAGTGGGGAAAAAGTAACATTCAAAGGTCTTGTTTCTTCTGAACCGGTCTTATCCCGTTATGGATATCGAAAAACACGCATAAATTTCAGACTGCTTGTCGAAAACGAAAATATTGTAGTAACATTCTTTAATCAACCTTGGGTGCAGGAAAAGTTAAAGTTAGGTGAAGAGGTTGCTATATATGGGACCTATGAACAAAGGCGCCAAACCCTGATGGGAATTAAAATTTTAGCCAAAGATAGTATGGATGAACTACAAGCTACTTATCCTGCTTCAAAAGAAGTTACTCAAAAAACATTGAAAGCGCTGATTGAGCAAGCACTTGGTAAATATAAAGAACTCTTTGTAGATTTAATTCCCGAGCCTATTCGATTCCGTTACCGCCTATTACCACGAATGGAAATGCTGTTTGGAATGCATGTACCAAAAAATGCAATTGAGGCTCATGCTGCTCGTCGAACGGCATCTTTTGAAGAGTTTTTTTTATTTCAAATGCGCTTACAATTATTAAAAATGACAGACCAAAGTTATCATGGACGATCTATTGAGTTTAATAATAATAAATTAAAAGCCTTTATTCAGACATTGCCTTTTGAACTAACAGCTGCTCAAAAAAAAGTGGTGAACGAAATTGTGGCTGACCTACGTCGACCTAAGCATATGAATCGTTTGCTGCAAGGAGATGTAGGGTCTGGTAAAACGGTGGTGGCTGCCTTAGCTATGTACGCAGCTGTATCAGCTGGTATGCAGGCAGCATTAATGGCTCCCACTGAAATTTTAGCTCAGCAACATGCCAAAACTTTGAGCCAATTCTTTGATGTAAATGATGTTCGCATCGAAATATTGACTGGATCAATGAAAGCTGGTCCGCGAAGGCAGATATTAGCTGATTTAGCAAATGGGGATATTGATATTTTAATTGGAACGCATGCTTTAATACAAACGGATATTGCTTTTCACAATCTTGGCCTGGCTGTCATTGACGAGCAGCATCGATTCGGAGTAAAGCAGCGTGCAAAATTGCGTGAAATTGGAATGAATCCCGATATTTTAGCGATGACTGCAACTCCTATTCCTCGTACATTAGCTATTACGGCTTATGGGGAAATGGATGTTTCAGTTATTGATCAGTTACCATCTGGACGAAAGCCCATCAAAACACAATGGTTAAGAAATAATGAATTTGAAAAGGCTGTTAGCTTTATTCGAAAACAACTAGATGAAGGTGCACAGGCTTATGTAGTTACTCCGTTAATTGAAGAATCTGAAACTTTAGATGTTCAAAATGCACAAGCCGTTTATGAAGACCTTATGAAATATTTTGCACCACAGTATCAAGTAGGACTGCTACACGGGCGTTTGTCTAATCAAGAAAAAGATACTGTGATGGAATCTTTTAAACGGAATGAATTTCAAGTCTTAGTGGCAACTACGGTGATTGAAGTCGGGGTTGATGTGCCTAATTCTACAGTTATGTTGATTTTAGATGCTGATCGCTTTGGACTAGCTCAATTACATCAGTTACGTGGACGAGTTGGTCGAGGTCAACGTCAATCATATACTTTTTTGATTTCAGATCCGAAAACTCAATTTGGAATCGAACGGATGGAAGCGATGACTAAAACGACCAATGGTTTTGTTTTAGCTCAAAAAGATCTAGAATTAAGAGGGTCAGGGGACGTTTTGGGAAATCGACAATCTGGAATGCCTGAGTTTAAGGTGGGGGATCCAGTTCATGATTTAATTATGATGGAAACCGCTCAACAAGAAGCTCTTGAAATTGTGAATACTCCCGATTGGGCTGATCAACCTGAAAATATTATGCTTAGTAAATTTTTGTCAGAAACGATGGAAAGATATCGAAATTTTGATTAGGTGTGATTTTATCTATATGATATTATGTAATAATACTAGAAAAAGAGGAAAAAAAGATGTATAAAATCGCCGTAGATGCAATGGGTGGGGATGATGCACCAACCACTGTAGTATCCGGGGTAGAGAGTGCTCGAGACAAATTACCAAATGTAGAATTTGTATTATTTGGAAAACTTGATCAAGTTAAGCCTCTAATTAAAGATATGACCCGAATTAGTTTAGTTCAAGCATATGATGCAATTGCAATGGCAGATGAACCTGTTAAATCGGTTCGTACTCGTAAAAATAGTT
The DNA here is from genome assembly GCF_000277645.1 of Weissella koreensis KCTC 3621. The sequence continues at coordinate 113,091 of NZ_AKGG01000011.1, read as the reverse complement.
CATTAGTTATGGCTGCCAATGCGGTCAAACATGGTGAGGCTGATGCTTTATTTTCAGCTGGGAATACTGGAGCTCTTTTAGCGGCAGGTATTTTCTTAGTGGGACGTATTAAAGGGATTAGTCGTCCAGCTTTAATGACTTTATTGCCAGCAATGGGTGGTGAACACGATGCTTTTGTGATGATGGATGTTGGGGCCAACGCAGATAATCGTGCTAATCATCTTTATGAATATGGTGTTTTGGGATCGTTTTACGCACATGAAATCTTACACTATGACCAGCCACGGGTAGGTTTGTTAAACAATGGTGGCGAAGAAGATAAGGGCGATCAAATGCATAAAGACGCTCATCAGTTGCTTAAGGCGGGTCATGCAAAACATTTGGTTAACTTTGTAGGAAATGTTGAAGCTGCAAATATTTTACAAGGACCGGCCGACGTAGTAGTATCGGATGGCTTTACAGGTAATGCAACCTTAAAGGCAATTGAAGGAACTGCTAAAACCGTTATGAAAACATTAAAACATTCACTTTCAAATGGTGGAATTCGTGCTAAAATGGGAGCGGGATTATTACTTCCAACATTAAAAGATATAGCACATCAATGGAATCCTGAGCAGTATGGTGGAGCAGTTGTTTTGGGTGTTAAAGCTCCGGTTGTTAAAGCGCATGGTTCCGCCAGTGCAGAGGCAATTTCTGCCACGATGGTTCAAATCGAATCAATGTTAAGTAGTGATTTAATTAATAAGGTTGAAACTTTTGTGGCTGAACATAAAAATGATTTGGCCGCTAGAATTGACAGTCAAGAGTAATTAAGGGAGAAATAAAATGTTAGAGAAAAAAGTAATTTATGATCGTGTGGCAGCCTTAGTGGCTGACCATTTTGAACTTTCAACAGATCAAATCAGTGGTGATTTGAACTTTTTAAATGATATTGACGTTGATTCTATTGATTTTGTGGAATTGGTTTTGGAAATGGAAGATGAATTTGATGCCGAAATTCCAGATGAAGATGCTGATAAGTTAACAACGATTAATCAAACCGTTGATTACATTTATGAACATCAAGCTAAAAAGTAAGCAATATCATGATAATTTAAAAACCGGAACGTTTGTGGGTCCGGTTTTTTGGTATACTTATACAGAGAATAATCAAAGAAGAATATCGAAGGAGATTTTTAATGTTTGCGCAATTACAAGCAGAAATTGCCGATAAATACGGCTTACAATTTAATGATTTAAAATTACTAGAAGAGGCTTTAACGCAAGCTAATTATATTAATGAACATCCAGGTTATCAAGGTCGCGATTATCAACGTCTCGAATTTTTGGGCGATGCAATTATGCAACAATCATCTGCGGTCTATCTTTTTCAAAATTACCCAGACTGGGATGAAGGTCGATTGACAGAGTTGCGAATCTTAATGGTACAAACCCGTTCATTTGCAGCTTTGTCACGTGAGTTACATCTTGATAAATATGTCCAATTGGGTCATGGAGAAGAGATGTCTGGGGCGAGAAATCGAGATTCGCTTTTAGAAGATTTGTGGGAAGCCTTTATCGGGGCATTATTCCTGGATCAAGGTCAAGATGCAGTAATGCATTTGTTAGATCTTGTTTTCTTTTCTAAAATTAAAACAGGTTTCTATGATCGTTTTGTTGATTATAAATCGAAATTACAAGAATTGTTGCAGAAGCATGGATCAGTGGAAATTAATTATGAAAAAATAGCTGAAGAACAAATTGAAAATAATGAGCAAATTTTCACAGTAGCTGTGAGTGTCAATGATAAAAAGCTGGGTGCAGGTCAAGGTAAATCGACAAAAGAAGCGGAAAAAGCGGCTGCACGAGATGCTTATCAAAGTTTAACAAATTAAAATTACAAATGAGGAATTCAAATTATGGGATTATTTGATGCAATAAAAAAGGCATTTACCGGAGAGCCTTCTGAACCCAAGATAACGAAACAGCCGGTTGAAGTAGTAACGTTATATCCACGAATCACGGCTGATAATCCTTTTCAGCCCAAAGTGAAGCAGGCAATTGTTAAAGTCGAACAATTGATACCTAAGGCAATCGAGATTGATTCTGTAATTGATGAAGCAGAGAAAGTTAACGAATCACTAGAAGCTCATATAGAAGCAGAGAAGGTTAGTGATATATCAAAAGTTAATTCTAATGATACGATTACTTTTTCTGAACCAAGTGAACAAGCAAGTCCAGTTGAGGATAACTTTGATGCCAATGAATCTGAATTAGTATCAAATGATTATGAAATAGAGAAAACCGCTGAATTATTAGATCAAAACAATGAACAAATTCATGCAGTTAAAAATTCGGATATTGAGATAGTTGAAGAAGCGTCTGCTGTTTATGAGCCAAATACTGATGTGGTTGCTTCTTCATCTGATTTAGAACAGACAGAAGTATATGAATCAGAAGTAGAGAAGGACATTGAAGAGCCAAATCAACCAACAGAATCAGACTTGGATCAAGGTTTGAATAAAACTAAAAAGTCTTGGAGCCAACGTTGGAACCAATTTATGGCCAACTTTAGACGCGTCGATGAGGACTTTTTTGATGATCTGGAAGAAACTTTGATCAAGGCTGATGTGGGTGCTGAAACCGCCTTTAAATTAACTGATGAATTACGAGATGAAGTTAAGCTTCAAAATGCTAAGAGCAAAGAAGAAGTTTCAAACGTTATTTTACAGAAATTAGTTGATCATTATACTGAACAAGGCCGTGATGAAGATTCATCAATGCATTTCGCTCAATCTGGGCCAACGGTTATTTTGTTTGTAGGAGTTAATGGTGTCGGAAAGACGACTACGATTGGAAAGTTGGCTGCACGTTATAAGCAAGAAGGAAAGAAGGTCTTGCTCGCAGCTGCAGATACATTTAGAGCAGGGGCAACACAACAGTTACAAGTTTGGGGTGAACGAGATGGTGTTGAAGTCATTGCTGGACCACCGGAATCAGATCCGGCTTCTGTAGTATTTGATGGGGTGAAGGCGGCGATTGACCAGCAAGCTGATATCTTATTTGTTGATACAGCTGGACGTTTACAAAATAATGTTAATCTGATGCAAGAATTAGCTAAAATGAAACGTATTATTGAACGTGAATTACCTGATCAGCCAGCTGAAGTTCTCCTAGTATTGGATTCAACAACGGGTCAAAATGCTTTGCAGCAGGCTAAGTTATTCAAAAGTTCAACGGATGTTACAGGAATAGTCTTAACTAAATTAGACGGAACAGCCAAAGGTGGAATTGTTTTGCCAATTCGAAATGAATTACACTTACCTGTTAAATGGATTGGCCTTGGCGAGCAAGTAGGTGATTTAAAACCGTTTGATGCTAATGATTTTGCCAAAAGCTTATTCGGACCATTATTGGAGTTATAAGATGGAACTAGAAAAAAGTATGCGGCTTAATATTCTGTTTGATTTTTATCGTTCTTTATTGACGAGTAAGCAGGATGATTATTTAGAATTATATTATGCAGATGATTATTCACTAGGTGAAATTGCAGATGAATTTTCTGTTTCAAGACAAGCTGTCTATGATAACTTAAAACGAAGTACGCAGCTTTTAGAAAATTATGAAAATAAATTGCATTTATATGCTGAATATTTAAAAAGGCAGGTAGCTGCTGCTGAAATTGAGACATATATTAAAAAAAATTATCAAAATGATCAGCAATTAATTGATTTAATGGAACAATTAATTACGCTTGAGGAGGATTAAATAAAATGGCTTTTGAGGGATTAACAGAAAGACTACAATCTGCATTGAGCGGATTACGAAAAAAGGGAAAAGTTACAGACGCTGACTTACGGGATACAATGCGAGAAATTCGTATGGCTTTGTTGGAAGCCGACGTGGATTATACGGTTGTAAAAAGTTTCGTTCGCGATGTTCGTGAAAAGGCTGCGGGGCAGAAAGTTCTAGAAGGATTAAATCCGGCTCAACAAATTGTTAAAATTGTGAATGATGAGTTAACAGCAATGATGGGGGAACAAGATGTTCCCTTAAATCGTTCACCAAAAATACCCACTGTTATTATGATGGTAGGGTTACAAGGAGCCGGTAAAACTACCACTGCCGGTAAACTTGCTTTTAAGTTAAAGAAAGAACAAAACGCACGTCCACTTATGATTGCTGCTGACATTTATCGACCAGCTGCCATTGATCAATTGGAAACTTTGGGACAACAAATTGATGTGCCAGTATTCTCAATGGGAACTAATGTAGATCCTCGTGAAATTGTGAAGCAAGGGCTTGCTAAAGCTGAAGAATTGAAGTCTGATTATGTCTTTATTGACGCTGCGGGACGTTTACAAATTGATGAAGCATTAATGCAAGAATTAGCTGATGTTAAGGAAATTGCGCAACCTGATGAAATTTTATTGGTTGTTGATGCAATGACTGGGCAAAACGCTACTGAAACGGCAACTGGTTTTAATGATCGTTTGGGTATTACTGGGGTTGTTTTGACTAAGTTGGATGGTGATACTCGTGGCGGAGCAGCACTTTCAATTCGTGCGATCACTAATAAACCCATTAAATTCGTAGGACAAGGGGAGAAGATGACCGATTTGGATGTCTTCTATCCGGAACGAATGGCTTCACGAATTTTGGGAATGGGTGATTTAATGACCCTGATCGAAAAAGCCCAAAAAGATGTTGATGAGAAAAAGGCCGCTGAACAGGCTGAAAAGATGCGTCAAAACACATTTGATTTCAATGATTTCATTGATCAAATGGACCAAGTTCAAAATATGGGTCCTTTGGAAGATTTGATGAAAATGATTCCAGGAATGGCTAATAATCCTGCTTTGCAAAATATGCAGATGGATCCTAAGCAAATTGATCATATGAAAGCTATTGTGCTATCAATGACACCAGCTGAGCGAGAAGACCCAGATCTAATTAATCCTTCAAGACGTCGTCGTTTGGCTGCTGGAGCAGGTCGTCCGATTGTTGAAGTTAACCGAATGATTAAACAATTTAATCAAATGAAGGGCATGATGAGCAAAGCCATGAATGGTAATACCGCTCAAATGGAACAAATGATGGGTTCATTACAAGGTGGCGGTATGCCTGGTATGCCTAGTGGAATGCCGAACATGCCTGGTATGGGCGGTAATATGGGTAAAAAGATGCAAGATATGGCTATGAAGCGTATGGCGCGTCAAATTAAAAAAAATAAGAAAAAGCGCCGCTAAAATAAAAATAATGTGTAAAGGAAAAACACTTTACACTGTTATATAACTCTGGTATTATAATAAGAGTAGAAAATTACCGGAGGAAATTAAACATGGCAGTTAAAATTCGTTTAAAGCGTATGGGATCAAAGAAGCGCCCATTTTATCGCGTAGTTGTAGCAGATTCACGTTCACCTCGTGACGGACGTTTCATTGAAAACGTTGGAACTTACAACCCATTGGTTGAACCAGCTGAAGTTAAGTTGGAAGAAGAAGTTATCATGGGATGGTTGAACAATGGTGCACAACCTTCTGATACAGTTAAAAACTTGTTATCAGAAGCTGGAATCATGAAGAAGTACCATGAAGCTAAGTTCTCAAAGTAATTTGAGGGTTTTATAAAAAGGTTAGTCCGTAGAAATAGGGACTAACCTTTTTTATAGTGTCTTTTAGATGAAATTTTAATGGTTATTAACGTGATAAGAGGCAAAGACTGATGAAGTATTCATACCATGATGATAAATGCTTAAAATGAGATGCTTACGATGTTTTAGTCGAATATAAAAGCCAAAGTGTTGTAAATACATCATCATGTCAAATTTAAAATGATACATACAAATAAATATCAAAAAGAATGCAGTAAATTATTAAGTGTTTTGTTTTATTGTAATTCATTATATACGTAAAAAAAGACTAGTCTTTTATAGACCAGTCTTTTTTAATTATTTATTTATAGATTAGGCATTAATTTATGACCTAATTTAAATGTGAAGTGGTATAAGAAGAAGTTAATGAAGATTAAGATACCAAAGAACATGAAGACATGTTGTGTACCAGATTGCATTACTTCAGCAGCATTGTTACCAGTTCCAGAAGCTAGGAAGCTAGAGGCGATAACAGTTCCAATTGAACCACCGAATTGTTGAAGGGTGTTGAAAATGGCATTAGCGTCAGCTTCTTTTTCAGGACCGGTAATGGTAAGTGCATAAGTCATTGTATTAGCAAATGACATAGCAACTCCAACGGCAAAGATTAGGTAATAAACTAAGATCATTACTGGTGCTAGTTTAAGACTAAAGACAGCGAAGGCGATGATTGCTAAGAATAAGATCGAATTTCCAATGAAAATTGGCTTTTTAGCACCTAGGGTGTCATACATACGACCCCAGACAGGATTTAATAATCCAGAAATTAAGCTACCAGGAAGTAGGATAAGACCACTAATCATAGCAGTAGCATGATCAGCAATTTGTGCATAATTTGGTAAGACGAAATTAATACCAATATTTGAAAATTGAATTAATACGTAAGCAATTAGAGCCAATGTGAAGACAGGGTTTTTAAAAATAGAAATATTAATCAAAACTCGCTTTGAACGATTAGAAACAGCAATGAAAATCCATACTACAATAGCAGTAATAACTAGGCTAAGACCTAATTCACCATTCAACCAACCATGTTGGCTAACTGTATTAAATCCTAGAGTAAGAGTTGTAAACATAATAGTTAATAAGATTAAACGAATCCAATCAAATTTTTGCTTAACAAGTGGTGTGATTTGTTCAATTGAAAATCCTAAGACAAAACCAATAATCATTAATGGTAGGACAATCCAGAAAATATAACGCCAGCTAACAAAGTTAACGACAACTCCACCAAAGGTAGGGCCAAGGGCAGGTGCCATTGAAACAATTAGACCACCTAATCCCATGAAGACTCCACGTTTTTCCATTGGGGCACGTTCAAGAATAATATTAAATAGAAGTGGTAGAACAATTCCAGTTCCGATTGCTTGGATTAGACGTCCTAGTAATAGAACGGAAAAACCAGGTGCTAGGGCACAGGCAAGATCTCCAATAATTGAAAAGATAACACCTGTCATAAAAATATTACGTTCTTTAAATCTTCCTTTAATATAAGAAGAACAAACGATAATAAGAGATACAACCAATAAATATCCAGTTGTAAGCCATTGCACCATTGATAAATCAACGTTAAATTGACGAATCAAAGTTGGGAATGTAACATTCATTGAAGTTTCAATTAAGACACCAATGAATGCCATGATTGCCGCAGCGGCAATCGAGAGGATGTCTCTAGTAGACATCTTTTGAGCGGTATTATTCATTTCTTAGACCTCGTTTTTTCTAAATGATTGGCTGTTTTTAATAATATACTTTTAATGGTTTCACTTTCTTCAGATGAAATTTCAGAAAAGGTATTATCAAAAATAGTCGTAGTGAGTTCATGTATTTCATATCGAATTTCAGCACCCTTATTTGTTAAAAAGAGACGTGTCGTTCGATGATCTTTTTCATCAAGATGTTTTTCAAGATAGCCTAACTCAACTAGTTTAGCAACAGATCTAGTAATCGTACTATGATCTAAAAACATTGTTCGAGTTAGGTCACCTTGAGAAGACTCTGGATGATCTGCAATATAAGATATAAAAAAATAATTGCTGTCGTTCAATCCGTAAGGCTTAAGGACCCGATTTAGTTCAGTACGAATGACACGGCTGACAATTCCAAAGCTTTGAAGTTGGTCATCACTTACCTCTGGGTTCATATATTTCTCCTTTATGTGCAACTGCACATATTAACCGACCTGATTTATACTAAACTCATTTGTCATCAATGTCAAATCTAAAGTTGGTAATTCTTTTAGAATAGCGGATAATCTAAGTAGTTGGCTATTGCGTCGATAGTTAGATTTATCTATAATTAATTACATTGAATAATTAGGACGGTTAAAGATATGGCTAGTAAATATTCAACAGCAGAGTTAGTAGGTGTAATGCTTAAACAAGATTTAAATGGTCAATATCATGTTGAAAACACCGCCCTCCAATTAGCTGATTTTCATAGTTGGCGTGTTGGTAAGCACACTAAAGGAAAATTACGAGGGCCTGGACAGATATTCTTAACTGAACAAAACATGGCGGTTGCACTAGTTGAGGTAAAATCCTTGAGCTTCAAAAATCGGCATGATTTTACGGTTATGGGTCGTTTTACAAATGAAACATTACCTGATGAACAGTTCAATGCGGCTTTACAGAAGTATTTAAGTTTAGAAGCATAGCATTAAAATTCATGAAATATAGTATATCAAAAAAGAGAGTGAGCAATTGAATGTCTTTATATAAAGTAGGAACTATTGTCAATACCCATGGAATTAAAGGGGAAGTTCGGGTAATTGCAACAACCGATTTTTCAACTGAACGGTTTGTGCCAGGTAACAAAATGGTGATTGGGGCAAAAAATAATGTAGAAGTTGAAATTGCAACTGTACGTAACCACAAACAGTTTATCTTATTGAGTTTTAAAGACTTACAAAATATTAATTTTATTGAAAAATATAAAGGAATGGATTTGATGGTTGATGATACTCAAATACCAGTACTTGATCAAAATGAATATTTTTATCATGATATTGTCGGACTTTCTATTATTAATAATGAGGATCAAAGTGTTATTGGAACCGTCAAAGAAATTCTAGAATTACCAGCAAATGATGTTTGGGTAATACAACGGAAGCAAGGATCAGATTTATTGATACCATTTACAGAACAAGTGGTCAAAGAAATTAACTTAGATGACAAAACTGCTAAAGTTGTTCTATTAGAAGAGTGGGTTGCTGATGAGAATTGATGTATTAAGTTTATTTCCCAATATGTTTGCACCTATGCGAGAATCCATTATTGGAAAGGCCATTGAACGTAAACTGGTTGATTTTAATGTAGTTGATTTTCGTGATTTCACTGAAAATAAACATCATAATGTTGATGATGTCATTTATGGTGGTGGGCAGGGAATGCTTTTAACGCCACAACCTATTTATTCAGCGATGGAGCATGTTGAAGCTGTAGCTGGTAACCGAGGGCGTGTGATTCTCTTAGACCCAGCTGGGCGTACTTTTGATCAAAAGATGGCCGAAGAATTATCACAAGAAGAACATTTAACGTTTATTTCTGGACACTATGAAGGATATGATGAAAGGATACGCGATCTAGTTACGGATGAAATTTCCTTGGGTGACTTTGTTTTAACTGGTGGTGAGTTAGGATCAATGGTTATTATTGATGCAACTGTACGGTTATTAGATGAAGCTTTAGGCGATGATATGTCAGCGGTTGATGATTCATTTTCAACTGGGCTTTTGGAATATCCTCAATATACCCGTCCAGCTGATTTTAAAGGTAAAAAGGTTCCTGATGTCTTAATGAGTGGACATCACGCTAATATTGCAGAATGGCGTAAAAAAGAAGCACTTCGCCGGACCTATTTAAGACGGCCTGATTTACTTGAAAATTATGAATTAGATGCAACTGAAAGAAAGCTATTAGCTGAAGTTAAGCGTGAAGAAAAAGATAATAATTAAAAAAGAGGCTGGGACAAAAATGTCCTGGCCTCTCTGTCGTCTGTATAATAATCGACGATTTATCGTGTTTTTTTATTTTTCTTCAGATAATAAATCTTGTGTTTTTTCTTACCTAAGAAAGCATTTTTTTCGTTATCATCTTTTTTTGGTAATTCGATGAAATTATCAAAAGATGTTTCCATGCTATTTTGACGGTTTGATTGTAATCCCATAGGTGAATTCCTCCTTATTTGTGTTCATTATACTATAATAATAGTAGGTAGACTTTATGAATTGAATTAATTAATATTTTGATTGATTTATTTTGAAATTAGGAGAATGATATGGCTAAATTAACATTGTATTTGGTTCGGCACGGACAAACTTATTTTAATATTTATAACAAATTACAAGGCTGGAGTAATTCGCCTTTGACTAAAAATGGTATCCAAAATGCATTAGACACTGGTCGAAAATTGGCTGAAGTTAAATTTGCTGCTGCTTATTCTTCAGACACAACGCGGGCTGAAGATACAGCTGAATTAATTTTAGCTGAAAATCATCAAAGTAATTTGACCAAAGCTACCAAATCATCCTACTTTAGAGAACAATTTTATGGATCTTTTGAGGGTGATAATATGGATGCGGTTTGGGCTAAAGTTGGTGCACCACAACATTTGACATCATTTGCTGAGATTATTGAATCCTTTTCTATAGCAGAAGCAAAAGATATGATGAAATTAGCTGATCCATTCCATGATGCAGAAGATCAGCATGAGTATTGGGAAAGAATTCAAAAGGGTTTCAAATTAATTTCTGAAAATCATAATTTGCAAGATGGAGATAATGTATTAGTCATTAGCCATGGTAATACATTGCTTAGTCTTATGGAATTATATGGAAAAGGTCAATTCGATTTGAAGATTCGTCCGCAAAACGGAAGCATTACCAAATTAGAATTAGATAATTCCAAAATTAAAGTTTTAAGTTATAACCAATAGATTGATATGGTAATAATATTTTATCTAATTGTTGATAAATTTGAAAAAAACAACAATCAAGAATAAAATTTAATTTTAAATACTTGAAAATGTATAAATAGGGTGAAAATAGTTGTGAAAGAGGGCTCTATGGCATCAGAACATATTGAACAAAAATTAGCCTTATTACCTGATTTACCGGGTTCTTATCAAATGAAAGATCTGAATGGTAAAATTATCTACGTTGGTAAGGCTAAAAACTTAAAAAATAGAGTGCGTTCTTATTTTAAGAGTGAGCATGATGGTAAGACAGCCGAATTAGTTCGTAATGTTGCTGATTTTGATTTTATTGTAACTAGTTCTGAAAAAGAATCGCTCTTACTTGAAATTACGTTGATTCAAAAGTATCAACCATATTATAATATTCGGTTAAAAAGAGGAACGGGTTACCCTTATATTAAAATAACGAATGAAAAGGACCCACAAATTGAGCTAGTTAGTATTGTTAAAAAAGATAATGCACAGTATTTTGGACCTTATCCGAATGTGTATGCTGCTCAAGAAACATTGCATTTTATTCAGAAAAATTATCCACTAAGAAGATGTAGTGGATATCAAGGACGTCCTTGCTTGTACGCAAATATGGGGCAGTGCTTGGGAGCTTGTTGGCATGAAGTTCCAGCTGATGAATATCAAGCGCAAATTAAAAAAATTCAAAGTTTCTTAGCCGGAAATACCCAAGTTGTTACTAAAAAACTACATCAAAAAATGGAAGAAGCGGCAGAAAAGTTAGAATTTGAACGGGCAGCTGATTTACGAGATCAATTACATTTTATTGCTGAAACGGTTGAAAAGCAGAAAATAATTTCTAAAGATGGAACGCCACGTGACCTTTTTAACTTTTATATGGATAAGGGGTGGCTGTCGGTCCAAATTTTCTTCATTCGTCAAGCCCGGTTGTTGAAACGAGAAAAAAGATTATTTGCCATTGTTGATGAACCAAATGAAGAATTAACTAGTTTTATCTTACAATTTTACAATCGTAAAAATACGGTGTTGCCTAAAGAAATCCTAGTACCATCTGGCGTTGATACTAAATTAATTAGTTCTGTTTTGCAAACTATAGTGCGGACGCCGCAACGTGGTGAGAAAAAAGCATTGATGAACTTGGCAGTCGAAAATGCCAAGATTGTTTTAGATGAAAAGTTTCGTTTAATGGAAATGAATGAGAAAAAAACTAACGGAGCCATGCAAGAAATTGCGGATGCTTTAGGAATTGATGAAATTCATCGCATTGAGGCTTTTGATCATTCTCATACACAAGGTGAAGAAATTGTTTCTGCCATGGTGGTCTTTGAAGATGGAATTCCAAATAAACAAAAGTATCGTAAATATAAAATTAAGAGTGTAGATCATGCAGATGAGCGAGCTGAAACCATGGAAGTGATTCGACGTCGTTATTCACGCTTATTAAAAGAACATGCTCAAATGCCGGATCTTGTTTTAATGGATGGTGGGATCATTCAATTAAATGCGGCTAAAGAAGTTTTGGAAGATGAGTTAGGATTAATTGATTTACCAGTAGCGGCGATGGTTAAAAATGAGCATCATAAAACCGCAGATTTGTTGAAGTCGGAAGGCAATGAACATACCGAGCTAGATCCAAAGTCGCAAGGATTCTTTTTATTACAAAGAATCCAAGACGAGGTACACCGATTTGTAATAACATTTCATCGTAATTTACGTTCTAAATCATCACTTGGTTCTAAATTAGATGAAATTGCGGGGGTTGGCCCTAAAACGCGGCAAAAATTGCTCACAAAATATGGATCATTAGGTAAAATTGAAAAAGCACCTGTAGATGAGTTGAAGCAATTGGGACTTTCTGATAAGGTTATTCAATCACTTAAAATATCACTCGGTGCAATTCATTGACGTAGGTATTAGCTTTATCGAGTTAAATACGATACAATAGACAAGTTAATAACGCATCAAATCTTGCTTTTTGGAAGCTGGTAATTTTTTCTAATTGACAGATTTTAAATAAGTTTAACGGCTCTAATCACATGATTAGATAGAGCAGAAGGGGGTACGACGATGGCATTCGTTGACCAAGTAAAAGTTTTTGTTAAAGGTGGAAAAGGTGGCGATGGAGCTGTTTCTTTCCGACATGAAAAGTATATTAATATGGGGGGACCTTTTGGTGGTGACGGCGGAAAAGGTGGCGATGTAATCTTAGTTGTAGATGAAGGTTTACGCACTTTGATGGATTTCCGATACAAGAGTCACTTTAAGGCTACACCTGGTGGTAATGGTGCTACTAAAGGGATGACTGGTGCATCAGCCGATGACATGATTATCCGAGTTCCACAAGGGACGACAGTTACTAATGCTGAAACTGGTGAATTAATCGGGGACCTAGTAGATAAAGATGATCGATTGGTCGTAGCTGCTGGTGGACGTGGTGGACGTGGAAATATTCGTTTTGCTTCACCAAAGAATCCAGCACCTGAAATTGCTGAAAATGGTGAGCCTGGTCGCGAACTTGATATTCGAATGGAATTGAAAGTCTTAGCTGATGTAGGTTTGGTTGGTTTCCCATCAGTTGGAAAATCAACGCTTTTGTCAGTAGTAACGGCTGCTAAGCCTAAAATTGCTGAATATCACTTTACGACCTTAGTTCCTAATTTAGGAATGGTCCGATTAAATGATGGACGTGACTTTGTAATGGCTGACTTGCCTGGATTGATTGAGGGAGCTTCAAATGGAGTTGGATTAGGAATTCAATTCTTGCGTCACGTAGAACGAACTCGTGTCATTCTCCATTTACTTGATATGAGTGGTGTTGATCCTGATTCTGATCCATATGACAATTATAAGCAAATCAATCATGAATTAGCCGAATATGATCCAGCTTTGTTAAAGCGGCCTCAGATTATTGTTCCAACGAAGATGGACATGCCTGATGCAGAAGAAACTTTAGCAACATTTAAAGCTAAATTGGCACAAGATCCTGATTTCGATCAAGATACTGTCATTATGCCAATTTCTTCATTAACACGTGATGGATTGGAACCACTTTTGCAAAAAACGGCCAATGTTTTGGATGAAACAGATGCCTTTATTGCTCAAGAGATGCAATCAGCACCTGAAGAATTGACAATGTATGAGTATAAAGAAAATGAGCAACCATTTGAAATTGTCCGTGAAGATGATCATTATTGGATTTTGACTGGGGATGAGCTGGAAAATCTATTCCAACGAACTAATACTAATTTCACAGAATCATTAATGCGTTTTGCGCGTCAATTACGTACAATGGGAGTAGATGATGCACTTCGGCGAGCCGGAGCAGAGAATGGGGATACTGTTCAAATCATGGACTTCCAATTTGAATTCGAAGATTAAAATGATTGGGGGCTATCAAACGTGGATACAACGTATATCACTATCGAGAAGTCTAGTTTTGTGTATGAACAAATTATAAAAAAATCACGTTTTATTGTTCAGATGCAACGTGTGCAAAATGAAACTGAAGCCCAAGATTTTATCAAACAAATTCAAAAAAATCATAATAAAGCTAATCACAATGTTTGGACATATGTTTTGGGTCCTCATTCTGAAATTCAAAGAGCTTCCGATGATGGTGAACCTAGTGGAACAGCAGGCACACCAATGTTGGAAGTATTAAATAATAATCAGCTTCGGGATGTTGTAGTAGTCCAAACCCGTTATTTTGGGGGAATTAAGTTGGGAGCTGGTGGCTTAATTCGGGCTTATGCAGGGACGTTAGCTGATGCCATTATGGCGGGTGGCTTAGTGCAAAAAATTTTGCAACAAGAACTCGTCATTCAAATTGACTACCCTCAATTTGAAATAATTAAATATTGGTTAGCAGAGCATGCTTTGGATCTTAGTGAAACTGTTTTTACTGAAAAAGTCACTATGGTGGTACCAGTTAATTTAGATGCCTTGAATAGTGTGATGGAACAACTACGTGATTTAACCAAAGGTCAGGCAGAATTATTTAAGCGGGATCAAATTTGGCATGAAGTTCCATTTCAACGGGGTATTAGTGGTCAAACTCAAACGCGTTATTAGGTTTAAATTTAATTAAAAACAATAAAAAACGTTGCAACAGCACTTAAAGTCGTGGTATTTTTGACTGTGAGTGCTTTTTATAGTTACGGTGGTTAATCTTTCATATTAACCTTTTTATAAAATAATGAAGGTAGGCAAACAGATGGTAAAGACAAATACCTACGATGAAAATGATATTACGGTTTTAGAGGGCTTAGATGCCGTTCGTAAGCGTCCAGGTATGTATATCGGTTCAACGGATGGAAAAGGATTACATCATTTAGTGTATGAAATTTTTGACAATGCTGTTGACGAGGCTTTGGCCGGTTTTGGTAATGAAATTAACGTTTCAATTGGCGCAAATAATTCGATTAAAGTTATCGATCATGGACGAGGAATGCCTGTTGGAATGCACGCTTCAGGTAAACCTACACCAGAAGTTATTCTGACAGTTCTACATGCTGGTGGTAAATTTGGTCAGGGTGGATATAAAACTTCCGGTGGTTTACACGGAGTTGGGTCATCTGTTGTTAATGCGTTATCATCTAGCTTAATGGTTACAATTGTCCGAGATGGTTTTAAATATCAAGAACATTTTATTAATGGTGGTCACCCAGATGGAACTTTGAATAACCTAGGTAAAACTAAGGAAGGCAATGGAACAACTGTCGAATTTCAACCAGATCCTAAGATTTTTTCAACCACTAATTATAATTTTGATATTTTAGCTGAACGTTTACGTGAATCAGCGTTCTTATTAAGTGGGGTTAAAATTACTCTTACTGATGAACGCGTTGGACAAGAAAAAAGTGAAGAATATAAATATGATGATGGAATTCGTTCATTCGTGAAATATTTGAATGAAGATAAGACGACGATGGGCGATGTTCTTTACTTTGATGGGACTGAAAAAGGAATTGAAGTTGAAGTAGCAGCTCAATATAACGATGGTTATTCAGAAACTACAATGTCATTCGTTAATAATGTGCGAACATCTGGTGGCGGAACGCACGAGGTTGGATTACGTTCAGCTTGGACTAAAGCATTTAATGAATATGCCAGAAAAGTTAATCTTTTAAAAGAAAAGGATAAAAACTTGGAAGGATCGGATGTTCGAGAAGGATTATCAGCTGTTATCTCGCTTCGAATTCCAGAAGAATTACTTCAATTTGAGGGCCAAACGAAGGAAAAATTAGGAACACCAGAAGCACGCTCAATTGTAGATAGTGTTGTTGCTGAACAATTAGGCTTTTATTTGATGGAGAATGGAAATTTCTCTCAAGAATTAATTCGTAAATCTTTAAGAGCCCGTGAGGCTCGTGAAGCTGCTCGTAAAGCGCGTGAAGATGCCAGAACTGGTAAAAAAAGGGGTAGTAAAGACCGTGTTTTATCAGGTAAATTAACCCCTGCTCAATCAAAAAATGCCAAACATAATGAACTGTTTTTGGTCGAGGGTGATTCTGCCGGTGGTTCGGCTAAGCAAGGACGTGATCGTAAATTCCAAGCAATTTTGCCATTGCGAGGAAAAGTTTTGAATACTGAAAAAGCTAAATTAGCTGATATCATGAAAAATGAAGAAATTGCGACTATGATCTATACGATTGGAGCTGGTGTCGGTTCTGAATTTGATGTCAGTGCATCTAATTATGATAAAGTTATTATTATGACCGATGCCGATGATGATGGGGCACATATTCAAATCTTGCTATTAACATTTTTCTATAAGTATATGCGGCCGTTGGTTGAAGCTGGAAAAGTATATATTGCTTTGCCACCATTGTATATGCTCAGAAAAGGAACTAAGAAGCAGACGATTACTTACGCTTGGACTAACGAGCAGCTGTTAGAAAAACAAAAAGAAATTGGCCGCGGCTATACCTTACAACGATTTAAGGGGCTAGGTGAAATGAATGCTGAACAGTTATGGGATACCACAATGAATCCAGATAGCCGGACATTAGTTAGAATTACGATTGATGACATCATGTTAGCTGACAAGCGTGTAACGACCTTAATGGGTGATAAAGTTGAGCCACGACGTAAGTGGATTGAAAGTAATGTCGCATTCTCTTTGGCTGATGAAGCTTCACTTTTAGATAAACAAAAGGAATTTAATGAGGCTGATGAAACATCAAAGGACGTTGTTGATGAAGCACAGTTAACAAAAGTTTCGGCAGAAATTGATCCAATTGATAAGGATGCTGATGCTAATCAAAATGATGATATTTTACCTGGTTTTTTTGAGCCAGAGATTGAAACTTGGGATAAAGATTAAAGAGGAAAGGAGGTATTCATTATGTTAGAAAACAAGCAAGAAGGAACGATTCAAGAATTGTCATTAGAAGCAGTCATGGGTGATCGTTTCGGTCGTTATTCAAAATATATTATTCAAGAACGAGCTTTACCAGATATTCGTGATGGGTTAAAACCCGTTCAGAGAAGAATTTTGTATGCAATGAGTAAAGATGGAAATACTTATGATAAGCAATTTCGTAAATCAGCCAAGTCGGTTGGAAATATTATGGGTAATTTTCACCCGCATGGTGATTCTTCAATTTATGAAGCGATGGTTCGACTATCACAAGATTGGAAATTACGTGCTCCTTTGATTGAAATGCATGGTAATAATGGTTCAATTGATAATGATCCGGCCGCTGCTATGCGTTATACTGAAGCACGTTTATCAAAACTTTCTGGTGAAATGCTTCGTGATTTAGAAAAAGAAACCGTTGAGATGGTGCTTAACTTTGATGATACAGAGTATGAGCCAACTGTTTTACCTGGTCATTTCCCTAATTTACTAGTTAATGGAGCTACAGGAATTTCAGCTGGATATGCTACAGAAATACCACCACACAATCTAGGTGAAGTGATTGATGCCACTGTCTATCTTTTGAGTCATCCTGATGCAGATATTGATCAATTAATGGAATTTGTCAAAGGTCCTGATTTTCCAACTGGTGCCATTATTCAAGGAGCCAGTGAATTAAAGCGAGCTTATGAGACTGGGAAAGGTAAAATTGTTGTCCGTGCTAAAACACAGATTGAATCAATTAAAGGTGGTAAGCAATTAATCCGAGTTTCGGAAATTCCATACGAAGTTAATAAAGCAGCCCTAGTACATAAAATGGATGAACTCCGTTTGAATAAAGAAGTAGCTGGATTAACTGAAGTTCGTGATGAATCTGATCGAGATGGATTGACGATTGCAATTGAAATTGCGAAAGATGGTAATGCAGAAGGAATCTTACAATATCTATTTAAGAAAACTGACTTACAAATTACTTATAATTTCAATATGGTTGCCATCCATAAGGAACGACCAGTCTTATTTAGTCTTAAAATGGCATTAACAGCCTTTATTGAACATCAACGTGAAATCATTATGAAACGGACTGTCTTTGATTTAAGAAAGGCACAAGAACGTATGCATATTGTTGATGGGCTAATTAGAGCGCTCTCAATTTTAGACCAAGTTATTAAAACAATTCGTGCTGCAAATGACCGGAAAGGTGCCAAGCAAGGCTTAATTGATCAATATCAATTTACGGAAGAACAAGCGGAAGCAATTGTAACGCTACAACTATACCGGTTGAGTAATACTGATGTTACGCAGTTGCAAGCAGAAGCTAAAAATTTGAGTGACTTGGTTGAAAAGTATCAATTGATCTTGAGTGAACCAAAAGAATTAAATAAAGTCTTAAAGCGTGAATTATCGGCTATTAAAAAGGAATATTCAACACCTAGATTAACTGAAATTCAAGCTGAAGTGCAAGAAATCAAAATTGATAAAACTGTTACAATTGCTGATGAAGATGTTGTGATGTTGATTTCTAAATCTGGTTATGTAAAGCGTTCTTCACTTCGTTCATTTAGTGCTTCAGGTAATGATAATGGATTACGTGATGATGATGAGCCAGTATACCTTGAAAAGGTTAACACCCTGCAGCATGTTTTCATTTTTACAAATTATGGAAATGTGATCTATCGGCCAATTAACGAAATTCCAGAATTTAAGTGGAAGGATGCTGGGGAGCATCTTTCTCAAACAGTTAGTGATTTGAGAAATGATGAAACTATCAGTCAAGTTGTAGTGTTAGATGATATTGATAAATTAAATGGTCAATGGTTGGTTGCTTCAAATGAAGGCTATATTAAGCGAGTTGATTTCGCTACTTTGACCCCTCGTAGTAATTACAAGAAGCGATTAATTCCACTAATTAAATTCAAAACAGCGACTGGAAAAGTTGCCTTATTGCAATTTATTGAGCCTAAAGCTCAACTTGATCCAGCTGATGTCATATTGATTACTCAAAAAGCGCAAGGATTATGTTATAGCTTGGATGAAGTACCAGTTCAAGGTAATCGAACAGCTGGCGTAAAAGCAATTAATTTAAATTCTGATGATCAATTAATAGGTGGCGGATTTGTGCAAACTAATATGGCGATTCATTTGATTTCAAATCGAGGAGCTTATAAGTTGATGAAGACTGATGAAATTCCAGTGACATCGCGTGCTAAGAAGGGCGTAGCGGTGATGCGTGAATTGAAGAAGGATTCACATCAAATTGTTACTATGATTTTAACGCCAATAAAAGAAATGCCTCAATTAAGCATTACAACTAATCAAAATCAAATTGTGTTGATTAATCCAAGTGAACACTCATTTGGACAACGTCAAAGTAATGGAAGTTTCGTAATTGAAATATCAAAAGTAGGAATACCAACTAATATGAACATTAATAGTTCAGAATTAATTTTGAATTAAAGATGTAGAATTTGTCTGATTATAGTAAAATATAAATATAATAAAACCTAGAAAGTTGGAGTTAAAAATGACAAAAAAATTAGTCTTTGGACATCAAAACCCTGATACAGATACAATTGCATCTGCAATTGCGGCATCATATTTATTAAATCAAACTATGGGAGAAGAAACTGAGCCAGTCGCATTAGGTGAGCCAAATGCGGAAACTCAATTTGCCTTGGATTATTTTAAGGTAAAGCCACTACGCGTTATTGAAAAAGCTGAAACTGAACAAGTTTATTTGGTTGATCACAATGAAGCAGCACAATCAGCTAAAAATATTGATGAAGTTGAAGTGGTTGGGGTATATGACCATCATAAGATTAATTTTAGTTCTGATGCCCCTCTTTGGTTTATTAATATGCCTCTAGGGTCAGTGGCTACAATTTTGTATTATGAATTTAAGAAAAGTAATATTGAGATTCCAAGTGATGTTGCTGGAATGATGGCTTCAGCTATTATATCTGATACATTACTTTTGAAGAGTCCTACCACAACTTCAATGGATCAACCTGCTTTAGAAGCCTTGGCTGAAATTGCTGGAATTAAAGATTATGAAGCATATGGATTGGAGTTGTTAAAGGCTGGAACTGATCTTTCAAGTCGAACAGCCCAAGAATTGATTGATGGAGATGCTAAGTCATTTGACTTCAATGGACATACTTTCCGTATTGGGCAAGTTAATACTGTTGATATTGACGAAACCTTGGAACGGCAATCTGAACTAGAATCTGCTATGCAAGCTGAAGGATATGATAACTTCTTGTTTGTTATTACGGATATTTTAAATTCAAATTCAAAGGCACTTTATTTGGGAGATGCTTCTAATGAAGTCGCCAAAGCTTTTGATACTGATATTAAGAATAATGTTATTGACTTACCCGGAGTTGTTTCGCGTAAGAAGCAAGTTGTTCCACCTTTGACTGCTGCATTTTAATTTTAATAAAACCAAAGCTTATAACATAAAATAAGCTTTGGTTTTTTGTTAGTTTATATATTAAGAATGTGAAATATATGGTTTATTTGCTATAAAAAACCAAAAGAATAAGGTATAATAAAATAGTTTTGTGTATGAGAATACACAAGCCGAATATTTGAAGTTAGGAACGGTTAGATTCATGGAGAATAAATATCAATTTATCATAAATCCCGTTGCTAAATCCGGAAAATCGGTAGAAAACTGGGAACTTTTAAAAGATGAGTTAATCTCTGAATCAATTGATTTTGATTTCTATATTAGTAAAGATCAGCATGACCTAGAACGTTGGATTAAACGATTTTTAAAGCGTCAAGAAGAACAGTCCATCCAATTAGTGATAATGGGCGGGGATGGAACCTTAAATTTAACGATTAATGCCATTTTAGAGCGAAATAGCGAATATCATCAGCCAATTGCATATATTCCAGATGGATCTGGGAATGACTTTGCCAGGGCTCACGGAATATCGGTTGATCCGATGGCTTCGTTGCAACGAATTTTAAAGAAAACAAAACAAAATATAGAAAAACCTTTAACGATCGATTTAGGGATCTATGAAAATATTAAAGATCATAAACGTAAATATTTTGTAAATAATTTAGGTGTTGGATTTGATGCTATGGTCGTTAGTATGACAAATCATTCACTAGCGAAAGTTTGGTTAAATAAGATGGGTTGGGGAAGCTTGGCCTATCCGTTACTAATTTTAAAAGTTTTAACTGAACAAGATTCTTTCGCGGTTACAGTGAAAGGCGAAGGCCGATTAGCCGATTTTTATGAGAATGCTTATTTAATGACGGTTTCAAATCACCCATATTTTGGGGGTGGAGTAAAGATTATGCCAGATGCTGATCCACATGATGGTAAATTAGATTTAATTATTATTGAAAAGCCTAAGAATAAAATTAGATTACTCAAAATTGTTAAAGCATTATTGAAAAATAAATTATACGATCAACCAGAAGTTCATCGCTATACAAATAAAAAATTAGAATTTCAAACCCATCGTTTAGAATTAGCTCAAGCGGATGGAGAAGAATTAGGTGCACATATTTATAACTATCGGTTTACTTCAAAAACATTAGATTTTTGGTTATAATAATGTGTTCTATTTAAATCAATATTAAATTAAAACAAAAGAGACTCGAACATAATTGTTTGAGTCTCTTTTGTTTTATGGAGTATCAAAAAAGGAATCGAATTTAAATTCGATTCCTTCAAAGCTTGACTTTAAATCATGATAAACATGGGTAAAATAAGGGGGCGACGCTTAGTTTGACTGAATAAGAAACGTTGTAGTTTTGATATAACAGCATTTCTGATTGTATTTTCGTTGGCATTTGGTTCGCGCATTGCGGTTAAAATAGCCTTAAAAATTTCGCGACGTCCTTCATTGATTAATTCTTCTGATTCGCGCATGTAGATAAATCCACGTGAAAGAATGTCAGGCCCAGATGTTATTTCTTGATTTTTTAAATCAATGGTAGCAACGACAACAACAAGTCCATCTTGGGATAACATTTGTCGATCTTTTAGCACTGCAGTACCAACATCACCAATTCCATTACCGTCGACATAAGTGTCGGCAGCAGGGAAATGATCAGCTACTCGGGCTGAATCAGCGGTTAGTGCTAATACGTCTCCGTTATCCATGATAAAGATGTTTTCAGAAGGTACACCAACTGCCTCACCTAATCCCGCGTGGACTTTAAGCATCCGATATTCACCATGGACTGGCATAAAGTATTTAGGTTTCATAAGAGATAACATCAATTTTTGTTCTTCTTGACCACCATGGCCAGAAGTATGAATGTTATTGATCTTACCATAAATTACATTGGCACCGGCTTCTTCTAGCAGATTGATCACGTGATTAACTGATTGAGTATTTCCAGGGATCGGCGAAGAAGAGAAGATTACAGTATCATTTGGATGAATTTTAATTTGCTTATGAGTTCCGTTAGCAATACGAGCGAGGGCAGCCATTGGTTCTCCTTGAGAACCAGTCGATAGGATTAACACTTTTTCAGGTGGTAATTTATTGGCCTCATGGGCGTCAATTAACATATCTTCAGGAATATCTAAATAACCTAAAGCTAATCCGTTTCTGACTGCTGTATCCATTGAACGCCCGAAGACAGCAATTTTACGACCATGCGCTAAAGCAGATTCGGTAGCCATTTGAACTCGAGACATATTTGAAGCAAAGGTAGCAAATATAATTCGACCAGTAATATCATCAAATAATTGATCAATTGTTTTACCTACCCAGCGTTCAGACTTTGAAAACTCAGCACGTTCGGCGTTAGTTGAATCCGACATTAATAAGAGAACACCCTCAGCACCCAAACGTGCCATTTTTTGCAAGTTAGGTGGCTGGTGGGTAGTTGGAGTCAGATCAAATTTAAAATCACCTGTCTCGACAATTACGCCAACTGGTGTATGAACTGCGACTCCAAATGTATCGGGAATCGAGTGGGTAGTTCGGAAAAACTCAACTGATAATTCACCGAATGTTAAAACATCATCTTCGCCAATGATATTTAGTTCAGTACGGTTAGTTAGACCATGTTCTTCTAATTTATTTGTGATCAGAGCAGCTGCTAGGGGACCAGCATAAACTGGTACGTTTACAGCTTCCAAGAAAAAATGAATGGCTCCAATATGATCTTCGTGCCCGTGGGTAATTACCAAACCGCGCACTTTATCAATATTTTCTACAAGATATGAATAATCAGGAATAACATAATCGATTCCTAATAGTTCATCTTCTGGAAACTTAACTCCGGCGTCAATGACGACGATGTCATCACCATATTGTACGGCATAAGTATTTTTCCCGATTTCTCCTAGACCACCTAAAGCATAAACTGCTGCTTCATTAGGTTGTACATCAATATCCATTGCCATATTAGAACTCCGTTAATTTAAACCGTTCACCAAGGCTTTGTTGCTCATAAGTCAACGCAGCCTCAGAAAGCTCTTCGATTTGCTCAACATTGTATTCGGTGTTAGTTTCAACCGCCAAACGAGCAGTTGGTAAATCAGGTGTCTCAATGTAAAGTGACTTAGTGCTTTCCCGCTTGGGGTTTTGAGTCTTAGTTGGTTGGAAATAAACTTTGTAAATCATATTGATTTAGCTCCTTTTAATAAAATAATTTTTTTCTGAGCCCTTTTCATCGTTTTAAAAGACTCGAAATGTGCTAACAGAAATGTTTCCTGACTAATATTGTAACATGAATTAAGGTTTAAGTAATAATAGAACCCTTGGGTTAGGCGTAAAAGTGAAATGAGACCTATTAAAAAATCCCATAAATCAAACTATTTTAGTCTAATTTATGGTATTATATATATTTTATTCATTAACCGCTAGTTGATCTTGACTAGCATCTGGATGGTAATCACCACCCTTTACACCAGTATATTCTTCAAGTGTTGAAATCTTTTTTTTATTCATTGTAGTAGCATTGTTAATGCCAACATAGCGGAGATGCCATTCTTCACCAATATAACCGGTTTGTGTGCTGGAATGTCTAGGGAATCGGATAATAAGTCCATACTTATAAGCGTTATTTTGCAACCATTTGTACATCTTATCATCCGTTGGTAGCTGACCATTTTGACCAGTTAAATCAAAGGCTAAACCACTTTGATGTTCTGAGTAACCTGGACGAGCAGAGAAAGTATCGGCTTCCTTTTGACCATGATTTGCGACATAATTATTGTATAATGTTGTTTGATATTGGTATGATCGATAACCAGAAACTTGGTTTGAAATTGGAAAGCCGGCTGCTTGAAGGGCTGCAATGATTTCATTCTTTGCTTGATTAGCATTTTCGGAAAGACCACCTCCATCAGGGTTATTAGTATCTAAAGCGCCTTTAAATGGATTATAATCTTGAGTTAGAGGATGCTTTTTATTTACTACTAGTAAATTATGATCCGTATGGTAGGTCGGTTTTGTCGCAAGACTGCTTTTTTCTTTTGTTTTAAGAATAGTCTTATTTTGCATAGTGGGTTGATTAATGTGGTGATTCCAAGCCCATATTAAACCGATCAGTAAACAAATGATTAACGAAAAAGTTAATAATCTTTTTTTTAACATCTTACTCTCCTTCAAAATTCGTAGCTAGTATGCAATATTATACTTTAAAACACAATAAATTAGTAATGATATGAACAATAAACATAGGTATGTTAACCTATGCAAAAATATTAAGGTATAGCGGAGGAAAAAATAAATGACAATAGTCTTAATTATCGGGGCCATTATTATCATTGGTATTTTATTAACGATTAGAATTAAGCATCTTGTTGGCCGTCGTAAGACAGAAATTGAAATTATTCATTCTCAGCAGTTGGTGAATGAGGCTATTAATTATTTATTTAAAAATACGACGTTTGAGCATGGATTAAAGTTACCAAAGAATATCAATTCAACATTAACTGCTAATATTTGGGGTCATAATGTTATGGCGTTTGAAATTAAAATTTATTATGAGCAACGGTTGGATCCAAAAGAACTACAACAGCATTTTAATAATGATTTAAAGCAATATTGTGCTGATAAAAATCTACCTAAACTTGATACTGAGATTGCACCAATTGTTATCACTGATTTATGGTATGACCAAATTCATCCCATTTTGCATATTGATGTTGCAAATGTAAGCAACCAGCAAACCGTTGCTTATTTACATGATCTAAAGAAATTAAACCAACCATTTCAAACATAACTTAAATTCACAAATTAGGTTATAATTAAAGTTAATGATAAAAACGTATATGGAGGCGTACATAAATGTATCTAATGAAAGATATCGTCCGAGACCCATCAGAAGTCTTGCGACAGCAGGCTGGGAAAGTCGAATTTCCTTTAAGTGCTGATGATCAGGCTGCTATGCACAATATGATGGAATATCTAGTGATTAGCCAGGACGAAGAATTAAACGAAAAATATGATTTGCGACCAGGAGTTGGGCTAGCAGCCCCTCAAGTTGGCATATCAAAGCAGTTCTCAGCTATTTTAATTCCTGAAGAAGATGAACAAGCTTGGGATGATGAAGCTGAAGATTTTGAAGATAGTGTGGAAGAAGAGGAACCTAAGTATTTCTTCAAAGGAGTGATCTTTAATCCAGTTATTATTCGACAATCTGTTAAGCAATGTGCTTTAACTATTGGGGAAGGTTGTCTTTCAGTTGATGAAGATCGACCTGGTTATGTTCATCGTTCATATCGAATTACAGTTCGCTATCAAGATGAACTAGGTGAAAGTCACGACTTGAAGTTGGAAGGTTATCCAGCAATTGTGTTCCAACATGAAATTGATCATTTAAAGGGAACTCTTTATTATGATCATATTAAAAGTGATGAACCATGGCATCAAATTGATAATGCCAAATATTTGGGGTAATAAAATATGAAAAGTGATTTAAATTTCGACTATCCCCTTTTGAATGGGTGGTCAAAAGATGACATTATTAAAGTCAGCGCACTTTATTCATCAGTGGCAAAAGCTTATGAAGGTGGAGTTGAAGTAGACAAGTTGCTAAATGCGTATCAAGGCTTTAAATCGGTTGTAACTAGCAAAAGTGAAGAAAAACAACTTGGTCGGCAATTTGAAACGACTTCAGAATATAGTATTTATCGGACAATTCAAGCAGCGCGCCAAACTAATAAAAAGGTTTTGATGATGGAGGCCTAGATGGACAAATTGCCGATTAATAATGCGCAATTGGATACCTTAGTTTTGGAATGGATGGATGAAATTCGTCAATTTATTTTGAAAGAAATAAAAAATCCATTAACTATTAAAACTAAAAGTAATGCCCGTGATTTAGTCACTAATTTAGATCGTACTGTTGAACAAATGTATATTGCAAAGATTAAACAATTAAATCCAGCAGCTCGAATTTTAAGTGAAGAGGGATTTGGGGATGAAGTTAATAATCTAGACGGCCCAGTTTGGATTATTGATCCTATTGATGGTACGATGAATTTTGTCAAACAACATGATGAATATGCTTCCATGCTAGCTTATTTTTATGATGGCGAGGCTCAAGGAGCTTGGATTATGGATGTTGTTAAAAATGAAGTCGTTCATGGGGGGCCTACACAAGGTGTCCGATTAAATAAAGCCACAATGGAAGAACCGACTGAGAATAAATTAGATCAAAGTATAATTTCTTTTTCAGGGACTCATTTGTTATATGATCATTATCAATATCAAAACATTGCCCGAATGGCTCTAGGTTATCGGGTTTATGGTTCCGCGGGTATTTCATTTATTCGGCTATTAAAAGGTCAATGTGGAGGATTTACCAGTGTCTTAAAACCTTGGGATTTTGCGGCAGGATTAGTCCTATGCCGGAGTCTAGGGTTACAAGTAGAAACACTTGACGGTCAACCGTTAGACATGTTATCATCAAATGTCATCTTAGCATCTCAAAAACAGGTTATGGCAGACATTAAAATGTTGACAAATACGTCAAGTAACCTTTAAAAGGTCAATTTGGCGTTTTATTTTGTGACATTTGGTGTAGAATAGTAAAAAGAAATTAAAGTGACGAAAACGTCAAGGAGAACAGGAATTTGGCAAAACGCGATAATATTCGTAACATTGCAATCATCGCCCACGTCGATCATGGTAAGACCACGTTGGTGAATGAATTATTGAAGCAATCAGATACATTGGATGCTCGTAATAACATTACTGATCGAGCAATGGATACAAACGATCTTGAAAAAGAACGTGGAATCACAATCTTAGCTAAAAACACAGCCGTTAAGGTTGGAGATAAGCAAATTAACATCGTTGATACTCCCGGCCACGCTGACTTCGGTGGTGAAGTTGAACGTATCATGAAGATGGTTGATGGAGTTTTGTTGGTTGTTGATGCCTTTGAAGGAACAATGCCACAAACTCGTTTCGTTTTGAAAAAGGCTTTTGAACAAAACTTAACTCCAATTGTGGTAGTTAACAAAGTTGACCGTCCAGGGGCTCGTCCTTCTGAAGTAGTCGATGAAGTTTTGGATTTGTTCATTGAGCTTGGAGCTGATGAAGAACAATTGGAATTCCCAGTTATCTTTGCTTCAGCTATGAACGGAACATCTTCATTAGATCCAGAAGTTGATAAGCAAGAACACACAATGAAGCCTGTCTTTGACAAGGTATTCGAAACAATTCCAGCCCCTGAAGATAATTCAGATGAGCCATTGCAATTCCAAGTTGCTTTGCTTGACTATAATGACTTCCTTGGTCGTATTGGTATTGGACGTGTCTTCCGTGGAACTATCAAGCTTGGTGATTCTGTTGAAGTTATGAAATTAGATGGAACAACTCAAACTTTCCGAGTTACTAAGTTGTTTGGATTTATTGGACTTGACCGAGTTGAAATCGAACAAGCCGAAGCTGGTGACTTGATTGCACTTGCTGGAATGGAAGAAATTTCAGTTGGTGAAACAGTTGCTGATCCTGAGCATCCTGAAGCATTGCCTGTTTTGCGTATCGATGAACCAACTTTGCAAATGACTTTCCGTCAAAATGACTCACCGTTCGCTGGTCGCGAAGGTAAGTTTGTAACGGCCCGTCAAATTGAAGATCGTCTTCGTCGAGAATTGCATACTGACGTTTCTTTGCGTGTTGAAGATACTGATGAAGCTGGTGCTTGGTTAGTCTCTGGTCGTGGTGAATTGCACCTTTCTATCTTGATTGAAACAATGCGTCGTGAAGGCTTTGAATTACAAGCTTCTCGTCCACAAGTTATCTATCGTGAGATTGATGGCGTTCAATCAGAACCGTACGAATCTGTTCAAATTGATACACCAGATGAATATGCTTCATCTGTTATCGATTCATTGAACCAACGTAAGGGTGAAATGTTAAACATGGAAGCTATGGGAAACGGACAAACTCGTTTGTCTTACGTAGCTCCTTCACGTGGTTTGATCGGATATTCAACTGAATTCTTATCAGCAACCCGCGGATATGGAATTTACAATCACACTTACGAAGACTACCGTCCAATCGTTCGTAACTGGGAACCAGGTCGTCGTAATGGTGCCTTAGTTTCAATTACACAAGGAACAACGACTAATTACGCCATCATGGGTGTTGAAGATCGTGGACAAATGTTCGTTGGAGCTGGAGTTGAAGTTTATGAAGGAATGATTGTTGGAATGAATTCACGAGATAACGATATCTCTGTGAACGTTACTAAGTTAAAGCCACAATCAAACGTTCGTTCTTCAAACAAGGATCAAACTTCATCAATCAAGACTCCTCGTGAGATGGGATTGGAAGCTTCTTTGGAATTCTTGAACGAAGATGAATATGTTGAAGTAACTCCAGAAAACGTTCGAATTCGTAAGGATATCTTGAATACTTCTGAACGTGAGAAGTATGCTAAGCGTCGTAAGATGTCTCAACAATAATATTTAATAAAAGTTAAAAAGGATAATATTTTAAATTTTAGGTGTTACGTTCATTGCGTAAATTTAAGTTTTAGAAAAATTATATTTTTAACATAAATCGAGAGACCGGGATAGTTTTTGTCCAGGCTCTCTTTTTATTTAAACTAAAATGGTTAAACTTCAATTAGAATCAGTATTTTTGCAGAAAAATTAGTATATAATATTATTATTAACTCTTTGGAGAAATATGAGGGGACCGGTTTGGTAAAATTATTTAAAAAAATACAATATCGGATGCGTTATTTTGACTGGTGGATTGCGATATTAGTCTTAGCGCTAATGTCTTTTGGAAGTGTAATGTCTTTTTCTGCCAGTGCTGGTATGTTAACGGGTACGCCGTCAGGTACATTATTTAAGCAACTATCATTTTATTTGATGGCTTTTATTATGATGCTAGTTGGTTATCATGCATCCAAAAAATGGATTGATTCATTAGGGGCTATTGCCTATATGATGTATTTCATCTCATTATTCTTGCTATTAACGACTTTTTTCTTTCCACCAATTAATGGAGCTAGAGGTTGGATTGTGTTGGGACCAATCTCTATTCAACCCGTGGAACTTTATAAGGTCTGTTTAATTTTATGGGGATCATTTGCCATGACCCGTAATCACGATAATAAATATAATTTTATACATCTTGGATGGATCAGATTTGCCTTTGTCTGTGTAATATTATTTCTTTTCCCAGATACTGGAGGATTCATTATTACCACTGGTATCATGGCCGTGATTATTTTGGCCTCAGGTGTAAAAAAAAGGTTTTCGGTAATCGTAATAACTGGAGTTATATTAATATGGCAAGTTGGATTACGGGCTTTAGAACCAATTTTGTCACTGTCTACACATTATAGCTTGCAGCGTTTTACTGCATATCTAAATCCATGGAAGTATGCGCAGACAACCGGAAATCAAGTTATTAATTCTTATTACGCCATTAGTAATGGTGGTTTATTTGGGCGTGGATTAGGACGTAGTTTACAAAAAAACAGTAATTTGCCAGAACCAAATACCGACTTTATTATGGCAGTAGTTAGTGAAGAAATGGGGGCTATTGGAGTTGCTTTGGTTGTCATAGCACTTGTTATTATTAGTTGGCGGTTGATTTATTTTGCATTCCGTACGCCTTCAATGCGTTATCGTTTACTATTGGTTGGATCAGCTAGTTACTTGTTACTGCAAATTATTGTTAATTTAGGCGGAGTCGTTGGAGCGTTACCAATTACCGGAGTTACTTTTCCTTTAATTTCAGTGGGAGGTTCGTCGATATTATCATTAGGACTAATGTTTGCCATTGATTTAAATGTGATTAAGCAAATTAAGATTGAAAAAGAATTGTATTTAGCTGATAAAAAGAAGGGACAGGCTTAAGAATGGAATTAGAAATTAAACCTCGTCGGAGTGTGATTGTTTATCTAAATAATTTTAAGCAAGCAAAACAATTACGACGCTTTGGAGTGATTGAATATATCTCAAATAAGTTGAAATATGCGGTTATTTATATGGATGAAGCTGATATTGAGAAAAAGCAAATTTTAATTAGTCGTTTAGGGTTTGTAAAATCAGTTGAAATTTCCAATTGGCCTGAAGTTGATTCAACTGTTGGTAGCAATCAAGATAGTGTAGCCTTTGCCGTTGATGAATTTGAATTAGCTGACATGGTTGGGGCTGATGATGAATTATAGGGGAAGGTTAAAATGCGAATTATAAGTGGAGATTATAGAGGCCGTGCGTTAAAGGCGGTCCCAGGTTCGGCAACGCGCCCTACCACAGATAAGATCAAAGAAGCTGTCTTTAATTTAATCGGCCCTTATTTTGATGGGGGTCGCTCATTAGATTTATATGCTGGTTCTGGTGGATTAAGTATTGAAGGGGTTTCACGAGGAATTGAAGAAGCGGTCTTAGTTGACCGACAATTTGCAGCAATTAAAACAATTCAATCTAATGTGGCGGTTACTAAGGAGAGCGAAAAATTTACCGTTATCAAAAGTAGTGCAGATCAAGCGATTCAACGCTTAAATGGACAACAGGCTTTTGATTTGTTCTATTTCGACCCGCCTTATGCTAAACAAACAATTCAAGCAGATGTTGAAAAGTTATCAGCAGCTAATTTAATTGCTGATAATGCTATTTTAATGGCTGAAACTGATCAGGAAGCACAATTACCAGATCAAATTGGGGGCTTCGAATTATGGAAGCAAAGAGAATATGGAATTACAGTAATTACAATTTATCGTTTTAAGGGGTGATTTATGATGCGTAAAGTTATTTTTCCAGGAAGTTTTGATCCGTTTACCCTGGGTCATTTAGATCTAGTGCACCGGTTGAGTGAACTATTTGATGAAGTAATTGTTGCGATTGGAAAAAATCAAGCTAAGTCAGGATTGTTTTCGGTAGAAGAGCGTAAAATTTTAATTGAAAAAGCGTTAAAAGAAGCTCAATTGACAAATGCTTCAGTGATTTCATATGATGGTCTCACAATGGAATTAGTTCATCAATTAGGAGCTAAGTCTATTGCACGTGGTGTTCGCAATGCGACTGATTATCAGTATGAGAAAAACATTGCTGAATTAAATCAAAAATTAGCTGATGCGGAAACTGTTTTTTTGATGGCTCGGCCAGAAAATCAAGCGATTTCTAGTTCTATGGTCAGGGAATTAGCCCATTTTGGCGCTGATATCAAAACCCTGGTGCCTAGTGATGTTGCACAAGCTATTAACCAAAAATACCAAAGAAGTGAGTAAAAAAGACAATGCGTCCTTTAAAAACAAAATATAAATGGCTGATTTGGTCGATTATTGCAATTTTATTAGCTGGTTTTCTCATGATGCCTTTACCGCTTTATAGCGAATCTCCAGGAATTTCAGTTGGGCTGAAAAACTTTATAAAAGTTGATAATAAAAAGCCTAATTTTAAGGGTGATTATAGTTTGACTGCTATTTCACTTAGCCAATTAACGGGGCTAGGCGCATTGATCACCTTAACTAATCCGCACGCTGACTTTATGACTAAAGATCAAGTTATGGCTGGTGCTACAAGCAGTGAAGAACAGAAAATAGATAAAATTGATATGGATACAGCATTTAATAATGCCAAAGCAGTAGCCCTAAAAAAAGCAGGAATTGATTACAAAGAAAATTTTAAAGGGGTTTATGTTCGATCGCTTCAACCCAATTCTAAGTTTAAAAAAGATCTTAAAATTGGCGATATGATTACTAAGATTAATGGAGAAAAGCAGGCAAGTGTTACTGATTTTCAAAGCACCATTCGCAATCATAAATTAGGTGATCCCATTACTATTACTTATTCCCGTAATAATAAGCAATATAATAGTACGCATCCAACGGTTTCCTTAGGCGGAGCTAATGCTAAAATACCGGGAATTGGGATCCTTTTGATTGATCATACAACAATTTCCACTAAACCTAAGATTACCGCTGATATGGGTAAAATTGGGGGACCTTCTGGTGGACTAATGTTTTCATTGGAATTGTATGAAGCTTTAAGTAATAATAATTTGGCACAAGGACGCTTAATTTCGGGAACCGGAACGATTGACCGTGAAGGTAATGTTGGTGAAATTGGTGGGATTGATAAGAAGGTTATTTCTGCAGGCGAGAGCGGTTCTAAGATTTTCTTCGCTCCATATTTAAAGGTGCCAGATAAGTATTTGAAGTATGAAGAAAAGCATCAAACCAATTATCAATTAGCTAAAAAAACTGCTCAAAAATACGAACCACAATTAAAAGTGGTTCCTGTATCTAATTTTCAACAAGCACTCGATTATTTAGAAGCACATCCAGTAAAAGAGGAAAATAAATAATGATTTTAAAACATGCGATTTTGCATATTCTCGATCAAGATGCTCATCAATTAATCTTGTCACAAAATGAAATGAATTTAGATCAAGTTAATTTACATGATTATCTTGAAAAACAAATTTCAAAGTTTAACTCAAGCGATTATCAAACTAGCCAGTTAAATGGAGATGATTATTTAGCTCAGGTTTTAGATGATAATAGTTCAGAGACTTTTGTAGAAAAAACTAGTCAATTAGCTCAAAAGTTATTTTCAATTATTAGCGATATTCCAGAAGTGCCAGGAAGTGATTTGTTAATTTCAGAATATAGTGATGAAGCTCATGATTATTTTGCATTGTTTAAATTAAACTTTACTCCACGTTTTGCACATATGGTGGATTATGAAGATGATATTTTAAGTAATAAGTTGATTGTCAATCAAGCTATTTTACCCAATGCTGGAACTGTACCTGATGAAGGCTTAATTATTGACTTAATGGATGGATCAGTTCGTCTAATTGAAAAGCATTTTCAACATAATGGTCAACGTATGGCCTATTTTGCCGAAAAATTTGCTCAATTGAATCTTAATCCAAGTGTTAAAAATGAGTTGCAGGGCTTAAAACAAGCGGTAAAACACGTGGCTGATAAATTTGATATGCCTTTACATGAGACTTTAGCGAATACTCAAGAAATTATTTATGAAAATGTTTCTGATCAAGGCGTAGTTTCGCCAGAAAAAATTGGAGATGCACTCTTCGATCAAAATTTTAGTGCTAAAGAGGTTTATCAAGAAGCACTAGAAAGCCGATCAATTAATCATGATATTAAAATTGATAATCCATTGAAGTATCAAAAAAAGTATTCAACACAAAAATTTGTTTTAGATTCGGGAATTCAAATTTCGATTCCAATTGAAGCCTATCAAGATAAAAATCAGGTTGAATTGATTAATAATCCTGACGGTAAAATCACATTGATGATTAAAGGTATTGATGATATAAAAAATAAATTTAATGCCTAATTTGACATTAAAATAAATCGTTGTACAATTAAGATTATCAAAGGGGAACTACTATGTTGAAAACAAAAACACAATTTTATATTTGTGGAACTTGGTTGCTTGATGGCAATTGAGAGTTTTTGGCGAGTAATTTGTCTTAATTTCTTGATAGTGAACAAGCACGCACTCATTTTATAATGAGGTCGTGTTTTTTTTATCGAAAAGAGGGGTAATTAGTAATGAAAAAGCATATTTTTAGTACACTTATTGTTTTCAGTTCAATTATTGGGCTCTTAGCTGGAAGCAATTTTACAGAACTACATGCAGATACTATCAAAAAAGGAACGTTAACGGTTGGTTTAGAGGGAACTTATGCACCATTTTCATATCGTGAAAAGGGTAAGTTAACTGGATATGAGGTTGATGTTGCCAAGGCAGTTGCTAAGGAAATCAATATGAAACCAAAATTTGTACAAACTAAATGGGATTCACTGCTAACTGGTTTGGATTCTAATCGTTATGATGTTATTTTTAATAACGTAGGAATCACTAAAGAACGTAAAAACCGATATTTATTTGCCGAACCATATTTATATTCTAAAACGGTATTGATTCAAAAACAAAATGGTAAATTAAAAACCTTAAAAGACATTAAGGGAAAGAAATTAGCACAGTCAACAAGTTCTAATTTTGGTCAAATGGCTAAAAAGAATGGCGCTAAGATTGTTGCTGTTCCGGGAATGGTTGAAGCAATGAATTTGATTGATTCAGGTCGTGCTGATGCTGAACTAAATGATGCTGGAGCCTTTGAATTATGGCATCATAAAAATCCGGATGTAAAAGTTAAGGCTGTTAAAATGGATAGTGAAATTCCAGCAGTTCCAGCAGCCCCAATGTTAAATAAAAATAATCCAAAGTTGCAAAAGCAAATTAATAAGGCAATTAAGGAATTAGCAAAAGATGGAACATTAAGTAAACTTTCAAAACAATACTTCAAAACAGATTTAACTAAAAAATAATTTAATTAAAGGTAGAACCTAGCATGGAATTTATTCAACTGGCTGTGAAATGTTTACCACAATTATTTCAAGCCGCAATTTTATATACTTTACCACTCGCAGCAATTTCGTTTGCGTTGGGACTCATCATTGCAACTGGGACGGCCTTAATACGAGTTATGACAGCGCCTAGGAATCGATTATTGAGAATTATTATGATTCTGGTAAAAGGAATCGCATCTTTTTATATTTGGCTTTTCCGTTCGACACCAATGTTGGTTCAACTGTTTATTGCTTTCTATGGTCTCCCTAGTGCACATATCGATTTCTTTGCCAATGCATGGATTAGTGCCATAACGGTATTTTCACTCAACACGGGGGCGTATGCTGCAGAAACAATTCGTGCGTCAATATTATCAGTCGATAGAGGGCAGTTAGAGGCCGCTCAATCAGTCGGATTATCTAGAATTCAAGCCTATTGGTATGTGGTCTTACCACAGGCGGTACGCATTGCAATCCCACCATTGAGTAACTCATTAATATCACTAGTAAAGGATACGTCCCTGGCTAGTGTAATTACGATTGTAGAGACATTTTATCTCAGCCAGCAAATTGCTGCTGAGAATTATCAAACTTTATCTATGTATATTTTAGTGGCGATTGTTTATGCAGTTATTACGACGATTTTAACTTTTGTTCAACGATGGTTAGAAAAAAGAACTTCCCGCTATTTAGCATCATAATATAAATGAGGTCGGTTCGCTTAAACATAACGAAGGAGATGAATTAATATGAAACAAATTAATTATGATTTAGGTATTATTGGATCAGGCCCAGCCGGCTTAGCTGCAGCGTTTGAAGCAAAACAATTAGGACAAACAGTTGTTATGATTGAAGAATATATGTGGGGTGGAACCTGCCCCAATTATGGCTGCGATCCTAAAAAAATTTTACTGAGTGCGGTTGAAACACTTCATCGTGAGCAAGCTTTACAAAATAAAGGTTTAGTCGGATCATCAATGATTAATTGGCCAGCTTTAATGGCAACTAAACAAGAGTATGTCGACGCCGTTAAACCTCGTAAGATTAAAGGTTTGGAACAAGCAGAGATTGAACATATCTATGGACATGCTCAATTTATTAATCAAGACACTGTAGCTACTAATGAATACCAGATAACAGCTACTAATTGGATCATTGCTACAGGACAACGCCCACGTCAACTTGATTTCCCTGGCGCTGAACTAATGGGCAATAGCGAGGACTTTTTGAATTTGTCAGATATGCCGCAAGATATTACCTTCTTAGGCGGTGGATATATTGGGGTTGAATTTGCTAATATTAGCCACTTTGCGGGAGCTCGAGTTCATTTAATTACCCAAGGATCACATTTGTTGTCAGATTTTGATCAAGTTTTGGTTCGCGAATTTGAAAAAGAAATGCTTAATAATGGTATTGAAATTTTATTTGATAATACAATTGACGTCATTCAAAAACAAGATAATCAATATTTAGTTAAATTATCAAATGGAACGAGTTATTTAACGGATCTAGTCATCAGTGCGGTGGGACGGACTGGAAATGCTGATAAAATTCAAGCCGAAAAAGCCGGTGTTAAAACGTGTGATGGGCATGTGGTGGTAGATCAATATCTTAAGAGTACTAATTCACATGTTTATGCGATTGGAGATGTAGCTGATAATGATGTGCCAAAATTAGTGCCAGTTGGAAATTATGAGGGACGTTATGTCGCTCGACAATTAGCTGGTCAAAATCAAACCCCTTTAGAATATCCAACGATGCCTCAAGTTGTTTTCGGCACACCGAGAATTGCGCAAACTGGGGTTTCCATGGTAGAGGCAAAAAATCAGGGATTTACGATTAAAGATTTAGAGATGGGTAATGTAATTACCTTCTTCCGATATCATGATCAAGCTCGGATTAGGGTAGCTATTGATACTAATGGCCTTATTGTGGGGGCTAGTATTTTCGCTTTTGAAGCTGAAGAATTAATTAACTATTTTGTTACAGCTATTAATATGAAGCGAACTTTTGCAGAAACCCAGGCTAATTTATATGCTTATCCATCATTAGGGAGTGAATTTTCTGAATTTTATTAATTCATTTAAGCAAAACTTGAATTAATATTTAAAGTAATATAGTAAAATAAAGAGCAGATTGCCTAAACTTATGGGTAACCTGTTCTTTATTTTAATTTAATCCTTACAGGAATGTGATAAGTGAAAGAATTTTGAAAACTGATCTGTTTTTATGTTATAATTTTTTATTAGCAAGCTAGAATAAAAAAGATAATTCTTAATAAAATATAGGAAGTTAACAAAAAATGAAAATAAAAGGTTTAACCCCAATTTTAATCGTAATATTGATTATTTTGTTCTTTACTGGACATATCTATATCTTAGCACCATACTTAGCGAACTTTATGCAGATTGTTGAAGGTATGTTCAATGATTCTAATGCCATTGGCTGGTCAATCTTAGTTTTGACCTTCATCGTACGGTTAGTTTTGCTACCCATGCAGCTACACCAATCACGAAATATGACTATTCAACAAGAAAAGATGCGGTTACTACAACCACAATTAACGCGGGTTCAAGAAGCTCAAAAAAATGCTAAAACACCTGATGAACAAGCTCGTGCAACTCAAGCAATGATGCATATTTATCGAGAAAATAATGTTTCAATGCTGGGTGGTATGAACTTTTCTACTTTGGTAATCCAATGGCCAATTTTCTCGGGTTTGTATGCAGCAATTAACCCTAGTATTATTCATGGTTGGAAAGGAATGGACTGGGCGCTTAATCAAGCAGCTGAAATTAAGAGTGCCACTTTCTTTGGAATTCATTTAGCACAACCAAGTATCGGTTTGGCTATTGCAACTGGATTAATTTATCTAATACAATCGTACTTATCAACACTTGGAATTGCGCCTGAACAAAAAAAGCAAATGCGGACAATGATGTTTATGATGCCAATCATGATGTTCATGATGACTTTCTTTACGAATGCCGGAATTGGATTATACTTTATGGGTGGAGCAGTAATTATGGTGCTTCAAACACTTATGATTAATCTTTGGCGTCCACGTTTGCGTCGTCATGTTGGTGCAAATTTTGAAGTTAAAGATGTCGTTGAAGATGCTTTAGCTGGTCGTATTAAAACACCGGAGACTGGAAAAAATTCAAGTTTCATGGATAAAATGGCTGCAGCACAACAGCAAGCAGCACAACAAGGTCAAACTGAGCGTAAAGATGTAACACCTAATAATAAAGAAAAAAACTCACAACGACTTTCTAATCGTGAAAAAAACCAAAGAAATAAACAAAAATAATTATTTTAATAAAAGAAGCCCAATCTCATGTAAGAAGAGATTGGGATTTTTTAATGAATGTAGCTTAATATTTTTGGTAATTTTAAAACATTCGTTTGCTTTATACGTTAATTATAAGTTGATTATCATATATAGTTCGTTATATAATGAAAAAGGAGTCAAATGTTGTGATTCATGACACCAAAAAACGAACTATTAAAAGGGAGATATTTATAATGACTCAAGATATGATTTTTGATTATGAGGATATTCAATTAATTCCCAAAAAAGGTTTATTAAATAGCCGTAAAGATGCTGATACAACGATTCAATTTGGCCCTGAAAAGTTTAATCTGCCAGTTGTTCCTGCAAATATGCAGACCGTTATTGATGAGGATTTAGCTCTCAATTTGGGAGAAAAACATTATTTTTATATCATGCATCGATTTGAACCAGAACGTCGATTAAATTTTATTAAGCGTGCTCACTCTAATCATATTTTTGCTTCAATTTCAGTTGGGGTAAAACCGGCTGAATATCAATTTATTGATCTTTTAAAAGATGAACAATTAATTCCCGAATATATTACAATTGATATTGCGCATGGTTACAGTGATTCAACGATAGCCATGATTAAATATATTAAAAAAGCTTTACCTAAAACATTTGTTATTGCAGGAAATGTTGCTACTCCTGATGCGGTGATTGCACTAGAAGATGCCGGAGCTGATGCAACAAAAGTGGGTATTGGTCCGGGTAAAGCTTGCATTACTAAATTAAAAACTGGATTTGGAACTGGTGGATGGCAATTAGCTGCGATTAATCAATGTGCTCAAGTTGCAACTAAGCCGATTATTGCTGATGGCGGTATTCGATATCATGGTGATATCGCAAAATCGATTCGCTTTGGTGCATCTATGGTCATGATTGGTTCAATGTTAGCGGGCCATCAAGAAGGTCCGGGAGAAGTAATTGATCTAGATGGAGCACCTGTGAAAGCATACTTTGGATCAGCATCCCAATTTCAAAAGGGGACATATCAAAATGTCGAAGGTAAAAAATTATTTGTTCCTTATCGAGGAAGTATTTACAATACGCTGAATGAAATGAAAGAGGATCTACAATCATCCATTTCTTATGCTGGCGGTAAAAAATTATTAGATTTACGTTTGGTTGATTATGTGATCGTTAGAAACTCGATCTTAAATGGTGATTAAATTTATTATTAGAAAGGCTGAGGCATAAGTTGTCTCAGCCTTTTTTAAGCTTGCATATTACAATCAGAGTGGTTTATAATTTTTATGTATTAGGTTAGAATTAATGGCGAAATTAATATGTTTTTGAAATGGTATAAATTTTGCTGAATTAGGTTATTAAATTAATTTATAATTTTTACACGTCAATTTTGATAATGGAAAGTTAATGATGCTCATTTTAAACTTAACAAAATAAAACAGATAAATAAAATAACCTATGTCAAACTAGCCAACAGTAATGGAATGACAAGTTGAAATGGTTGGTTAAATTATATGCGATATCACTAATTTAACTATGGGTTGGCCGTTTATTATATAAATTTACTGAGCTAACAGGCAGATGGAAGAGGCGAAAGTTGTCTTAACTATCTGCTGCTTTTTTATTTATAAAAATTATTAAAATATAAGCTTGAACATGAAATTTATATTTACAACGTATGAGCCTATATATTTAAGTGATGAAGGGAAAAAGGTGTAATGAGAACCATTATATTAGCCGAGAAGCCAACGCAGGCCGTTGCATATTCTAAGGCATTTAAAAGTAGCAAGAAGCGAGAAGGTTATATTGAAGTTTCAAATGAATATTTTGATGGTGAAACTTATATAACTTATGGTTTTGGACATTTGGTAGAACTTTATTTGCCAGAACAATATGATGAAAAGTATAAAAATTGGAGTATTAATAATTTACCAATTATTCCTGATCAATTTAAATTTAAAACGGGTAAAGGGAAGGCAGAGCAATTTAAAATAGTCAAAAATTTACTTTCTGAGGCTGATCAAATTATTATTGCAACCGATGCTGATCGTGAAGGCGAAAATATTGCTTGGTCGATTATTAATCAATCTGGTATTAATCCTCAGGAAAAAATTATGAAACGATTATGGATTAATTCACTAGAATCATCTGCTATTCGTGATGGCCTAACCAATTTGCATGAGGCTAAACAGCATTATTCGGCATATATTGAAGCACAAACAAGAGAATTTAGTGATTGGCTAGTTGGAATGAACGCAAGCCCTTTATATTCTTTATCGTTACGAAAACAAGGAATTAGGGGTGTGTTTTCAATCGGACGTGTCCAAACTCCAACTCTTTATATGATTTATAAACGGCAAGTGGAGATTGATAATTTTAAACCAAAACCATACATTGAATTGCTGGCACATGTAAAAACGGGGAAAAGCGAATTTGAGGCTAAATTAGACCCATTCATCAGGTTTGATAATCAAGATAAGGTTAAAGTTTTCCTATCAGATAACGAATTAGTTTTAGTTAACAAGAGCCAATCAAAAGAAAATAATAATAACTTTGGAATTATTAATAACATTATTAAGGATAAAAAGAAGCAACCTAGTCCAAAATTATTTTCATTGTCAACTTTACAGTCTAGGGCTAATAAGGCCTTTAAAGCATCAGCACAAAATACTTTGGATGCAGTTCAATCGTTATATGAAAAGAAATTTTTAACTTATCCTAGAACGGATACGCAATTTATTTCTGACGAAGAATTTTCATATTTATTGGATAATATTAATCAGTATTGTGAATTTGCGAATGTCACAGCTAATATTGCTCATAAAGAACCTAGAAAACGTTACGTAAATAGTAAGAAAGTTCAAGAACATCATGCTATTATTCCAACACGAACGATTCCTACAAAAAATCAATTTATGAAATTAACTAGTTTAGAAAAATCAATTTATGAATTAGTATTGAGAACAACGATTGCAATGTTTTTGGATGATTTGAATTATGATGAACAGGTTATTATTGTTAAGTCAGGTCAGGCACAGT
Organism: Weissella koreensis KCTC 3621; assembly: GCF_000277645.1. The sequence continues at coordinate 72,021 of NZ_AKGG01000011.1, read as the reverse complement.
TTAAGGCAATGGGACGAGTAATAACTACCCCTGGTTGGAAATTATTATTTAAGACAAACAGTAAAAAATCTAGTGCTAATGGGGAGGTTAGCTTGCCTCGAGTTGATATCGGTCAGAAGGTCGATTTTGATTTATTAGATGAACATAAGGTGACAGTTGCACCATCGGCTTATACTGAGGGAACCTTAATTACTGCAATGAAAAATGCTGGAAGAGACTTAGCAGATGCTCAAAAAGAGATTCTTAAAGAAACTGAAGGAATTGGAACTGAAGCGACTCGGGCGGGTATCATCGAACGATTGAAAGCAAAGAGCTATATTGAACTTAAAGATAATAGTTTAGCTGTAACAATGTCGGGTATTATTTTATGTCAAGCAGTTGAGTTACAACCGCTATTAAATTCGCCTGAATTAACAGCACAATGGGAGATGGCCTTACATGAAATTGGTCAAAATAATCGAACTCAAGCATCGTTTTTAAAACAAATCGAAAAATTTATTTTGAAATTAATCAATGAAGTTCCAGATCAAATTGAAACTAATCAAAAATTAACTGATCAGATAAATAGTCAAAAAGATACTAATGCTGATCAATATAAAGAGCATATGGGGATTTGTCCAGTTTGTAAGGCAGGCCATATGATTGATCGAGGTAAATTTTATGGATGTAGTAATTACAACTCAAAAGAAGCATGTAATTTTTCCTTACCAAGCAAATGGGCAGGTAAAATTCTACCAAAAACGGCAATCAAAGATTTAATCAAGAAAGGTCATACTAAAGAGATTAGCGGGTTTAAAAGTAAGGCAGGTAAATCTTTTAGTGCAATTTTAGAATTGGTTGATGGTAAACTGAAATTTGTTTTTGATAAATAATAATTAATGGCTTAAGCGAATAATAATGAAAAAAATTAGTCAAATAACATATAATGATATTAATATAGATAGAAACATAAACTTATGATTTTGAAGTAATATTTTTAGCTAAGTTAATTTGGCAAAGAACTCGAAAATACAGGAGATTTAAACATTATGAAAGCAATAGGTTTTTATAAGGGTAAGTCATTAGAAGCAAGTGATAGCTTTTTGGATGTTGAATTGGGGATGCCCCAGGTATTACCAAATGATGTTTTGGTGCAAATCAAGGCGGTTTCGATCAATCCAATTGATGTTAAGTTGCGTCAGACAACACCAGAACAAACAACACCAAAAATTTTGGGTTATGATGCCGTTGGAATTGTTACGGCCGTCGGTTCACAAGTTACTAATTTCGTGGTCAATGATCGCGTTTATTATGCAGGATCAACTAAACGTAATGGAAGTTATGCAGAATTTCAGGCTGTCGATTCTCGATTGATTGCTCGGGCGCCGCGTAATTTATCAGATGCTCAGGCAGCAGCGTTGCCGCTAACAGCATTAACAGCCTATGAATTATTATTTGAAAAGTTCGGTTTAATTCCACAAGCAAATGCTAATCAATCGCAACGCTTATTAATTATTAATGGTGCTGGTGGGGTAGGTTCTATTATGAGTCAATTAGCTAATTGGAGTGGATTAGAAGTATTAGCAACCAGTAGTCCTGAAAATTTCTATTGGTTAAAAGAGCATGGGGTCACTTATCCCTTAGATTATCATCAAGAATTGCAACCTGCATTAGATTCGTATAAGATCAATCGGGTTGGATTTATCGCTGCTTTATATAATGTAATTCCATATCTTGATCAATTGAAGAACCTAATTGAACCTTTTGGTCATTTGGGAACTATTGTAGGGGTTAATCAAGATTTACCATTGACCGCTTTTAAAGATATGTCAGCTAGCTTTGATTGGGAGTATATGTTTACTAAAAGTGATTATAATTTCAATTTATCTTCACAAGGTAAAATTTTAGAAAAAATTGCACATTTGGCTGAAACTGAATTATTAGTATCGACACTTACGCATGAAATTTCAACGGGAATCAATGCTCATAATATTAAGCAAGCAACCCAATTAGTCGAGCAAGGACATACTCGTGGTAAAGTTGTGGTCTCAGGATCTTTTAATGGATAATAAATACTTAATACTAAGGCATAATTTAATCATTTATTAGGTGACAAATTTTTAAATTGTAAACATTGTATATTGGCAGAATATTACAATCAAGATATATTAAATTTGCTGTATAATGTTAAGTATTAGTCTAATTGTTACCTCTGATTAATTATCAAGAGGCCTCATTAATTAGATATAAACTTATGTATAAATGCTTTAAAAATTAAGGAGTAATAATTATTTAAAATGCGTGGACTTAGAATATATTTAAATCAGGTGAGTTATGAACTTATCAATGTTATTATTCCCCTCATTCCTTTATCCTACTTGTTACACGTTTTAGGTGTCCAAAGTTATGGGGTAGTTGCTTTTACCATAGGTCTAACTGATATTTTTGTTTTAATTTTTTTAGGATCAATGAATTTATTAGCTCAACTTAGTTTGAATAATGCTCTCTATGAAGATCAAAAAGTTCCTAAAATATTTTGGAATGTATTGTTTATGCGATTGATGATGTTGATTCTGGGTGGACTTGCACTATCATTTCTAATTAATTGGGCATCAGGTTGGAATATTAGTTATCTTCAGAATCAATCAACACTTAAGCTGAGTTATTTATTAATGATAGGAAGCTTTTTAGATTTATCTTGGTACTACCTTGGAACTCGTCAAAAAACACGACCACTATTACAGGCAGCATCAATGAAAATTGTATTCTTGATGTTGATTTTAATTACTGTTAAGACATCTAATGATGCTTATCGTTATTTGTTCTTAATGGGAGTGATCCGTATTGTTGGAAATGGATTAATGTGGTTTAGTTTGCCACGTGAATTATTTAATGAAATTTCATTAGGGTCATGGAGATTTTTAAAAACCGGATTAACCTCAGTTACTACTATTTTAGGGGTTGAATTATTTTCGTTAACTGGGCAATTGTTAGTAACCTTGTTAAAACCATACACGCTGGATTGGATCGGATATTATCAAGCTGCATTACAATTAAATCAAGTTTCTATTGTAGTTGTAGTTACTGTCGGATTAAGTACAATGCCACGTTTTTATCAAATATATCGCGAAAATAATTACAATAAATTGATTGAACATATTGATAATGCGGTAGAGTATGTCACTGCTTTTGCAGTACCGGTTATGTTTGGTACTGCTGCCACAGCGGTAACCTTTACTACTTGGTTTTTAGGTGGAACGTTTAAAGATGTTGGACTTTTGATGACCGTTTTATCGCCATTAATTCTCTTATTGGGTTGGAATACAATTTTAGGTGGACAATTTTTACGATTAGCTGGTAAAAATAACATCGTTCACGCGACTCTAGTTCTTGGGTGGTTATTAAACGTTTTGTTAGGGTTACTATTTATTCCTAAATATGGATTATTTGGCGCCATCTATGCTTTGCTAATTTCTGAATTTTTAATTTTTTTGATTCAATTATTTTATGCAAGAGAAGTCATTGCTTTTGGCCGCATCGTAGCAATTACATCAAAATATTTAGTGACTGGACTTTTGATGTATCTCGTGATTATTGTTTCGACTTATAATTGGCCAGCATATCCTAGCACGACGGTTTTCCAATTGATTTTAGGATTTGTAGTTTATTTAATTGGAATTGTTTTATTACGTAGTCCATTAATTACTAAAGCTTGGTTAATTATTCGAGCGTATACTAAAGTCATTCGGCGCCGCTACAATAAATAATTAGTCTTAACGAGATCGAGGAAATTTATGATTGAATTAAAAAATGTTTCAAAGAAATTTGGAGATAAAATAGCTGTTAATAATATTAATTTAATTGTTAAACCAGGTCATATTATGGGACTCATTGGACAGAATGGAGCGGGTAAAACGACCACTTTTCGCATGCTATTAAATTTTATTGAGCCGACGACTGGTTCCATCAATTGGGATGGAAATCCTATTGATGACCTAATGCGGACTAGAATAGGTTTCCTTCCTGAAGAACGAGGACTCTATCAAAAATTGACCATCGAAGAACAAGTTTTATATTTTGCAGAACTACATGGTATGAAACGTAGTGAGGCACGTTTAGAACTTCAAGATTGGATGAAACGTCTTGAAGTAGTGGGAACAATACATGATAAAGTTCAAAAACTTTCAAAGGGAAACGCACAAAAGATTCAGTTGATTTCTACTCTAATTTTTAATCCAGAATTTGTGATTTTAGATGAACCATTCACCGGAATGGATCCAGTTAATACTGAAATTGTTATGCAGGAAATTAAGCAACTTAAACAACGTGGAGCAACGATTATATTTAGTTCCCATAATATGAGCGGTGTTGAACAATTATCGGATGAATTAACGATGTTACGCGCTGGTAGGACTGTGTTACAAGGGAGTGTGGCTAATATTCGCGAATCCTTTGGCCGGACTGAAATATATATTGAATCAGATGTACTAGATGATCAATTAAAATCAATTGATGGGGTTAAGTCAATTGAACGGCGAGGGATAGGGCGACAAATTCATTTATCTGATCCACTTGCGGGACACGCTATTTTCAAATTAGTCAGTGCTGATGGATATGTATCAGCCTTTGCACAACAGGCTCCAACTTTGGATGATATTTTCCGACGTGAAGCAACAGAAGGGAAACAATGATGATGTTTCAAAGACAACTATGGTTGGTTACTAAACAAACTTTTAAAATTAGAATTAAAACCCTTGGGTATTGGTCATTGGTTCTATCACCACTTTTAATTGCATTAGTGGTAGCTGTATTTGCCTTTGTGTTTACAGCAATGTCAAATCATAACGATTCTGTTGTCGGATTAAATGTGGATCAAAGCTTGGTTCAAACCTTAAAAGCAGATAAAAGCATTAAGGCTGAATATAAGATAGTGTCAGATGATAAGAAGGCCGATCAACTATTAAAACATAAAAAGATTGACAGCTATTTAAAACAAAATAATACTGGATATGAATTGAAAAATACAACTCAAGGGAATCCAATTGATGAAAATGAAATTAAACAAGTTTTAAATCAGTATTCGATGCAACGGCAAGCTAAGACGATGAATTTAACTAATGATCAATTGCAGAAGTTAACTACAGCGCCTAAGATGAAAACGCAGCAGGTAAGTTCTAAGGGAACTAGTGTTGGCGGTGAAACAACCAAAACAGCTAATTATATTTTAACGGTTGGACTGGGAATCTTTATTTTTGTATTCTTGACAGCCTATGTTGGAATGATTGCCAATGAGATTGCGAATGAAAAATCTTCACGTATTATGGAAATTCTGTTGGCAGCTACTAGTCCAGCAGTTCAATTTTTTGGTAAACTAGCTGGTATCATTGGGCTGGCCTTAGTGCACTTATTAATTTATATTATTGTTGGTTTGATCAGTTATCAATTTATATCTCATGATAACGCCACCTTTAAAATGATTATGAGTGTCTTGAATGGAGTTGATTTTAGTTTTGCAATAATTACCATTATTATGGTCTTTTTTGGGATTGTCATGTACTTGATTCTGACGGCAATTATCGCAGCATTAGTTAATGATCAAAGCCAAGTTCAGCAGGCGGTTTCACCTATTACATATCTTGCAATGCTTGGATATGTCTTGACTTTTATGGTCTCAAACTCACCAGATAACGTTATTGTTAAAATTTTGTCGTTTGTACCATTCACTTCGCAAACTCTAATGCCCGCTAGACTAGGATTGCAGTTGACGCAACCATATGAATTGTGGATTGCAATTATCTTACAAATTTTAATGATTATTTTCCTTAGTCGCTTTGGGCTAAAAGTATATAAGAAAAATGTTTTGCAGTACAACGAAGGTAATTTGACTAAAGCTGGAATAATGAGTCTTATTGGTCTCTTTAGACGTGAAAATATTTAATATTAGAATAATAAGTGAGAGCAGGGTGATTATGTTTCCTGCTTTTTTTATCTAAATAATTTATATATAAATTTGATCTCCTTATTTTTAATATATTTAGGTTAAATTCGGTTGATTAAATTAGCTTTAACAATAAATTGTTTTAGGCTTATAAATTTTGTTACAATTAAGATTACAACACACTCAAAATAAGTTGATTATTATTGATTAACTTTTGAAATTGAAAGGGGTACTCATGGGGAAACCAAAACTATTATTAATTGATGGGAACTCATTAGCATTTCGTGCATTTTATGCACTCATTAATCAGGTGGACAGATTTGTTAATCATGATGGCTTACATACTAATGCGTTAGTTGGTTTTAACAACCTTCTTGATGGAATTGTAGATCCATTTGAACCGGATAAAGCCTTAGTCGCTTGGGACGCTGGGAAAACAACTTTCCGTACGAATGCCTACGATAATTACAAAGGAAATCGGGATAAAACGCCCCAAGAATTAGTGGAGCAATTTGAACCGCTGCGTGAAATGGTTCGTTTACATGGAATTACAAATTATGAATTAGCTGATTATGAAGCAGACGATATTATTGGAACAATGGCTCACGCAGGCGTAGAATCTGGATATGCAGTTACGATTGTGACTGGTGATCGAGACATGCGTCAATTAGTGGATGACGATATCACAGTTTGGATCACTAAAAAGGGTATCTCTGAAATTGATAAATATACTCCCGCTGAAGTAGCTGATGTTTATGGCGGTTTGACCCCAAAACAAGTGATTGAAGTAAAGGGGTTACAAGGTGATCCATCTGATAATTATCCTGGTGTTCCAGGGATTGGTGAAAAAACGGCCATTAAGTTAATTCAGGAATATCATGATATTCCTGAATTATATGAACAAATTGATATGATGAAGAAGTCTAAACGCAAAGAAAATTTGATTCAATATAAGGATGATGCTTTCTTATCACGGGATTTAGCTCGTATTCGTCTTGATGCACCAGTGACTTTGGATTTAGATGATCTAGCATATCGAGGAATTCAATATCAGGATTTAATTCCGTTTTATCAGCATTTGGATTTTAAACAACAACTAGTAAAATTAGCTAATCAAGGATACACAATTACTGGAACTCAAAATGAAAGTAACCCTACTGTAAAACTTAATGTTGCTCCTTTAACAGCTAATAATTTAGCTCACGTAGAAGCTTTACAAGATGATGTTGACTTTTATGTAGAGTTAGATGGAGAAAATTATCATCGCGCAGCTATTGTTGGTTTTGTTATCGGGAATCAACAACAAGGGTATTTAGCTAGTCGTGACTTAGAGTTATTATCACAAGATACACCTGTGAAAAGAATCTTGGAAAATAATAAAATCAAGAAAAATGTTTTTAATTCAAAAGAAACATTTGTGGCCTTGCACCGCTATAACGTTGATTTAACTGGAGTTGATTTTGATTTGCTACTGGTTTCATATTTATTGAATGTCAATGACAATAGTAATGATTTAGGTACCATTGCACATGAGCATAATTATTTCGATGTTCAAACAGATGATGAAGTTTATGGAAAAGGAGCCAAATTTGCGATCATAGATAATGATACTGATTTTTTTGAACATTTGGGTCGTAAAGCACAAGCAATTGGCGCCTTAAAACAGCCACTCATGCAAAAATTAGATGAGCATGAACAGACTGATTTATATACTGAAATTGAATTGCCTTTAACGTTTGTTTTGGCACATATGGAAATTAATGGGATTACGGTTAATGCTGAACGTTTATTGGGCATGCAGTCAAAATTAACCGAGCGTCTATCAGAATTAGAACAAACGATTCATCAACAAGCGGGCCACGAATTTAATATTCAATCCCCTAAACAACTGGGGGTGATTTTATTTGAAGAAATGGGTCTAAAACCTTTGAAGAAAACTAAAACTGGTTATTCAACATCAGTAGAAGTTTTGGAACAAATGACAGACGTTCCATTAGTTGCATCAATTTTACAATATCGGCAATTAGCTAAGATCTTATCGACATATGTTGATGGATTACTACGAGTTATTCATGGTAGCGATTCAAAAGTACATACCCGATACTTACAGACTTTGACACAAACGGGTCGTTTATCATCTATTGATCCTAATTTGCAAAATATTCCTGTACGTGTCGAGGAAGGCCGACAAATTAGAAAAGCTTTTGAACCACAACAAGCTGGGTGGTCGTTATTAAGCGCTGATTATTCACAAATTGAATTACGAGTATTAGCACATATTACAAATGATGAAAAAATGCGGCAAGCCTTCATTAATGATGAAGACATTCACGCAGCAACTGCGCGTCGTATTTTTGGTCTTGCTGAAGATGCAGTCGTGGATAGTAATTTAAGACGCCAAGCAAAGGCCGTTAATTTTGGAATTGTTTATGGTATTTCTGAGTTTGGCTTGGCTAAAAATATTGGTACGGATCGTAAAACTGCTAAAAGTATAATTGATACTTACTTAAATGAATATAGTGGAGTTAAAAAGTGGACCGAGGAGATTATTTTAGATGCTCGTGAAAAGGGCTACGTTGAGACGATTGCACATCGGCGACGCTATTTACCAGATATCAAGGCAAAAAGCTTTAATGCACGTAGTTTTGCTGAACGAACAGCAATGAATACTCCGGTTCAAGGGTCAGCGGCTGATATTATCAAAATTGCTATGATTAAAATGCAATCTGTAATGGAACAAAAGCAACTTAAGTCCAAAATGCTACTTCAAGTACATGATGAATTGATTTTTGAGGTACCTGAAGACGAATTAACGTTAATGCATAAATTAGTACCTGAAGTTATGGACTCAGCTGTAAAGTTGACTGTGCCTTTGAAGGTTGAAACGCATGAGGGTAAGACTTGGTATGATGCAAAATAAAATTAAAGAACAACCGCCTGTGGTTTTAACCATCGCAGGATCAGATAGTTTATCTGGGGGAGGACTTCAAGCTGATTTAGCAACTTTTAATGAATATAATCTTTTCGGTCTGACTGCAATTACTAGTATTGTGACAGTCCTACCTGAAATTTTTGAAATTCATGCAGAATCAGCAAAGTTATTAGCGGATCAACTGGCTTCAGTTCAAGCTCATTTTACCTTAGCAGGTATAAAGTTAGGTTTGATTCCTAATTTGGAACAAATGATTGTTATTCTGCAATTTTTGAACCAACTAGATCGAAATATTCCATTGGTTGTAGATCCGGTGCTAGTATTTAAAGAAGATCATGCTCCTGAATTAGATGCTATTAAAAAGGTTTATTTAGAAAATATTTTTCCTTTGGCAACTATAATTACACCTAATTTAGTTGAATCTGAGTTGTTAACTAATCAGCCGATTAAAACACTGGATGATTTAATACAAAGTGCCCAAATTCTAAAACAAACCGGTGCTAAAAATGTGATTGTTAAGGGTGGTCGGAGATTAGGAAAACAAGAGGCTGTTGATGTCTTAATTATGGAAAACAACGAGCTTGAAATCCTAAGTAATCCGATTATTCAAAATAATTTTAACAATGGAGCTGGATGTACTTTTTCAGCAGCTATTTTAAGTGGGCTAGTACAAAACGCTACTGTTCTGTCTGCCACACAACAAGCTAAAACATTTGTTCAGCATGGAATCGAAAATGGTATTGCTATTAATCAAAATTTAGGAAATGTTTGGCAAGGAGCAAATCGGGATGTATAGTTTAAAACCAATTTATCAACGGACTATTGTTGCCGTTATTATTGCTTTAAATATTGTAGCCAATTTTTTCTTGAAAATTCCAACACCGACAGGCTTCATTAGTTTGGTAGAGGTTGGCATTTTCTTGATGTCCTGGCTTTTTGGTCGTCGGGCGGGTGGAATTACTGGTGCATTGACTGGCTTTTTAATTGATTTAATATCCGGTTATCCGCAATGGATGCTTTTTTCAATGATCATTCATGGTAGTGAAGGTTGGTTGATAGGGCTTTTAACTCGAAAAAATGCACGATTAATTAATAAATTAATTAGTATCATCGGTGGCGGCTTAATTATGGTAGGGGGGTATTTTATTAGTGGTATTATTTTACAGCTTTGGAATCATGTAACTTTAAATGCTGCTTTAACTATTACCTTCGCTGAAATTTTCGGAAATTGTCTACAAGTTGCAATTGGAGCTGGCATTGCACTAATCTTATTACCAATCCTGGAACGTAATTTCCGGAACCAATCAAATATTTTTAAATAAAATATTACTTAAAGGAAACTTGCATGAACTCAAAAAATAATCACAATCGTAAGAACTCTGCTGGTAAATGGGGATTATTAATTGCCTTAATTTTATTAGGGTTAATGATGCGTAGCCCCATTTCGGCAATTCCTATGATTTTAAAACCGTTAGCTCAACGATTGAATGTTGATCCGGCACAGCTTAGTGTTTTAACAACCATTCCGTTGGTTGTTTTTATGCTATTTTCAAATTTTGCATCTAAAACTGCTAACAAATTAGGGCTAAAAAGAACAGTCACGTTATCGGCAGGATTGATGACACTTGGTAGTCTAGCCCGTTTGTGCCCTAATTTCAATCTAATTGTTTTGGGCACTATTTTGATTGGAATTGGAATTGCGCACCTGAATGTTTTGATGCCCGCTGTTATTATGTCCTTTGTTCCAAATAAAATTGCGCTATATACTACAACCTATTCATTATCAATGATGCTTGGCGTTGCTCTATGTAATTTAACAACCGCCCCATTACTAAACTTAGGTGGAATTAATAGTGTGATGTTAATATTAGTTGGTGCGACTTTACTTGCATTATTAGTTTGGATTTATGTTACTCGTGAATTAGAACCCTTAGGTACTTCAAAGAAGCTAAATAAGGAACAAATTATCGAGGAATTGGATGTGCAACCAGTCCAAATGCTGCACCCATGGAAAACTTGGCAAGCCTGGGCTTTCTTATTAACTTTTGGAGGACAGTCACTATTAAATTATACCTTTGTGGCTTGGATGCCTTCTTTGATGGATTACCATCAAGTTAAAAGTGGTCAAATTGGATTGATTATGTCGTTTAATGCTTTTGTAACCATTATTTTTTCAATTATTGTCCCTAAAATTTTAGTATCTTTGAGCAATCGTGGAATTACTTGGTTAATCATTTTAAATGGTCTACTTGGTGTGACTAGTGCTGTGGGGTTAATTATCAACCAAAATACTGCTAATTTCTGGTTCTGGGCATTTGAATCAATGGTTTATGGTTTAATGATAGGCGGATTTTTCATATCTGTAATGACTCTTTTGGCGCTCAAAACTAGTCGTCCAAATGATACTGCACAATTGTCAGGAATGACACAAACGGGTGGATACTTGATCGCTGCTTTAGGACCAAGTCTATATGGAATTGCCTTCAAAGCAAATCCTACGGGAATGATACAAAACATTATTATGATAGCTATTGTTATTGTTATTACCATTTCAGCAGTAATCATGGTTAATGTTAAAAAATTCGAATAATTTATAAAAAAAGAGGGAATTTAAAATGTCAACAAAAGGTTCAATTAAAAATAATGATTTTTCACGAGGTGCCTCTAAAAAAGGGCAAGTTACTTTAGCTGAAAAGCAACAAGCCAAACAGGCTTTAATTGATGCAGTTAAAGCTCGACAAAATAAAAAACAGAATTAATAATTCAGCACTATAAAATTATACGAGGTATTTTAAAATGCAAAGTTATGCTGAAAAAATGTTGGATGAATTAGATGGTGGGCAACTAGAAGCAGCTAAAAAATCTTTTGCTTTATCTCTTCGTCATGATGATGATGAAACGATTCATTCATTAGCTGAGGAACTTTACGCTCTTGGATTCTCAACTAATGCTAAACGAGCTTATCAAAAATTGCTCGACAAGTATCCAGATGAAGATGTATTACGAACTGAATTAGCCGAAATATCAATTTCAGAAGATCAAAGTGATGAAGCTTTAGCATATCTAATGCCAATTCAATCTGATTCAGAAGCTTATTTAGAAGCTCTATTAGTTTATGCTGATTTATATCAATCAGAAGGTTTGTTGGAAGCTGCAGAAAATAAGTTAACTGAAGCCTATCAATTAGCTCCTGATGAATTGGTAATTCAATTTGCTTTGGCCGAATTTTTATTTGAACTTGGTCGATATTCTGAAGCAATTCCATTTTATCGTAACCTTATTGTTCAAGGGGAGACGCAAATTTCAGGAATTGATTTAGTTTCGCGGATTGGAGTCGCATATGCTATGCTTGGTGATCAAAATAGAGCGTTGGGTTATCTAGAGCAAATAAAGGATGCTAATTTAACTCCAGAGGTGCGTTTCCAATTAGGAATGTTATATGCAAATGATGAAGAAACCAGAGATCAAGGGATTGAGGCTTTTGAAAAATTGATTGAAATAGATCCTTCATATGCTGGAGTTTATGTTCCTTTGGGACAATTATATGAACAAAAACAAATGCCAAAGGACGCTTTGGGTATTTATGAAGCCGGACTGGCTGTCGATCAATTTAATGAAGCTGGGTATCTTAATGCGACACGGGTGGCTATTCAACTTAATGAAAATGACCAGGCTGAACAATTGTATCAAAAGGGCTTAAAGAATTTACCGGATTCTCAAAACCTAATTAGTAATTATTCACAAATGTTGGTTGATACAGAACAATATATGGAACAAATTAACTTCTTGAATCAATATGTTAGTGCTGATGATGAGTTTGAGTTAGATCCTAAAGAATATTGGAATTTAGCCCAATCGTATACGGAACTGGAACGTTATGAAATGGCGGATCAATATTGGCAAGCAGCTGTACCTTTCTTCAATGAGAATTCTATTTTCTTAAAAGAAGCGATCTATTACTTCCGTGAAGCTGGTAATCATGAGATGTTAAGCGACTTATTGAATAAATATGTTCAATTAAACCCTGAAGATTTTGAAATGGCTCAAATGGAATCAGAAATCAATGATCTTTAAAATTCACCAATTTATAATACTTTATCAGGCTTAATCAAATCGATAAGAAAGGAGTGTTAACATGCAAAAAAAGCATCAGCAAAATTGGATCAAACTTGGCAATGTGGCAGATATTGAAACTAATTCAATTAACTTTGTCGAACAATGGATTGCGCATAATACCGATTTACAAATTTTAAAGCGCTATGAAATTGAAAAAAGTGACCTTTTACCACCAAATCATACTGCTAAAACTGCTTTAACATACGTTGTACGTTGGCGCAAAGCACTTCAAAAATATAAAGGGCGTTGGCAGTGGCGTGAAGTTTCTAGCTATGTCTTTGTTGAGGTGGGATCCATAACAGCATCTAAGCCAGCAAAGCCTAAATTAAGCGAAAATAATTTAGCCAAGTCGACTAAAATCGTTTCTCCAAAGGTGCAAGAAGAGGTTCCAAAGAAAGAATCGAAAAAGGTTGATGTTAAAATTGTCGATGAATCAAAGCATGATTCAAAGCGTTTAACAAAACCAAAGCAATCAGTTAATAAAAATAAAATAAGACATAATGAGTCAAAAGTACAAGCCAAATCAAATAAGACTCAGCAATCACAAACCGAGAATGGACATAATCAAAAGCACAATAAAAAGGCAAATGATAAAAAGGAAATTCATGAGATCAAGGCTCGTTTCATTGCAGCTGATCCAATTATTCTTCATGGCTTAGATCAAAAGCAAGCGAAAGTATATTTCCGGCGCCCATTGATTCGAAATAAATAGATGTGATTACCTTCAATTTATTTATTAAACGAAAATAAATTGAATTATATTATCGGAAGCGGTTTCATAAATATTTTTTTTTCGTTATAATAGATTTATTCAAAAGTTGGAGGAACGATAACATGACAGAACGTACATTAGCAATTGTTAAACCAGATGGTGTCATCCAAAAAAAAGTGGGTGAAATTATTCGGCGAATTGAGCGTAAAGGCTATGATATTATCGATATCAAAATGGTACAAGCTGATGAAGCTTTGTTAAGGGCTCATTATGCTGAATTAGCCGATCGGCCCTTTTTCCCTGGATTAATGCATTATATGATGGAGCACCCTGTGGTTGCCATTGTAGTGGAAGGGGATAACGTTATTAAAGGATGGCGTACTTTGATGGGCCTTACTAATCCCACTGAAGCTGCTCCTGGAACGATCCGCGGTGATTTTGGACGTGACTGGCCAGGTGATGAAGTGCGTAACGTTGTTCACGGTTCTGATTCTCCAGAAAGTGCTCAACACGAAATAAAGCTATGGTTCCCCGAATTAAATAATTAATGATATGAAAAAATCAACTAGAAAAGTATTTATTTGCTAAGTGTAGTTGGCTTTTTAGTAAAATAATGATCTATTTAATATAATCAACATAAAGAATCTTTTGATCTAGTAAAAAGTTACAATTTATCTGCTTTAAATAATGATGTTTGGATTTTGTATCAATATTTAGAGGTGAATTTTAAAAGTAAATAAGTCAGGGATAAAATATTTAAATTAGTGGGGCTGGAACAGTTTTTTTCCAGCCTCTTTTCTGTTTATGCTAAAATAATAGTATTATATTTTTTTCAGGAGAATTTAAAATGGATGCCATTAATTTATCAAATCGGTTGGCACGTGTTGCTGACTTTGTTCCAATGGGTGCGCGCTTAGTCGATATTGGGTCCGACCATGCCTACTTACCAGCGCATCTTTTATTAAATCAAAAAATAACTTTTGCGATTGCTGGTGAAGTTGCCCAAGGACCATTGCAAAATGCACAAAATGAAATTGAAAAAGCAGAATTAACAGGGCGTTTAGAACCGCGTTTGGGGGATGGATTTGCGGTGGTAGAACCTGTTGATCAAATTGACACTGCTGTTATTGCCGGAATGGGTGGCCAGTTAATTCAAAAAATATTAGAACAAGGGCATCATGATCATATTCAATATGATAATCTAATTTTACAACCTAATACTGACGTTTCAACCGTCCGAACTTGGTTACAAGTACATCATTATGCTTTGATAAACGAAACGATGCTTTTTGATGATGGTCATTACTATGAAATATTAGTAGCTAAACCTGGAGAAACTAATTTCACGCAACAACAACTTACATTTGGTCCATTTAATTTACAAAATAAGGATGCCGTTTGGATCGCAAAATGGCAAGCAGAATTGGATCGGCTTCAGCAATTACTCGATACTTTAACTAAAGCAGATCAAAGCGATTCAATTGCTTATCAAAATTATCAAAAGCAAGCACAAACCATTCAAGAGGTGATATAAAATGAAAGCTCAAAAGCTAATCACAGCTATTGAAGAACTAGCTCCATTAAATTTAGCATGGGAGAGAGATGTCGTTGGAATTCAAGTGGGAAGTTCTCAACAAGATATCCATCGTGTCATGACAACCTTAGATGTTCGCCCCGAGGTAGTTGCTGAAGCAATTGAGAAACATGTTGATTTTATCTTTTCACATCATCCCCTTATGTTTCATGCAGCTAAAAATTTAGATTTAGAAGATCCTCAAAACCAAATGTATGCTGATTTATTGAAAAATAATATTACTGTTTATAGCGCACACACTAATTTAGATGCAGCTAAAGATGGAATGAATGATTGGCTTGCTGAAGCTTTAGGCATAAAAAATACTAAGCCTTTATTACCAGACAAGGGAGATCCAAATAGTGGTTTAGGACGAATTGGAGAGTTAGATCATCCAATCAGTGTTCAAAAATATGCTCAATCTATTCGTGAATTATTTAATGTCAAGGCAGTCCGAGTCATCGCAAATGATTTGAAGCGATCTATTCAAAAAATTGCTGTTATTGGTGGTGATGGTGGTTCAGAATACTTAGTTGCTCAACAAAGTGGGGCTGATGCATTAATTACCGCTGATCTTTACTACCATACGGGACATGATGTCTTGTCTCATGACTTTATTGTTATTGATCCTGATCATCATATGGAGTCAATCGTCAAGGATCAAATGGTCAAACAGATTAAACGCTGGCAGCAAACTAAGAAATGGGATCTAGTTGATGTTTTTAGTTCACAGGTTAATACGGATCCATATACTTATATTTAAAAACAAAGATTGTTGGGGGAGAATTAAAATGACTGATAAGCAATATCCAGAATTATTAGAAAGATTTTTACGTTATGTTAAGATTGATACCCGTTCAAATGAGTATTCAAAAACAATTCCGTCTGATCCAAAAGAAATTTATTTCTTAAAAAAATTAGCTCAAGAATTAATTGATTTAGGAGCATCTAATGTTCAAACTATGGATGATGGATATGTGTTTGCTGAACTTCCTAGTAATTTAAACTATGATGCACCAGTCATTGGTTTAATCTCACATGTTGACACAGCTGATTTTGAATCTAAAAAGATTCAGCCTAAAATTGTTGAAAATTATGATGGCCATTCTGTGATTACTTTGAATCAAGATTATCAATTAGATCCGGAACAATTTCCTAATTTAAATAACTATCAAGGGCATACCCTCATTACGACAGATGGAACAACACTGTTAGGCGCTGATGATAAGGCTGGTGTGGCTGAAATTATGACTACTGCACAATATCTAATTCAACATCCAGAAGTTCCACACGGTAAAATTATGCTTGCCTTTGGACCAGATGAAGAAATTGGAACAGGCGCTGATCATTTTGATGTGAAGCAATTTAAAGCTGATTTTGCTTATACTGTTGATGGAGGACCGTTGGGTGAAATTGAGTGGGAAACTTTTTCGGCAGCTGCAGCAACTATTACGATTCAAGGGCTAAACGTTCATCCTGGTTCAGCTAAAAATACTATGATCAATGCTTTACAAGTAGCTATGGACTATCATGCTCAATTACCATCTCATGATCGGCCGGAGCATACTGCCGGTCGTGAAGGATTCTGGCACTTGATCAAATTAACAGGAACCCCTGAATCTGCTCAAATGCAGTACTTGGTGCGTGATCACGAGCGAGAAAGCTTTGAGTTGCGTAAACAAAGGCTAAAGGCCATTGCTAACGAAATGAATCAAGCTTTTGGAGTAGAACGAATTCAAATCGAGCTCAAAGATGAATATTACAACATGGGAGAAATTCTAAAAAATAATATGTATCCTGTTGATTTAGCCGCTGATGCTTTAAAAGCTTTAGATATTGAGCCTAAGATTGAACCAATTAGAGGTGGAACGGATGGCTCAAAGATAACTTTTCTTGGACTACCAACTCCTAATTTGTTCGCTGGAGGTGAAAATATGCATGGTCGCTATGAATATGTATCGCTACAGGTTATGCAAAAAGCTGTTGATACATTATTAAAAATATCTGAATTGAATATTTTAAAGACAGAGAAGTAGGAGTTTAAATGAATCAGAAGTGGTGGCAAAGTAAACATATTTGGGCACTAGGCCTTTTCGGTGGATTATTGAACATAATTCAACCGATCATCGGTGTTTTATCCTGGCCGTTCTATCAACCAACGGCCCATGTCCTAGCCGTCCTGGTAGCTAAAGATCAGCCTAAACATCTGATTTTTAATAGCATAAATATTGTTGTAACAATTTCCTTATTAATTTTCAGTTGGGCTTTGGTTCAATATTATATGAATCAACATGAAAAAATCATCCAACAAAAGTTAAAACAATTTATGTTTGCATTTGTATTAATTCAGTTTATACGGTGGGAGTTACCTGTTCTGAAATTAGTAGATGTTAGTCAGACTACTGGATTATACTTTGGATATCTATTTGTTATGTTGATTATTATGTTGGGGATGGGGTATCTATATTGGAAGATCGGACAAGCCTTACAAGTGGTTGGTCAAACTTCATTTGCTAATATGTGGCAATTATCAGGAGCTTTAATGGTTGTATTCGAAATTGTGATAGTATTGACACAATTTATTGGTTGGCCTTTAGCTGGATTGTTTGATCAATTAGTGAATTTTTTGCTTGTTTATCCATTAATGTTTAATAGTTGGCATTTTGTGAAGGCGACAAATTAATTATTTGCAAGAATTAACTAAGCAAATATATAAGGAAATAATTTTATTATTTTTTATATATTATTACTTAAAAACTAGGGATTAAATGGGCTAAAATTCATTAAATAAGATGTAAAGTAAAAATACTTTACACAATTCTGGCAAAACCCTTGCAATTTGTAAAAAATGCGTGTAATATTAGTTTTTGTAATTTACTAGCTATTGTGCACGACGCAAGCTTGGGGTTTAGCCCAATGCAGCTAGACCTGTCGTTTACACTAGTGGGTGGTGGCAACCCCCAAATACATTAATTCAAGGAGTATGTTAATGCGCATTAACATTTTGTTAGAAGCCGCCGAAACAGGTGAGCGTATCTATCTAACTTCTAAGAATCGTCGTAACACGCCCGACCGTTTGGAGTTAAAGAAGTATTCTCCAAAGTTGCGCAAAGTTACCACATTCAAGGAGGTTAAGTAACCATGGCTAAGAAGTCTAAGATCGCTAAGGCTAAGAAAATTGAAGCAACAGTTGCAAAGTACGCTGCAAAGCGCGCTGAATTGAAAGCTGCTGGAGACTACGTTGGGCTTTCAAAGTTGCCACGTAATGCATCCCCTGTTCGGATGCACAATCGTGATCAACTTGATGGACGTCCTCATGCATATATGCGTGAGTTCGGAATGTCACGTTTGAACTTCCGTCAACTTGCACACAAGGGATTGATTCCTGGTGTACAAAAAGCTTCTTGGTAAGTTTTACTTATCAAAGGCAAATGAAATAACCGTAACTCATTGAGTTACGGTTATTTTTATTTATTATTAAATATTTGTCCATACCAATTTATAGTGCTAGAAACGTTTTTGTTAAAAATATTCACAAATAAATATGATAAATGAAAAATAAAAACATAGTTTAAATATCGATTTATATTCCAGAATATATTTTTGTTTTTCACAAACTTGCGGTATAATACAAGTTATTATCTACCTATACCAATTTTTAAAAAGAGGATTATATAATGCTTAAAAAGCCTAAATTGTTTTTAGATATGGACAATACGTTGGTGGATACTTTACCCATTTTAACAGCTTCAACTGAACAAGCAGCTAAAATGGGCTTAGAGAAACCTGATCAAATTCCAGATATATTTCGCCATTTAAAACCATTACCTGGTGCTTTGGATAGTGTCAAAATTTTATCTAAGTATTATGATTTATATATTTTATCAACAGCTCCTTGGTTTAATGCAAGTTCATGGTCAAATAAAATTGAATGGTTGAATGAATATTTTGGTACTGATGAAGAAAGCCCGTTCTATAAACGAGTGATCATGACCCATGATAAAGGCCTTGCTAGGGCTGAAGGTGGAATCTTAATTGACGATCGTCCATATCATGGTGCTGCGAAGTGGGATGACGAGGTGAGTGGAACTGCATGGGTTCAATTCGATTATAATGAAAAAATGAATTGGATGGCAGAAAATGGGTTAATGCATCTCTTGATTCAAACAGCTCAAATTTTTAAAGCACAAAACGTTTCTGAGCGCGAGGCCTTAATACAAGCGAGTCACGCAATGGATTTGTCATTTCATGGTTCACTAGAACATTTTGAAAAAGCAAATTGGGAATAAAGTAAAAGAGGAAAATATTATGACGATTATGAATGCAAAACAAATGATTCAAAATGCTCGTGAACAGCAATATGCTATTAGTGCATTTAATACTAATAATTTAGAATGGACACAAGCAATCCTTCGCGTCGCTAAAGAACGTCAAGCTCCAACTTTAATGGCCATTTCAATGGGTGCAGTTAAGTATATGGGTGGTTTTAAAGTAGTTGCCAACTTGGTTCGGAATCTAGATGAAGCAATGGAGATTGATGTTCCCATTGCTATTCATCTGGATCATGGAACATTTGAGGGTGCTAAAGAAGCGATTGATGCCGGATTCACTTCAGTTATGTTTGACGGATCAAACTTACCACTTGCCGAAAATTTGGCTAAAACTGCTGAAATTGTTGAACTAGCTAAGAAATCAAATGTGTCAGTTGAAGCCGAAGTTGGTTCAATTGGTGGTGAAGAAGATGGGGTCGTTGGTGATGGTGAAATTGCTCCGATTGATGATGCTATTCAGATGGCCCAGACCGGGATTGATTTCTTAGCTGCTGGAATTGGTAACATTCATGGCCAGTATCCTGAAAACTGGAATGGTTTGCACTTGGATCATTTATCTGAGCTCTCAACAGCTGTTTCAAATGCGGTTAATCATCCCATGCCAATTGTATTACATGGCGGTTCTGGGATTCCGGATGATCAAATCAAACAAGCTATTCAATTAGGGGTGGCTAAAGTCAACGTTAATACTGAAGCACAATTGGCTTTCCATCAAGGTATTCGTGATTATGTTCTTTCAAATAAAGATTTAGAAGGCAAAAACTATGATCCTCGTAAGTTCTTGAAGCCTGGGTTTTCAGCTATTGAACAAGCATTAAATGAGCGGATTGATGTTTTTGGTAATGCAAATAAGGCTTAAGTTATCCGAATAAAGTATAAATTCAAAAATATGATATTTTAGTTAATATTTTTAAAAACTAATTATTCGTAATAATCAAATAAATATAGAGCAATAAAGCTGGGACACAATAACTGTCCTGGCTTTTTTATTTGTTCATCTTTAACTCAATGCGAAGCAAAAACTTAAATTTATTTGACAAACGGATAAAGCTGAGTAGAATATGTAAATGTAAGTAAGTAATCACTCACTTAAATATAAAAGGAGATTTATATGACTATAGCAATTATTGAACTAACCGATGTCAGTAAAAAATATGGGACTCAAGTTGTTTTGGATGATGTTTCTTTTGCGGTGAATCCAGGAGAAATCGTAGGGCTAATTGGCCCTTCTGGAGCTGGTAAATCAACTATCATCAAAATTGCCTTAGGTATGGAAGTAGTTGATGCTGGTAATGCAACGGTTTTTAATAAGAAAATGCCGGAACGTCAAATTTTAGGTGAGCTCGGATATATGGCTCAATCTGATGCTCTATATGAACAGTTAAGCGGTCGTGAGAATTTGGAGTTTTTTGCTGAAATGCGTGGTGTTAAAAATATTGATTCTGAAATTGAGCGAGTTGCTGAAATTGTTGATTTAACACCTCATCTGGATAAGTATGCTTCAGGTTATTCAGGAGGTATGAAGCGTCGGCTGTCATTAGCAATTGCCTTTTTAGGTAATCCTAAACTATTAATACTAGATGAGCCAACTGTTGGAATTGATCCATCATTACGACGACAAATTTGGCATGAATTACAAACGATGCGTAATAATGGGCATACCATACTCGTGACAACTCACGTGATGGATGAAGCAGAATTAGTCGATCGGGTTGCCTTATTACTTGGTGGTAAGCTGATTGCTAATGACAGTCCATCAAAATTGGAAGATGCATATCATGTTGATACGATTGAAGAAGTATTTTTGATGGCAGAGGAGGAAAAATAATGCGGATTTTATCAATTGCTCGTCGTGTCCGGAAAGAATTATTTCGGGATAAGAGAACACTAATGTTAATGTTTGTGGCCCCTTTGTTAGTTTTGAGTCTAATGAAGGTTGTCTTTAATAACAATTCAGATATAACAGTTAATCTTGCTACTATCAATATGGAGCAGCCATTAAAAGAAACCCTTGCTGATACTGATCATATTAATTTGAAAACCTATAGTAAAGTTTCAAATGCCAAGGAAGATTTGAAAGATCAAAAAATTGACGGAATTATTAAATATGATGGAACTGATTTTACGGTGACCTATGCTAATTTAGATGCAACTAAAACGACTTTAACTAAATCAGCATTAGCTTCTGCACAAGTCAAAAATCAAATTTCTGGAATGGCAACGGCCCTTGCTAAATTACAACAAGCCGCAGGGGTTAATCCAACACAAAATGAGCAACCTCAGATTCATAATGTCTACAATTATGGTAATAAAGATACATCTTACTTTGATAAAATTTTACCAATTCTAATGGGATTTTTTGTTTTCTTCTTTGTTTTCTTGATTTCTGGAATGGCGCTCTTACGCGAACGTTCTTCTGGAACATTAGATCGTTTACTAGCAACCCCAGTCAAGCGTTCTGATATTGTCTTTGGGTATATTTTAAGTTATGGACTTTTGGCAATTTTACAAACTTTGATTATTGTCAGTTATACTATTTGGGTTCTAAATGTTGAAGTAATTGGTTCAATTTGGTGGGTTGTTGTAGTTAACATCTTATTAGCGATGGTAGCTTTGACGTTTGGTATCTTGATGTCAACTTTTGCCAAATCTGAATTCCAGATGATGCAGTTTATCCCCTTAGTCGTTGTACCACAAATATTTTTCTCGGGATTAGTTTCATTAGATTCAATGGCGGGGTGGTTAAAAGTTATTGCCGATATCATGCCAATGAAGTATGCTGGAGAGGCCTTAACTAACGTCGTAATGAGCGGTGCTGGCTTTTCACAAATTTGGTTTGATCTATTGATCCTGTTAGTCTTCTTGGTATTACTCACGATTGGAAATATTTTAGGCTTAAAACGTTATCGTAAGGTATAAAATATAAATATATAGTGGGGAATAATATGACTGATAGAATAATTGATGATTTTAATGATCTCATTGCCACAATTGAAATGCCAACGGGGAAACGCAAAGTGATTATTGCAGCCGTCAAACTTTTCTCTGATCAAGGCTTTAATGGGACTTCAACCGCCCAAATTTCAGAATTATCAGGGATGAGTGAAGCTACCATTTTTAAGTATTTTAAAACAAAACGTGGTTTATTAGAAGCTATTATCAATCCATTAATGGACGATTTAATCCCTAGTTATGGACAAGAATTCATTCAAAAACGAGTTCCTCAAAATCAAGATTTTGAACAAACTATTCAATTTATTGTTAATGATCGTTTAACTTTCATTTATGATAATCGGCTTATTTTACAAATTTTGATGAGTGAAGCCTTAGTTAATGATGATTTACTCAATCGGTTGAGACAAAAATTTACTCCTATAATTAAGCAGTTAAGTTCTGCTTTGGAAAGCTTAATTCCTAATTCGGAAATTTCAATCGTTGATTTGTTTCGCCTTTTAGTTGGACAAATATTCTTTGAGTTTATGCGAATTACTAAATTTGGTAATGTAAAAAATTATGATATTCAGATAGTTGCGGATAAGATCACTAAAAGTATTGTGGCAATGGTTTAATGCTACTTTGGAGAAAGATGAGATAACGTATCTCATCTTTCTTTATTTAAATTTAAAATTGAGCCTTGCCTTAAAGTACACTCCAAGGAATATACTAGCTTTATAGATTTTTTAAGTAGGAATAATAAAAATCAAAAACAATTAAGTTATAAGTGGAGGAACAATATGGATCGTAGTAAAGTAATCATTCACATGTATGTTTCAATTGATGGTAAAATTGACGGGCCTCATGGTAGCGCAGTATCAAGTGCTTATTATTCGGATGAACTCTTCCGAATGAGTAATGCTGATGCAAACGGAAGAGAAACAATTCAAATGTATGCTGCTTCAGGTCATCCTGATCTAGGTCAGTATGATCCTGAAGGGATTGAATATGAGGATTGGCTACCGGAGATTAAATCAGAAACTTGGTCTATTTCTTTTGATCGAAAGGGGCAATGTGGTTGGGAACAAAATTATTTTGAATATAATGAGCATAAAATGCATGCTGTTGAAATTGTGACCAAACAAGCCAGTAAAAACTATTTAGCCTTTCTACGCTCAATGAATATTCCTTATATTATTAGCGGGGAGGAAGACTTTAATTTCGAAGAAGTATTGGTTAAATTAAAACAACACTTTACCATTGATACCTTGGCTGTTTGTGGTGGTGCTGTCATTGATGGTGCCTTTTTGAAAGCGCATGTCGTAGACGAAATTTCATTAGTGGTGGCACCTCATGTGGATGGTAACGCTATGCAAAAGGCAGCTTTTGATACCTTAGGAACCCAAGTTAATGATAAATTTAGCTTTGTTAGTGCTAAACCATTATCTGATGGTGGGGTTCATTTGTTATTTAAAAAAGATGTTGAATAAATTAATATATTTAATTAAAAAAATCCGTCGGTTAGCGTAATGCTAGCTGACGGATTTTTAATTATCCTAGGTCCAATAGAGCGTCAAAGACGGCCTGTGGTAACTCGATATTTGATTTAGATTGACCAGTTCGACGAAGTTGTTGTTGTTTCTTAGAAACCGAAGATCCTTTTGCAGCAACTTTCCGTAGCGGTGGGATATTTTCACGTGCGATTACTTTTCCTTCGACGATTGCCTGTACTGGCATAACTTGTAACTTGCGCGGTACTAAATCACGTAATTTATTAACCATGTTTTGGGCCATTCTCTCAGCTTTCAACCGATGTGTAATCATAGTTAACGCATCGATATTAACATAATCAATCGCAATTTCTAATTTAACTAAATCTGAATAGTCATAGTCCGCAACTTCAGTTGATAGAGTAGCAAAACCGTGTGAAACAGATTTCAATTCATTGAAAAAGTCATATGCAATTTCAGAAATTGGCATTAAATAGGTGGCAACAACCATTGATCCTAATGTATCCAGATCTTCTAGTATTCCACGGCGTCCTTCGGCTAAGCGCATAATGTCATTCAACATTTCATTTGGCAAAGTCATTTTAGCATGAACATATGGTTCCTCAACCTTGGCAATTTTTGACCAGTCAGGGAATTGAATTGGGTTTTCAACATATAATGGCTCGTCTTGATTTTTCAATGTTAATTTAAATGTTGAATTTGGCATTGTTGTTAAAACTTCTAAACCAAATTCAGCTAGTAAACGTTCTCGAATAATTTGAAGATGAAAAATACCTAAGAAACCACCACGGAATCCCATTCCCAAGGCTTCAGATTGTTCGGGTTCATAATGAAAGGCAGCATCATTCAATGCCAATTTTTCAATTGCAATTTTTAATTCTTTATAATCGGTATTTTTAGGATACAAGCCAGCATAAACCATCGGCTCGACTGCCTGATAACCAGGTAGAGCTTTGGTTGCTGGATTATCTGTGTTCGTAATCGTATCTCCAATTTTAATTGCATTGGAGTCTTTCACCCCGGTTACAACATAACCGACATCTCCAGCGGATAATTTATTCATAGTTAACATTTCAGGAGCAAAAATCCCAATTTCTTTGTTAGTCGCGCTTAGTTGACTAGCAAAGAAAAGTTGACTTGTTTGGCTGGTTAACTGACCTTCAAAAATTCTAACCTGAGCTACAACCCCTTTGTAAGGGTCAAATTTAGAATCAAAAACTAATGCCTTTAATGGCGCATTATCGTCTCCAACTGGAGCTGGGATACGATCATGGATGGCTTCTAAAACCTTATCAACGCCTAAACCACTTTTAGCTGAAATTTTCAAAATTTCTTGATCAGCAAAATCGACGTCAAGATCTAAAATTTGATCGATAGTTCCTTCAACATCTGCCATATTATTGTCAATTTTATTTACAATAGGAATAATAGTTAAATTGGCTTCCTTAGCTAAGCGGAAATTGGCGACCGTTTGAGCCTGAACACCCTTAGTTGCATCTACAACTAGTAGCACACCATCAGTGGCTGATAATGAACGAGAAACTTCATAATTAAAATCAACGTGACCAGGGGTATCAATCAAATTATATTGATATTCATCACCATTTTCATCAACATAATAGTTTCGGACCGCCTTAGACTTAACGGTTACTCCATGAGCTTTTTCGACTGCTAAATCATCTAATTGTTGGGCAGATGATTCACGATCACTAACTGTACTTGTCATTTCCATAATTCGATCGGCCAAAGTAGACTTACCATGATCGATGTGTGCAATAATTGCAAAATTACGAATAAATTGTTGCCTGTTTGCCATTATTAATAAAACCTATCCTTTTTTAATCATTCCTTCTAGAATAACATTCCTAAGGTGTTAGTGCATTATATTTTGTGAAAAATTCTAGTCATAGCTAGGCAAGCCCGATTAGATATGCTAAAATTATATTATTATTTCGTACAGATAGTATATTTAACTTCAAATATACCGATAATAGAGGCGAGCGTAATCTCAATTGATTATGCCGTCTTTTTTATGTCTTAGAAATTATAAAATGAAGAGGAGAAACATATGAAAACAAAAGAATGGCACGTTTTTGCCGCAATTGTCGCCGCCGGAATTATGTGTTTTAGTGGGGTTTTAATTGAGACTTCAATGAACGTAACCTTTCCAACTTTAATGCAAGAATTTAATGTGAATGCAAATGGAGTCCAATGGGTAACTACGGGATATCTATTAGCCATTGCGGTGGTAGTTCCACTATCAGCATACTTTATTCGCAATTATTCAGCTTATCGCTTATTTATCATTTCTAATTTAATGTTTTTAGTAGGAGTTTTAACGGATGGATTTGCACCAACCTTGCCTATATTATTATTAGGACGTGTTTTTCAAGGAATTGGAACTGGAATTGCTTTACCGTTGATGTTTCATATCATTTTGACTAAATCGCCATTAGAAAAGCGTGGTTCTATGATGGGGATTGGAACGATGACGACCGCTTTAGCACCTGCTATTGGGCCTACTTATGGTGGAGTAGTGATGGCTGCTTTGGGTTGGCGAGCTATTTTTTGGTTTTTGTTACCATTAATTATTATCTCGTTTATTTTAGGCCTAAGATCAATTCCAACTGAAAAGGTAATGCGTAATGAAAAGTTCAATTTTATGGCTTTTATTATGTTATCGATTGGATTAGCTAGTCTTTTATTAGCTATTGAGCAATTATCAGTTAAATGGCTCTTGTTAAGCTTAATTGCATTAGGAATCTTTTATTACTTTAATAGTAAGACTACATTACTTAATTTACGAGTATTTAAACATCATGTCTTTAATCGATTATTAGTTGGTGTTTTAGTTTACCAAGCTATGTTCTTGGCTCTTTCATTTATTTTGCCAAGTTTCATTCAAATTGGGTTACACCAGTCTTCAACTGTTGCTGGATTATTTATGTTCCCGGGTGCCTTAATTGGAGCTGTCTTAGGACCAATCTCTGGTCGTATTTTAGATCAAATTGGACCAGTTAAGCCGATTTCAATTGGGTTAATAATTTCAACCCTAGCAATGATTGGGATGGCATTAACTTTCAAATATGAAATTATTTGGTTCTTATTGGGATTCCATATTATGACTCAGTTCGGTTCTGGATTAGCGGTTAATAATTTGATGACAGCAACCTTGAGTCAATTAGATCAAAATTTATCAGCGGAT
This sequence comes from Weissella koreensis KCTC 3621, assembly GCF_000277645.1. The sequence goes on along the minus strand of NZ_AKGG01000011.1, from coordinate 44,790 downwards.
GGTAATAGTGTTCTTAATACCTTGCAACAATTTACTGGGGCCGCTGCTACAGCATTAGCAGCTCGTCTATTTGCTTCAGGTCAACAACAAGATCTTCAGCATGGAGCAATGCTTGGTAGTCGTACAGGAGTTTGGGTATTATTCGGTCTGTTTATTTTAACTTTGATTTTATTTAGTATTTCAATTCCTAGTCTAAAAAAACAGTGGCCTAATAATTAAACGGATATCATAATATAAATAGAAAGGGATAATCGTTAGTAATAACGATTATCCCTTTTAATTTATAACCACCTAAATAAAAAAATGAATGTTTCGAATTTATCTTTTATGTAGTTATAGATAATAACTTAGGGATCATTTATAAAAAATAATGATAATATGCATCTATATATGCATAAATGTTTGCATATCTATAGCAAGCTTTAATTTAGGTTAAAAACTTATGATTTATAACTTTAAAACCGCTTACAAATGAGATATTATGTAGTTAAGTTAAATGCTTAACTAATCAAAGGAGATGATATTATGAAAGAAAAAAAGAAAAAATTTCAGATGCCGTCGTCATTTACAATTTTGTTCTTTTTGATTATTGCCGTAGCTGTTTTAACCTGGATTATTCCAGCTGGACAATATGCAACAAATAAAGCAGGCGAAATTATTGCGGGAACTTATCATAGTCGCGCAGCTAATCCGCAGGGAATCTGGGATGTTTTCATGGCTCCGATTAAAGGAATGGTAGGAACTGAGGATGGTGACGGTACTGTCGCCATATCATTATTTATTCTGGTTATCGGTGGATTTTTGGGAGTCGTTAATAAAACCAAAGCCTTAGATGATGGAATTTCGACAATGTTATCAAAATATGCTGGAAAAGAAAAAATTTTGATTCCTATTTTAATGATATTATTTGCAATAGGTGGATCAACTTATGGAATGGGTGAAGAGACCATTGCATTTTATCCTATTTTAATTGCAGTGATGATCAGCGTGGGATTTGATTCATTAGTTGCAATTGCGATTGCCTTAATTGGTTCGCAGGTGGGGGTGCTGGCTTCAACGGTTAACCCATTTGCAACAGGAGTCGCTTCACAAAGTTTAAATATTTCTCCTGGGGATGGCTTATTTCCACGTTTAATTTTATTAGTGATTACAACTGCCATTAGTATTATTTATGTTATGCGTTATGCTAATAAGGTGAAACAAGATCCAACTAAATCATTAGTATTTAATCAACGTGAATCGGATCTTAATGAGTTTTCAATTTCAACTAATGATACTGATAATGAAATGACTAAACGTCAAAAAGCAGTTTTGTGGCTTTTTGGTCTAACCTTTTTAGTTATGGTAATCGGTTTGGTACCATGGAATAGTATTAATGAAAAATGGACTTTCTTTGACTCTACAACCAAATGGTTAACAGGAATTCCATTCCTTGGAAATTTCTTAGGACATGATATGGCTCCATTTGGAACTTGGTACTTTAGTGAAATGACAATGTTATTCCTCTTCATGTCTGTAGTGGTAATGTTTGTTTTTAAGATGAAGGAAAGTGATTTTATCGATTCATTCTTAAATGGAATGAATGAATTTCTAAGCGTTGCAATCGTGATTGCCGTGGCTCGTGGAATTCAAGTTGTGATGAATGATGGAAATATAACAGCTACTGTCTTACATGCTGGTGAACAAGGACTTCAACATCTTCCTGGTGGAATTTTCATCGTCTTAACCTTTATTTTCTATATTCCGATGTCATTCTTAATTCCATCAACATCTGGTTTAGCAGCTGCTACGATGGGAATTATGGGACCACTAGGGAAGTTTTCAGGTGTTACACCTGACCTAATTATCACAGCATATCAAGCCGCTGTTGGATGGGTAAATATTATCACGCCAACGTCTGGAATTGTGATGGGGGCCTTGGCAATTGCACATGTTAATATTACTACTTGGCTAAAGTTTACTGCTAAGCTAATGGGAATCCTACTAGTTGTTACGATTGCCTTCTTGGTAATCTGCACCTTATTTTAAGGAGAAAAATTCATGACAAATTATATTACAGATGAAATACAAAATAATGCGATTAAAGCTCTAGGACGAATGATTGCTCAACCTTCATATAATACTGAAGCAGCCCCTAATGCACCTTTTGGAACTGGTATTCGTTTAGCTTTAGATGAAGTGTTAAAAATTGCGGATGAATTAGGATATCAAACTTATGTTGATCCCGAAGGTTATTATGGTTATGCAGAAATTGGAGAAGGGGACGAAATTTTTGGCCTAATTTGTCATGTTGACGTTGTCCCAGCTGGAGATAAAGCAGCTTGGAAGACGAATCCTTTTGAACTAACTCAAAAAGATGGTTCGCTCTATGGACGTGGAACCCAAGATGATAAAGGGCCAACCATTGCGACACTCTTTACCATTAAAGCCTTGCTAGATCAAGGAATGACCTTTAATAAAAAAGTACGCTTCATTTTCGGAACGGATGAGGAAATCCTTTGGCGGGGGATGGCTAAATATAATGAAAAAGAAGCTGGAATTGATATGGGAATTGCACCCGATGCTGAATTTCCACTTGTGTATGCCGAAAAGGGACTTCAACAATCATATTTGGTTGGACCTGGCTCAACGGAATTAGAGCTTAATCTAGTTAATGCTTTTAATGCTGTACCAGGATCAGCGACTTACAATGGTGCTAGGCAGTCTGAAGTGGAAACAGCCTTAGAAAAACATGGCTTCAATTATCAGAAGACAGATGCTGGACTCATTATTCAAGGCAACTCAGTCCACGCCATGAATGCACCTGAGGGGGAAAATGCGCTCTTACGTTTAGGAATTGCTCTAGCCGATGTCTTTCCTAGCGTCGCTGCCTTGGAGTTTATTAAAAATTTTGGTGAAGATGCAACTGGTGCTAATTTATTAGGAGTTATTAAAGATGAGGTCTCTGGTCAATTAACTTTCAATATATCTAGTTTGCAAATTAATGCTAAAGAATCCAGAATGCAAATTGATATGCGAATTCCGGTCCAAACAGAACATGATGCTTTGATTAAATTAATTGAAGAAAAAGTAGCTCCATTTAATTTCAAATATGAAAATTTTGATTATCTAGAACCACTATATGTACCAAAAGATGGAACACTTGTGAAAACTTTGATGCAATCATATATTAAAGTTACAGGTGAACAAATGGCAGAGCCTGGTATATCAGGTGGTGCTACATTTGCACGTACCATGAAGAATAGTGTCGCATTTGGTGCAATGCTAACAACAACGCCTGACTTTATGCACCAAGCCAATGAAAATTGGCCCGTAAGAGATATGCGGATAGCTATGGAGATATATGCTGAAGCATTTAAAAACTTGTTAGTAGATTAGATTTTTTTAAAATAAAAAACACTATCTATAAGCAGATAATGTTTATTTAAACCTCATTAATTGGCTTAAAGCTAAATTGTGAGGTTTTTAATTTTTTATAATAAATTCAGTAGTTAGTTTAACAAAAATAATTTTTATTTTAAGTATGTTTTATAAGCCAGAATAGCTTTAATAAATCATTAAAAAGCGATGAATAGGTTATATTTAAGTTAATATAGTTAAGCTAAAAAATTAAAATGTTGATTTTAAGCAAAAAATATAATAGTCAAAAACAAAAGTAGTATGGTATTATAAAAATATAGTTATAATTTTGAATCTAATATTAAAGATTTTTTCATCAAAAAAAGAAGTGTAATTAACAGAGTGGATTCAAACGAACCTATTAAAATTACATTGCCACATTATCTAACAAATGTTCCATATCTTTAATGATAATATGATGATTTTTGATATCGATAATTTTTTGTTGCCTTAATGTCGTTAAAATACGGTTAACAGAGGATTGTGAATTTATGCCACAAAAACTTGCAATATCCTCGTTGGTTACTATAAAGTCAATATAAACATCTTTTTGATCGGATAAATGTTTTCCAAAAAGTTTGGTTAATTCATATATGAAAGCGCATACTGCTTCTGATTTTCCATTCATAGAAATCATTTGGAGATGAGTAATATTTTGAGAAAGCTTATTCTTATAATATTCACTGACATAAGTTCTTAATTTTTCATCATTATTAACCATATTCCAAAAATCTATGCGATCCATCTTATAAAACTCTGCAACATCAGATTCAATTCGGATGTTGAATGGTTGATCATTATCTTTGGATATTTCATCATCCCGTAATAGGTTTACCACATTGGGCTTTGTCATGTATGAAATGTTAAATTCTCGACCGTCTTGTAAAATGATTGAATTTTTAATGACTCCCTTCTTTAAAATATAGGTGATGTTTTCTTCAAATCCGTGATAAGTCAAATATGTATGACGTTTTTTTGTAATTATTGGAACCCCTTTATGTTTAAGGGAATTCAATAAATATTCAATATTATTTATATCCATTGTAAACCTCCAGTAAAGTAATATAATAAAAAAATTCATATTTTTAAGAATACGCTTTCAAACAAATTAAAACATTATTAAATGTTTATAACAAATCATATTAAGTTTAATAATATTCAATGCGTTTTTTATTAAGTGCTGAAGACAAAATATAATTTAAAAGATTCATGGTAGTAATGGATCTTTAAAAAAACTGCATCATAATATAAAATATTAATAATGGTCAAAGATATGTCACTTCTTAATAAGAATTCGTATTTAAAAAAAAGTTAATTAAATAAAAAACCAACTAAATCATTGGTTGGTTTTTTATTTAACAAAGATTAAAAAACTAGGTATAGAGGTGAAATCAACATGATAATTGACATTTGTAAACGATTGATTTATACTTTGTTTACAAATGTAAACCCAAAACGAAAAGGAGGTTTTATATGGAGCAAGCAACTATACCTATGTCATCTGCTGAATTATCTGTTATGCATGTAATCTGGGCGCAAGGTGAAATTCGTAGTCGAGAATTAATTGATATATTACAGCAATCTCAAACTTGGTCGGAATCAACCATTAAGACATTATTAGGGCGTCTTGTTAAAAAAAACATTTTAAATACTATTCGTAATGGGAAGCAATTAATCTATACACCCACAGTTACTGAGCATGAAATTACGGACCAATATACTCAAGATATGTTTGACCAATTTTGTGATCATCATAAAGGAGCTGCTATTACCAAATTAGTCGAAACTGTACCATTAAGTCAAAATGATATTAAAAATATGATGAAGGTTTTAATGAAACGGTTACCAGATGCTCCTGAGGAAGTGGAGTGCCATTGTTTACCGCAACAATGCGAACATAATTAATTTCTAAAATTAGATAAAAGGAGCGTTTTATGACCCAAATGATTATTTTAAGCATTGGTATTGTTTTAATTGCATTAATTACTTGGTGGTTCTTTGGTAAACATCAAGTCGAAACAGAGGAGGCTACGATGGAACAAGAAAAGCAAATTGTTAATATTAAAGTTGATGGTGGTTATTCACCCGAACAAGTGATCGTTAAGAAAGGTATGCCGACTGAGCTACGTTTTACAAAAATTGATGGATCAAGTTGTTTGGATCATGTCGTTTTCCCTGATTTTGGTATTAATCAGGCTTTACCACAAGATGAAACCACTTCAGTAACTGTTAATACGGATCAAGCCGGTGAATATGCATGGGCTTGCGGTATGAATATGTTTCATGGAAAATTAATTGTTAAGTAATTAATAGAAAGGTTTTATCATGCGTCTAAGTATCACTAAACGGTTTATCATCTCTTTGGTTTTGACTATACCGTTATTAATAGAAATGATCTTAATGCCTCTTGGTTGGGTATTACCTGGTCATACCTTGATGGCCTTTCTGTTAACTACTCTTGTTATGTTTTTGTCCGCGCAACCTTTTTGGAAGAGTGCTTGGGCATCATTTAAGAAGCATCATGCCAATATGGACACTTTAGTTGCCGTTGGGACAGCAACTGCTTATTTTTATAGTATCTATGCGATGGTCGTTAACCAGCCGGTTTATTTTGAAAGTGCAGCTGTTGTGACAACTTTTGTTTTGTTAGGACAAGTCTTTGAAGAACGCATGCGACATCAAGCTGCCAATGCAACGGAAAAATTATTAAATCTTCAAGCCAATGACGCAGAAGTTTGGCGTAATGAACAATATGTTCGGTTACCTTTAGCTGAAATTAAGCTAAATGATCAAGTATTAATTCGTCCTGGTGAAAAGATTCCAATTGATGGAGTCGTTATTGATGGGCATTCAAGCGTTGATGAAGCTGCTATTACTGGAGAAAGTTTACCAGTGGAAAAAAATATTAGTGACCAGGTTATTGGTGCTACGATCAATACTAATGGAAATTTAGTCATTAAAGTAACAAAAACTGAAAATGAAACTATGCTTCAGCAAATAGTTGATGTGGTTAAAAAGGCTCAAGTTAGTCGTGCTCCAATACAAAAATTAACTGATAAAATATCTGATATTTTTGTACCTATTGTTTTAATTATTGCTATTATTACCTTTTTAATTTGGTATATTTTTCTACAACTACCAGTAGGTCAAGCTTTAAGTTATGCCGTTGCGGTGATCGTGATTGCCTGTCCTTGTGCTTTAGGCCTAGCTACACCAACTGCATTAATGGTTGGAACGGGGCGAAGTGCTAAAATGGGAATCTTAATTAAAAATGGTGACGTTCTTGAAATCGCCGAACAGCTTAAGACGGTTGTCTTTGATAAAACTGGAACTATTACTCAAGGTCATCCTTTAGTGACAGATGTAATCGGATCAGATCGAAAGAATATTTTACGATTGGCTGCTAGCTTGGAAAATTTATCTGAACACCCGCTTGCTAAAGCTGTTTTAGATGCTAGCCAAGAAGAAGATGTGTTACCACTAGATGTAACTAATTTCAAAGCACTTGAAGGAAAAGGTGCTATTGGAGAGGTTCAAGGTCAGTTTGTTTTATTGGGAAATTATAAAATTATAACTGATGATACCAAAATTACTGAAAATCAAAAAACACAAGCCATGAAACTAGAAGATGCTGCTAAAACGGTGGTTTATTTGATAGTAAATAAAATGGTTATTGGATTAATAGCAATTCAAGATATCCCCAAAACTACTTCCCAAAATGCTATTGAAATGTTAAAAAGTCAAGGTATTCAGCCTGTTATGTTAACAGGTGACAACCAGGGTGTAGCTGATTCGATAGGAAAATCTGTGGGAATAGAGCAAGTCATTGCAAATGTTTTGCCGACTGAGAAAGCGGAACAAATTAAACGATTGAAACAAAATGGAACTGTGGCTTTTGTTGGTGATGGGATCAATGATGCACCTGCTTTAACAACAGCTGATTTAGGAATTGCGATGGGATCTGGTTCTGATATTGCAATTGATTCAGGAGATATTGTCTTAGTTAAAAATGATCTAAGGGATGTAACTCGGGCAATAGATATTAGTAAAAAGACTTTTCATAAGATTAAAGCTAACTTATTTTGGGCTTTTATCTATAATATTATTGGAATTCCCATTGCTGCTGGTTTGTTTAGTATTTATGGTTTAACCTTAAGTCCTGAATTAGCTGGATTGGCTATGGCCTTTAGTTCCATTTCGGTTGTCTTTAATTCATTGCTATTGAATCGGGTTAAAATAAAGTGAATTTAGATTATTTAATCCAAAAAGGTATAAGATTAATTTACTGAAAAAGTAAAAACCAGTTAATAGACAATATGTTGTAATTCAGCATATTTTTCCTATTAACTGGTTTTATTTTATATTTAATTATTTCAAACTTAATATATTTAGGTAAATTTTTTTAATTTAAAGTTCACTTGCAGCTTTTTGTGGCAGTACCAAATTTAAACCAATTCCAACGATTGTAGCAACCGCAACTCCAGAAAACTGAAAATCACCAATTTGCAAGAAGGCATTCCCGATTCCAATAACTAAAATTGAGGACGTAATCATTAAATTTCTATTTCGATTAAGATCAATTTGATTATCAATTAAGATGCGTAAGCCACTTGAAGCAATTACTCCAAACAATAAGAAACTAATACCACCAATAACTGGTAAGGGAATACTTTGAATCACAGCACTTAACTTACCAACAAAGCCAAACAGCATTGCCAAAATTGCAGCACCAATTACGACGTAGATACTATAAATTTTATTTAAAGCCATTACACCGATGTTTTCACCATATGAAGTAATCGCTGGACCACCAATTAATCCGGCAACCATGGAGGCTACCCCATCTCCGGCCAAAGTACGATGAAGACCAGGATCTTTTAAAAATTGTTCACCCGTTAATTCATTTAGTACGACGATATGGCCCATATGTTCAGTCATGGTTACAAAAGCTATAGGAGCCATTCCTAAAATGGCATCCCAATAAATATGCGGTTGATATGCAATAAATGGAATTTCAAAAGCGGGGGCTTGGAGCCACGGGGTTCGAATTATACTAGAAAAATCAACCAAACCTAAGGTAATCGATAGCAGATAACCGGTAACAACCCCAATTAAAATTGAAATTTGACTTGCAAAGCCCCGCAGCAACATATTACATGCAATTGTTACAAAGAGGGTGACAAAAGCGATGATAAAGAAACGAAGATCATAATGGCCGTGATTCATGGTCGCATTTTGTCCGGCTGTTCCGGCTAAGGATAAGCCAATAACCATAATAATTGGGCCTACAACTACTGGAGGTAAGGCTTTATCAATCCAATTAGTCCCAATTTGACTAACTAATAATGCAGTGATTAAGTAAACAATACCAACGGCAATTGTTCCTTGCGCAACTGCGGGATAACCTGTAGATTGCATCAAAGCTACCATAGGGGTAATGAATGCAAAACTCGAACTCATATATGAGGGAATTTTACCTTTAGTTACTAGAATATGCATTAAAGTTCCAACACCGGAACTGAATAATGCAATTCCAGGATTTAAACCAACTAAAATGGGGACTAAGACTGTTGATCCAAACATCGCAAAGAGATGTTGAAAAGATAAGCCTAACCAACGCAAGGGAGTTGGTCGATCATGAATTCCAAGAACAATATTTGTGTTATGCATACGTAACATCTCCTAAAAAAGGCCCTCTAATCCTCAAGGAAAAGAAGGCCTCATGAAATTGGCTAGTGATAAGTCGCTTTTATGGATTCCTTTCAAGCCTCTCGGACTAGATTAAAGGTATAAGTTAATTAAATTTTACTTAGTATAATAAGTTATAAGTGAATTGTCAAATTATTTATTTCACATTATTTTAAATAAATGTATTCAATATTTTCAGCGATCTTAATTATAATATATTTTATTGCTTTTTAATGATAAAAAACATATGCTTATTTTTATAAATATAGATATTTAAAACGTATTACTTGAATAAATATTTATTTTTTTAATTTATGCTAATAATTAAAAAATTAGATGATGTATCTTCAAATTAATATATAACAGTATTTTAAATAGTTAATAGATGGTTTTTACATAAAAATAACTAAATAATACTGGTTTTTTAACTGTATTTATAAACGAAATGATGAATAATTAATGCGGTATTATAAGGTTTGTATTCATAGTTTTTTATTTTAAAACATTACAATTACAATAATCTAAAAACAAATAAAGCGCACAAAAATATTTTTTTGTGCGCTTTATTTGTTTTTAAATTACCACATTTTTTATCTTGATGTGAAGTAAGTAACATTAGTTACGTTATAAAATTGACTATTTGTTAATATTTAAAAGACGTTAAGGAAGTGAATGTGTAGAGTTAATCTGAATTTTTTAAATAAATGGAGGAGGTGTTTATGGTACGGGTAATTAGTATTAAATAAAAGATTAACATGGAGTTAGAAAGCTAATACACAACGTTAATTTATATACAGATAAGAGTATTTAATACAGAAGTGTCGTAGAAAATAATTCTAGGAATATAAGATTTATAACCATGAATATATATTAATTAACGAAAAAACATAATCATAAAAAAGAATTATTTATGATTGTTTGGAGAATAAGTAATGAGAATTTTTAGTGTGAATAAAGGAATTGGTTTTGCATCAAGCGGCGTAGAGTATGCCCAAAAATATCGGCGTGAACTTTTAGAAGAACTTAAGGCAGATGACTATTACATATATTTGAATTATATATCTAAAAATATTGTTATATATACAGATTTGATGGAATTTCCTAAAAACAAAATATTATCTATCTACAACTATTTAAGTGAACGTAGAAATAATGAATCAACATACCGAGTTGAAGACTTTTTGGCCACCATTCTTGATGAATATGAAATTATTCATAAAAATAATGAATCAATTCGAATTAACTTAAAAAATAAAAATACAGAATATAAAATTTGGTTATTGAAATCAGGCATGATTGATCGAATTGATTATGTGGAGAACAGCGTTTTAATTCGAGTCTATCACTATGATGATTCTTTAAATAATTTTGAAGAATATCAAAAAGGTGTTTTAGTTCGAAGAGTTTTTTTCAAAAATGATGGTAAGCAAGCATTTGAACAATATTATGAAAAGGGCCAAATATCAACGACATTTATTGATGGGAAAATTCTTTATGGAAAGTATGAATTCTACCAAGAGCTCTTCGATAAGCTTCAATTAAAAACAGATGATGTTATTTTAATTGATCGCGGATTAGATGTTGTTGAAGGCCTATTGCCTAAACTAGCTAATAAAGCACGATTAATGTCAGTAGTACATGCTGAACATTATAATGAGCCTTTATCAGATAGCCACCATATTCTATGGAACAATAATTATCAATATGTTTTCGATCATGCAGAATATTTTGACAGTATTATTGTATCAACGGAGAGGCAAAACCAAGTTTTACGAAGTCAATTAAAACACAAAACAAATGTCGTAACTATTCCTGTTGGATATGTTGACAATATTATAAATAATCGAAAATATGATCCGCATCGAATGGTCACAGCAAGTCGTTTAGCTAGAGAAAAGCATATTGATGTAATTGTGAAAGCAGTTGTGAAAGCAAAATCAATATTACCAGATTTAAGTTTAGATATTTATGGAGAAGGTGGTGAACGAAACTTAATCCAGAATATCATTGATGATTTAGATGCTAATAACTATGTTCATTTGTTAGGACATAAAAAAATGAATGGTATTTATGGTCAATATGGTGCATATATTTCAGCATCAACATCGGAGGGATTTGGTTTGTCACTGCTAGAAGCGATTTCAGAATCTTTGCCAATTATTGGTGTTGATGTTGATTATGGTAATCGAGAATTTATTATGAATGGTCAAAATGGAGTGCTCTATCCTAGGACTGAAATTGAAGAATTAGATATTAATTTGGAGCAAGCCATTTTAGATTTCTATAGTAATAAGCTGGAAATATCTGGTAGAAGTGTTGCTCGCAAAAAGGCAAAACAATATTTAAAAAACAATGTATCTGAGCAGTGGGGTGCATTACTAGGATTAAAACGTGAGGTTGGCGATGAAAATTAATATTTTTGATTACTATGATGGAAAGACACAACGACTATTAAATTCTTTAAGGACTGCAGGTATATCTAGAAATAATTTATTTGTACATTACGCTGGAGACTTACCAGAAAATGCTATAAGTCCATTTTCGTTTTTTATGGAAATAGATCATCAAAAACGAGAAGGACTTTTCTTTGATCAAGTAGAGGTTCCGGAATTTTATGATATACGACATGTTAGTGGTAGTAATGCCAACATTGAGAATATGGGACATGTTGTCGGTAGCGTTAATTATAGTAAAAAAGGTTACCGATTAGTTGATACGGTTGATTGGTATTTAAATGGAGATCCTAAAAAAATAATTAAAAAAGATTTTTATAATATTTCAGGAAAGCTTTATGCCACTAGCTTTTTTTCAGAAGGTAAACCCTATTTGACTGAATACTATAAGGATGGCGAGGCTGTTGTCATCGAAAATTTAGTTACACATAAAATACAACTAATTATTAAAGAAAGAAAAATTATATTTAACAATCTAACAGAGTTCTTTATCTTCTTTTTAGAAAAAGCAGAAATTAATCCAGATGATATTTTTATTAACTCGTTAAATTATCCGCTATTTATTGCAAAAATAGTTGCTGTTAAACCTAATACAACATTATTTTGGCAAGAAGCATTAGGAGAAAAAATACCTGGAAATATGGAATCAGAGTTAAACAGTCCGAAGGCGTTAAAACAAATTATATTTAATAATGAAGACCATTTGAAACAAGTTGAATCACAATATGTATCAACAAAAGTTAATTTAAATTATTTGTCAGATATTGGTGAATTTACAAGGAAAAACACCTTCATAAAGAAGGCATTCATATTAACAAATAGTGACCGACTTTATGGACTAGAAGATATTCTAAATACATTTAATGAACTTGACATTACCGTTGCAGCTTATACAAATATGAGTACTAAACTAGAGCATTTGGGTGATAAATACAATAATCTACATTTAATTCCATCGTTAGCACCTAAAAAATTAGCTGCAGAAATGAATAAAGCTGATATTTATTTGGATATTAACGATGGTATGAAAGTTGATAATGTCTTAAAAAAGGCGTATCGACAAAATATGATAATTCTTTCTATGGACCAAGTTAAATCATCAAATTATAAAAGCTTGAATTTCTATGATGTTAGATCTCTATGCAACGATTTAGCAAGCATAATGTCTAGTGAAAATACATGGAGAAGTAGTCTCAATAAAATGATTCAACAAAACGGACCTTCGTCTAAGGTATCTGATTATAAACAGGTTTTAAGCATTAAAAATTAATTATTTATAAATAGAATGGAGGATTTAGATGAAAAAAGATGAATTGAGTAATGTTATTGATACAAAATTCAATGATGAACAAAAGCGTCATCAGTATGGTAAAAAACAAAAAATTCCAAAACTCCAATATATTCGACCACTTTTTTTCACTGTCATAATGTCTGTAACACTAATTGCATTAGTTTCAAAAATTTATGAGGTGGTTCGGTTTTTATTAGTTAGTAAATAAGGTGAATTTTAAATGTTTAAGTTAAAAAAATATGAAAAAATTGTGCAAAAGGTTTATCAAGTTTTACCTAAATATAAAAGAATGGTTGACATTGAACTTCAGTCACAGACTAACGTTTTTAGATCATTATTAGCAAACGGTCAAAACCTAGAAAAAATTTTGCCCGATATTTTTGCCGTTATTATGGAAGCTGATCGCCGAGTACTTGGACTGGAACCATTTAAAGTTCAGGTTTTAGGTGGACTGGCTTTATTCTTTGGGAATATCGCAGAAATGAAAACAGGTGAAGGTAAAACTTTAGTTGCAACTTTGCCACTTTACGCTCGTGCGTTGCAAGGTAACAAGGGTAATTTCTTGATCACATCAAACGAATATTTGGCTGAACGTGACGGAGAATCAATGGGAAAAGTTTTCAAATGGTTAGGCTTGACGGTAGGAATAGGAGTAAACGTAGATGATGATAAAAAAATAGAACTTTATGATTCAGATATTATTTATACGACTCACTCTAGCTTAGGATTTGATTATTTGTTTGACAATTTGGGGAGTGACTTAGATCAACAAGCGGTTAAAAGATTTAATTTTGCCATTATTGATGAAATTGACGCTGTTTTACTGGATGGTGCTCAGACGTCTCTTATTATTTCTGGGGCGCCAAAAGTGCAATCGAGTTTATTCGAGATTAGTAACTGGTTTGTTAATAGCCTTGATGAGGAAGATTATGAGTTAAGTGAAGACAGAAAAAAAGTTTGGTTTTCTCCACTAGGAATTAAAAAATTCCAAGAATATTTTAATACCCCTGAAACCGTATTTTCAGCCCGTAATTTTGATATATATCGCCATATTGTCTTAGCATTACAAGCAAATATGTTAAAGAAGCGTGATCAAGACTATGTAGTAGATGATGGAAAAGTTGTTTTATTAGATGAAGTAAATGGGCGAAAAATGAATGGTGTAAAGCTGAATGGAGGTATTCATCAGGCTATTGAAGCTAAAGAGTCTTTAAAAATAACGCCAGAATCTAAGACATTGGGGATGGTGAGTTATCAAAGCTTGTTTAAGAAATTTAAAAGTCTATCTGGAATGACAGGGACAGCCAAAACAGATGAAAAAGAATTTATTGATACTTATCACCTAGAAGTAATAGAGATACCAACAAATCTTCCATTGATAAGAATAGATAAAAAAGATCAAATTTATTTAACTAATCAAGCAAAAATTGAAAAATCTCTTGAGTTGGTTAAAAAAGGAATTAATGAAAAAAGACCAATTTTAATTGAGACCGGATCGGTTAGCATGTCTCAACTATATTCTTTAATTTTATTACAAAATAGAATTCCACATAATTTGTTGAACGCGTCAACGGCTCCACAAGAAAAGCAAATTATCAGTGAAGCAGGCGGAGTTAATTCAATAACTTTAGCAACATCGATGGCAGGACGTGGGACTGACATTAAGCTGACTCCAGAAGCAAAAGAAAATGGAGGGCTTTTAGTCATTGGGACTGAACGAATGACTAGCAAGCGAATTGATAATCAATTACGTGGGCGAGCAGGTCGTCAAGGGGAACCAGGCGAAAGTCAATTTTTAGTTTCATTAGAAGATAAGATTGTCGTTGAAAACACAAGTAATCGAGTTCGTAAATATCATGATATAAATGTTGAAAAAGGTGAGATAGGTGAATTTGACCTTTATCAGCCAATAGATAAAAGAATCGTTAAACATGCAATTGACTCAGCCCAAAGAAAAGTAGGAAACCTTGAGGCACAAGGTCGAGAGCGGACTATGGCGTTTGACACTATTTTAAGTAATCAACGAGAAAAAATATATCGAACAAGAAATGAAGTTTTAACTGATGATCCTGATTTTATCGATGAATTGATAAATAGCTGTTTAAATGAGGTGATTACAAATTTTGTAGATAATTACCGTAGTATTGAGCTGCATGATGTTGCTGATTTTATTTTTAACAATGTAGAAAGTGCATATGAATTGGCAGATATTGAAGACCAATTGGCTGGGAATATGAAAAAGAAAAATATTCATTTATTTCTATTCAATGTTGCTAGCGAAGCTTTAGACAAATCATTAGATCGATTTAAGAATGGTCTTCAATTAGCATACTTTAAAAAAATAACTGTTTTAAAAGCAATTGATAATGGTTGGATAGATCAACTTGATTATTTACAACAACTTAAAAGTATTGTTGATGGTCGAAGTTCTGCTCAACATAAACCAATCAATGAATTTGCCTTAGAGGCACGTCGTAGTTTCTTTAACATGGAAAAAGAAATGTGGTTGAACATGTTCCGTAACCTATTATTAACAGAGATTGAAAAAAATATAGACGGTTCTATTGAATTGAGTTTTCCATAAAAAGGATGTGACTATCTTGATAAACAAAATAAAAAATATGGCGATTTAATAAAAAAAGCCTTTTTACAATATTAATGCTGAGTATATATCTTGTAGGACAAAGTATTCCAATACCGTTACATGGGATAAGCTTTCAAATTGGAAGTGAATTTTCAATGCAAAATCTTCTGTCTCTAACAACTGGTGGAGTATTTAGCAGTGCGACTTTGTTTTCATTGGGTATGGGACCTTATATGACTGTTTCAATTTTGATTTCAATTATATTATTTGCCAATCGTGATCGGGCCTCTCAATTTTCACATGAACAACGTGGAATGATTCAAGTTCGTGGAATATTTGTTTTATCTTTTCTGCAATCTATACCATTAGCATATAATTTGCAAACAACTGTCACATCTCAGGCGATTAAAATGAACTACTTTCTAGTATTTAGTATGACTATTATATGTTTAGTCGCGGGTGGATTATTAATTTCTTGGATTGCTAGTATTAATTCTAAATATGGTTTGGGTGGACCTTTTATTATGATTTTACCTGGAATTATTACAGGGGTAACTCGAAGTATTTCAGCAAATTATACGTCAGTCATTATGATAGCTAGTAGATTAGTTATTTTGATTATTGTGACTATAATTTTTGTATTTATAACTACGGGTCTATATACAACAGAGTATCACGTTGATATTCAGCGAATAGGAATTGATCGAAGGTCTAAAGATGCTTATTATGCATTTAGAATTTTAATCGCTGGGACAATGCCTTTGATGTTTGCAACTTCATTTATGTATTTGCCTTCCTATATTATGCAACTATTAGATTGGAAAAATGACTTTATTTTATCTTTCTTTCAATTAACTAGTTTACGAGGAATTATAGTTTATGGAATTATTATTTATATTTTGGGAATAATATTTTCATTTGTAAATATTATGCCAGAACAAATTGCTCAGGATCTAAAAGAATCAAGCGATTATATTGTTGGTGTAAATCCTGGTCATGATTCTCAAAGATATATAACTAGAAGAGTTTTTGTATTTGTAATTTTGGGAAGCCTTTATTTAGCAACAGTTGTAATTACTCCGTTATTAATTGGTTATTGGACGGGCAATGAAATATATACAAATTTTTCTAATTATTTTGCGATGCTCTTTGTGCTAATTTCCATTTTGGATACAGTGCGTCAAGATATTGATTTTCTATACTATAAAGACAATTATAGTTTATTCAATATTAAATTAAAGGGAGGGCGATAGTTATGATGTATTTTATTGCTGATTTACCTGAAGATGTGAAAAGCTTTGAGAAAATACCTTTACTTAATATGATTAAAAATATCAGAAATAATGGTTTGGAATATAAAGTTTTATTACCAACTTTAGTTCCGTTTTTAAGATATTTGAATTCAGAATATAAGTTATTTGATATAGAACAGTCTGAATTGATATTTCATCATATTCAAAATATACAACTTAATTCTGGTACGCCATTAACAATGAATGATTTAGATCTTCCAAATGATGTGGAGAAAATATATACCCGAAATGATGTTTTACTTTATAAAAACAATGAAAAATTCGGAAATGTTAAATTTAATCGTTTTGGATTTATTGACCAGGTAAAATATTTTTGGAAAAACGGATCACGGATCGATATTTATTCTGATTATGGATTTATCATTTCATCAAAACTATATGATGAATCAGGGAATTTAGAACGTCGAATTTTCTATGATGAACAAGAAAATAGCATTTTTGAAATTAAAGATGAACAAGTCAATATAGTGGATACGATATCTGAAAATTTTAATAAACGCACATATAGCAATATTGAAGAAATTATAAATGAGTTCTTGCGAAAGGCCTTAAAAGATTTCAATTTAAAAACTGACTATCTTGTAATAGATATTTCAAATGATTATTTAATTACATTGAGTAAAAATTTTCCGTTTCCAGAAAAAATTATTTTTGTTTTTTACGGTAATTTCACAACAAGGATATTGAATAAAATTAAGCAAATTAGTGAATTAACACAAGCAAAAGCCTTGATTACTGATTCTACTCTACTCAAAAGAACTTTGGATCAAGAACATATTAATGGTCTAAATATTAATACGCATTTAATTCCTACATTTTCAACGCAGTTGTCTTTAGGGCAAAGTAATACTCTTAGAGAACGAGTAATTTATTGGCAAATTGATAATGTAGATAAAGATTTCAAAAAAACATTTCATAAGATGTTGAGGTATCGATTGAAGTTTGATGATTTACGTTTGATTTTAAATGTTATAAATCAAAATGATATTGAAATTTTAAAAAAAGAAGTAGTGGAATTTGTTAATAATGAGTTGGAAATTAATACTACATCTGATGAATTCAAAATGATAGAAACTTATTTTGCTGCTGAATTAGAAGGACAGATGTCTATCGATTTAAAAGAAGCTTTTGAAACAGCTAAAAAAACATTTACGGTTTTGAAAATATGATTACTGCATATTCATTTATTCATCATGTTGACTATAGATTTAAATCGTTAACAAAAATTAATCAACAAGATCTATCTATTAGTCGAATTTATGTTAATTTTCGAAAAACTAATGATGCCTTTAAAGAATCAATTGTATTAAGCAATGGGATTCCATTCATTAGTTTTCAATCATCAATATACTTCAAAGATGGTAAAAATGGAAACATCATTAAATCTAACAATGAGTTATTTGATGTTCTTTCAACATATCTAGACAGTAATGAGATATGGAATAAAGCTTTGGTTGAAAGTGTGGAGATGATCAATAAAAATTCGTCTGATCAAATTATGAGCGATTGGGGGGATGTGATAGATGGCTAAAGCGAAACTATTAATACAAATTGGTGGAGAAAAGATTAAAGGAATTTCAAATTTAGATCAACAATTTGAATTTCATTATGTTGATGTTTCTTTGTACAAATTAGAAGAAAGTTTTGAAAAATTATCAGCAATACCATTGGAAAATCCAAATAATTCTGGAAATATATTTTTGTTTGGATCAAATGAGATCGAAAAATTATCTTTGGAAATATTACGTTACCTACCAAGTTATCAGATTTTTTATGAAGACATAGGCAATACTTCAGTTAAAAATCGTAAAGTTTTAGCCTTAAAAGGCGCCATGCAGGTTAATTTATTAGATCAAGGTTACAATTTCGTTGAATATCTAAATGTTAACTACGCAGTTAAACCTTGGGGAACCAGTATTGATAACAGCATGGTTGAATTATCAAAAAACTTCTTCGGTGAGATTCAAAAAAAAGGTTCCGGAAAATTTATCTTTGATGGTGACTTTGGGGATGATTTCTCAGAAATTATTCTATGGAAAAACAAATGGGGGCCAACTGGTAGAACACAGCTTCATGCTGAAATTAAGGTGCACGGTGAAAACATAAAATACTTTTACCGCGCATATTATGAAAAAGATGGCGAGATCATTTTATGGGATTTTGATGGTGAAAATTTGAATTTGGGGGAAGTTTATCGAAATATTGGGTTTCCTAATTTTCCTCTAAATATTGCCTTATTTGCTAAAGGTCGGGGCAAATTAGAGATAGGTGATATTCACTTACGTTATCACCTATCTTCTGATAATTTTTTGGCTATAGGAGGAAAACGTTTAGTTGATCCCAATCGGGGAAATGAAGAATTAGGTTATTACTTTAATGTTGGAGATTTAAAGCCACCATTGAATATATATTTTTCTGGTTTTAGACCATCAGAAGGATACGAAGGACGTTGGATGATGGGAAGTCTTGGATCACCTTTCATGTTAGTATACGACCCAAGAATTGTTGGTGGAGCTTTTTATCGAGGTGGAAATTTAGAAAAACAGTTAGTTGAAATCATTCAAGAAAAATTAGATTATTTAGGTTTTACTAATAATCAATTAAATTTATCAGGACTATCGATGGGAACATATGCATCATTCTACTATGGGGCAATGCTAGAACCTCATGGTATTTTGGTAGGAAAACCCTTAGCAGGAATTGGTAATTTAGCATTAAATTCTAGATTGTATTCTCCTTATGAATGGGATTTAGCAATGGATACAATCATTCATACTCAAGGAGAATTAAATAAAGATAGTGCATTGGAAATGGATAAAGACTTCTGGAATTTATTTTTATCTGCAGATTTTTCTAAAACAACTTTTGCTATTGCCTATATGTTACAAGATACAGATCGTCCTTTTAATAAAATTTTCAAGCATTTAAAAGAAAATTACCCGACTGCAAAAGTGCTACATAAAGGATTAGAGGGACGACATAATGATGATACAAATGGAATAAATACTTGGTTTTTTAAACAATATCAAGATTTGTTGGCTGCTGATTTCAAGCGTAACTTTCATAAAAACGAATTGGAAACAGAAATAAAAGAGGTTAGTGATGAATAATATTTATTTTACTCGTTGGCCAGATAACTTAAGTGATGTTGCTGTAACAGGTACTGATATACGATATCTAGAAGATGGTAAAGTTTATTTTTCTAACGAAACGTTTTCTCCAGGAAAAGTATTGTGTACATGGCGTTCAAAAACAAATTATATCGAACAGGGAATTAAACCAACGCTACCTTTACTGGAATCAGGTCAAAAATATAAATTAACGGCACAGCTGGAGTCTGATAATGGACTGTCGGTACAATTACAAATTATTTTTTATGATATCAATCAAGAAAAAATTGATGGAATTATATTAAAAGGGCTAAGCGATAAATTCACTTATCCTGATGATGCAGTTTCATATGAAATAAGCTTACTAAATTTAAATAATAAATGGCTTAAATTTGATTATCTAGAAATTAACAATGTTAAGGATAAACGTATTGTCACAGCCCACTTAGGGAAACATGGTAGTTTTATTTTTACGACACCTGCCATAAATGGAGCGGTTGGGAAAAGGTTAGGGATAACTTTTTCACGTGGGCCATCAACAATAACAGAAGTCCCAGAATTGATTGATAAATCAGTTTTGGGAGGCATCATTCATGTATATACTGACGGCAATAATTTAAAAGAGTTGTTAAATGAAATTAAAAACAAATTTGAATTTAAAAATTTATCAGTGTTAGAACATCAAAAAAATTGTTTTTATCATTTAACAGATTCTGAAATAAAACAGATTAAATATTTTTTGAGTAAAAATAACTAGAAGGGAAAACAATAAAGAATGACCTATTGGATAACACAAGTTGACGATAATGAATACGTATCTAACCGGGCTTCTGGAATTATCGCTAATCAAATGGCAGCTGATTCTATTAGTCAGATTGGATTTAGACGATTACATTATCCAAGAATGTATGCAAGTGAATTACAGGAGATGGGAGAGGCAGCTCGAAAAGACCGTTTAGAGGCGCTTTTAAGTTTGGTACTACCTGGGGATGTTGTAATTGTTCAATATCCGATGTGGACTAATTATACTCAATTTGAACTTGAGTATATTGACTATCTAAAGAATACTCGAAAAGCCAAAATTGTTGCTCTTGTTTGGGATATTGTTTCTTGGATTCATGATAATAGGAAACGTGATTATACTGTAGACGCCTCACTATGGATGTTGAATCGTTATGACTTAGTAATTTCTGCTAATGAAAAAATGGCTAAACGATTAGCAACAGAGGGCGGAGTTAAAACACCAATGATCGCCATGTATCTGTCTGACTTTGTTTACCAAGGACCATTGCAAGAAAAAAAGCGAATTGATCAAATTTACTATGTTGCAACTGGAATTGATTCAGCCATGATTGAAGAATATCAATCTGAAATTCCAATTAAATTTATTGGACCAAACTGGAATAAAGAAAAATTACCAAATTATATTCAATTACTTGGTGCAATGAATAGTAATGATATTCCTAGTCAACTGGAAGGTGGATTTGGATTACTCTATTATCCTAAAACTGGTGGATTAAAGGGGATGAATCATTATGGTGAATATAATAATCCTATGAAACTGTCATTATATTTGGCATCAGGGCTTCCTGTTATTACAATGCCAAATACTGCTCATGCTCAGTGGGTTAAAGATCAAGGTCTTGGATTTGTGGTTGATTCTATTTCAGACATTGATGATCTTATTCATAACCTAAGCGATGATGATTATCAAAAAATGGTTGAAAATATAAAACCGTGGCAACGTGCAGTGACTAGTGGTTTCTTTGCAAAAGAAGCGGCTATTGAAGCTATTCGTTACTTAGAACTTGGTTTTACTGATCGTCAAGTTGATGTGGAGGTGAAGAAATGACTAATTGGATTACCCGTTTTAATGTGTCAAATCACAGTCAAAAACATGATGCTATTCAAATTGTCAGCAAAAATGTTTCACACTCAGCTCAAGAACTTGGCTTTCAGGAAATAAATTTTGGTAATTACTATCAATTGGATGATCGTAATAGACGTAAAAATATTATCGATACTGTTTTAGGACCTGTGCAACCAGGTGATTTGATAGTAATTCAATTTCCGCTATGGACTTATCTTAATTTCCAATCGGAATTTATTGATCAAGCTAAGTCCATAGATCGGGTTCGTGTAGTAGCTCTTGTTCATGACATTCCAACATGGATGTTTGATGACGGAACAGCTCAGTACGATCGTGAAAATGATTTCTGGCTCAAACAATTACGTAAATTCGACTTATTATTAGTGGCCAATGAGAAGGGAGCTAAGCGTCTACGTGAGGATGGCGTAATGGTACCCATGATTGCAATGCATATTTGGGACTACTATTATGATGGTCCTCTTAAGGATAAGAAATTCAAAAAACAGTTATTCTATGTAGGTGGTCGAGATGTCAATGGAATAGATTATCACGCATCGACGCCATTAATGATTTATAACCGTCATGTTGAAGAAAAAGTTTTATGGAATCCAAGCGTAGATTGGTTAGGGCGATTACCGAGTGATGATATTGTCGCTAGTGTTGATGGTGGCTTTGGACTAGTTGTTTCGGATAATATTAAAGAGAAATCTAATATGAATTTTGTTGATTATACGCAATATAATAATCCAACTAAATTATCATTATATTTAGCAGCTGGTTTACCAGTAATTATTTCGAGTAAAACAGCTCATGCTAAATGGATTGAGGAACGTGGAATCGGTTTAGTTGTGGATAATCTAAATGAAATCGATAACGTATTATCAAGTGTGACAGACGTAGATTATCAATTGATGTTAAAGAAAATTGAGCCATGGCAAAAAGCTGTTTCTGAAGGCTTTTTTATAAAAAGAACCCTTATAGCAATGCTTAGATACATGGAACTAGGATTTGAAGACATTTTAATAGATAATAATAATTATTAAGGAAGTTTAGAGATGTCTAAGAAAAATAATTTAAAATTACTAAAAAAATCTGATAAAAAGCAGAGATATAAAGCATATAAAGCTAATAAGTCATGGGCTTATGCCACTATTACCAGTGTGGCAGGAATTTTAAGTGGGGGGGCAGCATTACCATTAGCTGTTCATGCGCAAACAAATGAAGGTAAGACTACAGAAGCGAGTAGCAGTAGCACTAGTAAATTATTAGCGAATCAAAAATCAACAACAATACCAGCTTCTGATGATATTAAGTCAGATAGTAAAAACAATAAAGTAGTGACATCAGATAAAGACTATACCATAATTCACTCAAGTAATCGTGATGAAAGAACGGCATATTATTTGAACCATGGCTATAGGGATATGATGAATGTTGCTCCTGGACCATATACTGCTGGTTGGTCTTCGCACACTGGATCTTTAGATGGTAAAGTTTTAGTTAATAATCTTAATGAAAACAGATATACTTCTTCATCAACTGTTGTAGTTATAGCTTCAAAAATTGGAGATAGAACGGATGGATGGATTCAACCACATATTGGTTCTGAAGACACTTCTGCGGTTTCTGGGTACTATGCTGGTCAGAAAATGGATCTATCTGCCTTAAATAAAGGTGATGTTGCCGAATGGAAATTAAATGCAAATCTACTTGTAGGATCTAATGTTTTTGGTTCTCATGCTATGATGCAAATAAATACTAACTATGGTGCAAAGACAGATATTAACTTATGGACGCCATTATCATCTGATTCTGAATCTGGTTCAAATTCAAATTCATTAAGTGATTCAACGTCAGATTCGAACAGTGAAAATCCAGGTACCGATTCCGAAAGTACCTCAGGAAGTGAATCTGATTCATTATCTGACAATGGTTCAGAGAGTGATTCAACGTCTGATTCATTATCTGACAATGGTTCAGAGAGTAATTCAACGTCTGATTCATTATCTGACAATAGTTCAGAGAGTAATTCAACGTCGGATTCATTATCTGATAATGGTTCAGAAAGTGATTCAACATCTGATTCGTTGTCTGATAGTAATTCATTAAGTGATTCAGATAATATTTCCGAAAGTAACTCACACTCAAATTCTCAAAGTGATTCAACGTCAGATTCATTGTCCGACAGTAATTCATTAAGTGATTCAGATAATATTTCAGATAGCGAATCAACAAGCGATTCAACGTCGGATTCATTGTCTGACAGTAATTCATTAAGTGATTCAGATAATATTTCAGATAGCGAATCAACAAGCGATTCAACGTCAGATTCATTGTCCGACAGTAATTCATTAAGTGATTCAGATAATATTTCAGATAGCGAATCAACAAGTGATTCAACGTCGGATTCATTGTCCGACAGTAATTCATTAAGTGATTCAGATAATATTTCAGATAGCGAATCAACAAGCGATTCAACGTCGGATTCATTATCTGACAGTAATTCATTAAGTGATTCAGATAATATTTCAGATAGCGAATCAACAAGCGATTCAACGTCGGATTCATTATCTGACAGTAATTCATTAAGTGATTCAGATAATATTTCAGATAGCGAATCAACAAGTGATTCAACGTCGGATTCAGTATCAGATAGTAATTCATTAAGTGATTCAACGTCAGATTCAGTATCAGACAATGCTTCAGATAGTGAATCAACATCAGATTCAGTATCAGATAATGCTTCAGATAGTGAATCAACGTCGGATTCAGTATCAGGCAATGCTTCAGATAGTGAATCAACATCAGATTCAGTATCAGACAATATTTCAGATAGCGAATCAACATCAGACTCATTATCAGACAATGCTTCAGAAAGTGATTCAACATCGGATTCAGTATCAGATAGTAATTCATTAAGTGATTCAGACAATGGTTCAGAGAGTGAATCAACGTCGGATTCATTATCAGACAATGCTTCAGAAAGTGAATCAACGTCGGATTCAGTATCAGATAGTAATTCATTAAGTGATTCAACGTCAGATTCAGTATCAGACAATGCTTCAGATAGTGAATCAACATCAGATTCATTATCAGACAATGTTTCAGATAGTGAATCAACATCGGATTCAGTATCAGATAGTAATTCATTAAGTGATTCAACGTCAGATTCAGTATCAGACAATGCTTCAGATAGTGAATCAACATCAGATTCAGTATCAGACAATGCTTCAGAAAGTGAATCAACATCAGATTCAGTATCAGATAATGCTTCAGATAGTGAATCAACATCGGATTCAGTATCAGATAGTAATTCATTAAGTGATTCAACGTCAGATTCATTATCAGACAATGCTTCAGAAAGTGGATCAACGTCAGATTCAGTATCAGACAATGCTTCAGAAAGTGAATCAACATCGGATTCATTATCAGACAATGCTTCAGAAAGTGAATCAACATCAGATTCAGTATCAGACAATGCTTCAGAAAGTGATTCAACGTCGGATTCATTATCAGACAATGCTTCAGAAAGTGATTCAACGTCGGATTCAGTATCAGATAGTAATTCATTAAGTGATTCAACGTCATATTCAGTATCAGACAATGAGACTCAGAATCAACATCAGATTCAACGAGCGACTCACATTCCGACTCACAAAGTGATTCAACATCAGAATCAATGAGTGACTCGACAAGTGAATCAACATCGGATTCAGTATCAGATAGTAATTCGTTGTCAGACTCAGAATCAACATCAGATTCAACGAGCGACTCACATTCCGACTCACAAAGTGATTCAACATCAGAATCAATGAGTGACTCGACAAGTGATTCAACATCGGATTCAGTATCAGATAGTAATTCATTAAGTGATTCAGTATCAGATAGTGATTCGTTGTCAGACTCAGAATCAACATCAGATTCAACGAGCGACTCACATTCCGACTCACAAAGTGATTCAACATCAGAATCAATGAGTGACTCGACAAGTGATTCAACATCGGATTCAGTATCAGATAGTAATTCAACGAGCGGCTCACATTCAGACAATAATGCAGATCCTTCATTGCCATCTACGGATGCTGCATATCAGGAAAATAAATTTATTGAAGAAGAATTATTAGCTGGTGTACTGGCATTAGGAACATTGTTAAGTAAAAAACGCCGTAATAAAAAATAATAAAAAAGACACCTATCAAACGAAACAGTTTTTATAAATAAATAAAGAAGGTAATATATATTTAAGCTACTAATATATATTACTTTTTTTATAATATATATTACTTTTATAAAAATAAGAAAACGGTAATAAATTTTATAATAAAATACATTTAATTATAAATTATATATGGAAAGGTAGTATGTTTAGTGGGAATATTATTATTAAGGTGCAAATAATATGTTGAAATATTTAGATGAAAATTCATATATTGAATATTTAATGGATAAATTATCACAAAATAGATATGCTAATTTAATTTTAAAACATAATGGATATCAATTGGATGATTCTGATGGAATTTCAGAAAATA
This sequence comes from Weissella koreensis KCTC 3621, assembly GCF_000277645.1. Next base: position 18,550 of record NZ_AKGG01000011.1, on the reverse strand, counting down.
TTTACATACTAAAATCAGGCATTGTTAAACATTCAATCTTAAATGAGGACGGTAATGAAATAAATATAAATTTCCAAAATAATCCTGGAATTGTAAATTTATTTATTAATGATAGAAATGAACTAGCAAATAGTTCACATCTAGTTACTGTTAAATCTTATCAAGCCTGGTTTTATAAAATAAATATAAAAAATTTCAGTAAAATAGTTAATGACAATTATAAACTTAAAAAATATATAGATATACATCATGAAAATGAGCTAAGAACATTTATTAACATGTTGGAATATGGTATGACATATAGCAAATTAGGATCCGTCTGTGCTTTCTTTAGCCAATGTTCTGAGCAATCAGGTCTAGAAATGATTTTGCGCGATGGTACTAAAGTAATATTAATAAACTTAGAGCTTTTGCATGATGATATTGGTAAATTTTGTGGAATTAATAATAGAAGCTCAGTCAGTAGAATTATCGCTAAACTTAAAAAAATGAATATTTTAGATTCATTTCACCATTACTATATAATTAAGGATTTAGATAAATTAAATATGCTGAAATTAAAATGAATTTCATATACATTATAATGAATAAGTTATGTTTAAGCATTTAAAATATTTTTTTGATAATAGTATAGTGAACGTTAAATAAAATAAAAATCCTATTAACTTAAATGTTAGTAGGATTTTTATTTTATTTCATAAGGGGAAAAATTAAATAGTAAGGTGATAGAATTAATGTTCAACAAAAACTTGACTTTATGTCGATAACGACATAAGATAAAGACATACTTAATTTGAAGGGAAGAAATATCATGACAAAAAAATTTAAAACACTTGATGACTTTTTAGGAACACACTTTATCTATACTTACGATAATGGTTGGGAATACGAATGGTACGCTAAGAATGACCATACTGTTGATTACCGTATTCACGGTGGAATGGTTGCTGGTCGTTGGGTAACTGATCAAGAAGCAATCATTGTGATGCTTACTGAAGGGATTTACAAGATTTCTTGGACTGAGCCTACTGGAACTGACGTTGCACTTGATTTTGTTCCTAATGAGAAAAAATTAAATGGAACGATTTTCTTCCCAAAGTGGGTAGAAGAACACCCAGAAATTACAGTTACGTACCAAAACGAGCATATTGATTTGATGGAAGAGTCTCGTGAAAAGTACGAAACTTACCCAAAGTTGGTTGTTCCTGAATTTGCTAATATTACTTATATGGGTGATGCCGGTCAAAATAACGAAGATGTTATTAGTGAAGCACCTTATGCTGATATGCCAGATGATATCCGCAACGGAAAATATTTTGATGAAAATTATCATCGTTTAAACAAGTAATATGCCTAGGCCAAGAATTTTACCTAATATTGTTTTAGGTATGTTGAGCAATCAACAACTAATGACCGGTAAAGATATGTTACAAGAATTTGATTATGAGATTGGTGAGTTTTGGAAGTCTTCTCATAGTCAGTTATATCCAGAATTACAAAAAATGGTTCAAGAAGGTACAATTAAAATCTTGCCAAATGATGATGGAGAAGATGCTAAAATTATTAAATATACGGCGACAAAACTTGGACAAGCTACTTTAGATGCTTGGTTAAGGGAGCCTATTAATGAAAAAAATCAGCATTTAACATCTTTAAAACTATATTTTATTAAAGATAGTCAACAGGCTTTACTTATTGAAATTTTAGAACAAGATATTACTATTCATCAACAGAAGTTAATTCACTTGAAAGAACGATTAACAGTTTTGTTTGGATCAGAATTACAAGTCAATCAACGATATGGTCACTATTTGATTCTTACACGAGCGATCGAGCGAGAAACAAATTATATCAAGTGGTCTACTAAAGTTATTGAGACTCATGCAAAACATTTATAATATAAAAAAGCCAGTAGTGCGAGATACTTTTTCCCACTACTGGTTTTTTAATGTGTAATTTTAAATTTGTGTCTGGACGTCATAGTATTGATATTACTTAATTTATGGACCATGAGTCAATTGAAGAAAGCGATTTCATAAAATAGGTTTACTTACACTTAGTAAGTGTTATAATATAATTGTACAATGTTTTATAAATAAATGGAGGATGCTACTATGTCAAAAGAAACGAATACTATTAATGCTGGTACTGCTATGATTAAGGTTCTTGAGTCTTGGGGAGTTGATCATTTGTATGGAATTCCTGGCGGATCAATTAATTCAACAATGGATGCATTGTTGAAAGAAAAAGATAATATTAAATATATTCAAGTTCGACATGAAGAAGTAGGAGCTATGGCCGCTGCTGCTGATGCCAAATTAACTGGGAAAATTGGTGTAGCCTTTGGTTCAGCTGGGCCTGGCGGAACCCATTTATTGAATGGATTGTACGATGCACGTGAGGACCACGTCCCAGTTTTGGCACTTGTAGGTCAATTTGGAACCAGTGGTATGAATATGGATACATTCCAAGAAATGAATGAGAATCCTATTTATGCTGATGTAGCTGTCTACAATGTCACGGTAGTAACGGCAGAATCTCTGCCTCATATTATTGACGAAGCTATTAGACGGGCTTATGCTAACAAAGGGGTAGCAGTAGTACAAATTCCTGTTGATTTACCTTGGAAGGATATTCCTTCAGAAAGTTGGTATTCATCAGCTAACAGTCACCAAGACTTTGTTTACGAACATGTGGATGTACAACAAGCTCAATCAATAGCTGACATTTTGTCAGCGGCAAAACGCCCATTAATTTATTACGGAATTGGTACAAGAGGAGCCGGTCAGGAATTAGAAGAATTATCTAATAAATTAAAAATACCTTTGATGAGCACATATCCCGCAAAAGGTATCCTGCCTGACCGTCATCCTCATTATTTAGGTTCTGCAAACAGGGTTGCACATAAGCCAGCAAATGATGCTTTAGCTCAAGCGGATGTAATCCTCTTTGTAGGTAGTAATTATCCTTTCGCTGAGGTTTCAAATGCATTTAAAAATGTTGAAAAATTCTTACAAATTGACCTCGATCCTAGCAAATTAGGAAAAAGGCACCATACTGATGTAGCGATGTTAGCTGATGCTAAATTAGCATTAAAGAAGATAACAGAATTATCTTCTGAAAAAGAGGAAACTCCTTGGTGGCAGGCTAACTTAGAGAATATTAAAAACTGGAATTCATACTTGGATAAGATTGAACATAAAACAGATGGTGATCTTCAAGCTTATCAAGTTTATAATGCAATTAATTCAATTACTAATGAGAAAACAATTTTTTCTTTAGACGTGGGAGATGTTAATCAATTAGCTAATAGACATTTGTTATTAAAAGAAAGCAACATTCACTTTACATCTAATTTATTTGCATCAATGGGAGTTGGAATTCCTGGATCAATTGCGGCTAAATTAAATTACCCAGATCGACAAGTCTTTTCACTTTCGGGTGATGGCGGAGCTGCCATGGTTATGCAAGATTTAGTGACACAAGTTCAGTACAATTTGCCAATCATTAATGTTGTCTTTTCTAATAATCAATTTGGATTTATTAAAGATGAGCAAGAGGATACCAATAATGGCTACTTAGGAACTACTTTTAATGATATTGATTTTTCTAAGGTAGCAGATAGTATGGGTATGGCTGGCTTCCGTGTAGATAAGATTAGTGATTTGGATCTTGTTTTTAAAAAGGCTCAGGAAATTGCAAAGAATGAACCAGTCTTAATCGATGTTCTTATCTCAGGTGATCGTCCAATCCCTGTCGAAAATATGAAATTAGATCCAGCTAAGTTTAGCGACGAACAAATTTCTTCATTCAAGAAGAGATATGATGCTGATGAATTAATTCCATTTTCAACTTATTTGAAAAAATTTGGAGTTGAAACTTTAAATGATGAAATTAATGAAGGTGGGTTCTAATTTATTATCTGGTAATCATGATTAATAAAAAATATAAACTGTGAAACCCCGTGAGTTATTATAAAGATAACTTAGGGGGTTTTATTGTGTGTAAAAAATGCAATTATTTAATCATAATTTTTGGTTCAACGGAAATATCAAATTCACTATTAAAAACTATTTGGCTATTATTGTTTTTATAATTTTTTTGATATTGCTTAGGCGATAGTCCATATGTGTATTTAAAAATTCTTGAAAAATGCTGTAGAGACATGTCAATTTCATTGGATATATAAGTTATAGATTTATCTGTGGTTAACTTTTCTCTAGCGTATTCTAAACGAATATTTAAAAGTAATTTTTTTGGAGAAACCCCAACTTCAGTCATAAATAATTTATCCATCTCATGAATAGATAAGTTAAAATAATTTGCAATATCAATGATTTTAGGATTGTTTAAAAAATTAAGTTCAAAATAATGGATAACATTCGTTAGCATATCGTTATCGGTTAATACGTTAACCGATAAAATAGGAACATCATTATTTTTTTCTCTTAATAATGTTAATACTAAATCTAATGCTTTAATTAATATTACCTCTTGATTTTTGTTATATAGATTATTCAACATATTTACGTATAGTTGATCTAAAATCATTAAATCGAAACTATTTTCTAGTGCTTCAATAAAAATTTTATTGAAATCTATGTCGTCCTGATTATTTATGTTTATTTTAAAGTCTAAGATACTACCTTGTTCTATGCACCTATAAGAATGTCTAAAATTACTAGGTATCCCTATTAAAGTAGTTTTATTTATTATAAAGGTTTCTTCGTTAATTAAAAATTCATATACCCCATTTTTAATAAACAAAATTTGATGAAATTTATGACTATGCTCAGGAATAGTCATTTTATTTTTATATTTTTTTATTGTAGCCCAATATATATTCATGTAAATTCTCCAGAAACGCTAAAAAATAGTCTAAATACGATAAATGTAAACGCTATCATTTATCTATAATAATAACTTGTAGACAGGTATATTTCAAGACTTTGGAGGTTTATATGGATACATTAGATCCAGGCGTTGAACGAAAGGTTAAATTTAGATTATTACCTTTTTTGTTCATTATATATTTTGTTGCATTTTTGGATAGAAGCAGTATTACGTATGCTTCGTTAGGAGGTATGGACGCAGAATTAGGTTTAACTAGTACTTTTTATGGATTTATAGCTGGTATTTTCTTTATAGGATATTTTCTATTTGGAGTTCCAGGAAATATGCTGTTAGAAAAAATTGGTGCCCGTAAGTGGATTGGAATTATTCTACTATTATGGGGGACTGTAACTGTAGCAACTGGCTTCGTACATTCTGCAATTGCCTTAGTTATTTTAAGATTTTTATTAGGAGTGTTTGAAGCAGCTCTTTTTCCCGGTATGACTTTGATTACTACTTATTGGTTTGTTAGTGCCCACCGGGCTGCTGCTGTGGCTATGTTTATGGTGGCACCACCATTGGCTAATGCTATTGGTGCACCTGTAGCAATGACTATTATTGATTATGTTCATAATTTTATCGGTTTATCTGGATGGCGTTGGTTGTTTATTATTGTGGGATTACCAGCAGTAATTTTAGGATTAATTACTTTTAAATATCTAGATGATAATCCTACTAAGGCTAAGTGGTTAACTTCTGAGGAACGAATAAATTTAGTGAATGCTTTAGATGCGGATAAGTTAAAAACTAGTTCTAATCATGGGGTTGTAGAATCCTCATTCAAATCAGCATTCAAAAATCGTAAGGTTTGGATTGTTACATTGATGAATGTTTTTTACGTAGTTGGATTATATGGAATAACCTTTTTCTTACCTAAAATTATTTCTTCTTTAATAACGAGTGCATCATACATTCAAGTTGGTATGTTAACTGCTATTCCCTATCTATTAGGTGCTGTATCTTTGGTTGTTACAGCAAAGTTGTCTGATAAATTGCAAAAACGTAAAATATTTTTAATTAGTGCTACTCTACTAGCAGGAGTTTCCTTAATTGCTGTTAGTGTTTTCCAATCTATTCCAATTGTTGCATTTTTATTTATCATTTTAGGAACTATTGGGGTATATGCTTGGTCTGGTCCTTATTGGGCTATTTCTACACAATTAGATCCTAGAATTGCGGCAGTTGGATTGGGAATTATAAATGCATTAGGTAATTTGGGCGGTTTTGTAGGACCGTATGTTGTTGGATCATTAAAAGATATTACTGGTACTCAAATGGCTGGTGTTGTCTTTTTAGCAGTTTCACTTATTTTAGCTGGTTTAATTACGATGTTTCTAAAAGAACAAGATACTAATGGAGGATTATAAAATGGTACGTAAAATGGTTGTCCCAGATATGAAGTGGGTTGATGAAAAATCAGAAAATACTCAACAAGTTGCTGTGATGGAAAATATTGGTAAAATTGATATTAAATATGCTGAAATTCCTCATGCGGATGATTATCAAGTTCGTGTAGATGTTAAATGGGTTGGTATTTGTGGAAGTGATCTAGAAGTTTATCGTGGCGTTCGTTCTCCTGAATTTTTAACATACCCGACTCGTTTAGGACATGAAGTAGCGGGTATTATTGATGAGGTTGGAGAGCACGTTGTTGGATTGAAGGTTGGAGACAAAGTTGCTCTTCGATATGTTTGGGGGGCTTTTGCTGAATATGTAACAGTAGATCCATTTTCAGCAGTTAAATTACCGGATGAATTTGATTTAATGCATGGATCATTAGTAGAAATTACGCCGACTATCTTAACGGGAATGGAACGTGGCGAAATTAGTCAGTCTAAAAATGTTTTAATTACAGGTCAAGGAGTTAGTGGATTACAATTAACGCAATTTGCCAAATTATATAGCCCTAAAAATTTAGTGGTAACAGACTTATTTGATGAAAAGTTAGAGATAGCAAAAGAATTTGGAGCGACGCATACATACAAAATACCGACAAAAGATACACCTACAATGGATATTGTCGGTAAAGATTTCCCAGATGGTTTTGATGTAGTCATTCCAGCATTGCTTGAAGGAGATGCAGTAATTGATGCATTAGATGCTACTGCACAAAATGGGCGTATTGTGATGTATGGAGGGATTGGTAAAACGACTAAACCAATGGATTTCTTTAAAATGCATCGTCGTCGGGTTGATATTTATACAACTGAGCCTAAGCGTGATGTAGATAATCATCGTTTGTTCCGTGAAGGACGAGATATGGTGGTTAATGGTTTAATTAACACTGAGCGAACTGTAACAAATATTTTCCCGTTATCGCAAATTGATAAGGCGTTCGCACTCAGAAATCAAACTCGAGGTGATGTTATTCATATCATGATTGATTCTGATAGTAGTCATGATGATGGACGATATGATGAGGCTAATAAGCACGCTCTTGAAACCATGTCTCAATACGAGGACTAGGTCATGAGTAATATTCATTTTGAGGAAAATTGTTTCTATTGTGAACACAATGAAATTCAAAAAGACAAGATGTCAGAAGTAAGAAAGTTAGATATATCCACATTATATTTGAATCATGATCAAACTCATCGTGGGCGGGCTATTGTCGCTCTAAATGGGCATGTTAATGAAATATTCGAACTGACAGAAACGGAAAGAAAACGTTTCTTTGATGATGTAAGTATTGTTGCTAGCATTTTGAAAAACACTTTTCTAGCTGATAAAGTTAATTACGGTATTTATGGCGATATGGTTTCTCACTTGCATGTACATCTTGTTCCAAAATATAAAGATGACATAGATTTTGGTGATGCTTTTATTAATAATCCCAAAGATTTAATTCCTATAAATGAAATGCAAAGATCAAAGTTGATAGAGAATTTTAATGATGCATTGGAGAAAATTAAATGAAAAGATCAGACATTTCAACAGTAATTACTAATGCAAAGAAATTTGCAGATGAATTGAGGCTACCGCTTCCACCTTTTGCAGATTGGGATAAGCTAACAATGGAGAAACTACATGAATCTGGAGTTATTGATGAAATTATAGATAATAAGCTCGGATGGGACGTTACAGATTTTGATTTAGGGAATTTTGAAGAGTATGGATTGACTGCATTAACTATCCGAAATGGTAATTATAATAATCAGGATAAATATCCAAAACCTTATGCAGAAAAAATGCTATTAGTTGAAGATAATCAAATATTACCATTACATTTCCATTGGTATAAAACAGAAGATATTATCAATAGAGGTGGTGGTGTACTTAAGATGACAATGTATAATTCGACAAGTTCTGAAGATATTGATCGAACTTCAGATGTAGAAGTTGTTATGGATGGTGTAAAAAAAACATTTAAAGCTGGAACAACCATTGAAATAAATCCAGGTCAAAGTATTACGCTTACACCAAGGATTTATCATATGTGGCAAGCTAAAAAGGGTCTGGGTAAGATTATGTTATTTGAAGTGTCCTCAACAAATGATGATTCTACCGATAATAGATTTTACGAAAATATTCCTCGTATGAGTCAAGTAGAGGAAGATATTGATAGTGATGTTCTTCTTGTTTCAGATTACGAAAATTATTTAAATAAATAATTTAAAAGTGAGGGTATTTTATATCCTCGCTTTTTATAATTAGATGAATCGGAGCTATTTAACAGTAATTCAGATAGTATTAATGATAGTGAAAACATTTTAAAATCAACATCAGAGTTGAAGAATAACGATTCTAACTCAGTAAAAAAACATTAAAATGTTGATTACCTGCGCAAGCTTCAAAAAAAGCTGAAAAATACAGTTGTTATGGATCAAAGCGAAAAGCCAGATGAAATTTTAGAAGGCTATTCTGATGAGTATATTTAAAGATATTTATTTTATAAATTATATGGTACTACCGTAACTATAGTCTTCTGATCACCTAACATGAGGACAAATAATGTCGCAGAAAAGATCCGGAAAAAATTAGCTATTCATTATCTAACTTTAGTCGTAAAGGGTTTAATAGTTTAAGCAATGCATTGCTTTTAGTTTATCTTCCAGAAAATAGAAAAAATATTGAAGGTGGAATGTATAGACCACATTTTAATATTATTATCGAAAACAGAAAGAATGGATATGCGACATTAGTTGATTGGAAGGTCTTTTTCAATATCGTCACATGTATATTGATAGGGCTATTAAACGAAAAGAATAATTTTCTGGAACATTGGTTAAAAAGCTATGAATACTAATAGGGACGACAAGCGCAAACATTTGGATTATATTCAATAAGCAATTAATAGAATGGCTTCAAATTAATGCGTCACTAGGGGGATGGTCAGTAACTGTTTTGGCATGTTTATTAACGATAGTAATTATTATCAACATTTGTTTCAATATTATTTTGGGGAATAGATAGTTATTATTTATCGTTATAAAGAGCTTTTCGTTATTTGTATAGTCAGACGATTAAATTAGATCCTTCTAAGATAACTTACAGCATGGCTATAAAAAGTCCTACATTTGGTGGATGGATCAAAGTTATGTTTACCCGCCCTATTATGTTTGGATTTTATGGTTCAATCACGTTTATACAGTTGTTGATTGTAGTATTATTCAATTTAAAGGGGATAACGTTTACATAGTAATATTAAATACAGTTAAAGTTAGATATGAAATTGGATTGATTATATAAAATGAAAAGAATTCGACATAAAAGTAATTACTTTGTAATTACTTTTATGTGTTATAATAGATACTATAAACAGGATAGGAGGAGATTATATGGCAGTAAAAGCTAGAATTCAAGGTAATGCAGTCACGATTACGTTACCTAAGAAATTAAATGTCGAGGCTGGTCAAAAGTTTGACGTAGATATGGACGAAAAAGGTATTATACGTCTAACCCCAGAAAAAAAATCTCAAATAAGTATGGAAGAATTATTTTCTGATTGGGATGTAAGTAATGAGTATCCAGGTGAAAATTTGTGGGGAAATGATGCAGATAGTAAGGTGGGTCAAGAAATATGGTAGACAAGCCAAAAACGGGTTCAATCATATACATTGATTTTGATCCTAGCAAGGGAAAAGAAATCCAGAAGAAACGACCAGCTGTAGTAGTAAGTAATCATATTTTAGCTATGACGTCCCCATTTATCTGGGCAGTTCCCATATCGCACGGTAGTTTTAATGGTAAGCAATATCCAATGCACATAAAGTTAGATGAAAGAACAGAAACTGATGGAACCGTGTATGCGGAACAATTAAGAATGTTTGACTATACTAGCCGAAGTTGGAAGACTGTAGAGATGTTGCCAACCGACAAGTTTAATGAGATACAAATGATTTTACAAGCAACATTGAGATGATTATTTTTAGATTTAAAAAGTTAAAAAAAGAGGCACAAATTGTAGCCTCTTTTTTTGTACAATCTTATAATTTAATATAATAACAAAACATACGTATAATATAGTTATAGTAAAAAAAGGAGAAGTGCGATGCCAATAACGGCAAAACAGATGGTGAAATTCTTAAAAAAGAATGGGTTTAAAGAATCAAGGCAGGCTTGTAGTCACTTGATAATGATTAAACTTGGAATGCCACATATTCCAGTACCTATTCACCTTTGGAATTTAAAACCTGGTACAGCGCGGAGTATCTTAAAATAATCCCTGTTTGTCGCACAATAAACTTATATGAAGCAAGAAGGAAAGACACTTATTTATCCTGTGGTATATGCGAAAGAAGAGGTTGGTGGTTATTCTGTTAGAGTACCTGACGTTGGTGCTATATCGCAAGGGGATAGTTTTACTGAAGCGACCAAAATGATTCAAGAAGCAGTTGGCTTGATGCTTGAAGATAAATTTAAATTTCCTGATGCATCTAGTATTGAAGATGTCGAATTAGAAGAGTGGGAATCACCAGATACAACAGTAATTGCAATGGTTGTTTTTAATATTGATGATTTAAGAAAAGGAATGTCCAAAACAGTTAAAAAGACTATTACAATTCCAGATTATTTAAATCAATTGGCGAAAAAAGAAAAAATTAATGTTTCAAAGGTAACAACAGAAGCATTGGAAAGTATTCTATTAGAAGATTAAGGATGAATAAATTATAGTTAAACTACTCTGATTTATAGGAGCGATTATTATTGTTTTTGGTACGGCTGCATTAGTTAACGTTATTTCTTTCATGTCATTTGGAGGAGTGCAAATTATGTCTAGACTAAGCAAGGAAAGTACAAACATTTCTCTCTCTATGTATGTAGGAGCATTGTTTGGATGGTTTATTGTGGGTATTCTATGTCTAATTTTTAAATAGAATATAAAAATAATATGTTATTAATAAAAGTGTGAATCCATCAAGCATTTAGAAAAAATAGGAGAAAACAAAAATGGCCATTAAAAAATTAAGAAGTGTTAATATGATAAGACAAGATTTTTCGTTTGAATATTTTGAAGTAGGTAAGTCATTTGAAAAATACCAACGTGGAATGTTGTTAGAAGGTCAAGAACAAGACGTTAAGATTGAATCAATCGATTATGTTGAGGAAGAATAATCATTTGATATTCAAATGGAAGATGGAGTGAGTCTATCTGTTCCAGACAAATATTATATTACGATTTCTGATAGTTAAGACTGGAATTGAAGCATAAGGGAGACCCAATCCTGGAAAAGTCAGCAAAGAGTATTGGACTTTCAATATTTGATTATTAAGTAAAGGATGTAAAAATTATGGATCATGCAATATTTACTGGTGCAACACCGAATTATCAAGTATCAGCAACTGCTGTTTGGCAACAACATCAAGAGAATAAGGCAGTATTTGCTGATAATGCACAATATGAATGTCCACATTGTCATGTAAAACTCAAACTCACTAACTTAAATAAAGAGACTCCAAAACGAGTTTACTTTTATATTGCACAGACCAAAGTGCCCCATAAAAGCTACTGTGAGGCTCAGGATCTTTCTTTGGATGTATACAATGAAAAGTATGGTGCTGGACTTGAAGAAGGCGGAATTATTAAAGATACAAAATCATTGATATTCAAGCAACGTGAACAAAAAGAAAAAATTGTAAATGGTGAATCAACCGAAGAAGATCATATAGACATAGCAAAATATACTAGTTCAGTTGTGTTATCAGTAGATGATTATCATAAGAGACGTGCCATCGGTTATAGTCTTCAAAAATTTTATTTAGAAATAAAAGAAACTAATGCTTGGGAAAATGTGTATGCAGAAATGCAGTGGCCACACTTAAAGAAAGATTTTTCTGAAGATCATAATGTCCAGGCATTGAAATATAATAGTGCAAAATTGGGTGATATAGTAATCCCAACTAAGAACAATAAGAAATTTGAGTTAATGAGAGATTATATATTTTTTGGGGATGCCAAAATATCCATAGAGGATACATATTATGGTAAGCAATTTTATATTCGATTTGTGGATTCTGATTTGGAGGCTCATTGGGGCATCAAAACGCTTAAAGGTCTAACCAATATACGTAAGTTAAGAGAGGCTTCAGAGACGGGTGAGGTCATTGAAATTGTATTATGTGGATGTTTCTATAAGAATAAGGAAAATGAACTTATATTCTATCGACGGACGCCAAATTTAGGAGATTTCATTACCATTCCTACCATTGATTAAGAGTCACATAAATAGATCAATTATTTAAGTATTTATAAAAAAGAAAAGAGAATAAATTATGAGAACAATAGCTGTTTCAGGTGTCAGTGGTTCCGGAAAAAATACAACTTTAAATAAATTGTTTGATGCATTAACAGATAATATACAATCGAAAATTATAAAAAATAAGGTCACACATAACAATACATCCAGTAAAGATTTTTGGAGTGTCTTTGAATATCAAATACAAGATGTTAATAAAAAAATAGGTATTTATACGGCAGGTGATGCACTAGATATTGTTCAAACAGCAATGGAAATAATGAATCAAAATAACGTCGATATAGCAATTATTGCATGTAGAACTAAAGGTGATGCCATTGAATTTATAAATGACCAAAATAAGATTGGGAATACAGTTGAATGATAATTTATTAAATGTTGGATCTGGACAAGCTTTTTTTGACAAAGAAAATAAAGATTTGATTGAACATATTAATGATCGAAATGCTGCACTACTAAAATACATTATTGAACATTAACACTACTAAAATACATTATTGAACATTAAATCTGGTATTTTGTTGATGGTATTGCCTATGTTGTTTCCCATGATATAAAAAAAGAGACTAAACTAGAATTAGTCTCTTTTTTTATTTATTTATTAAACGCGGTTTGAACAATTAGTCTTATCGAAAGAGTTATTGCTTCTAGTATACCAGCAGCGGGGGTAATTACAGCATCTAGTGGAAATGCAGCCACTGCAATTACTGCAAGTGATACTAATACAACAACGCTTGCTATTGCTTCAGCTGCCTCCTTAAGTGCTCCTAAAGCATCTAGAAAATTTGACCAGTGTAATGTAATTTCCAGACCAATAGTTAATGTGTCATCAAGATAACCTTCTTCAATTTCATTTACTTGATAATCTATTTCAATGGTGTAGTCACCATTGGAAACTTTATATTTCATTTCTAGAGATCCACTTTTAACTGTTTTAGTTAAAGCAGCTTTTTCAATACTAGTGACAGCTATATCGAGACCTGTATCATTATTTAACCCAAATTTTTTAAATGCAGAACTTAAATCCGCGTTACTAATCTTACCATTTTTAATATCTACAACTGCCGTTGAATCATAATCACCTCCAAAACCAGCTGAATTGGTGGCTTTAGTTACTAATTTCATCCAACCAATATCATAAATAGTATGTTTACCCTCAAGACTTAATGAAAACCAAGGTACAAGTTTCTTAATGGCTTCATTTACTGCAATTTGATTCTTATCAATAGAATTGAAACCAGCATCTCGACCTGAATATGCAACTTTATCAACACCTACTCCTGTTTCAGTCTCCTCAAAGAATTGATCGAATGTCCAACTTTCAGGCATTTTGAAACCTAAGTTTCCACTCCAGCCCGAAGACATGTCACATAAGAAGAAGTCCTTCATTCCAGTGGCTTGAGCTGCTTGTAAACATGCATTTCTAGTGCCATACAATCCTGCAGTGTAACCAAAGCTAGCAAGGTAGCTTTTTGCATTTCGGATATAGGGAATTAAATTAGAAACAATTTCAGTATCTAATAAGTCAACATCAGCAGCGAAGTAGATAGTGGTTCCTTGAGGTAATCCTAGTTGCTTTGCTACTCTTGCAGCTAGAACGGCATCCTCAATACCTTGTGCGTCATTGAAATATTTTACAGTGTATCCGCCATCTTCATAAATAGGGAAAATTGAAAATTCTTTCTTTTGTAGATGAGAAATTTCAGTATTTGTTAAATTTTTATCTCGTTCATTCTCACCGGTACCTACGGAACCAGTGAGATATCGTCCAGCATATCGATATCCCAAATTCCAAAGACTATCAATTTGACTTGATGATAGTTGTGTTGCTGTATCAAAAGCTAAAGCGGAGCGATCGGTGTCTCCGTTACTTGTTAATAACCCCTTAAATACAGTTAAATCAGCTGTAGATGAATTAGTATTAGGTAATACCATTAATTTTCGAAAGGCAATAATTTCAGAGGAAACGTTATTATCAAATACTCCACTAAATGAGGCGGAGCTATTGAAACCGTTAACGTAAAGCCCCTATTGGATGATCTTTACAAATGCACCAGTAGCTCCTTGACTAATCGAGGGTGTATTAGCGATTGTTCCAGGACCATAAAATCCATTAGCTTGATCAGTTCCCATACCTTCACTTGCTTGTAATGCATAGATTAAGGCAGTATTGGTATCTCGTTGATAAATTCCATCTGTAGGTAAAATTCCAGTATACGATTGATAATCATGATTTAATTCTTGTTGCATTTTACGAATGACTTTATCTCCACCTGCAACTAATACATATTGATTCATTGTAAGTAGGGCGCCCATAAATGCTGAATCAACAACGTATGATGTGTCTGCAATTCCAGCATCACTTTTCATTGAATAAATTGCTTCTTGAGTTCGCGTTGAAAAATTACCAGTGAAATCTTGAGGGTTGATCCCTTTACACCAGAAAGCACCTTGTAAAATTTTGACGACGTTACCTTTATAACCAACTTTCATCTTATCTTTGAATTGGGTGTCCCAATATGCGGCACTTGTTGGCCCCCAATTGTTAACCAGTCCAGTAATACCTAACTCAACCTGAGTTGCTCTAATAAGTCCATAAATTGTATCCCAACCGGTTTTACCATTCTCAGGAACTGATCCAAACCCAGAGACATTGCCATAAGTTTTGTTTAACCATTTTTGTGTTTCTAAAACCATTTCGTCTGCCATAATTGGCCTCCATTCTTATTGTTAATACTTGAGTGTTTGCCCAACTGTAATCATGTCTGGATTGTCGATATTATTTAGTTCAATTAATATGTGCCAATCAGGAATGCTTAATTTTTCCGCGATGTTAATTAATGTGTCTCCATTTTGTACGATATAAACGTTATTATCTTCATTTATTGAATTATCATTTTTAGGATTAGCTAGACTATGCCAATTGTTATCTGATAAATTGAAAATAGATCGATCTAATAGACCATTAGAAGTAGAGTATTGCCAACCTGTAAAATATGGCCACGGATCAGTAGAGTAGATGAACGATGGTGTTAACCAGGAGTCCCTCAAATCTGGATAACCAGCTATCCAAAGCCCACATTTTTCTGATAAATTTTTAACTTGTTCAATTGCGGAAGCTTGAATATAAATTAGTGGCCAAATTCCCGTTCTATCGTGAATATGTGTAACAAATTTCTCTGGCCAGTTTGAATCACCCCAAGCTTAATTACTTCCGCTTTCCCAATCTAAGACTAAAATAAATAGTTTTTGATATTATTCAAAAACCAATCAGCTTCTTCTATGGGATCAAGGCCTTGAGCATAATGGTAGAGACCAAGGAGCTTATTCAAGTCATTATATGCCGTGAATTGTGGGTTACAGGCAGGTGAAACATAATCTATTCCTTCTGTAGCTTTAATAATAGCGCCATCTTCACCTACATTTTGGAAGTTGGGTGATTGATGACTTGAAATATCAACTATTTTTAACATAATTAACTCCTTACTTTGTTAGTGATTGTTTCAGTAAATCAATTGATTTTTGGATTAATTTACTGCTTACTGTTGTTTTTGAATCAGCAAGTATCGAAGATATTTCATCAACGATAATTAAAAGTGTTGTTAACGCTGCAAAATTAAATGCTATGTTAATGTCGTAAATAATTACTGCTTGATCCAGTATTCCACACGTTAGAATTAAACATAAATTATATACTTCTGATTTAAAAAATTTAATTAAAACAGAACGGTAGGGTGGGCTACGTTCAATGAGTGTGACGATTAACCTAATTGGTAATAAATACATGAATAGATAAAGTAGTTCTTTGGACTGACCGGTTAAAAATAATGGGATAAGTGTATTCATAATAGACACCTTTCAAAAATAGAAACAAAATCATTTTGATACATAAAATGTCTCAAAGTTATGTCTAGTTCTATTAATTCTTTTTCTATATTTGTCTGAGTAATGAGAACATTTGAAGAGATTTTTGGAAATTAATTTTGGTGAATATCCGTGATAAAGCATTTTAATTATTAGACCGTCTTCCGGATATTTTTCTGAAAATTCTTCTATTAATATTTTTAAATTTGAAAAATTATATAGATCCATTTCATATTTGATATCTAACTCCATAGAATCAAGAGATAAATTGCGTGTAGATATATATGTTATGCGATTCTTATCTTTATTAGATCCTGTATGTTGGTTTCTACGCCATACAGTTAATTCTGCGATTTTCAACCTGTGTGTCATAACGTGGCTCAAAATGAGATTTCGATCTGATATGAACGCATTTAATCCATTCCAAATGGCTTCAAGAAAGTAACTGTAAAAATCTTCGTATGAAATATGAACACCAACGTTATTAGCACGATAAGAAGCATTTTTAGCTTTTATCTTTATATTTTTATCAATCTTTGTGAATATTTCGTCATAAGTTAAATCATTTAATTGATAGTCATTCTGCATTAAAATATTTTCAAAATTCGTCCACATAGCCCCAATCTCCATATATATTTAATAAGTCATTAATATTCGTATATAAGTAATTGTTGCTAGTAATATCATTTTGTGACAAAAATATTTATTGGTATGATGTAATGACTAAATTAGTGTGGTTAAAATAAATATGAAATAAATTTATTTAATTAAAAAAGCACATTAATGTGCTTTCTGTTATTTTTATATGGAGTAAATACTTATGAATTTGTGTATGAGAGTTGAGAGCGGTGATTTACGTGAAGATATAATTTATATACCATTTAATAATTAAATATGTTTAAATAAATTTATTAGATATAAGGAAATAAACAAACCCACTGAACCCACTGATAGAATGATATTAATGTTGAAGAAATTTTATACCAAAAAAATTATGGATAAAATAATCTAATAAATAACTAAAACAGTCAGATGTAAAGTAATCGCATATTTATTAAGATCTATGAAAATGGAAAATACATACAATAAGAGTTTAAGGGCTGAAATTCGGGCCGTTTAGTTTTAGTTGAATCTGGGGTGTTGGAAATATAACTTACCGTACATTCCTAATTCTTACTCCAATTTTTTGACTAATATAGTATTTCATTTTAGTTTTCCATATAGTGATATTTTTATAAAATTGTTATTATTAAAATTAAGCTATTATTAATCCATAATAAACTGCGACATACCTTTAGATCAAACGGCTCATAACCGTTCGGCCGTAAGTTCTAGTGGCAGGAGCTATATAAAATAAAAAGCTGCTACTGGATTAACGCCAATGACAGCTTTTTATATAGTTGGTTAATAAAGCAGAACTTGAATTATCATATGAATACCACGCTTTGTTCGGAAATTATAAAAGGCACAGGTATTTACAGGTTAAACAAGATTATATAAAGATATTAGTGGTTTTAAGTAAAGACAGAGGTGCAGTAGTGGTATTTTGTCGTACATTATTGCTGTTGCCTAATACATTGTATTAAAATTTAGCACCTTATAATATAATTAAGTTAAATATTTAGATTAGTTGGTGAATACTGTGCTTATTTTATTATTGTTTCTACAGTTTATATTGATAATAACGATGTTTATTATTTTCCTCAGAGAAAGACAATTTGCTAGAATTTTTGGAGATGAAAAAATACATATAAAAGGACTGTCAAAATAATTATTAGACCGACAAAATAATTATTTTAAATCAAAAATTAGTCATTGGTATATTATATTAAATAAGTGGTTTTTATATATGGGTATGGGATTTTTATTTGTTGGCATTACGTTTCTTATGTCGTGTATTAATCTTGCAATATCAAATTTTCTATTAGGAATTGCCTTGTTATTATTAACTTTTGATATGTTAACGTTAAAAAAAATCGATTAACAAAAAATGACATAAGAAGGTCTTATATTAACAAACATTTAGATAATAATCTGGAATTTTCATACTTTTCCATGATAGACTTGAATAATTATAAAACTTATGTAAATCATTT
>NZ_AKGG01000010.1 GCF_000277645.1 Weissella koreensis KCTC 3621 | reverse complement strand
AGGATCAGATAGTGCTTCAGCATCAACATCAGACAGTAGTTCAACTTCGTTGAATAAACCAGAAGATCCAGATGCATCAAAGTCAGCATCTAATTCAGCAAGTGAATCTGATAGTATCTCAGTAAGTTCGTCAGAATCAGATTCAAATGAATCGAATTCAGCGTCAGACTCAGATAATGCCTCAAATAGTACATCAAAGAGTGCCTCAACATCAGATTCAGATGAGTCAGATTCAGCAAGTAATTCAAAGAGTGCATCAGGCTCAAACTCAGAGAGTAATTCTAATTCAGAGAAATCAGACTCAGATAATGCCTCAAAGAGTGATTCAGCCTCAGCTTCAGGGTCAGAGTCGAAATCAAACTCTGATGAATCACAAAGCAATTCTGAATCAGACAGTATTTCAGCATCAACGTCAGATAGTGTATCAGAGAGTATTTCAAAGAGTGCCTCAACATCCGATTCAGAAGGATCAGATAGTGCCTCAATTTCGAAATCAATTTCAATGAGTACTTCAAATCCAGATTCAAATGAATCCGA
>NZ_AKGG01000009.1 GCF_000277645.1 Weissella koreensis KCTC 3621 | reverse complement strand
GCTGAAAGCGATCCTGCAATGATAAATTGCCCCGTCACGGCGTGACCCGCCGGAGGTTTTACAAGCCAGATAAGTGGCGCTGTAAAATAGCAGTTTCCCCAGTACGAAGGGGAAAAGCTACTGTCATCGCTTGTCGATGACGCGCCTCGCAGAGCCTGTCCAAAATAGCATTTTGGTATAACAGGCTATACCAGATTTTTAACGGGGTTATACTGGTCTTGGAAAACCTTTTTCGAGGAGGCATTTTTGATGGCGCATTTAAAGAAAAATACGCGTGGCGCAGTCCCTGGTTTAGCGGTCCATTTTGAACGCAAAACCGACCATCACACTAACAAAGAAATTGATGTGTCGAAATCCTATCTGAATCAAGAGCTCATGGCTGATGGTTCTGATATGCTTTCACGCTTCAATGCGCGTTTAAATGACGTTTATTGTATGAAAAGAGACGATGTGAAGGCGTTAGCCACTTGGATTGTCACTTTACCTGAAGAACTCGCAGAAGCGTCCTACGAGCAACAGAGCGCCTTTTTTGAAGCAACCAGCAATTTTCTCAATGACCGTTATGGTCAAGAAAATGCCGTGGCAGCTGTCGTTCATTATGATGAGACAACACCACACTTGCACTATGCCTTTGTCCCGGTAGTTTTTGATGATAAAAAGGCACGTTATAAAGTATCCGCTAAAGAAGTGCTCTCGCGCCATGATCTACAAAC
This sequence comes from Weissella koreensis KCTC 3621, assembly GCF_000277645.1. The sequence goes on along the minus strand of NZ_AKGG01000009.1, from coordinate 18,916 downwards.
CTTTCATGAGGATTTAGATCAGCATTTAAAAAAGGAGCTGCCCTTTTATGAACAAGGGATTTTAAATAACAAAACCCTACCGTTTGAAAACGTCGCTGAAATCAAAAAATACAATGATCAGTTTAACGTCTTGAAGGATGAACTAGCTGACGTTGAAGAAAATATTAGGGCTAAACAGGCCGTACTTAAAATCACGGATCAAGCCTTAACGGAAGTAGACTTAGCCGAAAAACAAATTGATGATTTTAAACAAGCCTTATCTAAAAACCTCTTTGGTAAGACGGTGCTTAAACCAGATGACTTAGACCGCTTTAAAAGCGTGTTGGGCACGATGAAGAAAGCCACCTTACAAAGCAAGCATGAGACAGAAGAACTCAAGCAAGCATTAGGACAAGTCAAAGCGCAATTAGCAGATGTCCAGGCTGACTATCAAAAGCTAAAAGCAACGCACCAAGCGTTGCAGGCGGATCAACTAGAAAAGCAAAAAATGGACTATGTGATGCGTGACATGCTTAAAAATGATTATGGTGTCGAGAAACTATCCCATACTGATGTGGAGGCTCGGTATGTCCTTTATAAGCTAGATCATAAAGAACTTACAAAAAATAAGAAATCGGCTCAGTCATGGTTAAAAACTTTGACGACAGCTAGAGAAGATCCAGACACCAAAATAGCGCCGACTAGGTTAGATTGGGGCATTGAACAAGTTAAAGCATTAATCAATCGAATCATTGAATTAACGCGTGATATTTTTAAAGGACCTAGTCTCTAACGTTAAAACGGCTTATTTGCCCGTCTAAGCGTTTTTAGATGAAATACGTAGAAATAGTCATCAAATATATTCAAACGTCGCTATTGGCTTAATAAGTGGCAATCAGGTTACATAACCAGGAATCCATCATTTAAAATAATGCCAAACAAAAAGAACACTCTGGACAAACATTATGTACAACGGTGTTCTTTTTGTTTTGTTTTTATTAATTCAATAAAAAGGCGCAGCCTATTATAAGTTTATCTTTTATATTTTAATCTTTTGTTCTTTTGCGCGGTTAGAAACACAGTAATACCAATGGTTTTACGTATTATATAGCTACCAAAAACTGTGTATATAGCTACCAAAAACTGTGTATATAGCTACAAAAAACTGTGTATATAGCTACGTTTTATATTTTTTTGTAGCTATATACTGGTATAATAAAAGCATAAAGAAATTCCTGTCTAAAAGTTTTTCTTTATGCTTATCCAACAACACGCCCAAAGGAGCGAATTTATATGTCTATTATACCAGAATTAAAAACAAGGCAGGTACAGACCTTGAATGAATTATCAAAACGCAAAGTGGTTGAACATAATAGCTTAATCACTTCCATTGCTAAAATGGATAAAACTCCACTTAAAATGTTTGAATTAGCCGTCTCGTTGATTGATACAGACAATCCCCCAAAAGATCATACGGTTTATTTATCAAAGCAAGAGTTGTTTGCTTTTTTTAAAGTGACAGATAATGACAAGCATAGTCGCTTTAAGGAAGCTATACAAAAGATGCAAAAGCAGGCTTTCTTTGAAATTGTGGAAAAAACAAGCAAGGGGTTTGAGTTTGAAAGTATTGTCCCAATCCCTTATGTAAAATGGGCAGATTATCATGATGAAGTGACTATTCAATTTAGCGATAAAATCATGCCTTATTTAATCAATCTTAAAACTAATTTTACGCAACATGCTTTGTCAGACATCGCCGAATTAAATAGTAAGTATGCCATTATTCTATATCGTTGGCTATCGATGAACTACAATCAGTATGAGCATTATAGCGTTAAGGGTGGACGGCGAGAAGAGCAGGTTGAAAGTTATCGTAATCCAACAATAAGCATTCAAGAATTACGAATAATGACCGACACAGTAAATGAATACACACGATTTACTAACTTTAGTAAAAAAGTTCTAGATATCCCACTTGAAGAAATAACTTTTCATACTTCGTTTAATGTTACGTATGAAAAAGTAAAAAAAGGCCGCAGCATTGATAGCATTGTCTTTCACATTACTAAAAAACAAGTTGCGGCTGATAGTAGTTATAAACAGGATGATCCCGTTTATATAGAGGGCAAGATTCGTCAAGAAGAAACAGAAGATATGTTGACTGTTAAGGCAATAAAAAGTCCCTATACAAAGTTACTTATGGAGCAGTTTTTATTGTCATATATTGATTTGACGGATACGGCTATTTTGTCAGGGTTACAGAAAAATGTTTATCCACTTTATGACGAATTAAAAGAGTTACGTGGTTTAAAGGGCGTGAAAGAACACTTAGCCTATATCAGAGATAAACAAGATGACTATTCGAAAAAGAATATTGCTAAGTATCTTAAAAAATCGATTGAACAGTATCTACCAATCGTAAAAAGGCAGGATATAGATCATGAGTGACAATTTAAAAACAATCCGAGAACTTGCTGAGGAGTTAGGTGTTTCAAAACAGGCAATACAATATCATATAAAGTCGCTGACAAACAAAACAAGGCAAACAAACGACAAAGGTATAGTTATTTTATCTTTAGAAGAACAGCATTTTATAAGGTCGAAGGTCGACAAACAGACAAACAAAACCAAGACAAATAAACAGACAAATGACAAACAAACAGACAAAGAGACAAAGTGGGATATCCACAACTATTTAATTAGTGAACTTGATGAAGTTAAGAAAAATAGAGATAAACAATTAGCAGTTAAGGATAAGCAACTAGAAAATAAAGATTCGCAAATAGCTCAAATGCAAAACTTACTAGACCAACAACAACGGTTAGCTTTGCAAGACAAAAAGCTGCTCGAAGAATACAAGGCAGAAATTAAGGACTTGAAAGCCTTAACGATGGCACCGCATGATGATGGTGAAAAAGAAGTGACGTCAGACAAACAACCGGAACCTGAAAATAGCACCCCGGAGTCACAACCTAAACCGAAAAAGTGGTGGCGTTTTGGTAAATAGTTACAACTAAAAAAGAAAAGAAGACTAGTTAAATGGCGGAAGATAAATTTGAACAAGCTGTAATTGACAAGCTAAAGAGTGAAGGTTGGGAATATCTAACAGATTATTCTGGTGTAACAGTTGATCGGCTATATGACCACTGGCGCGACATTCTGAATGCCAACAATCGTAAACGACTAGAAGATACGCCGTTATCTGATAATGAGTTTGAACAAGTGAAGTTGGAACTAACGAAGAATAAAACGCCGTATGATGCGCAACTCATGTTGGCGGGTACGGGTGGTGTTGGGACGCAGCTAGAACTTGAAATATTCTATGGTGATGAAGTGGCTGGTGGACATTCACGTTATGAAGTCGTTAACCAAATTACGTTTACGGATTTAGCAACGTAAGTTAGATTTGTTGAAAGAACAGAAAAAAGGCTTTTTACAAAAGATGTTTGTTTAGGGTCTATAATTAATAAGTGATGGGGTATTGTGGAACTGATGGTCAGGCAATAACTACGCAAGCAACTAGAGACGGTGGAGTTGATGGATTTATCCAACAAGATGCATTAGGGCTACAAAATATATACATCCAGGTTAAAAGATACGCTAAATCAAATTCTGTAGGTTCTAGAACCATCCAAAGTTTTAGTGGAGCACTTCAGGAAAGAAGTGCAGGAAATAGTAATAGTGGTGTCTTTATAACTACTTCATCCTACACTCAAGATGCTTTAATATCCGCTAAACGTCTACATATAAAAGCTATTGACGGTGAACAATTGGCTAAACTAATAATTAAATATAAGGTTGGTATAAAAACCATCAATCAATTTCCAATTTATGAGATTAATAAAGACGACTTTTAATTCCCACCATTTCCATCAGGGTAATTTATAAGGAGAAAAGCTATGGATGACTTAAAAACCATAATAAGTAAAACTCTCAATCAATATCAAAATACTAAAAATAAATAAAAAAATTCTTTTCAATTTTTATTTATGGTATGACATAAATAAAGTAAAGTTATTCGTCTAGGTTAATCTTATTAATACTCTTTCTCACTAGTGTTGCATGCAACACTAGTGAGAAAGAGCATTAAATATACTGCAAGGCAAGACATTTGGTAATTGAAGAATAACAAGCAAAAAAATAGCAGTCAGGTCTCTTGACAAAGTATAGTTGCTATTCTTTTTTTAGGCCCTACTTTAATGAAATTTTTGTTTGGAGGGAACGACCTCATTCCTTTGATTATTTCAGTTGAATTTAATAGAGAAGCCTGGCGTCTATTAAGAAATACTTTTCTTGATAAGCGTCAATTTTTTTAACGGAAATCTATCCTATACTAAATTCAGTAAAGGAAAAGGAGAAATCAAAGGAAACTATTTTAAACAAACCAAAATTATAGGAGGAATAGATCATGACTGAAAATAAAGCTTCTCAAGAAAGAACACCCCAAGAAAGATTGCAAGAAGAACAAGAACACAAGGAACATGTCCATCATACAAAAATTAATGCAGCGGCCATTTCGGATCATCTTTTAGGGAACATGCATACTTTACATGTGAAATTGCACCAATATCACTGGTATGTAAATGGTGCTAATTTCTTCACTCTGCATGAAAAATTTGAAGAATTGTATAATCAAAACGAAGAATGGTTCGACAAACTAGCAGAACGCTTGATTACTTCCGGTCATAAACCGGCTTCAACCACCGATGAATTTGAAAAATATTCCATGCTTTCAGAAGATGCCATCAATAAATACGCTAAAGCAGAAGACATGGTTGAAAATATTATCGAAGATTTCAGAAGTACCCGTGAATTAACGATTCGTGCTATTCGTTTAGTACAGGATGAGGGTGACGATGCTTTAGAAGATACACTGATTGCTTTTAAAAATGACTTAGATAAAAACATTTGGATGCTGCAAGCATTCATTGGCAAAGAGGCATTGGAAGACGACGATGCGTTTGATGAGGATGAAGATTAGGTTTTTCGTAAACATACATTTAAAAATTAAAGATTTTGGGGTTGGGACTCTTTCCAGCTCCTATTTTTTTGCCGTTAAAAAGACTTTTCTTGATGAGAGTCAATTTTTTTGAGGTAGGGGGCCTTTATACTAAATATAGGAAAGTTAAAAAAAGGACAATAAACTGATAAAGGGGGAGAACGAATTGACTCAATACACCCAACCACATGCAGCAGGAGACCACTCAGCTTGTATCCGCTTAGTCCCGATATTCAATCATTTGGAGGAAAGCTCGATGGATCGCATCGCTGGAAAAGCTCACACGAAGCACTATCAAAAAGGGGCGTTTCTGTTTCGCTCGCAAGAAAAAGATGATGCCTTATATATTGTGAATCGCGGAAAAGTCCGCATCTATCGCTTGTCTGATTCTGGTAAAGAGCAACTAGTGCGTATTTTGAATCCGGGTGACTTTACGGGAGAATGGACGTTGTTCAATCCTGATGCTGTGCATGAGGAATACGCAGAAGCTACTCGAGATACGTCTGTCTGCATGATTCAACAACATGATGTACAAGAGTTTCTAAAAGAGTATCCTGCAATTTCGTTAAAGCTGCTAGGAGAGATGTCGCAGCGGTTAGAAAAATCCGCACGTCAAACCGCACAAGTAGCCGTGGAGAGTGTCATTACCCGTTTAGTTTTGTTTTTGGCAGAAAATGTGGAACCTGAAATGGGCAACTCTCCCACCATCACCCTGCCGATGGCAAAAAAGGACATTGCTTCCTATTTAGGAACGACACCTGAGACCATCAGTCGCAAATTTGGAGAATTGGAGAACGAGGGATTGATTCAACAGCTGTCTGGGAAAAGAATCAAGATTCAGGATTTAGATGATTTATTGCTTTACAGCGAATAATCGGACACACTTTTTTATACACGTTGGTGTTCTGTCGCTCTTCATTAACAATGGGACAGAACTCAGTGCTTTTGCGTCAAGAAGAAGTCGCTTTGAGTTACGTTTTGTGGTACTCAGTGGGTCGGTTCTTCATTGAAGGTATGCGAACGAACAGTTTATGGATTGGCGAGTGGATCCGCGTTTCGCAAGCCTTGTCTCTGGCCCTGTTTATTGGCGCGATTGTAGTATGGTTTATACGCAGACAAGATTATCCACCAATTTCTTATTATTCTGATGGCAATAAGGGGCAGAAAAAGACTATTAAGATGGTGAATTGAGCAAAAAGATAAAAAGAAGTGCCGAACTTGATATGCGTCAATTTTCGTTTGCTAAAAGTGAGCTATATTACAGTTGTAAAGAGGAAAAGGCAGTGTTCATTAATCTGCTGCCGATAAAATAAAAACACATAAAGGAGATAGGAATTATGGAAAAAGCTATATTGCAATTAGAAACGTTGTCTTGTCCAAGTTGTATGCAAAAAATTGAAGGTGCCGTGAAATCAGTTAACGGTGTTGATAAAGACAGCATTAAAGTATTATTCAACTCCAGCAAAGTCAAAGTCGATTTTGATTCAGCTGTCACTTCGATTGAAGAGATTCAAAAAGCTATCGAAAACGTAGGCTATCCGGTCCTTAAAGCAAAAGTCAAGGCCGCTTAACAGATTAAATGAACTAGGCAATTCTGGAAGGAAAGCTATTTTTCCAGGATTGCTTTTTTTGTTGCAATCCGATTCGAGGTGCTTAGAAACGATAAAAGAGAACTTTCTAAACTTGATATCCGTCAATTAATTACTTAGGCAATTATCTTATACTTTGTTTATCAATAAAAGAGAAATTAAATTTGGAGGGAAAAAGCATGCAACAATATATATTAAGCAAAAAAAATGTTATCACCGTCATCAGTGGATTGTTAATCGCACTCGGTTTCTTCAGTCACTTTGTTTTAGAAAACGTAGGACTTTCAGAGTGGTCTTTGATCATCGCCTCTGTCTTTGGGATTATGCCAATTGCCATTCAAGCGTTTCAAGCAATGAAAGTCAAAGTCATCAGTATTGATGTCTTAGTTAGTATTGCAGCGATTGGTGCGCTTTTTATTCAAAATTATGAAGAATCGGCTATTGTCACGTTCTTATTCTTATTCGGACACTACTTGGAACATCGAACATTGAACCAAACGCGATCTGCTATCAAAGAATTGACTGAAATGGCACCCGAAAGCGCCTTGAAACAAATGGATAATGGCGAATTTGAAGAAGTAGAAGTGGATGATGTAGATGAAGGGGATATCTTGCTCGTTAAAACGGGTGCGAAAGTTCCAGTAGATGGTACAGTTCTTACGGGTGAAGGGCATATCAATGAAGCTAGCATTACAGGTGAAGCTGTTCCGGTCAACAAGCTAGCTGATGCAGAAGTTTTTGCAGGAACCATTTTAGAAAACGGAACGATTCAAATCAGAGCTGACCGAGTTGGTGAGGACACCACATTTGGAAAAATTGTTGAACTCGTGGAAGAAGCACAAGATTCTAAATCCGAAGCGGAACGGTTCATTGATCGCTTTTCTAAATACTACACACCAGCTGTCTTGGTCCTGGCAATTGTTGTATGGGCGTTCAGTCAAAATATTGAGTTAGCAATCACCATCTTGGTTCTAGGTTGCCCAGGCGCATTAGTTATCGGAGTGCCTGTCTCAAACGTTGCCGGTATTGGGAATGGTGCTCGTAACGGTGTTCTTTTAAAAGGGAGTGAAGTCATTCAAGACTTCAGCAATGTGGATACAATTGTATTTGATAAGACAGGTACTTTAACTGTCGGAAACCCAACCGTTGCAGCGACTGAACTGTATGAAAAAGATTCTGCTGAAACGCTTGGCTATCTGGCCAGTGTGGAACGGGAATCAGATCATCCATTAGCAAAAGCGGTCTTAAATCAAATTGGAGAAACAAACTTTTATCCTGTTGAAGAAACTGAAGTCGTGAAAGGCGGCGGAATCGTTTCAAGTGTAGCTGGACATAGAGTGGCTGTCGGGAATGTGGCCTTGATGGAAAAAGAAAATGTCACTCTCAGCAAAAAAGTGCAAAAAGATGTCAAACGGTTTGAACAACAAGGGAACTCTCTCGTTTTGACAGCGGTCGACGGTGAATTAAAAGTACTGATGGGCATTCGCGACCAAGTCCGTCCGGGTGTGAAAGCTAATTTGCAGGAATTAAAAGACCTGGGCGTAAAAAATCTAGTCGTTCTTTCAGGAGATAACCAAGGAACCGTTGATGTGGTCGCAGGCGAACTTGGTTTGACCGAAGCTCACGGCCACATGTTGCCGGAAGACAAATCGGCTTATATCGGAAAACTCCAACAACGTGGTCAAATTGTAGCCTTTGTTGGAGATGGCGTTAACGATAGTCCGTCCTTAGCTTTAGCAGACATTGGCATCGCAATGGGAAGCGGAACGGACGTAGCGATCGAAACATCCGATGTCGTTTTAATGAACTCGAACTTCAGCAACTTGCCTCACGCATTAGGAATAGTAAAAGCTACCGCTAATAATATGAAACAAAATATCGCGATTGCAATTGGAGTAGTGTTGGTCTTGTTGACCAGCGTCTTCTTCAGCGAATGGATGAATATGTCTATCGGAATGTTGGTTCATGAAGGTAGTATCCTGGTGGTAATTTTCAATGCCATGAGATTAATGAAGTATAAGTTGAAAGGTCGAAAAGAATAAAAAGAAGTATCAGCACCTGCAGAGACAGTAAAAATATCTCAAGAATAAACTAGAAGAGGCTGGGACAATAGTCCATCCTTGAAATGACAAAAGCGGAAACTCCCAGATTTAAAATTCTGGGAGTTTCCACTTTTTTGAGTTCTTGAAAAAAAATAAGAGTATAGAGTATGCTCTTTATAAAATTAATTTTCGTGTGAATGATTAAAAAATCTAATAATAAAATTTAAATTCCTATTAAGTTTTAACACATGAAATTACATAATTCATCATATTGGCTATATCGTGTTTACGATATTAATAAGGAAGCAAAATTAGAGAAGTATCATGGCAATCTAGAACAATATTTTAGTTTTGAACCAACTGATTATCTTGCTTTGAAGAAAGATAATTAGAACGTACAGGGCCCATTTTTATAGTTACGCCCCTAGCCATCAAACATTGAATCCCAAGTCACCGTTGATGGGTCGGCGGATTGCATTTCTGGGATCGTCAATTACGGCCGGTGCGGGTGCACCGGAAGATTCGTTCGTCGATTATCTCGTCGCGACGGATGGCGTGATTGCCATCAAGGAAGCGGTGAGTGGCACCACTTTAGCAGGTAACGCACCAGATAGCTATGTGCATCGGCTCTATCATCGGATTCCAGTGACCCAACCATTAGACGCTTTTGTCTGCCAACTTTCAACCAATGATGGGCGGCATGACAAGGCTATGGGGCAAGTTACGGGTGCACAACAGCGCCACGGCTTTGACGAAACGACGACGCTCGGAGCGATTGAAACAATCCTGGCCTATGTTCAACAGCATTGGGCGGTGCCAATCGTGTTCTTCACTTGTGTGCGAAAACACGATGCGAATTATGGTAAATTAGTGCAGTAATTGAAAGTCTTACAAAAAAAGTGGCACTTCACGATTATTGACCTCTGGCAGGATCCAGTGGTCAAAGCTGAAAATCGCGCCCAACCACTAGCAATGGTCGACGACGCTCATCCAACCCGATTAGGTTATCGGAATATCTGGACGCCAATTTTTCGGCAACAATTAACGGACGTGCTTCGCCAGTCGGAACCATAATCGTCAATCGATTTCGCGTTTTCAAGGCTTCCGTCGATAGTCTAAAGAAATAAACATAACGACCGGATGAACCTGTCATGTGATAGGCTCATCCGGTCGTTATGTTTTAGCTTACTTCAAATTTTAGGTTAGTCTGCGACTTCAATCTTCCCAACCGCAATCGGTAAGGTGACGTGTGCATCGTAGGCGCCAACTTCACCAGCAACGGTGGCTGGTAAAACCAAGTCTTGTGGTACGCCGTGAATGTAGATGACCCGTTTGTCGAGTTCCAAGTCATCGGTACCAAAGACTTCTTTGAACTTCGCTTGCAAATCAGCTAATGGCACATCGATTTCGTAGGCAAAGTGGCCTTGGGCGTCAGCGACTGGGTAGTTATCATTCGGCACGTCCATGTGATGTGGGGCGTTGTCAAATGGCACCATCGTTGTCCCTGAGACTGGTTCAGTTTCTGGCAAGTCGACAAATCCGTCATGATTGGCATCCTGCGCCATCGTGGCAATTTGGGCCGCCTTACCATCTGGAAAACCGTGGAAATGTTCCCAGTGTTGCGTATTTGCAGGTGTATCAAACATTTCAATCGCCACGTGTAATTGGTCACCGTCTTCAACAAAGGTGGCAGTTCCATGGGGTGCCGTTCCAATGTCTTCTGCGTTTAGTGGTACGATGTTAGCAACGTATTTTTTAGTCATGAATGATTCCTCCAATTCTTCATCATAAGTCCATTATATGCTATTCTAAACTTATTAAAATTGATATATGTCAAGAAAGGAAAATTTATGCACCCAAAAATGGATTGTATCAGTCGCTCGCCACTTTTCGCGCCGCTGTCACCGACAATTAAAACTAAATTGATTACAGTGACGCACCATCGCAAGTTTTTTCAAAAGGGTCAACTGATCCGACAACCGCTGGACCACCAAGAAGGGATGCTGATTTTGGACGAGGGGACGGCCAAAGTCTATGCGTTAGCTGATAATGGCAAGGAGAAAATTATTGACTTACTACATACTGGTGATGTGGTCGGTCAGCGCTGGTTATTTGCACCGCATGAAAATCAGGGCTACATCCAAGCGACTAGTGATGCGTGGGTTTGTTCCATTCAATACGCTGATTTTCAGCAGTTACTCGGAGAATCAGCGAATTTATCGTTAGCGATGATCAACAATTTTGGCAACCAATTGATTGAAGTCGAGAAAAATCAGATGCGCCGTGATCTATTGGATGCAAAGGACCGTCTGATGGCTTATTTGCGGGATGTCGCGGTGGAATCCGGACAAGTCGTCTTTGAATTACCACTTAAAAAGAAGGAACTCGCCAATATTTTGGGAATTACGCCGGAGACGCTCAGCCGTCAATTTAAGCAGTTAGCTTTGGAAGGTAAAATTATTGTGAATAACCGGCAGATTACGATGTGCTAGAAAAATGCGGTTAACTACGCATTTTTCTAGGGACTGTCTGAAAACTAAAAATTCAGGTATAATCTGAGGAAAAACGAATCGAGGCATTCCGATGACAACACCTAAACGATACGAACTGGAAGATGCTCAGTGGGACCGAATCAAAGGATACTTCCCGCCATACCGGACTGTCCGTCCATCAAGCCTAGACAACCGTACCGCCCTCAACGCTATCCTCTGGCTCATGCGCAGCGCAAAAAAAACGCCGAATGCATGGTCGAAAATCAAGCTATTGGACTAAGTCGAGGTGGCCGAACGACCAAGATTCACGCACTCGTTGACGGATTAGGGAATCCCTTGGGGTTTCGCCTAACAGGTGGTCAAGTACATGATAGCCAAGTTGCCAGTGAGTTGCTGGAAGGCTTCGATATTTCTCAATCAAATATTATCGCGGATAAAGCCTATGGCACCGCGAAACTTCGCCAGTATATTGAAGATAAAGCAGGCGTCTATACCATTCCGCCAAAGGAAAATACCAAAGACAAGTGGACCTGTGATTACCACGTTTATTGTGAGCGCCATTTGATTGAGAACTTCTTCAATCAGTTGAAGAACTTTCGTAGGATTGCAGCGCGTTATGATAAGCTCGCTCGTGTTTATCTGGCTACGGTCTACATTGCCTCAATTTGCATCTTACTTAAGTAGTTTTCAGACGGACCCTAGTATAACCTATTCCGAACGAATTAAAATCGAAACCTTTTGTGAACTAGGGCTGTCCAATATCCAAATGGGCGTTCGGATTAATTTTACAATCTACCATAAGCCTACCGATTTTTTAATATTATTTTATTCATCAATTTCTGGCGCCGACCCAAGCTCTGCCTGAATCATCCAGATTTTCTTCTCAATTGCGGTTTTGAGACCAATGAAAATATCTTGGGTACTGAAGTCTTTTTCAACATCGGATACTTCAATGCCGTGTTGGTAAAGGTCTTCCAAGTAACGATAGCCATCAACTAAGTGTGCGAGGCGTTCTGGGGTTGTTTTGTCCCATTCACCAGGCCAGTCTTGAATCTTAGTGTTTTCGGCCATTTCTTTTAAGGTCGAGTAAGGACTGCCATCAAGCGCAATCAGCCGTTCAGAAATGACATCGAGTTGGCTGTCAATTTCTTCCATGAACTCATCCATCAAGGGGTGCAACTTCAAAAAGTTGGGTCCACGCATGTACCAATGCGTCTGATGGATAATCATTGACATCTGGCTCAAATCGGCAACGAGTTGATTTAATACTGCTTTGGTTTTCGTATATTTCATTAGATTGATCTCCTTTCGATATGGTTATTGTAGCATAGTGGTAGCTTAATCTGAAACGTTATACACTGGCAAATTAAGTTATTTATAGCCCGTAGAATTAAGTCGTTTTGAAAAGATGGAGACGTTACAATCTACCAATTAAATAAATCTACAATTGAATTCTATTTACCTTATGAAGATGTTCAAAACGCGTTAAAGGAAAGTGCGCAAAACCCCTTTATACGTACAAAGGATGAATGGGTAGTGGGTAACAATGAGTGTAAATTAAATAAGGCACAAAAAAGTATGCTTAAGGATAAAGAAATATATAATCATTTCAATTTAGAAAATATTCCCAGTTCCATCAAAACGGAGCTAAACAAGATAGTGCATGACATCGATGACTAATACTTAAACACCAAACAGAAAGGGGCTATGAATATATAGGGTCTATAATTATATAATGACCCCTCGAAAAGACTATTAAAACAGCCCCTAACAAATCGCTTTGGTTTGTTAGGGGCTGTTTTTTAGCTTATAATTAAAATAACGCCTATATGGCTTGATTCTAACGTTTAAATAAAGAGGTGACTAGCTAATGGTGCAACAAATTGTTTTACCGATTAAAGATTCCAACATTTTAAAAAATGTTCAGGAGACCCTTTTGAATAGTTTTCGTGCAGGCAGGCGTAATTACACCATTTTTCAACTGGGTAAAGCGACCCTACTACGGGTTAGTGATGTCATGCAGCTGAAAAGGTCTGATGTATTCACCGCAGATGGAACGATTAAGCAAAATACATTCATCCACGATCAAAAAACAGGTAAAGCCAACACTCTCTACCTCAAACCTGTTCACGCTGATTTACTGGATTACTATGATTGGCTTCAGCAACAAAATCTGATTTCTGAGTGGCTTTTCCCCTCAATTCAGCACCCAGAGCGTCATATTACTGAGAAACAATTCTACAAGGTTATGGCTAAGGTTGGCGACCTTTTAGGGATTAACTATCTAGGCACCCATACCATGCGAAAAACTGGTGCTTATCGCGTCTACATGCAGTCCAACTATAATATTGGATTGGTTATGCAATTGTTAAATCATTCTAGTGAAGCAATGACGTTAACTTATTTAGGATTAGATCAAGCAAGCCGAGAAACAATATTAGATCAAATTAATTTTGGTTAAAATAATGGACTTTAGACAATGACAAGTATTATTTGCTTTATCTATGTTAAGCGTAATTAACAAAATTATATTTTAAGGCAATAATGTTTTGGCCAAGTAAAAACAACCCAAAATTCCGGCATTATCACCATTCGCTACAGGAACAATGTAATTGTCTAAGTCTGGTACATCAAGATAATCACTCATTTGTTCTGCAAAACTTTCACGAATGAGTGGGAATAACATTTCACGATGTGGCACCCCACCGCCAAAAACGATTTTATCTGGACGTAGAATCATTGTATAATCCAACGCTGCCTGAGCTAAGTAAAATGCTTCTATTTTCCATGCTTCAGCATCATCAGGAATTTCTTTAGCACTCATATGCCAACGTTCCTCAATAGCAGGTCCAGCCGCAAGACCTTCCAAGCAATTATCATCATGGAAGGGGCAGTGCCCCACATAATTGTCGGCTGGATGCTTTTGCAAGAAAATATGTCCAGCTTCTGGGTGGCTATAGCCACTCACTAAATGGCCACTAGATACAATACCAGCTCCAACACCAGTACCTACGGTCAAATAAACCATATTGTCAACGTTTTTTGCGGCACCTGTTTCAAACTCTGCCCAGCCAGCTCCATTAACATCAGTTGTCCAATAATAGGGAATGTCACGCCATTCCTTCATTCGTCCCAAAAAGTTATACCCAGACCAACCTGTTTTTGGAGTGGCCAAAACATACCCATATGTTTTAGACTGCTCAATAATATCAATTGGGCCAAAGGCAGCAATACCAATTGCATCAATATTATCGAACTGATCAAAAAACGAAATAACTTGATCAAGCGTTTTCTGACCATCCAACGTTGGAAATGCCGTACGCTCTACAATATTATAATTATGATCAGCTACAGCAACAACAAATTTTGTTCCACCTGCTTCAATTGCACCCAATAATCCCATCTTGTTCTCTTTTCTTTATCAATTAATTATTCACAGTAATCATATAGCGCTCATCATTGTGAGTCTAATAGATTGTTCACAGACAATTTAAGCTAATATTTTTACATAATAATTCTCCCTGAAAATGTCTGAAAAAACGGCCATCGCAAGATAGCCGTTGAGAAACATCTTTTACTTAACAATTTCACAAAATTCAACAATCACAGCATCTGGTCCCGAAATATTAAAGAATTTAATTCCTTTTTTCCAGAAATCTAAATGTTGTACTTCATCGTCGATTAAGTCAAATCCTTCAGATTTGGCTGCAGCAAAAGCAGCATCAGCGTCTGTTGTATCCATTGAAATATGATTAATCGCACCAGGCTTACCAGCCACCTCATCAGCGTGCCAAGTCTCAATAACTAAATTATCGCGCTGCATAAAGATAACATCTCCGACTGGGAAATCACCCGTCTTTTTGAAACCAAGTTTTGTCCAAAAACTTTCTGCTGTTGCCAAATCTTTTGTAGGAATACCAATGTGTTGGACCCCTGAATAATAATCTGAAAATGCCATTTAATTTGCTCCTTTAAGATATTAACCATTAATTTATCAGTTACTTTTACACGCCTTGGTGCTTTAAATTTGGGAAAATTGCCTTGTCTCCCCAACCAGTTATACCACCCTGGAATAAGAAGGCAAAAACTGTTCCTAACCCATAATTTGAAAAATCAGGGTAAATGATGATTGCAATAATAGCTAAGATAGTTGGTGGAATATAGGACGCCCACATGGCCTTGGCCGCGGAACCTTTAAAATATTTAAAGCGTAAAATTTGCATCAAATCATCTGCTGGATGTAATACCAAATTAACACGTTGATAAATAGAAATAGCAATGGCAATTAAGAAAACACCGAAAAAATTTAAAATAACATAGAAAATTGTCATACCAATACTTTGTGAATCAGGCATAATGCTTGAAAAGATATTGGCGAAATAACTAATCAATGCGGAGAAAGGCACCATGAATGCAATGTTACCAAAAAATTTTCTTGCGTTAAAGTGTCCCTGAAGAAAGACATTTAAAATAGCAACAACCACACCAATAACGAAAAACACCCATCCCAGCATGCTGCTGTTTCCATTAAATATCGCTTTATTAACTCCAGCTGATGCAGCAGTCCAATACGCTGATCCTAAAAAGGTTGGGTGTATTTTTTGACTTGTAACAACAGTTAAAACGTTACCGGCAGCATTAATCACTAAAGAGAAAATAAAATAAGACAATGAGACACCAATTGTTAACTTGCGACCATGAATTTTACTGTCTAAGACGTCTTGTGAAGCCATTGATTATGCCTCCTCTCCGCCAACCTTAACCACAGCTTTGGAAACGACACCAAGCTTACCGTTAACAAAATCGTCAACAGTCTTGTAGTCTAATTCATGTGACATCAAATCCTCAACATTCAACTTGCCTGATGACAACAATGCCAATGAATCTTCAAAGGCATTTGGATTGATAAATGATCCTTGAATCGTCAATTGCTTTTGGAAGACTTCATAAGTGTTCATTTGGAACTTTGCGTCAGGACCGCCAACACCAAACATCAAAACTTGAGCACCACGGGCTGAAGCCTCAATGGCTGCTTCTTGTGTTTGTGGTAAACCAACTGCTTCAACAACAACATCATAAGCGCCCTCAGGAATTTTATCACCATCTTTGGTATTGTAGGTGTTTTTCACGCCAAAATTTTCTTTATTCATAGCAAGCTTTTCAGGAACAATACCGGCCAAATCGACTTGGTGAATGCCATAAGCTTGCAAAAGTTGAACAAATAGTTCACCCATAAATCCATCACCAATAACTAAAGCTTTTTGATATGGTGTTACTTTAAGCAACTTAATTCCGTGCACTGCACATGAAATAGGTTCAACCACAGCAGCTGACTTCAATGACACATTATCAGGAATTTGGTAAACAACTGATGCAGGTGCCGTAAAGTATTCCTCAAATCCACCATTACGTGTAACACCAACAGCCGACAAGTTTTCGCAAAGTTCTGGGCGTCCCGTACGGCAATACTTACATTGACCGCAGTAAATATTAGGATCAACCGTCACACGGTCTCCTACCTTAACGTTTGTAACAGATGAACCAATCTCAGCTACAACACCGGAATTTTCATGACCCAAAACAATTGGTGGTACAGCATCTGCTGAGCCGGGAAGGCCGGCATACAAAGCATGATCAGTACCACAAATACCAGCGAATGCTGTATGAATCAAAACTTCATTGGGCTTAACCTCAGGTTTTTCAATGCTTTTAACCTCTAATTTTTTTGTACCAGTTAACACAAGTGCTTCCATGTTTGTTCTCCTTTGATTTTTTTCACACCATGAACATCTTAAATTGTAAACGTTTTCATAAAAGAAAACAAGAAAATTTGCTCAACTTTTTTTAATTAATAATATAGTGTTCATCAATCAATTATCCTCATTTATTAAATGTTATAGAATTATAGCCGATAATTATGTTAAAATTGGCATTTTTTAATAGTCTAATTTTATCCATTCAAACAATATATAGCATATTGAATATATATCAGGTTGAAGAAATAATTTGAGAGTATTTTTGTGTTAATTTACTGCTTAATCTGGATTTTTTTAATGAAGGAAGCTAAAAAGAAAAGAAGTCAAGTACCTTGAAACACTTGACTTCCGGTAGAAAAATAACAGCTGAACTAAATAAACTAACATAATAAATATTAATTGAAGCGCAGTGAAAGTAGCTCAAATCAATTTTGGTTAACTTTAAATAGCACGATAATGAACCCTTATCATAAGGATTGGTAAGGACTTTCCATTGCTAAATTGACGTCATAGGGATATGTTTAATGTCATAACAAGTGCAGGGAGGATAGTCGTGATATTCCATAATTTGATAAAAGCAAAGAGGCAAAAAATGTCTCTAACACAAATGGATTTGGCTAATAAATTATTGGTGTCTAATAAAACCATATCTAATTGGGAGACAGGTAAAACGTTACCCGATATTGAAAATATTATTTTAATATCTAAATACTTAAACTTGTCATTAGATGATTTATTTTTGGGAGATGAAACTATGCTTGAAAAATTAAGAGAAAATCAACAAGAACGCAAATTTTATCGTGTGGTTACGATAAGCCTAATCAGTGCAATGGTAGTTGGAACTATCGGTTATTTATTTTTAAAATTGTTCTACTCAGCTAGTTTGGCTTCAATCGAATCAAACGTATCTACTTATTTAGCTATTCCAATCCTTGTGCTAATCATATACATTCTAACAAAAATTAACTGGCATTCATTGATTAGTATTTTAAATAAAAAACTGATCATTGCCATAGGCCTGTTGATATTTTTGTACGCAGTTATACCAGTAATGGAAGTTATAGACGGTTTGATAAGAGGGTTTGTCGGATCTAGTATTAATTAAGTAACTGGGGAATACTAGAAACTCAACAAACATAATGTAGCTTATGCCAAGTTAAAAGCGCCAAACCTTAATTTAATACGGTTCGGCGCTTTTTCTGTGATCACGTCTTGTGAATTGAGCTTAAAATAATTGGTCTAGCTCTCATAATCCCCACAACTAGCCTTTTGTCATTTGTGAAATTTTAGTCCGTGGGCGTTTTATGAGACGGCTGTTTGTGCTTTTTGCGGAGGCGTAAACGGACCACCAATTTGTGTTGGGCGACTTCTTCGTCAGACAAGGTTAACTTCTCATCAATTGAAAAAGAGGTCGTTTTGTAATTTTTTGCCAGGACAACCGCATAAACAGCTTGGTCAATCTGGTCACTTTGTTCGGGTGTTAGGGCAAACGTATAAGACTTGTCGCCATACAAAATCGTTTTATCAGGGGCTACGCGCGTAAAGCGACCCTTAATTGCATTGTACGTCATCACAGCTCCTTTCTTGATTTTATTAGATAAATCTCATCAAAGGGGCGTTTATTACCTTTTTGCCCCATAATAGAAATGTCGACTAAAAGCTACTCCCCCAAGCGTTGAGGAGGGGTTACCTGTCGGTTTATTTGCAATTTTACCCCCCCTATTAGTAATTTGGGGGCTTGGTTAATTTTTTGAATCGTCTTTAATTGTCAAAAATAACAGTCTAGCCATCATACTATCAGCGTCACTGTATTTTAAAGTGGGCCACCAGGCTTGCCCAGCGTACTGGCTCAAGCCTTTGAAACAGCAGAGCTGTTTCATGGCAGTTATTGTTTATAATTATACACTGTCTTGCCCTGAAAGGAAACTTGCTTCAAAAAAAGACAAACAAAAAGAGCTGGTGTTCCTACGCACTAGCCCTTTTTACTAGAGAGGTTAGTCTCCATGTACTTTTTCCTATTAACATTATAACATCATATTATTGGTATTTCAAAACATGC
>NZ_AKGG01000008.1 GCF_000277645.1 Weissella koreensis KCTC 3621 | reverse complement strand
TTACATTTACTTAACTCATGGGGTTTTAACAGTGTATATTTAAAATTTATTAACTTTTTTTGATATATACCTTTTATAAATATTGAAATAAGCAAAATAGCCCAAGATATTGTAGTAATTAAATAAGAAATATTAACTAACTTAGTATTAGATACTCTAATCTTAATAGTATTAGTTTTATGAGAATATACCTGTATCGTATTTCTTTTACTAGTATGTATATTTCCGTACTTTGATCTTGAAATATCCAAATAATCCACACCTTTATATGACCATAGTGGAATATCTATTTTCCCCGAAATATCATTTTTGAATTTATAAATAATGACGTTATTATTTACTGTAACCTTCACATTATTAATTTTTTTATCATTAGCATATACAATATGATTATTAACTGAATTAGAATATTTATCGTTTAATGTCTTATTATTGGTGATTTTAGGTATATATTCTGGATATGTTTTTAATCTATAAAAAATAGGATTTAGTAGATCATATTCTGTTAATTTGGTGTTTTCTCTATAATTAAATAAATTTTTTTCATAATGATCGAATAAAATATCATTCGAAGGAAAATAATTAAATTTAGCCTTATCAACTATATTACTTGTCTGAAAACTTAACGTTAACATTAAGCTTAATACTATTATTCCTTTTAATATTTTCATATTATTGAAAAATTTATCCGTAACGATAACAAGTACCAATAACATCAAAATTAAGGGAACTAATCTAGTTGGAAATTGAATTATTGATACTGGCGTTTTTTGTAAAAGATCCCAAGGAAAATATGGAGATATTATTAATTGGAAAAATAACCCAATAATAACAACACTCTGACTATCATGATTTAAATTTTTCCAGCATAAAATTAAAAAAATATCTATAATTAATAAACTACCAAAAATTGACGGGATACTAACACCAAAAATTGATGGATTTGTTAAAGAATGAATCATTTGCTCTAAATTTAAAGTCCCAGACGACAACTGAAAATTTTCTAGGCCTTGCAATTTGTCTTTTGAAATTGATATTAAATTTATTATTGTAGTTAGTGATAATATCATAAACAATATCGCTGAAATAACTGCATTTCGTAATAAATTTATTTTATTTTTTGAATTGTAGAATACATAAATAAAAAACATACCAATTACCAAAACACTAATGAAAGCGCTAATGAAATGCATATTAAACATAAAAGATATAGATGCTGAAAGCAATAATATATACCATAAATTATCATTATTTATCTTTATTATAGATAATATAGCCATCGGAAACATGAAGTATATACTCCATACTCCTTGAAGAGAAAATGAAGAAAAAGAAAATATATTTATAAA
>NZ_AKGG01000007.1 GCF_000277645.1 Weissella koreensis KCTC 3621 | reverse complement strand
AATTAGCTTAATTTAGTTATTATCATATATGTATGTTACACTTCACTATAATGTTTAAATGTAATATTAATTTGATATATAAAATCACATATAGTTAAAAAAGGCATTCATAATGATAAACCCGAAATGACAATGTGAAATTTTTAACCATTTTAATGCTTTCCTGATATTATCTAAACTATGATATTACTTAATCATTTATCTTGTTCTCCAAATTAAACTTACAACTTCCACTAAGTCTTCGTTTCCTCATCTAACATGTCAGATATAAGCGTAATAATTGGCCATTCACGGGAGGTTAATGGCCCTTTTTAATTTAAATATCATCTATACAAATAAAACTAGATTTATTTGTATAGATCATAAAAATATTATTCAGAATTTGACTATATATTCACTACTATCTTAAAATTCTATGAAATTTATTAGATTTCTGATATACTATATCTTGTTTTAGGGAGATAATATACCATATGATATAAACATGTTAATAGAGTTATGGAATGGGAGTAAGTAATGTTATTAGATTTTAATACAACATTTGAGTCTGCAATTTACAATAAAGAAGTCCAATATAAAATTAAAATATTAAAGATAATATCAGAATATTCAAATGGTATTGATATCTTTAAAATTAAAGAATCTGTACAATTAAATGAAAGAACTATTCATAAATATATACTTTCTATTAATGAAATTATTGAGAGAGATCCAACAACTTCTGAAAACAGCTATAGTTTATATGGACATATTGTCAAACAAAATAATAAATATTTTTATACAGGTGATCATTTTCAATTCAAGCAGCTTTATAAAAAGTTAATAGACGGAACTATATCTCTTAATTTAATTAAAACTTTAATAACTCATAAAAATATAAAAATTGAGGATTTTGCTAATGAAAATTTCATTAGTGAAACTTCGTTAAGACGAAGCATTTCTATCTTTAATGATTATATTTCTAAATATGATGTTTCAATAGCAATTAATAAAAGTTTTATTAGCTTTATTGGTAACGAAATTAATATACGATTTTTAATCGTAACTTTCATGTGGCGCAATTATAGTGGAAGTATCTGGCCTTTTGAGAATACATCTAAAGAAAAAATAAGCGATCTAGTAGATGCTATTATTAAACTATATGGACTTACGATGTCACAAGGTTAAAAAAATGAGTTCATGTACCTACTCGCAACCAATTTTTCACGTATAGATACTCTTAATCTTATAAATATGGATGATATATCTAATAAACTACAAGACGTAGCAATTTTAAATAAAGCTGATCAAGACGTTTATGATTATTTATTTAATAAATATAATATGTGCAATTCTGAAATAACATTCATATTATTATGGACAAAAACTATTAGTGATTTCTATTTTATAAAAAATAAGCCTATTGATATCCTTAATGATCTTAAAGCCAAAAAACATATTATTTATAATAAAATAAGCAAATTCGTAACCTCTATTGAAGATATTACTAAAACTAAAATTGATCTTAATACGTTAGATGGTAAAACTTTTATTGCTACTCTACTAGCTGGTAAATATCATTCAGCGTTATTTAAAAAATTGAACTTTACCATAGCAAATATAGACTCCAGCAAGCTTAATATTGAAAAAGTACCCAATTTGGTCAAAGTAATTACTAGTACCACTGAAAAAATAAATCCCGAATTACCTAAATATGAATTAGGAACATTAATTTATTTTAATATATCTGCATTTTTAATATTATTCCCTGAGTATTATTTTGAACCTGCAATCAATATTTTAATTCAGATGGATGCTCCTATTTTTGAAGAAGCAGCTTTCGCTAAAAAAACAAGAGACAGGCTAACTCCTTACTTCAATGTATCAGTTTCATATATGAATCACGAAAACAAAAAATACGATTTGATCATAAGTACAATTATTGACGAAGACGAAGAACATGATGTTGATCATTACGTTATGGTAAGTAATAATATGACAGATAAAGATTTAAATAATATACTAATAGCCTTACACAAAATTTCCGAAAAAAATAGTATAATTTAGCCTAATATCTAAAAATAAAAGTCCGGTATCTTAGAAATTATTTTTCTAGGATACCGGACTTTTATTTTAAAGTGTCATTTAATACAATAACAAATAAAGAGCCTTTGATCCGGACTAAATCCAATTCAAAGGCTACCTGTATTAATAATTTTAGTTAATAAAAAAAATTAGTAATTATATTTTTTAGCGATTGTTAAAACTTGTTCATAAGCTTGAATTAGAACTGTTAGCAATATCAAATAAGTTCCTCCAATGATTCCAAAAATATTTATATTGGTAATCGGGAAATATAGGCTAATTATGAATGGAATTATCATAATCAGTACATTAAACAAAGCACCGATGAATCCTAAAAATAAAATTCTCTTACTTAGATATTTTTGCGTATCGTATCCTGGAATAACGTTTTCAATGAAATCACCACTCTTTTTCATTTTGTCTGTAGTCTGAACAACATCTATATTAAAAAATGAAAATGCTATTGAGATAACAAAAACAATAACTAAAAGAATCATCAATCCTTGTGTGGTATTAATATTTGTATTTTCGGCTATTTGTAATAGTTTCATATTATGATTATATTTTCCTCCAAAAAACAAAGCATATTGCAAAAATGTTAGTAAAGATATCTAATACATAAAAGGCATTCCTAAAGCAGGAATAACTTTTAAGGGTATATATGAATATTTCTTAAGCTCTTTAGATGCTAATATTTGAATAAAATTAATCTTATATTCAGCAAAATAAACTAGAGTAATTAGTGAGAACATAATAATTAATATTATTATAAATAACAGTAGCATGACTTTTGAATGATCATAAATCGTATGAATATCCAAATTTATTTCTTGAACATAGTTACCTAAGATAGTAATTACTATCAAAAGGCTATTTCCACCTAAACCATACCTTGCTATTAAATTGGATAACCATTCTGAAAAAAAGGCACCAACAATCAAAAATATAACATTAATTTCGAAAAAGAACATTGTTTCGTGACTAACATATTTAGTTGTAGTCAACTGCGTTAATGTTCCAATCGCTTGTATTATTGATAAAAAAAGCATAAGTATATTTTGCTTAAGATATTGCGATGCATCAGAGGATATTATGTCATCCGGATTTTTTCCCAATGAAAACACTTTCCATATAATCATTGTTGTCATCCAAGGTGTCATACCAAGCGTGAGTAGAGTCGGCTTAACACCCATATTAATAGTGTCCAGCTGACTATAATTAATCCCATATAACGGAATACGCCTACCTAATAAAAAAACAGCAAATATAATTAATGTAAAAACAATTTTTTTAATAATTGTTTTTCTAGTGATAGTCTTATTCTTGCTGTCAAACAAATTATCATCATTCATTATTTTTGTCCACCTTAACCATACTCATATTTCTAAATACCAATTTATCATTACTTATATTGACCAATTCAATAAGAACAGAATCAAATTTAAAATTTGATGGAAATTCAATAAACTGTTCATCTAGATGTATAGCCATTATTTTTTCTTCTGAACCACGATACATTCTAATTTGTAGTATTAACGATTCACTAGGAATCATTTCAATATCAGACGTTAGCTTATATATATCACCTGGAAAAATAAGCGGGATGTTAGAATTGATTCCCTGACTTTTATGATTATTTCCCCAAGACGCAATCAATTTCCCCGATGGAAAGCGGGGGTTGATTAACGTAATACTACCATCTTTATTTTTCAATAAATCTCCACCATACAAAGGGCTATTATTGAATTCTACATTGAATGCCGAATTATCAAAACCATTATTATGAATACCATTACTAATATCAAATTTGTATTCTTTATCCATTATTATCGTCCCACTTCTTCATCGCATCTTTCGCATATATTAAAAACCAGTCAACAACTTTACTACTTTCATCGTTATGACGTCCCTCGAAGCCTTTACCAATTAAATTTATTTTCCCATCGAAAATCTCTTTTAATTTATAAAATCCCTTATTATCATAATCATCTTGCTCCATATATATTACATAAAAAGTAGTATTTTTAATGTTTTCAAGTTTTATATTTTGAATTATAAAATCATCACTGGTAATGTTCATATCTTTTTGCACATCCAATGCAGTCAAAAAATCTTCCGACCTATTAACAGTTGAATTTTCTGCTATGCGCTTTAAATTAACTAACGGCTTTCCTACGATCACATTTCCTGGTTGCAACATATTTGAATAGTAAATTGCACCTGTGGTTCCCATCGAAAGGCCCATTAAATTAAGCGCATGCCTATCAAAATTAAGTTCTTCAAGTTTATTATCTATGAAATCAACTAGCTGCTCTTCTAAATCACCACGAACATCTCTATAAAATTCTCCACCTTCTAAACGCGGATCTCCAATTAATATGAAAGGGTGATCTAATGAGCGCATCATTGGATATCCTTCAAAACCCTCGGCAGTTCTGTAACCAGCAAAATAAACATTCAATGGTGGCTTTAAATTACCTTGATTATAATAAACAAATAACTCCTCTCGACCAGAATTTACTAATCTTTTTCCACCCGGTAACATCTGACCATAATTGCCTCTACTTTGCCTAAAGTGTAAGTTACCAATTACAGCAGAACCATTTCCTTCTAAAATCACTCTAAATGATACTGTTTTTCCTTGAACGTAAGGTCCAATTAAAACGGGACTCTTCATTTCTTCATCTGATAGTAGAATTGTTTCCACATTTCCATCAGCATTTGCAGTGGTTAGCGAAATTTCTAATTGTATTTTTATATCTCCATACAGCTCGTACTCAAGCCAAAGTTCCATAATATTTTCTCGGACATAAAGATAATGTGATCCCCATGATATATATGTTTTATCATATTTATTTCTCGTATCAACTTGAATTTTATTATGTCCAAAATAGTGAACCTTGGTTTCAGGAGAAGCTGAAACTTTCAATAAATCTCTCTTCATTCTATCGCCATATTGCTGATTAAAAAAATTATGAAAGATAATATTTGTAACCCCTGAAATATCATTATCTGACATATCATAAAAGTTATATTTGTCCTTTAAATAATCTAAAGTTTTTTCTGATTGATTAGGGTTTAAATTAAAAACTTTATATTCTTCTATTTTTATCTCGCTATCAATTAATTTAAGTCGATCAAGACTAATTTTAGATGTTATTAAATATCCACTAAAACCAAAATAATTAATTTTTTTAATTTCTTCTAGACTGTCATCTATATGGTCATTGGATATATCCAGATATTCCCATTTGATATTTTCATTTAATGCTAAAGGCTTTAAATTTTCATCCCCTATTTGTAATATATTTGCTATATATCTTTTCATTTTACATTCTCCAAAGGATAATTTTTATCTATTATTTTATACAGCGGATCAAAAATCATTTCAATTTCTTTATTAGAAAAGTATATACTTTTATTTAAATTAGCTAAATTATCTAAGAAGTAATTAACGGCTTCACTTAAATGATCTTCATTTTTTATTTTATAGCCATTACCACGGTCCGTTACATACTTTCTTTCAACCGTTGTAATCTGTGGAGTCCCATTATGCAGCGCCAATAATCTAGCAATATTTGCATCCTTTTCAGCTAAATCGATATAAATTTTATATTTATCAAATGATTTTTCCATTGATGAATAATTTTCAAATATTTTAAGAGTAATTTGTTCTCGTATATTTTCTAATTCTTCTTTGGAATAATCTTCTTCATCTACCCCTGCCATCAATGTTTTAAATTCATTTTTAGATGTGGGTTTTAAGCTAAAGAATTCAACTTTTAATTTTTTGTTTTTCAAAATATTCTTTTCCATCACGTTTAAAATATTAGTTCTTGTTTTATTACTGATATCATCAAAATTAATTCCAATATAATTATCAGAATATTTCATGAAAGATCCAGAAATTATGTCAGGGTCCTTTTCAGGTAGGAAAATAATCTCTATATCATTAGTTAATTTTTGTTGAACCTGCAATAATGTATCTTCGTCATTAACAATGATCCCATTGGAATTATTCAATTCTTCAATGGCCATTTCATCTAAATTATTCAAAACATTCTTCTTAACTATATATATAATTTTACTAGCCAGATTCTGTAAGACATCGGCAATATTATTACTTATTTCAGCGATTATTAGACTATCATAAAATTCAGATGTTTTATCTTTAATCCATTTATTTTTTAGATTCAAGAAATTATGTCCATCAAAAATTTTATTTTTCCAATCCAAGACATTATTTTTTGTAAATAATACTTTACCATCATGATTAACATATTTTATATCAAATAATTTATCTGAATTAGCTATTATTTCCGCTACTTTGATGCCTCTATCACTAAACAGAGACACCTTAATTACGTTTGTACCTGATTTATCAAATTCATCAATTCGATAATTAATCCCATGCTTTTTATCATAATAACCACGATAAATCAATGTTCCATCATCTCGTAAAACATTCCAATGATCATTAATTTCAATGATTCTATAATCAGATGATAAGTCGAAATCAACTTGGTTTAACGCATGATATTCATCAGGGTCTATATCGTATATATCTTCAAAAAAATTATTAGCATGTTCTTTATCGATATTATTTTCTAACAACCGAACTTGTGACAATAAATCAAAATCCAAATTAAATAATACTAGATTAAATTGAACTTCTAGTTCATGGAATAACGTAACAGTCGTATTATTTAATATATTTGATTGCTTTTGGAGATCTTGACTATAGTCTGGAATAAATAACAAATTTCTTATATACATTTAACAATTCCTCTTAATTGTTCATTATTAATAATATGGTTCTAACTAATCCAATAATCACTATAAGGGCCATAGCATACGCCATAATTATTGATAACACACTTTTTTGTCGCTTATTATTTCCTCTACTTCTTCGATCTTCACCTAATTGATTAAGTTCGATAGTAGATCTATTTTTAAGCTTGTCTAACTTCATAGTATATAGCTCCTTATTCTATGGGAAAGTAACCTTTAAATTGTTTTTAACTTCTAATCTACTCAACATGAAATTTTTCAAAATAGCCTTATCAACTGCACTTCTAAATATTTTGTACAACCTTTGACTATCTTCTTGGTATTCTTGCAAAGGATTTTTTTGTCCTGTCACTCGTTTATCAATTAGTAATCGCAGTTGTTGCATTCTATCTACATGTAATACCCATTCTGTATCTATTGATTTCAATAATATTTGATTAACAAATTCTTCAAAAGCTTTTGGGTATGAGGAAAGCAGATTTTGTACGTAATTAAATCTGTCACTAATTTTTTCATCGATATTTATTTGCTCTTGAATATTATATGATTCATCAATGAAGTCAAAGATAAATCTTGTTTGATCATAATTTTCATTATCAATAATGTTTTTAGCATATTGTTTTAATAAATTCACAAATTGTTTATGATTAAGTTCACTTTGATTTATAATCGTATCTCTTTCGTGATAGATAATTTCTCTCTGAACACGAAGGGTTTCATCCATTTCCATAGAAGTAAATCGATTTTTATAATCATCTTCTTCAAATTTTGTTTGAATTTGCTCAATTTTATGTTTGATATATTCTTTTTGAAATAAATTCAATTTTTCTAATTTCTTATTCGAAATACGATCGATTCTTTTGACGTAAAAATCTTCAAAGATCTTATCTTCTAATGAGACAAAAAATTCTGTAGTCCCATTTTCGCCTTGACGACCAGCTCTGCCTCTAACTTGATTATCTATTCTTTTACTAGAAAAATGCTCAGTGGCAATCACAGCTAAACCACCAATTTCTTGAACGTCTTTATCAATTTTAATATCAGTACCACGTCCAGCAATAATAGTAGCAATTGTTAATGTAGACTTTTTACCTGCCATTTTAATAATTTCAGCTTCATTTGCATTTTGTGATCCCGTCAAAACATTATGAGATATATTTTGAGACCAGAAAAAATTAGAGTATATGTTCGCCGTAAAGATCGATTCAGTTACCAATAACACTGGTCTACCAGCTTCAATTAATTCCATCGTTCTTTTCATGATTAGTTCTAATTTATTACTCAACGATACTGTATAGTGATCTTTAAGATCTATCCGTACAGATTTAATATTTTCTGGAATTCTATCAACAGGGAGATTATAGATCTCTAAGAATTCTTTCCTATTGGTATAGGCTGTTCCCGTTAATCCTGATAGTTGATTAAACATTCTGAATAAATTTTGATAGGTAACTGAAGCCATGGATCTATTTTCTTGAGACAACGAAACTAATTCCTTAGCCTCTATTGCTTGATGTAATCCTGATTCGAATAATGAGCCTTCCATGATACGGCCAGTTGTTGAATCTAATAACTTTACTTCACCATCTAAAACAATATAATCCTCGCCCATTTTCATAATTACATTTGCTTGTAATGCCAACATCACATGTTTAACTAGTTCAAAATTATTTTTATTAAACAAATTTTTAACTCGGAAAAATTTATTTGCTTTTTGAACTCCATGCTTAGTTAACCAAACCGTTTTCTTTCGATTATCAGTTTGATAGTCCAGTAGTGGCTCTAAAAGGCTCACAAAAGTATTCGTGATTTTAAAAAGATTAGATTGTGCCTTGGGATTACCTGAAATAATCAGTGGCATCTGTGCATCATCTAATAATATTGAATCGATTTCATCGACGATAGCCCAATCAAAATGTAAATTTAATTTTTCATCTGATTGCGACACTAAGTTAGATTGAAGATAATCAAATCCAAATACATCATTAGTTGTATAAACGATAGGATTATCATATAACGATTGTCTTTCCCTCATTTTAAAAACAAATTTTTGATCACTCTTTTTATCCAACTCTTCAACCAAACCGGAAGATATATTTAATCTCTTAAAAATAGGACGAGAAAATTCATAGTCACGTCTAGCTAAATATTGGTTTTGAGTAAATAAAATTTGATGATGTTTTTTTAAATATCCCAAATATAACGCTATTATGGCAGTAATCGTTTTACCCTCACCCGTCTTCATTTCGGCTATATTACCATTTAACAATGTTAATGCTCCAACAATTTGAACAGGGAAAGCGACATATCCTTTTTCTCTCCTAATGGCCTCAATGATTATACTTAAAGCTGAAATTTCCATTTCATTATCAAGCATATTAAGATCATAAAATTCAAGGGTCTTTTTTTGCGCATATTTATTAAATTCAATATCGCTTTGTTCTTCAAGATCCTTTTGCAAAATCAGAACTTTTTTTGATATTTTTAAAAAATTATTCATATTATTTTATATCCCACTTAGTTTATATAGTTAGTGTTTATATAGTTAATTATAATACTTTTAAACATATATTTATTACCTTTATATGTAACAAAATAAACAAAAAGAAAGGTTTCTAGAGTCAAAATTAATTTGATACTAGAACCTTTCTTTTTACATTATAAGTACAGTTTATAGTACCTATTTATTTCTATTTATTTCTATTTTTATTCTTTTTAAGAAGCATACCGACTCCTAATAACTCCATTATATTAGGAACAATATTACTTAATTTAGAATGTGCTGCAAAAGTTTCTGGTAATTCATTTTCCAAGTCTGAATCCAAACCTTTTGAATCATTATTTGATATTGAAGTCAAATTAGACTGTGAAGCAGATTCTGAGATACTCTTTGAAACTGAAATCGAGTTACTATCAGAAGCATTGGAATCACTTAACGATGCTGAGACAGAAGTACTCTCTGATTCTGACGTTGAGTTAGAAGCATTGGAAGCACTATCTGACGTTGATGCTGAAGTACTGTCTGATTCAGAATTGCTTTGTGATTCATCAGAGTTTGATTTCGACTCTGACCCTGAAGCTGAGGCTGAATCACTCTTTGAGGCATTATCTGATTCTGATTTCTCTGAATTAGAAT
>NZ_AKGG01000006.1 GCF_000277645.1 Weissella koreensis KCTC 3621 | reverse complement strand
TTTGATGTATCTGGATCTTCTGGTTTATTCAACGAAGTTGAACTACTGTCTGATGTTGATGCTGACGCACTCTTTGATTCATCTAAATCACCATTCGAATTAGAGATTGATGATGATTCACTATCAGAACGGCTAGCTGAACTACTATCAGATGCATTTGAGTCTGACACACTCTTTGATACTGAACTTGATGCAGACTTTGAATCTGAAACTGAAGTACTATCTGAATGATCTGAATCACTCTTCGAACCAGATATTGAAGTTGACTTTGAATCACTCATTGATTCTGATGATGAATATGAGTCATTTGAATCCGGATTTGGAATCGAATTTGACTTTGAAGTACTTACTGAATCTGATTCTGAATTACTCTTTGAGTTATTCGAATCTGAAATATCTTTACTTGTTGATTCTGAATCACTAATACTCTTAGAAGTTTCACTATCATTGATTGAGTTTGAAGTTGAAGTGTCATCACTTGTTGAAGTTGAAGTACTCTTTGAATTTGATGCATCATCACTATCAGATGCATTTGAATCACTTAGTGATTCTGAATTTGATCCTGACTTTGAAATCTTCTTTGAATCTGATGCATTCGAATCACTCTTTGAACTTGATGAACTATTTGAAACTGAATCGTTCTTAGATTCTGAGCTAGATGTTGAATCTTCATTATTCGAATCAGAGATTTCCTTAGATAGTGAATCACTATCATTTGTACTATCTGATGCACTCTTTGATTTATCTGGATCATTTGGTTTATTCAACTAAGTTGAAGTACTATCTGAAGTCGAGGCAGAAGCACTATCTGATCCTTCAGAAGTACTTTTTGAATTTGAACTAGAATTACTATCTGATGCACTTCTAGAAAGCTCTGAATTCGAGTCATCTGATGAGTTTGAGGTCGATTCAGACTTTGAATCTGAAGTTGAGTTACTATCTGAATGTTCTGAATCACTCTTCGACTTTGATGTTGAAGTTGACTTTGAATCACTCATTGATTCTGATGATGAATCTGAGTCATTTGAATCCGGATTTGGAACCGAATTTGACTTTGAAGTACTTACTGAATCTGATTCTGAATTACTCTTTGAGTTATTCGAATCTGAAATATTCTTACTGTTCGACTCTGAATCATTAATGCTCTTAGAAACATCGCTATCACTGACTGATTTTGAGCTTGAATTTAGCTCTGATGTAGATTCTGAATCATTCTTCGAGAGTGAAATTGATTCACTATCAGATGCATTTGAATCACTTAGTGATGCTGAATTTGAACTAGAAGTACTCTTTGATTGACTACTTGAATCTGATTATAATCCTGAAGTTGAAGCACTCTTTGAGTCATCTGAATTACTCTTTAAATTAGAATCTGATCCTGACTTTGAAGTCTTCTTTGAGTCTGAAGCTGAATCTGATGCATTCGAATCACTCTTTGAACTTGATGAACTATTTGAAACTGAATCGTTCTTAGATTCTAAGCTAGATGTGGAATCTTCATTATTCGAATCAGAAACTTGTTTAGATAGTGAATCACTATCTTTCGTACTATCTGAAGCACTCTTTGATTCATCTGGATCATCCGCTTTAATCAACGAAGTTGATGTACTATCTGAAGTTGAGGCTGATGCACTATCTGACCCTTCTGAATTACTCTTTGAGTTTGAGCTAGAATTACTATCTGATCCACTAATTGATGCACTTCTTGAAATATCTGAATTTGAATCGTCTGATGAATTTGAAATTGATCCAGATTTCGAATCAGAGACTGAAGTACTATCTGAATGATCTGAATCACTCTTCGACTTAGATGTTGAAGTTGATTTCGAATCACTCATTGATTCTGATGCTGAATCTGAGTCATTTGAAACCGAATTTGACTTTGAAGTACTTACTGAATCTGATTCTGAATTACTCTTTGAGTTATTTGAATCTGAAATATTCTTACTTGTTGATTCTGATTTTGAAATACTATCAGAAATAGCACCATCACTACCTGAATTTGCCCTAGAATTTAGCTCTGATAGTGACTCTGAATCATTCTTTGAAATCCATGCAGACTCACTATCAGATTTATTTGAGTCATTTATTATTTCTGAATTAGATTCAGAATTATGTTTTGAAGTATCTGCCGATGTACTGTCATATATTGATGTGGATTCACTTCTTGAATTACTTGTAGAAAGTGAATCAGAATAAGTTTTGACAATAGTTATAGTAGCAGTAGCGGCATGCTCAACACCTTGATCATCTATATATGTAATGGTGACCTGCTGTTCTCCTTTTTTACTATAATTAACCTGCCCGTCATCTAATATCAATTTACTCTTATCATATGCTTTTCCATCAGGCTCTTTAATACTGCTTACATCAATATAATCATCTACAATGGGTGCTTTCGCATCGGGATTAGATGAATCATAAATTTGATTTTTAGGCTTATCCCAAGCAAACCCTTCAAGAACACTTATAGTAGCTGTAGCATCATGTTTCTCTCCGTAATCATCAGTATATGAAATCGTTACTGTATATTTACCTGCTTTACTATAATCAACCTGATTATCATCTAATAATAATTTATTCTTGTCATAAGGTTTACCATCGGGTTCCTTAATACTGCTTACATCAATATAATCTTCCGCAAGCGGCCTTGTAGCCTTTGAATCAGATGAATCGTAAGTTTGATCTATCGTATTCCCCCCTTTAAATTCTCCCGCTATAACTGTTAACTTTGCTGTTTGATGATGTTCGACTTTCTGATCGTCTAAATATTCAATATCAACATCATACTTTCCAGATTTTTTGTAATTAATATCAGATTCATTAGCTATAGTTAGATTACTAGGTTTAAAACTTTTACGATCAGGCTCTTTAATAGTGGTCGTATCAATAAAATCACTGGCAACAGGTTTTTTAGATTCTCCATCTGTCCCGTCATAAGTAACGTCTTTAACATCTCCCCCTTTAAATTCTCCAGTAGAATACTGAATCGAAAAACTAAGACGCCCATTTGATGATAATACATCGACCAATTTAGTATTTTTTGCGGCTTCTCCATTATTTAAATATTCAATAAGCGATTGCCAACTATTAACTTCAGGATTGGTGGGCTTTATGTATTGATCAATCACCATTTCCAAATAAATAGTACCACCGCCAAGTTTAATAGTGCTTCGGGCCATATTAGGATAATATCCGGCTATTTCTGGAGGAGCAATGTAGTTGGCCAATCCTGTCTCTGTATCATAAGTAACGTTAGCATTAGGATAGGCTACATTACCGTTTTCGTAAGAAAAAGTTTCAAGTTGGGACACTATTTTGATTGGTGTAACATTAGTACTATCTGCTGCATTCTTATCTTTTTCACCATTTGTCAACGCGATTATAGTTTGGTTTTTATTTGCTAACGCCGATGTGCTATCATCTAATTTCTTTGTCTTTCCTTTGACGTTATTTATATCATCCGCTTTTGCTGAAGTTACAGTTGCCGTTGCACCTAAAGCCAACAATGATCCAAATGCCACTTTATTCAATGTTGAATAACGATCAACGGTGTCATAAATTATATTCACTCTTGATCTTGAGCCGTTCACTAAAAATTTACCTAATTTATACAGTTTGTATTTTATTGAACGTTTTTTTTAAATAATTCTTATTTTTTGATCTGTCTTCATGATTATGAATTCCTTTAAGAATTTGACTTCGATTTTAATATATCTTTATTTTAACTTATATTATTTTATAAATTTTTTCTATTTTTTACTTTTTTTCTGTAACAATTTGATTTGATTCTTATTGGAATAATTTAATGAAAACATATAATAAATTCAAGTTATCAACTCACAGATTTTATCTTCACTCTAAGCCCAACAAGTTCATAACAATATCCATTCACCATATTTTTATGCGACGTTACATATGCCAAAAATATTATTATTAGAATTAGATCACATAGCTCTATTTCATTACCTTAGTTAAGCCTATCTCTCCAAAAGTAATCTAAATTTTGAAGTAAATTTTAAAGGAATGTACTACATGATCTATTCTTTTTTATTTTAATTTTAATATGTTTATTTACATAAAAGTTTAGTTAACGATATGCGATATGCATAGTTACTTAAACTTTAATTCTGTTTCATATTTATTATTCTAAAAATTATTTATTTTTATTATTAAAAAAGCAGTGTTATAAAGTTGGACTTTTGTCTAGCCTTTTAACACTGTTTTTTAAGATTTTATGATTTAAATTATTAATAAATGAATATAATTAGCTTAATTTAGTTATTATCATATATGTATGTTACACTTCACTATAATGTTTAAATGTAATATTAA
>NZ_AKGG01000005.1 GCF_000277645.1 Weissella koreensis KCTC 3621 | reverse complement strand
TCTTTACTTGTTGATTCTGAATCATTAATACTCTTAGAAGTATCGCTATCACTGATTGAATTTGACTTTGAAGTGTCAGAACTCGTTGAAGTTGAAACACTCTTTGAATTTGAAGCGGCATTACTATCAGATGCATTTGAATCACTGATAATTTTTGAAGTCGATTCAGAATCATTTTTTGAAGTCGACGCTGAATCACTAATATCTTTACTTAGTGATTCTGAACCTAAATCTGAAACAGATGCACTCTTTGATGCATTTAAATCGCTCAATGAATCTGAATTAGATCCATCTTTTGAAGTTGCTTTTGAGTTCGATGCTGATTGGGATGCATCGACATCACCATCTGAATCGAACTTACTATTTGAATTTGATTTATTTTGAGAGTCTACACTTAATTTAGAATCTTCATTATCAGAATTTGATGCAAACTTCGAAATGGATTCACTCTCATTAGTACTATTTGACGCATTTTTTGATGCGCTTGGATCATTCGGCTTAATCAATGAAGTTGATGTGCTATCTGAAGTTGAAGCTGATGCACTCTTAGAATCTTCATTAGTACTCTTACTCTTTGAAATTGAACTAGATGCACTATCTGATGCACTAATCGACGCACTATCTGAAAAGTTTGAATTTGATTCATTCGATGAATTTGAAATTGATGTAGACTTTGAATCTGATACTGAAACACTATCAGAATGATCTGAATTACTCTTTAAATTAGAAGTTGACGTAGATTCTGAATCACTCTTTGAAACTGATGCAGATCTTGAATCATTGGAACTAGGATTTGATACAGAATTAGATTTTGAAGTAGCAGCCGAATTTGACTCATCATTGCTCTTTGAATTATTCGAATTCGAAATATTCTTACTTGTTGATTCTGAATCATTAATACTCTTAGAAACATCACTATCATTGATTGAATTTGACTTTGAAGTAGCATCACTCGTTGAAGTTGAATTATTCTTTGAAGTTGACGCAAATTTACTATCAGATTCATTTGACCCACTTATGTTTTTAGAAGTAGATTCAGAAATATGCTTTGAACCAGATGCTGATGTACTCTCACTATCATATAATGAATTTGATAAACTATTTGAATTAGATGCATACGTTTCGACAACAGTAATAGTTGCCTTAGTAGTATGTTTAACACCCTGATCATCAGTATATGTAATAGTAACCTCGTATATACCAGCTTTACTATAATCAACTCCATCGTCATCAAATCCTAATTTATCCCTATCATAGGCTTTTCCATCAGGTTCTTTAATACTATCTACATCGATATAATCGTCAATCGTTGGCCTTGTAGCGTTGGGATCCGTTTTATCATAAGTCCGATTAGTAGGATTATCCCAGGCAAACGCCTCAAGAACCGTTATTGTCGCCGTAGCAGTATGTTCTTTCCCTTGATCGTCAGTATATGTAATAGTAACTGTATATTCTCCAGCTTTACTATAATCAACTCCATCGTCATCAAGCTTTAATTTATCCTTATCATAAGCTTGTCCATCTGGTTCTTTAATACTACTTCCATTGATATAATCTTCAGCTTTTGGCACTTTAGCATTGGGATCAGCTGAATCATAAGTTAGATTTTTTGGCTCATCCCATGAGAATGCTCCAAGAACGGTTAACGTAGCCGTAGTAGCATGCACTTCACCCCGATCATCAGTGTATCTAATAATAATGGTGTATTTACCCGCTTTTTTGTAATCAACAAGCTGATCATCAAACTCTAATTTACTCTCATCATAGGCTTTTCCATCAGGTTCTTTAATACTATTTACATCGATATAATCTTCAGCTTTTGGCCTTTCAGCTTTGGGATCAGCTGAATTATAAATTTGATCTTTTGGACTTCCCCACTTAAATTCCCCAGCAGTTACTGTTAGGTGCGCAGTTTGTTGATGACTGATCAATTGTCGGTCAACATAGTTAATATAGACATCATAAGTACCGGGCTTTTGATAATTAACTTTAGAGGCATCCATTGTCAAATTGGTTAAATCAGTTTTCTCATCATCTGGCTCTTTAATACT
This sequence comes from Weissella koreensis KCTC 3621, assembly GCF_000277645.1. The sequence continues at coordinate 471,199 of NZ_AKGG01000005.1, read as the reverse complement.
CTGTGGATTGATATAATCTTCAAGAGTAGGTTTAACAGCATTCTTATCTGAAGAATTATAAGTTTGATCCTTGACTTTATCCCACGTAAATTGTCCCTTAGAGTAAACTACGTCAATGGTAAATCCATTATCCGTTGCATCTTCACCAAAGCCAAGACCTAATAGTCCACCTGAATTAGCATCAGTGATAAATTCTTTCCAATTAGAAGCGGGCGTACCATCCGGATTTTTAACGTCTGCTGCCTCAATGATATCATGCAAATAAAGTGGGACACCAGCAAATTCCGTAAGATAAAATGCAGATTTTTTAACATCCGGATAATATCCATCAACCTCTGGTGGATATAACAAATTTGCATCACCAGTTTTAGTATCAATACTAAATTCATGAGAAGGTGAAGCTTCAGAACCATCATCTTTTTTAAAAGTTTCTTTATTAAAAATAACTTTTGCAGGTGTCACATCAATCCCAGGATTAGTTTTATCTTCACTATTCGTTAAAGCAATAATGGAATGATCTTTATTCGCTAGAGTCGAAGAATCTTTGTCAGAGCTTTTAACCTTGTTTTTAACATCCCCATCAGCTCGAGCCGAGTTGGTGGCTGCAACCGTTGTCGAAACAGCACCTAAGGACAATAAAGCCCCTAACACTAATTTAGAGCTAGTATGATCCGATGCAGCGATTTGTTCTACATCCTTGGTACCGGTTGTCTTATTAGAACCATTGACTAAGTCTTTTCCAAATTTGTACAATCGATACTTAATCGTACTAGTTTTTAATATTTTTAACTTATCATTATTATTACGATTATTCATACCCTATAATCCCTTTTAAATGCTTATTTGTTATAACTTAATTAAATATCAAGATAAGTGTTATTAGCTTATCTTATCGACTTTGTTGCTGAGTAGATTTCTAGTTTGAAGTTCGTGATAATTTTGCGTAGATAACTTAATTTTTTTTATTTTATGATTATCAGCATCTAATAGATTGTAGATATTCCCCTTAATTGAATTATCATCATCAATTATCTTGTCAATAAAGGTTAAGGTACTATTATCTGAAATAAAGCTAAGTTCTCTTCCTAATTGAGAAATATTAAATTCGTAACCTTGCTTATCATTCAGTAATACTTTAATAAAATCATTTGAGTTCGCATATTTTTTATTATTATGGAACACCATGTTAATCGCATTTTCGAAATAAAAATCACTAGTAACAACTTTTAACCCATCTTGATCATAAAAATCAGATTGTAAGATATGACCTTCGCTATAGTATTGTTTAGCAAACAAAGATCCATCTCTTCTATAAATATCTTTATAGTCAATATCGCCATTTTCATTGAGCCAAATTACAGCTTGTACGATTCTACTACCATCATTAAACCATCGGATTTCAGCTAACTTTTCACCATGACTTGTTAATGATTTAGTCCATTTATCACTCACCACCAATTGAGCTTGATTTGGTACCTTTAGATCAGTCCACCAGATTCCATCTGTTTTAGAGATCGGCTTCAAATATTGATTGGTATAAATATCGAAAACTTTCTTATCTTTAATGTCTAGCCCATATGTCGATAAAATATTTGCTGCATTTTCATGTGGTGTTGCAATCCATAGCTCGTCGCTTTTACCACTAATAACATTTTCAATTTGCCATTTAATTCCTTCATAATTTAAATAATCCAAAGAATTAATTACTTCTACTTTTTTTGTCATTTCAATTCACCCATTAGAACTTCCCACTTGATAGCGATAATTTTTGCTTGATATTTTTCAGCAACCTCACGCGCACCAATTGAGAGTTTATTATAATTTTTAAATATCTTTTCAATGGAAGCAGCTAGATTATCAACATTCTTTTGAATTTCATCTTGATCTCTGGCGTTTCTATCAAATGAAGCTAACGATCCATTTTTACCATCCGTAATTAATTCTTGAGCGCCATAGAGGTTAGCATACGAGGCAATTGGCAAAGAATCGCTAATTGCTTCAATATATGTTAATCCAAAGCCTTCTGAGTAAGAAGCACCAACAAACGCATCATAAGGAGCAATATCTTTCACAACATCTTGGCTTAAGCCTTTTAACGTTACAATATCGCTTAATTTTAGCTCTTTGATTAAAGCAGCTAATTCATCATGCTCTGCCCCTGCACCAAAGATATCTAAAGTTACATCGTAAGCGTTTTCTTTTAACTTTTTAATTGCCCGAATAATATGTGAAATATGTTTTTCTTCATGTAGCCTCGAAGCTGTGACAAGCTTCATGGTATGTTTCTTATTCCATTTTTTAGCCGGTGAAATATGTTTTACACCACCGACAGGAATATTAATAATTCTATTGGCATATGGTAAATTCGCCATTTTTAAATGCTTCTGCATATCCTTTTTTTGCAATTCAGTCGCAACGACAACATAATCAATCCATTTCAAATGATCAAACATATATTGGTAATATTGGTTCCACACTGGATGTCCATCAATAAAATTAGATAAATGTGCAGCATGCATAATCTCTACTAAATGAAATTTATGCCCTTTGATTCGTAGATCAACTAGAGCCTCTTCGTTTTCTGAACCTCGGTCCAAAATATAGGTATTATTCTCAAATATTTTTTCTAATTCTGTATAAAAAAATGAAAGCATTTCTTCAAAAGTGTTAAAGAAATAGTTAGCTCCATTAAATTCATCTAAGTGGATAGACTCCATAACGTTTCCTAAATCTTTATCATCACGAACTTTCCAGGTTAATTTATGTTTCCCATTCTCTAAGAAAATCCGATCATCACTCACTAAATAAATTTCTTTTTCTGTTGAATAGATTTTATTTCGAAGCGTTGTCATTTTATACCCAGAGCTAGTCTTAGTTTTAATGATGCGCTGCGTGTTCGTAAGATCCCAAAGGGTATCATTCTCTGACTCATACGTTTCTTTTATTCCATTTAGAGCGTACTCATTTGGGTTATCACTCATTAAGAAATCAAATACATTGATTACTTCTGATTCTTTTAAGTTCCATTCCTTCATATGCTGATGAAGGTTTGGCAACAATTCATTAAAAATAAATTTAAAGGGAATCTGCTTTTCTCTAAATCTATCGGCTCTGTAAAATTGAGCATGCTCTACTCCACTATTACCATGACCCATGGCCTTATTAACAAAAAAGTTCATAACGAAACTCCTAATTTCTAATATTCTTATTGGTGATAAGTATAACGCGAGCGATAGAATATTTTCTTTCAAAAAACTACACATTATTTGCGCCTTTCTGATTAATCTATTTTTGCATATTTATTTACATTTTTTGAAATAATATTCCTCAAACGGCTTGAAATAAGCTTTAATTCGAACTTTAAACTTACTAAAAGTAACCATCACAAAACTTCTTTGTCAAACAAATCGTATCTTAATATCATATTTGTAACTTTTTTGAAAAATAATGGTTATACAAAAAAGCTCCATAAACTATTAACGTTTTAAAAAAACGAGAATAATTTATGGAGCATTAATTAAATTTTTAGAATAAATTGCAATCTAACTAAGATAATGTTGAAATAATTATCTTTTTAGATATGTAAAAAGAATTTTACAAATGCTGCTGCGCACGCTGCACCAACGAAAGGAGCAATTCCAGGAACCAGGATAGCATACTTCCAGTCTGAGTCCGCTTTATTAGCAATTGGTAGAATCCGATGAGCAATCCGTGGTCCCATGTCTCGAGCTAAGTTCATCGCGAACCCAGTCGTTCCACCAATTCCCATACCGATTGCCCAAACCAACAATCCAACCCCGATTGCTGACAATCCTTCAGTTTTAACTTGAACAATAGCTAAAATTCCTGTAATGAAAATAAACGTTGCAAAAGCTTCAACAAAAAAATTACGAGGTAAATTACGAATAGCTGGTGATGTAGTAAAAATATTACGAATGTCTACTGCATCAACTTTGCCTTCAGAGGCTTTAAACTGATCAGCATACATAATCCAAACAATAATTGCACCAACGATTCCACCAGCTAATTCTGCTAAGCTATACGGAATAAATGAAGACCAAGGCAAAAGTCCTAAAATACTCTGTGCCAAGGCCATGGCTGGATTCATACAAACCCCACCAAAAATAAATAATGCCACTGAAATACCAAACGCCCATGTAGTAATTGCAAATAAATGCCCTGACCCATGGTACTTAGTATTATTCAATACTACGTCCGAATGGACGCCAACCCCAAAAACAATCATTAAAGCGGTGCTTAAAAACTCAGCTAATAAATTATGTATCATTTTAACTCCCTAAAAGTATAATATCGACAACCCTACTATTATATCTCAATACATTCAATAAAGTAAATAGTATAATGGAATTAAAACTTTATTTCCTATAAGTTAACGTTTTGTTTCATTTAGGTCCAAATGCTTGATTTCAAGCCAAAAATAAACAATAATTATATTTATATAATCATCAACTTAAGGAGTTTTTAATGCCTGAAGAATTTATTAAACATTTTGCGGCTGACATTTATAGTAGTGACATTCATCATCAGGGGTATATTTTAAAAATTATAGCTGACCACCATCATGGCATGGACATATCAGCAATTCAAGAATACTTCCAATTAAGTCGCCGAACAATTTATAAATACATCGAATCAATCAATGAAGTTGCTAAATTAGCAGAAGAAAATGAAACTGATTAAAATATTCATTATGGTGAAATAAAGAAAGAAAACAACCTTTATTACTTTACTGGTAATCAAATCAACTTTCAATATCTGTTTTGTAAAATTATCGATAAATCCATTGCAATGATTATTAGTAAACAATTTTTAGTTAATCGTGAAATCAACGTTAAACAATTTTGTTACGATAACTATATCAGTGAGACCGCCCTTCGACGTAATATCTCTAAATTCAATAGTTACATGAAGAAATATGGTGTATCTATTTTAATTTCAAAAGGTTCATTAACCCTAAACGGAGATTCAATTAAAATTCGTTTTGGATTAGCAACCTTTCTATGGCGAAATTATCGAGGTTTACAATGGCCATTTGCTAATATCTCTCAAAAAAGTATGCGAAATTTAGCATTACGGATTGGTACTATTTATTCCATTGATTTTAACGAAGGTAAATTAAATGAATTAATGTACATTTTTGGAACTAATCTTTCGCAAATTATCGTTAATAATTTGATTGACCCAAAAGAGATTAATCAGGATTTATTAGATTTGTTAATCTTAGATGATCGAGATCAAGAATTATACGATTACCTAAATAATAATTTCGACTTAAATGATACCGAATTAAACTTTGTCATCTTATAGTTTAAGTCAATGAGCGATGCATATTCATCAGGTAATAGAGCCCAAATTATTTTTGTAAAACTCAAGGCGCTAAATCATCCTTTTTATAAAAAAATCGTTAAATATATTATGGCTGTTGAAGGTCGGACCAATGTCAAAATCGACTTTAGTACCCCCGCTGGTGAATTATTTTTGGCCACCGTTATTGCTGGTCAGTTTCATCTAAACCTCTTCCATGATTTGAGTTTCACCGTTTCCAACATTGATATGGATCATTTCGGTAATAATATGGATGCTGGATTATTTCATGGTATCAGTGAACTAACTCGTCCCAATAATACTGATTTAACTGAGGCTGAATTAAATACCTCCATTATGTTTAATGCGATGGCCTTTTTGCTTATTTTCCCACATCATTATTTTGATCCTAAAATCAATATTCTTGTTAAGATGGACGCGACATCTTTTGCTGAACAAATTTTTACAATTCATGTAAAAGAAATCTTAGATCCTTATTTTAATATTGAAATTTTTACTCAGAAAACAATGGGCTATGTAGTAAAACCTGATGTATTAGTCAGCACCGCCCTTTTTGTTGATAAATCAATTGATCCAGACCATCAAATCTTTGTTAAGCCCCAACTAGATTTTAATGACAGCTTATATCTACGTGAATTTATGACACGTATTACAAAAGAAAAAAATCCAGAAATTTTTGATGTATAAAACTAAGCTATTGGTATCATTTATTAATTTTAAAAGTATACAAAAACTGATCAGAAATATTTTGGCATGCTGCCAAATATCTCCGATCAGTTTTTATTTTGATTAAAGTACCTTTCATTGCAAGATTTATTCAACTTTTAAAGAGCCTCCAGTGAGTTCGTACTACTCTATTCTTTGTTAGATAATATTATTTATATAAAAAAAGAGCTGTAAATATATTATTTACAGCTCTTTTACTTATTTCTTATGAGAAAATATAATATTTTTAATGTCTAAATTTAATTAGGAATTATCCTAGAATTAGAACAATTGCTCCCCAGTCGCTTGCTCATTTGAGCATAAGTGATCGTAACTCTAATCATTATATCTTACTAAGAAAAGGTAGCATTTTTTAATGCCAGAATTGAATTAAGATTCCACCTAGGATTAGCACGATGGCTCCTCCCATTCGGTTACCCATTTGAGCAAAGGCGATCATACTCATACGGTTTGAAGCTGACAAAACAGCGACATTACCAGTTCCACCCATACTGTTATTGGCCATTCCTGACGCAATTGCAGTTTCAACGGGATAAAGTCCAAACAACTTACCAACTAGAGCACTTACAAGACCCATTACGATAACACTAGTTAGTGTCAAAATAACAAACTTCCAAGTCAATGATTGTGCCAAAACATTTAAGTCGATCAAAGCTAATCCGATACCAGCCAATACGGCGTGTGTCAAATTACCCATAATAACATTGTTGAACATAACAACTGATTCTTCTAAGTGCTTAGGAACTAAGTTAAATGCTTTAGCTAAAATAACTAAAATGATGATAAAAGCATAAGCGTGAACCTTTGGTACAAAGCTGTTTAAGATGGTACCAACTAGGAAGAATGAAAAGGCTACCAACATACCAACTCCAATGCGTGTTGCATCAAGGTTTTTGATTGGTTCAGTTTTTTCATCTTCACTAATTGGCAACAAAACACCATGTCCATCATACTTAGTATTTGCCCAAATTTTAGAAATCAAGGCTGCCCCAATAACTGCAAGGACATTTCCCAAGGTAACGGCAGGAATCAACTGTGAAAACATTGATGCTGAACTTACGCCTAATCCTTGAGAGTAAATATGAGACAAAGGAACGGCACCTGCACCAATTCCTCCAGCCATCATTGGCATAGAAACGAACATTACTGAATGACCAAATCCTAGTCCCAATAACTTTCCAACCAAACCAACAGAGAAGAACCCTGCGACCATGGCGATTAGAGATACCGGAATGAATCTTACAGCAGCTTTCATAAGCAACTTACGATTCATACCTAGAATAGATCCAACAATTAATGTGGCAATATAAAAGTCCAATAATCCTTGGTCATTTAAAAAGGTCTTAGTAGCACCTACGACATTGGCTGGAATAATTCCTGTTGCTGCCAAAGCAGCTGCGGCGAAGATCGTGAAAACTGATCCTCCACCAAGATATGACTTAACCACAGGTATGATACTACCAAGGTAGTAAAATAGGTGACCAAGTAACACCAACATTAATGTTAACCCTAGCATATTTAGTGGTAATTTCTTTAGTGCGATTGTTACAAACAATACAACTAACATCAGTATATACAATGGTAAACTGACACCACTAATTTTAATTTTTTTCATCTTTTCCAATTTTCTACACCCTAATTAGTATTCTGCAGACCACTTAGCGTCTTGAACTGCTTGCTTAACATCTGCAATTGGTTCGCGGTTAAGATCTTGATCTACTACGCTTTGCGCTGTAACTTCAGCAATCTTTTGTGAGAATTCAGTAAGATTTGAAACAGGTGGCAATACAGCTGCCCCAGCTTCGTCAGCATCAACTAGTCCACCAAGTGCATGGATGGCTGCTGAAATAGTCTCAGGTGTCAACAACTTAGCTGTTGCAGCAACTAGACCAAATCCTAATCCAGGATAAATCAAAGCATTGTTTCCTTGACCAATAGTATAAGTAACACCATTGTATTCAACATCGCCAGAAGGAATTCCTGTAGCGATCAAAGCTTTTCCATCAGTCCACTTAATTAAGTTTTCTGCTGAGGCTTCGATCAACTTTGTTGGGTTTGACAATGGGAAGATAATTGGACGTTCAGTATGTGCTGCCATTGACTTAACAATTGATTCTGTAAAGGCACCAGGTTGTGTTGAAGTACCAATCAAAACAGTTGGGTGAATTTCATTAACAACTGCTTCTAAATCAGTTAGTTGATCTGCATTAGCAAATTCTTGACGTGAACGAGTGAATGGCTTTTGTGCTTCAGTCAAACCTTCTGTGTCATCAAACAACAATCCTTGCTTATCAACAAGATAGAAGTGGCTGCGAGCTTCGTCATCAGATAATCCAGCTTGCTTCAATTCTGAGAAGATTTGGTTAGCAATTCCCATACCGGCTGATCCGGCACCAAAGGTAACGAAAGTTTGATCAACCAACTTTTCCTTTGAGATGTTCAATGCTCCAAAGATACCTGCTAGAACAATCATTCCTGTTCCTTGAATATCATCGTTAAATGTTGCAATGTTATTCTTGTACTTATCTAAGATAACTTGAGCATTGGCACGACCAAAGTCTTCCCAGTGCAATAATGATTCTGGGAACAACTTTTGTTCAGCAGCAACAAACTTATCAATAAATGCAAGATATTCGTCACCAGCAATACGCTCGTGCTTGTTTCCTAAGTACAAAGGATTTTCCAACAATGCTTTGTTGTTAGTTCCTGCATCAATGCTAATTGGCAAAACTGATGCTGGATCGATACCAGCAGCGGCTGTATAAACCATCAATTTACCAACGGCAATATCAACACCGTTAACACCCCAGTCACCCATACCTAAGATACCTTCAGCATCGGTTACAACAACTAACTTGATGTCTCTTCCATCAGAAGCGTTCTTTAAAGCACTTTCGATATCTTCAGGACGATCAACAGACAAAAATGCAGCATTTTGAGGGTTAGTGTAGATTTCATTGTATTGTTCAATTGAATCAGCAACAACTGGATCATAAACAATAGGCATGAATTCTGAAACGTGTTGGTCCATCAAGTTATAGAACAAAGTAACGTTTTCATTAAACAAGTTCATCAAGAAAATTCTTTTTTCAAGCAATGGGCTTTTAGATTGGAATTGCTTGTAAGCTTGTTCAGTTTGTTCTTCAAGAGTTTGTACTTTGCTTGGCAATGCACCAATCAATCCAAGTTCTGCACGTTCTTCCATTGTGAAAGCTGTACCCTTATTTAAAAATTGGTTACGTAAAATGTCGTATCCTTTGGTATTCATTATTATTTCCTCCGTGAAATTAATATTTTTATTTATCAATAGATTGACTATACACCGCTTATTGTTTTATAGTCAAACTTAGCATATACTATAAAATAAATTTATACACCCAGCCAAAAGTGCCTATATTAAAGGGGTTAAGATGAAAACAGAAGATTTCGAATATTTTAATGAATTATATAATAAAAAAAGTTTTACAAAAGTTGCTCAAACTTTTGGTGTTAGTCAACCTTCAATTAGTACGGCATTAAAACGATTGGAAACGTACTTTCATAGCAAATTAGTAATTAGAGGAAATGCTCAAACTGAATTACACTTCACGCCTGAAGGGGAACAATTATATAAACATACTAGCTCAATTATGACAGAATTGGGTAGTGCCCAACATGAATTGAATCACTTAAAATCGCATATTACGACCATTGGTTTACCACCAATGTTGAAAAATGCTTATTTTGCCAAAATCGTAGCCGCCAGCAAAGAATTTGACAAATATTTTAATATCAAAAATATGCATATTTATGAAGCAGGCTCTAATGTATTAAAAAAATCTTTACTAGATGGTGATGTTGACATTGCATTATTGGGTTCACTAAATAGCAATGTTCATGAAGAGTTAAATCAAGAGCCATTCGTAAAAGCTCATTTTAAAATTTTCGTTTCTAAAAAAAATCCCCTTTCGCAAAAGGAAAGTGTTTCTTTCGCTGATCTGAAAAAAGAACAATTTATAGCACTAGATTCTAATTTTGTTCATAATCAGGCCATGACAATTTTCGCCAATGAAAATAACATTAGACCGAATTTTTTTATGAAAACTTCCGATATAAATTTTTTAATGAATATGGTTGCAGAAAACTTAGGTATTGCCTTATTAGCTGATATCGTCAACCCAAATTCATCAAATATAGTTGTACTCCCCTTAAATGATGAGAATCAGCCAACATTCATAGGAAGTATAGCATTTAGAAGAAATCACATCTTAACACCGGAAGAACAAATGTTTAGCACAGTTCTTTCAAAATATTCGAACACAAAAAATGAAATTAGTGATCAATAAGTATTTAATTTAACCAGATTAATCAAAAAAACAAAACTGGAAAGAAGTATTTTGACGTTAAGTCATCTACCTCCAACCAGTTTTATTTTTATAATATTAATTAAATTCATAGTTAATTTATTTCAAAATTTTATTACATTATCAAACGTCATATTCTAATTCTTTAATCGCCGCATCCATATATGCATTAGCACTTTTCATTTCTTGATTGTCGTATTCCACTGCGCCGGTTTTTAAACTAATATCAATATCCTTTAACGATTTAGAATTAATCAATAATTGATCAAAATTATCTTTAATTCGCTCCTCAACTATTTTTGCTCCATCAAGATCAGTATATAAAAGTGTCGCCCACGTTAAATTACTTTCATCATCATTTAATAAATAGGAAATATCATTACCACGAGTACTGTGTTTTAAGGCTGTCGTAGTTAAATCAATTAATTCATCAATCCGTCGTTCACTCATAATTTCTCTTAATTGTTCCAAATAGCGAACTTGAATGGCTACAACACTGGTAGGAATGTTAAACCGTTGACTGGTTTCTGTAAATACATTTGAATCCTCTAAAAACGCAGCCGTTGTTCTTAGATTGGTTTTGGTATTAAAAGCACCCTGTTCAATGATTCGATTTTGCAACTCTAGATTATCACTTTGTAATTGTCGCACTCTATTAGTCATTGAATAAAAAGTAAAGGATAATACTAATGGTGCAATCAACCAATAAATTTGTAATAGTTCTATTTCCCCATGATTAATTGAATTTAAAAAAATCATGTAGAGAACCTGCCCAAACATAAAGACTAAATTAAAAGAAAGCCCAATAAACAAACCAAAAAAATACATTATTAAGATCAATAACATGGTGACAAATAAATAAATTGCATTTGCCATTAATTGACCTGATAACTCTGTCATAATCGCCGTTATTAAAATCAATGCCAAAAAAATTAATAAATAAACATCACTTAAAATTGAGGTGCTTTTATTATCTTTCATGATTATTCCTTCCAAATCTCAGCTTATCATTTTTATATAAAATGACGATAATTACACCAATCAATGAAATCAGGATCAATGTAAAGACAACAAGATATACTATTAATTTTTGATTCCGTTTTAATCTTAAGTCAAGGTCTAATTTGGCGTCAGCAGCAATATCTTTTTTAAAACGATATGTCTTTTGTTGGTTATCTCGATCAATAACAATCGCATCCCCATCAACTTGGGATAATCCACTCTGTGAACTAACTGTGTTCGCAGCCATCGCTACATCTTGTTCATGGATAGCCGTTAAAATTAAGATTGACCGTTTCTGATTATAGGGTGAGCGTAACAACTGTGCCGTTCCAATTTTACGACTATAGTTGGACTCCAAACTCATTTTTTCATTGGACACAATATTTTTAAAATGATGATCAAATTTAAAATATAAATCATTATTGGAATTTCTAATAAATTGATTATCCTTAGGTGTCCCAAAGGCAATAATACTGCTATTTGCTAGTTGTGTTTTGTTGGGTGTTTTATGATAAACTTTTATCTGCCCGGTATTCTGTTCAACATAACTACCTATCCCATTAAATAAACTAGAAAGTGTATCAAGATAAATACTATTCAATTTTTCAGGTCGAATCAACGCGATATGCTCATATGTCTTATTCTTAATAAAAGTACTAGGATAATTAGAAAATAACAAATTATTCATCGGCTCTGTTTGGATCGTAACCTTGGATTGTTTTTCAATAATGGCCCATGGTGTTTGATTCAATGAAGATTGGTTATTTACCATATCGAAAATAACTTTTATATTAAACCCTTTTCCAAGCGCTTGGCCATTTGGTATTTTAATTTCAAAAATGTCATTATCTGCTTTTTTGGCAGTTAATTGATGACTTCCAATCTTTTTTCCATCAAGTTCAACCGTCACTAGGGATTTACTAAAATCAATATTTTTAGCATATTTTGTATGGAGGCGAATTGTCGAACCATTCGCATTATTACGAGCTTTTGGCATTTCAAGTGAATAAGTTGCCTCTTGATGACCGGAACCCGATAAAGTCGTGTCATTTGATGAGATTTCTTGAACAAATTTATTTGTTGGTGAAGCCAAGTAAGTTTCAGTTTTTGGTGAAATCTTTTTGTTCGCTTGTTGCGTCTCTTTCATTAACTCTGAATTAGAAACAAATCGTGCGGCCTTAATCAATTGTTTATTCGTTTTCGCAGTTACTACTAGGTAATGTTTTCCTTGATCATTAATAGCTTTAATGCACGCTTCTTGTTGGCCCAAATCTTTACCAACTTCTTTGAATTGTTCTGGGAGATGTGCTTGTTTAGAAATAATGATTTGATAATCATAATTATTTATCGCCTGGTCATCACTATTAATTAACGATATTTTACCTTTATCTGATACTACACCATCAATTCCTGATAAAGCATACAGGTTTGCTTCTAACTCTGGATCAGATAGATTAGTGTTAATACGGATAGCCGATTTTTGATTTATCACTGTATCAAAACCTGTAAAATGATCATAAAATTGATTGATTTTATCATCTGCTTCAGATAATGAATAATCCAAATTAATATTTGAATCTTGATAAACCGTCAACCAATTAGCTGGTGTTGCCAAAAGCGTTGTATTATTATCACTTTGATTAAATATTTGTCCTGAAATTTGTAAATGATTCGATCCTTGCAATAAATCAACGGGGACATCAATCGTTTTATTTTGGATATCATCCGTTGCATCTGGTCGAAAAGAATAGAATTTAATCCCATTCATAGATAATGTTAAGTCTGAAACGTTATAATCATCGAGTTGTGATATCTTAAAATTAAAGTTAATTATTCCTTTATTAACATCCCAATAATCCATTTTATTAAAAAACACATCCTCTTGGACCGTTTCACCAGATATTGTCATATTAGAATTATTAAAATTTTGACTAAAATTTTGGTTTTCATTACTATTATCTGCCCAAACAATTGTTGTGGATCCATATATCATCCCCAATATTAAAGCAATTAATAATAATATCCCTTGAAACTTTTTACTTATACCGTTTAGTCTTATACCACTTGGCTTCTTTATGAAAAATTTGTTCTCTAACATATCCCACCATCCCGTATAGCGCCACTGCTAACCACATCTGACTATATATTAAATACATTGCAACAATCATAAACAAGTTACTTATTTTCATCTCGCCTTTTTCAGTGGTAATAGTAATAAATGTTGTCACAATGAAACTCAAGATTGCAACAAACCATAATTCATTGCTAAACCCTGTTAAGGTTGAATGTGTTATTCCTGCAACTGATAATACAAAAATAATATCTGACAAAATTAATGATGTCAGTAATAGAAAGTATATTGACGCAAAATATACTAAATCAAACCGAATGTGTTTACATGCTTTAGTAAAAAGTTTCTTAAAGTTCTTCAACACAACATAAATATTTCCTTTAACCCAACGCGTTCGTTGGTGGAACCAAACATCCATCGTTTGAGGTTCTTGCTCCCAAGTCACCGCCAATGGTTGGAACTTAATTAAATACCCTAATCCGTAGATTTGAAAACTAATTTCCGTATCTTCAGCTAGCGCTTTTTCATCCCATCCCCCAACTTTTTCAATAAGCTCGCGCCGAATAACATAATTCGTGCCTGGGATTGTTCCTAGATGAAATAGTTGTTGTCTTCCAGCCTGAGCCATCCATTGAAATGATAGCGTTTCAATATTAATAAATCTGGTTAGAATAGAAGCATTTTTATTTCTGGTCCTAAATTTACCAATGACTGCTCCATATTCATCATGTCCCATCAATTCGGCCACTAAATAGCGCAATGCTCCATGTTCTGGTGTATTATCTGCATCATAAATTGAAATAACGGAACCTTTTGCTTTTTTTAATCCAATATTTAATGCATTTGACTTCCCTTTCCCACCATTTACTGCATCGGTATTAATCACTTTCAGATTTCGATCCGGATTAACTTGTTGCAAAGTTTTCAATAATTCAGCAGAATTGTCATTTGAATTATCATTAATTACAATGATTTCATATTTATCAGCAGGATAATCAAATGCTAATAGTGATTGAACTGTTTTTACAATTACAATTCCCTCATTATGCGCAGGTACCATAATAGAAACAAAAGGAGTTTCATTCTTTAGTTGTGGAGCTGGTGTATTAGTCCAATTTAAATAATAAATATACCCAGCAATGGTCAAAATAACATTCACAATCATAATTCCCCAAATGGAAATAATCGCAATAAATAAAGCAATATCTAAAATAGAAATTTTAGTCACCTCTTTCTATGCTATTAATCATTATGGCGCTTGAACATTTTCAAATATATTTTTCTTCCCTTTACTAAAAAGATACCTAAAATTACAAAAGTAATCCCAAAAAAGAACCACATTATCCGATTTTGACTATTAAAAAACTTATTTCCCCAGTTTTCAACTGGTTGATATTTAGGCGCTCTTTTAATCGTAACCTTAACATTATCCCTATTGGCTATTTTATTATCTAATAAATATTGATGATTAGAGTAGGCAATGTCATGATCACTAGTTGAGAGTTGTGTTTCAATATCATTTTCATCGTTTGTAAATAATTTAAATTTGATATTTTTAATTTCATTTTCTAATTGTTTTAATTTTTTAGTGTTATCTGGCATTTCAAATGTAATCGCCAAAGGGATATCTGCATGAAAATCAACATTATTCAATGTTGTCCCTCTTAAATCGGAATTAATCTGATTCATCTCGACCGCATAGATCGAATTTTTAACCGTTTTACTATAATTATCTTGTTGAGCAAAGCCAAATTGTTTAGGATTTGGAAATAAAATTTGTGTATTAGAAGAGTCCCCATAACCCTTTTTATAGGTATTATCACGTAACCAGTACTCGTCAAGTCCAAGTCCAATTGGATATACATTTCTATCAATTAAATGATTAACTCCATCCTGTGTTTGCCTTTGTAATTTATCAATATTACTATCACTAGGACCTGAATCACCGACATATGGATTTTTAATAAATAGGAGTCCCCCGCTATTTGTTACACGATTTAATTCATTTACAAATTTTTGATAAGCATATAAATCAAAATTACCGTCGGAAATGGTTGCTGAAATCGCAAAGGTTCGCTTTGTTTGTTTTAAATATCTGGTTATCTTCTTCAATAAAGCTAAATCAGTATACGGAGTAACTCCACCAATCGTCAATAAAGGCGGGTTTACTCTATTAGGTAAATTAAACATTCTTTTTATTAACGTTGCTAATAAAAACGTGCTATCATCATCACTGGCATAATAAGGAACGTATCCTTGATTACGACTAATAATTCCATATGGGTATTCGTGATCCTGACCTTGTATTTTTAAAGAACCGATCGTCGTGGTATCTGATGACAATTGATCAAAAACTGTCAATTTATCTAATTGCGGTAAATGTTGTTCAACTTTCCGATCTGGATCCTTAAGAATAAACTCTCGTTGATGGTAGCTAATTGTTTCCCCATTAATATCATTCATTTCGTTTAAATTCATATTATCTCCAATATGAATTTGTATCCCATTGAAATTTAATCGGTCTTCATCTAACGCCTTATTACTTTGTTCATGCTCAGGCCAATTAATTAAGGTTACAACGCCATCATATTTATCATCATCTAGTTCGCCAGCTTGATATTCATCTATCTGCATCATTTGAACATTACAGCCTGTACTAACTAATAGGCGATTAAGTGAATATACATTTTCCGCTTTATTATTATCAATATTAAGTGAATCATACATAAATAAAACTACAGGTTGTTTAGTGTCAGCCTGTCCCGCAGCATTGAATAAAAACATTTCCACAATTAAAGTGATTAAAACTAACCATATTTTTTTGAACATATCTTATTCTTCTTTTTGTGTATTAAAATGCCAGAGTTGATGATTAAGTGTATCTGAAATCGTTATTACCAAAATTAAGTCAATCGCAACATCAGCATAGAAAAGGTGTTTTGCTAAATCTGCATCACCATCCCCTATTATGGAAATGATAGGAATACCTATGGCCATGCTCATCATTCCCATGACCATAAACCATCTTGTTGTACCAGGATTATTAACCTTCTTATTTTTGAAATCATCATACATCGCTACAGAATTTACGAAAGCCAAAGTAAATGTTAATAAAATTAAGAAGGAAAATTTTTGTGGAAATAATGCTCTCATTAAAATTCTAAATCCCGTGAAATATTTAACCTGTTTATACGGCTTAGCTCCAGACTGACGAGTATAATCACCCACTGCCTGTGGTTGCGTAGCCATTAAATCTTCAGCTGCTAAATCTAATAGACGTTTAAACTGCGTAAAATGCTTAACATAATATTTTACAATCCAAAATGTGTTAATTTTATTAGTTAAATGTTTCTCGGTATATTTTTCTGGGGGCATTATATCAGAATAATTCTTAGGATTATAAGCTCCACCACGTGTCAGACTAAATTGGCCGTTAATACCTTCTTTTTCGATTTGTTTACCTGGATCAGCGTCGTTGTATAAAACAACACCATTTGCAAAGCTTTGGTACATATTAATGTCATTAAACTCTTTTGGAATCAAAAGGAACGTTATAATTCCTGTTACCAAGATAGCTAACATGCCTGACAAAATATAAATTCGATATTTTTTCAAACCTTGAGCTAAAAGCAAACTCATCGATATAACTAAAAAGCTTAACGCTAACGGAGCATTTTGTTGTTTGTTAAAAACAAACAAAATCACACATATAAAATATGTTAAAATTAATAACCAATTTTTTTTATAACGTCGCCTACTCCATAACAGTAACATGGCAGCAGCAAGAAGCATAAAAATATACCCACCGGCCTCAGCAAATAAAGAATTCATATACAATGTGAAAGATGAATCTGCAAAAACAAATACAACTAGCAAAGCAATTAAGTAATTCGTAAAATTCCTTTTACCTAACGTCAAAGCTTCTGTCAAAAAATAAATAGTTCCACAAAATGGTACAAAGTAAACAACTCCCATAAATCTAATATCAAAAACCGTTTTACTATAAAAAAATTCATTTATCCAAATCGCAATTTTTACTAGACCATTCTGAGAGGAATGTATCACAGTTGGATGCTCATTAAAATACTGCATGATATTATAATGTTGTAAAACATATTGATATGTATCACCAACCCCTTTACGTGAAGGATAGAGTCCATTTTGATAAATCACTCGCCAGAAATCACCATTATCAGCATATCCATGAGGACTGTTACTAAATAACAATGGTCCTACAATTAATATCGTTAAAATTACTGCCAACATGGATGGTGTTATAAATCTTAAAAATTTTGTCTCTACTTTTATTTTCATAAGACTAACGCCTTTGTAATTATATTTTTATTCAGCAGCAATCAACGCATTTAAATTATTATATGAATAAAATTGCCTACTTTTTACATCCCCTAATCCGCCTTTGTATTTACCATTTTTAATCTGACTCTGCCAAATGATCGTCATGGCATCTTGATAATGCTTTTTATCATTTGTTAATTTAAAAATTTGAGCAGCTAAAGCATAATTAGCTACTGATGTATCGTGATTAATCGGAGAGCCTTGCGTTGAATAACTATTAAACAAGGTCTTGTTCTCTACCTTTTCAATTAACCATTTTTGACTTGTATTCTTTAATTTTCCAACTTGTGCCAAATGTAATAATACTTCTAAAGCTTCCGAAGTATTTAAATCATTTGAACTATAAATCCTACTTTTTACATTAAAATTACTGGCATACAATGGGAAATCATCTGATAAATAACCTTCTTCTACAATTTTAATTTGCTGTTCATATTTTCTTTGATCAGGCTTACTTTGTTCTAAGCCCCTTAAAGTATCCAAATCATAATAGGCCAAGCTACTATTCGCTGACCCTTTTTTCAATACAGGGTCATAATAGTCCAGCACTGTCCCATCTTTAATCGCCGTTCCTTTTAAGTGGTTATAAATTTCAGAGATATCTTTCTCATAAAAATCGGTTTTATATCTTTGATCATACATAATTAATGCTCGAACAATTCTTAAATCATCTAATGTTGCATTTACATTGGATAATTTTTTATTATTTGGATCATAACGATAATTGAACTGATCATTTTTCCAAAAAGTTGCTTTGGTATTTTTATAAAAATCTTGGAATGAGTCTTTTGAATCCATTTCAATTAAGTATTGTAACCACATTCCTGATGATTCTGTTAACATTTCCTTACCAGTAGCTAAATTAGTATTCTGAGCATTAACTTTAGCGAAGGGATTAGTGTAAATTCCCTCTTTGATTAATAAATTACTTTTAATAAAACCAACTAAGTTTTGTGTTTGTTCTGGATAATTGTTGAATTTTTTATTTTTCACTAAATTAGCATTATCTATTTTTATTAAATGGCTCTGGTAAATCTCCCTACGAACTCCAAAAAAAATGATAATTACAGCAAAAATTATAATTAACATTACGATATTTTTATGTTTTTTCATTATCATCACTCTATATTCTTATTGTATTATAATTAATATATAATTAAAAAATTAAATCTTAATCATTTATATATACGCATTCATTTTAAAGCGTTATATATGTTTAGTCAAAGCAAAACGGAAGGAACTATAACATGAACAAAATCAAAGTAATGTCTATTTTTGGTACACGCCCTGAAGCCATTAAAATGGCTCCAATTATTTTAGAACTAAAGAAACGTCCTAAGGTATTCGAAACTATTACCGTTATCACCTCTCAACATCGTCAAATGCTAGATCAAGTTTTAGACATTTTCCACATAAAGCCTGATTTTGATTTAAATATAATGAAGCCTAACCAAACACTCAGTCAAATTACAAGTCGGGTTTTATCCCAGTTAGATGTAATCATTGAGCAAGAACATCCAGATATAATCTTAGTCCATGGCGATACAACTACAACATTTGCGGCTAGCATCGCAGCCTTCTATCACCAAATAAAATTAGGTCATGTTGAGGCAGGCTTAAGAACATGGAATAAATATAGTCCATTTCCTGAAGAAATGAATCGTCAAATGACGGATGTACTAAGTGATGTCTATTTTACACCCACTCAACAAAGTTATGATAATTTAATTAAAGAAAACCATAATCCTAATAAAATATATATTACTGGCAATACCGCCATTGACGCGCTTAAACAAACCGTGAACAGTAACTATAAAAATCAGATCTTTCAATTAAATGATTCTAATCATAAAATGATTTTAGTAACCATGCATCGTCGTGAAAATCAAGGTGCTCCGATGTTACATGTTTTTAAGGCGATTCGTAAAGTTGTTGATACTTTCCCAAATATTGAGGTTGTCTATCCCGTTCACCTTAGTCCTACAGTTCAAAAATATGCACAAGAAGTACTAGGTAATCATGATCGAATACATTTAATTCAACCATTAGATGTTATAGACTTTCATAATTTAGCTGCTCAAAGTTACTTTATTATGACTGACTCTGGTGGTATTCAGGAAGAAGCACCCTCACTAGGTAAACCAGTATTGGTCTTAAGAGATACTACTGAACGTCCCGAAGGTGTTCAAGCTGGTACGCTTAAATTAGTTGGTACCAAAGAAAGTAATGTTTTAGCTGCGATGGTTGAATTATTAGAGCAGCCCAAGGTGTATCAGGCAATGGCATATGCCAAAAATCCTTATGGCGATGGTAACGCTGCCACTAATATCATTAATGCAATTCAAAAAGAATTTAATAATAAATAACATGCAAAATAAAAAGGGCGTATTCTCATTAGAGATACGCTCCTTTTTTATCTATTATATTTTTATTATTTCCTGATCAATTGTAATTGAGCTTCTACCATTATTTTTGGAATGATATAAGGCGTTATCCGCTCGTTGATAAACATCATTAAATTCTTTATCAGTTTTATTTATCTCTGTCACTCCCATAGAAATGGTCAATTTTAAGGCTACTCCTTCATTTACTAAAGGATTACTCTTAACTCTTATAGCAACTTGCTTTGCCAATTCTTTTGCTTTATCAACTTTTGATGAATATACTAGTATCCCAAATTCTTCTCCACCTAGACGAAAGGCCTGACCGTCTAAATCTGACTTTGATAAAACATATTGCGTTTGTCGGGTCACTAATTGCAGCACTTGATCTCCAATTGTATGACCATAAGTATCGTTAAATGATTTAAATTTATCAATATCAAACATAATCAAGCTAAAAGTTTTATGATTGAGCTGAAACATCTGAAAGGCTCTTTCACTGGCCTGATTAAAACTTTCACGATTTAACACACCAGTTAAATAATCCTTTTTTGAAGCATTTTCAATTTTAAGATATCGGTCTAACGAAGTCCGTACAAAATAATTTAAATAGTGAACAACAGACATCAAAAGTATAAATTTAACAATTAATGCCACGTAATTATAAATAGTTTGACCGCGAAGGCCTAAAATTAACACCATCCACCATGAACTTCCCCAAATTATGAGCCAAAATAAATAAACTAACATATTACCCAATATTTTTTTAGAATTCATATTAACATAATAAGTAGATAATGCTATTAAGACTATACCAACCATTCCCAGACCTAATTGAAAATGATTCAATGTCGTTTGGGTTGAAAAATAAATAAATAATCCTAAGGACAAAATAATCCCATATAAAATTTGAGCACGACTATCTAGCATAATCAAAAAATAATATAAAATTACTAATTGTAAATCAGTTTGAGGTAAAGAAAATACACCTCCATTTATGGCTATCAGATATGCCTGAAAACTTATAACAGTTATGATAGGTATCAATCCACCCAAGAGGTTCATATTTCTTCGCTCCGCTCTAGAATTAAAGCGACCACGGTTTGAAAAAACTAAAATAAAATCAACCACTAGCAAACCTAAAACAATTATGAAATCATGTAATGTATTATAAGAAAACGATTGCCAAATTGAACTCCATAATTGGCTTAAAATATCTAGCATAAACATTCCTTCTTTAATTAAATAGTAAAAGCATCGTCGCAAAAATTGTGACGATGCTTTGAAAATTAATCAATAATTTTTTTACGATCATCAATCAACAATGGAATAGGCAAAATATCACTTGGTTTTGCAAAAAGATATCCTTGTTGAATGATAATATCATGATCCTTCAACCACGAAGACAATTCTTCTTTTTCAATTCCCTCAATTACAAGGTCTAATTGGTTATCGATAGTAATAGTATTTAATAACTGAATCATCAATGTAACTTGATCATCATCCAAAATATTACGAACATGAACCAAAGACCATTTGATTCGTGTCAAATAATCTTTAACTAACAAGAAATTACCAATTGAATTATTCCCTTGTTCCATATCATCAAGCGCAATTTTGTATCCTAATTCATGAATTGCTTTAAAAGCTTCGACATTAATTGCAGTAGTATATTCATACTGTCGATCAGTAGCCGGATTTTCAGTAATTTCAATAATTAAGCGATCACGTAATTCTGGCTTGATTAAATTCAATAATTGATATGTCCCTGCGTATTCAAGCTCCTGTTGATCCAAATTAAATGAAAAAAGACTATTTGGGTTCATTTCCAAAATTTGTGGTAAGGCTTGGGCTAAAAAATCTAAATAATTGCGATGATGCTCTTCGGTGTTTGTTGCTTCTGCATACAAAGCACCTGGAAATCCAGGAACACTATGACTACGTAACAATAGCTCATATTCATCATAATCAGCGTGCTCTAAATTAACAATTTTTTGACCCATAAAATAAAAATCGTACATGTTTTGTAATTCCTCCAAATAGTAATTGTTTTCTAATGATGGTTAAATTAATTTGATTGGCTCGACACCTGCCGGTTTAGCAAATAAATAACCTTGTTGATTTGTAATATTATTTTTTACTAGCCAATCTGATATTTCCGATGCTTCAATTCCTTCAATTACTAGTTCTAAATCAAATTGATGACTTAATTTATTTAAAAATTGAATGATTCCTTCAATACTTTCATTTGGAATTCGATTTATTACATGCACATATGACCATTTAATCTGATGAATATATGGCATTACAAGTAACAAGTTTCCTATTGAATTATTCCCTTGTGTAATATCATCTAACGCTACTCGATATCCCAACAGATTAATTTGCTTAATCACCTCAACATTAATAGATTTGGGGTAACTTTTATGCCTTTTCAAAGGTGGCAATTCTGTAATCTCTATTGTTAAATTTCCCCTAAACTCAGGATTTATTTTTTTCAAAAAATCTAGCGTTGCATCATATTCTAACTCTTGCTGATCCAAATTAAGACCAAATTTATTACCTGGATTTAATGCTAAAATATGATTTAATTCATGCTCCAAAAAAGATAAATATTCTAGATGTAGTTCTTCAGAAGTCATATAAGCAACATATTGTTCTGCAGGGAAACCAGGAATACTATGACTACGTAATAATAATTCGTATTCAGGGCCTTCAGGATTTAATAAATTTACTATTTTTTGACCCATAAAATAAAAATCATTCATCTTTACGTACCGATCTCCAATCATTAAATATACATTAGTTAAATTTTAATTGTTATTTAACATTTTGTAAACATTTAAATATTGTTTTTACCAAATATTTAATAACAACAAATTTGGAGTATGATATTATATTTATTTAAATGAATTAAAAAAAGTTCTCAAATGAATTGAGAACTTTTGATATTATCGTGTAATTAACGCTGAAACACCCATTCCACCACCTACACAGAGTGCCGCAACTCCAGTTTTCTTATCATCATGGATAAGTTCATAAATTAAAGTAACTAAAATTCGACTTCCGGATGCACCAACAGGATGTCCTAACGCAATCGCACCACCATTAGGGTTCACAATCGCTGGATCTAATCCTAATAATTGATCACCAACTACCAATGATGGTGCCGCAAAAGCTTCATTTAATTCAAAATAATCAACTTCAGATTGTTTAAAATCAGGATGATCTTTAAAAAGCTTTTCAACAGCATAGTATGAGCCAATTCCCATTAGTTCAGGCTCTAGCCCTACTAATGCAGACGCTTGCCACTGTGCTAATGGTTCTATTCCTAATTCGTGCATCTTGCTTTCACTGATTAATACGACTGCAGCTGCACCATCATTTAAGCCTGAGGCATTCCCCGCCGTAACTGCACCATCTTCTTGATAAACTGGCTTCAATTTGGCCAATTTTTCTAATGATGTATCCCGTCGCGGTGCCTCATCTTGATCGACAACATAAGAATTACCTTTACGATCAATCATTGGTAACGATACAATTTCATCATCAAAGCGGTGTTTATCTTGTGCACTCACTGCTCTTTGATGACTTTGATAACTAAATTCATCCATCTCTTCTCGTGAAATATCATATTTTTTAGCAACGTTTTCCGCAGTAATTCCCATATGATAACCACCTTGAGCGTCAGTCAAAGCATCCGACAATAAGGCATCAATCATCCTACCATCACCCAAACGGGCTCCAAAACGGGCTTGATCGACAATATAAGGGGCTTTAGACATACTTTCCATCCCCCCAGCAACAACGATATCTGCTTGGTGTGCTTGAATTAAAGCTGCGCCCATATTGATGCTGGATAGTCCTGATCCACACACATCATTAATCGTTATTGATGGTACTTGTATCGGAAGTCCGGCCTTTAAAGCAGCTTGACGAGCCGGATTTTGACCTTGACCCGCTTGGACTACATTCCCCATCAAGACTTGACTAACTTGATCAGCCTCTAAACCTGATTGATCTAAAGCTCCTTTAATTACAAATGAGCCTAAATCCGAGGCCGTTAAGGAAGACAATGTGCCTCCAAACTTACCAATTGGGGTTCGTTTTGCCCCAATAATATAAACTCGCTCCATAATCCGTTCTCCTATGGCTAATAACTTTTAATCTTCATATTTTATTTTGAAATAACCGTTCCGCGATATAAGCTACCTTCAATCGCTACATTCATATTTGCTTGATTAACCGGTACTGGTAATTCAATTTGAATCCCATAATTTGTATCATTTGGTACAACCCCAACAAAGGCTGACCCATTCAACATCATTTGTACTAAATCACCAGCTTGATATGATCCTTTGATTAAAACATTTTGACTTGAATTGACTAATTGCTTATTAATTTCAGTATATGGCCCTGCTAATCGTACTGTCGTTAAATTTTCAATTTCATCACTGACGGATGCGGTTTGCTCTGTTACTGCTGCATTGGCTACGACAGGCTGAAACAAATTAAAATTAACTGTTACCATTACCGTTGCAAGTGAGCTAATCAAAAATAATTTTGCCTGATTAACTGGGCTCACCTTTGAAAAATTCTTTAATATTGCCATTGACTGAGTACCTCCGTCTTTCAATATCATCATTATGGCGGAAAAAGTATAAACCAAACTTTAAATTAAAGAAATAAATTTACATTAGTGTCATCTAGCTATTGTAACCGCATTCTATTGCTATTAATCAATTAATTAATTTGTTAATGAAGCGTTTGTAATGCATTTTTAATATTTTCATCACCACCACGCATCACAATAGTTTTACCAATTGTTGTTGGGTAGTTAATGACCTCAGCCAAAACTCGTGCCACTGTTGGGATGGTATTTTCACCAAATTGATTTTCATTTAAACTTACCCCAGTGACTTCATCGTTTTCAGTCAAAGAACCTGGTTGCAAAATTGTATATGCCAAACTAGTTCGCGTTTGTAACCATTGATCAGCATAGAACTTAGCAATATTATATGGTGTTAATCCAGATTCATAACCCCCAGGCCATTCACTTTGTCGATCGGCTTTATATGAACTTAATTGAATATAACGTTTAATACCTAATTGTTCCATAGCTGTCATTAACTTAACGGCACCATTCAGATCAACTTCTAATAAGGCTTTACCTCGTGAACCTGCTACAAAGTAAACCGCATCGAAAGTCGCCATTTGTTTAATTTTATCAGCAATATCATCAACAGAAGCATGTACCAAATCTAGGGCGACTAAATTATTAGTATCCCCATTAATTGTACTATTGCGAGTTCCAATAACTTGGTGCCCTGCTTGTTCTAATTCCTGAATTAATGCTTTCCCAACACGACCACTTGCACCTACAACTAATACTTGCATAATATTCCTTCTTTCTAATAAATGATTATTCTTATCCTATTAATTTTAATCTCAAAATTATCAGGAACTTTTATAAAAAATAAAAGTACGGCTAAGATATATTATATCCTAACCGCCTCATATTAGTTATTATTTGTTAGTTATTATTTGATGACATTCCAAATATTCTTAAAATGTATAAGAATAAGTTAATAAAATCTAGATATAGGCTAAGTGCCCCATATACAGCTACACCTTGTTCTGCTTGATGATTACCAGCAATTTGTAAATACATTTGCTTTAAACGATTCATGTCATAGGCAGTAATAATCGCAAAGATTACTACACCAGCCCATGATATTAGCATGTATAAGACTGTTCCACCAATAAAGATATTGAGAATCCCACCAATAATCAAAGCAAAAACTGCCCCAAATACAATCGTTCCCATCTTAGACATATCACGTTTAGTTGTAGCCCCATACAAGGCCATCCCCATAAACAGGGCAGCGGTTGTAATAAACGCCAAGATGATTGTTTGTGGCGTCATGTATAACAAGATGGAAGTAAAGAAAAGTCCCATGATTACACTATAGGCCATTAACAATCCAAAGGACCGCGCTGGATTTTCCATTGCTGAACGTGCCGCTACCCAGCTGATTCCAAAGAGAATAGCAAAGAGAACTAGCGTGGGAACAATTCCCGTTGTCAAAGCTAAGATCTGTTGAGCAAACATCGTTACGCCGATAAAGACTGTTGCAGCCGTTACCAATAAGGCCATCCCCATATAGCTATAAACTTTTAGGAAAAACGAATTCAAACCCGAAGTTCCAGGATTAACTAAACGTGGTCCTTTTGATCGCAAATTATCCATAAATATTCTTACTCCTTTACCTTAACTAATTGTAACTACCATTCTATACTAAAATGCTTAAAATAACCATAATGGGTCCAATAGAAACGTGTACTGCTACTGTAGGTTTGATGTAAGATTTGAGAGAATTTTTTCATATGCAAATTCAGTTTGTTGTACATCTCCAGCCCCCATAAATACGACCACTGGGTTCTGATCATGTTGCATTAATGGCGCTACATCATCAGGTGAGATAATTCCTCCAAACTTTGTCATCTTAGCCCCAAGGTCAGCTGAAGAAATATTACCTTGCGTCTCGCGAGCTGAGGCAAAAATATCTGTCAAATAGACACGATCAGCGAGATCTAATGATTCCGCAAATTCATCTAAATAGGCGATCGTTCTTGAAAAAGTGTGTGGTTGGAAGACAGCAACTAGTTCACGACCAGGAAATTTTTGTCGGGCCGCATCCAAAGTTGCTTTAATTTCAGAAGGATGATGCGCATAATCATCAATAATCGTAACATCACCCACTGTCTTTTCAGTAAAGCGGCGTTTTACTCCTTTAAAGCTCAATAACTCTTGCTGCAACAAATCAAGATCTATTTCTTCAACGTATGCCACAGCGATAACTGACAATGAGTTTAAAATTCCATGTATTCCAAAGAGCGGAACTTGGAAATTACCAAGTAATTCATCATGATAATAAGCATCAAAACTTGATCCCTTAGTTGAACGTTTGATATTTTTAGCAATAAAATCATCTTTATCATTCAAACCGTAGTAGTAAACTGGGACATCCGTTTCCAATTCACGTAATTTAACATCATCACCCCAAGCAAAGATTGCCTTCTTAACATTATGACTAAAATCATTGAAAGCATCAAATACATCATCAATATCTCGATAATAATCAGGATGATCAAAGTCAATATTCGTCATAATAGCATAATCAGGGGTGTAATCCTTGAAATGACGACGATATTCGTCAGCTTCAAAGGCGAAGAAACGAGCATCTGGAACCCCTTTTCCCGTTCCATCACCAATCAAATATGAAGTTGGAGCAATCCCTGACAAAACATGAGCTAAAAGACCGGTTGTTGATGTTTTACCATGGGCCCCAGCAACACCAACTGAAGTGTATTGACCAATCAAGGTCTGAACTAATTCAGGATAAGTTAGCATTTCAACTTCTGAACCTAATTTCAAAGCTGCTGCTACTTCCACTTGTTGATCATCAAAAGCATTTCCTCGGATCACAATCATTCCTGGCTTAATATTTTGCGCATCAAATGAATACATCGGAATGCCAGCAGCAGCAAGCGGCTTTTGAGTAAAAGTATATTGATCAATATCTGATCCAGACACTTCATAGCCTTGATCGTGCAGAATTAACGCTAGCGAACTCATTCCTGATCCTTTAATTCCAATAAAATAATATAATTTCTGTTTGTCCATTACTTATTACCTTCTTCTGACTTATTTTGAATTTTATTTAAAATAATTCAAATTAACTTGTTGTGCCACCGAATTTTCTTCGGAAATAATATCATCCAAACTTAAGCCTAGGCCTCTACTCTTTACAAGCATCTCATTAGAATCAATTACCACATCGGGTGTTTTAGTTTTAGTTTTAGTTTTAGCTTTAATTTCATTTACTGAATCGACATCAACTGATTCCTCAGGTTTCAGGTTTACTGGAGCCAAATTAATATACCCCAAATCACGTTTATGTTTAATCAGTTGTTCCACAGCTTGATCATAATTAGGAAAATATTCTTGGTAACGTAATACTGGTCGCTCTAGCATTGTGACTCCTTAGGCCTCTTGACCTTGAAATAACTTTTGAGCAGCAGGAGATTGAGGATCAAAAATCGTTCCGATCGGAGCAAAATCATCAGGCAAGATTAATGCCCCCGGTTGAGTTGGCGCGTTAGGTAAATTCAATTCACGTCCTGAAACAATCATTCCATTAGAAGTAACTCCTCGTAATTCACCAGGCCAAATAATTAATCCATTAGGCATCATTGTTCCAACTTGAGCTACCACAACTTTAATATTAGCTTGCATGTTTGGTGAACCTGAAACAATTTGAACCATTTGATCATCGCCCACTTCAGTCGAAGTCACTTTTAAATGATCAGAATCAGGGTGTTCTTCAGCACTTCGAACATAACCAACCACCAATTTAACCTGAACCTTATCCAATTGAACTTCAAACCCAGCATTAATAATTGCTTGATTTAGTTGATCAATTTGCGTATTAGTCAAAAATATCTGACCTGCTTGAAAATCTTTAACATCAATAATATCAGCGACCTTCAAAAAATTAACGCCTACTAAATCACCAGATTGACTCATAATAACTGTCACATTATTTTTGGTCTCAGCTAGATCTTTTTCACTAGATGGTGCTGTGATTGCAATTAAAACATCCCCTAAAGCTGCAGGGTTATAACTTGTAATTAACATATTTAATCTCCATAAATAATATCATTGACGGTGGCCGCATCTAATTGCAAAATCAAGCGTTCCACCAAGGACTTTGCTGCTTCAAAATCAGCAATTGACCAAAGCGTTTGGTGTGTATGAATATAACGAGAAGCTACACCTAGTGTAACTGATGGAATCCCATTATTTTGTGATTGTGCACCAGCAGAATCCGTGCCCCCATTTGGGACAAAGTATTGCAGTGGTATTTTTTCATCATTCGCAATATCCAAGATGAATTCTTTCAATCGACGGGGCATAATAACCCCTGGGTCCATAACTCTTAAGATGGTTCCTTGATCTAATTGACCTTGTCCGGTAGAACTATTTAAATCGTCCGCGGTTGAACTATCCAGACCAAAGAAGATATCCGGTTTTAACTGATGAACAGCTGGTCCAACCCCACGTAAACCAACTTCTTCCTGAACATTAGCCCCCATCATTAAGGTGTTAGGTAGAGTTTGATCTTGTAATTTATCTAAGACATCCAAAATAGTTACCAGACCAAATCGATTATCCCAACTTTTTGAAATCACGCGTTTTTGATTAGCTAAGAGCTCTGTTTTAACTTGCGGCACGATAAAATCACCAGGTCGAACTCCAAATTCTAATGCTTCTGACTTTGATGTAAATCCACCATCAAAAAGAATATCATCTAAGTTCGGTGCACCATTAACTCCACTTTGGTTTCGTAATAGATGTGGCGGAATTGATGATGATATTACTGGATAACTTTGTTCCCGTGTAAATAAAGTGAATCGTTGAGCTGATACCACAAATGGATTCCAGCCACCTAAAGGCTTCACTTCCAATAATCCTAGATCTGTTACCGCTTTAACAATAAACCCAACCTCATCAAAATGAGCTCCAAACATAATCCGAGGAGCTTTTTCATCGTTATTTTCACGAATTCCGTATAAACCACCTAAACCATTTTGAACAACTTCATCAACTAATGGCGTTAAATCTTGTCGAAAAGCTTTACGGACCATAAATTCTTGTCCTGATGTTCCTTGTAATTCTGTATATTTAACAATTCTTTCCCATGTTGACGTATCCATTTCAAGCCTTCTTTCTACATCATCTTTATCTTTCAAATAATTCTATTCTAAAGTATGTTTTATTATTACTCCTGGCTTAAAAAACCACGAATTTGTGATTCTAACATATTGATAGCAATCTTATTTGATCCCCCTTCAGGAATAATAATATCTGCATAACGTTTGGTTGGTTCAACGAATTGATGATACATTGGTTTAACTGTATCTAAATATTGATCAATGATTGATTTAGGTGTACGTCCACGCTCAACCATATCCCGTTGTAATCTGCGAATAAAACGAATATCATCATCAGTATCAACATAAACTTTAATGTTAATTAAATCTCGTAATCGTGCATCCACAAAAAGCAATACACCTTCAACGATAATGACATCGGCTGGCTGAACAGTTAGCGTCTCTTTTGACCGAGTTGAATTAACATAATCATAGATGGGCTCCTCGATTGTCTCTCGTTTCAATAGCTCTTGTAGTTGATTAATCATCAAATCAGTATCAAAAGCATCTGGATGATCATAATTCCTAGCCCGTCGTTCATCTAGGGTTAAGTGATCTTGTTGCTTATAATAGGAATCCTGTGCAATCATAACAACTGATTCCCCTGCTAAATGTTCCACAATTTCTCGACTAACCGTAGTTTTTCCTGAACCCGAACCACCACTAACTCCAATAATAATTGGCTTTTTCCCTAGCATATTATTTATTCTCTCTTTATTTTTTATTTGATTGGTAAATCAATTTTAATCGTTGTCCCAACACTCACTTGACTCTTAACATTAATTGTACCATGCAATTTATCAACCCACTCGTGAACAATTGATAATCCAAGACCAGTACCTGGAATTTGTTGATTTCGTGACTTATCAATTCGATAAAAACGATCAAAAATTTGATTTTGGGCGTTGCTAGCAATACCTAATCCGGTATCTTTGACGCTTATTTTAATGCGCTGACCAATTTTTTCAACTCTAATTATTAATAACCCATTCTTTTTATTATATTTAATCGCATTAGAAATTAAATTACTTAAAATTTGTTGTAATGGTTCTAAATAATATTCAATTTGTAAATTAATCATTAATTCTAGACGTAAATTTTTAGCCTCAATAGCTTGTGACTGGCCTTTTAAGATAGTTTGTACAACTTGATCTACATCTATTTTAACAAGTGGCAATACCTTATCCTCTATTTTAATCACCGACAAAATATCATTGGTTAAGTCTAATAATCGCTTAGATTCGTGCGCAATAATATCCAGAAATTCATGCTTAACTTCTTCTGGCATAGTTTGATCATCTAAGAGGGTATCAGTAAAACCAATAATTGAGGTCAAAGGTGTTTTTAATTCGTGCGAAACATTCGCCAAAAATTTAGTTTGTTGGAACTGTGCCTCAATTAGATCAGTTACATCATAAAAAGCAATAACAACGGTATCTGATTGCATAGCAGATCGATAATACTCCATGGTTAAATCTAAAAATTTAGCTTTACTACCTTGTTCTAAAGTAATCATTTTATGATGATTACCCTTTTTCAAAATTCCACGTTCAATAAAGGCGATCAAATCATGATAATTCAAAAGGTCATCATAGTGATGTCCAATAACCTCATCTGGTAATTGAAGTGCTTGCCTTGCTGTTGGGTTGATACGCAAAATTTGACGACTTGTCGTAATTTCAATAATTCCAACAGGCATATCGTTCCAAACCGTATTTAAAATATTCTCATTATGTAAGGCCATTTGAATTTGAACTTGCTTCTCTTGCTGCAATCGATTAACAGTTTGTGCTAAAGGTGCTAAACGATGTCTGGGATCTAAAATAATATTTCCGCGCTCACCAATCTGACCTACCCGATTATTAAATTCAGCTAAAGCTTGATCTTGCCTATATTGCATAATAGCTGATATTAATCCTAGTATTATAGCCAAGCTAAGTTCCACTTCAAGGCCCATAAAAAGCGGCCACGCCTTGATATCAGCATTTAATTTTAAAATAATAAAAGTACAGAATTGAAGAATTAAAAAGACAATCAACATACGCCAAAACCACTGACGCATGTATTTCCACCATTTCTGCATATTATTTACTTTCCTCCTGGCTAAATCGATAACCAAAACCTCTGACCGTTTTAATAAGCATAGGGTCTTTAGGGTTAGCTTCGATTTTGTCTCGCAAGTTCGA
Source organism: Weissella koreensis KCTC 3621 (assembly GCF_000277645.1). Next base: position 439,011 of record NZ_AKGG01000005.1, on the reverse strand, counting down.
TAAATGCATATCAACCATTCTTGTATCTAAACCAGATAGTTCAATTCCCCAAGCACCTTTTGCCATTTCTGAACGATCTAAAGTCCGCCCCGCATGTTGCATCATATAAGCTAATAGATCATATTCTTTAGGCGTTAAGTTTAACATGACCTGATCTTGGTAAACTTTTTGTTGAAATAGATCAATTTGTAAATTATGTAGATGAATCGAATTCATTGTTGTTCCATCTGAAAGCGCATTATGACCATTCTTAATTACTTTCTTGTGTGCTTTAGTGTTGCGACGTAGCACTGCTTTAACCCGTGCAAGTAATTCTCGGACTTGAAAAGGCTTAGCCAAATAATCATCGGCACCACTATCTAATCCGTTGACCTTGTCACTTTCAGTATCCATTGCAGTCAACATAATAATTGGTACACTATTATGCTTCTTCCTTAATTGTTTAGTGAGGGTCATGCCATCAACACCTGGTAACATTAAATCAAGAAGAATCAAATCTGGATGATGTTCCTCTACTAGTTCGATAACTGCCTGACCATCACCAGTAGTCACGACATTAAAGTTATTTTGCTCTAAATTATATTTTATTAATGTTACAATTGCTGGCTCATCATCAACGACTAAAATAGTTGTCATAAACATCGCCCCCATTTAGATGTTATAAATATACTATTTATCATTTTATCAAATTTTATCGTTCAATATCAATACTTTAAGTCTGTTAAATACTAATATTTCGCTAAGTTAAACAATAAAAGTTTAAAATATTGATACTATTTTTAAATATTCAAAAAAAGTCACCATTTTATGCTAAGCACAAGACGATGACAATTTATAATTAAAATTTAAGATTTAAGAATTAATTTAAGCTTGCTTGTTTTTTATGCTTAATGAGCCAATGGATCGTCCAGATTCCAAATAACATCAATCCTCCGAAGATATAAAGAATCTTTGATCCGAATGGTTCAACCATATAACCTACTAAAATCACAATCATAGGTACCCATAAATCAATTGAGAAAAACGAGATACTCATCACTCTACCTAAGAATTTAGGATTACTTTCCTGTTGATTGACTGTATTAATTTTAATCGTGACAGAAGCTCGTACAGCCCCTGCAGCAATTACCAAGACGGTCAAAACCGGTAAATATGGGAAAACCGCTGCTAAAATATAAACAACGCCTAAAATAGATAGGTCAAGATATAAAGTTTGCAATCGATTAAATTTTGGCGCCCGCGCTAACCAAATCCCCATTATTAAGCCCGCTATTGCTGCCAAAGATAACATTCCAGAATAAATTTTTGCATCCCCACCATAAACTTTTTGTACTAAATATGGAGTTGCCACCACAAATCCTTCCGAAAAGAAGTTTGACCACATAGCTAACAACATCGATTCTAGTAATTTTGGTGTATTGAAAACATAATGATAACCTTCAACAATCCCTTTAAACATTGGTTGATGATTTTTAGCAACTTTTTCTGGATGATATTTAATCAAGGAATTAATTCCAGCTGTTAAAATCAAAAGCCCACTATAAATTAACAAAAAATCTTTAAAATTAATCCAATTTAATGAGAGTAAAACTCCTCCAGCCATTGGTCCTAAAGCCTGACCCAAGGTAAAAGCCATACTAATCATAGCATTAAATCGTGGCACTCGATTGGCCTTAATGACATCGGGTAAAAGCGTCCGTCCCGCTGGATATGCAAATGATATATCAACATTCAAGACAAAGGTTACCGCAAATAAAAGCCAGATTTGCGGATTATCAGGATTCAAGAAAAATGACAGCAATAATATAATAATACCACCAACTAAATCTGCACCCGCTAATAACATTTTACGATTATATCGATCCAATAAAATCCCAACTATCAGGTCGCAAATCATAAATACCACAAATCCAAAACCTGTTAACCAACCTAAAATTTTTGCATTACCAAAACTAGCTACTAAAAACCAGTTCAAAGCAAAACGGTAAATCCCTTCGCCAAAAACTGAGGCAAAATTCGACCCCAATAACGGCCAACTAAAATTCTGTTTTTTTGTTTCCATTTCCAACTTGAATTCCTCCTAAAATAAAAGGGCACGGATTTGATTAATCCAAGCCATTTTATTCATTAATTTTTTTAATTTATCCTACTGTGCTCCACGCGCTGTACAAATAGCCACAAAATTTTTAAATAGGACAACAAAATCAAACCATTGACTTTGATTATCAATATATTGTAATTCAATATCAGCACGTTGTGGATATTGAATATTACTACGCCCACTTCCTTGCCATAGTCCCATTGCACCTGGTCTCACTGACAATAATTTATTAATCCGCTCAACCGTCTCATATTCATGAAGTTCAGAGGGAACAATCGGGCGTGGCCCAATCACAGTCATATCACCAATTAAAATATTTAAAAATTGAGGCAGCTCATCAATACTTGTTTTACGAATAAAAGCACCAAAACGAGTAATTCGAGGGTCTTCACCAATTGGTAATTTATAGCCATTATCAACAAATTTTTTATAAAGAACTGGATTTTCATAAAGACGTTCTTCAGCACCAACAACCATCGAACGAAATTTATAAATTTTAAATGGTTTTCCATATTCACCAATTCGCGTTTGTTTATAGAAAACTGGTCCTCGATTAAGTCCAAAGAGATAAAAACAAGTAACGATTAGAAAAAGTGGTGACAACATAATCAAAGCAAAAAGTGAAACCGAAATATCAACAAATCGTTTTGAAAAAACATATAAAGAATTTTTTCTCATAACTTACCTAATCATCCTTCCCTATTCAAACTTTTTATCTTGTTAAGTTTACTTTAAAACTTAGCAGTCATTTTTTGCGAGTCACTAGTAATAACATTTTGGTTTTGATCTAATACCGGTGCAAAAGCGATGGTTGCTCGATTTAAGATTTGTTTTTCTTGACCGTCTTTTCCAACTAAAATAGTTGCAAAAGTTTCTACAGTTTCTCCTGGTTGAATCATTTTTTGACTCAACTTCGCATCATTATCCAAACCACTTTGAACAGTCACCACATCGTTTGATGATAATTCAACTTCCTTTACACCGTCCGTTTGAATGATTCGGTTAGTTTTATTAGTGATTGAATAATTAAGTATTAAGGTCTGATAGTCACCATCAATACTACGATCATTCAATGCCATCCTTGCCATTTGTAAGGCTTCATCTGTTTTTGGTTGATTTAATTGTACCTTTATCTTATTTAAAGTATAACTCACCTCAGAATCCATTAATTGTTGATCAGGATTGGCGTTTATTTGTTGTAATTCACTTCGATTTCCAGCAGGACTGATACTATATTGCCCCGGCTTAGTTAAATTCCCACTTGCAACATATTGGTCAGAGTTACTATCGTTCTTAGAAACTTCATAAGTCCTTTTATTTGTCTTATGCTTAGCCCCATCTTGTAACGGTTTAATTGACTCTTCATTTATCTTCTGGCTTGTCTTAATTTGTCCTTGATTCTGACTATCATTATTTTTGTGAGTGAATTTTGCTATAGCAATTCCGATAAGTAATAATAAAATAATTGCAGCAATTCCAATCATCCACCATCTCTTCTTTTTCAAGTTCTAATACCTACCCTAAAATTAATTGTATTCCATCAACACGATAACCAAAAACTGAATGCATTTTTTGATCAACCTCGAATATTAACTTGCTTTGATCCCAGCCGTTTAAATTACGTAAGTCCCTCAATATTATTTGGCCTTCCATTTGTGTTTTAATTTTAATTTGTTTTTGATCTATTTCAAGTGATATCGCTGGTAAAACGATATCATGATTACGCACCATAATTTGATATTGTTCAGGCATCGCTAATGTTGCTGCCCTTAATTGTGATAAATTCATAACTATCCTTCATATTATCTATTTTTTGTCTAATCTCGTCAATCTTTTAATATCTTATTTTGATCATTTGATTACAACATATCAATTAAGTAAAACATATATATTAATAATAATTATACCTAAATGTTTATAAAATATGAATTATGAACTGCGATAAACACACATTAAAAAAAGAAGTAGGCTATTAGACCTACTTCTTTAACTTTAAATATTAATTTTTTATTAAGAGATTTATTGAAATTTTTTCTTAATTTTATCTAACTTTGTTTCTTCGCCATTCATCGCATTTTGGAATTTCTTCAAAGCATCTTGTTGGTCGCGGGTTAACTTAGTCGGAACATCAATATAAACTACAACATATTGATCACCATAACCAGATCCTTGTAGGCGAGGGGCTCCTTTTCCACGTAAACGGAAACGTTTTCCATTCGCTGTACCAGCTGGTATTTTCAACTTAGCTTCCCCATGAACCGTCTTCACCAGAATTTCACCACCAAGGGTTGCTGTTGCAAAATCAAGTGGTTGTTCTAAGTAAACATCTGCTCCATCTCGTTCAAAGCCATCCTTAGATGCAGCCACATGGAATACAACGAAAAGATCTCCAAAAGGCCCACCATTTGATCCAGCTTCACCGTAACCACTCATGCGCATTTGTTGGCCGTCATCAATTCCAGCTGGAACTGTTACTTTAACCTTCTTATGTTCACTTTGACCATTTGATCCAGTGCGGTTATATTCGATTTCAGTATCTAAACCAGCAATAGCTTCTTCAAATGTTAAATTAAGACGGTATTGTAAATCAGACCCTTGTCGAGGCCGATTAGGATCAAAGGCCCCGCCGAACATTTGACTAAATATATCACCAAAATCAGAATAACCACCTTGGCCACCAAATCCACCACCGAAACCACCTTGACCACCAAATCCTTGTTGGTCACCAGTCGTCCCAAATTGGTCATATGATGCACGCTTCTTTTCATCACCTAAAGTTTCATAAGCATCTTGAACTTTTTTATAGGTATCTTCGGCACCTGGTTCTTTATTAATATCTGGATGATATTTTTTCGACAATTTTCGATAAGCCTTTTTTATATCATCTTGCGATGCATTCTTATCAAGTCCTAACGTTTCATATAAATCTGTGTTGTTCATGAGGAAAACCCGCCTCCATTTTTTTATTTTTTATGTATAAGAAAAGGGCACAAACCCCATTCTTAATGGTAAACGTCCTCACGAGAGTAATTTCAATTACTTTTTATCGTCAGAAACGTCTTCGAAATCACCATCAACAGTATTATCATCGGCCTTATCTTCAGACCCTTCAGCACCTTGTTCAGGAGCTGCTTGTTGATACAACTTAACTGCTAACTCTTGAGAAACTTTTTCCAAAGCTTCCTTCTTTTCAGCCATTTGATCTAGATCATCAGCTTCCTTAGCAGACTTCAATTCTGTAAGAGCATCTTCAACAGGCTTCTTGTCATCAGCTGATAACTTGTCTCCTGTATCTTCCAATGTCTTCTCAGCTGAGAAAATCAATTGGTCAACATCATTGCGCAAATCAACTTCTTCCTTACGCTTCTTGTCGGCTTCTTCATTAGCCTTAGCATCGTTCATCATCTTTTCAATTTCTTCGTCAGACAATGATCCAGAATTTTGGATAGTAATCTTTTGTTCCTTTTGAGTTCCAAGATCCTTGGCTGAAACAGTTACAATTCCGTTTCGGTCAATATCAAACTTAACTTCAATTTGTGGTACACCACGTGGAGCAGCTGGAATATCAGTCAATTGGAAACGTCCTAATGTCTTGTTGTCAGCGGCCATAGCTCGCTCACCTTGCAAAACATGAATATCAACGGCTGGTTGGTTATCAGCAGCAGTTGAGAAGACTTGTGACTTTGAAGTAGGAATAGTTGTATTACGATCGATCAACTTAGTGAATACACCACCCATTGTTTCAATTCCAAGTGTTAATGGTGTGACATCAAGCAAAACGACATCCTTAACATCACCAGTAATAACACCACCTTGTACAGCAGCTCCCAAAGCAACCGCTTCATCTGGATTGATTGAGTGATTTGGTTCCTTACCAGTCAAATCCTTAACGAATTCTTGCACAGCAGGAATTCGAGTAGATCCTCCATTCAAGATAACTTGATCAATATCAGCATTTGATAGTCCGGCATCCTTCAAAGCAGTTTCAACTGAAGCCTTAGTACGTTCAACTAGATCATGTGTCAATTGATTGAACTTAGCTCGAGTCAAAGTTGTTTGAATATGAAGAGGACCATTATCTGATGAAGCAATAAATGGCAAATCAATTTGTGCTTCTGTAGCTTGTGACAAAGTCTTCTTAGCAGTTTCAGCAGCTTCCTTCAAACGTTGCATAGCCAAAGCATCTTGCTTCAAATCAATACCATTTTCGTTCTTGAAGTCTTCAGCTAACCAATCAATAACCTTTTCGTCAAAGTCATCACCACCAAGGTGTGTATCTCCTGATGTTGACAAAACTTCAAAGACTCCATCTCCTAATTCAAGGATAGAAACGTCAAATGTTCCACCACCAAGGTCATAAACTAAGACTTTTTCATCCTTAGTCAAATCATCAAGGCCATATGCCAAAGCTGCAGCCGTTGGTTCGTTGATAATACGTTCAACTTCCAACCCAGCAATCTTACCAGCATTCTTAGTAGCTTGACGTTGTGCGTCGTTAAAGTATGCAGGAACAGTGATAACAGCCTTATCAACTGTTTCTCCCAAATAATCTTCAGCATACTTCTTGATGTATTGCAAAATCATTGCTGAAATTTCTTCTGGAGTATAATCTTTTCCGGCTACCGTAACTTTATAACCATCTTCACCCATATGTGACTTAATTGATACAATTGTATCTGGGTTTGTCATTGCTTGACGCTTAGCTGTATCACCAACTTGGCTCTCACCATTCTTAAATGAAACAACTGATGAAGTTGTCCGTCCACCGTTTGGGTTAGTGATAACTTTTGGAGTTCCACCTTCCATAACAGCAACAGCAGAATTTGTAGTTCCTAAATCAATACCAATAATCTTTGACATATTAATTTACCTCGACTTATATTTTTTAATTTTTATTTAAATTAGTTATAAACAACAACCATTGCTGGTCGTACAACCCGATCAGCTAGTAAGTATCCCTTTTGCAAAACTTGAGCAATCGTATCAGCTGGATGTTGGTCATCCGCTGGTTGAGTTTGAACTGATTGATGCATTTCAGGATCAAATGGTTCACCAACCACACCGACAGCCTTGATGTCATTATCTTCCAAGGCGCTGTTCAAACTCTTGTAGACTATTTCTACACCACTCTTAATTTTTTGAGCGGACTCATCATTGGCTTCAACGTCAATGGCCCGTTCTAAATTATCTAAAGCTGGCAAAATTGATTTAGCTAGCTTTTGATTGGCGTACTTTAATGAAGTTGCCTGTTCTTTTGCGAAACGAGTTTGCATATTTTGCATTTCTGCATTGGTACGCAAATATTTATCTTCTAATGCATCGTACTTTGCTTGCAATTCTTGCAATGGATCCACTTCCACTGAATCTTCATCATTAGAAACATCAGCATCGGTTGCAACTGTTTCACTATCAGTTTGATGGTCTGTTTCATCAACTGGTTCTAATAACTCTTCGTCAACTGACTCTGTTTGCTCCGCCTTATTATCGGCCATACCAACACCTCTTTTCTAATAATATTCTTGTAATTCTTCTACTACGGCTTGTCGAACTTCATTTAGAATCGTAACAATCTTAGGATATGGCATATTAGTTGGCCCTAATATCGCTAACTCTCCAAATCCATGCATCGGTATTTGGTAACGCGTTGAGACTAAACTATAAGGTTTTAAAATCTCATCTGAATTTTCTTCGCCAATTTGTACAAAGACTCCTTCATTCGCAGAACCAATAATTTTATGCATTTCTTCAGGATCATCTAACAATTGATATAAGGCCTTAATATCTCCTAAATCACTATCAGTAGTAAAGTCCATTATATTCAAACTTCCCCCAATGAAAACCTTATCCTGAATTGCCTGTGAGAGCATATCTCCAAACAATTGCAAGAAAGCTTGAGGTGACCGAATAGTTCGCTCCAAATCTAATGGAAAATCACCACTCAGACTTTGCAAAGCTTCACGAATTGGACGTCCAACTAATTGATGATTAATATATGTGACAATTATCTTTAGTTCTTCAATTGATGTTCCCTTAGGAAGACGGAAACTTTGACTGGCAGTTTGACCATTACTAGTCACTAACACTGCCATAATTTGCTGTCCATCAATTGGAATTAGTTGAAAACCCGAGAGCTTTACGTCATTAGTCGCTGGTTTTAACGCAATGGCTGTATATCCTGTGATATTTGCCATAAATTTAGTGACCTGAATTAACAAATCATCAACTTGTTGAAATCTTCGACTAAAAGTGCGATAAATTTGTTGTCGCTCCTCTTTTGAAGGACGGTGAGTTCTCATTAAATAATCAACATAGAAACGATAACCCTGTTGAGAAGGAATACGACCAGAAGAAGCGTGCTCCTTCTGAATCAATCCTTGATCCTCTAAATGTGCCATCTCATTTCGAATTGTCGCCGAACTAACCGGTAGATCTACATCAACCAACAAAGCTTTTGAGCCAACAGCTTTTCCAAATCGGATGTAATCAGCAATAATCGCATTTAAAATGATTCTTTGCCGTTCTGTTAACATCTCAATTTTTCCTTTCTTGGTTATTAGCACTCTTACTTTCTTATTGCTAACAACTATAATAATACACTCAAAAAAATAAATGTCAACTATTTTGGCACTTGATTTTATGGAGTGCCAAAATACTTAGAATAGTTCAATACATATTATGCTAATTTTAACGTTCTTACTTGATAAATAAGGGCTTTTATCCATTAAAATACCAAATTAAAGTTATCATCAATATCGGCTTTCGTACCAAAAGTATAAAATAATTCACTATTATTAAAATTTAAAATAAAAATAAAAAAGAATTATCTAATGTAAGAATAAAAAATCATGAGATTTTTAAACCCATTCATCATATTACTTACAAGATAATTCTTTTTACTTATCAAAGTTAATCTTAATTATAAAAAACTTTCAATTAATTTTAGTCCAAGAAATCACGTAATTGCTTTGAACGCGTTGGATGGCGAAGTTTCCGAAGTGCCTTGGCTTCGATTTGACGAATTCGTTCTCGCGTCACACCAAAGACTTTACCAACTTCTTCTAATGTTCGAGTCCGGCCATCTTCTAATCCAAAGCGCAAACGTAAGACGTTCTCTTCACGATCAGTTAGAGTATCTAGTACTGATTCTAGCTGTTCCTTCAACATTTGATATGCGGCGGAATCAGCTGGTGAAACAGCTTCATTGTCTTCAATGAAATCACCTAGATGTGAATCATCTTCTTCACCAATTGGCGTTTCTAAGGAAACTGGTTCTTGCGCAATTTTAAGAATATCACGAACTTTTTCTGTCGCAATATCCATCTCAGCCCCAATTTCCTCAGGAGTTGGTTCTCGTCCCAAATCAGAAAGCAATGATCGTTGGATTCGGATTAATTTATTAATCGTTTCCACCATATGCACTGGAATTCTAATTGTACGAGCTTGGTCGGCAATTGCGCGAGTGATCGCTTGACGAATCCACCATGTGGCATAAGTTGAAAATTTGAACCCCTTACGGTAATCGAACTTCTCAACTGCCTTCATCAAGCCCATATTTCCTTCTTGAATCAAATCCAAGAATTGCATTCCACGACCAACATAACGTTTTGCAATTGAAACCACCAAACGCAAATTAGCCTCAGCCAATTCTTGCTTAGCAGATGCATCACCCTCTTCAATACGTTCGGCCAATGCAACTTCTTCTGGACCTGTCAATAAGCTAACACGGCCAATCTCTTTTAAATACATACGTACAGGATCATTAATTTTAATCCCAGATGGTGCTTCAGCTGCTTGCTTTAATTCTTTTTCACTTAAAGCCGTCTTTTTATTATTCAAAGCACGCATAGCTGGTTCACCTTGTTCATCAACAATGGCAATCCCAGCTGCTTCGACCTTATCATATAGTTCATCAATTTGGTTAGCATTTAAATTCCAACGTTTAACCAATGTTTCATGCAATTCATCTTCTTTAATTGTCGTTGATTTTTTGTATTCTTTTACAAGATCCTTAATTGCTTTGTCAAAACCTTTTTGATCAAAATCTACATCAGTTTGCTCTACTTTTTTAGGCATACTATCGCTCCTTAATTGTTTAAAAATTACTGTTGATTAGATTGTGCTGCTTGCTTTTCTCGTAATAAAGATAAAACTTCAAAGCTTAATTGAGTCGCTAAAACTTCATTATTAACTTGCTTAGCCTCCAACAACTCACGTTGTTTTTGTTTAATTTTTTCTTCAAGCGGCGCTCGATTTAATAACACACCAATATACTCATCCACTTGATCTAATTCCTGCATCATAGCATCATCAATTTGATCTAATTGTGAAAGCACTCTAACTAAATCCGGTTCCTTTACAAAATCCATAAAATCAGCCCAATTATCAATTTCTTGAATCTGATTCTTTTGTTTATAGCCATCAGCTAGCATAAACAAAGTTTCATAAACCACATCAACAAAATGAAAATCAAGCCTACTAGTAACCTTTAACCAAGCATCTTGATGTTTTAACATCCAAGTTAATAAAATTTGTTCAGCCTGCTCCACCTGAGATAAAACCGGTTTTTCAACCAGGTTTGGCGTTTCTAATATTGGAACGTAATTATCTTTTACCCGAGTATTTTCTGTCTGCCTGGAGGCTTGTTGCTGCATCATTAAGTTGCGCAATTGCTCTTCTAAGCCAGAACTGCTTACATTAAACTCTGTTGCTAACTGTTGCATATAGGTTTGACGCACTAATGGTTCTTTCACTTGTGCAAGTGCTGGTAAAACTTGCTCAATATAATTGAAAATATCACTTTGATTGCTTAAGTCATAGTCCTTACGAAGATAGTTCAAATTAAACTCAACCGGATCTTTTAAATTACGAGTCAAAACTTCTCGCAAAGCGTCGATTCCTTGACTACGTAAATATTCATCAGGATCTTGTCCATCAGGAATATTAATAATTTTAATTTTTAATGAACTATTTTTATTAATTAGGTCAATTGCTCGATAAGTAGCTGCTTGTCCAGCTGTATCCGCATCATAAGCAATATTAATTTCTTCGGCGCTTTGACCTAATCGGCGAACCTGAGTTTTAGTAAGACTTGTCCCCATTGAAGCAACTCCATTATGAATTCCTGCCTGAAAAGCGGCAATAACATCCATAAAGCCTTCAAAAAGAATGACAACCTTACTTTTTTTAATTGTTGTCTTAGCTAGATCAAAATTAAATAACTCTTCTGATTTATCAAACAAAGCACTTTCGGGACTATTCATGTACTTAGCGATCGTCGTATCGTTTGACATTCGACGACCGGAAAAAGCAATTGGTGCGCCTTCACGATTTCTAATCGTAAACAATATGCGATCAACAAACCGATCATGCAGCGTTCCATCATCCCAAACAATAAATAGTTCTGATTCACGCATCAACTGATAATCTACTTTTTTTTCATTAAAATAATTATATAAAGCATCACCTTCCGGCGCGTATCCAAGCATGTAAGCATCAATCGTCGTATCATCAAGCCCCCGTTGATGCAGATACTGTAAGGCATCATCCCCAATTTCGGCATTAACCAATAAATAATGATAAAATTTAGTCGCTTCATCATACAATGCTAGAAGATCGCGTTGATGTTGTGAAATTTGGCGTTTCTCATCTGAACTCACTGTGTAAGTTGAGTCAAGTTCTATCCCTGTCATACTTGCCACTTTAGCAACAGCTTGCGGGAAAGATAATTCTTCTTTTTCCATTAAAAAAGTAAAAGCATTTCCACCACGTCCACACGAAAAACAATGAAAAATCTGTTTTTCTTCATTAACTGAAAACGATGGTGTTCGTTCTTCATGCCATGGACAACGGCCGAAGAGGTTCCGTCCTTGTTTTTTTAAAGCCACATAAGGGCTAACCACATCAACAATATTCACACTTTGCCGAATATTTTCGACTAATTCATCTGGAATTGAGATTGCGATGATGACCCCTCCTCATTTTTTTACACCAAATAAGCAACCTTAAGTATGACATTTATCATCATACTTTGTCAATGATTTTAAGAGCTTAAATCCGTTGTCAAACCTTAATTTATCATCACTCCTATTTATAGTTATAAGTAACAATAATGATTGATGAATTCTACCCTAAATTCAAGAAATTTAATAGGTACTTTCTGTTTATTAATACTACACTATATGTCAATATTACAAACAAAAATATACATAGCACAAGAATGGATTAATCATTTAATTAATGCGTTTTTCCCCTTCATAAACATGGCCTTTAGAATAAATCAATTTATCCTTATGCTCAATTGTTTTTAATTGTTTTTTTGACAGTTCGACCTTATGCCATTTTCCGGTTTTATCTTTTACCCTTATAAACTCTTTATCATTTCGACTATGATGAGTAAGCAAGTTCCAAAATATCAAATTTCTGAAAAAGCTGGATTGATTATGGCGATAATGTATAGATTGTCTGCGATTATTATTATGTTGACTAATTTTTGAACGATCATTAGTTCTACTATTACCACTCCGGACTGATTTTCTTGAGCTAATATGATTTGTCGTATGAGTAGTAACATGAGGTGTTATATGCGGAGTTGTGTGCATTGATACCAATAAAATTGGTAAAATCACAATCCCTAAAATGCTTTTATTCATTATTTAATCTCCATTATTTAAATTTTATAATTATGTATATGATACGGCTTTATTATAGCCAATCTTTATGAATAAACAATATTTTAATTTTACTAATTTCAGCAAAAATAACCGAACCACAATATCATCATAATCAATAGTTTCCTGTATCATTTGCCATTGCAGAAAATGTGTATCACTGTATAATAAGCTTCTAATTGTTGGCATTAAATTTTTATCGCTATACTACAATATTCAACATCAGCAATCTTCGATACAAAAGGTGTCTCTTATGGATAGTATTATTGTCGTTACATCTGAAAATATCGCAAATTATGAGGTAATCGTAACATTAGGGGGAGGTGTTCGATCTAACAACACGTTCACGAAATTTATTTTCTAGTTTCGGCCAAGATATGAAAATAATTATTGATGACGAGATCAAAGGTTATACTAAGCTCCAAGATATTGCCCGTGAAGAAGCAATTCAAAGAATGCGTGACCATGCCCAATCACTTGGTGCTAATGCACAATCATTATGTTCCGATTTGATTCTTCATCTGCAACAATTGGCGACTCAGTCATTGCTTATGGTACTGCCGTTAAAATTAAACCAACCAACGAATAAAATATCAACTTATCATAATATGTAATATTATGAAATAACGCTTAACCAAAAAATCGTTAAGTTGTAATATGTTGCTTAAAATAATTTATTTAAGTGGTAACAATTTTACTGTATAATCAGGCATTATCAATTAAAATTAAGCTTTAATTAACATATTTAGGCTATTCTTTGGCATAATAACATTTATAAATCTAGTGGAGGTCACATATGACCAATCAAAAACTTCCCTCACGAAACGAAAAACATAATAAAAAATCAATTAAAAAGCAATCTAAAAACAAACATCTTTTACTTAAATGGTTTGGATTCCTCTTAATAATAATCATCACGGTTGGTTGCCTATTTAAATTACAAATTTTCGCCATTCACGGAGAAGCTAAGACCTATCAGCTCTCCAATGGCCAGAGTGTCCAATTACAAAAAACAAACTTCAAAACATATTTAACTGCAACCAATACTAATAAAAAAATCACTGGACTTCAAACTTTAAATAATAAACAATATTATTTTGATCCTAAAACTAATGAAATGGTTTATGGGTTAAAGAAATTTGATAACAACTACTATTACTTCACTAAAGATGGTTCTGATGATGCCATTCAAGCATACGAGCATGTATCTAATAATTTAAAATCCGATAATCCCATTATCGAAAAAGCTATCTCTTCTGGTTCAAAATTAATTGGTAAAAGCCCCTACGTCTATGGTGGTGGTCGAACTGAATCTGATATTAAGAAAAACCGGTTTGATTGTTCTTCGTTTGTTTCTTGGTTTTACCGTCAGGCAGGTCAACCACTAGTAGTTCAAGCCTATACTAGGACCTCACTATTAGCTACAACAGGGACTTCATATACTTGGTACACAAAAGAGCGTGGCGACCTTTTAATCACCCCTGATGGATATCCTGAAGAACGTCAACACGTAGCTATTTATCTCGGTGATAATTTTATTTTGCATGATGCTGCTTCTCAAAATGGAGTAACTATTACTCGTTTAGATCAATTAGTTAATCCAAAAACTTCAAAAACATTGACTTGGGAAAAACTATTTAAACCAGGTTACGTCCAACGCGAAGTTTAGTTTCTTAAATATAAACTAAAAAACTCTTATCCTAAGTTAGCGCTAGGATAAGAGCTTTTATTTTAATATGATCATTTTTATTCAAAACGACTTAATTCGCCTTCATTTGTAAGGGCATCTTTACCATGCTGCTTAGAATAATAAACAAATCCATCTGCACGATCATAAATTTGCCGAGCATTAACATCCGAATCAACATGAACCATCGTCATCCCCATCGAGATAGACAAATGTATATCAGAATTATCTTTCTTAATATCTATTTGATGAATACGTGAACCAATTTTTCTCACTAGAGTCTCTGTCCGTTCATTCTCATGTTTCCGAATCAACATTCCAAATTCTTCACCACCTAAACGATACAATTTACCACCTAAATAACTACGATTTAATTCATCTTGTACCGTCTTAGTAACTTCTTTTAGAACTTCATCACCCATTAAATGTCCATATGTATCATTGAACGATTTAAAATTATCAATATCGAACATGACAAAAGCCAAACTAAAATTATTTTCAATACTTTCCATAAATAATGTTGTAAAATCTTCGTTAAATGCCTCACGATTAAAGGTTCCCGTTAAAAAGTCCCTGTTTATTTCATCCATCATTTTATGATAATTATTCCATCGCTTTAAAACAATTTGATTAATAATCAAAACTACACTTATGAAAACTATAAATTTCAAAACTAAGGCTATATACATCATAACAGTTAAATCTTTTGATAAAATCAACATTAACCACCAAGCATTAGCAAAACATAAAACTGATATTATTTTCAAATACCAACTACTAACAATCTTTTTAGCATTTCGTTGAATTATAAACATTACAATAATTGCTAATATTAATCCAAAAATACCAAGGATCAAATGTGCTATGGGCAATTTATAAGCCCCATCGCATATAAAGAAGACTGCGAGTACAATGGCCAATCCACTATCTACATAAACTTGAACCTTAGTATTAAACATTAGCAAAAAATAAAACATTAGTATCAATTGTAAATTCGATTCATATAACCCAAAATTATCAACTCTTGTTAATCTCCAATACATTTGGAGCGAAAGGACCGCCATTAATGGAATAAAGCCTGCAATCACAGCTGTCTTTCGTTGCAATTTTCGATTTTGAATAAAGTTTTCATCTAACATTCCAACAGCAATATAACAAATTAGAATTAACCCAAAGACAATAAAAAGTCCTTCAAAACTAGAAGCATAAAAAACATGAATAAACACATCCAAAAATTGATCAATTGTGTTTAGTATACTATTCAACATACATTTATCTATTCTCCTTTTTTATATTTATTTATTTAATTATAAAAATTACACAACAGTTCATTATAAATTAATTAACAGTATATATTTTTCTGTTTTTGCATAAATTAATGCATTTTTTGCCACTAGCTTACTTTTCGTAATAACTAAAGTCAAAAAATGACGACAGGCGAATTTCACCCATCATCATAAATATATCAATAAATGATTTTAATTAATAACAAAGCCAGCAAGACTTGGAAAATAATCGTCATAAATCCATATCCTAAATACTTTAACCCCGAATTAGCAATCGTTTTCCATTTTAGATTGAGACCAATTCCTGCTAAATTAATTACTCCAAAGAATCCAGTAATCGTTTTTGCTCCTGTTACTACAGAATTAGGAACATTAATTAAAGAACTAATAATTAATAAAGCGATGAAAGTATAAATAAACCAAGGCACTAGCTTATATATCTTTAGATGATTGGTATCTTTTTTCATAGTATTAGACTGATTCTTTAAATTATCTCTTTTCACAATCGTTGACATGGTTAAAACAACCACTGCCAACATAATAACTCGTAACATTTTATACAATGTCGCATAATCAATTACCTGCGGATTAACTAACGATGCCGTTCCAATTACCTGTCCCACCGATTGAACTGTCCCACCAATCAAGGCACCTATTAATAGGTTGTTGCCATGAAAAATAGCTGGTCCAATAACCGGCAACACAAACAATAGAACAACACCTGAAAGTGATACAGTGGCTACCGCTGTTCTACGCTGCGTATCAGTAGCCCCGATCTCTGGTGCCACTGCTGCAATAGCACTAGACCCACAGACTGCATTACCAGCTCCCATCAACATTCCCGACTGTTGGTCTACTTTGAAAATCCATTTTCCAATCCACATAACAAACAAGATCGTAGCAGGCATTAATATAATTATATACAAAATTCCTTGCCAACCTAAAGATTGTATAGTTTGTAAAGTGACTTCAATCCCCAAAAGAGCAATTCCAATTTCAATCGGATATTTCTCGGACCATTTAATTCCTGCTGCTAATTCTGGCTTATTAAACAAAGTATTTCCTAAAATAATTCCTAAAATTAATGCAATTGCTTCTGCCCCTAAACTTGGCAAAAATGTACTTAAAAATTCTGAGACTATTGATACAAAAATAGTTACTAAAATTCCCCACCACATATTCTGTTTAATTCTCATTTACTCCTTCTCCTCACAATAATGCTGTTTAACATTACTTACTTTAAGCTTCTTAGTGCTATTAGTAAAATAGATTGTTATAATGATTATCATTAATATTTATAATAACGATTGGAAATAAATCATGTTTGATCTTTTTAAAACATTCATAACTGTTTATGAAACAAAAAGCTTTACCCATGCCGCCCAAAATCTATTTATCTCACAACCTACAGTAACTGTTCGCATTCAAAAATTAGAAAAAGAATTAAAGGCTACTCTATTTTTAAGAGATCAAAATCATCAAATTATTCCAACAGAAGCAGCAACTTTATTCTATCCTCAAGCCATTGCCCAATTAAAAGATTGGCAGCAATTTAAAGCTAATATGCATCAACGTTCGGCGAATAAAATGCCTTTTAAAATTGCAGTTTCACACAGTGCGGCCACTAGCATTATGCCAATTATATTCAAAGTACTAGAACCATATCTAGATAATCTTGATCTAACCATCGAGATGCAAAATTCAGAAGAGGTTTTTAAATTAGTCTGTAATCATAATATTCAATTTGGTATTATTGAAAAGCCTATTCGAGGAGATCAAACACAAAGTTTCGCTCTGTTCCAAGATGAGCTTGTTTTGGCTGGCCCTCAAAACACCGGTAATTTCTTTATTCGTGAAGAAGGTTCTGGAGTCAGCCACTATACAAAACAATATCTAAAATCTTCTTCTTTACAAATTGATCATTTAATTAGTATGAATAGCAATGATATGATCGTCGCACATATTAAAGCAGGATTAGGTGCTTCACTTATTTCTAAGCGATTCGTGGACCAAGATACTATTTTTCAAGAATTGAATGCTCAGTATCAACGTGTCTTTTACGGTCTAGCTTATCTAGATGAGCGTGACCCTCTCGTATTAAAAATTATCGATGATATTAGGAAAACCAAAAATATATAATTACCAATATAAGTGTTTGAGATAAAAATTATATTTATACAATAAACATGATGTCGCCTGTATCTTTTAGACTCAATTCCCTAAATTAAATTCCGACTATAACTTAATCAAAATGAAAAAGAGGTATTATCAATAAATACCTCTTTAACATAAGATGATTCAATTTTTACCATTAATTATAAATAAAAGCTATTTAGTGAAATATTATCTTCCCACAGTTGCGCCTGTAGTTCCACCAACACTATTATCGCCACTATTAGTGTCAACATCATCTTGATTTGAAGATGTTCCATCATTACTACCAGTTAGAGTATTATTGGCTGTAGACGAAGGAGCGGTAGATGATGCTACTGGTTGTTGAACAGTAGCAGGTGTTGTTGTCCTAGAAGTATATGCTGGCGTTACAGTAGATGAAGACACAGATTCTACTTCCGATTCACTTTCTGCTTCACTGGAGTTTTCCTCTGAAGATGATGATTCCGAATTATCATCTTCACCATCACCAACTACAATTTTAATTTTCTTAGTTTCATTACCATTCTTAGCTTCAACATAATAAGTACCATTATTTTTTAGAACTAAGATGTAACGACGTTCTTCGGTAGATGTTGTCCAATCAATCGGCTTAATCACATCATCATCACCAGTCACCTTAGCCGACGTATTAGCTGATAAAGTGACTTTTAGTTTAGCTTTACCATCCTTCAAGGATAGTTCGGTATTATTAACCTTAACAAAATCTTTATTTGGTGTCTCCACCGTTGAATCTTGATTTGATGATCGATCACTTGTAATCTTGAAATATCCACCACCAGCACCAATAACAATAATTGCAACTAACAATCCAATTGTAAATTTCTTACCTATACTCAATGTTACATACCTCACTATAATATGCTAATATGCAGAAAATAACTTTTTCTTATGTATTTTAGATTCTTCAAAGCGAACCAGCTTATTCCCGTTCATCAATGCTTTAGCATTTTTTTCAAATAGAACAGGCATTTGATCGCCCGATTTTTTACCTAATTTTTCAAACGCGGCAGCCATTTGATACTGTCGTCCTGAAATATGATGTGCGTCTGATGCAAAGACATGAGCCAAACCAGCATCAATTATATCTTCACTAAATTTCATGACTGCTTTCCCAAAAGTACCCATATAAGAATTAGCAGTAACCTGAGCATAAGCACCCGAAGAAACAATTTGATACAACAGTTCTGGCTTTTTCATAAATTTCGTATTACGCTCGGGATGAACGACCACCGGAATTTTACCCATTTGTTGTAACTTAAATAACAAATCCATCGTATAACTTGGAACATCATCTGAAGGAAACTCTATCAAAATATATCGTCCTTCTGGATCGGTTGACAAAATATCATTGTGTTCAATAGCTCTCAGTAAGTTTCCATTGATTCTAACCTCTTGAGAAGGAAAAACATTCAATGGAATATTAGCCTCTTGCAAAGCTACTTGGAATTGCGCCGTTAAATCAACGACATCCTTTGCATGATTTATGTATCGCCCATTCATATGATGTGGGGTCATCAGAGCATCTGTAATACCGTCCTCAACTGCGGCCCTAGCCAAATCCAAAGAATCAGCCAAACTCTTCGAACCATCATCGATATTTGGTAATAAATGACTATGTACATCTATCATGATTTTCTCCTTTAAACTTATTACTATATATATCACATTCAGACAGAAAAAAGTAGTATGAAATGAAAAATACATTTCTGTTACATAAACTCAATAAAAGCTTTAGTTAACTTAATTACAAATTATTAATATCATTATTTACATCGTCTTCAATATCTTTATTAATATCTTTTACCATCAAAACATTGAGCACCGTACGTAATAAAATAGTTAAATCCCCTAAGAGAGTTATATGATTTGCATAAGCATTATCAAGTGCTGCTTTTGTTTCGTCCGAAATATTATTCCTACCATTAATTTGAGCTAACCCAGTAATACCTGGTCGAACTAAATTAGCTCCATTTTTTTCACGAAGCTTAACTACATACAAATCACTATCAGAAAGTGGCCTTGGACCTACAATACTCATTTCACCTTTAACAATATTCCATAATTGTGGTAGTTCGTCTAATGACGTTTTACGTAAAAAACGTCCAACTGGAGTTACGTAATCACCAATATTTTTAAATTCTTGGTTTGATATCTCAGGCGTATCTACTCTCATTGAACGAAATTTATACATCGTAAAAATTTTTGAATTTATTCCATATCTCTTTTGTGCAAAAAATACCGGTCCATTCGATGTCATTTTAATACATAATGCCTCAATTATCATTGGAATAATCAAGATCACCAACATACACAAAGCAATTATTGTATCTAGAAAACGTTTTGCCCGCCTATACATAATAAACTCCCAACCTAACCCTTAAAAATTTATATTTTACTTCGTCTCCCCGTATCCATAACCATAACCATAACCATAAGCACTATCTTTCTCTTCTTTACGGTCAACACGTTCTACGACACCCAAAATTTTAGTATCAGCCATTTTTAAATTTTCAACCGTTCGCTTGATATTTGCTTTCAAAGTTTTACCAATCTTAACAGTAATCACTACTCCATCAGTATGCTGACGCAAGACCATAGCATCAGTCACTGCCAAAACCGGAGGAACATCAAAGATAATAATATCATAATTATTACGCATCCATTTAACTAAGGGAGTCATACGATTAGAACCTAGTAATTCTGAAGGATTCGGTGGCACCGGTCCTGATGTCAAAACTTCCAAATTTTCAATGAAAGTTTTTTTGACAATCTCTCGAGGTTGATCGCCTTTAGCTAAGATCGTCGTCAACCCATTCGTATTCCATAGATCAAATGTTGAATGAGCCGTTGGACGACGTAAATCAGCATCTACATATAAGACTTTTTTGCCAGCCTGAGCCCAAGTTACCGCTAAATTACTTGACACCATTGTCTTACCATCCGACATTTCAGGGGACGTTATCATAATAATTTGAAAGTTGTCGACTAATTCTCCTGAAAATTCAATATTCGTTCTTAACGTTCTGAATTGTTCAGAAATAACATTTTTTGGTTCCACGAAGGTAATTAATCGTGCGCCATTGTTTTTCGTTTCATTATCTACTTTTTTATTTTTATTAAAATTTAAAAAACTCATAAATGACTCCTTTCAAGCCTCAAAAAAATTAGCTACATGTAAGTTAAGCACTAGTGCATCTTATTTTGAATGGCTATTCCATCCTCAATATCTAATCGGCCTTCTACATAGCTAATCTTTCCCAAATTAATTAATTGAAGTTCATCAGTTAAGAAATCAACATCTTTAACGGTTCGATCAGTTAATTCTCTAATCACTCCCCAGATAAATCCAATCAAAACACCTAAAATCAAACCAGCTAACGTTATTAATTTAACATTAGGTGAAACAGGTGTATTTTTAACAGTTGCTTTCGACACAATCGAAACATTAGAAATACTCATAATAGAAGCCACTTTATTTTTAAAAGTTTTAGCAATTGCGTTAGCAATATCTTTTGACATCTTTGCATTATCAGACTTTACTGTTAATGAGAAAATTTGTGAGTTTTGTTGATTTGAAACAGAAATCATCGATCCCAAAGTATCAGCATTAATTTCTTTTGTCGTATATTTACCCGGAACTTCTTTATATTCATCCGGAGTATCATCAGACCCTTTTTTAGTTTGAATTTGTTGAGTTTTTGTTAAACTGTCCACAACTTCATTTAAAATGATAGGTCTAGTAATAATGTCTTTATATGTATTAATCAACTGGACGTCAGCTTGCTGGTCTGCATATTGTGTTCCACCATTCTGACCATCCTGTTTCCGATTAACCAGCAATGAAGCTGATGAGCTATATTCTGGTTGAATCATAAATTTTGAAACTCCAAATGCAATCGCACCAAAAACGACACCCATTACAATCATCAATTCCATATGACGACGAATAATTACCCAAATACGAGTTAAATCAATTGTGTTATTCATGTAAATCCACCCTACTATAGTTTTATAATTTATACCAAAATTAATATTAATTATACACTAAATAAAATCTAATCCAATATAAAAATAGAAATAAACTAGAATGCTGTTTCCCCATTCAAATGAAAAAGGACAATCATTCATAAAGATGATTGTCCTTTTTTAGGTTATTTTGATAATTTTTACATATCATTTTATTAGATTCTAAAGACGATTCCAGTGAATTGAATCATTAAATTATCATTTTAATTTTCATTCATTGCTGTTTCAATTTCATCATGAACTCGTGTAATCTCACTCTGTGGAATCACTTGATACGAAACACCATTTTCCATAATTCCCTGACCCATAATTTGATCAGTTTTAATAGTATTAGCTGCCTTGTTATACTTCAAAGCAAGGTTTTGTAATGATGATTGAGAGATATTTGATCGCACGTTATCTGAAACAGATGCCAAGAAATCACTTGATAATACAGAGGTTGGATTTTTCTTTAATTTATTAATAACTGCTTCAACCACTAATTGTTGACGTTGTTGACGTCCATAATCGCCCTGAGGGTCTTCATGACGCATCCGTGAAAATGCCAGTGCTTCTGCTCCATCCATGCTATAACTTTGACCGTTGGCAAATGAATATCCTTCATAATCGAACGTCAAAGGTGCAGTTACAGTCACTCCACCAACGGAATTAACTAATTGTTTCAAACCATTCATATTTACCAATAAGTAACCATCAAGTTTAATATCCAATAAATCTTCAACAGCACTGATTGCTGATTCTGAGTTACCTTCAGCATAAGCAGCATTAAGCTTAGCTGTATGACCATTTAATTGAATTTTAGTATCTCGTTCAATAGAAACCAAGGTAGTTTTTTGTGATTTTGGATTAACGGTCATGACCATCATTGTATCTGTCCGACCTTTTTCACTACGACCGAGTGCTCCTGTATCAGTTCCAAGTAACAAATATGAAACAGACTGACTAGCACCAGTTTTTTTGTCGGAGGTCTTACTCAAGTCACTATCTAAGGAATTAATTTTAGAAGTTGTATTGTGTAATTGGTAGAATGCATACCCACCAAATCCAGCTCCTAAGACTACAATAATTCCTAAAATACTTAACAAAAATTTTTTCATGATTTTCCCCAATTCTTTTTGAATTAGACTTATTATAACCTAATGTTAAAATATTACAAAAATAATTTAGCATTATCATGATCCTATACCATATTTTTAAGGACACAATTTAATTATGACCTTGTTTTAAAAAAACTAATAAAATTTTATTAAATTCATCGAATGATTCTAAATGTGGCACATGTCCAACTCCCATAAAATGATACCCAATCGATTTAGCATCACCTTGCAATTTCAAGGCAGCTTCAGGATAATCTGATGGATATAAAGGCGAGTCATCCCCCGACAAAAACAAATGCGGACGATCTTCAAGCGGCAAAACATCTCGCCAATCTTGTACAAGTCCATCTAATAATAAGGGACGCGTTAACTTAAAATCGAACGGAGTATAGTAATCTGATAAATTTCTTTTAATTTCATCTGTTAAATGCTTTTTTGTTAATTTAATACGTGGAAAACGGTCTGTAAAGCTCGCTAATTGTGTCATAGATGATTCCTTCAACCCAGTCGTCCAGGTTCCCTCATTGAGCAATTTGGGTGGCTGATCTTCTGTAGTTAAACTAATCACCTTTTGGTTACCGAAGAGAGATACATAAATTTCAGCAACACTAGCGCCCATTGAGTGTCCAACAACATGAAATTTTTTAACATTAACTGTTTTTATCAATTCTTGCACGTCCATAGCTAAGCGAGCAATTCGCAATCCTTGAAGCGTTTTATCACTATTTCCATGGCTACGGTAGTCCATCCGTAAAGTCCGATATCCAGCAGTATTTAATGCCTCAACTTGTGGTAACCAAGTTGAAATATTACTAGAATATCCACCAAGGAGCAATACAACCTGACCATCAAATGGTCCATCCCACTGATAATGAATTCTAATTCCATCATTAGTTTTGAAAAATGACATTAATTAACCCTCCCAGTCTACCTTGCATATTTCTTTTTATTATTGATTCCAACTATAAAACTAAAAATTATCTTAGTCTAAATTTTTAAAACTTACAAATAGTTTTAAATTAAATTTATTAACATTATAGATATACCTATTTAAAAGTATCCGATAATAAAAAAAGTCACTGCATCTCAAAACTTTGATGTAGTGGCTCCCTAATTTTAAACACTTGATATCAAATTTAAATTTATATAAGAATAGGTTTTACTCTTCCCATAGCCTTCAAATATGAATTCCCATTCCATCTGCGACTTCTGCTGCATCCATAATCGCCTCACCCAAAGTGGGATGCGGATGGATAGTTAGTGAAATATCTTCAGAAGTCAAGCCATTCTCAATTGCCAATGATAGTTCTGAAATCAAATCTGAAGCACCAGGACCTACAATTTGTGCTCCCAACATTGCTTTAGTAGTTTTATCTGTAATCAAACGGATAAAACCAACACCTGCATCCATAGCTAAAGCTCGCCCGTTAGCTGCAAAAGGAAACTTAATAATTTGCGCATCAAGTTGATTGGCTGCAACAGAATCCGGTGTTTCTCCAGTTGAAGCTAATTCAATATGCGTATAAGCAACAGATGGCAATGAATAATGTATATCATGGGCATTATCAGCACCACTAATAGCTGCAGCTGCAACTTTACCTTCAAAGCTAGCCTTATGTGCCAAAGCCGGTCCAGCCACGATATCACCAATAGCATAAATATGTGGAACACTGGTACGCATACTGTCATCAGTCTCTAATAAACCATGTTCACCTTGCTTAATATCTGTATTATTTAAGCCCAAAGTATCAGTATTAGCTTTTCGACCAACAGATACGAGCAAATAATCACCAGTCACCGTTTGTTCTTGACCATCAACTTCAAAGGTCAAAGTTACATCTTGATCCGTTTGTGTTGCTGATTTTGCCATTGCTGATGTAAAAATTTCACCACCGTGCTCTTTAAAGTCCTTAATGACTGGTTTAGTCATTTCAGCATCAAATCCATTTAACGTATGGTCTAATCCTTCAATGATAGTTACTTTAGATCCTAAATTAGCATATGCACCACCTAATTCAGAACCAATCACCCCACCCCCAATAACAATTAAATGCTTTGGGATTTCTGGAAGACTCAATGCTCCAGTTGAATCAACAATACGTCCTCCAAATTTAAAACTCGGGATCTCAATAGGCCTTGATCCAGTTGAGATAATACAATCATCAAACTGTAAAAGTTGATGTCCATCTTCTTGGACCACATTTAAAGTTTCATTATCATTGAAACTTGCCTCACCTTTAATAATATTAACATGATGCTTTTTCAATAACATTGCTACACCACCTGTCAATTTTTCAACGACTTGATGTTGTTTCCAAGCTTGTGTTTTTTGCCAATCTAATTTACCAGTCATTGTTAACCCAAATGGATTTTCTTCCTGTGTTTCTCGATAATGATGACTTACGTTAATCAACGCTTTTGATGGAATACAACCAATATTAAGACAAACTCCACCAATTTGGTCCCGCTCAATTAGCGTCACGTTTTGACCTAATTCAGCTGCCCGAATAGCAGCTACGTAACCGCCTGGGCCTGAGCCAATAATAACGGTTCCTACTTCTGTTGCCTGTGCTCCTACAACCATTTCACTACACCTCCATTAACATAAATGCTGGATCAGCTAACAATTGCTTTAAATAATTCATGGCATTTTGTGCTAACATACCGTCAATCAACCGATGATCATAACTTAAGGAAAGCTTCATATTTTGTCCAATACTTAGTTCACCTTCTGCGTCAACAATTGGCTCCTTCAAAATTGAACCTAAGCCAAGAATCATAACTTCTTGTCCATTAATGATTGGTGTAAACCAAGTTCCGCGAGCAGAACCCAGATTTGAAATAGTCATTGTACCACCTTGCATTTGTGCAGGCTTAATCGAATTATTACGAACTGCTTCTGCTAATTCACTAATTTCTTGTGCGATTGCTTGAATTGATTTACTTTCAGCATGGGCAATTACTGGTACATATAATCCAGCGGGCGCATTAACAGCAATTCCCATATTAACAGTGTTATGATATACAATTTCCTTAGTATTCATATCTAATGAAGAATTTAATTCAGGGAATTTTTTTCCTACAGCAGCCATTGCTTTAACAGCATAAGCTAAATAAGTTAGGTGTATTCCCTGTTCCTTCATCTGATCTTTGAAAGTTTTTCGATGCTGGACTAACTTAGAAACTTCAATACTATCGAAATTAGTAACAGTCGGGATTGTTTCATTCTGGTGTGCCATAGCCTTAGCAATTGCCTTACGAACACCAGTCATTGGCTGACGTCCTTCTTTGGTTTCAGGTGCATGAACAATCGGGGTTGGTTTAGCTTCCACTTCAGCTATAGGATTTGATACTGGAATATTTGTAGTTTCTGTTGACGATGTTTTATTTTGAGATACAGTTGATCCAAAAAAATTCTGAACATCCTGCAAAGTAATATGCCCATGTCGTCCTGTTGCTAACACTTGGTTCAAGTCTATTTGATGTTCTGCTGCATAATGACGAACAGATGGCATTGCTAAAATTTGACCATTTGATGCCATAACCGGACTTTTAACTTCCACTTGATTTGAAGTTGGCGTAGCTTCTGTGACATTAACTGTCGTAGCCTCATCTTGTTTTGGCACTTGTTCTTGTTTTGGTTTTACATCTGAACTTCCACCTGTTCCGTCCCCATCAAATTCAATCAATGGATCTCCAACGGAAACCGTAGTATTGGGATCAACAAATAGTTTTGTCACCTTCCCTGCATATGGTGATAATATTTCTTGCATTAACTTATCATTTTGGACTTCGGCCACTGAATCATCAACTGCGACCTGATCACCCACTTCAACAAGCCAATTGGTAATATCACCTTCAGCCATTCCTTCACCAATATCGGGCATTTTAAAAATTTCAGTCATAATTTACTACCTCCTTAGCTTTGGCTACTACATCATCTGCTTTAATCATCCAATCATTCTCGGCTTGCCCAAAGGGATAAACGGAATCAGGTGCTGCAACACGGCCAATGGGAGCTTTTAAGCTAAGGATAAATCTTTCTGAAATTTCAGCCATAACCGTTGCACCGATTCCGGCCATTCGCTGCGCTTCTTGTACTACCAAGACGCGGCCAGTCTTTTGAACCGATTCACCAATCGTTTTAATATCAATAGGTGAAACTGTCCTCAAATCAACTACCTCTGCATTAATCCCCTGCTTAGCTAGTTCATCAGCCGCTTTCAATGATACTGGCACTGAACCACCATAAGCAATAATCGTAATGTCATCGCCCTCGCGTGCAATAGCAGCTTGATCAAGTGGCGTGGTGTAATAGCCTTCAGGAACCTCGCCTTTTAATGAACGATACAAGTGTAGGTTTTCCAAGAAAACAACGGGATCGTTTGATTCGATTGAACTTAACAAAAGTCCCTTCGCATCTGCCGGATTAGCAGGCATAACAACTCGAATTCCGGGGACCTGAGCAACCATCCCCTCCAAGTTATCTGCGTGCATCTCTGGGGTCTTCGTTCCACCACCGTATGGTGAACGGACCACAATTGGCATATTACGCGTATTATTAAAGCGATAACGAGTTCGAGCCATTTGTCCTGCGATTGAATCCATTACCTCATAGACAAATCCAAAGAATTGAATTTCCATAATTGGTCGATAATTTTGTGTAGCCAATCCCATTGCTAATCCACCAATTCCTGATTCAGCCAATGGTGTATTAAATACACGATCCTCTCCAAATTTTGCCTGTAGTCCGTCAGTTGCTCGGAAAACTCCACCATTTTTACCAACATCTTCTCCAAAGATTAATGTATTTTCGTCCTTTGCTAGGGCTAGATCCAAGGCCTCTTGAATTGCCGCAATATATGTTTTATTAGCCATAATTACTTTCCCTCGCTTTCAAACTTTTCAATCTGTTCTTGCATTGCTTGGCTTGGCACTTCTAAGGTATTTTTAATAAAGTCCGAAATTTTTTGCTTTTCAATATTGTCAGCAATTTTAATTTGGTCATCAATTAATGCATTAACTTCATCTACATAAGACTGTTCCTTATTTTCATCCCAAATACCCTTTTCAGTCATAAACTGTCGCATCCGAATCAATGGCTCACGCTTCCACCAGTCATCAATATCTGATTGATCACGATAACGTAATGGATCATCCCCAGCCGTTGAATGTGGCTCCAAACGATTTGTTAAAGTTTCTATCAAAACTGGGCCGTTTCCAGCAACTGTCCAGGCTCGGGCTTTCTTAGTAGCTAAGTACATGGCGAGTGGATCGTTTCCATCGACCACCATACTTGGTAGTCCTGAAGCCCAACCTTTAGCTGCCAAATGCTGGGCTGCCGTTTGTAATTTACGTGGTGTAGATATAGCATATCCGTTATTTTGAACAAAGAAGACTGCATTAGCCTTATACGCAGATGCAAAATTAATTCCTTCGTAGAAATCACCCTGTGATGAACCTCCATCACCGGTGTAGGCATATGCTACAGCGTCCTGTTTGCGTTTCTTAAGTCCAAGTGCCGTTCCAGCCGCTTCAACATATTGAGCTCCTATAATAATCTGTGGCATCCAAGCATTAACTGGTTGACCATCTTCAGTGGTCATTTCATTTCCCTTAACATGTCCTCGTGACCAAAGTATCGCTTTCCAAATTGGCCAACCCTTTACAATGGTTTCTGGAATATCACGATATCCTGGAAAAAGCCAATCTTCATCTTTAAAAGCATACGAAGATGCCATTTGTGATGCTTCTTGACCAGCAGTCGGAGCGAAGAACCCGAAACGTCCTTGTTTAGCTAATTTGGTTGAGCGAATATCTAATTGACGGCTCAAAATCATCCGTTGCATAATTGCAATTAAATCTTCATCACTAATATCCGCTTGTTGAAATGTTTCTTCATCGATGAGCTTTCCATCATTATTCAATAACTGGAGAGTCGGAAAAGCCTCATCTTGCTGCTGAAGTTGGTAATCAAAATCTAATATTTTTGCATTCTTTTCTGTTATATTTGCCATTTCGGGCTCCTTTCTAATCTACATTGTCACCAACAAAGAGGTTTGTCAGTTCTTGATTTGTAATTCCGCCAAAATACTGACCATCTTGATTAGTCGCTAAGACCTTTTCAACCGCTTTTTTTTCAAAGGGTACCCCAACGAAAAGGTCTTTGATTTCACGCCAATCACGTACCCCTAAGAAATCACCTTTAAAGTTAATATCTTGGATAATACCTTGTGTCACATTGACTTGAACATCAATACTACCGCCCGTAAACTTAGCATGGTTTTCAAAATCAAATTTTGGACTATTTCCATAGTTCCAATCCCAAGTCGCAAATTTTTGATCTCGTAAATTTTTAATTCCTTCTAATTGTGCTGGTGATAATACAATTTCATCATCTTGACCTCTATTCGTTAGAAAATAACGTAACTCATCAATAAATTTTTCAATTGTGAGGTCTTTAGGAGCATAGTCTTTAATATTACCGACACGTGCACGTACTGACTTAGCTGCCTTTGAAATGAATTTTTCGTCAGCAACATTCAATGCATGCACCATTGCATCAACATCAGTATTCCAAAGTAAGGTTCCATGATGCATTAGGTACCCACCAGCATAACGTTGAGCATTTCCAGAAATTTTTTTACCATCCACTTCTAGATCATTACGCCCCGTGATTTTGGCATCAATCCCCAATGAATGTAAAGCCTCATACATTGGTTGAACAAACTGTTTAAAATTAACGGAACTACTCTTTTCGACTGGAACAAAAAAGGTAAAACAAATATTACCTAAATCATGATAGACCGCACCACCGCCGGAAACGCGACGAACAACTTGAACATGGTTTTTATCAATATAGTCTTGATTAATTTCACCAAAAGTATTTTGATTTTGTCCTACAATCACGGCGCGTTTATTTTGCCATAAAGCGAATACTGGCTCAGTTGGCTTTAGATTATCTAATAACCAGCTATCCATCGCGATATTATCATAGGCATCTTGGCCCAAATAATTGATGTACCTCATAATTTCAACCCCTTTGCATATACTAATGAAAGCGCTTACTCTTTCCTACAATTTCAGTATATCACATATTAAATAGGTACGTTACGATAAAATGTAACGTTTCAAGCTATATAATTTATATATTAAATTTTATTGATCATTTTCTTTATATCTAATGTTTTTAATATTAACTATTGTTGTAAACACTACATGCTTAAATAATAAAAACATCTATTTTTAATCAAAAAAGCCAAGCTAGTTTTTAAACTAACTTGGCTTCATAATTTTAATTTTCTAATTCAAAGCATACTTTTGAATCGCCTTCGCTACTCCGGAATGATTATTATCATCCGTCATGACATTAGCCAAATCCTTAATCTCAGGAATTGAATTACCCATTGCAACTCCCAAGCCAGCAGCTTTAATCATCGTTACATCATTAGCCTGGTCTCCGATCGCCATGGTTTCTTCCACAGCAACATTAAGATAATCAGCTAACGCAAGTAAAGCATTCCCTTTAGAAGTTTCTTTGTTAACAAATTCTAAATTATTTGCAGTCGAACGAATTACCGTAACTTGTTCTTCAATCGATGTTGGAATAATCCTCTGAATTCGATCTAACTTTTCAGAATCAGCATTGGCAATTGCCTTAATTAAGTTAGTATCTTCTAAATCAATATCTTTTTCCAAAACATGTAGTGGTAAGTTAACTAGGTAATTTTCATAACTAGCCCACGGATCAATCAAAGTAGTTGTCGTATAAGCTTGATCTTGATCCTCTGCTTGAAGATAAATACGCTGGTCATGCATAAATTGATTAATTTCAGTCCATTCATCCAAAGTTAAAGCTGAGGAAAAAAGAATCTTTTGACCATCAGCAGTCTGCATTAATCCACCATTATGCGTAATGACATATTGATCACCACCATCAATTCCCAATTCATTCAACAGAGGCTTAACACCTGATAACGGGCGACCAGTCGTAATGACAATTTTGATGCCTTGATCTAATGCATCGCGAATAGCTGCCTTAACAGAGGATGTAACCTCATGCTGATCATTTAACAAAGTACCATCAATATCAATTGATATAATTTTTATATTATTCATACTGTCATCCTTTACTTTACCATCACCACAAAATTATTAAGTAGTTTAATCCAGTTAATATTATATTATTTCATTTAAAATGATCCGAGATTAGAAATCATAATTCCACCAAACACTACCAAAAGCGATCCAACAATGGCATAGATTAATTGACGTTTAGATTTCTTTTCGCCCAAAATGAATATTCCGCCAAATACTCCAACAACAACTCCCATTTGTGACAACGTTGTAGCAACTGCTTGACCAACGGCAGGATTTGCAGCTGAAACGAACATAAAGACATTTCCAACTGCCCAAACTAAACCAGTTATAATATTACGCCAAGTTGGTAACTCAAACATAATTGAACGTTCTTTTAAGAAGAAAATAACAATAATGAATGCACCTAGAACTTGTCCAATCGATTGTGGTCCGACAACTGCCGTCATATAATACAAGCCATTTCCATTGGGCGCACCATGAACTGCATCCGAAATATATCCTAATTTAAATAGTAAGTTAGGCAAAACGAAATACATCATGAAGCCTAATGTAGATACAAGCATTGCTAATAAACCAGATTTAAAATTATAATCTGGGTTTTCTACCTTAGGAGTTTTTGAATCTGGTAACGACGTCAAAATAGCTCCTACTACCACACTCAAAATAGCCAATGAACCAAACAACCACATTTTTCCAGTTGACCATTCACCCAAGACCGCTGCTGCCATCAAAGCATTAGCAACAATTTGGCCTCCCGTTGAAATAGGATTTCCAACTGAAACTCCCATTTTTTTGAACCCGATAAATTGTCCGGCCGTTCCAACCGCCCAAAAAAGACCTGAAACAAATCCAACAACCCATAACCGTGGATTCATTGCAAAATCAAATCCAGCGGATGGAATAACATACAATACTAAAGTTAATATTCCAAAGATCAATGCTCCAAAAGTCATACCCAAACTTTGTTGCCCTGCAGATCCTCCCATTTTGGTTGTCACAATTCCAGTTGCACCCCAAGCTAAAGCTGGAATTAATGCAATTAATAATGATGCTTGCATTTTTATTTCCCCATTTCCAAATATATATTATGTTAAGAATTGTATCACATAAAACAATGAAAGCGTTACCTTTTTGTAAATTAATTACATTATTTTTTGTAAATTTAATATTTTTTGTAAATTAATTGCAAATTGGTACATATGTCTATAGTTAAATCGTTTAACCATTTATCCTATATTTTTTAAAATTGGTTTATCAGATATAAAATTAACTAATTTAATGCTTAAAAATTTTATAAATACTTTCTTAAAAATGGCAAAAAAAAGAGCGAATCGAAATTCGCTCTCTTAAAGATTTGTAGGTGGATTAATTTACTTAACCGCGTCCTTCAATCCCTTTCCAGGCTTGAATGCTGGAATCTTTGATGCTGGAATATCAATTTCAGCATTTGTACGTGGGTTGCGACCCTTACGGGCTGCACGTGTACGTACTTCAAAAGTTCCAAATCCAATTAATTGAACCTTTTCACCAGTGCTCAATTCTTCTTGAATTGCGGCAAAAGTAGCATCAACAGCAGTTGTTGCATCCTTCTTTGAGAAACCAGCTTCCGCTACCTTGTTGATCAAGTCTTGCTTGTTAGCCATGCGACTATCCTCCTGATATGTTCGATCATAATTTTTTGAATCATAAAGTTAAGCTAACTTTATGTCGATATTAAATTTATCATAATTTGAGCGCAATAACAAGCGTTTTCATGAAACAAATGCCGTAACAGCGCCTTTTATAACACTTTTTTAATATTTAATCCACTTATAATTTTAAAAAATACATTATTCAAGCAATTTTATGTTCTTGCTCGCTTGATAATATGAATTGGAGTTCCTTCAAAATCAAAGGATTTTCTGATCTTATTTTCCAAAAATCGTTCATATGAAAAGTGCATCAATTCTGGATCATTCACAAAGACTACAAACGTTGGTGGTTGAATTGAAACTTGCGTAGCGTAATAAACACGCAATCGTTTACCATTGCGATTTGGTGCCGGATTCAAGGCCAACGCATCCATCACCACCTCATTTAAGGTTGCAGATTGAATACGACGTTGATGATTTTCATTAACTTTCTTAATCATCTCAGGTAACTTGTCCAAACGTTGTTTAGTCTTAGCTGATACGAAGACAATTGGTGCATATGCCAAATACTGGAACTCTGCACGAATCAACTCTTCAAATTCATGCATTGTGTGATTATCTTTTTCAAGTGTATCCCACTTGTTAACAACGATAATTACTGCTCTACCAGCCTCGTGTGCATATCCAGCAACGTGCTTATCTTGATCCCGAATTCCTTCTTCAGCATTCAAAACCATTAATACGACATTTGAATCATCAATTGCTCGCATCGCCCGCATAACAGAATACTTTTCAGTGTTCTCATAGACTTTACCGCGCTTACGAATTCCAGCCGTGTCAACCATTGTAAATTGGTCACCGCTATCAGTGACGAATTTAGTATCAATTGCATCACGAGTCGTTCCCGCTATATCTGAAACAATTACTCGTTCTTCTCCTAGCAAAGCGTTCACTAATGAAGACTTTCCAACATTTGGTCGCCCAATAAACGAGAATCGAATAGTATCATCATCTGGAACTCCTGCATCAGTTGGGAATTTACTTATGATTTCATCAAGTAAATCACCTAATCCAGTTCCATGCGAACCAGAGATTGGGAATGGTTCACCAAATCCAAGCGCATAAAAATCAAAAATTTCACTACGCATTTCAAAATTATCAACTTTATTAACCGCCAAAACAACTGGTTTATTAGTCTTATAAAGCATTTTAGCAACTTGCTCATCTGCTTCAGCTAGGCCTTCACGACCAGAAACCATAAAGACGATTACATCAGCTTCATCCATTGCTATTTCGGCTTGTTGCTTAATTTCACTCATGAATGGTTCGTCACTCATTTCAATTCCACCAGTATCAATTAACCGGAACTCATGAGTCAACCATTCAGCGCGTGTATATATCCGATCACGAGTCACACCGGGTGTATCTTCAACAATCGAGATTCTATCACCCGCAATTCGATTAAAAATCGTTGATTTACCAACGTTAGGGCGTCCTACAATTGCTACAACTGGGTAGGCCATTTCGCCACCTCTTTTCTACTAATTTGCTTTTTCATATAATAACATCAATTATACCATTAAAACTTAGATAAACTGTAGACATATTATAGTAAGTATATAATTCAGTTACTAATTGTCGAATGAAAAAAGGCTGGAACAAAAGTCCCAGCCTTTCTATCTAACATTTTAAAATATAATTAATTTTAGTCGAAGTCCTTCAAGTTGAACAAGTCACCCAAAGTTGCATTTCCTTCTTCTTCAGTCGTTGAATAGTTCATAGGAGCTGATTCACGACGGCTGTTGTTACGACGACCACCACCGTTATTGTTACTACGACGGCTGTTGTTATTTGAGCTATTTGAGTTGTTGTTATTGTTGCTACGACGTTGTTCACCATCGTTATTGTCTCCACCTTCACGGGCAGGGGCTTCAGTCAAAGCCTTGATTGACAATGACAAACGTTGGCGTTCAGGGTTAACATCAAGAACCTTAACTTGAACCTTATCTCCAGCCTTCAAAACATCTGAAGGGTTTTCAACGTGTTGGTGTGAAATTTGTGAAACGTGAACTAATCCTTCAACACCAGGGAATACTTCCACAAAGGCACCAAAGTCAACGACACGTCGAACAGTTCCTTCAAGAACAGTTCCTTCAGGAGCATTTTGAGCAGCTGAGTCCCAAGGTCCAGGTTGAGTAGCCTTGATTGACAATGAGATACGTTCCTTTTCAGGATCCAATCCCAAAACCTTAACCTTAACGTCTTCACCAACTGACAAAACATCTGATGGTTGTGAAACACGTTCGTATGAAATTTCAGAAACGTGAACCAATCCGTCAACACCACCAAGGTCAATGAAAGCACCAAAGTTAGTCATACGAGCAACCTTACCTTCAACAATATCACCAACAGTAAGTTCTTCAAAGACACGCTTCAAAGCTTCTGAACGCTCAGCTGACAAAACAGCCTTACGTGACAAGATCAAACGTGATTCAGCAACATTAATCTCAATGATTTGTGCCTTAACAGTTTGTCCCTTGTATTGGTTCAAGTCTTGAACAAAGCGGTTCTCGATCATTGAGGCAGGAATAAATCCACGTACGCCTGCAACATCAACAACTAATCCACCCTTAACGACTTGCGTAACAGGAGCTTCAACAATGTCATCTTCGTTGTACTTGCTTGCGATTTCTTCCCAAGCACGACGAGCTTCTAATTGACGCTTTGAAAGGATCCATGAGTATCCTTCTTTTTCTGAAGTAATAGGCATCTTAACTACAGCTTCAATCTTGTCTCCAACCTTAACAAGGTCGTTAACATCAGCATCACGATCACTAGTCAACTCGCGGGCAGGGATTACACCTTCAACTCCAGCACCATCAATTCCAACTACAACTTGATGAGCATCATCAATCGTTAAAACTTCACCAGTGACAACATCGCCAACCTTCACATCAGGTTGTGCGTCAAGTGCAGCCAATAGCTCGTTGTTTTCTTCATTCATTACAATAATTCCTCCTGGTCACACGAATGTGATAATAAAGTCCATTATAAAATAAACAGCCATCAATTTCCAGTGTTTTCGTGTGACTTTTTAATTTTTTTAATTTAAAGCTGTCAAAAGTTATTAAACATTTAACCTCTTTATTTTACACTATTTTATTCTTTTTTGCGATCATTGATTTTAATTAGACTAAGTTCAGCTCATTATTAGCATGCTTTTCATTAATTATTTGTTTAATAATCTTAACTACTTCTGAAATAGATAAGCCTGTCGTATCAACTTCAATGGCATCAGAAGCCTTTTTTAATGGGCTAATTAATCGGGTAGAATCTAAATAATCGCGTTTTTGAACAGCAGCTTCAATTTCAGCTAAACTTTCGGTCATCCCTTTAGCTTGATTTTCCTTATAACGGCGTAATGCCCGTTCATGTACCGAAGCTATCAAAAATATTTTAACTTCAGCTTTTGGTAAAACAGTAGTTCCTATATCACGTCCATCCATCACCACTCCACCATTATTGGCAATCTTCCGTTGTAATTGTGTCATCAAATCACGTACAGCAGCATATGATGAAATCTCAGAAACATTTGCGGTAACCTCAATGCTACGAATTTCTTGTGTAATTTCTTTTTGATTCAAGAATACTTTTTGGACCGGTTCACCTGGAGCAAAACTAATTTCCAAGCTTGGAACCAACGCTGAAACTGATGACTCATCTTCTGGGGCAATTCCTGATCTTAAAACAGCCACAGTAATTGCTCGATACATAGCCCCAGTATCAACGTAGACGTATTTTAAATCGTTTGCTAAAATCTTCGCAATAGTTGATTTACCTGCTGACGCTGGCCCATCAATTGCAATTTGTATTTCATTCATCATATCTCACCTAATCATCTTTAATCATTTGGAATTATTATTTAAAAAATAATTCCATTTCAATTTTCCATATTATCATAAACCAGGCAATTATGTCTGAATTACCTTATTTCATTTTTCAGAAAATAAAAAAGCTGGAACCCCGTTAGTTCCAGCAAATTAATAAGCCATCCTACTAATTATAAAAATAAAATTTCATCAATATATTATGCTTTATTTAACCTTAACGTCTTTACCGATCCATTGCGTATAATTATCAGCAGTTAATCCTGGATTTAATGCATATAATTGATCCACAGAAATATTATTCGCGGCAGCAAATCCATACAAAGTTGGACGGTTCGAAGGTAGTTCCATTTTAACGGTACTCTCAGCCTTATCAGATGACTCTTTAGCTGCTTCCTCTTCTGAAGAAGATTTGGCCTTAGCAGCCTGTTCTTCTGAATCTTTTGCAGCTTTTTCTTCAGAATCAGATTTGGCTTTGGCAGCTTTCTTTTCTGAAGCAGCCTTAGCTTCTGAAGCCTTTTGTTTCTTCAATTTATCTTTTTCTGACTTTGTTTGACCATCCACCTTGGAAGTCGATGTTTTTGTTTGATTATTACTCAATCCTGATACTGCTGTACCTTGACTAGCTTGATTTGGGTTATTTAATTCTTTCAAATAACTATAAACAGGTACAAACGAAAGAACTAAAATTAATGTCACTAATAATCCCACAACAAAACTAACTCGCTTAGTCTTCTTGCGATTTGCAGTACGTGAGTATTTTTTAACAGTTTCTTCTTGGTTGTCAAATGACGTTTCCCAAGGCTTATTTTGATCATCCATTTCGCTGGAAACCTCCACAACAGTTTTAATGTTACTAAATTACCATAAATTTCAATAAAAAGGGAAGCCTTTTATGTCGGTCTTTACTTTATATTAAACAGTTGCTGCATTTTATCTGACCAAGAGGGTATTTTATTATCCTTTTTTGCCTTTACGATTGAATTTTTACGTGCAAATTTTTGCAAATCCAAAGGCTGATTCGCTGCTTCATATTTTGAATCAAAAGGATTTTCATCTTGGAAAGTCGTTAAAATAAATTTCCGCAGTCCTTGTTCCAACTTAACATACGTTAATAATTGGCTTAAAGCCCTCAATCTTTGTTTCCGTCGTTGATCAAACTGAATCTTCAATTGATCCGGCGTTTGTCCTTGCTCCAAATAATAATTAATTAAGTTAACTTGGTTTTCATTTATTCCTGATACCTGATCTCTTTCTTTAGCCACTAAATCAACAGTTGATGGTTCAGGTAGAGTTAGATCAATCAAATATGATTGTAATAATTCATCTCCTGGTGCATACAATAATATTGCAACCGCCGTCTTACTGTCACGCCCTGCTCGACCGAATTCTTGTAGATAATTGGTTAAATCACTACTTAATTGATAATGAATCACATATCTGACATCAGATTTATTTAATCCCATCCCGAAAGCAGATGTGGCAATTATGACATCAATTTGATCTAACATAAACTGTCGTTGAATTCGATAACGCGTGTAATAATCTAAGCCTGCATGATAAGCTACCGCGGTCAATCCCGTTGCATCAGTTAAACTACGAGCTAAAGAATTTGCTAATTTACGAGAGGAAACATAAACAATACCCGGCCCTTGTAATCCATGTACTAATTGTATCAAACGACTTTCTTTTTCTTGTTCATTTGCTAATTGTTCGGTATTCAAAAATATATTAGGTCGGTCTATCGAAGTTTCATACACAAATGTGTCTGAATTATTAATATCAAATAAGTTCAGCATTTGTTGCCCCATCTTTGGTGTTGCTGTTGCTGTCAGCAATAATAATTGTGGTCTATTCAATCCTTGATATATTTCTGGTAATCTCAAATATTCAGGTCGAAAATCTGGCCCCCAACTTAACATAGTATGAGCTTCATCAATTACTAATAGGTTTAAATCGATTTGTTTTAAGCGCGATTGAACTTGTTCATCTGACAACATTTCTGGTGATATAAATAAGAATTTAAATGTATTTAATTGTTGTAAGGCTTGTTGTCGCTCCGCACGAGATAAAGTAGAATTGAGTGCCACAACCCGTTTCTCGCCCATATAATTCAAGCTAGAAACCTGGTCTTGCATCAAAGAAAGTAATGGTGAGACGATTACAACTAAACCAGTACGTAAATGCCCCGTCATTTGATAAAGAAGACTTTTACCACCACCAGTAGGTAATATCGCCAATGTATTACGTTGATCCAACAAAGCCGTCAGAATTTCTTCCTGACCAGGTCGAAAATGACTATAACCAAAATATTTATTCAATGCTACTTGTAAGTTTATCATGCTTAACACCCTCATCTAACAAAACACAGTCATACCAGATTCATTCTACTTCAGATAATAATTCTTTTTTTACTTTTTGAATTTGATATAGTCTGAAATAAAAGAACTCATCTGGTGCACCTGTAACTCGCACCTGTTGAAACGACCATGATTCTGGCGCACCGACTAACTTTCCTTCAAAATAAGCAATCAATTCTGGCGTCAATAACTGTTGATAATCAAATTGTTCAAAGGGCATAAAAATAGCAGCTGAAAGTAAATGTTCACGAACTGTCCCCAACTTCAAACGGCGTATTTGACTAATTTTATCAAGTGCTATGCCATTTTCGTAAGCCTGATACGTCTGTAACATCGATGAACTTAACAATTGTTGAGTTTGCTTCAATAAATTCCAAAGTTGCTTTAATAAATACTGATTACCAGCCTGTTCTAAAAATTTAACTAATTTAGCATACTGATCTAATTCCCAAAAATATACATCTTGATCATTCCAAGACATTGGAAACTGTAATTGATCAGCACGTAATCCAGGTTGTTGATACCCTGTCCAAGTATTAACCAATCGATCCGCGTCCCAATCCGTTAATGTCCTTAAAAACCTTTGTAATTCTTGGACCCAGTTAAAAGTTAAGTCGTTTTGCTTTTGAAATTGAAACCATTGTTTAACCAACCCTCGTAATTTTAAACGATTTGATATGGGATAATATTTATTATTTTGAAAAGAATATTCTGATACCGCTTGATTAGCCAATAAGAACATTTCTCGAAACTCAAACAAATTCGTTTCCCCACTATACAAAAAAAATCGCGGATAATAATGATCTAATTGTGCTTCTTCTAAAATTTTTTGCCCTTGATCAGTTTTGATAAACATCCCAGGCTCAACTTCTTGTAAAGCATTTTGTTTAATTAATTTCTGTATTAAAAGATCATATTGTTCTTTGGTTAATTGCGGTTGAAAATTAATCAGTGCAAATAACTGATACGCCAAACCATTAAAAGATGTTGAGACCGTCAAATGATTAGTTAATAGGCCAAAAATGACACGTTGGCGTCGAGGTTGCTTCATGTCAAAACACATTAATAAAAATTCTGGTGTCATTCAATCTGCCCCTCTCTTAATGGAATTACTTAATAAATTAGCAACAACTAATTTGTCCTTATCAAATATACCGTTATAATTCTTTATTAGCTATTGTTTTTATTAAATAAATACATTCCTCAAATAAAAAAAGATCTATACCTATTATCTGAAATAATAGCTACAAATCCGTTAAAGTATTACAAGCGACCTGAACTCTTCCGCATTTGCCGTCCGTTTTTAAGATATTGTACTTCGTCATGTCGAAGTGCTCGATATTCACCTGATGCTAAATCAGTGACTTCTAACATTCCATAACGTTCACGATGTAACTTAATAACCGGATGCCCAACTGTTTTTAACATTTCTTTGACCTGGTGATAACGGCCCTCATGAATTGTTAACTGAATTGTTGAAGTACCTTTTTTTCGATCAGTACGAAGAATATCAGCACGCGCCTCGGCAGTTTTCTTACCATCTACAACCACACCTAGTCGTAGTGCTTTCAATTCGTCATTAGTGGGTACACCTTTTACTTTAGCCACATAAACCTTATCTATTTTATAACGCGGGTGCATTAATTGGTTCGCCAATTCCCCATCATTAGTTAGTAACAGAGCTCCGGTGGTGTCATAATCCAATCTCCCTACAGGGTAAACTCGTTCTTTGACTTCATCTAAAACATCAATAACAGTAGTCCGTCCCTTTTCATCTGAAGCCGTAGTGACAACACCACGTGGCTTATTTAAGAGATAATAAACCAATTTTTCAGAGCCTTCAATGGGACTACCATCGACTTCAATCTTATTACCTGGTTCTACGCGTGTTCCCAATTCAGTCACGATCTTTCCATTAACGGTAACATGTCCTTCAGCAATAAGCTTTTCAGAGGCTCGTCTTGAAGCAACACCAGCTTGTGCCATTACCTTTTGTAATCTTTCTGCCATTTAATCCTCACTTCTAATCAGATAAATCTAAATCTGATAATTGTTGTTTTTGCCATTTATTTAAGATCTTTTGTGTACGAATAGTACCCATTAAAATAGTGTTAGGAAACCAATTAGTTAATGCCGTGTAAATTTCACCACCAACTAATTTACGTTCATAGTTTACGACTTCTGGGCTAAATGCCACGAGCTGCAAAATTAGAATTTCTTCCATTTCTTCAACGCCGATAACCGCTGTGAAATGTCTTGTTTTTGGATCTTTCCATAACATTAAATGTCTATTCGAATTAGCATGGTACCAATTCACTTCACGTTGGATCTCCACAAAAGTTGGTAGATTATCAACATGTGACATCAGTCCCATCGCAATTTTAGGTTGCGTTTCTGAAACCATCACTAACATGCTGTTGCTCTCCTCATCTTAATTGACAAATTATTTTAATCTTCTTGTTCATCATTAGTCGATTGATCAACTACTAATAAAATTCCTTCTTCATCTTGTTGAATCAGATGTTCTTTATATAAGTGACCTAAAGCCCGCTTGAACTGCCCCTTTGACATCCCAAAATAATTTGTGATTGACTCTGGTTCAGATTTATCATTGTATGGCAAACGCCCTGTCCGTGATCGTTGTAGAAGTGTCAATATCATTTTGGCATCTCCATCAATAGCTTGATAGGCCATTGGCTTTAATGATAGGTTCAAAATTCCATCAGGTCTTACTCCAATGACTCGTGTATCCAGCTGTTCACCCATCCGTGGTTCATGATAACGTTCACTAGGATGGATAAATCCCATATTAAAATCTTCTGTTAAGACCAAAGTTCCTACCATCTTCAAACGATAGACCGTTGCCTTTACATGCTTTTGGCCTTTCATACTGGTCTTAGCTGGAATTCGAACTGCATTCAAAATTTCATTAGTGGCCAACTCACCCCATAAACGATCTTTATTATCGATCCGTAGAGTAATCATGAGTCGATCCCCACGTTGTGGCCATAATTCTTTAATTGTAGGTAATTCATCCAAAGAAACCACTAAGTCCTTATTTGGCAATCCTAT
Source organism: Weissella koreensis KCTC 3621 (assembly GCF_000277645.1). Next base: position 396,922 of record NZ_AKGG01000005.1, on the reverse strand, counting down.
ATCCACGAACACCCCAAGGTCTCGTCTTACATCAGTGACCGTTCCAAAAGCATAATGTCCCAAACGAACATCTGGAATGTTTTTGGTAATTTGAAGCTGATTAGATTGGTTTTCATAAGCAAAGCCAGTCACTAATCCCCCGATATGGAGGGGCTTTTGAAGCTCACTTTTATCAATTTCATAAGTAACTCCATCAATTTGTGCAAAGAAAGATTGCTCATTTTCATCAGTTACTTTAGCTGTAATAATTATACCGACTTTTTTTTCCATCTTAAACTCTCTCATTAATTTATTATTTAAATCGTGTAACCAAATTACATAATTCGTCTACTAACTTAAATCCATCTGGTTCTTAAGGTTAAACTCTATTATGCCATAAAAAAAGACGTGATTGTTATTAATTGCTAAAAAGCTTTAAAAACCACGTCTTTTTTAAGTCATTCTTTAATTAAATTTTTATTGTTCTTTTTTTGTGAACAAGTTTGAAAATGGTGAGTCACCAGTATTGGCAACTTGCGTTAGGAAAATTTTAATTGCTGTTTGGGTAGTTAGCCCTTGTGTCTTAAAAATTTCATCAGCGGCGTCTTTAACACCCTCTTCAACTCTTAATTGAATTAATTTTTCTGCCATAAGTTCTTCCTCTCGTTTTTATATAAATTTCAAATGTGTTATTAGATTAACATGCTTAAATTACGACTGTCAAAAGAATTTGTTCACTTATATTACCAAAATTCACGATATTTTGATAAATTGAGGCATTTAATGACGTAATTTTTCATCAAATATTAATATTTAGTCTCAAAATTACCTGTTATAACAGCCCTATTACAACACTTAAAGCTTAAAGAAAGCCTTAAATATCGAGTACTATGATTTTTTTAATCATGCAAAAATATTTTAAAATATAAATTAAATCTCTTTTTTTATAATTTAAAGCCCATAAAAAAAGAGACCAGGATAAATAAAACCCCAATCTTCTTTGAATATCATCAAAAATTTCGCGAACCATTTTTATTTTTGATTCACGTATCAGCGTAATACTATTTTAACTTACTTAAATGCCCTTTTAACGGAACTAACATCCTTAACATTTTTAATCGAATCCATCACCCGTTCTAATTGAGCTAAGTTGTGCACCTCAACCGTCAACGATATAATCGCTTGATTGTTACCATCAACCCGACCATTAATTGAATTCAAGGTCTGTGCATGGTTTCCGATCATTCTGATAACGTCATTCAACAAGCGTGCTCGACTTTCTCCAGTTACCACTAGATCTGTTACATATTCACGTTTACTATTATCTGAGTCTTCATCCCATTTGACATCAACCAATCGTTGACTTAATTCAGCTTCACTTGCTAAATTAGGGCAACCCACTCGATGTACCGAAACACCTCGACCCTTGGTAATATATCCAACAACATCATCTCCTGGAACAGGCGTACAGCAACGCCCTAAGCGTACAAGCATTGAATCAATCCCTTGAATCACAATTGGATCATCACCATGATGATGCTTAGTTTTATGATCTTCTTCATCTTTTGCAACTGTTTCATGTTGTTCAAAGACCAAAGCTTCCTCTTCAGACAAGCGTTGTTCTTCCATTCGTTTACGGAGGTCTTCTGTTAACTTATTCGTCACCCCTTGGACTGATTGATCACCGTAGCCAATCGCTGCATACATATCTCCGATTGATTGATAATGTAGACGTTCCATCACTTGTTCAGTATTTTTATTTGTCATTAATTCATCGAGATTATATCCTTGAGAAATTAAATAATTCATCAATTCCTGTTTTCCAGCAATTGAATTTTCTGAATGGTTTTGCTTTTTAAAATATTGTCGTATTTTATTACGTGCTCGTCGCGTCTTAACTAATTTAAGCCAATCACGATTCGGCTTAGCTATTGCACTAGTAATGATTTCAACAATATCACCCGTCTTAATTTCATAATCTAAAGGAACAATCTTACCATTTACTTTTGCTCCAGTTGTAGAATTTCCAACCTTTGTGTGAATCGAATAAGCCATATCTAATGGACCCGCCCCTTGGGTCAGTTCAACTACATCGCCTAAAGGTGTAAACGCATAGACTCGATCTGTGAAAAGATCACTTTTGACTGTTTCCATGAAATCACCAGAATCTTTCGACTCTGTTTGTAATTCTAAAATGCTTTGAATCATATTTAATTGTTGTTGATCTGAATTTTGAACATCTGCTCCATCGAACTTACCTTCTTTATAAGCCCAGTGAGCTGCTACACCAAATTCAGCCACCTCATGCATATCATGTGTTCTGATTTGAATTTCCAACGGACGACCTTCAGGACCAATTACAGAAGTATGAAGCGATTGATATCCATTCGCTTTAGGTAAAGCAATATAATCCTTAAACCGACCAGGCATCGGTGTCCAATGGGAATGAATTGCCCCTAAAACGGCATAACAGTCTCCAATTGAATTTACAATAACTCGAATTGCCAACAAATCATAAATTTCTTCAAATGCTTTTTGTTTCTTTTGCATCTTACGGTAGATAGAATAAATATGTTTAGGTCTTCCGTAAACTGAAACATTCTTCAATTTCAAATTATCAATTGTAACCTTAATTTCATCAACAGCCGTTGCAACAATTTCTAAGCGTTCATTTCGACGAAGCTGCATGTCCTGTGCAATAGCATGATATGCTTCATAATCAAGATAACGAAGAGAAGTATCTTCTAATTCCCATTTAATTGTCATAATTCCTAAACGATCAGCTAATGGTGCATAGATTTCCAAAGTTTCCCCTGCAATACGCTTTTGTTTTGCTGGGTTCAAAGCATCCAACGTTCGAATATTATGCAACCGGTCAGCCAATTTAACAAAAATTACACGAATGTCATGGGACATCGCCAAGAGCAACTTACGATGGTTTTCTGCTAAACGTTCTGAATCCGATTTATATTCTATTTTAGAAATTTTCGAAACACCATCAACAATTGCTGCGACATCTTCCCCAAACCGTTCCACAATATCTTCTAATTCAGCAGGCGTATCCTCTACAACATCATGTAAATAACCAGCAATAACTGTATCCGGATCCATATATAAATCAGCTAAAATCCCTGCCACTTGAATGGGATGAATAATATATGGTTCGCCAGACCGTCGTCGTTGTTCTTTATGTAGTCCGTTGGCATACTCAAAGGCACGATCTACTGCGTCAACATGATTTGCATTCATATAGCTAGTGTAAATATCATGTACTTCTGTTTGTGTATATACTTTTGCTTCTGTCATATTAAACCTGATTTCTCGATTGATTGCCGATAGGGATTTTCACCCGCAGCATTTAATCGGTTTTGATAATATCATTGTAACTAAAAATAAGCTACCTGACAAACCACGACCTGCAACGTTTAAAAACCAATCCTAATTAATAATTTTTATAATACTACAAATTTATATCAAGACTCGTTGGATCTGTTCTTTTAAAACAAAAAAACTTCGTCTTAAAATCATTTCTTATATCTTGACTAAGGCCTCTTTCAACAATTTGTAAACATTTTGAAAGTCAACTTAATAAATATAACGGATTAAAGATTCAAACCTATTTGAAGATATGAAGATCATTGCAACAAACATACACAATTGGTTTATGTTAATCAACCTTCACTGCTTTAAATGAAATATTTTGTTGCCCAAAAATTCGGACTAATTTTTGTTCTACTTCAAGCCCAGCTGATAATTGATAACCACTAGATAATTTAAGGGCCTGTTTTTTATTTTTAGGATTTATTAATATTACTACGTTCGCCCCTGGATGATTTTGTGCAATTTGAGCAAGATTTTTAAGTCTTGCTTCTGGAATTGGCCAAACATGGGGCCGAATATACCAAATTCCTTGACTAATTTTCTCAACCCCTGCTTGCTTATCATTTTGAATCAAACTATTGGCTGGGATCATTTGATCAACCACAACTTGTAAGTCAATTTGATTTCTTTGATACTCCACATTTCCATAAACAGCAATCAATCCGCCGTTAACTAAATGAGTCTGATATTGCTGATATTGTTTTGGAAAAACGGTTAATGATAACTTTCCTGTTAAATCCGTCGTATCAACAAATGCCATCTGAGTTCCTTTTTTAGTCCGAATTACTTTAACCTTATCGATCATCAAAATAAGTTTCACCCCATTTTGACCTGCTATCAACTCACTTACATTGGTATAAACACTAGAATCAACTTCTTGAATAATTTTTTCCAAAGGATGCCCACTTAAATAAATTCCAAGAACTGCAAATTCTTGATTTAATTTTTCGATTTTCGTATAATCATCCATTACTACTTGTTTAGGTTTCAATCGATTCAATAAATCCAATGAATTACCAGCCAGTTGTACTGCATCTAAATATCCAGGTAAGATGAAACTTACCATCCTTCGATTGGGTTGTAAAGCATCTAACCCTCCCGCCATAATCAAGGGTTCCAAAAATTTCATTTGTCGAAAAGGTTGATCAATTCGTAATAATAAATCACCCAAGTTCTTAAATGGTCCATTCGTTTGACGTGAAAAAATTAAATGATCACGAAAATCCTTACGCAAACCTTTAATGCTAGCTAGACCCATCTGTAAATAATCATTTGTCACGGAGTAACCAGCAAAGCTCTGATTAATTTGCGGTCCTAAAACTTTAACGCCCCGCATTCGAGCCTCATTTATATAAATACGCACCTTATCTTGATTACTAATTTCTAAGTTCAAGACTGCTTTATAAAAAGCCAACGGATAATGTACCTTTAAAAAGGCCAATTCAAAAGCTAATTTAGAATATGCAACCGCATGCGATTTATTAAATCCGTATGATCCAAATCGTTCAATATATTGATAGACTTCTTCAGCTACTAAATCATATTGACCCAGTTTTTGAGCTCCTGTCAAAAATTGTTTCTTAACTTTTTCCATCTGAATGGTATCTTTTTTAGAAATTGCACGACGTAACAAATCGGCTTCAGCCAAACTAAATCCAGCAAATTCTTCGGCAACGCGCATCACCTGTTCTTGATACACAATTACCCCATAAGTTGGTGCTAATAGTTGATCAATAGTTTCCGCAATTTTAGGAATCATTTCTTGTTGATGCTTCCGCGCAATAAAATGTGGAATATTGGCCATGGGACCGGGCCGATATAGAGCATTAGCCGCAACTAAATCATTAAATTGATCTGGTTTCATCTGCTGCAACATTTGTTTCATCCCATTTGATTCAAACTGAAAGATACCATTTGTTTGACCAAGGCCAAATAAAGCTAATGTTTCTGGATCATTTAAATCAATTGTTTTCAAATCAAACGTTGGTTCAATTTTGTGTACTTCTCGCAATGCGATCGCTAAGATATTCAAATTAGATAATGCTAGAAAATCAATTTTCAACAAACCAAGTTGCTCTACCGGATTTTTCGTTAATTGGGTCACTAAGCGTCCATCCTCACCTAATTGTACTGGAATAGACTCCACTAAAGGATTATTCGCAATAACTACTCCAGCCGCATGTAACGAACTGTTTCGTGGTATTCCTGTTAACTGTAAGGCTGTTTTCCACAATAAATCTCCGTCAACAGGAAGATCTAAAATTTCATTTTGGAAACTTTGTGATTTTTGATAAGCTTCTTCTAAATTAATAGCATCTTTAGGCAAGCTGCGTGCTAATTTATCGATCTCAGTTGGTTTAAGTCCGAACACTCGAGCTACATCCCGTAAACTTTGCTTCATCCCCATCGTTGAAAAAGTAATAATTTGCGCAATTTTATCATGCCCATATTTTGTATGTAAATAGTCTAAAACTACTTCTCGTTTATTATCCGGAATATCGATATCAATATCTGGCATTTGTGCTCGTTTAGGATTTAAAAAACGTTCAAACAATAGATCATAAGCAATCGGATCTACTTCCGTAATTCCTAAACAATATGCCACCAAAGAACCCGCTACCGAGCCGCGCCCGGGTCCAGTCATAATCTCATGGGTTTTTGCGAAATTAATTACATCCCAAACAATTAAAAAATAATAATCAAAATCTAGCTCGTCAATAATTTTCAATTCATACTCTAAACGTTCTTGATATTGATGATATTGAATTGATGAAATCGCTAAACGTTCAAGCCCTGATTGAGTTAATTTCAATAACTTTTGTTTGGCTTCTTGCTTACTTTCGTAAAAACTAGGTAACTCAATTTTTCTTTGTGGCAATGTAAAATCAACTTTTTTTGCCAAAACATCTGTTTCATCCGCCGCGCTTTGAAGTCCTGAATCAACATAGGACTGGTACCAATCATCCCTTTGCCTTAAGGCTTGTTCACCTGATTCTTTTTTAGCCGCACCCACATTAGTAATGGTCTCACCAGCTTTTAAATAGGTTAAAACTTTATATGCAAAATGATCTTGTGATTTTGCATATCTAATTTCATCAAAGGCCAGTAATGGCACATTCATTTCTTGACTTAGTTTAGTTTCTGCTCTCAATAATTCAGCATCCATCTGTAAATCAATTCCAAGCCAAAGTTGTGCGCTATTTAGTAATATTTTAAACCGATCAATTAATAGACGCCCTTGATTAAAATCATTCATTAAATTAAGCGACAACTCACTTGTTGGTGGGATCACAATTAAAAGTCCAGATAAATGATTTTGCTGCGCTAAAGTTGTTAAATCCAAAGCTTTTTGCTGTGTTCGTTGTTGACTAGCTAGTATCAATAAATTTTGATAACCTGTTTCATTTTGAACATATACATGCAGAGGAAAAGTCATGCCCTTATTGATTAAGCCTTGAACTTCAATAGTTATTCCTAAAATAGGTGTTAGACCATTCTTTTTAGCTTGTTGATAAAAATTAACCATTGCATATAAATTTTGTTCATCAGCTAGACCCACGGCTGAATAACCTAAATATTTAGCATATTCAGTATATACATTAGGTAGCATCGGACTTTTTAATAAACTATACGCACTTCGAACATTTAATGGCACCATTTTAGATCCCCCCTTTCATCAGAAATTAATTATATTTTAGTATAACAAATTTAAAAAACATACTTTAAAAACAAAAGACCGAATAACTACATAGTAAGTTACTCAGCCTTAATTTAAATTAATTACATTAATTCTCTTTTGATTCATCTTCTTCAGCTTGGCTCGTTTTAGGAGCAAAACTACGAGAAATATAATAAACCAAAATAGTTCCTATTGATCCAGCAACTAAGGCCGAAACCATTGCTTGAGTATAATCGGCTGGTACATTTTGTAATGCACTACCAATATATCCGATTACTGCCCCTAAAATGGCGGTCCAAAAGAAAGTCGTAAAATACTTCATTATTTTTTCTCCACTCTTCAAAAATCTTTAATTTAACTTAATTTCATTTTACGCCTTTATTAAATAATTACCACCTTTTATTTATCTAAATGTTGGCCGATAATAATTCCAAATTTGATAGGCATAATCATTATTTTCATCAGCTTCGCCTTCAGTCAAAAGCTCTTTTTTCCAGGCACCCTCAATTGGATCTAACATAACATCACCATGGTAGTCAGTAGCTAAATAAGTAACTAATAGCCGATCTGCAATCGGCAAATATGAATCATAAATTCCTTTACCACCAATCACCATTAATTGCTTCTGTTCTTCATCAGCAATCGCTTCTGCCGTTTCAATTGAATAAACCTTTTTAAATCCAACAGGAACTTCCAAATCTTTTTGGTGTGTTAAAACTAAATTAATTCGGTTAGGCAATGGTTGTCCGTGCAAGGACATCATCGTATTTCGGCCCATCAAAACAACCTGATTTTTGGTTTTTTGCGCAAAAAATTTCATATCTCCTTGAACGTGCCATGGAATGGATCCATCTTTAGCAATCGTCCCGTCCTTTGTTTGCGCCCAAATCAATACTTTTTCTGCCATTTACAAACTCCTTTTTAAGCCCGCTCGGACAAATCAGCCCAACGATCCATCGTCTCTTCTAATTTTTGATTATTTTCATCGAGTTCTTTTTGTAAGTCTGCTAATTTACCAAAATCATCGCCGGCTTCATTCATATCGTTAGTGATTTGATCAATTTTTAATTCAAACTCATTAATTCGATCTTCAATAGTTTCAAATTCACGTTGCTCTTTATAAGTAAGCTTCTTTTTAGCCGATTCAACAGGCGTTGCGGCCAATGGAGTTTCGACTAATGTTGATTTTTCTTCAGATTTTATAATATCAGAATCCGTAAGTGTTGGAGCACCATATTGATCTAAATAGTCTGAAAAAGAACCAGTAAATCGATCAATGGTACCTTGTCCTTTAAATATAAGCAAATGATCAGCAACTTTATCTAAGAAATAGCGATCATGGGAAACCGTAATAACCGTCCCTGCAAAATGCTTCAAGTATTCTTCTAAGACAGTTAATGTCCCAATATCAAGATCGTTGGTCGGTTCATCCAGCAACAAAACATTTGGTTGTTGCAATAAAATTTTTAGTAAGAAGAGACGACGCTTTTCACCACCTGATAACTTTCGAATTAAGGTTCCGTGCATGAAGCTCGGAAACAAAAACTGTTCAAGTAAATCAGCAACTGAAACCTTCTCGCCATCACTAGTAGTTACAGACTGGGCCACTTCAGAAAGATATGCAATCACCCGCTTATCCTCTGGAATAGGTTCAGTTTGTTGAGTGTAGTATCCAAGCTGAACAGTCTCACCAATATCAATTGTTCCCTGATCCAAAGGAGTCTTACCACTAATTACATTTAATAATGTTGATTTACCGGTCCCATTTGGTCCTGTTATTCCGATTCTTTGATTTGCTTGAATTAATTCATTAAAATCTTTTAAAATCGTCATATCATCAAAACTCAATTGAGCCTCATTGATTTCAATAACTTTCTTACCCAACCGCTTTTGACCTAAATTAACTTCAACAGTCCCATCAATTTGAAGCGTACCTTGCTGTTCTTGTAAATCAGAAAAACGAGTTTCACGCGCCTTTTGCTTTGTACTTCGAGCTCGGGCTGAAGTTTTCATCCAAGCTAATTCTTTTTTATAAAGCTGGGAACTCTTGTGATCAGCAATTTCCTCTGCTGCCACACGTTCAGCCTTAGCCAAAACATAATCTTGATAATTACCGGTATATTCATACAACTTTCCAAAGGATAGTTCGAAAACACGGTTAGCAACGTGATCCAAAAAATAACGATCATGGGTGACCGTCATAACTGATCCTGAATAAGTTGCCAAATATTTCTCCAACCATTCTATGGAATCAAAATCAAGATGATTCGTTGGTTCATCCAACAACAAAAGATCAGGTGCTTGGATTAGAACTTGAGCTAACCCCACTCGCTTTTTTTGACCCCCAGACAATGCTTTAATTGGTAAATTCAAATCTGGTAAATGAAGCTGCGAAAGAATCGTTTTAACTTCTGACTCGGCCGTCCAAGCATCCTCTTGGGTCATCCGTTGTTCTAATTTAGTATAGCGATCCTGAGCCTTTTCATCTAAAGGATTTTCAGCATATGTTGTCACCGCTTTTTCATAATCGCGAATTAATTCGAAAACCGGCTGAGCTCCTGCAAAAACAGCCTCCAAAACTAATTTTTCTGGGTCCAGATCTGGATCTTGTGTTAGATAACCGACTGAATAATCATTAGGGGTCTCAATTTCACCATTATCGGCTGGAACTGTCTGGGCTAAAGCATTTAACAAAGTTGTTTTACCAGTCCCATTCACACCTACAATTCCAATTCGATCACCTGTTTCAATCAAGAAAGAGATCTTATCTAATAACGTTTTTTCACCATACACACTCTGCAATTTTATTGCCCGTAGCTGTTTCATTTATTATTATCTCGTATTTCCTAAAATATCTTTATTTAACATTATAACATTAAGATTTTTGTTTTAAGCTAGCCTTGTTGTATTTTTACTGATATTTAAAATAGCACACGATCACTATTTATTTGGTATTTTAATTGCCAAAACCATTCAGTGAATTTTTTTAATCAATAACAAAAACACTCGATATGCTAAATGATATTTTATAAATTCGGGTGCGAATTTGGTGCGAATTATTTCAAATGGTGCGAATTTTTGACTAATTAAAACAACTTACGGTAACTTATAACTAATTATAAAAAGTCGCTAACCGTTGACATAGAGCCAACAATAGCGACTTAATAACATTCTATGGGCGCAAACGCGTCATAGTTCTTGGGAATGGAATTGCTTCACGAATATGTTCTTCACCCGTGATCCAAGTAACAGCTCGTTCCAAGCCAAGTCCAAATCCAGAATGTGGAACTGAACCGTATTTACGAAGATCTAGATACCAAGCATATTCATCCATATCAAGTCCCTGCTCTTCAATACGTTGAGCTAAGTAATCATAATCAGTATCACGCTCAGAACCACCAATAATTTCACCATAACCTTCAGGTGCTAATAAGTCTGCTGAAATAACCACATCATCCCGTGTTGGATGGCGTTTCATATAGAAAGCCTTGATCTTCTTTGGGAAATTAGTAATAAAGACCGGACTAGCAAAATGATTAGCCAAGAATGTTTCTTCTGGTGAACCGAAATCTACACCCCATTCGACATCAAAGTCATTTTCTTGTAGCAACTTAATAGCATCATCATATGAAACCCGTGGATATGGCAACTTCGTATACGAAGCTAATAGCTCCTTGTCGCGTCCCAAAAGGTCTAATTCATATGAATTACGTTCTAAGACAGAATTAATTAGATAAGCAATATAACGCTCTTGTATTTCTAAGGATGCATCTTGATCCATCCAAGCCATTTCTGGTTCAATCATCCAGAATTCAGTCAAATGACGGCGTGTTTTTGACTTTTCTGCTCGGAAAGTTGGACCAAAAGTAAAGACCTTTCCAAACGCCATAGCTCCCGCTTCAGCATATAATTGACCAGTCTGTGATAAATATGCTTCTGTATCAAAATACTCTGTAGAGAATAATTCAGTCGTTCCCTCAGGTGCTGAACCAGTTAAGAACGGTGCATCGACTTTGATGAACCCTTCTTTATTGAAAAATTCATAAGTTGCTGCAATCATAGTATTTCGGATACGCAACACAGCAAACGGTTGGATGTGACGAAGATATAGATGACGACGATCCATCAAGAAATCTGTTCCATGTTCTTTAGGAGTAATTGGATAATCTTCAGAAGCACCAACTACTACCAAATCCTTGACATCCATTTCGTATCCAAAATCAGAACGAGCATCTTCTTTAATAGTTCCAACTAAGTACATGCTTGTTTCTTGCTTTAACTCTTTAGCTTTGGCAAAAATTTCGTCACCCACTTCAGCCTTAACTACAACGGCTTGCATAAAAGCCGTTCCATCACGCAATTGTAGAAATTGTAGTTTACCTGAGCCACGTTTATTACGTAACCAAGCCCCAATTCTAACTTCCTGCCCCACGTAGTTTTTGACATCCTCTAATCGAATTGTATCCATCTTGTTTCTCCTCTAATTATTTTAATCATTGTTACATTTATAAATTATTAATCGACCGTACCACTTTACCATTAGTAAATTGAACGGTGATAAAATTCAAATTTCCATTTTGGTCAATAAATTTAACTTCCCAAACCGGCACTTTTTTATAAATACCCATTCCAATATTAGTGATCTTTTTTGGTTGATATTTTTGTTCGACTTGTTTTTTAACGGTTTGATAAGACTTTCCCTCATTCATCGCCAAAACCGTCATATCTTTAGTCTTCGCATTCACAATTACGCCTGTCTTTTTATTCTTATCGTTTTTACCAATCAAAGTATAATAATCACCTGATCGATTGCTCCAATAAAAATTTTGAACCGACTTTAATTTATGCTTTTTAATAACTAAATTACTGTATTCTTGATTAGCGTGATTAATTGGTTTTGTAGCCGCAACCAAGACACTATAGCCAATAATTGCCAATAAAATTACACCTAGAATTATCCACAAAACCCAATGAGTATGTGATTTTCGCCGATTCAGTTGTCGCATTTGCATGCTATTTTACCCCAATATTTTTATTAATCTTTCATTTTGCACTTAGCTAAGTGTAGCAAACTTAAAGTCAATTTTAAAGCCTGATCCGTGGTTTGATCTCAATTCTAAAAATATTGTCACAACCATTTTTAAAATTGTTGTTTTTATTAAGATCAGACATGAATTATTATTCTTTATCTTTGTTATCTAAATCTTGCTGATCAAAAAAATGAACTAATTGTTCTACCATCTGACTAGCTGGAATTACTTGACTTGGTAATTCATCTGGCAACATTTTAAGCATCGTTTTCCCATATTGTTTATGAACAATACGTGAATCCAAAATAACAATAGCCCCATAATCTTGATCTGAACGAATCAGACGTCCCACTCCTTGACGTAACTTAAGTGTAGCCTTGGGTAAAGTACTCTGATGGAAAAAGCTTTGCTTACTAGCTGTAAACTGCTGTTCTTCAACCTTTTGTAAAATCGTATCTGGTTGTTCAAAGGGCAATCTAGTCAGAATCAAAAGTTCTAATTGCTGTTTAGGTAAATCAATTCCTTCCCAAAAACTAAGTGCACCAAAAACCATCAATTCTTTTTCATTTTGCAAACGTTTTAAAATTTTCGACTTATTTCCGGAAATTCCTTGAGCCAAAACAGTCATTTTGCTTTCATGATAAATTTTATTTTCCGTTACTAAGCGATAAACGCGATCCATTAATTCCAGTGAAGTAAACAGTACTAAAGTGTTTTTTGATAATTTTCCCAAGATTGCTAAAATCTGCTTTGCTAAATAATTACCATAATCAGGTGCACTAGGAACTACACCATCTTCAATCAATAACATTTCTGCTTGTTTAGACCAATTGAATGATTCTTTAAACTTCTCAACTTGTGCAGTTTTAGCATCTAAATTCAGACGCGTGTACAAGTAAGTTGACTTAGCACTATTAAATAGTGTGGCGCCAATCATCAATGGTGGTAAGAAAGATGGATAAAGATTGTTTTTAAAATAGTCCTTTGTATGTAATAAAGCTCCTGTTAATTGGATACTAGGTCCATTCTGACCATGATAGTCTGTTAACCAAAAGACACTAGTCTCAGCATAATCGATCATAGAATCTTGGAAAGTTTGTAGAGTATTTATCGTTTGACCAATTTTTTCCACTAAATAACGAAAATCGGCCAAACTTTGACGCTCACTAATACTAAAAGGCGTCCCTACCTGAATAAAGGCTTCCATCATTTCATTCAAAGTCACTTGTAAAGTCTGAATTAACTGTTTTACCTGGCTAAAATCATTTTGATGTTCAACCCAAAAACGAGTTAAGTTATCAGATGTAACTAAATACTCATCTTTTCCTACTGTCGCAGGCATCTTGACACTCAAAATAAATTGTCGATATAGACTTTGTTGAATATTTGTTAGATGAATCAACAATTGTGCAAAGCTTTCTATAAAATTTTTTTCCAATTGATGCCCTTTTGGCAGACGTTCCAATATCAATTGCAAATCATTATTTTTATTAGTTGTTAAGGAATGTTGCAATAATTCCGTTTGCGCGATTAAACTAGACCAATTAACTTGGTGCCGGCTATGTTGCAGAACAACATCTGGTAAATTCTGGGCCTCATCAATAACCAAAAAAGGTTTCTTCTCTTGTTGAGTAATTTGGTTAATTTGGCGAGTCAAGTAGGCATGATTAACAACTAAGAACGTAGCTTGACTACTCAAAATTAATTGGCGATGTACAAATTCATGTTGATAAAATTTTGATGCTTCTGGATTATTGGCCGTTTGCGTCAATTGCCGTAAAAAATCAGGACTAACGTTATTCAAATTCAATTCATCAAAATCTCCAGTTAACGTCTCTGTCAACCATACTAAAATTTGTGCTTTCACAAATTGCATGGCGATCGAACCTTCATCGCGCACTAACGAGCGCTTAAAACTTTGTAAGTTCAAATAATTTTGCTGACCTTTTAGTTGAACCCCACGTACCTCAAACGGTAGTAAAGATTTAAGTGTTTGATTAATTGTAGTGTTAACTTGCTTTTGTAGCGCCTTAGTCGGTACTGATAAGACAACTTGACGCCCTTGTTGTAGCGCCAAATACGCAAGTGGAACCAAATAGCCTAAAGTTTTACCCATTCCCGTTGGGGCTTCAACAACCATTGCATTTTCACCAGGATTAGTTGATAAATCATCAGTTCTACAATAATGTTCATAAATCTTATTCATAAGGCGTGCTTGTTGATGGCGATAGTCTAAATCGGGAGCTAATAATGTTTTCTGCTCTTCTTCTTTTTTAGGATAATGTAATTCCGGTTGGTGTTGCTTATAAGCTGATGGGGCTGAAAAGCGTCTTAAAGCCAAACGATCAACAACTTCTAAATTATTAGCAAGTGGTTGAGGATGTCGCCTGTTTTCCGCCAACGCCCAAGCAAAAATTTGTTTTGTTTCCCGTGGTAATGCCAAGGGTAAATCATTTAGTTGTTGAAGCGTGATCATCGGCAATCCCAATGCTTTCCGTTGGGCAGCAATCAATAATTCACCCGTTGCTTTAGCATCACTATCAGCTCTATGCGGGTTCAAATGGTCAATTCCTAGTTGTTGCGTAAGATCACCTAATCGATAACTTGAAGCAGTAGGCCACAAAATCTGTGCTAAAGCTACAGTGTCTAAAGCTAGATTTGTTAACGGTGTTAGTCCTACTCGTTCAAATTCAGCATTTAAAAAAGGAAGATCAAAATTAACATTATGCGCAACAAAGACCGTCTCGCTGAGCATAGCATGCAAAGTTTGTGCCACATCCTCAAAATATGGCATTTTTTTCACCATTGCATCATTAATATGTGTTAATTTTTGAATTCCAATCGGGATTGATTGTCCCGGATTAACCAATGTTGAAAAATGGTTTATAATTTTTTGATTCCGCACAAAAGCAACCGCTACCTGCATTATTCGGCCGGCCTGATTTTGATTACTCGTTGTTTCTAAATCAACGACGGCATAAATCGTTTTTGCATCCACAATCTAACCTCACATGTTCCATAATGTCCTTCCAATTGTACCATGAGTTTACATTTTAGGTGTTTTAAAATTACCGTTTTAACCCATTTAAATCATGAAAATATCATTCTGCCATAAATTATAAAATAGCTATAAATTCATTTGACTTTCTTAAATTATCGCTATTATTAAGGTATAGAATCTTTAAATGCTTCAATATTAGCTAAAAAGTTGGTAAAATGTATTGATTAATAATATTTTTAGAAATGGTGGTTCAATGTCTTGAAAAAAACATCAATCGGTAAAAGTCACGCCAAAGTAATTTTAATGGGTGAACACTCGGTCGTCTATGGCCAACCAGCGATTGCTTTACCGCTTCCCGATATTACTTTTACTGCCACAATTGAAGAACGATTAGCTGGTCAAATTATTTTTACTCCAACGTATCAAGGACCTTTCTCTGGTTTGGCTGAAGGTTATGAGGGAATTCGACAGTTAGTCAATCGACTACTTATCAATTTCAACGCAATCAAGCAACCATTTACCTTACGTCTTCGCTCCGATATTCCTCAAGAACGAGGGATGGGTTCTTCAGCCGCTAGTGCCACTGCAATTATTCGCGCTTTTTACGATTTTTTTGATACTAGCCTTGATGCTGTTACATTACAAAAATGGACGGCCATTGAAGAAAGAATCACACATGGAACACCATCTGGTTTAGATGCCGCAACAGTCTCAAGTAATTCTCCCATCTGGTTTATTAAACATAAAATAACCCAATCGTTCTCGTTGAATTTACAAGGGGTGATTGTCCTAGCAGATACTGGGATCAAAGGTCAAACTGGTTTAGCAGTTTCCGTAGTCCGCAGCCTATTGGAAGAAAACCCTGTTGAAGCTAAGCAACATATTAAAGAATTGGGTTCGTTAGCCACTCAAGCGCAACAAGCCCTACAAACTAATAATTTGAAAGAATTGGGTAATTTAATGAATCAAGCCCAACTAGAATTAACAGCTCTTGAAGTATCACATCCCAAATTAGATATTCTAATTAATGCTGCTAAAAAAGCCGGAGCCCTTGGTGCTAAGTTGACCGGTGGCGGGATTGGCGGAACAATGTTAGCTCTGGCGCCCAATCAAGAAGTAGCCAACAAAATTATTGCATCATTAGAGGCTGCGGGGGCCAATGAAGTTTGGACTCAAACCTACCCTACTCATTAAAAAAAGGAGAACTTAATCATGGTGGCTTTTACAGCGCGTGCACATACAAATATTGCCCTGTTGAAATATTGGGGGAAAGCAGATCAAAAATTAATAATCCCCACCACCACCTCGATTAGCCTAACTTTAAATGAATTTTATACAGAAACCACCGTTGAATTTAATGATGATTTAGCAAATGATCAAATAACTTTAGATCACCAACCCTTAAAAGCAAAGGATCAGAAAAAAATCATTAACTTTCTGGATTTAATTCGCGCACAAGCCAATATCAATACATACGCCAAGGTTGAATCATTTAATCATGTTCCAACCGCTGCTGGCTTAGCATCGTCTGCCTCTGCATTTGCAGCTTTAGCTGGTGCGTCTGCTGCAGCCGCTGGTCTTGACCTAACACCTGCTGACCTTTCTCGCTTAGCACGTCAAGGTTCAGGTTCTGCCAGCCGTTCGATCTTTGGCGGCTTCGTTCAGTGGGATCGAGGAACTGATCATCAAACTTCTGTTGCCCATCCGCTTCAGGAACAAGTCGATTGGCCCATTCAGCTCTTGACAGTAATTGTTTCAGATCAACCTAAAAAAATAAATTCTCGTGGTGGAATGCAGAACGCCATGCAAAATTCTCCCTTTTATCAAAGTTGGGTTGAACGTTCCAACGCGCTTGTTAAACCAATGCAAACAGCGATCAATCAACATGACCTAGCCACCTTAGGAAAAATTGCTGAACAAAATGCATTAGAGATGCATGCCCAAAATATGGTAGCTAACCCTCCATTCTTTTACTTAACTGATATTTCATGGAAGATCATCAATTTGGTTCAAGAATTACGAGAAAATGGTCTAAAAGTCTATGCGACTATGGATGCAGGACCTAATGTAAAAATAATCTCACATCCAGATGACACTGAAAAAATTGAAGATGCTTTGCATACGATCTTACCTGAAATAACAATTCAAGTAGCTACGCCGGGCCCAGGGTTAAAAATCTGGCAGAATGGGGCCACACATGCTTAAGCTTCAGATTCCGGGTAAATTATTTTTAGCAGGTGAATTTGCAGTTACTCATAGTGGTCACTCTAGTTTAGTGATGGCGATTGATCGATACATTGACTTTAAAATTAAACCAGCTTCACAAATAGAAATCCAAAGCGATCTCTTAGGAGCATATTCCATTCCTAATAATCAATTAAAAAATTTACCTAATACTCTTGATGAACAATGGCAACTAATTCAATCAGCACTGAATATCTTTGAGGAATTTCGGAAAGATTTAGAAAAATCACCTGCACTAAAGCCTTTCAGTTTAGAAATTGAAAGCCATCTGAGCATCGATCACATTAAAATCGGTTTGGGATCATCTGGCGCAACGGTGGTCGGAGTATTGGCTAGTTTGTTACAATTTCATCAGATCTCTTTCTCTAAAACAAAGCTTTTTAAATTAGCATCTTTAGCTCTCCTCCAACTCCCTAAATTCAAAAAAGGATCAATGGGTGATATCGCAGCAGCATGTTTTGGCGGAATTGTCTTTTATCAAAAATTTGATCAAGCTTGGGTGGAAAAAGAAAAACGCCAAACTTCACTTCTCAATTTAATTAATATGGAATGGCCTTTATTAAAATTAGAAAATGCCCATTTACCAAATAATTGGCACCTTCTTGTGGGTTGGACTAAAAGTCCTGCTGATACCCAAACTAGTTTAAAACAAATCAATCAAAGTAAATCACAAGAATTAGAATCAGAATTTTTAATAGATTCTGATCGAGATGTCTTAAAAATACAAAAATCACTTGCACAAAATGATTGGTCTGCTTTTAATTTGGCAATAACTTCAATTCAGAAGACATTAATTAATTACACTATTAATCAAAATATACCTTATCAAACACCAGCTTTACAGCACTTTTTATCCGATGCAAAGTTATTTAATCTTCCTAGTAAAATATCAGGGGCTGGAAATGGCGACAACGGTATTGCTTTTACATTAAATCGTATTCCCGATCCTAAACTATTAGATACTTGGAAAACTCATGGTATTCAAAATCTCCCTCTTAACATTGCACCGGTGAAAGGAACTTATTATGGAATCTGAACACGCACATCGTAAAGATGAACACTTAGCTTTAGCGGAAGCTGAATTTAAAAAAAATCCCCCGATTTCATCACTTGAGCAAATCCGCTTAATTCATCGATCTTTGCCAGAAACAAATGTCCAAGAAATCAATCTACAGGTTCAAGATTCAGCTTTGGGTTGGGATTATCCTTTCTACATTGAAGCTATGACCGGTGGAAGTCAAAAGACAGGTGAGATTAATGAACAGCTAGCTAAAATCGCAAAAATAACCGGATTAGCCATGGCTGTCGGTTCACAAAGTATCGCTCTCAAAGATCATAATGCTATTTCTTCTTTTGAAGTTGCTCGTAAATCCAATCCTGATGGTTTTTTAATTGCCAACTTAGGAGCAGGGCATACTGCTCATGAAGCTCAACAAGTAGTTGATATGATTGGCGCTAACGCGCTTGAAATCCATGTAAATGTAGCCCAAGAAATTGTAATGGCTGAAGGGGATCGTGATTTTCATTGGATGGAATCAATTGGGGAAATCATTAATACGATTCACGTTCCAGTAATCATTAAAGAAGTTGGCTTTGGAATGGATCAACAAACTATTAAGCAACTTGAACAAATGGGTGCTCAATATATTAATGTCGGTGGCCGTTCTGGTACTAATTTCGCAATAATTGAAGATCGAAGAAACCGCACTACTGTAACTAAGCAAAGTCATCAATATTTATACGATTGGGGTCAAACTACAGCAGAATCGCTATTAGAAACTAAAGATAGCCATGCTAAGATTTTGGCTACTGGTGGCATC
The DNA here is from genome assembly GCF_000277645.1 of Weissella koreensis KCTC 3621. Next base: position 377,788 of record NZ_AKGG01000005.1, on the reverse strand, counting down.
ACCTCTCCCCTTGATGTTGTTAAGGCTCAGGTCTTAGGCGCTAAGGCAGTGGGGGTTGCCGGTTACTTTTTACATGACCTACTTAAATATGGTCCGGATCACTTAATTGAAACCATTCAATTATGGCAATCTCATCTGCCTAAACTTTATGCTCTAGTAGGTGCAAATGGACAGAATGATTTACCAAATGTTCCATATATTTTAAGCCCTGAGTTAAATAGTTATGCTCAACAACGTCATTTAGATTAGCCTAATTTTTAAATTTTTATTAATAGAAGTTGCGATTTAATAAACTATTACGTCAAAAAAGCGAACTTGCTAAACAAGTTCGCTTTTTATTTATATACTTAAGCTATGAGAAATTTACAAACTGAAACCATTCGCCAACAAACGGATGATCAAATTATTGATGCAACTTTAACACTACTTCAAAGCCAGTCGTATGACCAACTTGCGGTAACTGAAATCACCCGTAAGGCAGGCGTGTCTAGAATGGCTTTCTATCGACATTTCGGGACAAAAGAAAATATTATTCACACGATCATTGAACAATTAACCAATGATTTTTCACATGATGCCCAGCACCTCCCGCAAGATTCAAGAGCGGTAGCGCAAGCATTTTTTGAATTCATCCAAGCTAACGCGGTTGAGATTGCCATTCTTTTAAATGCAGGTCTCCGCGAACAATTCTACCCGCCTTTGCGAGATATCTTGCATGACTTGTATTCTGATATTTTACGTAATCATGCTACTAATGCTGCAATTGTCGATTATATTTCAGACTTCACTGCTTCTGGTATGCTAGCAATTGCGATTCGTTGGATTTCAACAGGAATGCACGATTCAATTGAAAGTTTAGCAGAGATGGCAAAAGAAATGACAGATGCACAAGGATCATTTCTATAAAAATTTAATACCATTCCAAAATAAAAGATTGAACCTAACATCTCTGTTTAGGTTCAATCTTTTTTAATTCTAATTATATTGAGTAATTGTCGTAAATACATTCTAATTTATTTGACCCGTTCTCCTTGATTTTCGCTATTATCAGCTAAATTATCTTTCACTGAATCATAGCCATCCTTTGTTTTATCCTTAATAGTTTGACCCATATCACCCGCTTTGTCTTGCAAAGTTACTTGATTTTTGTTGAATTCACGAGCAGTTTGAATATCTACTACCTTTACATTCAACTCGATCAACTCAAGACCTGTCATTTCCATGATTTTAGTCTTAACCAATTCTTGAATCTTTTGATAGATGGTACGAGCATCCTTTCCAAATTCGGTAATGATATCGAGGTCTACCGCAACTTGCTCTTTACCAACTTCAACTTCTACACCTTCTGTGGGATTTGAACTATTAACCAACTTATTTTTAACATTTGCAATAAATCCAGCGTCAATTCCAAGTAGTCCATCAATTTTCTCAATTGAATAACCCACAATTTTTTGAATAACTTTATCATCAAAAGTTAAATCGCCTTTAATTACTTGATTTTTATTACTTCCCTTTTCCATAATAATATCTCCTTTTTTTATGATTCAGTAAATATTTGTTTGATTTTTTCAAATGATATATTCCAATTTTGAATGATCCAACCAATAAACCAACCAATTCCACCAAATAAAATAACTAAAACAGAATTCCAGAATCCAAAAACTAGAATCAAAATTGCTAGTAATAAGCCAATGACTAGTCCAATTTTAGATGCTTCTAATTTTAAATTTTGCATCTCCTTACCTCCTTCTACTAAAGGACGCGAATATTCTTACTATTTTTTGGGCGATTTATAACAATATTTGTATTAATTTTATTTATATCAGTATTTTTAAGTAATTCATTTAAATCCTTGTTAATTTGGTCTTGTAATCTTATGATTTTTTGTACTTTATCTTGTTGATATTTTGATTCGGCAGATACCTTAATCTTAATTGAATGAACTTGGTTTTTTATTTTAATATTGATATTTTCCAAATTTTCATCTTTAAATCTTTGATTAATAAAACTGCTAATCCCGCGATTATCAAGAGCCAATTTTCCACTCTTCTGATTGGTTAATACAACATTATTCTTAGCCGATGGCCAGAAAATAATCGTAAATAACATAATAATCAAAAAAACAACACAAATTATCAGATAAATTTCGATAATTGTTTCAACGGTAAAATTATTAATATTGTTTTGAATTAACCATGCATTAATTTGATTCCCTATCATTTTACTTTCATGAGGTTTAATCATTGATATGAAAGGGAATATATACAATATAGTAACAATAGCCATTAATATTTTTTTCCATTTTTTCATATTATCAACCGCCTTTATTTCATTCTATTAATAACCAATGAAATAATTAATACTAATATAATTACCCTCAATAGCAATAGAATTAAAACTATTCCAGACAATGTTGGCCCTTAAATATTTATCCTAATCACAAACCAACAATATTATAAAAGATACTAATAATGCCACATAATCCTAATGGCTAACATTCCAATAATTAAACTCGAATATAATCACCTCCTTTTTGTATACGTTTACATTGTTGCTATAAGTATATTCTAACAATTTTTATTATATTTAGCAAACGATTACATTATAATTAGATTAAAAAATGTAAATGTCTCAAATTTCAAAAAGAATATAACCTTCTGTGACTCCTAAATGACATTATTTTTCCATTTGTCTATAAATGATTTTAAACAAAAAATGATGGGCATAAAAAAGAATTTTATTCTCTCTTATGCTCATCATTTGTATTGTTAATTATTTTTGATTAGCTGCTTCTGTATAAGACGAAAGTGCCGTCTTTAAATCACTATCCGCAATATGAACATCAGCCTTATCTAATTGCTTTCCAATAAAGGTTTGCATTGCCTTTGAATCAGAATTTAATTTATCTTCAACAATAATGTCCTTCATCTTTGCCTTTGACTTGGCAAAGCTATCTTTTTTATCCTTTGAATTTAATTTGATAACATAATAACTATCGCTGGTGCTAGTAGTTCCATCAGCTGTTACCTTCACTGGTGTTTCTGACATATCACCAACTTTCAAATTAAAAGCAGCATCACGCACTGTACTATTCACAACAGAAGAACTAACGGTTGAATCAAATTTATCTAGTTTTCCGCCCTTATCCTTCGTAGCGGTATCAGTTGACTTATCTTTTGCTTCATCCTCAAAGCTAGTACCGTCTTTAATATCACTAATCACCTTTTTAGCATCATCTTCTGAATCAGTTTTAATGATTGAAGCACTAACATTTGGTGTATAAGCGTCATAAGTCTGCTTCAATTCTTTATTTGTAAATTTTTGATTAGCTTGATAAGCGGCTTTTTCCAAAGCTGAAAGATAAAGGCTATCCTTATATGATTCAGTTGTCATTCCACTACTTTGCAAGGTTGTCTCAAATGATGAACCATATTGCTTCTTTGCATCAGCATATTGCTTATCAACATCTTTTTGATTTACCTTATCCCCATAATCTTTTTGTAAAACTTGCTTAATCATCAAGTTCGCAAATGTTTGCTTACCCTCTGGTGTTTTTTTCAAATTTTCATATAATTTCTGTTCTGAAATTGAACCTGCATTTGAAGTTGCAACATTTTTTCCGCTTGACAATCCAAAAGCTACCAAACCACCTGCAATAATTATTAATCCACCAAATACTAATAAACCTTTTTTCATAAAAAATAACACTCCTTTATTAATCGTTCTCAATTTTATTCATCCGAGCACCCATTGCAAATTGACCATTATCAATTTGGGATTCTCGAATCTTCAGATGGGCTGCAAAATCTGGATTAGAATATGAAAGCCGACCTGCTGTGATTGCCCAACTTTGTTTTCGCCAATTTTGGAGCAACACTTCATCATCTGAGGTTACCCGATCTGTCATATATCTTACCATCATTCTAATCCAGTTGACGCCAGTAATTTTATTTAAAAATGCTAAATGTGTAAACGGCATTGGTCTTAAATCATCTGCTTGCACTTCTTGTTCAAAAGGCCAATGGTCAACAACCAATTGATATAAGCCCGGATGAGCCACCTTTAATTTAGGCCGTGGTAATGATTTATAGAGCGATTCAGTCATTACCTTTTGATCAATAATTATCTGAGAATTATCTTGTTGTGCCATTGAAATTGGCGTCAATATTTGACCATCCCAGAAATAATTTACAATTGTTTGTTCATTGTTTTCAGATAAGCTTGTTGGTAAATATTTATCTTTGGCAATGACATTAACTGATACACCCATTTCTCTTAATTTAGTAATTAATTTAATTCGATTTCCCGGAATAAAAACATACTGAGGATTTTCAACTTCTAGAATACTCATCACGTCAGATAATTCTAAAGGCTCATAGTAATGTTTATCAGCAATTTGCGGAATGAATAATAGATCATTAGGATTATTATTCATAACAATCGTTGGAATACCTAAACGTCGCAGCTCTGAACTAACCATCGACATAGTATATGATCCAGCAGCGCCATCCCCTAAGCGAAATGCCCCAGTTCCGACAACCAATGCGGAATTCTGTGAAAGCCGGCTTGTTTCGTTTTCTTTTTCAAATGTGCTATAGAAATGTGGATTGTTTTCATCAAATTCTCCAGCCGACGGATCAAAAGCTTTAAACGTTGGTAAGATATTTTTGTCCCAACGGAAACGCCTAATTTTTTCATACTCTTCATCCCACAACTTAGCCATCAATCCATCACTTAGACCATAATACTTGGCTTCCCGTAAAATATCCGTATTCCACGGATGAGAGGCAACATCTTCTTCAATACGCATAATCCGTTGTAATTTATAAAAATAGAACGGATTAATTTTAGTCATCTCCGCTAATTCGTCAACAGTATATCCACGACGCAACGCCTCCATCAGTACAAGTATTCGATTATCGCGTGGATGAATAATACGTTCGATTAGATCATCTTCAGATAACGTATTCATAATTGTTGGTGAGAAATCACGACTATTAAAATGCGCTGCTCGTAAGGCCTTTTCGAGTGCCTCTTCCACACTACGTCCAACTCCAATCGTAGCACCAACTGATTTTTGAATCGTATTTAGCCGATGATCCGTAACCACCCACGAGGCTTCAAACTCACCAAAGCTAAAAACTGGAAAACGTGTCACAATATGATCCATAACTGGTTCTAATAGGGCCGTATTGTCAGTGAAGTTAGATGGTAACTTCACTTCAGTCAAATTTTCACCCATTACCAAGCTAACCATAACTGGCAATAAAGGATAACCCGTTGAAACTGCAATAAATGCTGATTGACGATCAAAATATGGATTTAACCGAGTTACAACATATTCTTCAGTCTCGGAATTAACCGCAAATCGGACCTGAGCCAAGCCAATAATGTTAAATCCTCGCATCAGATTAAAAGCTGATCTACGCAATTTTTGTAAAACTGGGTCAGACAGAGTTTGAATTGGTGTTAGGGCAATTGAATCTGATGTATGAATACCAACTGGATCCATATCTTCGATTCCTCCTACCAAAATCATGTGATCTGAATGATCGCGAAGCACAACCAATGTAATTTCTTGATATCCACTAATTCCTTGATCAATGTTCACCTGTTTCGTTGGTGAGCGTTCTAATGCTAGTTGAACCGCCTCCTCCAATTGCTCTGGACTATTTGCATTTAGACGTAGAGTTCCAGAACTTGAAGTTACAGGTCTAACCACCACTGGAAAATTAATATCCCGAGCAGCATCAAAGGCTTCAGTGACGTTCGTAGCTAACTTTGTTTTAACCCCTGTTTCACCTAAATCTTCCAAATTTCTACGCAAAAGTTCGGTGTTTTGAGTTGCTTCCAAAGCAGCCATTGAAAGACCGAGCATCTTAGGTGTAGCATCTCCCATTGTATTAACAAGTTGGTAAATAATCTGTACCCCAGGTGTCCCGCCAATATTGGCCATCACACTGGTAATATCATATTTTTCAATAATTTCGATTAAATTTTCAACCGTCAAATCAGCAATAATGGGCGTAATATCAGAACGTTCAATTGTAAAATTATAAGGATTATCATCAACTAAAAAGACATTTGCTCCTTTAGCTTTTAATACGGAAACAGCTTGATAGCTAGCAAAATCACTCTCTGTTTCGTGGTTAAAATCATTCGCGGAGCCACCAACGATTAAAACGTTCTCATTCATCGTAAGCTCCCCCCTTTCCGAGCTGTCACCATTTCCATAAATTCTGCAAAAATATCAGTTGCTTCATACGGTCCAGGTGCACCGTCTGGGAAAAACTGAACACTAAATGCTGGATAGTCTCGATGCCTTATCCCTAAAATTGATTTGTCCATCAAATCCAAGTGAGTGACCATTAATTCCGTTTCTTTCAAAGATTCTCGATTGACAGCATAACCACTCCCTTGATTTGCAAAGATGATCTCACCTGTAATTTGCTCTCGAATTGGATGATTCATTCCATGATGTTCAAAAGTCAATGGTTCTAATTCAGCACCATTTGCAAGGGCAAATAATTCATGACCTAGTCCAATTCCTAGCAAGGGCATTTCCGTTTGAACCATTCGAATCAATTTTAAAATCGACTCATTTAGCTTCAAAGGATTCCCAGGTCCTGATGATAAAACAATCCCATCTGGATCCAAATTAACAATTTGTTCTAATGTCGCGTCGTATGGTAAAACCGTGATATTAGCATCATAATCTCTTAAACTACGTAAAATTCCATTCTTCAAACCAAAATCTAATATAACTACATCAGCACCTCGACCAGGATTTGCATAAGGTTTAGGTGTTGAAGCCTGTGCCACTTGATTTGTTGGCAAAACCATTGCTCTTAATTGATCAAAAGCGTGGTCGTCTGGAACATCAACAATACTAGCTTTTTGTGTTCCCGTTTTTCTCAAATGTCGAGCTAAAGCCCGTGTATCAATCTGTGAAATTCCAGGTATATTGTGACGCCTCAAAAAAGAGTCTAAACTCATTTGTTGCAGACGATTGGTTGAAACGTCTGAAATTTCACGAGCAACGACTCCTTTAATTGTAGGAACGATTGCCTCATCTGCTCGATGATTAATCCCTGTAGCTCCAATGGTTGGTGTTGTAAACATTACAATTTGATTATGATAAATTGGATTGGTAATAATCTCTTGATACCCCGACATGGCTGTATTAAAGACAATTTCACCAAAAGTTGTTGCGGGTGATCCAAAGGCTTCCCCTTTGAACACCGTTTGGTCTTGTAGTATTAAATATCGCTGGGTCATGAATTGATCCCCTTAATGCTTTTAATTTTAAACTTCTTGATATATTTTTTAAACAATTTCAACAGAATCTTGTTGGTCTAATTCTCGTACATGAACTTTAATTCTTTCCGAAGCTGCCGTTGGAATATTTTTACCGACGAAATCAGCACGAATAGGCAATTCACGATGACCTCGATCCACTAAAACTGCTAAATTAACTGCTGCTGGGCGTCCATTATCCATCAAGGCATCCAAGGCTGCTCGAATTGTCCGACCGGTATAAAGCACGTCATCCACTAAGATAACTCGCTTATGATCCAAATTAAGGTCAAAACTATTATCAATTTGTGCCGTATTATCTCGATCGTCGCGATAATTTGAGATATCAAGTTCTAAGACTGGCACTTTAGCATTTTCCAATTGTTGCAATCGTTCCCCGATTCGCCGCGCCAAATAAACGCCACGTGTTTTAATTCCCACGAGAACTAAATTATCAATTCCTTTATTTCGTTCAATAATTTCATAAGTAATTCGAGTTAAAGCCCGTTGCATCGACATTGCATCAACAATTTTTTTAGCTGCCATTTCTTATTCCTCACTCCCCTGATTACTATATGGTTCCAATTGATCAAGCATCTTTGTAAAGTGTTCTGGTAATGGTGCTTCAAATTCTAATTCTTGACCTGTGGTAGGTTGTGTAAGTCCCAATGTATGGGCATGTAAATACTGTCCATTACCTGGCAAGGTTTTCTTTGGACCGTATAATGGATCACCTGCAACCGGATGACCAATATATGCTAAATGCACACGAATCTGATGAGTTCGACCTGTTTCAAGAGTCGCTGATAATAAAGTATAACCAACAAAGCGTTTTATAACCTTAAAATGAGTCACTGCTTCACGTCCACCTGAAACAACTGCTTGTTTCTTGCGATCCTTACTTGATCGTCCTAATGGAGCCTTAATTGTTCCAATATTTTCTTTAAATTCACCATGGACCAAAACTAAATATTCACGCAAATTTTTCTTCGCTTTTAAATTAGCTGATAAGGCTTCATGAGCTTTATCATTTTTGGCTACCATCAAGAGCCCTGAGGTGTCCTTATCAATCCGATGTACAATCCCAGGGCGAAATACCCCATTAATATTTGAAAGAGGAGTATGGAACATTAGAGCATTAACCAGCGTTCCATCTTCATGGCCAAGCGAAGGATGAACAACCATTCCTTGAGGTTTATTAACAACCAAAACATCATCATCTTCATAAACAATATCCAAAGGAATATCTTGTGGCTTAAGGTCCAAAGTCACCGGTGCTGGTACCTCAATAGTAATAACTTCGTCTTGCTTAGCGTGATACTTAGCCTTCTTAATTTCACCATTGACACGCACTAACTCATTTTTAATCCATTCATTAGCCTGTGAACGTGAATATTGCGGTAAATATTCCGCAATAATCTTATCCAAGCGTCCGGTTGTTTCAGTTACCACAAATTTTTCCAACGTCATTTCTTTGCCCCTATTTTCTGTTCAATCGCACTGCGCATTTTTTTAGTTAATAAAAGATCATATGAATTATCATTGTAATCAAAGATAATACCATGCTTAGTCATTTGAACATGTTTAATCCCATCCAAACGAATTGATAACCGATTGAAACTAAGAATTTGCTTCAAATGAATATAATCATCAGTCAATTCTACTTTGTGGCGAAGAACCATAAATACAACTGCCACCACAAAAATACTTGCTACTAGGTATGTCCAAACATTAAATGTAATAAATTCCAACTGTAATGTTAATGCTAAAAGTCCAATCATTAAGACCCATGCCCAAATCACCAAGCCTGATAGGCCTCCTGTTTGATAATAGCTTCGCATGATACCCTCCTTTTTCACATTATAATTATTCATAAGTATACCAGAGAAATGGCTATTTATGCCAAAAAACTAGTTAATATCACTCAGTTAAAGCAACTTAAAACAAACTATGGCTTCTTCTTATAAGATTGTTGTTAAACCGATGATAAAATTAATTTTTGCTATAATAAAAAAATTGATACTTTATCAACAAATATTTATAATATGTTCTAAAATTTTTTTGACTATCCGCCCTATTAAATTATTTCATATTTTGATTTACTACATAAATTTCTTCTACCATGAAAAATATTTCAATTATAATTTATGTCTATTATTATCAAGTAACAAAATAGCTGAATTAATTTCAAATGTTTTTCCAAATTAATAAGTTTAAATGTAATTATTAAAAAGCAAATTAAGCCTCTCAATTTCACAATATTTTAAAAAAATGAATCTTTTAAAAGCTCATAATAAGGCTAAAAAGGCATGTTTGTATATACCAAACCCAATATTGTTATACACAAATCGATTTACAATGCAAAAGTAATAATCATATCACTTAATATTTCTTTAATTTATTTCACAAAAAAAGCCGGAAAATATTCCGACTTTTTTATGAAATATTTGGATTGTAAATAAACTACTTTATTAATTTTAATTCTGAAAAAACGTCCGAAAATAATTTTAATTTAATTAAATTACCTTTAATTTCATTTACCAAGTTGCAATTTTAACTCCATTACTGAATCACGCAAACTAGCAGCATCTTCGAAATCCATGCGTTTAGCAGCAGCTCGCATTTGCTCTTCCAAATTTTTAATCATCTTCTCCTGATCATCACGAGCCATATCACGGAACGCCACTTCTGTGAATGATCCCTCATTATTAGAAGTATCATCTGAATCATGTGATACGGCAATCAAATCACGAACAGGTTTAATAATCGTATGAGGCACTATCCCATGGTCATCATTATATTCAATTTGTAATTGACGCCGTCGGGCCGTTTCATCAATTGCTGATCGCATCGAACCAGTCTCATGATCCGCATACATAATTACGTGTCCATTTTCATTTCGGGCAGCTCGTCCCATACTTTGAATTAACGAACGGGTATTTCTAAGAAACCCTTCTTTATCTGCGTCTAAAATTGCTACTAATGAAACTTCAGGGACATCAATACCCTCTCGTAACAAATTAATTCCAATCAACACATCAAACTTACCTAATCTTAAATCACGAATAATTTCAGTCCGTTCTAACGTCTTAATATCAGAATGTAAGTACTTAACTTTTACTCCCACATCTTCCAAATAATCGGTTAAATCTTCAGCCATCTTCTTAGTCAATGTTGTTACAAAGACTCGTTCATCTTTAGCTGCGCGCTCATTAATTTCACCCAATAGATCATCAATTTGTCCATTTACAGGACGAACTTCCACCGTCGGATCAAGTAACCCTGTTGGTCTAATAATTTGTTGAACAACCTCTGATTCTGGTACTCGTTCATTTTCATAGTCACCTGGTGTTGCTGACATATAGATAACTTGATTGACATGCTCTTCAAACTCTTGCAACTTCAATGGTCGATTATCAAGAGCTGATGGTAGCCGGAATCCAAAATCAACCAACGTTTGCTTACGAGCCCTGTCACCATTATACATTCCTCGAATCTGGGGCATCGTAACGTGCGATTCATCTACAACAATTAAAAAATCATCTGGAAAAAAATCAATTAAAGTAAATGGTGGTTCACCAGGTTTTCTTCCATCCATATGTCTTGAATAATTTTCAATTCCTGTGGTAAAGCCCATTTCTCGAATCATTTCAATATCATATTCAGTCCGTTGCTTTAATCGCTGTGCTTCTAACAATTTACCAGAGTCTTCTAGATTTTTTAATTGCTCGTCCAACTCGGCTTGAATAGTTTTCAAGGCTCGTTCTCGAATTTTCTCATTCGTCATAAAATGAGTTGCAGGGAAAATGGTGATTGTATCTAAATCAGCCACGATTTCCCCGGTTAAGCTATCTATTTCCCGAATTCGATCAACTTCATCTCCAAAAAATTCAATACGTAAAGCTTTCGCATCAGAAGATGCAGGGAAAATTTCGACTACATCCCCTCGAGCCCGAAAACGTCCACGTTGAAAATCAATATCATTGCGTTGAAATTGGATATCAATCAAGTCACGCATCAATGTATTTCGCTCTAATTCATCCCCTACCCGAATTGAGATCACATGGTCCCGATATTGATGAGGATCTCCTAATCCAAAAATTGATGAAACCGAAGCCACAACAATGGTATCATTTCGTGAAAGCAATGACGAAGTAGCCGAATTACGTAATTTATCAATCTCATCATTAATGGATGAATCTTTTTCAATATAGGTATCTGATGAGGGAACATAAGCTTCTGGTTGATAATAATCATAATAAGAAACAAAATATTCTACGGCATTATTTGGAAAAAATTCTTTGAATTCACCATACAATTGTCCAGCCAAAGTTTTATTATGTGAAAGCACTAAAACTGGCTTATTGGCATGGGCAATCACTTCAGAAATCGTGAATGTTTTTCCTGTTCCTGTCGCCCCCAATAAGATTTGTTCTTTAACACCGTTGGCGAGTCCTTTAACTAATTTATCAATCGCCTTGGGTTGATCTCCAGTGGGTTGATACTTCGATACTACTTCATATTTACGATCTGCTTGTCGTGTAATCATCAACAGCCCCCATTATATTTATTTAAAATATCCGTTCTATTATCCACCTTTTTATTATACGCTATTCGAAGTTAAGTTTAAACTAACTTAAGTTGATTATATTAACTTATTTAGGCATCAATATTTAAATAAAAATGAGGTCGGGACAATCTTTGTCCTCACCTCATTTTAAAATTATTATCAAATTACATACATCCCCTGATAAAGAGTTCAGTTTAAAGTAACATAATTTCTACTATCTATTGTGTTACTAATTGTTCTTGTACATATTCTTTATAAAGCGGATGTGTTTTTAAGAGTTCAGCATGTGACCCTGATCCAGTAATTGTCCCTTGCTCGACAAAATAAATTTGATCAGCATCAACAATGGTAGCTAAACGATGAGCAATTACCAAAGTCGTTCGATTTTTCATTAATTGTTCCAACGCCTTTTGTACCATGGCTTCAGATTCAGAATCAAGTGAGGCTGTAGCTTCATCCAACATCAAGATCTTTGGATCACGAAGGAAGGCCCGAGCAATCGCCAATCGTTGTCGTTGACCACCCGAAATCATAATTCCACGCTCACCAACTTGCGTTTCTAATTGATTTGGCATTTTCTTTACAAATTTATCAGCATAAGCTAATTGTAAAACATGCCATAACTGATCATCCGTGTAAGTTGCATCTGATCCATATGTTAAATTATCACGAATAGTCCCGGCCATGATGGCAGAATCCTGGGAAACAAAACCAATCTGCTGACGCCAGTTTTTCAAATTGATGTTTTCAATGGATTGATTTCCAATTTTTATAACTCCTGAATTGGGATCATAAAACCTTTCTAAGAGTTGGAAAATAGTGGTTTTACCACCACCAGATGGTCCAACAAAGGCCACAATGGTATTTGGCTTTGCTTCCATGGTAATATTATGCAGAATTTCTTCAGAGTCCGAATAACCAAAATTAACATTCTGCATTGATAAAGTTTTGCCTTCTAATTCGACAACTTGACCTTTGTCAAAATCTTCTGCCGATTCATCTAAAATTTCAGTTAAGCGTTGAGTTGAACCTTGTGTCTTTGCGTAGGTAGTCGAAAAAGTCCCAATCGACATAAATGCTGGCATAATTTGAAATAGATACATTAAGAAACTAAATAAGGTTCCCATAGTTGATTGCCCATGAGCAATTCGCAAGGCTCCTACAAATAGAATTACTACAAAGAGACCCATCATGACTAAATTCATTACTGGCCCAACTGTTCCATCAATTACTGCTTCTTTTCGTCCGAAGTGGAAAAGGCGCTCAATGGATTGATTCCCCGTTGTTTTGATCTGTTCTTCAGCACCAGAAGATTTAACTAATCTCATTTCAGCTAAAGTTTCTTGTGCCACCCCTGAGAAATCGGCCATTGCGTCTTGTGTTGCATGTCCCACTTTTCGTGAAAACATCATAATAGGCATTAGAAATAGTAAGGTAACAGGTGCTGCCAAAAGAATCCAGAGCGCTAAATGCCAATCGGTTGAAAACATTAACACAATTGCTCCCAACATTTGTAAAAAGCTCGTCACAAAATTTGGTAAATCATTAGCTACTAACCGTTTCACTTGTGTTGTATCATTTGTTAAACGTGATGTGATCTCGCCAGATTTTGTTTGATCAAAATAACGTACTTTTAGTATGGCCAAACGTTCCCATATAATTGACCGTAAGTTTTTAACTAATTGCTCCCCTGCAACTGATGTTAAAAAACTTCCCAAAGCCGAAATTAAAGCACCACCCATGAAAAGAGCTAAGACGATTCCTATCAATTTATAATCTGCGCCTTGCTTACCCATGAATGAATTAATCAAATTTCCAGAATACTTGGGTGCTAACAAATTAGCAAAGACCCCAACTAGCGATAACAGTAGTCCCGTGATCATATATCCCCATTGTGGGTGAGCCATTTTAATGATTTTAACTAAACTTTTTGTCCCACCTTGGGGGCGTTTTTCAAATTGTGATTGTCCTTGTTTCCGTTGCATTATGTTTTCTCTTTCCTTTAGTTAGATTTAAAACCAGTGTGGATCATTAAAGTTTCCCCGTGGATGATTATGTGGATGGTTAAAATGCCGTCCAATATTATTTCTTCTATTTGTAAGCTCCTCAAATTGTTCACGTTGTTGTGGATTCAAGTGATTTACAAATTGTTCATTAAATTGTTCATCATTTAAATGTGCATTGAGTTGTTCCAATTGTTCACCGAATTGTTGTTGCTCTGAATCAGTGAAAACATCAAAAATTTCATTCTCAAGTTTATTGCGTGTCGAGTCTAATTCATTTAAAAAGTCTAATCCATTTTGAGTAATTTTAATTAAGACAATCCGAGCATCCTGTTGATCCTTAATTCGTTCAACCCTCCCCCCTTCTTCAAGCTTTTTAATAATTTGCGTTACTGACGCTGGACGAATATCTAATATATCCGCAATTGTTCCCGCAGTAATTGGTTGGCTACTAGTACTTAAAATCCGTAACAAACGGCGCTGGTTATTCGGCCGTTGACGGTGTTCCTGACCATGTGACATCATTGTAAACCACAAACTTGGTTGTCGCATTAATTCAGTTAAGTTGATTAAAATATCTTTTTGCTCCATTAGAAATACCTCGTTAAATATTTAGTTTTTGTTTTAGTTAACTAACAAATATTAATTATAGATGTTTATTTAGTTTTGTCAAATTAAAACTAAATAATTTTCAAATAATTACATCTTAATCTATAATAAATCACAAAATAAAAAGTACGCCCTAACTAAGTTCCCCCAGTTTTAGCATACTTCATCTCATTAATTATTTTTCATTACTACCGCGGTTAAAAATACCGATGTAAATTCTTTGTAACCGTTCAGAGCCAGGAAATTCTTCCGCCAGCATTTCTGGTAAAACCTCATGTATGAAATAATCCGTACTTTTCATATCCCGAAACGCATAAATAGTTTCTAAACTTTCTTTATATATTTCCATGAAAACCGGTTCTGGATTACCCTTTTGTAATTCACCAAATGCTTCATACAATAAATCAATTTTATCTGATACAGATAAAATCCGTCCTTCTAAGGTATCATCCTTACCTTCAGTAAGTCGTCGATGATAACTATCACGGTATTCTTCTGGAATTTCTACCCGAATAAAATTATCTGCTAAAGACTCCTCAACATCAGCCAACATATGGCGTAATTCAGAAGATGCATACTTTACCGGTGTGCGAATATCACCAATAAACCGTTCATTGATGTCATGGTTTAAAGCTTTTTCATATAACAATTTCCAATTAACTTCTTCGCCATGCTGTTCTTCAATATCGCCTAGAAATTGGGCAACTTGCGTGACTTTCCATGAATGCGCAGCCACAGAATGAGGGAAATATTTAAAGTACCCTGGAGCTCGATTAATCATCTCCAACTCGGTTAATCCTGATAAATACTGATTAAATCCCATCTTAACATCCTCCATTTTCTGAAAACAATCAATCCAACGGTTTAATTGATATAAACTATACACAATACAATTGCTTGATGCAAGGGTTTTCAAAAAAATGTATTTATTCATACCACATCATCAAATATTGGATCTAAAAACAAAAGAAGAGCGCAACCATATAGGTTGTACTCTTCTTCCAAAAATATAATAAACATCTTCAACCTAATATTTATTAATCACTTTCTAAGCGCGTAATATCATAGGTTTTACTATTTGATTTTTGAACCAAGACCGTTTGAACTCCTTCAACAGTTTTTATGCGGATTTGGACTGACAAATTCGTTGGCAAAAAGCTTGGTGCCGTTTGTGCTACATAATTTGAAAAACTATCCATCTCGGTTTGTGAATAGAATTGCGTAGTGATATCAACTTTTAAGCTTTTAACATCCTTATCATTATACTTAGCAGTTCCTGTCACATAAGACACATTGGGGAAGAAGCCTTGAATATTGTTTTGGAAATTTACAAATTGGGTATTCAAGCCACTTGCCATATCTTGATAATTTTTTGTGTTCTCTTGCATTGGCAAAACAACATTTTTTTCATTAATTGACTTAAAGTCGCCCAATTTAGTTCCAGATTTAGATTCTACATAGCTGTAAAAGCTCCCACCCGCTAGACTATCATCAGAAGATTGGCTAAACATAGCTACAACAATGGGCGTATTGTTGCTTATGCCTTCCATTTTACGATAGCGAGCAACAACCTCAGCAGCAATCTCTTTACCCTTGGCAATTCGAGTACTATCCTCTATTTTTTGAGTGAAATTAACTCCATATTCTTCCTTTTGATAAATATCTTCGGTATTCATAGCCAATCCTAAGACAATTCCCTTTAATTTCAAAGTACTATCTTCTTGAGTCATAAAGTCTTGTTCTTCAATTGACTGTAAATAATAAGGATTCCGCCCATCATCGGTTTTACCATTATCTTCAGGGTTTAATCCAGATGGATTATCATGCGACTTTCGTTTTAACCAAGATTGGGCCGTTTTGGTATCTAAATATTGACCTTCTTGAAAAATATAAGATTTAGGCGAGAAATGCTTCCTAGCCACATCTAACAATCCATTTTCAAAATTAACTGTGTTATATTGATTTCCATTTTGATTTGCTGTGACTCCTCGAGCCTTTCCAACCAAATAATTTCCATCTTTAATAACCGACTTATATTGATCATCGGAGTTTGATCCCGTTAATTTAATCCCTTTTTTAGTGGTGATTTTATTATTAACGGTGGTTTTGCTTTTTTGAGATTCAACCTTTGATGAATTTTTAGAATAAAAATTACCAAAAAAGATTAAAGCGCCGCCCAAGAGCACTACACCAACCACGGCCCCAATCCATTTTATATAGCGCATTTGTCCGCCCCTTTTACATTTTTAATATTATTTATATACTGTATATTCTAACAAATTACGGTTGCTTTTGCATAATATCTTGAAAATCTTGTTCAGACCAGATGGTAATGCCTAAATCTTGAGCTTTAGCGAGTTTACTTCCAGCATCAGCACCTGCTATGAGAAGATTGGTCTTTTTAGAAACACTTCCCACAACTTGTGCACCGTGTTGTTCCAACCATTTTTCTGCTTCTGATCGACTAAACATTGTCAATTTACCGGTCAAAACAATTTTTTGATCAGCAAACTCAGGCAAAACTGTCACTGGTGCTTCGGCTTGATAAGCAAAATTAACTCCCAATTGTTGCAACTGAGTTAAGAGCTCTTGTACCAGCGATTCTTGAAAATATTGAACAACATTTTCAGCAATAACTAAACCTAGCCCTTGTATGTTAGCAATTTCTTCCACACTAGCCTTCGCTAATTGATCAATTGTTTTAAATTTTTGCATGATTTGTCGAGCCACTTTAGCTCCGACCGTTCTAATTCCAAATCCAAACAAAAGTCGTTCAGCCGAATTTTGTTTAGACTGTTCCACAGCTTGTAATAGGTTTTGGGTCGCTTTTGGACCAAATTTATCCAATTTCAAAAGTTCTACTTCATCCAATTGATATAAATCTGCAATTGTTTTAATTAATCCACGATCCAATAACTGTTCGACGATTTTAGGACCTAATCCATCAATATTCATGGCATTCCGCGATGCAAAATGTGTCAATCGTTCTTTAATTTGAGCAGGGCAAAAGGGGTTCAAGCATCGTAAGGCAATCTCACCATTTACATGCACCAATTCATCCCCACAAACAGGGCAATGATTTGGAATGTCATATGGGACACTATCCTTAGGACGTTGGTCTAAAACGGCCATCCCCACCTCCGGAATAATATCGCCAGCTTTATGCAATGTAACTGTATCACCAATTCGCAAATCTTTTGCTTTTAAATATTCTGGATTATGCAATGAAGCTCGCGACACTGTCGTCCCAGCTAATTGAACAGGATCCATAACTGCCGTTGGTGTGACAGCCCCCGTGCGTCCAACTGTCCATTCAATATCTTTTAAAATCGTTTGTTTTTCTTCCGCTGGAAATTTATAAGCAATTGCCCATTTAGGGACTTTAACTGTTGCGCCTAATGCTTCATGTAGATCTAAATTATTAACTTTAACCACAATTCCGTCAATTCCATATGCTAAATCGTCTCTTTTAGCCGTCTTTTCTTCAATATAATTCTTTAACGTATTTATATTATCAACGACTTGATTCGTAAGATTAACTGGAAGCCCTAAATTAGCTAAACGTATTAACAATTCTGATTGGGTTTTGACCTCTAATTGGTTCTGTAAATCAACAACTTGATATATAAAGCCTGCCAATTGACGCTGTTTAGTAATTTGTGGATCAAGTTGACGCAAAGAACCCGCCGCCGCATTTCGAGGATTAGCAAAGGGCGCCAATCCATCTCGATCTCGTTGTTCATTTAAGCTGACAAAAGCTGCCTTAGGCATATAAATTTCGCCCCGAACTTCCAAATTTAAAGGCTCGGTTAATTGATGTGGAATATTCTTAATGTTTAAAACATTCGCGGTAACATCTTCACCAATTTGCCCATTACCTCGGGTCGAAGCTTGTGTTAATTGGCCATTTGTATATTGTAAACTAATCGCTAATCCATCAATCTTCAATTCTGCATTATATTCCAAAAAATCCGAAGTACTCTGCTGCATTGTATTCATCCAATCATCTAAAGCTTCAATAGAAAAAACATCGCCTAAAGATAACATAGGTTGCAAATGTTCAACCTTTGGCAGATCATCTTTCGTTTGATCCCCAACTTTTTGCGTAATTGAATCAGGTGTAATCAATTCAGGAAATTGATATTCTAAATCAATTACTTCTTGGTAGACAAGGTCGTAATCACTATCTTCCACTGTGGGTGCATCGTTTTGATAATATTCTACTGCCCATTTTTTTAACTGAGCTTGCCGAATAGCTAACTTTTCTTTTGCTTCCGCTAATGTCAATTGATCTTCGACCATACATTACTCCTTTAGCTTTGCTTTTTGATGGGGGCAAATGCTGCCAATAGTCGTTTAATTCCTTGTGATGCAAAGGCAACATCTAATTCCATATCTTCACCCAACCCATTAACCTTAACAACTGTTCCAGTTCCCCACTTTTTATGAGAAACCAAATCACCAACCGCCCAGTTGGATTGTTCGTCAGATGTAGTATTATTTGGTGCTTGATGTACTTGCCGCGTTGAAGTTAAATTCCGGCTTGTACTTGAATTTGTTCTTTGATTAGGCTGGGCCTGACGTCCTTGAAAGGTTGTACCAGTTACTGATTGCGTTCGTTGTGCAAAAGGTAAACTAGCTTCCCGCGCTCTATAACTATCTAACTGACCTACAGTGGAAAGATCCAAATATTTTGGTGAAATTTCATCAATAAACCGTGAAGGCATATTGTTATTCATCTTACCGTAAAGCATGCGTGTGTAAGCGTTTGTCAAATAAAGTTTTTCCTTAGCCCGAGTAATACCAACATAGGCCAGACGACGTTCTTCATCCAACTGTTTTGGATCAATAATAGCCCGGAATGATGGGAAAATTGATTCTTCCATCCCTACCAAAAAGACAACTGGAAATTCAAGCCCTTTGGCTGCATGCAAAGTCATCAAGGTTACATTATTATCATCCTCATCAACATTATCAATATCGGAAACCAAAGCCAATTCACTCATAAAGTCTACATATTTAGAAACGCTTTCTTCATCTGGAACGTAATTTTTATCAAATTGTTCGGTCACCGTCAAAAATTCATCCAAATTTTCTAAACGATTTTCGTTTTCAGGCGTAGGACTAGCTTTTAATGTTTCCACATAATTCGTTTCTTTATAAATCACCCGTGCTAAATCAGTGATTGAAACATCAAATTGTTCTTGTTGAATTAGATTTTGCATCAATGCTGCAAAATCCATAAATTTATTTTGCGCCCGACTTTGTAAATCATTCATTAAATTAGCATTAGCCGCTGCCTCTAGAAGAGGCCAATTATGCTCACTAGCAAATGCCCGTAACTTAATAATTGACGTATCACCAAGCCCCCGTTTAGGTTCATTGACCACTCGTAAAAAGCTTTCATCATCAGCAGGATTCGTAAGGAGTGAGAAGTACGCTAAAATATCACGAATTTCTTTTCGATCATAGAATTTTGAACCACCAACCATTGTATATGGAATATTAGCTTTAACTAACGCCTCTTCTATCCCACGTGATTGGGCATTTGTCCGATAAAGGATTGCAAAGTCTCGATATTGTCGTTTCTCATTTTTAACTTGATTCGCAATTTCACCTAAAATATAAACAGCCTCATCTCGGTCTGAATTTGAACGATGATAA
Organism: Weissella koreensis KCTC 3621; assembly: GCF_000277645.1. The sequence goes on along the minus strand of NZ_AKGG01000005.1, from coordinate 357,646 downwards.
GTTATTTTTTCACCATCACCATTCTCAGTCCACAAATTTTTAGTAATTCGCCCATTATTATTAGCAATTACCTCATTAGCTGCATTTAAAATCGTTTGAGTCGAACGATAATTTTGTTCCAAAAGGACTTTTTTAGCCCCTACATAATCTTTTTCGAAATTCAAAATAATTTCTAAATTAGCACCACGCCATCCATAAATACTCTGATCAGAATCACCTACAACAGCTAAATTTTTCCAACCATCAGCCAATAATTGAATTAATCGATATTGAGCATCATTAGTATCTTGATACTCATCGACATGAATATATTGGAACTTATCTTGGTAATACTGTAAAACTTCTGGTTCTTGTTCTAAGAGCTCGATCGTCAACATAATTAAATCATCAAAATCCACAGATTGAGATAAGCCTAATTGTTTTTGATAAGCAGCATAGGCTTTCGCCACAATTTTACCAAATAGGTCATTAGCCGTTTTAGCATAATCGACGGGAGTTTCCATGGCATTTTTAGCATTTGAAATTGCACTCAAAACACTCCGAGGGTCAAACTTTTCAATATCAACATTTTGATCTTTTAAAATTCGCTTAACCAGCGTTCTTTGAGTTCCGGCATCAATGATCGTAAAATCACGTTTATAACCTAATTTATCAATATCGCGTCGTAAAATTCGAACGGCCATGGCGTGAAAAGTCGAAACCCAAACTCGATCAGCATCCTCAGCCCCAATTAAATCAGCAATCCGTTCTTTCATTTCTCGTGCAGCCTTATTGGTAAAAGTAATAGCCAAAATCCGCCAAGGCGCCACATTTTTGTCTTTAATTAAATGTGCAACCCGATGTGTTAAAACCCGAGTTTTACCAGATCCCGCCCCAGCCATAATTAACAACGGACCTTCCGTTGTCGTCACAGCCTCAGCCTGTTGTGGATTCATGCCCCTTAACATTTCTTGACTCATTAATTAACGCTCCTTTTTTCCCCAATATTGATACAAATCAACCTTTAACGCTCCATTATAGAGTTTACGTTTCTTCGTTGCTTTTTCTCCATATGCCTTTTCAAATTCTTCATCACTAGTCAAAATATATTTTGACCAAGTTGGCATATTTTTATAAATATCACCCATTTCGCCATATAAACGACGGACGGTTTCTTCATCACCTAATCGTTCTCCATAGGGAGGATTAGCGACAATAATTCCATTTTTATCTTCAGGGACCCAATCTTTAGCTGCTAATTGCTTAAATTCAATATCTTCCCCAACGCCAGCTTTATTCGCATTATCTTTAGCAATATCAATCATATTTTCATCGATATCATAACCTTTGATGTTTAATTCAACATTAAAATCAATCATACCTCGGGCGGTTTCTTTCAATTCTTTCCCAATTGATGGATCAAACATTTCCCAATCAGAAATATCAAATTCGCGATTAAGTCCTGGTGCGATATTTCGACCAATTAAAGCAGCTTCAATTGGAATGGTCCCAGATCCAGTAACGGGATCGACAAACGGATTATCAGTAAACCAATGAGCCAAATCTACAAGAGCTGCTGCCATAGTTTCTTTCAATGGCGCTCCTCCCTTTTCAGTTCGATAACCTCGTTTAAAGAGGGAGTCTCCAGTAGTATCTAAAGTAATCATGACATGATTTTTATCAATTGCTGCCTCAATTAGATACCGAGCACCGGTTTCAGGTAAATGGCCTCGTGTATTATACGTTTCAGATAAACGTTCAACAATTGCCTTTTTTGTAATACTTTGGACTGTTGGAACGGAATGTAAGATTGACCCTTTTGACCGACCATTGACGGGGAATTCCGCGTCATAAGGCAAAATTTCTTCAAAAGGATAAGCTTTAACTCCTTGAAATAAATCCTCAAAAGTTTTGGCTTCAAATTCAGTCAAAACAATTTTAATTCGATCCGCTACTCTTAACCACAGGTTAGCTCGATAAATATCAGTCAAAGTTCCTTCAAAGAACACTCGACCATTTTCAGTTCTAACTTGATAACCTAAATTTTTTAGTTCTTTAGCAACAATTGCTTCCATCCCAGCGCCCATGACAGCCATTAATTTAAAAGTTGGTTCGGTCATCCTATACTCCTCATTCGTAAATATTAAGCTGTCTCCTTCAATAACTGAGTATCAACTTAATGCTAGTTCATTTTCTTTAAATCATTAAAAACTATATTTTATATGTTTCAACAAGTAACCTCACTTCAATTTAAATTATATCAATTTAGTGAGCAAACTTGTTTATTACTTTTATTTTTATAAAAAATACAAAAATAAAAGCCGACACCCTAAAGTGTCGGCTGCCGGATGTGTTAGCTGTAAGCCATGTTTTGTTCCAAACAGAGCTTGGCAGGCTTTGTTTGGTGGCAATCATCTATCTCAGATATTAAAAATATCTCCCCGATCATCACTTCAATTTGTTAGATCAAGCGCCCCTACCAAAGTTTGGGTTGCCCGCTCGTGGGGTTTACCGCGTTCCAGCCTTTCCATTTCTAAAAAGGTTCGTCACTGTGGCACTTTCACAACTATTAAACCGTGGTTTCCTTTAGGTCATTCGTTGGCCGTCAACCATTTACATGGCTGCCTAGCCTTATTTTTTCAGCTAGCGCGAACACTACTGGCATCACAGCCAGTGCGAGCATGGACTTTCCTCATACCATAAAAATGATACGCAATTACCCACTAACACAACATCCTAAATTATACACCAAATGCTTCGCAATTTATAGTGTTTTATTATTCTGTTTTTTCATTAGCTGTTCCAAAGACACGCCGTTCTAAATTAGAGAGCCGCTTTAAGATATCCATATTTGCATTTGCTGAAGGAGTTGCCGGATTACTAGTACTGGTTGTTGCTGTAACTGAATTAGCTCGACGTGTTAACTCAGCAATTTCCAACTTTTGTTTCTCAATGGTTTCTTCTAATTCACTAATATTACTTTCAAATATTTGATAATCCGCCATTAATTCATCAAGATAACTATCAACATCATTAGTATTGTAACCTTGAATTGCAGTTTTCTTAAAATCTTTATTAAAAATTTCTTCAACGGTGTGCCGTACTTGTTCCATAGTGGAGCTCCTTTATTTAATCTTGTTTCAAGTTTACCAGTTTATCTAACTTATTTCATCTGAAAAAATAATTTTTACCATTCTCGAATACTTTCAGCATATTCATCGGAATATTCTTGTAAACGGTCAAAATCAACTAAAGTAATCGGATATGAACGATTTTGCTGATATTGTTGCATAGCGGCATACAGGAAACGAACCTTACTTTCATCTGCTTGTGGATCATAGAATAGAATTACTCCATCTGTATGCTTTAGCATAAAATTTTGATAATTTTTGAATTGCTGAGGATTTTTATAAGGTTCTGGACTGACGCTTTGTGTAAAATCCACTGCTGTTTTTAATTGCTGAAGTTGAGCCTGATTGTTTTCATTCCACTGTCCTCCAAAATCAATAAATGGAGTCATTAGGGCTGTTTTTAACAGCGGGTTATCCAATCTCAACGCATTTGCGGTTTCTAATGCATATTGATCTATACCTAATTGTCCACCCGTTATAACCCACTCTAATCCTTCATCTAATGCTCTCTTCAGCAACTTTTCAAGAGCAAATTTAATAACAGTGACTTTAGGATCTTGATTTCCAAAAATGCCTAATTCAAAACTTCTAAAACCAGTGATCCACAGTCTTGTCATACGTAAAATTCCTCTTTCAACGTAATAATCCTAAATATTATATAAACAATAATATTTTAACCACAATTTTCTTAGATTAAAATTAAAAAATAATCAATCCATCCCTCAATTGCTGATAATTCTTCCTATTAATTATAGCAGAAAATCAAGATTCAATCGGTTCATATCACATTTTATGAGATTATTTTATCTAAACTAGATCATCCTATAATCTAGTTTATTTCTATCATCTAGAAACAAAAATTATAAATTGCTGATAAAAATATACCTCAATTAATAAATTAAATCCCCTCAATATAGGACTAGTCTGGGTAATTTTGGTATAATAATAACAATTATCTTTCATATGGAGGTGTTGCGATGACCATTAAATACCCAAATGGACAACCATTTGAACCATCGCGATCAACAAAAAATGACATAAAACGTCCTAATCAAGGTCATCGTGGAATGTCTTTAGAAAGCGAATTAAATCAAGCCAATCAATTTTATCTACAAAATGGTTTGGCTAACATTCATAAAAAGCCAACCCCTATTCAAATTGTAAATGTTGAGTATCCAAAAAGATCAGCCGCCAAAATAACAGAAGCTTACTTTCGTCAAGCTTCAACGACTGATTATAATGGAATTTATCAAGGACGCTATCTGGATTTTGATGCCAAGGAAACAGCCAACCAAACCTCATTTCCACTTAGTAATGTCCATCAACATCAAATTGATCATTTAGATGATATTAAACGGCTTGGTGGCCTAAGCTTTTTTATTATTCGTTTTACAAAACGTAATGAAACCTACCTGATTGATAGTAGTCTCTTAATCACTTATTGGAAAAATCGGCAAGAAAACCGTAAGTCAGTTCCATATACCGAAATTGTCGAACAAGGAATCTTAATCCCAACTGGTTTAAGACCTTCCCTACCTTATCTCAATGCAGTTGATCAATTAATTGCAATACATTAAATTTATATTATTCAAGGAGAACGATCAAATGCCTGATCAAAATCTTTCTAGAGCTAATCGCACACATCCTAAAAAGAAGCGTGCCAACCATCCGCTTAAAAAGCGAATCTTATTCATTGTTGCAAGTGTGATCGGAATCATTGCCATTATTGTGATTGCTTTGGTTTCTTACTGGTCCATCACTGCTCCAAAAGTCACTAATGCCGGTTTAGCCGGTTCATCTCAATCTACTATTTTAGATAAAGATGGAAATACCGTTTGGACAAGTGGTAACGAACGACGTGAAATTGCCCGTCAAAGTGAATATACTGATACCATGAAAAATGCGGTCGTAGCTATTGAAGATCGACGATTTTATAAGCATGGTGGTATTGATATTCGTCGAATCGTTGGCGCTGCTTTCGCTAATCTAACTGGTTCATCACTTGGTCTACAAGGTGGATCTACCTTAACTCAACAATTGATCAAACAAACAGCCTTTTCATCAGCCACAAGTGATCAAACCCTAAAGCGTAAAGTTCAAGAAGCTTGGATGTCAATTAAAGTCGAAAAACAATATTCAAAAGCTCAAATTTTGACTCTTTATATGAACAAAGTTTACATGGGTAATGGGGTCTATGGAATGAAGACCGCCGCTAAATTCTACTATGATAAAGACATGGAAGATTTGACCATCCCACAGACTGCTTTGATCGCTGGATTACCTCAGTCTCCTTCGGGCTATGATCCATATACTAATCCAAAAGGTGCTAAATATCGTCGAGATCAAGTCTTAAATGCGATGGCTGAGTATGGCACAATTTCCAAAAATGAAGCTCAGACTTATAAAAACACCCCAATTGATGATGGATTAGTTTCTTCTCACCCTGAAAATGATGAAGAAGCAGAGAAAGAAAAAATATCAGACTCTTATGTAACTTCTGTTTTAGCTCAAGTCAAAAAAGCAAAATACGATGTTAATCGTGATGGTTTAACCATTAAAACCAATTTGGATGGTGATGTTCAAAACAAAGCTTACGATATAATTAATTCATCAAATGGTAATTCATATGGGATTAACTTCCCTGATGACGAAATTCAAACGGCTGTAACCATTACGGATCCACAATCAGGGGACGTCATTGCACAAATTGGTGGTCGTAATCAGGACAGTTTGCAAGGCCTCAATCTAGCTACTTCTACTCAACGATCTGGTGGTTCAACGGTTAAGCCTTTAATTGATTACGCTCCTGCAATTGAAGAATTTAACTGGCCAACTTATCGAGCCGTAGACGATTCTTCATCATTTAAATATGCTGGAACTGACCTCAATGTTGGTGACGCTGGTATGACAAACAACTTACCTTACTCTAAACAAAGTGGACAACAATATGTGACAATGCGTAACGCTCTTTCACGTTCATTGAATGTACCGGCTTTGCATACATTAGAGGGACAAAGTACACTACCAAATGGTAAAAAAGATGAGTACGTTGGCTATACGCGGGCTGGTGACTTCCTTAAAAAATTAGGCATCAATCAAAAGTTAACTGGTGGTTCTGCAATTGGATTTAACATCTCAACTGAACAAGAAGCAGCAGCATTCTCTGCCTTTGCTAATGGTGGTACTTATTATAAGCCTTCTTATGTTAAGTCTATTACAACAAGAGAAGGTAAAGTTACTGATATGAGTAGCAAGGGAACCAGAGCGATGAAAGAATCAACTGCATTTATGATCAATAATATGCTACAATCTGTATTCACTGCTAAAGCTCCTTGGAACTTAGGTTATGACAAGTACATTCATTCCGATTATAAGCAAGCTGCTAAATCTGGAACCGTTGCTTACCCTTCTGACTCAAAATTCCCTAGTAATAGTGCTCAAGATCTTTGGTTTACTGGTTTCACTAAATCTGCTGCTATTTCAGTTTGGACTGGATATGATCAACCCATGCAAGTTGATACTCCATTAAGTTCAACTTCGCAATTGCCAAGTGAAATTTATGACACTTTGATGCAATATGTTATGGATAAAAATGATGGTGACGGTTCTAACTGGCGAGTTCCGTCATCAGTTACGAAAGTTACCAAGTACGGTCAAACTGAATATGAGGTCAAGGATGCCGACTTTAAGGATCCGTTTGCTCATCGTGTATTTGGTTCAACTACTGCTGTTAGTGGATCTTCTTCTTCTTCCATTGCACGATCTTCTACGATTTTCTCAACGACTAAAGAATCATCATCAACACAACAACAGAGTCAAAATAGTACTAATTCTACTACTACTTCAACTTCAAATACAACGCCAAGCACAAGTAGTTCAGCTACGTCTTCAAGTACTAGTCAAACACCGACTCCTACTCCTGAACCAAGCGGTACAGATAGTAAAAATGACTAAATAAAAAACGTATTCAAATATTGAATACGTTTTTTATTTACATAAATAGATCATTAACGTTTTATATGTTTTAATAAAGTGTCGTTTTCTTAAACCCAATCATAATAATTAAGATAACAAATACCAATGTTATTGCAACTAGCCCTGCAGCTAAATAAAACATTGAATGATATCCGAGACGCTCAATAAAGAATCCTCCCATCAATGGGCCAATCGCTTTTCCTGCTGATGGTGCTGCCGCCACTAATCCTTGGAATTGTCCTTTAAAGTTCAATGGTGTTAACTCATTTACCAAGGCAGGGATCATTGGGAACGCAGTTGCTTCGCCCAAAGTTGTGATAACCATTGCCAAAGCAAATCCTTTAAAATCATCAACAAATGGCAAAATCAAGAATGCCAAGCCAAAGCAAGCAATACCTCCATAAATTTGGATCCACATCATTTTACGATTAGTGGAAAGATTCAAAAAATTAATGGTTAGTTGCACAACCGCTACCAAAAGTCCATTAATCGTCCAAAGCATTGAATATTGCCACAATGGTAAATGTAAAACATCAGACATATAGACAGACAAATTCCCTTGCCACTGAGCATAAGAAATCCAAAGAACGCTCAGTCCTAAAATCACCGTCCAAATAATACGTAAATTCCAGGTTGGCAATTTAATTTTTTCCATATTTTGATTACCATCTACTTGCGCTTGTTCTAGCTTAAAGTTAAAGAATTTTTGAATAATAATAAAAAGAGCACTGTACATGATAAATGAAATAATAAAAAGCCAAACAATACCATAGTTATAAATTGTACCAACCATGGCAGTAGCAAAAACCATACCAAAATTAGCAATAAAATATAACATATTAAAAACATATCGGCCATCATGACCTCTAACCTGAGTCCCATATGAGTTAATTGTTGCTGTATTCCAACCACTAAAAATTCCCGTAACAGCTAAAATAATTGGGTAAGCTGGCCAACCATGCCAAAGAATAAAAGCAACTTGTGAAAGTGCCATGACTCCAATCCCAATTCGAATGAGGTTAAATGGTTGCATCCGGTCAAAAAGCCGCCCCGAAATAACGCTACCGACCATTTGACCTACAGCGTTCATTAACATAACCCATCCAACAGTAATCAATGTTTGACCTAATTGATTATGTAAATAAATAGAAGTTAATGGCCAAATAAACCCTAAAGCAAAATTATTAATAAAACTCGCTATTAACAGCCATTTTAAAGACATACCTTTTGTTGTTTGCATCCAATTCTACCTCCCCTAAAAATAATTTATAAAAATAAAAAATGAAGGCGCGTGAACGACCTCATTTTTTGGTAAATATTATTTGATTGATGTTGCCGTATTAATTAAAATATTTTTCCGTCAACTCACTTATAGTACTATCTTTTTCAAATTTTGCCAACTGTTTATTTACGGCTAATCTTAATTTAACATCTGATTTCCGGAAACCAACTACAAATTGTTCCTTTGGAAATCTCGTTTGAAGCATCTGAAATTGATTACCTTGAGCCGAATGAGCTATATAATAACGCGCATAATCACTATCAATTAAGACCCCTTGAATTCGATCTACTTGTAAATCGTTCAGCGCCTTTGAAAAATCATCATACTGAACGGTATCACGAATGATGCTTTTCAAAATATGTGGTTGTCCATCATAACTTGCTGCTCCAGAAGAACCCGTTTGAATCCCTAAATCGTGATTTTTTAAATCTTTAGCTTGCTTAAAGTTATGATCTTTTAAAGTTAAAATAACTTGCTCATCTTGGTGATATGATTCTGAAAAGGCAACATGTTTTGCTCGCTCGGGTGTCTCAGTATAACCATTCCAAATTGCATCAATATGCTTAGATTTAAGTTCTGTTTCTTTCATTGACCAATCAATTACTTGAAATTTAACTTTTAATCCCATCGCTTGAAAAGTTTTTCGTGCAAGATCAACATCGTAACCAACTAACTCGCCTTTGGAATTTCGAAAACCCATTGGAACGAACGTATCATCGACTCCAATAACGATCACCTTTTTCTGTTGTGTTTTACCCCATTGGTCTTTGGGGTGATTAACTTTCCAAGTTAACCCACCAATAATTCCTATTAATATTACAAAAACAATTAAATTACCCCAAATTTGTTTTTTATGTCTCAACGTTGAACCTCTTTTCCAAAATCAAACGTTAAATCTGCCACAGCTTCAGCAAATGGTAAGTCATGAGTAACAACCAACTGTGTAACCCCTTGGGATTTCATTTGTTGCATCACATGAACAACTTGCTGCGTTGAAGCTGCATCTAACCCTGAGGTTGGTTCATCATAAGCCAACATACCCGGTTGCATAGCTAGAGCACGCGCAATCGCAACTCGTTGTTTCTGACCACCAGATAATTGATTAGGATACTGGCTAGCTTGATCAAACAATCCTAATTCCTTTAAAAGCTCTTCAGCTTTTTTATTTGCCGCCGATTTTGAATCTTTTAAAACGTTAATTGGGGCCAAAGTAATATTTTCCTGGACTGTATACTGGGGGAAAAGGTTAAAGTCTTGGAAAATAACTCCAACTTGAGCACCTTTACGATTACCAGTTAAATCCAGTCTTTCTCCATTCAATTCCATCGTACCTTGATCAGCTGGTAATAGTCCGGCAATAATTTTTAAAAATGTCGTCTTCCCAATTCCAGATGGTCCTACTATCGCCATGATTTTTCCAGTTGGGATCGTCAAAGCTAAATTTTTAAAGATAAGATGGTCAGTGTATTTTTTTTGTAAATCTTTAATTTCTAACATATTCAATCCTTTCTAACGATCCAAACGATCAAAATCTAATGAATTTTCAATTTTTCGCATAATCAATGTTGCAGCAACAGTTAGGATCAAATATAGAGCTCCAACTAATAAATATGGCACTAGAGTAACATCCCGTGCTGCAGCAATGTTTCCAGCTCGCATTAAGTCTCCTAATCCAATAACATAAACCAATGATGAATCTTTAACCAAATTAACCACTTCATTTCCAACTGATGGCATCACGATTTTAACTACTTGTGGTAAGATGATTTTTTTCATAGTTTGCCATTTGGAAAATCCTAAAACCTGAGCCCCTTCATATTGTCCTTGAGGTACACTTTGTAATCCACCTCGAAAAATTTCAGCAAAATAAGCCGCATAATTCAATATAAAGGTGACAACAGCCGCTTCAAAACGAGGGAAAGTTACAATCTGTGCCAAGCTAAGTCCATAGTAAACAAAGACAATTTGTAATAGCAATGGTGTTCCCCGCATTATCCAAATATAGAAGTTCATCAACAATTTCAATAGTCCAATTTCAGAACGTAGAGCCATTGCAACTAAAACACCTAATGGAATGGCACCAACTAAGGTTAATCCAAACACCCCAAAAGTCATTTTCAAACCATTTAACATACTAGGTAAGATTGACCATAAATAATCCATAATTCTCCCCATCCTTTATTAATAAAAAAAGCCCTCAAGATATGATTAACATATCTTGAGGACGATCGAATTCGTGGTTCCACCTCAATTTTTGTACGCTATTACTAACGTACACTCTGCCACCACTATTAACATAATGGCGGGAATCTATAACGCGATCAGCCGAAAAATCATTACAATTTTCAAACAAACATAGGTGTGGTTCGAATCATCAATTTGATTGCTTCTCAACTTCAGCGCAACTCTCTGAGCAAATTAAACGACCTACTCTTCTATGTGAATTTAATTTATGTTGTAAGAATAAGCGTTTTAATACTAAATGTCAAATAATTTTTGGTTACATTCGATCAGAACGCTTAAAAATCAGGCGATTATTTATTTGCTTATTTTCAACTTGGTAGTCAACTAAATTAGGTGACTCTAGCCAACGATATAAGATACTTAATGCTGGAAAAAACACAATAAAGAATATTAAATTGATCAAAATTGATGGGAACATATGAAAAATAATAAACTCTTGTAAGTTAGCTTTCGCCACATTAATAATTCCAAATGCTAGATAATCAAAAATCAAATAGATACTAATAACCACAAAGAAAATTAACATTTCCCAGAAATATGAATATTCAAAATATTTTTGAGCCCACACAGCTAAACCAACCATTAACGGGAAACCAATCAATGATACTCCAACATACCCCGTATAATAAAAATCGTAAACTAATCCGACAATCCCAGCTAAAACATATAAATTAATATGTTCATTTAAATTATTATCAACTTTAACTAGGATAGGCATCAACAAGACTAGTAAAACCAATAACGGACTAGCCGACATTGGTAATTTATATAAAACTGGGGCCCAATTTAAAGCAATAACGCCATCTAAGATTAGTGCTAAAAACACTAAAACTGGATGAACCCATGATATTTTAAAATATTTTGACATAATTGTAACCAGCCATTCTCAATAAGTTTAATTTACATATAACTTTATTATTATACTATCAAATGAAACAATTTACTATTTATCTTCATCGTTCTCAACCAGTCTATCTTCGCTGGCATTTTAATTCATTATGCAGAATCACACAATCAATTTAAGCAATCCCATCTTGTCGCAAAACTTTGGTATTATGATGGAACCATAGCCCATTAATTCCAATAATCAAAGCAGAAATAATAAAGACTCCTTGGTAATCAAATAATCCAGTGGCTACAGCCCCAATAATTGGACCCGCAACGGATCCTAATGATTGAAAACTTTGATTATAAGCAAACATCCGGCTCACCACCTCATGTGGTGTCGTCTTAGTAATCAAAGTTTGAATTGATGGCATCATTGTTGAATCAGTAATTCCAACGAAAAAACGTAGTGCTGCTAGTTGCCACACAGCACTTACCCAACCCATGGGTAAGAATACAATCACTCCTAAAATAAAACCACTTAACATCACTTTTGAGGTTCCATATTTATCCCCCAATCGACCTAACTGAGGAGCAAAAATAAGAGACGCCACACCAGGTGTTGCAGCCACTAATCCAGCCAAAAATGCCGTATTATTGGCATTGTGCGTCAATTCTTGCACAAAGAGGGCCAGAATTGGATTAATTGATTGATTTACAGCCATAATCATCATGGTTGTAATAAAGAAGCCCCACATAACTCTTGGATATGGTAACATCGCAAATACTTCTTTTCGTGATAACGTTTGCTGTTCTTCTTTAGCTTTAGGGGAAAATTCTTCTTTAACCCAAAATATAACCAATACCGTTGCCGCTAAGATCAAACCACCAGTCAAAGTAAATGAAAAACGATAACCAACTGTGTCTGCTAAAACACCTCCAATTAACGGTCCAAGCAATGTTCCAGCTGTAGAACCAGTCATCATAATTCCCATACTATATCCTGATCGCTCAATTGGTGTTTCTGAAGCAATCAAAGCATTAGCATTAGAAGTAAAGCCACCTAATGCTCCTTGAATAGCACGCAGTAAGATTAATTGCCAAACATTTGTTACTAAGCCCATTAAGAAGAAAGCTACACCCATCGCCAAACCTGCACGAACAATCATTTTCTTACGACCCTTGGTATCAGCTAAACGGCCCCAAAATGGTGAGGCAATTGCCATCGTTAAGTAACTTCCTGAAAATGCTAGGCTTGAATATAAGCTCAACATACTTTTAGAATAATGCCCTAATGTGTTTATGTACAGGGAAAGAAATGGTGTTACCATACTTAATCCAATTCCGGTTAAAAAGACTCCTATCCACAAAATATACATATTGCGTTGCCATACTGGCATTGTTTTTATTTTATTCACAACTAAAATAACCTCCTCTTAGATCACTCTTTATTTTCTGCAATATCTTAATAATATAATTGCAATTTAAAATTCCACTTAAACAAGCCTATCATTTTTTAACCTTGTTGGTTAATACTTTTTTATAAGAAATTAAAAAAACGAGCTTAAAAGCCCGCCTTTTTTTAATTATTAAAAATGCATCTTATAGCCATTATTTCTTATTATTAACAAAATTTTCAAAATTATTCATAACTATATCTAACCAATTAACTGTGCTCTCGTCATTTAAATTATTATCTAACGTTAATTTTTTATGTCCTCCGCCAATTAACACATCATTGCCAATCAAAACAGGAGAGCCTAGTGCAGATAAAATATCCCGCAAATGTAATTGCGCATGAACTGTTCCTAAGAATCCTGGAGTGGTTCCCATCATCATTGATGGCTTATTATTAATCACGTTATCAACACGCGATATCCAGTCAATAGCATTCTTCAATACTCCTGGAATTGATTGATTATATTCTGGTGTTACCCAAATCACACCATCGGCGGCTTTAATAGCATTTTTAAATGCTATAACTTCTGGAACCATATTTTGTTCATCATCACGATTGTACATTGGTAGTTTATCAAGATGTAATACTTCAATTTCATTATTTTCATTACTATACCGTTTAGCTACAAATTGAGCTAAACGCATATTTATAGAATCTTTACTAATACTTCCTACAATAGCAACATATTTCATGAACTTAATCTTCTTTCTTTATTTCATTTTTTAACATCTGACATTTACCTATATTATATATATCAATAAAATAAAAATTCAATATATATGAACACATCTTTTACTATATCTGACTGCTTAAATTCGTAACAATTTTATCTAATATCCTATTCAAAAGGTCTAACTCATCTTCTGAAACATCTTTTAACATCATAGTATCAATAATTTCAAGATATTTATCATTTGCAACAACTAGTTGTATCCCTTTTTCCGTTGGTTCGATAAATTTTTCTCGGCGATCATGTATATTAACCGATTCAATGGTATAACCATCTCTAATCAATCTTCTTAAAACACCACTTACTGTGGCATGCCCTTGTAAACTAGCTCGTTCAATCTGTTTCGTTGTCAAATTATTATCACGATTCAATACTATAAATTTTAAAAATCGTAGCTGAGTCGCCGATAATTTTTTATTTTCAACTCTTCGCGTAAATTCACGGTCAGTCAGTAATGATGCTGCCTTAATTTTCCCGCCAATATCGTTCAACATCATATCGATAATTACCTCATAACATAATATAGGTCGCATGCGACATAGATTATGTTAACTCGCTTTTGATTAAGTGTCAATAACGTTAATACCAATCCTGGTTTTACTTTTACCAGTTCACAATAAAAGGCTAGACCAAAAAAAATCGGCCTAACCTTTTCGATAATAATTATCGATGATTAAAATAACAGTAAATTATTTTAATTGTAATTCCAAAACATTCGCAATTTTAGTAGTTTCAGTTTGAACCTGTGCCAAAGTTGCCAAACGGTTATTTTTAACAGCTTCATCATCTACCATAACCATCGTTTGATCAAAATAAGCTGAAATCAATGGCTCCAAATTCAGCAATTGTTGCAAACGATCCTGTGTTTGATCCTCTTGGAATCGCTTCATTCCGCGATTCAAATCCATCTCAGCCTCATTTTCAAATAAAGCAGGATCGACTTGTGCTGATGTTGGGTTCTTAACTACCAGACGAGCCACCCGACTTAACGCTTCCATCCCACTTCGGAAAGCTGGAGTTTGGCTTTCAACCTGTAACATTTTAGCATTAGCCAACATTGATACCATATCGGAGCTATCATTTTTAGTAACTGCATCGATAATATCACGTCGAATTTGTTGATCTTGTAATTCTTTAACTACTCGATCCGTTAAGAAGTGGATTACATTATTAATTTGAGCTGGTAATTGATCTAGAATTGGCGCTGGCAATCCAGATTGATCGCCTTGCTTTTGCATGGCTACAATAAATTCATCCAAAATTTGATTCAAATCAAGATGCCATTGATTATCTGCCAAGATATCCACTAATCCAGAAGCAGCTCGACGCAATGCATATGGATCATTTGAACCAGATGGGATCATATCACCAGCAAAAAAGGCCATTAATGATTCTAACTTGTCTGCCACTGCCAAAACCTTACCTAGTTCAGAAGTTGGTAATACTCCATCCGCGGAAATAGGCATGTAGTGTTCACGAATGGCTTGGGCTACAGCTGATTCTTCTCCAAAGTGTTGAGCATAAATTTCACCCATGACACCTTGCAATTCATCAAATTCGCCAACCATTCCTGTCATCAAATCAAATTTATAAATTGAACTAGCACGGCTCAAAAGTTGCTTCGTCTCCTCATTAAATGATAAATGAGCAGAAATAATATCAGCTAGTACCCGTACTCGGCGAGTATGTGCAGCAACTGAACCTAATTTTTCATGGAATGAGACTACTTCTAATTTTTCATTATAGAAATTAATGTCATGCTTTTGATCTTCTTGATAGAAGAATTTAGCATCTTCTAAACGGGCTACCAAAACTTTTTCATTTCCAGCAATCACATTTTCAAGGTGCTCTTGATTACCATTTCGAACTGAAATAAAGAATGGTAGTAATTGCCCTGCTTGATTTTGAACGTGGAAGAATCTTTGGTGTTCTTTCATTGAAGTAATCAAAACTTCATCTGGTAGTTCCAAATAATCATCAGAGAATTGTCCTGCAAAGGCCGTTGGGAATTCAACAATATTATTCACTTCTTCAAGTAATCCAGCATCAACTACAACATGCCAGTTATTATCAATTCCTAATTTCTTAATTTGATCTTTGATCATATTTTTTCGCATTTGAGCATCAACAATCACTGATTCGTTTTTCAAACTATCTACATAATCTTTTGCATGTCTAATTTCAACATCATGACCTAAGAAACGATGTCCACGAGATGTTCGATCAGTTTTTACATCTAAAACTTCAAATTCGATTAAATCGGCGTCCAACAAGGCTACCATCCAACGAATTGGACGAACATATTCAAAGGTATGTCGTGCCCATTTCATAGTTGTTGAAAAGGCCATTTTTGTCACAACTTCATCAAAATGGCTTAATACTTCTTGTGCTGATTTACCTACTTCATGTCGGCTTAATGTAACAAACTCTTGTCCATTAAATTCTTTAAAAATAATGTCATCAGTGGTCATTCCTTTTCCACGTGCGAAACCTTGTGCCGCCTTGGTGAAATTTCCATCTGCATCTAAAGCAGCCCGCTTGATTGGGCCCTTCATTTCTTCTTCAATATCAGAAGCTTGATTTGCAACATCATGTACCAAAACAGCTAACCGTCGCGGTGTAGAATATGGTTGAATTTCTCCATGTTCTAAGCGATGTTCATCAAAAAAAGCTGCGGTTCGCTCAACCAGTTGGTTAATGGCTGGGGTTACTAAATGTGCAGGTACTTCTTCTAAACCAATTTCCATCAAAAAGTCAGCCATTTTAGTTTTCCTCCGTTTCATCTGGTAAATATTTATTTCGTAGTGCTTCATCCTTTAATAATGGGAATCCTAACTTTTTACGCTCATCAATAAAGGCCCGTGCAACTTGGCGCGCCATCTTACGAATCCGACTCAAATATTTAGCTCGTTCCGTAACTGAAACAGTTCCCCGAGCATCTAACAGATTAAAGGTATGTGAAGACTTTAAAATATAATCGTATGCAGGGTGAACTAACCCTTGATCCAATAAACGTTGTGCTTCTGCTTCATATTCATCAAAATGCCGTAATAACATTTTTTGATCAGATTGTTCAAATGAGTAGGTTGAATGTTCAAATTCAGGTTCTTTGAAGATATCACCATACAAAACCCCATTTCCCCATTCCAAATCATAGACTGTTGGAACATTTTGAATGTATGATGCTAAACGCTCCAAACCATAGGTGATTTCAGAAGTCACAGCGTCAACTTGGATTCCTCCAACTTGTTGGAAGTATGTAAATTGCGTCACTTCCATTCCATCAAGCCAGATTTCCCAACCAATCCCAGCTGCACCCATTGAAGGGTTTTCCCAGTTATCTTCCACGAAACGAATATCGTGTTCAAGTGGGTCAATTCCCAATTCTTCAAGAGAAGCTAAATATAGTTCTTGAATATTATCAGGAGAAGGCTTCATAACTACTTGAAACTGGTGATGTTGATACAGACGGTTTGGATTATCTCCATACCGACCATCTGCTGGACGACGTGAGGGCTCAACATAAGCGGCATGCCATGGTTCTGGACCATTAGCGCGCAAAAAAGTGTACGGTGACATAGTCCCCGCCCCTTTTTCTGTGTCATATGATTGCATCAACATCGCCCCTTGCTTGGCCCAAAAGCCTTGCAATTTTAAAATAATATCTTGAACTGATAAAGTATTACTCATTTTAATTCCTTTCTCCAACTAGTTTTTTGATTGATTTCAAAATAAAAATCCCTGCACCAATCAAATTAAACATGATTGATGCAGGGACGTTTTTAACGCGGTTCCACCCTGCTTCCAAACGATAATGTTAAGATCATCATTTGACAGCTTCATTTAAATTTTAAAGCGCTCCCGTAGCTCCCCATAAAAAGATACAATTATCCTCACATTAACGATAACTTGCTGAATGCATCTAACTTTATTTTTTCTACGATCTTAGCGTACTAGAAAATTATATGCCTAAACTTATCTTTCAGCAAGACCTAATTAAATCTAAAATAATTAGAATAACCTCGCTAAAATATAATTATTAAAGCGTATCAATAATAGATTCAAATTCATTTAGACGTTGTTCAAAGACGTCAAAGGTTGCTTGTAAATAATCCGTTTTAGCCATATCAACGCCAGCTTTTTTAATAACTTCCAATGGAAAATCTGATGAACCAGCTTGTAGATAGCTCATATAAGCAGCCACTCCTTCAGTTCCTCCATGCAAAATTTGCTCTGCTAAGGCCGTCGCTGCAGCGAAGCCAGTCGAATATTGAAATACATAGAAATTGTAATAGAAGTGTGGAATACGAGCCCACTCATATGCAATTTCTGGATCAACGGTCAACGCTGGACCATAATATTCTTGATTCAAATCCAGATACGCATCATCAAGAACTTCTGCCGTTAAAGGTACCCCGCTTGCATCCTTTTCGTGCATCCATTGCTCAAATTCAGCAAATTGAGTTTGCCTAAACATAGTTCCCTTGAATCCATCTAGGTATTGATTCAAGATATAAGCTCGAATTTGTGGATCCGTAATTGTCTTTAACAAATAATCAGTTAATAGATTCTCATTGGTAGTTGAAGCGATCTCAGCTAAAAAGATTGGGTAATCTCCATATTGATAAGGCTGATTATTTCGAGTTTGATAACTATGAACCGAATGTCCCATTTCATGAACCAGGGTGTACAAATTATTTAAATTATCCACCCAATTTAATAGCATGAAGGGATTGGTATCATACGATCCTCCCGAATATGCTCCACTACGTTTCCCTTTATTTTCAACAACGTCAATCCAACGTTCATCAAAGGCATCATTCATAATTGATAGATATTCATCACCCATAGGCTTCAGAGCTTCCAAAGCCATCGCCTTAGCTGATTCATAGTCGATATCAAAATCAGGTGTTCCTAAAATAGGTGTATACAAATCATATGAATGTAATTCAGGTAACTTCAACATTTTTTTACGAAGTGCTACATAACGATGTAACAGAGGTAAGGCTTGATGTGTAGTTTCAACCAAATTATCATAAACAACTTCTGGAATATGATTTTGTGCCAAGGCCGCTTCACGAGCTGATTGATAGTTTCGAACTTGCGCTTGAAAATTTTGTTGTTTAACATTTCCACTAATAAGTGTTCCAAACGTATTCTCTAATTGCGCATAAGATTGATAGAAAGTTTGAAAAGCATTTTTACGGACTGTTGGATTAGACGACTCTAACAAGCGGCTATAAACACCATTCGTCAATTGTTCGAATTCACCATCTTCATTTTCAACTGCTCCAAATTCCATATCCGCATTATCTAAAATACTAAATGTATTTTGCGAAGCATTAAAGACTTCAGAAGCCCCAGCCAAAAGTTCTTCGCTTTCCCGTGATAGAACATGCCCTTTTTGCGTTAGAATCGTTTCAAAATAATGTTGATAGTCCTTTAATCTAGGCTCAGTCTCAAACATTTCAGCTAATTGTTGATCCGAAAGACTTAATACTGCTGGATCAAAGAAGGCAATTGCACTTGATACTTGTGCCGCTAAATTTCCAGCAATTGCATTTAAGCCTTGATAATATTGATTACCAGTATCTTGATCAGACTTCATTGATGCATACACATATACTTTTTCTAAATCACGCATCAAGCTTAAACCATATTGTAGAGCTTGATATAAATCTTGACCAGAATTAGACACCTTTTCAGCCAAAGCATCTGATAATTCAAGTCGTAGATTCAAATCTTCAACAGCAGCGTCAAAAGCTTGATCATCTTTAAAAATCGTTGTTAAGTCCCAAGTTTGGCTTGTAGGCACTTCTGAACGGATTGGAATTTCTTTTACCATTAATTTTCTCCATCTCTCTTTAATTTATGTATTTAATTCTACCACTATCCTTTCCAATAAGGGTTTCATTATGTTGATGCAATGACATTATTTTTAAATCTAAATGATTAAACCAAGTTGGTTCTCGTAATAAAAACCAATAATTTGATTCCCATGAAACCAACTTTAAATTAGTCCACTCACTTAATACTTGATCCAACCAAAGCCTTTGGACAACTCCTTGATCCATACTACAAAATTCATACCAAGGTAAAGTTTTAGTAAAATCAAACAGTGTATCTTTTGTACATCGTTGCTGTTCTTCAATAAATAAATATAATTGAACTAATGCCAAGGTATTAGAACATTTTAGCCCACCAGTTAAATGTTTAAAATTATGCAACTCCCATGGAATTCCCCATAGCGAACGATGCATTTGATAAAGTTGATTATTTATAATATTAAATGATTTGCTCTGTCTCACTAATTGCTTGATTTGTAAATCTGCTAATTTTTTCAGCTTTACATAATTTTTTATTGACCTTTGACCATCTAATTTTAACCATGGAATTTTAAATAACTGTTTCTTTTGGGTATTCCAAAAACATATCCCAATTTGATTTGCTCCGATGGGCTGAGCAAATTTAGCCAAAGTCCCATCCTGTAATTGTTTTTTCTGATATGGCTTTCCTAAAATCCATCGGACTAACAATCCCATTTGTTGATATCCCAGATTACGTGCCTTTATATATTCTATAGTAATTGGTGAACATTGATATTCAATCATAAATTTTTGCTTTTTCTCAGGATACAAGAGCATCATGTCTGGTCGTTGTTTGATTTTTGGTAAATATTGTTCTAATTCTACCTGATAACCCCGTTCAGTAAAATAAGTAGCTAATTGATATTTTCCAGAAACATGCTCTTTACTTTCATTGTCGCTAAAAATTTGACATGATGCTAGTGCTTGGTGTGCAAAATATGGTAGCCTAATCTGTCCAAATCTTAAAAGCACCAACTGATGACAGTCTAAGCATCGATACTCTATATCTCGATTAGCACATTTAGCACTTGTAACTTGGTTTGTATGTTGATTAATTGCGAATAATATTTTTATATCTCCAATAAAAAAAGTCCCTACAACAAGTAAGGACCCATTTTAACGTAAAACATTAACTACTATTAAATTAAATTTTAGCTTTTGTTTATTAAAAATAATTTATTTGAAATATTCTACAATTTCACTAAGCGCTTTGGTTTCAAAAATAATTTTACCATGTTCAGCCAAAACTGCCGTTGCGACTGCAGAAAGTTTTCCAAATTCGCGGGCGATTGCAGTAATATTTTTAATCTCATTTAATTGATAAGTTTCATCAAATAGTAATTCAAGATAATAAGCACCATCATATTGAACCAACTTATTAGCTGCCTCAATCTCCAAGACCTGTGATAATTGAATCAATGACTCGAAATCATTAAATTTAAAAGTTAAGCTTTGTGGAGTCTTAGCAATTTGACCCGCTTTTTCGTTGCCAGACAATGCTGCACTATCATCAGTTTTGTTACGTTGCTCATTTTGGTCAGTTTCTAACAATTCGTGCAAAGTATCATCTGATACTTCATCACGAGTTTCATCAACTTCATTTTTTTCAGATCCCATCAGCTTATCCAAAATCTCTTTTGGTACCTGATCGTCGGTCATATTTTTAGTAATAAAAATTTCTAATCCCTTTTTACTAGGCATCACCTGGAAAGAGACCGCTTCATTTTGCTCAAAATCATGTTCCACATCGACCTCAGCTAAAATACTATAAAAGAATTTTTCAACTTCGTCTTGGTTACTAAGTAAATCCACCAACGAAATACTACGTTCATCTAAATCTTCTTTAGTAACTAGAACCCGAATAGTATCCTCATTAATTCGTTCCATCTCCATCATGCATACCTCCTTTACATTAAATTTTTAGCAAACGCGAATATCTTTCGATTTACTGTTAAAAAATTAATGTAATCCAGCTAAGAATTCATCCATTTCTTCTGGTGAATCAACCAGTTCTACATGAATTTGTCCCCGCTTGAGTTGTAGTTCAATATCTTTTGTCATCTTAGTTGCTTGCTTTTTTGCTAATTTATCATATTTTTTCATTATTTTAACCCCATTTATTTAATAAATCCATTATAACATTTTAACCTAATTTTGCCGTTTTTTCTCTAACGATATTAATTCTGACAATAATTGATTTGTTTCCTGCTGTTCTTTACGTAAAGCTTTAATTTCCATTAAATTAACATTATATCCAAATTTTTCTGTAGGATTTCTTGCAACGAAAGTATTTAGGATCCGAATAAAGAAAAACACAGAACCAGCAATCAAAATCATTGTCAAAAAAGATTTGCCAAAATCAGCCCAAGGGATAACGTTAAATTGCCAGATACCTTTTTGGATCCAAATACCTAAAAAATGTAACATCCCACTGATTAAATTAACAAAATCCTTCACAAAATTGGAAAAGGCGTTTCCAACGACCACACCAATAGCAAAACCAGTCACTCGATCACCTGTTAAAAAGGAACGAAAATCACCAGCCAGAGCACTATCCATGACAATATCGCCTAAATCATTTACCCGATTTACTGTCGCCGATAATTGTTCAGGTAAAACACCATTTATTTTACTTTTTTTCCACTTTTTCATTAATTGTTCCCTTTAATTTTTATAATTGTTTGGGGTCCAAACTTAACAGGTCAACATCCAAAGGAATCTTAGGCGTGTCTTTTTTAATACCATTTTGCTTATTTTGAAAGTTCTTACGCCTTTTTGAATTTTTTAAAACATCCTGTTTAGAATGATAATTTTGCTTAGTCCAATTCACCAAAATTGATTCAATATATCGTAAATTCAAAGCTTGATTCGCCACAGCTTCCTTAATCGCTTCTTGAATTAATACTGGTAAGAAATGATCAACATCAAACCAATTACTAACAATTTCTAAATCAATTGGTGAAAGCGATCGGCCAAATTCCTGTTCCAACATAGTAAAAATTTCTGCTCGTGTTGGCTCATCTTTAATTTGTCGAAAACTATTATTATTATTCGACTGTCGATCAACTGCTCGAACAGCTGATTCATCCGGTAATTCCAATAGTTTTTGATATAACTGATGAAAATTCAGAGTAGTTATCAATCGTTTGTTTTCATCACGTTTAGTTTCAAAAACTACTAAATTCTTAGCACGCATATTTTCAATTCCTGAGAAAACTTGCGTTGGCTGCAAGCCCATATATTTAGCGATTTTTTCCGTACTTGGTTCAACATACCCTCGATCTAGCATAGCTTTAATTTGTAAATATATGATCAATTCTTGATCTGTCAAACCGATTTCATGATATCTTTGCAATAAAACTAAACTAATATCAATATTTCCCGCATCAAGATACTGATTAAATTGATATTGATCGCTCATGAATCAACGTCCTTTCTGAACTTTCTTGAATTACTATCTTCTTTCAAATTAATATCCCAAACTTCCACCATGAACTTCTGTTACGTTGGTGGTGGTAATAAAAGCATCGGGATCAATATCATGAATTTTACGTAAAAGGTGAGCATATTCATTACCATTTAACATAACCATAATCATCTCACGGGCATCATTAGTATAACCACCTCTGGCTTCATAAATAGTCAAACTCAATTTCTCATCCAATAACATTTTGTGAATTTCTGATAAATGATCATTGCTCATAATTTGAACTTGGCGCTTTAAATCAAACCCAGTTTCAATATAACGCATTACAATCATCGTCACAACCAATGAAAAAGCCGCTAAAAAGAAAGCATTCGTACTTGAGACAATTAAATTAAATAACGTAATAGTTAAATCAATACAAAGTAATGAAACAGCAGTATTGATTCCAAAGAATTTCTTTAAAATCATAGGTGGCACAGTGGTCCCACCTGCTGAAGCTTCCAAGCGGTATAATAAAGCCACCCCAGTTGCAAAAATTCCTCCGCCAATAATAACCGCTAAAACAGCGTCATTAACTAATTTATAGCTAGGAGTTATGTACATCAAGAGTGGCAGTAGAAAACTACCAACTGTGATATTACGAACACTTTTTCGGTCTAAGAAAATGATCGATAAAATAATCATCGCAATATTAAAAATCAAAACGGTTAATGAGCGATTAATGCCAAAGGCCGTATCCAATAAAATTGCAACTCCAGTTGCACCACCTGCTGCAACATGAATTGGTGCATAAAAGAAATTTATAGCGATAGCTACCATTTCCAATGCAATTACCATGGCTAAAACTCGAAACCAGCCTTGCTGAGTTAGTCGTTTTCTATTCATATACTATCCCCACTATCTTCCTAATATTTATATCATTTATCATACCATCCATAATTTAAACTTAGGTTAAATTATACTTTTGGATGTTTTTGAAGATAATCAGCAGCATATTTCAATAAAATTGTCTCATCGTTTTTAACTTGTCCCGCAACCACCGCTTGTTCTAAGACAGTTAATAATTTACCTAGAATTGGTCCCGGATTTAAATTAAGTTTATCTTTCAAAATTTTACCATTCACTTTTAGGTCATTGCGTTGATGAATTGCTAAATTTTGATACCGTTCTCTTAATCGCTCTGAATCAATGGTCAATTCACTTAATTTCAGTACCGATAGTGCATTGTCTATTGCTGAACCAGTTGCGTATAATTGCCAATTACTTGCATCATCTAAGCGCAATTGATTCAAAAGATCTAACGAACGCTGAATGGTTTGAATTAATTCATTACTTTGCTTCCATAATTTCAAAAAATCCTTCACATCCACAGTGGTTAATCCTAATTCAAAAGCCAGCAAAGTCCAAGCTTCAGCATCCGTATGTGCTTGATCAACGGCCAATAATTCTGCATATCCCCATAAATCAATTTCTGTATGATTGAGCCCTGGCATATATTCATTTAGACCCGTGCTTAGCAATGCTAATAATCCAAATTGGGCATTTTTACCTTGCAATAATTTAGTGAATTCAACATTAATTCGTTCAACTGATATATTTTGCAATAATTCTGCATTATTTTTAATAGCCAATTTCGTTTCAGGATCCAAATTAAAATCTAATTGGGCAGCAAAACGAACAGCACGCATCATTCGTAAAGCATCCTCATGAAATCGTTCATCAGCACTTCCAACTGCTCGTAAAGTTTGTTGCCTTAGATCAGTTAATCCATCAAATAAATCCACAATTTCACCATTACTTTTAACTGCTAAAGCATTTACGGTAAAATCACGACGCTTTAAATCATCAGCCAGTTGCCGCACAAATTTAACTTCATCTGGACGTCTAAAATCAGTGTAAGATGATTCTGTTCGAAATGTAGTAATTTCGTAACCATTTCCATGATCTAATACCATCACAGTCCCATGCTCAATTCCAGTATCAACAGTTTTATTAAAAATAGTTTTAACTTCTTCTGGATAGGCTGAAGTTGCAATATCGACATCATGAATTGGCTTTTTTAATAAAGTATCCCGGACCGAACCGCCAACAAAATACGCTTCATATCCAGCATCCTCAAGTTTTTGTACGATTGGCAAAGCATTTTCAAATTCTAATGGTAATTTTTGTAATTGCATAAAATCCTCCTATTCAGCAGTCCGATGATGGACTTTTAAGCCGATTAACAGCGCCCCCAACCCTAAAATAAATTTACGCTGAGTTGCATTTAATTTACATAAAGTCATAAGGTGACACCCCCATCATCCCCACATTGGGGTCTATCGTTTGTGCTTGAATCATGGCGAGTTTAAGCTGATTTTTATTAACTGGTACTTCCTCTTTAATCGCTATAGATTGTTGCTCATGGTTTAAACCAGGCTCAGTTATGTCATCGATCCATTCAGTTTTAGAACCCTTTTCTGATATAACTTTATTATCCCGATCTACTGCTACATCTTGATCGGAAACTTCCACCTTTTGCGTTGGGCCTTTAGGTAAAATTCCCACTAAAGCTTTTTCCAAACGCGTAGGTAGCATCGTTTTCCGTTTAGCTCCCTCAGTTTGAGCAGCCTGTTGATATGCCCCTGGTTCGCCCAATAGAACCAACGAATCCTTCGCTCGTGTAAGGCCAGTGTAAAGCAAATTGCGTTGTAGCATTCGGTTAAAAGCCTGTACTAACGGCATAATAACTAATGAATATTCACCGCCTTGAGCTTTATGAATTGTGGTTGCATAAGCTAAAGTAAGATTCATAAAATCAGTTCTTTGATACAAAACATAATTATTGTCAAAATCAACTTCAATGTAATCAACTTTCATTTCATTTTCAGGATCTTTCGCAAACATAATCGTTTTGATATAACCAATATCACCATTAAAAACATCGTGTTCTGGATCATTGGCTTTTTGCATGACTTTATCGCCAATTCTAAAGCCAAATTCAAAATCGCCTTCACGCCACATTATCTCACGCTTCTGTTTTGTCTTAGGATTAAAAAGATCTTGAGCTAATAGATTTAACCGGTTTACTCCTGCATCAGTTTTATACATCGGCGCTAAAATTTGCATATCGCGAACTGAATTGCCTCGTTCAATCCAACTCATAATGATTTTTTCCATCGCATCCGGAATTTGTTGAACGTGTGCGGGGAAAAATGAACGATCGGGCTGACGCTGCATTAAATCAATAGGTAGTTGCCCACGTTTAACTTCATTAGCTAATTCAATAATCGTAGAATCTGCGTCTTGTCGATGAATTGTTGCCAATTCGCGATAATTTAACTTTCCACTACTTAGCAAATCATAGAAAACTCGACCCGGACCTACTGATGGCAGTTGATCTTTATCTCCTACTAAAATAATTTGCATTGAATTAGGGGTGTTTTCTAACAAGAAGCTAAATAGTTCAGTATCTACCATTGACATCTCATCAATTATTAAAAGTTGCCCTTCTAATGGATCTAAATCTAAATCGGATAAACTTTCACGTCCTGAAATACCTAGCAAACGGTGAATTGTCGCCGCTGGTTTCCCAGTCGCTTCGGATAAACGCTTAGCTGCTCGTCCGGTAGGTGCTGCTAACTTAATTGCTGACTCAATTTTATCTTCATCTAAACCATCTTGTTGTAACAAACGGCCAAAGGCATCGACAACCCCATTAATAATGGTAGTTTTACCGGTCCCAGGTCCTCCCGTTAAAATAAACAATTTACTTGTTAAAGCGGCTAGCATTGCTTCATGCTGCTCATCAGTATATTGCAGTTGATGTTGCTTTTCTACCTGCTTAAGGACTTTTTCAACGGCACGTCTTGGAAAGATACCTTTTTGCGAATTTAGTTCCACAATTCGTTGAGCAATTCCAACTTCTGCATAGTATAAGTTGGTCATAAATAACCGATCATCATCTGCAACAACAATTTCTTGCTCTACTAAATCCAGCAAAGCATTTTGTATTACTTCCGGTTCAATTTGTGTATGGTCATTTCGTTCTAACGACCGTTTAGCAGCATAACTTAGAACACTTAATTCAACATATGTGTCCCCTTGTTCAAAAGTCGCTTTATTCATAGCTGCGACAACCCCTGCTTGAATGCGTCTGGGATCAAGGGGATCCAAACCTTCTTGTAAAACAATTTGATCAATTCGATTAAATGAAACTCCGTCAATTTCCCACACCATTCGATATGGATCATTTTTAAGGATTTCTAAGGTTTCATTTTCATAGTGCTCATAAATAGTAGTTGCTAAAGCCGATCCAAAGCCAAATTGGTTCAAAGCAATAATTGAACGTTCCATCCCATCGGATTGTTTTAACTGTTCTACAAGCGTGGAACTTTGCTTTTCACTCAACCCAATATTATTTAACACAGCCGGATTATCTAAAATTTGGTCAATTGCATCTGTACCTAAACTATCGACAATTTTTTCAGCTGTTTTAGCACCAATTCCCGTAAAATCAGCTCCAGAAAGGTATTGCACTAATCCTGCTGCTGAACTGGTATCTAACCGTTGATAATGTTCACTCGCAAACTGTTGTCCAAAACGAGCATGATTTTTAAGTTGACCAGTGAATTGAT
This sequence comes from Weissella koreensis KCTC 3621, assembly GCF_000277645.1. The sequence continues at coordinate 330,111 of NZ_AKGG01000005.1, read as the reverse complement.
AATTTGATCCAATTTGAAGATCTCCAAAAGAACCAGTGACTGTAATTTCATCCCCATCATATTCAAAGTTCTTTTCATCAATCTTAACTGCAATCACTTTATAAAAGCTATCTGTTGCTGAAAAAATAATTCCTTGAACCTGAGCAATCATCGCTGGTGCATCATCCACCATTAAATCGCGAATATCATTCATTGGTATCATTTCCCATCATAATTTGCGTTAAAGCATCTAATTGCCCTGCTTGTTGTTCAAAATGTTTTTCATCAAGAGCTTGTGCTCGTTTAAACCAAGGGTTCGAGGCCTCTTTTAAAACAGTTGCAATTAATCCCCGGCCAAAATTGGCATCAAAATTATTTTCATCAAAGCTTAATGCCTGTTCAAAAGCAGATGCTGCTTGTTCCATATTTTCTAAACTTAACCAAATATTACCTAGTAAAATAAAACCAGCTAAATCATTTTCCGGCATTTCCGTCCCGGTTAGTGCATAAACGAGAGCTTTTTGATAATTTTGTTGATTATACCAAGTTTGAGCCTGCATCATAACAGCATCATACTTTAATTGCTCATCAGTAACTAATTGAAAGAATTCATTCGCGCGTTCGTAGCTACCAGCTAAATAATAGACGTTACCCAACGTATAATGTAAATTGTCTTGTGCAACTTGATCTTCCTTAAATAGCGCTAAACTTTTAAGACCCAGTTCCTCAGCCTCAACTAAATTTTCACTTGTTGCCAATAAATTGACTAAATCAACATAAGCACGCCAATTATTCTCATCTTTTTGAATTAGTTCGACCAATTGATGCATATCGGCTTGTAGTTTGTTTTCTTCATCTTTTGCTTCTACCATATGTAATTGTACCTCCTGTCAATTTATATCGTATTACTTGGATCGTCAATGACTCCTAAATAGCTTGTATCGTTTCGTGAAATTTCATGATAAGTCTGTCCATCATTGGTCTCTAAAATAGATGTTGAAGTATTGCTTAAGCCACCTCGTGCCCGTAATTGGGCTAACGGCTTTTCTAACAAAGTTTCAATTCCAATTGTCAACAACATACCATGCGCAAAGAAAATCAAATTGACATCTTCTCCACCGTAAGCTCGAACTGCTTCATCAACTGCATATTTAAACCGTTTTTGAACGGCTTCAAATGTCTCTGCTCCAGGAACTTGGGTGGCATCATATTGGTCGGGATGATTACGCCAGGCCTCATATTGTTCTGCTTGATTTTTCTTCACAGCAGCAAAAGTCTGCCCTTCCCAAGCACCCAATTTAAATTCAATTAACCCAGAATTCAAAGTCATTGATGGTCGATTCTTAAGTAGGCTTAATGTTCCCTCAGCTGTTAGACGTGCCCGCCTTAGTGGTGAAATAAAAGCATGTTTAAATTCAATATCTTGTAGATAGTTTCCCAATTTTTCAATTTGTTCGTATGACTCCGGTAACAATGGTGAATCTCCTTGCGCTCCTTGGAAGCGTCCCTCGTTGTTCCATTCTGTTTTACCGTGACGAATAAAATATAATTTTGTCATGCCTTACTCCCTTATTGTGTGTTACTTCTATTATATAACAAGAAAACCTTGAAAGTTAACTTTAACTTATGATTCCCACCTATAGAAAAAAACTGAGACAAATTATGCCCCAGTTTTATTTATTGTTTTTTATTTTTATAATCGTTATTACTTTTTTTACTCACCATCATTCAAATTAAGACGAGCAAACACATCGTCAACATGACGTAAATGCCAATGATAATCAAATGCATCATCAACTTGCTTCTTACTTAATTTTTCTTGAATCACTGGATCAGCATCAACTAAACTTCTAAATTGAATTTGTTCATCCCAGGCACGTGCAGTTAATGGTTGTACTACATCATATGCTTGCTCTCTTGAAAAATCAGCATCATCCATTAGTGCATACATCAATCGTTGTGAATAAATTAAACCATAAGTTCTATTCATATTCTTTTTCATTTGTTCTGGAAATACTTGTAAATTATCAAGAATATTGGTCATCCGATGTAACATATAGTCTAATGTCGACGTTGCCTCAGGTAAAATGACCCGTTCTGCTGAAGAATGCGAAATATCTCGTTCATGCCATAACGGAACATTCTCATAGGCCGGAATTGTCATCCCCCGTAAAACTCGTGAAAGACCAACAATATTTTCTGAGCCAATTGGATTACGTTTATGCGGCATTGAAGAAGAACCTTTTTGTCCTCCAGCAAACCCCTCCTCGACTTCATGAATTTCTGAACGTTGCAGTCCTCGAATTTCAACAGCAACTTCCTCTAATGAAGTTCCAATTAAAGCCAAAGTCGAAATATAATCAGCATGCAAATCTCTTGGTAAAACTTGTGAACCAACCGGTTGTGGTTGCAGCTTTAATCGTTTCATCGCTGCCATCTCGACTTCAGGCGAAATATTTGCAAAAGTACCAACGGACCCCGACAATTTTCCTGTTTCCATTTCAGATGCCACTCGATCAAAACGTTCTAAATTTCGTAATGATGCTTGGTAGTAACGGGCCAAAACCAACCCAAACGTGGTTGGTTCAGCATGAACACCATGAGTTCTACCCATCATAACCGTTGTCTTATATTTCAAAGTTAAACGACGTAAGACATCGCTATATGCGATTAATTCTTTCCGAATAATTTTATTAGCATCTCGCAAACGAAGAGCTTGTGCGGTATCTACTACGTCAGTACTTGTTAATCCATAATGAATCCACTTTTTTTCAGGCCCTAATGAAGCTGATATATTTCGGGTAAACGCAACCATATCATGTTTGGTAACTTTTTCTAAATCAGCGATTTCTTCAACATTAAATTTTGCATTTTGCTCAACTAACGCCAATTCAGTAACTGTTGGTCGGATCGATCGCAATTCAGAAACTCGTCCACCTTCTTGTACCAAGCCATCCATAACTGCAATTTCCACTTCCAGCCATGATTGGTATTGTTGTTCTAATGACCATACTTTCTGCATCGCCGCCCGCGTATATCGTTCAATCATTTCCGTTCCGCCTTTTTTTATTATATTTAAATTTTACCGCAATTTATTAACAAAAAGCAAATTATTTTTACTTTTTTATTTAAATCACGAACTTAAAAAAGATAAGTGTATTAACCATTCCTTTTTAGCTTAAAAATTCAATATAATAATTTAATTAATGCTTACAAAAAAAGCTAGAACAAAACGTTCCGGCCTTTATCTATATTATTTTATTTTTATAATTTCACGACTAACCAATTCATCGAGATAGTATCGCAACAATTCCACTAAATCGGACTGATTATTTGACTTAAAAATATTAATATTGGTATTTCCAGAAGCATTCACAACCTTCATTTTAAAACCATCAACACTTCCATTTATAGCTACTTTTAATTTAACCGAATTTTCTAATCCTTTATCCGGTTGCAGTGCACGTTGCATAACATAAGTTCCCGCATTATTTTTAACAAACCCAACATCCGTAAGAGCATATTTTTTCAAGGTTGGATTGATTTCATATGTAATATCATCCCCTAGAATTGTTACCTCTTTTGTAAAAGCCATAATAGCTACTCCATTCTTACTTTTGACGATTAAAACTAAAATTCATTTCTTCCACTGGCTCTAATTCTCGATTGTAAAATTGTACGTCTAACTGTTTTGGTTGAACCGATAAAATGGCATAAGTCCCCTTTAAATAGGCATAAGGTCCTCGAGGAAGTGAAATAGATCCAGGGTTAATAAATAATTTTCCATCAATCATTTCGGCCCCTAATTGATGTGTATGTCCCAATGTTACAACATTGGCATCCAAGGGTGCTACATGTTCTCGAATCAGATTTAAATCTGATTCAGTATGGTATAAATGACCGTGCGTTTGATAAATTTTAATCCAACGGTCACCATATAATCGATCATCAGGAAACAATGAATCGAAGTCCATGTTCCCAATAACTGGTTGAATTTGCTGAAACAGTTCATCATCAGCTTTCAATTCTGAATCACCATTGAAAAACATTGCCTGCACTTGATCAACATAATGGTTCACAATTTTTTCTAAAATAGAGCGATCACCGTGAATATCTGAAACGATTAAATAATCCATTCTGTCCTCCTTCTTAGAGGTCGGATAAGATATCACCGTCCTCTATAAAAACATTTTTACAAATCAGTCAATCTTATCTACTGATATTTTTTTCTTTCAATTTTTCGGCAAAAGCAAGACAAAACTATCAAAGCAAAATATAGAGCATTTTTGTCTTGCTTTTTACCACCATTCATTAAATTTTTGTGATAATACCTTTAAAGCTCTTCCTCGATGCGAAATGGTATTTTTTTCTGATGGGCTCATTTCAGCAAGCGTTTTTTGATATGGTTCATAATAAAATAATGGATCATAACCAAGCCCATTAGATCCTCGAGGAGTTTCCAAAATCAATCCATCCACCTGACCTTCAGCCATAATTTGACTACCATCCGGTTTTATCCCAACCATGACCGTATGGAAAGATGCTTGCCGTTGATCAATTGGTACACCTTTTAACTTCAGCAAAACTTTTTGATTATTAGCTGTATCATTATGGTCACCAGCATACCGTGCTGAATAAATTCCAGGCTCATCGTTTAAGGCTGGAATTGTCAATCCAGAATCATCCGCTAAAACTGGAACTTGTAGTGCCTGACAGATTGTCCGAGCCTTAATTAACGCATTTTCAGCAAAAGAATGACCATTTTCAATAATCTTTGGCATTTCTGGTAAATCATTTAATGAAATTACCTCAATTGAAAAAGGCTCTAAAAAGGTCTTTATTTCTGACACTTTACCTGAATTTTTAGTAGCAACAATTAGTTGTTTCATGAATTAACCTCATTTTAAATATAACTTTTCAGCACCAATCGTTAAAGTACTAACTTGTAAATCGTCTCGTTCTAACCAACGTTCACCCAACATTTTAAACTGAGCTGCATCACCAGTTGTATAATATCGATCAGCATGATGATCAACTTGCAAACTTTCTTGATGCATAATGTTTAGTGATTTTAATTGTGTTGCTACCATCGTTATCGTTTCTGCTCCCGCATCGACGATCTTAACTTTACTTCCAAGTCCTTTTTGAATGCTATTTTCTAATAGTGGAAAATGGGTACATCCTAAAATCAAAGTATCAATTTCTGAACTTGGAAAATTAGCCATATTTCGATCAACAACCGCTTGGATTTCAATTGAATCTGTCGTTCCACTTTCAACTAAAGTAACAAATTCAGGAACTGCCAATTGATAAACTGATAAATCAGCATTGTTTTGATGTAATGCCTTAACATAACTACCTGAATTTATCGTTCCCTGTGTTGCAATTACCCCAACGATCTTATTATTGGTTAGAGTTGCTGCTGTTGCTGCTCCTGATTCAATCACTCCAATAATAGGGATATCAAATTCTTGTTGCATTGTAGGTAATGCTGCCGCAGTAGCAGTATTACAAGCAATCACTACCATCTTAACCTGTTTGTCGACTAAAAATTGAATCATTTGGCGCGTAAAAGTTACTACTTCTGCTTGCGGTCGTGGTCCATATGGCATCCGGGCGGTATCTCCTAGATAATAAATCGCTTCATTCGGTAACTTAGCTAACGCCGCTTTAACTACGGTTAATCCGCCTAGACCTGAATCAATATAACCGATAGCTCGATTGTCCATTACACTGCCTACTTTCTACTGCTTAGCCCATTCCACTAAGTCATTAGGGGTTTCAAAAATATAATCTGCTTGATCTTTAAAGACAGTTCGATCTTTTACACCCCAGCCTGCCATTCCATATGCAATTCCAGCATTATGAGCTGCTTGCATGTCATGGATAGAATCACCAATATAAATTGTCTGACTTGGATCACTCACTAAATTATTCATTGCTAATAAAATTGGATCTGAGGCTGGCTTCATATTTTTAGTCATTCCTGCAAAAACAAAATCAGTAAAGAATTGTTCAATTCCAAATCGATCATGGTGTGCTGCAAACTCGGCTGGTGTGTTCGAGGTCACAATTCCCATTTTATATTGTCCTTTTTTTAGTTGCTCTAACATATTTAGAACTTCAGGGTATAAGAAAATACTATCGCGAAAATCATCTAAACGTGCGATCCAATCTGCCTGAATGAGTTCAGGATTAGGAATTTTTAAATATTCTAATGACTCTGGCCCAGGCAATCCAAAAACATGATGCAATTCAGCATCTGACCGTGTAATTTTATGATCTTTTAATGTTTCCGCTAAGGCCGTAATATACATACTTTCCGTCGATAATAGCGTTCCATCAACATCAAAAATAATAGATTTCATGCTTCATTCCCCCATCTATAATAATAACTCTATTTTACCATGATCAAATCAAAAGAGCGTTTACTTATTTATACATAAGTAATGATCCACTTCTAAGATATGCTATCATAAATTTTTCCATGAAAAAAAGCCGTAGCTCTTATATTAAAATTAAGGCCCAGCTTTATATTATTTATTGTACTTCTAACTCTTCCAAATAATCGTCAATCATCTTTAATACTATTTTTTGACTCTCTGGATCTTCCAAGTCATACTTTTGAAGATCTACTCGCATCTTCGGAGATGCATCGTAATCTTTATACCATTGTTGGTAAGCACTCCACATTTTAAAATAATAATCTCTTAAGTCAGCATTATCATCAAATTGTTCGTAATCACGACCTCGCTTTTTAATTCGATATAATATCGTATCAAAGTCAGCATCAGCGAAAACCATCAAGTCTGGACGACCTTTTTGCATACCACTCAATTCATTCATCATATTATCTAATAATTTCATATAAACATCTAATTCAGCATCAGAAATATTACCTGAACTATGATTTTCTTGTGTGAAAAGAGCATCTTCATAAATGGAACGATCTAAGACATTATTATCGTCTACTAACGCCTTTTTAATCATGGCAAAACGCTTATTCAAAAAATAAATTTGCAGTAAGAAACCATACTGCTTAGGATCAGCATAATATAATGGTAGAACTGGATTTTCTCCCACTGGCTCAAAAAAAGCTTGTGTCCCCTTATGTTTTGCAATTAAGTCTGTCAAGGTTGTCTTACCAACCCCAATCATGCCTGCCGTAATAATCACCATGATTGTCCTTCTTTCATTAAATTTTATCTTTAACCTAACATAGCGTTAGGAAACTTGCTATAACTATATTACCCAAATAAAACTTTAAATACAATACTTCATTTATTAAATTAGTTATGTTATGACCAACGGTTTGAATGTACTAAAATGGCTTTACCTCAGTCATTATATCCATTTGTAAATATTTCATTTATAAATATGAGTTCATGATAAGGCACTTTTAAATAGATTAGATTAAATCCTATTATTAGCATAAACTTAAAATTTCAATAACAAATTTATTGCGTTTAAATGATATCCAACATTATTTAAATAAAAAGATAACGCAAAAAAGCTCAACCACAACTAAATGTGATCGGGCTTTTCAATACAAATTTTTTATCTATTGAACAGTAACTGACTTAGCCAAGTTACGTGGACGATCAACATCCAATCCACGACCAAGTGAAGTGTAATAAGCCAATAATTGTGTTGGAACCACTTCAACTAATGGTGCTAGCAAAGGATCAACATCTGGCAAAACATAACCATCGCCTTCCTTTGCCAAAGACTTCGAAACAATGGTATAAGAACGTGATCCACGTGCTGTCGTCTCTGATAAGTTCCCACGAACAAGACCTGCCGTCTTTGGTTGAGTAATTAAGGCAATCACAGGAGTTCCCTCTTCAATCAAAGCCAAAGTTCCATGCTTCAATTCTCCAGCTGCAAAGCCTTCTGCTTGAACATATGAAATTTCCTTCAACTTCAATGCCGCTTCTAAGGCTACGCTTGAATCGACACCACGACCAATGTAAAATGCACTATTTGTCGATGCTGGCACTAACATTTCATTAGCAACTTGCTTAAAAGTATCCTTATCATCAACAATAGCTTGAATTGCAACCGCAATATTTGATAATTCTTCCATCAAATTAAGGTCTTGCTTACCTGCCAAAGCATAAGCCAAGATTGCTTCCAAAGTAATTTGTGCGATATAAGCTTTTGTTGAAGCCACCGCAATTTCAGGTCCAGCCAATAATGGCAAAGCGTACGTTGCTTCACGCCAAAGCGTTGACTTTTCAACGTTGGTCAACGTCAATGAGTGGTATCCAGCTTCATTGATATTTTGCAAAACTTCACGTGAATCAGCAGTTTCACCAGATTGACTCAAGAAAATAAAGAATGGCTTCTCTGACAACAAAGGTTCCTCATAAGCAAATTCAGATGAGATAAAGACACTGGTTGGCTTGTTAGCCCACTGTTCAAACAAGCGAGCTCCTGCTAGTCCAGCATGGTATGAAGTCCCAGCAGCGATGATGTAAACTCGATCAGCAGCGTTAATTTCATCTAAGATAGCTTTTCCAATCAAAGCATTTCCTTGATCATCAAAATAACGTTCCATCAAACGACGCATTACAACCGGTTGCTCATCAACTTCCTTTAACATATAGTAAGGATAAATTCCTTTATCAGTTTCTGAAGCATCAATATCCAAATGGAATGGTTCACGTTCAACCGCTTCTCCGTCAGCATTAAAAAGTTGAATTTGCTTTGGATCAATGATTGCAACTTCACCATCAAGCAACTCAATAAAGTCATGTGTTTCATCCAACATTGCAACCGCATCAGAAGTCACTACGTTAAAGTCAGATCCAACCCCAATCAACAATGGTGACTTACGCTTTGCAACATACATCCGATCTGGTTCTGATTGATCCATCAAAAGGAAACCGTAAGCTGAATCGCCAAATAAATTAATGGCTTTTTTGAAAGCATCAAAAGTTGATAAATTGTCTTCACGAGCAAACTTACTAATCAATTGAACAGCCACTTCTGTATCAGTATCAGATTGGAAAGTTACATCTGAAAGATATTGTTCTTTTAATTCCATGAAGTTTTCAATCACTCCATTGTGAACCAAATAAAATTTTTCATCTTCAGAGTATTGTGGGTGTGAATTTCTAACAGAAGGTTCACCATGAGTTGCCCAACGGGTATGCGCAATTCCAGCTTTACCATTTACATTTTTGTCAGCCAATAAGGCTTCAAGATCAGCTACACGTCCCTTTTGACGGACTAATTCATCACCAGTCGCATCTTGATTAGGGATAAAAACACCAGCTGAATCATATCCACGGTACTCTAATTTCTCCAAGCCCTTTAATAAGATTGGCGCTGATTCTTTTTGTGTTCCTGTATAACCAACAATTCCGCAATAATACATTTAAATTCTCCCTCATACCTTTTATAAATTGGTATAGTTTTTTATTTTTTAAATTATAAGTATAATTATACCTTTGAATCGCATCAAGTCAACTAATTAAAATGTTTATTTTTTATAAATGGTATAAATTGGTATACATTGATTACATAAAAATAATGCTATTTTAACTCAGAAATGTTATAAACACTCACTTTTTATTAGTATAACCAATTCACTTTATCCAATTTTTTACATATAATTTATTAGTTTATAGGTAAAAAAATAACCTTACTTAAATTTAAAGTAAGGTTATTTTATCATTTTTATGCATTAAATTATATAAATTAATTCAATATAATTATAAAAACATACAAGTTATATTAAATCTTCAAAAGTTCGGCTTCCTTAGAAGCGGCAATTTTTTCGATATTTTTAACTCCATCATCAGTTAAGCCTTGAATATCTTTATCGATCTTACGCAACTCATCTTCTGATAATTCTTCTTTTTTAGCTTGATCCAAAGCATCCCGACGAACATTACGAACTGCAACCTTAGCTTTTTCAGCTTCAGCTTTAACTTCTTTCGTCAAATCCTTACGAGTTTCCTCAGTTAAAGCAGGGATAACCAAACGAATAACTGAACCATCATTTGTAGGAGTTAATCCTAAATCAGAAGCAAAAATAGCTTGTTCAATATCCTTTAATGCTGTCTTATCAAATGGAGTAATCAAAAGGATCCGTGCTTCTGGTACTGAAACTGAAGCAACTTGATTCAAAGGTGTTTCGGCTCCATAATACATTACTTTAACATCTCTTAAAATTGATGGATTAGCAACTCCAGCTCTAATTTTACCAAGTTGAGTTTGCAAAGCCATACCGGCTTTTTCCATTCGTTCTTTAGTGTTTTCTAAAATTTGATTTGCCATGCTTTATTTTCCTCCAACTGTTGTTCCGATGTTCTCACCCAAAACAACGCGTTTAATATTGCCGTGCGTATTCAAATTAAAGACCACAAGATCAATATCATTGTCCATTGAGAGCGTTGAAGCCGTTGAATCCATGATTTTAAGACCTTGCGACAAAACGTCCATGTGCGTTAATTTATCATACTTAACTGCATTTGGGTTATTACGTGGATCATCGTTATAGACACCATCCACCCCGTTTTTACCCATCAAAATCGCATCGGCATTAACTTCAGCGGCACGTAAGGCAGAAGTCGTATCGGTTGAAAAGTACGGTGAACCCGTTCCAGCTCCAAAAATAACAACGCGCCCTTTTTCAAGATGCCTAACTGCTTTACGACGAACATATGGTTCCGCGACTTGACGCATTTCAATTGCGGTTTGTACGCGTGTAGGAACATCCATATTTTCCAATGAATCTTGCAAAGAAAGAGCGTTCATCACAGTTCCAAGCATCCCAACATAATCAGCTTGGGCACGTTCCATTCCTAGCTGAGCACCATTTTCACCACGCCAAAGATTTCCACCACCAATAACAATAGCAATTTCAATCCCTAACTCATAAACTTCTTTAATTTCAGCAGCAATACTATTAACTGTTTCAGGATCAATTCCAAAACCCTTATCACCAGCCATGGCTTCCCCTGATAGCTTTAATAAAATGCGCTTATACTTTACGTCTGCCATGTTTATGCACCCCTATCAAATCTTACTTAATTTGTGCTGCAACTTCAGCCGCAAAATCATTTTCTGCCTTTTCGATTCCTTCACCAACTTCATAACGAACGAATGAAAGAACTTTACCATTTTGTCCTTCAACATAAGCTGCCACAGTTTCACCATCTCCCTTAACGAAAGCTTGGTCAACCAATGAAATTTCTGACAAGAACTTGTTCAAACGTCCTTCAACGATCTTTTCTTTGATTGCATCTGGCTTACCGTTCAAGTCTTCAGCAGCTAATTGAATTTCCTTTTCGTGACTCAAAGTATCAGCAGGGACTTCTTCGCGTGAAACATATTGTGGGTTAATAGCAGCAACGTGCATTGCAACATCCTTAGCCACTTCAGCATTTGCTCCATCAAGCAAAACTAATGAAGAAATACGTCCACCCATGTGTGAATAGGCTCCCAAAACTTGACCATCTTTAGCTTCGATAACTGCAAAACGACGAAGAGTAATCTTTTCACCAGTAATTTGCGTAGTGTGGATGATTTCTTCGTTCATAGTCTTACCGGCCATTGGCAATTCAAGCGCTTCTTCAACAGTAGCTGGCTTTGCGTCAACAATTGTTTCCGCAACGGCATGCAACAAATCATTAAATTCTTTATTGCCAGCCACGAAGTCAGTTTGTGAGTTCAATTCGATAATTGCAGCAAAGTTGCCCTTAACAGCAACATAAGTCATTCCTTCAGCAGCGATAGCTCCGGCTTTCTTAGCAGCCTTAGCCATTCCCTTTTCACGAAGGAAATCAATTGCCTTTTCCATATCACCGTCAGTTTCTACCAACGCCTTTTTTGCGTCCATCATTCCCACGTTTGTCTTTTCACGTAATTCTTTAACTTGTGCAGCTTTGATTGCCATTGTAAATGGTCTCCTTTAAATATATAAGTTTTTATCTAGTTAATTATACACAATTTAACAGTGTTTTAACACTGTTACACCAGTGATTTTTGATCAAGCTATAAAAAAAGCCGAGTCCTAATGTCCTCAGCTTGATTTAAAGCAGATAATTACTTGTTGTCGCCTTCAACGATTTCAGTCAATTCTTCAATAGAAGCAGCTTTTTCAGCTCCTTCTTCAGAAAAGGCTTCTTCAGCAACAGCATCTTCACCTTGATTACCTTCGATGATTGCATCTGCCATCTTAGCAGTGATCAAACGAACGGCACGGATTGCATCATCGTTTGATGGAATCTTAACGTCGATTTGATCAGGATCAGCATTTGTATCAACCATAGCAACGATTGGAATATTCAACTTGCTTGCTTCTTGCACAGCCAATTGTTCCTTGTGTGGATCAACGATATACAATACATCTGGGATGCGTGGCATATCAGCGATTCCACCCAAGAACTTTTCCAACTTTTCACGTTGCTTTGTCAACAATGCAACTTCCTTCTTAGGCAAACGATCGAAAGTTCCATCTTCTGACCAAGAACGCAATTCCTTCAAACGTGAAATACGCTTTTGGATTGTTGTCCAGTTAGTCAAAGTTCCACCAAGCCAACGATGGTTCACGAAGTACATGTTTGCACGTGTAGCTTCTTCAGCAACTGCATCTTGTGCTTGCTTCTTTGTTCCAACGAACAAAACAATTGCACCATCAGCAGCGGCATCACGAACATAGTTATATGCTTGGTCAACCATCTTAACTGTCTTTTGTAAGTCGATGATGTAAATACCATTACGTTCTGTAAAGATATATTCACCCATCTTTGGGTTCCAACGACGAGTTTGGTGACCGAAGTGGACACCAGCTTCAAGCAATTGCTTCATTGAGATTACTGCCATGAGTAAAATTCCTCCAAATTGTTTTTCCACCTAAATCCGCATGTAGTTCGACGACCGAAACGGCACCCGTTCAACTATTAGATTTAGTGAGTATTTTTGGTTATTAAACCAATAACAAATTTTACGCTGAAGCATTAAAGTTGTCAATTATTTAATTTTTTCCAATCCACACCATGATCAAGTAAAAAAGTCTCTTTTTTTAACCGGGTTAGTTTTTTAAAAGCAGCCTCCGCTCTCAAAGCATCCCCTTTAGTCTCAAATTCTTCAGAATAAATTAAATGTAATGGATGTCGTTTTTTGGGTCGAGTATATTTCGCCCCTTTGCCAGCTTCATGCACCGCTAATCTTCGTAATACATTATCAGTGAACCCCCCATAAAATATATTATCAGCAGTTAGAAGCACATACATATAATATTTTTTATCCGGCATTTTTAAGCCCGGCCTTCATAAATAGCTAAAACTTCATCTCGATATTCATCGTTATCTTGATGCGTAATGATTGGTGGTAGAATTTGCGCTCCAGTTAATTTACCATTTTTGATTGATTCTATTAAAACAATATTAGCTTCCTTTCCCACCTTAGGATAAACAAATTGAATTCTTTTTGGAATTAAATTATTGTCCCTTAAAGCATCTAAAATTTCAAATAATCGATCAGGTCGATGAACCATAAAAAAATGGCCCCCAGATTTAAGTAATTTTTTGGCTGTATGGGTCACTAAATTCAAATCAGCCTTAATTTCATGACGTGCAATGGCATAGTGTTGATTTGGATTCTTATGTGATTTTTCCGTTGCTTCAAAATAAGGTGGGTTTGAAACCACATTTTCGACTGAACCAGGTTTAATATCAACAAAAACATCACGCATATCCTTATTAATAATTTTAATTTTATCTGATAATTCATTCAATTGAACCGAACGTTGAGCCATATCAGCTAACCGTGGTTGAATTTCAACCCCAATGATCTGACCAGTTACCTTGTGAGCCATAAATAATGGAATAGCTCCGTTACCTGTACCTAAGTCTACAGTAGTTCCACGTCCACCATTTCGCGGATTAGCAAAATGGGCTAATAAAACCGCATCCAGTGAAAATGAAAACACTGAATGGCTTTGAATAATTTGAATTTCATCCCGATATAGCATATCAAATCGCTCATCAGCTCGTAACTCAATCGTCATTTTAATTTCTCCGTCCATTTTTATATCTTATTTATTTTCCAATTCGATTTATTAATTGTCAACCAATTCCATTTTGTGGGATAATAAAAGTTATGATTTAAGAAAATAAGAGGTATTTTTAATATGTTCTATCAATTTGCGGCCCATATTGTTCGGGGTCTAATTTGGTTAATTAACGGAAAAGTCACCGTATTAAATCAGGATAAAGTTCCCGATAGCGAATATGTTCTCGTCGGTCCACACCGCACTTGGTGGGATCCCCTATTCTTCGCTGCAGTGGGTTATCCCACAGTTTATATGTTTATGGCTAAAAAAGAATTATTCAAAAATCCAATTATTGGTTGGATTATCCGCCATGCAAATGGTTTCTCAGTAGATCGTGATAATCCTGGCCCATCTGTAATAAAGATTCCAGTTAAGGGTTTAAAAAAAGGCAATATGAGTTTAATCATTTTCCCTTCTGGTTCTCGACACTCATCTGACATGAAGGACGGAGCACTCCTTATTGCAAGAATGGCAAAAAAGCCCATTGTTCCACTTGTTTATCAAGGCCCTTTGAAGTTTAGCGGACTCTTCAAGCGCAATAATGTCACTTTAGCATATGGTGATCCAATCGACCCTTTAAGTTTTTCAAAAAATAAAGAACTTGCTAGTCAAGAGTTTGATCAAATTTTAAAGGATTCTTTCAACGCCTTAGATCAAAGTATTAATCCGGACTTTAAATACATCGATCAACATAAAAAATAATTTAATCTCATAACGATCAAGCTTTGCATATCCAATGCCTGATCGTTTATTTTTGATAATTCATACAATGTTTTAACACATTAATCATCGACACCAATCGGGAAAATAAATTTAATCAAAAAAGCTGAGGCAAAAGTGTCTCAGCTTTTTTATATGTTTACTTATTTTTGTTGGTTTTTCATTTGAGCCATCATTTGAGCCAATTTCTTTTGTGAAGGCTTTTGACCCATTGAAGTCATCATAGACTTCATCATTTCTTCAGAAATTGGTGGATTCTTCTTCAAATAAGTTTCCATCGAACGACGTGCCATGAAGAAACCAAAAACGGCTCCTACAATTAATGCAATAACAACAATAACGATCCAAATTGACGTACTCATGTCTTTACCTTAACCTAACTTATTTTTTTAATCATATTTAATTGTATCAAATCTAGCCTAGAATACTAGTTAAGATCCATAAAATATTAACTAGTTATCACGTAAGCCTTTTTCGCGTTGAATATTTTTAACTTTATCGGGAGTGACTTCTTTACCATCTTTATCAAAGACTTGTAACATTTCCACTTGAGAACGGAACGATGACCGGAAATTTTCTAAAAATTCAGCCCGTAAAGCCCGTCGTTCTTCCATTTCTTCCTTCGTTAATCCTGCGGGGGTTTTAGCCTTAGCTGCTAATTCATTAATTCTTTCGCGCACTGCTAACATATGATTATCTTCACTCATATCATTTGGCCTCCAATTTTAATATTTTTATAATTATACCATTTTTATTATATTTTATTAAAATATTGTCATAATAAATATTTATCATCAAAATTATCAAAAAAATGACCAATTAATGAGATTTATCTCGCTTAAATGGTCATTTGTATCTTTATTATTCACCTTCATAAGTTAACAAGGTCTTAATATCGTAATCCTTGAGGACTTCACGGCCTTGCAATTCAGTTAGTTCAATGAGGAAAGCTAAACCTACCACTTCACCCCCCAAACGTTCAATTAACTTATTAGTTGCTGCGATAGTACCACCAGTTGCCAATAAGTCATCAACAACCACGACTTTATCCCCTGGCTTAATCGAGTCAGAGTTCATCTCCAAGGTTGCTGAACCATATTCTAAAGTATAACTCTCTGAAACCGTTCCACGTGGTAATTTTCCAGGCTTACGAGCTGGAACAAATCCAACCCCTAATTCAAAAGCCATTGGGGTTCCCAACAAAAAGCCTCGAGATTCTGGAGCAACAATTACGGTTGCTCCTTTTTCTTTAGCATAAGCGGCTAATTCATGTATTGTAAATTTGAAAGCCTTAGTATCAGCTAACAAAGGGGTAATATCTCGAAAAGTTATTCCTGGTTTTGGGAAATCGGGAATAGATGCAATATATTCATGCAAGTCCATTGTCATTTTAAGCTCCTATGTCGATGATTTAAATTAATCACCTTGTGCTAATTCATTTAGCAATTGTTCTAATTCGGCCGTGGTACTATAAATTAATTTAGCTTCCACTTCCCTTTTTTGTAAAAAATTATGATAAGACGGCATAGTTGTTAAATCAACATTATCCGGTTTTTCTACTTTTTTTAAGAAATCGTCTTCAATTGTAACAAATTTTGCGTCCAAAAACACTTTAATTAACAATTTCAACATTAATTCGTCCATATTTAAATATTGTTCCATCGCCTGAAATTGATTTTTAAGATCGATAGAATTTTGTTGCTGAATAAATTTGAAGAATTTCGAAAAATCATTTCGAGTTGGAATTTTTTGTAAATAGGCAGGATTTTTAGTATAAAAAATCGTTTCCCAGCTACCAATTTCGACATATGCCAAAACTTGATGTAATTCATCTAAAGTGTGTGGTAAATCGACAAAAATGGCCCGATCAATTTGTGTTACATTGAAAGCATCTTCCCACCACATCGCTTGCCCAGCACTTGAAATTAAAGGAGTCAATTGTTTTTGTAGATTATGATTAAAAAACAAGTAAGTAGCAGGCTTGCTAAACATGGGCTTAGTTAAATGTGTAGTCCTTGCATCAATCAATGCTGACCCAGAAGCTTCAATATCTTTAACCATTAATTGATAGCTGGTTGATCCTCGATATGTATTTTGATCTAATGTTCCAACAACCGTCATTTTCTTAAAATGGCCTTGTAATTCATTTGCCAGTGCGCCTTTTTGCCATGCAACTACAGGAATCAATTGTCGCTTGTCCATCCCTGTAAAGCGTAAATGTTTACCCTCTGACATCGTTTTGACATTCTGAACACCATCTAATTCCAATGCAAAAACTGGTTCTGGGTTACCTTCCCCAAACGGGCCAAGTAGTTGTAATTGTTCATAAAAATCAGAATTGAAATTTCTACTATTAATGTTACCAGCCAATGTTATAACCTTTTTTTGCTGATAATCAAATGCTTGTTCAACCGCGGCTTCATTTAGCATTTTACGAACAGTAGGAACTTGGTCCACCGAGATGGTCATCCCCGCGGCTAAAGCATGTCCTCCAAAACTCAAATACAAATCACGATGAGGATCCATCGCCGAAAACAAATCGAAAGCAGCAAGTGAACGGCCTGATCCTTTAGCGATTGTGCCTGTTTGATTTAGGACAATCGTTGGCTTACCAGTTGCCTCTAATATCCGAGCCGCAACAATTCCTAGTACACCCTCGTGCCAGTTTTCACCCATTAATACCAAAACTGAATCTGAATAAAATTGGTTTTGAGCTTGTTCTAAAGCAGCTTCAGCGATCGATTCAACTAATTTTTTGCGTTCTTGATTAGCTTGATCAATGGTCTGAGCCAATTCTAACGCCGGTTTCTCAGCTTCAGCTAATAATAGTTGTACCCCGAGCTTAGCATCATCCATTCGACCAATCGCATTTAAACGGGGGGCGATTTGAAAGCCAATTGTTTTAGCATCTAATTTATCAACTGATATTTTAGCTAGCTGAAGTAACGCCGCTATTCCAGGACGTTGCATCTCATTGAGATTAGCTAGGCCCAGTTTAACGATGGTTCGATTTTCACCCGTTAGCGGCATTACATCAGCAACCGTTCCTAAAGCTGCCAAATCTAGCCATTCATCTGCTGGAGCATCTAATAAAGCAGAGGCAACCTTAAAGGCTACTCCAGCTCCTGATAAGCCAGTAAAAGGATATGGATGTTCTGGAAATTGCGGATGTACAATAGCTAAAGCTGACGGCAATTCAGTAGGAAGTTCATGATGATCCGTTACAATCACATCAACATCATATTGCATCAACGTTTCAATCGCTGCTTTACCACTAATTCCGTTATCCACTGTAATCAGTAGTTGCATCCCCTGTTCAGCCAAATTTTTATAGACTTCTACATTCGGACCATATCCATCTTTAAAACGGTTTGGAACATAATAATCAACTTCAGCTCCCAATACTTCTAAAGCTGAAACCATGATTGTGGTAGCAGTAATTCCATCAACATCATAATCACCATAAACAACAATTTTTTCGCCTTGATCAACGGCTGAAAAAATTCGATCGACAGCCTTTTGCATATCATGTAACTCATATGGATCAATTAAATCATCCAAAGTTGGATTTAAGAAAGTTTGAACTGCCTCTGGCGTTTCATATCCTCGTGATACCAACAATTGTGCAATTAAAGGCTGTGCTCCAATCTGCTTTTGTAATTGAGACACCCGCTCATCTTGAGGCAGTTGATCAAGCTGCCACTGATACTGTGGTTCAATCATTGTTTATTCCTCTTTTTCATCTGGTTCAATTTGAATTTTAATTGGTCCCGAGTTATCTTGCTTACCCATCGGAATTTCATAGACATCAAAATCATTAACTACCCGTGTATTTTTAAACACTGATTGTGCTGAATAAGCTAATTCATTTGCTAAACGTCCAGGGTAACGCGCTGAAATATGAGTCAATAATAAACGCCCTACATGTTGATTCGTAGCTGCTTGTGCAGCTTGCAAATTCGTTGAGTGATGGTATGACCGCGCTAATTTAGCTTCATCTTTGCCATAAGTTGATTCATGTACTACAACTGAAGCCTGATCCATCAAAACATCAATATTAGGTGTCCTTCGCGTGTCTCCTAGAATCGTCACAATCCGCCCAATTTTAGGTTTTCCAACTACATCTTTAGCATAAATTATTCTTCCGTCCGACAAAGTAATATCTTCACCATGCTTCAACTTTCCATAAAGAGGACCAGCTGGAACTTCTAACTCCTTTAATCGATCAACCAATAATTCACCTTCATGATCAGCTTCAACGATACGATAACCAAATGATAAAATTCGATGATCAAGTGGCAAAGCTAAAACACGGAATTTTTCATTCTCAAAAACTACTCCACCGTCATCGCTAATTTCATGATAGTTAATTCGGTAAGTTAGGTGCGTTTGCGAAAGCCTCAAGCTGGTTTCAACATATTGCTTAATCCCATGTGGCCCATACAAATCTAAACGATCATCACCGCCTTGAAAAGAGCGTGAAGACAATAATCCTGGTAACCCAAAAATATGATCCCCATGTAAATGAGTAACAAAAATTTTGGTTATTTTGCGTGGCCGAATTGTTGAACGAAGCATCTGATGTTGAGTTCCTTCGCCTGCATCAAATAACCACACTTCATTTAATTCTTCTAATAGCCTTAAAGCCACACTGGTCACGTTGCGATAACGTGCAGGAGAACCAGCTCCCGTTCCTAAAAATTCCAATTGCATAAAATTTATTGCCTACTTTCTAATTAGCCTAGATCATTTAAATTGATTTACTTTACCTTCACTTGCCTGATCCAATATGGGATTCCAAATTTAACAGTATTTTCTTTGCCATGTACCATACGTACTAAATTACTACGGTGTAGATAAGTAACATAGACCATCAAAATAGCCGCCACTAAAGCTAAAAATTTTTCATCATAATACCAAAAAACAATAGTGCTAAAGAAAAAATTCAAAAGTGAGCTAATTGAAACAATACTGGTTAGTAATAAACAAATTAAAAATATACCTAATGAAATTACAAATAACTTGGGTGAATAAGCCAATAAAATTCCCAATGAACTTGCTACACCCTTACCACCCTTAAAATTTAACCAAACTGAAAAAGTATGCCCCAAAACAGCAATCACTCCAGCTGCCAAAATCAAATAGTGACGATTATCTGGCAATGGTGACCATATTAAGTAAGCTAAAAGCCCACCAACAGTCCCCTTTAAAACATCTAGAATAAATACTATTAACCCCGGAAACATGCCTAAAACGCGAAAAGTATTGGTTGTTCCAATATTTCCAGAACCAACTTGCATAATATCCTTATGATAAACGTACTTACCAATGAGGTATCCAAAAGGAATTGACCCTAAAAAATAAGCCGCCAAAATACCGACAATAATTTTAAATATTTGCATTTTTTCTCCTATGCTTTATTATGTGTGGCATAACACTAAAATTCTTTGAACTATGCCAATGTATCAGCCTTTTTAAGTACCAAATCACTTAAATATTTGATCCATAATAATCACATTGTATTTTTAATAAAATTAAACGCTCGTTATTGAAAATAAGTTTAAATTCAAAAAACTAGATAATTTTACCATTTTCTTACCTAGTTTATCAATTAATTAGACTGTTTAGCAATATTATAACGCTATCAAGTTAGCAATATTTTTTAATTTACCATTATTTATTGAGGTTTACTGATAATCTAGCAATGAATTTAATCTTTTTAACCATATATAATAAAAGATTATGATAAATTATTTAAAATAGATTACATATAATTATAAAATAAAAAAGATAAGAACAATTATTTCAACTGTTCTCATCAATGTATGTTTTAATCTATTATTTTAATTAAGCATGCACTTTAATGACAAATTCACCACTTTGATTAGCTTTAAATAGCATATTTTTAACGTCAAAAGCAGCATCAAAGCGTTTCATAACGTTAATATCATTAGATCTTCCGTACATCAAAGCTGCTACTGATCCCACAATTGGTACAATTTTTTTAGAAGGACCTTTAACTTGGTCAGCAGCTTGAATCGCCTCTTGATATGAATGAGTATTTAATAAAATCCACACCAAATTTTCAAGTGTATCAATAATGTAACCACTACCGTTTAAGGCGCTTTGCGGTTGGCTACTAAAATCAGGAGTATTTAAATTATCTAGCTCCTTTAAGAAACCAGCAAATAAACCATGTTCTGAATAATATTCATATGAAATTCCAACTGCTCGATCTAAAGCATTTTCAAAATCAAACCCATCTAAAATTTGCCCAACTAAAATAGCATATAAACCAATCCCCATCAGTCCACGAGGATGATTATGCGTTAAACCCGCTACTTGATGTAATGTCAACATGGCCGTTTCGTTATTTACAAAATCTGACCCATAATGGCTATAAATATAAATGACCATCGGCAGCATTCGAGCTAAGGCTCCACTACCATTATCATCCTCTAAAGATCCACCTGATGAAAAAGGATCCTGTTTAATTAAATAATCATCTAAAGCTTTTTTTGTTGTCTTACCTGCAGTCTGAATATGACCATCCACTGTATACTTACCGTGTTCATACCATGCTTCAAAAGCCTGCATTATCTTATTAATATCATAACTGATTGATAAAGCATCGATCGTTGCAAGGGCTAACGAACTACCACTACTCCAACGTCTTTGCTCTAATGGTAGATGCTTTTGTGTTAATAAATCACCATCAAGCATCCCAAGGGTGCTATTAATTAATGGATTATTTGGTAAGTCCATATTTAATTACCCATCCTTTCCATTAAAAAATTGTAACATTTTTGCAACCTATTTGGCAAATTGAATTCTGTTCGTTATAATAAGAAGTATAAAAAGGAGCGTCATATGGCTGATCAAAATAATAATATTTTTCCAATTACGTTGTTAAGAGATCATTTACTACCAGATCTGTTAACCGATGATCTTAGTGATATTACGTACTGGGCTGGTAAAAATTTAGCGCGTGAATTTCCGCTAAAAGGAATTAGTGCAGTGATTAATTTCTTCAATGATGCTGGCTTTGGGACTCTAAACATCGAATCTCAAAAAGCAACTAGTCAAAAATGGTTTTTAACTGGATCATTAGTAGAAACCCGGATGACTGAATCATCAAAGCCTGATTTCTTCTTAGAAGCTGGCTTTCTAGCTCAACAAACAGAGCAACAAATTGGTTCAAGCGCAGAAGCCCAAGTTGAATTCGACAAAGACACAGTTATTTTTACCGTTTTGACTATCGAATCCGCCCACATGGATGAATAAAATTAAAAAATCATCTTAGTCAGTACTAAAACTGATAAGATGATTTTTTTAATTTATTTTAATAAATATTTAGCATCAAAGATTGGATCTTGTGAAGTTAAAATCTTAGGTCCATCTTCTGTAATTGCTACAACATGTTCATACTGAGCTGACCATGAACCATCAATCGTCCGAACAGTCCAACCATCTTCCTTTGAAGTTTCAACTTCAAAGCCACCCATGTTTACCATAGGTTCAATTGTAATCGTCATTCCAGGCTTCAACCGCAAGCCACGTCCTGCTACTCCATAATGAGGCACAGCTGGTTCTTCGTGCATCGTTGGACCAATTCCATGGCCAATGTAATCACGAACATTTCCATAACCATGTTCATCTTCAACAAAGTGATTAATTGCTGCCCCAATATCACCTAATCTATTCCCAACCTGAGCTTGGTCAATTCCAATATAAAGGGCCTCTAGTGTGACATCCATCAATTTTTGAACTTCTGGTGAAACATTCCCCACAGCATAACTCCAAGCAGAATCAGAATAAGCTCCATCTAATTCAACTACAGTGTCAACTTTAACCAAGTCACCATCTTTAAGAATTAATCCTTTTCTTGGAAAGGCGTGTGCCACTTCATCATTGACAGAAACAGTGGTTGCATATTTGAATCCCTCAAAACCAATTTGTGCGGCGCGACCACCATGACTTTCAATATATTGCCGACCAAATTCCTCAATTTCCCAAGTCGATAGACCAGGTTTGATTAATTTTTTCATTCCTTGGTGCATTCCAGCAATAATTGCTCCAGATTTCTCCATCGCCACTAATTCACGTTTTGATTTTAAAGTTATCATAATTTTCCTCCGTTATTATACTAACTATTATTATAACGCTAAAAGGTTAATTTAAGTTAAAATCAATGACTTTATTCTGTCTAGTTCCGCTCATACCAACCATTAGAACAACAATCCAATTCCATAATGAATCGTAATTGTTAAAAGTCCAATAATGATATTTCGGATAACCGACTTTCTAACGAAACCTTTGCCTAATTTAGCACTAGCCCAGCCAATAATAGCCGAAGCAATCGTAGTGGCTAAAATAGCTACTAACATCCCCTTTGTTCGACTTAATAAAACCATTGATAGCAGTGGCACTAAACCTGCCAGAGCTGCACAGATCATTGACGAAAAGGCCGCTTCCCATGGATTGACATAATGTCCTAGCTGCACATCATATTTGGTTCCCAAAATAGCTGTTAATGGCTGTTTATTCATTAAATCCTTAGCAATTAAATTAGCTGTTTGTTTAGCCACTCCCCGACCTTCATAAAATTCTTGCAAATCATTTTCAACCAGTTCGGGTTGCTCTTTAATACGTTGTGCTTCTTTTTGAACCACAACTTTTTCAGCATCTGATTGAGAGCTCACTGATGCATATTCTCCCGACGCCATGGATAATGCACAAGCCAAGAGGTCTGAAACTCCAGCAATTAAAAGGGTAAATGAATTATTAGTCGCAGCTCCCACTGAAAATAAAACCCCAACAACGGTCAATACCCCATCATTAGCTCCTAAAACTCCAGCTCGAACCACGTTTAAACGTTCCTCTAATGTAAGTTTTTCACGTTTTTGTACACCCGACTGCATTAAGCGTTCTTCATCTGCTGACAAATTCATATTAAATCTCCCCCATCAAAGTTCCAATTACGAACGTTATAATCATAGTAAAAATCCCAGCTATTACATTCCTGAATGTCGCACGCTTTAAATTAGCTCCTGAAAGTCGAGCCGCCAAAGAACCAGTAATAGCTAAAGCAAGCGCCACAGCTACACCCGTACCCAAGATGTTAAGATGCATCTTAGCTGGTAAAAGTGTAATTGCTATCATAGGTAAAATGGATCCTAATGGAAAAGAAACCATCGAGGCTAGCCCAGCCGAAATAGCATCCATCTCTTGGTTCAAAGTAAACCCATATCGCTCTCGAACGGTTGTTCCTAAAGCATCCTGGGCCATCATTTCTTTAGTTGCTTGGTGAGCTAATTCTGGCTTAATCCCTGCGACTACATATTTATTTTGAACATAATCAAATTCAGATTGCCAATCATTTTCTAAACGTTGTGACTGGGTTTCTTCCGCTTTTTTTTGCGCATCATTTTGCGAATGAACTGAAACATATTCACCCATCGCCATTGAGACCGTCCCAGCTAATGCTCCGGCAAAACCAGCAATAAAAATGGCGAAAGAATTAGTTGTAGCTCCTGCAACCCCGATCACAATACCAGAAACTGATAAAATGCCATCATTAGCACCCATCACCGCTGCTCGGACAATGTTACTTCGTTGCGCTAAGCTTTGTTTTTTCTTACTCATATTATTCACTCCTAGTTTATAATCATTTTAAACTAAAACCAGTATACCAAAAATGGGGTTAAAAAACGAATAACATAAAAAAAGCAGGACAAATTCATCCCGCTTTAATCAACAATGATTAAAATAATTTATTATTCTTCAATCTCTAATTCAGCCTCATCTGATTCTGATGTATCTGTATTATTTTCTTCAGGTGATTCATCCGTTGGTTTCTTAAAGTATTCATCCAAAACTCGCTTCATAATTTCATCATAAATAGCTTTATTTTCTGGATCATCTAACCATCGCATCACATTGACCTTACCTTGGCCAATCTTCTCTCCTTCATATGAGAACCAAGAACCAGCTTTTTTAATGATATCTTTGTCTACAGCTAGATCAATCATCTCACCAGTTTTAGAAATTCCCTTTCCAAACATAATCTCAATTTCAACTTCTCTAAACGGAGCTGCAACCTTATTTTTGACAACTTTAATCTTAGTCAAATTACCAACTGACTTAACATCTTCACCGTCTTGTTTAGTTCCATCAATCCCACCTCGACGTCTAACATCTAAACGAACCGTTGAATAGAAACGAAGAGCACGACCTCCAGGTGTAGTCTCAGGATTTCCAAACATAACTCCAATTTTTTCCCGCAATTGATTAATAAAGATAACTGTAGTTTCCGTTTTCAAAATTGAGCCTGAAAGCTTTCTTAAGGCAGATGACATCATTCGGGCTTGCAATCCCATAGACGCATCACCAATTTCACCATCTATTTCTGCCTTAGGTGTTAAAGCAGCCACGGAATCAATAACAATCAAGTCAATCGCAGATGACTGTATCAACGCATCAGCAATTGATAGACCTTGTTCTCCAGTGTCTGGTTGTGAAAGTAAAAGGTCATCAATATTAACGCCCAATGCCTTAGCATATTCCACGTCCATCGCATTTTCCGCATCAATATAAGCTACATTTCCTCCTGTTTTTTGCATTTCTGCAGCAGCATGTAGAGCCAAAGTAGTTTTACCAGATGATTCAGGTCCATAAATTTCAATAATTCGTCCCTTTGGATAACCACCAATTCCAAGTGCAATATCCAATTTTAGTGAACCAGTAGAAGAAGCTTCAATTTGTGAGAATTTAGAATCGCCCATTCGCATAATTGAACCTTTTCCAAAGTTTTTTTCGATTTTTTTCAGTGCTTCATCTAAGGCTTTTTGTCGCGCTTTTGGATCCGTAATTTTGCCTTCAATTCTTTTATTAGGATTAATATTTTTTCCACTCGTTGCCATATTTAATTTCTCCGTTCATTTGAAAATCAATATATTAAGTATAACCTAATTTTGATCTTTTGTAACGTCTTTCCCAATTAATTCTAAAATTAATTGCGCCCCGCATTCAACAGCCTGCTGTCGAACAGACATTCGATCTCCAACTAAATTAAATAATTTAGTTTTAACTTGTCCATTCGGTTGTGACACACCAATATAAACCGTCCCAGCCGGATGGTTTTCTAATCCGTCGGGACCTGCAACCCCTGTTAATCCAATGGCCCAATCTGTTTTTAACCGTGCTTGCGCCCCCTTAGCCATAGCTTGAGCTACTTGTGCTGAAACTACTCCATATTCTTCAACTAAAGCCATGGGTACATTCACCAATTGCTCTTTAGCTACGGCACTATAGGTAACAAAGGAACCAGAAAAAACGGTTGAAATACCACTGACATTGGCTAATTCACTAGCGAACATTCCTGCTGTTAAGCTTTCAGCAGCCGTAATACTCTGCTTTTTCTCAATTAATAACCGACCTAGTTGTTCAATATTTTTCATTTTAATTGCTCCTAACTAATAAGGATCCACCTAACTAATAAATTAATTATAATATTTTTCAAAGAAAAAGACTGGAATAAACTTCCAGTCCTTTATAAACGAAAAATCAATGTTAGATAACTCCGTTTAGTATCTAATTGATATTATAATTATTTAAAACCATCACTAAAAACAAAACGCGCTTTCCAAAAATATTCAATCCCTGAATAAATTGTAAAGAATAACGCAATCCAGATCATAATTTGCGCGAATGGAACATGAATTAAGTTAAAACCTAAATCATGTAATAAGAAAAAGATGATTGCCAACATTTGCGTAGTAGTTTTTATTTTACCGGGCATTGTAGCAGCCATAACTTCACCGTTATTTTCTACGATTAACGTTCTTAAACCAGTTACTGCTAATTCACGAATCACAATTAAAGCAATCATCCAAGCAGGTAACCATTGAAATTGGACGAAAAAAATCAACGCTGTCATTACAAGAAGCTTATCCGCTAATGGGTCTGCAAACTTCCCAAAATTAGTTACAAGATGTTGTCGACGGGCTATTTGACCATCAGCCGTATCAGTTAACGAAGCGACAATAAAAATAATTGCAGCCACTAAATGCGTCATAGGTAATTGCGATAAACCACCCCATATATCAACTGGTAACATTAAAACAATTGCAAAAATTGGGATCAAAATGATTCTAAAAACGGTTAATTTATTTGGTAAATTCATAATTTTACTAACTTACTCCTATTTTTGAGTGATATTAATCAAGGCATGCCAAACTAAGGTTGTATTACTCAAATTTAGATCATTATCATTGAAATTAACCTTCAAATTATTAGCATTTCCAGTTTGAATATTGACACTTGTAACATCACTATTCAAATTAAACTCCTGATTCACACCAGACTTAACGGTTCCTGAATACAAAACCACCCCTGTATTTGATTTCACTAATACCCATGAATCACCATTTTGACCAGTTAGAGTCAACTTACGATCAGTATCAGCTGGTACCTTAGCTTCAAAAGTAGTAGTGGTTCCCGCAATAGCAGGTTCTGATATTTCTGTTTTCTTATTATCAGACTTCTTTTTATCTTCGGACTTTTTCTTATCTTCAGAAGATGAAGACTTTTCATTTGATGAATCTGAAGATTGTTTTGATGAACTATTTGCTACAGAAGAGCTACTGATAGAAACATGTGAATCTTCTGTTGAAGATTTCGAATGACCTGCAAAGTTTGCAACTAACGCCCAAACCACGATCACAACCGCCAAAGCAACAACACCCATGATTATTTTAGGCATAGCATTTACCAATTGTTTCTTTTGTAAATTTTCTTCGCTACGCATCCCAACTCGAGTAACATTATCTTCATCTACTCGAACTTGTTCCATATTTGGATTTTCAGCTGGCGCTACTAAATCATATCGTTCTAATAAATCATCAGCATCAATTCCAACTGCTGCTGCATATTGACGCGTAAAAGCGCGCTCGTAAAATTTGCCTGGCAATTGATCAAATTGATTATTTTCAATCGCTTGTAAATAACGTTTTTGAATCTTCGTCTGTGCTTGTACATCATCTAAGGTTAGCCCTTTATCAATGCGGGCAGCTTGAAGTTCCTCACCAATTCCCTTTTGTCCCATGTCTGCCATATCACTTAATCCCTTTACTACATATATTTATATGATTATTTTACCATAATTTTATCATTCCGGTTGGATAATTACGCTCGCTATTTCACTTGTTTTAGTTTGTTGCGTAATCGTTTGCATTTCTTCAAACGTTAAACTTTGCAGCAAGTCTAACTCATCTGGCAAAAAGGCTGCGTCAAAGGTGGTCCCTTCAAATTGAGTAGCCCACTCTTCAAGCGAATTAAACTTATTAATCAAGCGACCAATAGCCCCACGTTTAATTTGTTCAAATTCTATAGATAACTCAGCTAACCGTTCCGGAAGAGATTGTAATTCTTGTTTTAGTACTGCGATTAATTCTTCTGGTTCCGGTGTTTCACCTAGCAATACTAGATAAGATAAATTTCTTTCCCAAGTTAATTCCACACTAAAATTATCATCAATCAAGCCCATATCATACCATGTTCGATAATTAGGGGAATTTTCACTGAAAACTAAGTCTAAGGCTAAATCTAGCGCCACACCATTTTTCAAACCAGCTCTTCCTGTAGCCTGGGGTAAGATAATTCTTTGACCTACTGCAATCCGATTACGATGAATATCTGCCTCAAGATATAACGTATCTTCTTTAACCTGTGTAACATTCGATAACATTTGCTCTGATAGTTTTGATATTCTTTGGGCAGATGGACGTTTTCCGGCCGGAGAATTTTCAATCAAATTCTGAACGGTTAAAAAATCAAAGGCACCTACGACTACTAAATCCATTTGATCAGGTCGATAAGCTACGGCATAAGCTGATTCTAAATCTGATGGCGTAATTTCATGAACACTCTCAACTGTACCAGCAATATCAAAAGAAAGAGGATCATTGGGATAAAGCTGCCCCAGAATGGATTGATAAAGTTGTGAGGCAGGATCATCCTGATACATATCTATTTCTTGGCTAATAATATTAGCTTCTCGGGTTACCGCAGTTTGATCAAAGTATGGTTCCTGAGTAAAGGTCAACAATTCTTCAAGACTTTGATATCGTTCAGCTAATGAGACAGTAAAATAACTAGTTCGGGTGGGAGAAGTATATGCATTCACCGTATCGCCTGCCTGATTAATTTTAACCATGGCATCATACCCAGGTTGCTTAAATAATTGATGCTCCAAAAAATGAGCAATCCCTAATTTAGGTGTTCCAACATTTAATTTTTCATCAATTTGATTAACATATAAATCACGTGCTCCGTAATCAACCGTTAATAAGCTCACAATTTGATGAAATTCCGGCCGTTGAATCAAATGAACACGTAGTCCATTTTCAAGTTTATAATGTTGTCCTTTTGGAATTTGTCGGTTCATTTCATCCCTCCTTTCGACGTAAAATCATTTGTATCTGTAAGTTTAAACGAAGTGCTGCTCTTTGAATATCTTCTTTGGTTACCTGTTCTATTTGAGCTTGCCATTCATCTGAGGTTAATCTTTTGTGTGTGATTGCTTGACTCAAGCCACGTTCAGTCCGCGTTCTGATTTGATCTTGACCTAACCGATACTCATTCAACATTAATTGTTTTACTTGTTGTAACTCTGTATCGGTAATAAGTTCTTTTTTAAGACGTTTAACTTCCCCTAAGATCATTGATTGTGCTGATTCAACTTGATCAACCTTAACACCTGCCACTACAAACATTAAATCAGTATAGAAATTGAAATCAGAATAAACTGTATAGGCTAATCCGGCCTGTTCACGCACATTTAAAAACAAACGTGAAATTCCAGTTCCACCAAGTAATGAATTTAAAACATAGCCTGTAAAACGTTCAGACCAATCTAATGATAATTTCCAGCTTAATACAATCTGTGCCTGTTGTACGGGTTCATAAATTTCTTTAATTTGGGGTTCTACAAAAACTGGAGTTTGCTTAACTGGTAAACTAACTTTACGGGCATTAAAAGGCAAATATTTTTGAATCAATTGCTTTATTTGATCAGCAGTAACTCCCCCCACTACCACAATGTCAATTTGATCTGTTTGTAATAATTTTTGATAGGTTGCCCACGCTGACATTTCTGTAACATTTTGGACTAATGCTTGATTTCCATAGGCAGCTAAACCTAATTTATGGTCAACAAAACTATCTTCAATTGTTGTACGAACAATTTGATATTCTCGATCTTCATTAAGCCCTTCAATTTCATCTAAAGCAATTTCCTTTTGTCGCATAAAAATCGTAGGATCAAAACCTGTTATATCATCACCTAATGGCTCAAACATTACCGTTTGTAAAAATTTAAAGGCTTCTGTTAGAAGATCTTCACTACTATTCAGTAGTTTAGGATCTACAATTTCCAAATTTACACAAAAATTATGAACTCCTCCAATATTACTAACTTCTACACTAAAACTTGCCCCATATAATTGATTTAAGATTTGAGCAAATTTTTGTTGACTAGGGTATTTTTTAGAAACTGTTTCTAAAAAATTTGAAGTTAAAAAACGCCCAGCTAAATCCGCGTTTAATTTGGGCGTTGCAAAATTTATACTAATTTGTGTTGTTGTAAACTGCTTCGTTGTTTCAACCTGTAGGTGAACCCCATCAGTCAATTTTATTTGATCCGTCATTTTGCCTTCTTTCTTAATCCATGCTGAATTAATTCCAATTCAAAAAATGTTTTTATAAAATTGGTCCCAATAAGCGTGACATCCGTTGGAGCGCTTTTTTCCAAACAGATTGATGCTCAAAGTAAGCCAAATCTAATTTGGTTGATTCTAAGATATCAGCATGGTAAATATTTTCAAGCTGTTTTGCTAAATTTCGATCATACATAAAGGCATTAGCTTCAAAGTTCAAAATAAACGAACGAATATCCATATTAGCAGATCCAATGGAGCTTATGCGGCCGTCAATAGTCACAGTCTTAGCATGCATAAATCCTTTATCATAACGATAAATTTCAGCTCCTACCTGTATAAGTTGTTTTACATACCACTCAGTTGCCCGATAAACAAATGGGTGATCAGGAAATGCTGGGATCATAATTTTAACTTTAACACCTGATAAAACGGCCATTCTTAAAACCTCTAAAACAGCTTGATCAGGAATAAAATATGGGGTTTGAATATAAATACTTTCCGTAGCTGATGCAAACATCTTTAAGTAACCAGTTTGGATTTGTTTTTTCGTATCATCTGGTCCGGATGAAACAATTTGAATAGCGGTTGTTCGATTATTAGATGCTTGTTGACTTGGAAAATAGTCATCTGAAAAATTTAATTGTTGTTTCTTAGTTGTCGCATTCCAATCAGTAAAGAAACGAGATTGAATGGCCAAAACTGCGTCCCCTTCAATTCGAACATGCGTGTCCCGCCAATGACCAAATTTTTTAAAGCGCCCCAAATACTGATCACCGACGTTAAATCCCCCAATGTAACCGATGCTGCCATCAATTACCGCTATTTTACGGTGATCTCGGAAATTAATTCGAAAAGTAATCGCCACATAACGTGGTGATAAAAACGGAACAACTTGTCCCCCCGCATCACGAAGACGACGCCACATTTTATCATGCCGTCCTTTTGAACCCCATTGATCAAATAACACTCGAACTCGGACCCCTGCTTGTGCACGTTGAGTTAACAAATCCACCAATTGATTACCAATTTCATCATCATAAATTGTAAAATATTCAAGATTAATATGATGTTTCGCTTTTTTAATATCTGCAAACAATTGATCAAATTTATCATGACCATCTGTAAAAATATGCACTGAATTTTGAAAAGTTAAAAGAGCCGCATCATTTTGTAAAAACAAGCGTACAAAACTACCTTCTTCTTCCAAATGTTCAGCGGTATCAATTTCATGCGCCAACTTTTTTTGATTTTTGACAATCTTATCAATCCCTAATACTTTTTGGGTTTGTAGACTGAAGATTTTCTTACTATTTAGATTACGTCCCAAGAACATATAAATTATTAGTCCAATTCCTGGCAAAGTAATTAAAACCATTAGCCAAGCCCACATCGAGGAAACTTCTCGTTCACCTCGAAATACAATGGCAATAGCTGCAATTGTGTTCAATAAAACCACAATATCTGCGAAAACATTAATATGTAGATATAAAAATGGCATAGTATTAAATGAATACTCCTATCGTTGCTGTAGTAGCAAGTATTTATTAGATTTTAACATAAAAGCCCCTTCGTCAAAAGGAGCTTTTAAACTTACAATTAATTTTTAGAAGATTGCGCTTAAGATTAAGATAACAATCAAACCAACGATTGAAAGAATGGTTTCCAAAACGGTCCAAATTTTCAAAGTTTGTGTAACCGTCAAATCAAAGAATTCTTTAAACATCCAGAATCCAGCGTCGTTCACGTGGGACAAACCAATTGAACCGGCACCGATAGCAAGAACAACGAATGCTGGATTAACAGCAGTTTGTCCGGCAACTAATGGAGCAACAATTCCAGCAGCAGTCAATCCAGCAACTGTAGCTGAACCAACTGACACACGAATAATCAAGGCGATCAACCATGCAAAGATGATTGGTGACAATGATGTGTGTTGGAAGGCTTGAGCAATGGCATCAGAAATCCCACCTGAAGTCAAAATACCTTTAAAGGCTGCACCACCACCGATAACCATCAATAAGTTAGCGATTGAACTCAATGCATCAGACATTGTCTTTCCAACTTCGGTCATCGTACGACCTTGCTTAGGTCCCATTGACCAGATGGCAAAGGCCATCGCAATAACCATTGCGATCATTGGGTTACCCAACATCGCCATAATTTGATCAAAAGTTGATGGATTGTGCAAGTAACCATTCTGAGCGGCATGTGTCATTGCCTTCCATGCGGTATCACCAATAGATCCAGCATAAACTTGCTTTCCACCATTTTTAATCATCGTGTAAGCAGTAGCAATCAACATGAAGAAAACAGGCATCAATGAAGTAACAATGGCCATCGCAAAGCTTGGTGTATCCTTCAAATCAAATTTCTTAACTTCACCCAAAGCATCTAATTTCTTAGTAACTTTAAAGGCACTTGGTTCTATTTTTTGAGCAAAGCGAGTAAAGATTGGACCAGCTATGATTAATGCAACTAAGGCAACAATCACTCCGTACATCAAGACCACACCGATGTTAGCACCCAAGATGTTCGTAACAGCTGTTGGTGACGGTTGTGGAGGCAAGTATCCTTGTGCAGCTGACAAAGCAGCAGCCATTGGAATTCCAAGGTAGAGCAATGGAACATTAACTTCCAAGGCAATTGAGAAGACAATAGGAATCAAAACTACAAGTCCAACTTCAAACAAAAGAGAAATTCCAATAATGAATGAAGCGATAGCCACAGCCCATTGCAATCGTTTCTTACCAAATAAAGTAATTAACGTTGACGCAATTCGGTATGATCCACCTGAATCAGCAACCAATCGGCCAATCATTGAACCGAATCCAAAGACCACGACCAGTTCTCCCATCGTACCACCAATTCCCGACTTTAAGGCGTCGGCAATCGAAGCAGGACCCATTCCAAGTCCAAGAGCAACCAAGATTGAAATAATAATCAAAGAAACAAAAGTGTTAACTTTTAGCTTCAAAATAAATACTAATAATAAGGCAATTCCAAGGATTAGAATCAAGAAAGGCCAAACATTGACCCCATTAACCATCCATGAATAAAAGCTAGGTGCAGCCCCAGCAGCAAGATTAAACATAACAAAACACTCCTAATTTTTTTCACCGCATAATAAATTTGGTTAGCTATTTCGTGTGTGAACGTTGGAAGTCCGCAATATTCTTGTATTCCGTCTGTAGTTGACGGCTTAAACGAATAAAGATTGGAGCAAGTTCACGATAAACAGTATAATTTTCTGGATTTGGCTCATATGTGTTGGCTTCTCCAACCATATCTCCAATAACCTCCAAAGAATCAACAAGTCCCAAGGCTTTTTGTGCCATAACAGTTGCAGCTAATGCCCCAGATTCAAAGGCCTCAGGAACAGTTACAGACTGTTCAAAGATGTCTGCTAACATTTGACGCCAAAGCGCTGAACGAACAAATCCACCAGTCGCTTGAATTGACTTCAAATCACCAACAACTTCTTCCAAAGCTAGTTCAACCATATAAATATTAAAAATAATTCCTTCAAGGACTGAACGAGCCATGTGGGCACGTGTATGACTGTGAGTCAGTCCGAAGAATGATCCACGAGCATTAGCATCCCAAATTGGGGCACGTTCACCACCTAGATATGGGTGGAACAACAATCCATTGGCTCCAGCTGGTACTTGACTTGCAATCTCAGTAATCAAATCATATGAATCCATATTCAACAATGATGCGGTTGACTTCTCTGAATCAAACAAATTGTTCCGGACCCATCGGAATACATCTCCACCATTATTAACCGGACCACCAACAACCCAGTGATCTTTATCCAAAGCATAAGTAAAGGTACGCCCCTTTGGATCAATCTTTGGTGCATCTGTCACGACCCGAATGGCCCCAGAAGTTCCAATTGTAACTGCGGCAACACCTGGTTGAACAGCATTAACTCCCAAGTTTGATAATGGACCATCTCCAGCTCCATAAACAAATGGTGTATCCTTTGGCAATCCCAACAAAGCTGAATATTCTTCTAGCATTTCAGTTTCCATTGTATATGGATCAACTGGAGTTGGCATTTGTTCACGACTTACACCAGTAACTTCAAGAGCTTGTTTATCCCAATCTAAATCGAAAATGTTAAACATCCCAGTTCCTGATGCAATTGAAATGTCCATCTTATTGGCTCCGAACAAACGATGGAAAATATATTCTTTAATTCCCAAATAATGTTCTGCTTTATTATAGATATCTGCATGTTCATTTTTCAACCAAAGTAACTTTGACAAAGGTGCCATTGGATGAATGGGAGTTCCAGTATGAGCATAAATTTCAGCTCCTAGTCCATTTGCCTTTAGCTCTTCAGTATACTTAACAGCTCGTGTGTCAGCCCAAGTGATCACTCGCGTTAATGGGTTCCAATCACCGTCAAAGGCAATCAATGAATGCATCGCTGATGAGAATGAAACGGCTAAAATGTTTGCATCCCGATCAAACCGCACCACTTCTCTAATTGCATCTGAGAAGGCTTCAAAAATTTCATCTAAATCTTCTTCCGCCATATCTGGTGCATCCCGATAAAGGTTATATCCTTTGTTTGCAGAAGTAATAACATGTCCTGCCTTATCAAATAGTACGGCCTTAGTTGAGGTCGTACCCATATCAACACCAATTAAATAATCCATTCGCTCAATCCTCCAATATGAAAAAATCGCATTATTTTATATTAATTATTAACCATTATATGTAAATCTTTTTAACAATGCAAGCGTTTTGCATGTAAGAGTTTTACATATAAATACATAAGTAAATTAAGTACATGATTTATTATAATTAAAACGATTTAATATTGCAAGCGTTTTCATGAATTTATTATTAAAAAAGCTGCGGAACTAAATCCACAGCCTTTTTAATAATAAATTCAGATTAGCTAAAAACTAACAATTAGCAAAAAGTCTCTTATTTTGAATCTTGTTGTGCTTTTGCTTGTTCACGTTCATAATTTGCGATAAACTTATCTGCCTTATTAGTAATTCCCTTCAAATCATCTAATTGAATACTTTTAATAATTTCAATTTCGCGATCTAAAGTCACTCGTTCCTCCGGATTTGCCAATTGATAAGCCCGAAGAATGGCATTGATTGAACGTTTTTGTTTACGCGGAATATTGGCATATTCAATTTGCGGATTAAAACTTAGTCCACGGAAAACACCACCAATGATCATCTTAGCTTTTTTAATCCTAAATTTAACATTTCGCTTCAACAATACCCGAGGCAGCTCGTATCTAAACGCCCCTTTAGCAAGATTTTTTGCATCACGTTTGTTAATTCGCCGGCCAGTTAAAATACGGTTTCTAAATTCATAGCCATATCGCCAAAGACGGCTTTCATCTTTTTCACGAATAACATCACCAGGCATCGAATTTTCTTTTGACTTATGCACGACAATAGAATTCAAAACTGTATATCCACGGTTCACGTCTGCAATTCGATTGGTATATTCCATATCATCGCCCCAAATAAAGTACTCTTTTTGTGGTAATCCAACCATGGCAACCATATCACGGGAAAACATGACCGAAACAAAAGTTGAATTAACAACTTCTATTCCATTATTTTCAACATTTAAATGACTTTGCCAAGTGAATCCACGGGGAGCAGGAACATTCATCCATGATGGGTTTCCATTTCGAGAACCCCAACGTACTACGGAATTAACAAAACCAACATTTTCATTTTCTTCCATGAACTCAACTAAATACTTTAAAGCATCTGGCTCAACAATCGTATCATCGTCCATTAACCATACATAATTATCATCTAATTCCTCGGCAAATAAACGAACCGCTTTATTAAATCCGCCAGCTCCACCTAGATTGTCTGGTGAATTGTATACCACCACTCGGGGGTCTTCAATCGTAGCTAAATATTCTGCCGTTCCATCATTTGATTTATTATTAACCACAATCACATGACTAAGATAATCTGTTTGATCTAAAACCGCTTGCAATGATTCTTTCAACAATGCCAACCGATTATACGTAACAATGGCTGCCGTGACCTTCTTGTTTGTCATTTTAATCTCCAAATTTAATTATAAATTATACAAAATCAATTAATTGATCTTTAAATTTCAAATATAAGTGAGTTCCGATCACTGCAAAAAATGCAATTTCTAACCAGAAAATAGCCATCATTGTTGGTGAATCCCAGAACCACTGATTATTCAAAAAGGTTGCTCGCCAACCATTCACGATATAATAAAAAGGATTTACTCGTGAAATAAAGTAAATAAAATTATTAAACCCATTACCTTGTACTGGCTCCGATAGAATTCCTGAAACAAAGAAAAGTAACCGCAATACTTGACGAATTGCTAAGTCATAATCTGGAATCAAAATATTAATCGTCGCATTAAAAATTCCCAAAAAGAATAACATAACAAAAGCTGCAAATAAGTAATAAATAATCTGGAACCAATAAATACTTGGATGGAAATGTCCAGTAACAATCATCGCAATCATCGCAATCCCAGAAATTGATAGAACCGCAGGAATAACCTGAACCACTCGAATCATTGGTAATATGACGACTGGAAATTTAACATTTTTTACCATATACAACTGAGTTTGAATTGAACGAATTGTATCAGAAAAACCTTGATTGACTAAATACCATGCTGAAAATCCAACCGCCATCCAAGTGAAATATGGCATTCCGTCTTGTGGTGCTCGAGTTTGAAATCCACCACCGAAAATTACCGCATACGTTAAAACTTGAAATAACGGATCCAAAATTTCCCATAAACTACCTAAATACTTATGAGCGTTATTGGCACGCGTATCATAAATGGCTAGTCGGACAGTTAATCCAATATTTTTAATTTGTTCCATCATAAGTTGAAACATTGATTTAATAATAATCCACATCTAATTTACCTACCATATCCAAACCAAATCACTAGCACTACCAGTACTACGATTAAGACAATTGTGAACCATAAACTAAAACGACTAAATCCCTCAAAACTACGTAATTTAGTTATTTGATACATCTCATCTTCTGACATGCCAGACTGAATGTATTTATCTTTTAATTGTTCAAGCGTAAATAATTGTTGTTGTTGTTTTTCATGATTAACAAACGATGTCCGTTCATCTTCACCCATATGGTCTAATTTTTGAGTAAATGCTTGGTATTCGTCAGCAACTTTTTTTGTTGGACCAAAATCAAGCATTTGACCATATTGAATCCACATTACTTTATTCGTAAATTCACGAACTTGCTCTAGATCATGGGAAACGAAGAAAATCGTTTTACCATCCGCAATAAATTCACGAATTTTAGTAAGTGCCTTTTTTGAAAAGTTTTGATCCCCAACTGATAAGGCCTCATCCACAACTAAAATATCAGGGTCATTATGCGTTACGATCGAAAATCCTAACTTTGATCGCATTCCAGAAGAATAGTCTTTAACTGGTTGATCTATAAATTCTCCTAATTCAGAAAATTCAATTATATCAGGCATTGCCAAATCAATTTGGTGATTATTCATCCCCATCATTAACTGCTTCAACCGAATATTTTCACGTCCAGTTAAATCCCAATTTAAACCTTCATTAATTGCCACGACCCCAATGGATCCATTGATTTCTAAGGTACCTGAAGTTTGTGGAATAACACCGCTTAATACGTTTAATAAAGTAGACTTACCAGAACCATTTGTTCCTACAATTCCAACAACATCACCAGGTTCAATATCAAAAGTTAAACCTCTCAAAGCCCAAAAATTAGCTCCATCGGTGTTTCCTTTAAATATTGATTTTAATTTTTCGGATTGAGTTGAAAATAATTGAAAGTTTTTGGTTATTCCCTTTGCTCGCACCGTATATTGTTTCGCTTCATCAAGCATTATTTTCACCTTTATATTTAAAGTATCAATTCAATCGCTTTAACTATGGTATCGAAAAAAGTTTATCTTTTCAAGTTAAACGCAGAATTATCGCTGCTTCTTAATAATGAATAGTCTAATTATAATTTGCCTTATAAATTTATATCATACTTTTTTACTTAGATTTACTATTCGTGATTCTTTCTTAATGCTTCTACTTTGGAACGTTGTGGTGTAATTGTCAAAGTTTGTTGTCCTTCAAAAATAACGAAACCAGGCTTAGAGCCATTTGGTTTACGTAAACGACGAATCGGCAAATAATCTACTGGAACGTTAGAAGAATCACGGGCTTTAGAAAAGTAAGCCGCTAACATTGCTCCTTCTTGTAAAGTTTCATCGCTTGGATCATTAGAGTGAATAACTACGTGAGATCCAGGAATATCTTTTGTATGTAGCCAAATATCATTCCGTGCAGCTGTCTTCATTGATAAACGTTCATTTTGCAAATTGTTTTTACCAACTTCGATTAATGTTCCATCGGTTGCATAGAATTTTTCGGGTGCACTAACTTTTGGCTTTTGCTTTTTCTTGGTTTGAATTCGCAAATATCCTTCTTGGATCAACTCTTGCTTAATTTCTTCTATATCTTTAGGTGCAGCAAGGTTAACCTGTGCCTGTAAATTTTCAAAATAGTCAATTTCTAGATTAGCCAAACGCATCTGTTCATCAATATACTTAACAGAAACTTTTAATTTATTGTACCGTGTAAAATATTTTTGTGCATTTCGTGAAGGACTAATTTGATTAGATAGTTCAATCGTTAATGGTTGATTATCATCATAGTAGTTTGGTAAATCAATCGTTGTCATCCCACGTTCAACTTCATGCATGTAGGTAGTTAAGAGTTCTCCCTTAACCTTATATTCATCGGCTTGACTAGCCTTAACTAATTCTTGTTGAAATTTTTTGACCTTATTTTTATTTTTCTTTAACTCATTTTTAATTACACGAAGAACCACATTAGCCTGCTGATTTACCCGATCACGTTCAGACTTCTCAGAAAAATATTGATCCAGCATTTCAGACAATGTTGCATAATTTGTAGCATCTCCTGGCAAAGTTTGCCAGTCAAACGGTGCAAATTTAATACCACGCTCTTGTTCAATAATTTGTGGTTTAGGAGTATTAAATTGGTTTAGCCAAGTTTGTGCATTTGCCAAAGTATCTCCAGGATTATGTAAAACAGTCGCAAACTCTAAAGCTGAATCCTTAGCCATTCCTTGAAAATGCTGTTGTAGCGCGTTAGCTAATTCCGGAATTTCAGGGATATCTAACACTAATTTTGCTAATCCTTGTAGTGATTCAAAAGGATTTAAAACATCTTGCTTGGGCGGCATGATATAACGTCCACCAGGAATAAGTGAACGTACCCGATTTTGATCTGGTGAAACATGTTTAATTAAATCAATAATCTTTTGTTCTGCTTCATCTACCAAAAACAAATTAGAATGGCGTCCCATCATTTCAAGATATAATGAAGTTTTTTCCTCGTCACCCAATTCATTTCGACCGGTCGTAGATAATTTAATAATCCGATCATTTTCAATTTGTTCAACTCCTAATAACTGTGCCCCTTCAAGATGTTTTCGAAGCATCATAACAAAATTAGGCGCTGTTTGCGGATTAGTATATTTAATTTGTGAAATTTGGGCTCGAGCAAAACTAGGATGAGCACTCAATAGAACCGGATAATTTTTACGATCATTTCTGACCACTAAAAAAATTTCATTTGGGTACGGTTGATGAATTTTAGTAATTCTTCCACCAGCCAAGGTTGTATTTAATTCATGTACCATTGCATGTGTGAATAATCCATCAAATGCCATGAGACACCTCCTTTATCTATTAGCTTTTTATTAATTCTTAGTTCAAATATTTTATTTATTATTTAAATAATCTTCACTTTGTTGCCGATCTTGGTTCAATTGTTCAATTAAAGCATCCATGCCAGAAAACTCAACTTCAGCTCGAAGATAACGATGCCAGCGAACGGTCACGTGTTCTCCATAAACTAGATCTTTAAAATCAAAAAGATTGATTTCCAATGTCTGTGCTCTTCCATGACCAAAGGTAACATTATACCCGATTTGTGCCATACCACCGTACCATTTGTCATTTACTTGGACTTCAACAATATAGACTCCATCTTTAGGTAATCTTTCATCACTAGGTGTCACTAAGTTTAAAGTTGGAAAGCCCATCTCACGCCCACGAGCATCTCCATGCACCACTAATCCAGTTGTCGTATAAAGTCGATTTAAAATGGGTGGTAATAAGTCTACCTGACCCGCATCTAACAGAGCACGAATTTCTGTGGAAGCAGCTTCAACTCCTTTAACTAAAACTGGCTGAACCTCAATGACTTCAAACCTATTCTGCGCTAATTGTGGCAAAGTTTGCATATTAGCAGTTTTAGCTGGGCCAAAAGTATGATCGAAACCAGCAACAACAGCCACCGCATGTAAGTCCACCATATATTGTTGAACAAATTTTACTGGTGAAAGTCGAGCTAAAGCTGATGTGAATTCTATTAAGTAGACAATCTCAACACCTAAGTCAGCAAACATATTTAATTTTTGTGGCGTTGGTGTAAGGTATTTAAAGGGTTGTGGTTGCTTACTAAAAACCACCGAAGCATGTTGATTATACGTTAACACCGCTAACTTTACATTTTCTTGACGTGCTTTTTGAGCAGCTTTTTTAATTACTGCTTGATGTCCAATGTGGACACCGTCAAAAAATCCCATCGCTAAAACGACTGGTTCTAATAAAATTTGTTCCATTTGATAAGGATGATGTAATTTAATAACTTGCATACGTTTAGTACCTCTTTATAACCTTTCTCGTCAATTTAATGAATCTTAAAAGTCCGATACGGCCGATATTGATTTTTATCTTGGTTCCAAGCAACGACCGACTTAACCTCTCCATCGTAGACATATACTAATTGATCACTTTGATATGGCATTTCTTCTGCCGAGAGGCCTTTTCCATCCTTAACCTCAACCCATTGGGCATGCGTTAATTCAACATGCGGTAATTCATTTAAAGCATAATCAAGTGGATAAATTATTTCCATAATTTTTTCCACTGGTTGAGCTGCGATTTCTTCTAAAGAGTGAGCCTGTTCTAATTTAAAGCCACCTGCCTCTACCCGAGTCAAACGGCTCATAACTGCTGGTACACCTAAATGTTTACCTAAATCAACAGCCAAAGTTCGAATATATGTCCCTTTTGAAACACGAGCGGTGAATGTAAAAGTTTGCGTCCCAGCACTTAAATCAAAAGATGGATCATTTGTCATCTCAAAGTCGTATATCATAACTTGACGCTCTGGTCGTTCAACTGTCTCACCAGCCCGCGCATATTGATATAATCGTCGACCATTCACTTTGACCGCTGAATACATTGGCGGAATCTGGGTGATTTCACCAGTCATTTGCTCCATGGCTGTAGTAATTGTCGCCGTATCAAAGGGGTTAGATAGAGGCTTTTTCTCCACTACTTCGCCATCTAAATCTTCCGTTTCTGTTGAAAATCCGAAAATTATTTCACCCGTATAAACTTTACCGCTATTTTGTAAAAATTCGATCGTTTTAGTCGCCCGTCCCAATGCAACTGGTAAAACACCATCAACTGAAGGATCCAAGGTACCAGCATGACCGATCTTTTTCATCTGTAAAATTTTACGTAATCTAAAAACTAC
Source organism: Weissella koreensis KCTC 3621 (assembly GCF_000277645.1). The sequence goes on along the minus strand of NZ_AKGG01000005.1, from coordinate 287,984 downwards.
ATCATGTGAAGTCATACCACTTGGCTTATTAACTGCAATAATTCCGTCCATCTTGATCCTCCGAATAAATAAAAAAGAGTGTAGTAAAAATTGTTATTTTAATAAAATTTCCATACCTTGGTTTGCAAGGAAGACATTGAAAATATCATTAATACTAACCATATTAAGTTTTGAAGCACGTTTTTAAAGAGGCTAGGACAATTATTTGCCCCAGCCTCACTGCTGCCTACTTTAATTTATCATGTTCATAAGTGTGCACTAAGTCCAAATCAGGAAAACTTTGTTGACGTAACGCTTCATAAATCACAATTGCAGCTGTGTTTGATAAGTTCAAAGCACGAATATGTTGATCATTTTGAGGAATACGTAAAGCCAAATCAGAATGTTTACGCATAAATTCTTCCGGTAATCCGGTCGTTTCTTTACCAAACATGAAGTAATAATCACGTTCTGGCTGAGTATAATCGACCTCATGATAGCTTCGCTCCGCAAATTTTGAAATTAAAAACAATTCATCATTATCCTTTAAACTTTCCATAAAACTAGGTAGATCTGGGTGAATTGTAATATCAACAGTATCCCAATAATCCAAGCCGGCTCTTTTTAAATGCTTGTCATCTAATTGAAACCCCAAAGGTTCAATTAGATGTAACTTTGTATTAGTTCCTGTAGCCGTCCGTGCAATATTACCTGTGTTAGCAGGCATTAAAGGCTCAAATAAAACAATATGATTAGTCATGTTTTTATATTCCTTTTTCTAATGGTGGTACTTGCCGTGTTTGTAAGCGACCTTGCCAATTTTCTAATTGTTGAATAAAAGATTTACTTTTTAAATGGACACCAACCTGATCATCATAAATATGATTCATTAAACGTGCCATTTCTTGCTTAGTTTCGGCTTTTAATTTTAAAGATCCTAGCTGATTTAGTGGTGTTTGTGATAATTTAGATAAAATTAGCATCGCTCTTGGATCGATATGCCATCGTTGTTCATCAGCTTTAAAATGATTCTGACATAGAACTCCACTATACTGGTCTGAAAAGTCTAAAGGTAAATCGCTACGCCCGCAAATTACACATTTATTCCAGGTCATCTCTAATCCAAATGAAGGTAATAAAGCCAATTCAAAATAATTAGCGATTCCTTGAGGTTCAAATCCCTGTTCAAGCTTCTCCAACCCCAACTGTGCCAAGTCAAACCACTTAACTAGATTTTTATTATCAACAAATGCCGAATCAATAAGACCTAGAATGTATGTTCCATAGGCATTTAATTCAATATCATTCATAAATATTCGCGCCAAACGAGTGGCCTTAACATCATCAATGAAACTCAAACCGCTATAATTAATTGTTCCTTCATAAGTCGCCTGCATTAAGGGCTGAAGCTCAGCTGTTAAGCGATTTTTTTTAGATTTACCATTTTTGACAAAAAACATTTTTTTACCAAATTCACGGGTGAGTATTTTTACCAGTAGATCTCGTTCTTTATGTTCCCGCTGATACATGACAATCCCATGAAAAGTACTTAATCGGGTCTCAACCATGTTAGCCCCCTCAAAAAATCATTTTAATTAGATATCAGAATCCTCTTTATAACCATATGATTGAAGCGCTTGAGGCTTGTCACGCCAACGTTCTTCTACCTTTACCCAGGTCTCTAAGAAGACTTTGTCCCCCAATAAACGTTCAATATCCCGCCGAGCTCGAATTCCGATTTCTTTAATCATCGCACCTTGTTTTCCAATGACAATATTCTTTTGAGTCGGACGCTCAACGATAATTGTAGCTTGAATATGCAAATGCTTTTCATCTTTACGTTCAATTTTATCAATAACGACTGCTACTGAATGCGGTACCTCTTGGCGTGTTAGTTGAAGAACCTTTTCCCGAATTAATTCGGCCATAATAAAGCGTTCAGGGTGATCTGTAATTTGATCAGCTGGATAGTATTGTGGTCCTACTTCCATCTTTGGCATTGCAAAATCTAACAAGCTTTGCACGCCATCTCCATTACGAGCTGAAATAGGGAATATTTCTGCAAAGTCCATTTGAGATTGATAATCTGCAATCATAGTTAGCAGAGCTTCAGGCTTCACCAAATCAATTTTATTTATGATTAAGTAAACTGGCGTCTTCGTTTCTTTTAAGCGGTTAATAATGAAATCATCTCCGCGGCCTCGTGGTGTTTCAGCATCAACTAAAAACCATACCATATCAGATTCACGAATTGCTGACATAGCCGTTTTAACCATATAGTCACCCAATGAATTTTGAGGTTTGTGAATACCAGGCGTATCCAAGAAAACAATTTGTCCTTGCGTCGTAGTATAAATCCCTTGAATTTTGTTACGTGTTGTTTGTGCTTTTGGTGACATAATGGCGATTTTTTCACCAATCATTTGATTCAATAAAGTAGACTTTCCAACATTAGGACGTCCAACTAAGGCAATAAAGCCTGACTTAAATTCTTGCTCGCTCATTATTTTCCTCTTTTTTTCACTGTTAGTGACAACTTTTCATTGTCATTAGTTATACGTAAGTTAGTTATTATAAAAACTAAATTTTTATTTTAAAATTTTAAATTTAATAATTGTTCAATAATTGGAAGCACGTAAGGATAAAAAACAATAACACCAACGGCCATTGCAAACATCACAGCAAACACAACAGCCCCTGCTGCAACATCTTTAGCAATTTTAGCCAAAGGATGATATTCATACCCAACGATCAAATCAACCATAGTCTCAATCATTGTATTAACGAACTCTGACATCACTACGGCAAAAATAGCCATAGCTGTCCAGAGCCAGTCTTGACGCCCGATTCGAAGATGAAATCCTAAATAAATCACTATAACTGACGCAAAAAAATGAAATCGCATATTTCTTTCACGTACTAATAGTTGTCCAATTCCTTCCACAGCATGTCCAAAAGATTGCAAGAAATGAGAATTCTTGGTCACTTGTTGCTCATCAAGGGGTGTTATTGGCTTGATTTTTTTATTATCGTTTGAGTCCAAAGTCATCTAAAATCTCCCGTTGCAAACGAAACATTATTTTTTCATCCTCAGCACTACGCATATGATCATAATTATTTAAATGCAGGAAGCCATGAACAGATAAGAATCCTAATTCACGTTCAAAAGGATGTTCTAAAAAGTCAGCTTGTTCTTTAACTTTATCCACAGAAATAAAAATATCGCCAATGTTTTTAGGTAATTCGGCCATCATTTCCGAATCCATAATAATTGGTAAATCATCATCATCATCTTCCAATGCGAAAGAAATCACATCCGTTGGTTTGTCCAAATCTCGATATTCCCGATTAATTCGTTGAATCTCATCATTATTGACAAACGTTACTGACATCTCAGTATTTACGGGTAGTTCTAGATAATTACCTGCAAATTCTAAAACGTTTTTAACCAAATCTATTTGGTCACTAGGCACCCCTAGCTTCGTTTGATCATAAATCGCCAAATCCATTATCATTCATCTCCTGAATCTTTTATAATTTTCATTTCATATCAATTATATTCTCATATAATTGCACCCGTAGTCGAGTGAATATACTACATCATTTAGATCAGCATTGAAATCAAGATAAGTATCCTATCTTAATTTTGGTTTATAAAGGCCACACATTCTGTGTATCGACCAAAATAATTAACCATTATCACGTACAATATCTTATATATTATACCGCACATTAAATAAGACACCTAACGTTTGCTCAATTTTTATAGATTTAATAAAAAAGTTTGAATGATTCATTTATGCTCCAAGAAAAATAACTTATCTTTTTGCCAATCAACCGTTCAAACTCACTATTTATATCAAAATTAATTGAGATACTTTTGGACTAAGTCATTCACTAACTTACCATCAGCTTTTCCTTTAACCTTTGGCATCAAAGCGCCCATAACTTTACCCATATCACTTTTTTGAGTAGCCCCAACACTAGCCACCGTTTCTTTTACAATAGCCTCTACTTCTTCTTCAGACATTTGTGCAGGCATGTAACGTTTTACCACATCCATTTGTTCATCAATTGCAGCTGCCAATTCTGGTCGATCGCCTGCTTGATATGAGTCACGTTCTTCTACTCGTTGCTTCAATTCACGAGACAACACAGCGACTTCTTCTTCATTACTCAAATCATGTCCAAGTTTAATTTGTTCATTCGAAACTGATGCCTTTAGCATCCTAATAACTGATAAAGTTGCCTTGTCTTTAGCTTTCATGGCCGTTTTCATATCAGCAGTTAACGTATCTAACAATGTCATCTTTAGAGCCTCATTTCTTTTTCTTTCTAACTTAATTATACGGCATATAACACCTTGATGTATACTGCCGACTACTAATTTAAAAATTAAATATCTCACTAACCTTAATGGCTAAATATTACAAAATCCAAAAATGAAATCGAAATATTAAATCTAGTTAATTTTCAACTTGCGAATTTAATTAAAACATTCCATATTTAGCATAATTTATAAAAGAAAACCGAACTATCAATATATTGATAGTTCGGTCCTGAACCTATTAACGGCTCTTCTTGTTCTTACGCTTACGTGCAGCTTCAGCTTTCAACTTACGTTGAACTGATGGCTTGATGTAGTATTCGCGCTTACGGTATTCTTGCAAAGTACCATCTTTTGACACACCACGTTTGAAACGACGGAGAGCATCATCAAGAGACTCATTCTTACGAACAACAGTCTTTGTCATGATAAATTCCCTCCTTTCTCGTGTTTAATTAGTCAATAAGACCCACACTATGTTCAATATTAAATATTACCAAACCTTCACCCTCAAAGCAAGGTTTTTATAACTAGTAACAAATTAAACGACATTTACCAAACTACTATAGTCGTGGTTCATAGAACCGTCCGAAGGTTCGTTCAATTTTCCACATCGATGACCATGCCTTAGGATCAGCTTGATCAATAGCATGATATGCATCAATTTCTTCATACAAAGAAATTACTGTGAACAAAATTTCTTTTGGTCGATGATTATATGCACCCTCTGCATGATGAATAATTGTAATTCCGCGACGTAAATTATTCTGTAACGAATCAGCTACTTCCTGCGGACGTTCTGTAATAATCATCACTTGCATCTTCTGTTGACGAGTATATAACGCATCAATCATTCGTGCATTAACAACTAATCCAATCGCTGTATATAAAGCATATTTAGGTCCAAATAAGAAACCTGCTCCTAACAAAATAAAGAAATTAAAGATTAAATTGGCATTCCCCATATTAATCCCATATTTACGGCGCAATACAATTCCAATGATATCTAAGCCACCAGTTGATAAGCCATTACGTAAAGCAAATCCAGTTCCAAATCCATTGATCAATCCCCCAAAAATGGCGTCCATCAATGGATCTTGAGTCCAAGGATGCTCTGGTCCAACAACAAACCGCATCGCAAATGATGCTAGGAAAATAGCCACAGCTGTAAAGAAAGTAAACCGTCCTCCAATATTTTTAATTGAAAATAATAACAAAGGAATATTTAATAGGACAAAAATAATATAAATTGGTAGCGGAACGCCAAAAGCTTTAGTTAAAACCGTGTTAAGCAACTGAGCTAACCCAGTAAAACCTGAAGAATAAATATGCCCGTTAGTCCAAAAGAAGTTCAAAGCAATCGCCGCACACACTGCGTAAACAACAGCCGCTGTTAAACGACTTGTGTATTCATGGCCTCGCATATAGTCTTTTACTGTTTGCATAAAATTATTAATTCCTCATTATTCTTCTGATAAATTCGGCGTCTTTGTATCAGCATAAACAGGCGCAGTTAGCTCTAGTTCTGCTAATTGTTGCTTTGAAACTGGTAGTGGGGCTTCAGTCATCGGCTCGCTTCCCTTTGAATTTTTAGGGAACGCAATCACTTCACGAATATTTTCAGTTCCTGCTAAAATCATAGCCAACCGATCTAATCCCAAGGCAATTCCACCCATTGGAGGGAATCCATATTCCATTCCTTCTAGTAAGAATCCAAACGCTTCTTGTGCTGCTTCTGGTGTAAATCCAAGTGCTTGAAGCATCTTTTCTTGAATATCCATACGGTGAATACGAATTGAACCAGATCCCAATTCATAACCATTTAAGACCAAATCATAGGATTGAGCATGCGCTTGATGAGCGCCTTCAACCGTATCTAAAAGTTCAATATCTTCTTCATTTGGCATAGTAAATGGATGATGGGCCGAGATCCACCGGTCCTCTTCAGGTTGATATTCAAATAATGGCCAATCAATAATCCAAGCAAAAGCCCATTTTTGTTCATCAATCAAATTTTGTTCTTTAGCAAACATTCGACGCAAAGCATCCAAAGACCCTGCTACTACACTAGCCTGGTCAGCTGCAAACACCAATAAATCACCTACATTCGCATTAGTAGCGGCCAATAATTCTGCTTCATTTTCGTTAAAGAATTTAGCAATTGGACCTTTCAATCCTTCATCAGTCACTTTTAACCAAGGTAGTCCCTTGGCTCCAAAACGCTCTACGAATTGAGCTTTTTTATCGAGATCCTTACGTGAATAGCTATCGGCAGCACCTGGAACAACAATGGCTTTAACTTGTCCTTGATTAGCAACCGCCTTAGCAAAAACACTAAATGTTGAATTTTGCATAAAGCTTGTCAAATCAATCAATTCCATGTCAAAACGTAAGTCTGGCTTATCCGTTCCAAAGCGGTCCATGGATGCTTGCCAAGTTAATGTTGGAATCTCGTCAGTCTTCAATTCATAGCTGACGGTTTTTTTCATAATAGATGCAACCCACTCATTCACCAAAGCAATAATTTCAGATTGATTCATAAATGAAGTTTCGACATCTAATTGAGTAAATTCTGGTTGACGATCTCCACGCAAATCTTCATCACGAAAGGCACGCGCAACTTGATAATAACGATCGAATCCAGCTCCCATTAATAATTGCTTAAACAGCTGAGGTGATTGGGGCAAAGCATAAAACGATCCTGGATTGACCCGTGATGGAACTAAATAGTCACGAGCTCCTTCGGGTGTTGACTTTGCCAGATAAGGGGTTTCAATATCAATGAAACCATTGTCATCCAAGAATTCATGAGTAGCCGCCGTAATCTTTGATCGAATTCTTAAATTCTTTTGCATGACTGGACGACGAAGATCCAAATAGCGATACTTTAAACGTAATTCGTCAGAAGCGTCTACGTTATCATCAATATTAAAAGGCGTGGTTTTAGCTGTGGCTAAAATTTTAGCACTTTGCACTTGTACTTCAATTTTTCCGGAACGCAAATTAGGATTAACCCCCGCTTCACGTAAAGCAACTTTCCCTTGCACCTCAATAACAAATTCAGTCCGTAATTGATCAGCAACCTTTAATGCAGATTCACTAACATCATCTGAAAAAGTCAACTGTACTAAACCTTCGCGATCACGAAGATCTACGAAAATTAAAGCCCCTAAATCACGACGTTTTTGTACCCAACCTTGAAGAGTAACCGTTTGTCCCAAATACTCTTCATCAATCAATCCTGCATAGTTTGTGCGCTGCATCTCTATTCAGCCTCCATATTATTATCTTCGTCTACATCATTTTCATCAGTTAAATAAGTGGGCAAATTCGTGTACAATTCAGCCAATTTAAGATTAACTTCTTTTCCAGTTTGCATATTCTTTAAATTAGCACTCTGAGTTTCTAATTCGCGGTCCCCAATTACCACCACATATCGTGCTTTTTGACGATCAGCTGACTTAAATTGTCCCTTTAATTTACGTTGCAAGTAATCTCGATCAACTGAATAGCCAAACGAACGAGCTGCTTGAACTAATTGCAAAGCCACCAAATCGGTGCCATCACCTTGATTAGCTACATAAAGATCAAGAGTCGGTGCCTCAGGTAGAACTGCATTTTCATTCTCTAACAAGAGCATTAAACGTTCTAGTCCAATTCCAAATCCGATTCCTGACAATTCAGGTCCGCCTAATTCTTCAACTAGTCCGTTATAACGTCCTCCTCCAGCAATAGTAGTCCATCCATGTCCTAATGCCTTTGATTGAGTCATTACTTCAAAAATTGTGTGATTATAATAATCCAATCCGCGAACAACATTAGCATCAATTTCATATTCAATTCCCAACGCATCTAATAAGATTTGAAGTTTCTCAAATCGAGCCTTAGCATCAACAGAAAGGTAATCTAGAATTGAAGGAGCATCTGCCACAATTTCTTGGTCCTTAGCATCTTTTGAATCTAATACTCGTAGCGGATTTTTTTCCAAACGCACTTGCGAATCATGTGACAATTCAGAAAAGTGAGGAGTTAAATAATCAATCAAAGCTTGACGATACGCTTGACGTGACTCTACATCACCTAAAGTGTTTACCACAACTTTCAAATTTGAAAGACCTAAAGTTTGAAAGAAGTCTACCACCATAGCGATCATTTCTGCATCTAGTGATGGATCATCTGCCCCAAATGCTTCGACCCCAATTTGATGGAATTGACGCATTCTACCAGCTTGAGGTCGTTCATAACGAAACATTGGTCCAATATAAAATGCTTTATATGGTTTTTGATACTCCGGTCCAAATAATTTATTTTCAACAAAGGAACGAACTACCCCCGCCGTTCCTTCTGGACGCAATGCTAAATGTCGATCTCCTTTATCATTAAAATCATACATTTCTTTTGTTACCACATCAGAAGTATCACCTGAGGTTCTTGAAAAAACTTCAAAACTTTCGAAAATAGGCGTTCTAATTTCTTGATATTGGTAATCACCAAATAATAAGCGTGCCGTTTCCTCTACATAATGCCATTTATGTGATTCTCCGGGTAATAAATCAGCCGTTCCTTTGGGCTTTTGATACATACTTTGTGCCATTTGAGTATCCTTCCAATCTTTTATATGAATAAATAATAAAAAGCACCCCTGACTAAAAAATCGTCAAGGGCGCTTGAGAGCACGGTACCACCTTAGTTTGTACTTTAAATACCGTAACGAGGCAAACGCGCAAATGCGACCTTAAAAGTGTCCACTAATGAATTAAATGACGGGCTTCCACCAATCCCCGTTCGCTAAACATTTTTCACGAGATAATCTTTCTCATAGGTTCTTTATTAATTAAAATTAATTATCCCTTAATTAACTTGTTTTTTCAAGTTATTCTGCTTGTTTTGCTTGATAATTCAAGTACTGCTCTAAACCTAGCGGAACTCGCTTAGCAATCTTTTTCTGATAATCTACATTTTTAATATTTTTAAAATCACGACTTGAATTGATATAACCATTTTCAAGCAATGCTGCTGGGACTGAATTATATTTCAAAACTATATAATCAGCTTGTTTAACTCCTAAGTTTTTAATTGGCATTGTTGGCGCCATTGAACTATTCAAATATTGAGCCAATTCTTGTGAACCATTGTCTTCTTTCCCATAATATGCAGTGAAGCCGCTTCCGGTATTTTTTTCCACCGTTGAATCAAAATGGAATGAGACAAAAGCATTCGCTCGATGTGATTCACCCACCTTTGGAATCTTCAATAAGCCAACAACACGATCATCGTCACGTGACATAAAAACTCGTGTTCCATAATTTTTTTCTAACTCATTTTTAGTCTTTTGCGCCAAAGATAAAGTATAATTTTTTTCAAAATGTTTTTTATCAATACTTGACGCTCCATTATCTGAGCCACCATGACCTGGGTCCAATTCAATCGTTGCCTCTGACAACAAGTTCATATGCTTTACAGGTTCTTTACGCTCCAACAACCAACCTGCCACCCAACCTGTGGTCTCATCCTCACGCTGAATTTTGTACCAACCATTATCTCGGTCCAAAATATTTAGGTGTTCACCCTTTTTTAAAATTCCTTCAGCTGATTTTAAAACGTCTGGTCCTTGGCGAACAGTTATGTTACTGATATGAACCGTAATTTGTTGTCGAGCTAATAGTACCATCGTAAATGTAATTGCAATTGCCAACATTCCGATTGTAATCCCCAAAGGGAGCCAGAAACGTATTAAAAATTTCTTGATTATATCCAATCCACGTCGCAACATTCCCGCTACTACCCCTGCTTAATTGTCTTTAGAAGACTGGTCCATCCCAGTCACCCTTTGGAAGAGCATCGAAATCATATTCAGCAAGGTCTGTTGCATCTTTAACAAACGCATGACCAGGAACAGAAATCATGATATTAATTCCACCGTCTTTTTCCTTGAATACAATAACTGGCTTTTCTTGCATACCAGCATAACCCAATTCCCAAGCTGTTCCTGGGTCGACATGTTCATCTTGATAATCAACAATTCCAACGACTACTTCAGAATTATGCAATTCACGACGATCTTCATCAAAAACTGCTTCAGCCCATTCTTTTGAGCCAAATTCAAGATCTTCTAATTGATGCCGGAAAGGGCTATAAAACGATGCTACCGTTGGATTCTTTTCCAAAGCAGCTTCTACTCGTTCTAAACGTGCGATTTGTTCGTCACTAAAAAATGGCCCAGCCAAATAAATGTTTTTCATTATAAATGTCCTCTTCCTAAATCAACGTGCGGTTCATGGTCGTCTATTACTCAATTATTTTACTCTAATTATAAGGTGTAAACCACCCTTAATTATATCCAGCTTTCATATCAATGCTGCTCGTATTGGCGTCGCTCTTCTCTTAGACCCGTTAAAATATATTTAGCAGGATCTTTAGTCCCATCCAATTGTCGATCATCTGCGCCCATTAAAGCGCTATTAAACATTGTTTCATATTCTAGAATTGATAGCTTAGTTCGATTTGATAAAATATTTTCCATTTGATCCGTAACCAAAGCTTCTTGATAGTTTTCTTGAATAATACCAGAGTAAAATTCTCCTTCAGCCCCTGATCCATATGAAAATAATCCGATTCGATCACCAGCAATCAAGTCATGACTATGATTCAATAATGAAAGCAGACTAAGATACAATGAACCAGTGTACAAATTACCAATATTCTTATTATCTACACGGCTCGCTTCAAATTGTTCCAAGAGGCTACTTTGCTTGGCTTCATCCGCTTCTGGCAAAATTTTACGCAATCCTTTTAAGCCCAATTTAGTGTATGGCAAATGAAAGACAAAGGCTTTAAAATCATTAATATCTTTACCTGTTATATGGCGGTAACGGTCCCATAATTCCACAAAGAATGATTGATAAACATCGTTTGAAAATTTACCGTCAACTCGCGCTTCTGTGGCATAAACTGGCCGCCAAAAATCCATTACTTCTTTAGTCATAAATTGATTATCACGTTCTAAAGTCATAATTCGTGGGTTAGCCGTAACTAACATTGCTACTGCACCACCACCCTGCGTCACTTCACCACTAGTTCCAAGCCCATAACGAGCAATATCACTTGCTACTACTAAGACTTTTTTATTAGGATTTAATTCCACATAATCACGAGCTTGCATTAATCCATATGTTCCAGCATAACAAGCTTGTTTAATTTCAATTGTTCGAGCATATGATTGAATTCCTAATAGACGTTGTAAATAAGCAGCAGCTGATTTTGAATTATCCACTCCAGATTCGGTAGCAAAAATAATTAAATCAAGTTGCTCCCGATCTGTGTCTGTTAAAATAGATTCAGCTGCATTAGCAGCCATTGTTACAGCATCTTGTGTTGGTGGTATTACTGCTTGTTGAGTCTGACCAATCCCAATTAAATATTTATTGGGGTCTTGCTCTCTTGCCATGGCCAAATCAACCATATCAATATAATAATTTGGTGAAAAGAAACTAATTTGATCAATTCCAACTTGCATTTAATTTTCTCCTACTGATAATTTTATGATCCTTTGCACGATCAAGCGAGCTGTTTCAATTTTACTTAACAATGGTAACGTTTCATTTGGTTGACCTGGTTCTAGAATGGTCACTTGATTTTGATCAACCCCGAAACCACGATCTGTTCGACTAACATCATTTGCAACTAATAAATCTGCATGCTTTTTTTGTAATTTAGTCTGCGCATGCTCAATTAAATCATTTGTTTCCGCTGCAAAAGCAATTACTTTTTGATTCTGTTTTTTAGCACCAAAAGTAGCTACTAAATCAGGATTTTGGGTTAGCTGTAAATCAAGTCCTTGATTCTGATTCTTCTTAATTTTTTGTGTCGCGACTTCAGCTGTTCGAAAATCAGCTACTGCTGCCGCCATTACTAATCCGTCACTTTGAGGAAACAGTTTATCTATTTCAGCTTGCATTTCTAATGCCGATTGCACCGAGATAACTTCAGTCCCGACTGGTACTTTTAAGTTAACTGTTGAAATCAAGGTTACTTTGGCTCCTGCCTCCGTTAAGGCTTGTGCAATTGCATAACCCATTTTACCTGAAGAACGATTACCAATATAACGTACTGGATCTAAATATTCTCTTGTACCACCCGCGGTGACTAAATAATGTTGCCCTTCCAATGAAGTCCCTTGTATTTGTCGAAGCTTTAGTTCAGCCTGAGCCAATAACTCATCAGGTTCGGGCAACCGTCCTAATCCAGCATATCCTTCTGCCAACATACCATAAGCCGGTTCTAATATTAAGACCTGGTCTTGTCTTAATTGTTGCAAATTCCGTTGAACGGCTGGGTTATTATACATATTTGCATTCATCGCAGGTGCAACCAATAATGGTGTATGTCGAGCTAATAAAACAGTACTAGCAACATCATCCCCAATTCCTTGAGCGATTTTACTAATAATATTAGCTGTCGCCGGTACGACCATCATATAATCAGCCCAATCAGCAATTTCAACATGTCCAACTTGGGTACTCTGCGCTGGATTAAAGAGGTCCGTTAAAACCGGTTGTTTCGTCAAAACCGCAAAAGTTTTTTCAGTTACGAATTCAAGGGCATTTGCTGTCATCACCACCCGAACTGTTGCACCAGCTTTCATTAAAAGTCGTGCAAATATTGCTGCCTTATAAGCCGCAATGCCACCAGTCACAATTAAAACAATCTTTTTATTCTCAAACATTTTATCCTACCTCAAAGCTTCTTGAAATTTTTCTTCGATCGATACTATAAAATTGATTTCAACATACCAGCCTTTAAATTGTAACTCTAAACAGGGTCTTTAAATGGCTAATTTGCTAAGTCTTATTTTATCATAACCACCGCTTTTTAATGTATTCCCTTTTAATTTTGAAAAAAATAGAAATTAATTTTAAAAAAAGCTTGCATAATGTTTATATTCTTGATATTATATTATTTGTTGTTAAGCGACAACAAGTCATCATGGCTCATTGGTCAAGCGGTTAAGACTCCGGTTTTTCACACCGGCATCCAGGGTTCGACTCCCTGATGAGCTATCGTCCATAGGTAATTCTACGTAAAGTAGAATTGCTTATTTTTTTTACTTAAAAATAATTTAAAAAGGCTGAGGTAATCCTCAGCCTTTTTATTTTGTCATGTTTTATTAAAAATCAAATTCAGCTGGATCTGGACCAACTCGAACATTCTGATTCAAAGCACTAATCGCATCCACTTCAACCGCTGTTAATTCAAAATCATCTAAATCTGCATTCGCTTTTAAGCGATCAGGATTTACCGACTTTGTAATAACAACTAATCCTTGTTGAAGATCCCACTTTAAAATAATTTGGGCCGGATTCTTATGATATTTTTCAGCTAATTGTACTAATAATGGCTCGGTAAATAGTTTTCCTTGCATCAACGGTGACCAAGCTTCGGTTACAATATTACGTTCAGCTAGAATTGAGCGTAAGGGTAGCTGCGTTAAAGCTGGATGTAATTCAATTTGATTAATTACAGGTTCAACTGTTTTAAAAGTATCAAGGGTGGCTAAATGCTCAGTATTAAAGTTACTAACCCCAATCGCTTTAATTTTTCCAGCTTTATACATTGTTTCTAACGCTTGCCAAGCTGGCTTAAAGCTCCCTTGTCCAGGCCAATGAATTAAATATAAATCAAGATAATCTAATTGTAATTTAGTCAAGCTATCTTCCACTGCAGCCAATGATTCCTCATAATTTAAATTACGATTCCATATCTTAGATGTAATAAATAAATCTTCTCGTTTTAAATTAGCTGAAGCTAATCCAGCTTTAATTCCTACTCCTGTTCCAATTTCATTATGATAAATTTGTGCTGTATCAATTAAACGGTATCCATTAATAATTCCTTGTTCCACCACTGCAGCAGTTTGGTCCTCTGGAATTTGGTAAACGCCTAATCCCATTTGTGGCATTTGTTTTCCATTATTTAAACTAATTTTATTTTCTAATGTTTTAGACATATTAGCTGCTCCTTTTAATTTTCATAAATAAACAATTATAGTAATCTCAACCAATTTCTTGTGTCAAGATATAAAAAAACTAGCAATTTTAAACTGCGTATTTTTCAACCAATTGTTTAAAATTACTAGCTCTTTTTTAATTGAATTCAACGTAAGTAGCACCTTGATCTGGGCCCGTAAAGTTAAATTCTTTAACAGCTCGATGTGATCGCAGGTATTCGTGTGTACCTTTACGAATGGCACCGGTTCCTTTCCCGTGAATAATTTCTACACTGGATAAATTATTCAATAAGGCACTATCAATAAATCGATCTAACTCGTGCATCGCTGCATCATATCGAACGCCTCTTAAATCAAGTGTCGCTGAGGCATTAGCACGATTCATGGCTTGATTCGTGCTGACACTACGACTTTTTTTAGCACTACTTTTTGGCTTACTAGTCTTGGTAGCTTTAGTTGCCATTACCCCACTTTGCTTCTCAATTTCAGCTCCTGGCAAGACCATCTTGAGGATTCCGATTTGAACTTCATATTTTCCATCTTTTAATTTACGTAAGATAGTCCCTTGTTGTCCATATTCTGGTACCAAGACCGTATCTCCAACCTCAATATTAACCTGCTTCTTAGCTTTAGCGCGTCGTAAAATTCGATTATTTTCAGCGGTAGGTTCTTGACGGAGTGCATTTAAAGCACCCTTAGCATCAATAATTTGATTTTCTTTCACATTACCGCCTTGACGTTGCAATCGATGCAAATCATCGATAATACGATCTGCTTTTTGCCGTGATTCAGCTACAATATGATTAGCCTCTTTTTGTGCCTTTTCTAACATTGTAGCTTGTTCAACTGCAATTTTTTCAGTTGCTTGGTCCAATTGATTGGTTTTAACTCGATTTAACTGTAATTGTTGTTCCAATTCAATCTTTTGCTTAGTAACCAAGTTTCTTTTATCAACCAAATCTTGAATCATATCATTTAATTCTTGTGAATCGTCACTCGTTAATTGGCTAGCTTGATCAATGATATTTTCCGACAGTCCCAAACGTTTTGAAATTTCTAGCGCATTAGAACGTCCCGGAATTCCAATCATAAATCGATAGGTGGGTCTTAATGTTTCCACATCAAATTCCATTGAGGCATTAATAGTATCAACTCGATTATACCCATAAACTTTCAATTCTGGATAATGGGTCGTCGCTACCGTATAAGCACCTATAGCTCCGACAGCATCTAAAATCGCCATCGCTAATGCTGCTCCTTCTTGAGGATCAGTTCCTGCTCCCAATTCATCAAAAAGCACCAATGAGTTTGGCGTCATTTTGTCCAAAATATCAACAATGTTCACCATGTGTGAGCTAAACGTTGAGAGGGATTGTTCAATTGACTGTTCATCCCCAATATCAGCAAAAATATTATCAAAAATCCCAACGGTAGAATATTCATCAGCTGGAATAAATAGCCCAGATTGAGCCATAATCTGTAACAATCCCAACGTCTTCAAAGTAATGGTTTTCCCACCAGTGTTAGGTCCAGTTACAATAATCGCCGTATAATCTTCGCCCAAAATAATATCATTAGCAACTGCCTGCTTTTGATCCAATAAAGGATGGCGCGCTTGTAATAAACGAATATGTTGTTCTGGACTATATTCAGGTTGCACGGCCTTCAGGTCAATCGCATAAAGTGCCTTAGCGTTCACAAAATCAAGATGTCCCAAAACTTTAGCATTTTCTAAAATTTCATCTTGATATGGTTGTAATGCCGCTGATAGATCATGCAAGACTTGTGCTTCTTCCGCCCGTTCTTTTAGTTGCGCCTCTTTCAAACGATTATTTAAATCCACAACTGGTGCTGGTTCAATATACAGTGTTTGTCCAGTTTGACTTTGATCGTGAACAACACCTCCAAATTTATTTCGATTTTCAGCACGCACTGGTACCACATATCGATCATTTCGAATAGTTACAATCGGATCAGACAAATATTTAGCCATCTTACCCCGGGTGTATTCTTGCATTTTTTGCCGAATACCATTCTCCGTTCCTAAAATTAGCTGACGTACTCGTTTCAATTCTGGCGAAGCTTCATCCGTTATTCGACCATCTTGATCAATTGATTGATTTAGTTGACGCGTCACTTCTGGTAATGTAATCAATCGATCGACATAACTTTGAAGATTCAATAATTTTTCATCATGATCGAAGATAAAGTTTTCGAAAAATTGTTTTACCTGACCTGTTGCAAACAAAACCCGCCCAACTTGGGCTAACTCTGTACCATTCAAATCAGCATCAATTTTAAGTCGCTTCATTTGAGGCTGAATATTGCCTAGTCTAGTTAATTGCATCCCCCCAGCCATTCGAATAATCGTCATGGCATCTGCTGTCTCAGCTAACCATTGTTGCATTTCTGTAGCATCATCTGTTGGTGTTAATGTTGCTAATTCTTGTGCACCACCAGCGGTTACCATTTTATTCTGTAACTGTTTTTTTATAGCATCATATTCAAGGGTTTCTAAAATTTTTTGATTCATTTTTATATGAATTCCCTTCATCATTATTTTTTATTTTTAATCTATGTTTCTTATTATAACAGTATCGGCTTTATCACAGGCTCCTTTAATTGAATAGAAATAACTTTAATAACGCTTTTATAAATTCAAATCATATTTAGTGCATAAAAGAGAGGTCGAGATTTTGGATCTCAACCTCTCTTTTTTTACTCCCTTATATTAACAAAAACCATTCATATATTTTTTCAGATAATATAGGAGTCTGCTGCATAATAATTTGAGCTAATGTTGAATAGGTAATTTGCTCATGTAGCCATGATATATCCAACGCTCCAGCTATATATAAGAAGAAAAACACTCCTAAATACATAATTATAAAACTAAGCAACGCCCCAGCTAAACGGTTAGCCGTTCCAACCAAAGGCACCTTATTAATAAATGCCAATCCGCTTTGTAAACGGTGTAAAAGATAAAATCCAATTACCGTAATTATTGTAAATCCGATCCCAGAATATAGGAAACTACTAGATTTATCCACTAAATTGTCCGTTACTGGTGATGACCAGTTAGATCCAATCGACCATTGTAGGTTATCTGCTAAAAATTGTCCAATATTGTGAGATAACATTACAGCTACCACCCAAATGATAATCCGGCCCACAAAACGAAAAAGAGTTTTTACTAACCCACTACGATAACCATTCATGATCGCCATCAAAAAAAGAACTAAAATTCCAACTGTAATGACCATTAGTTTTCCTCGTATTTATGTTGCATCCTAAGTTGATCAGATAAAGCGTTTATTGACATTAAGACTAATGCATCATCTTGCTCTAGACTTGGATTCTGCTTTTGTAAATCAGCTAATTGTGTATTAATTAACTTAAAAACAGCCTGCATATGAGCTTCGTCTTCTGGTGTTGACAAGGTATAACTTTTACCTAGTACATTTCCTTTTACTCGATTCATTACCATTTTATATTCCTCCTTCATTCCGTTCGAGCACAATATCATTAATAGGAACGGATCCACTTGAATTTATCAGTTATATCTTAAAATAACTTAATTAATGGATAAAAAGGCTAGGATTAAAAATCCCGGCCTTATAAACAAAGTTTATTGTAACGTCTTAATCATCTGTTTCAGCAAAGTCAGTTCCATCCAACATCCGAGCTTCAATCCATTCCCAAACAATATCTTTTCCATATTTTGTCTCAGAAGAGAAAATTTCAAAGTCTGATGTTTGGTCCTTAAACTGCAGTTCCTTTTTAATAGTACTCTCTGCTTTATTCCAACGTCCGCGAGCAATTTTATCAGCCTTAGTTGCGACAACTAAAACTGGCAATCCGCCCATTTCATCAGAAGTTAGCCATTGATACATCTCAACATCTTCTTTTGAAGGTGCGTGTCGAGCATCAACTAATTGAACTACTCCTTTTAAGACCTGTCGTTTTGATAAATATTCACCAATCATAACTTGAAATTTTGCACGTGAACTTTTCGAAACTTTAGCGTAACCATATCCTGGAACATCGACGAAAAACACCTGATCCTCAACTTTATAAAAATTCAAAGTTTGTGTTTTTCCTGGTTGGGATGAAGTTCGAGCAAACGACTTACGATTGATTAAAGTATTCGTTAACGAAGATTTTCCAACGTTGGAACGTCCAATTAAAGCAATTTCAGGTAATTTATCAGTTGGATATTGACTAGGTCCTACCGCTGACATTACCATTTCAACATTATGCACTTCCATTTGAGCTAAATCTCCTTTTAATTAAACTTACTTTAATACCACTGTGGGTTCGGTATGTTTTTCGACATTTTCTTTTGAAATAACTACCTTATTCACATCATCGCGACTTGGAATTTCAAACATCACATCTAACATAACTTCTTCGATGATTGAACGTAGTCCACGTGCACCCGTTTCACGTTCTATTGCTAAGTGAGCCATTGCTTTAAGGGCCTCTGGTTCAAACTCTAATTGAACTCCATCTAACGCCAACAAAGCTTCATATTGTTTAGTTAAAGCATTTTTAGGTTTCGTCAAAATTAAAACTAAATCATCTTCTGTTAATTGTTCTAGGGCTGTTAAGATTGGCAAACGTCCAATAAATTCAGGAATTAATCCAAAAGTCATAAGATCTTCTGGCAGAATTTGTTGCATAATGCTCTTATCTGCCTGCTCATGCGCTTCATCACTATCAGTACCAAATCCGATAGTCTTGGCTCCCAGACGTTCTTTAACAATATTTTCAATTCCTGCAAAGGCACCACCAACAATAAACAGAATATTGGTTGTATCTATTTGAATAAATTCTTGGTTTGGATGCTTACGCCCCCCTTGAGGTGGCACATTCGCAATTGTTCCTTCAATCATCTTCAAAAGAGCTTGTTGAACTCCTTCACCTGAAACATCTCGCGTAATTGAAACATTTTCAGACTTTTTAGCAATTTTATCAATTTCGTCAATATAGATAATTCCATGCTCAGCTCGTTCAATGTCAAAATCAGCAGATTGGATTAACTTCAACAAAATATTTTCAACATCTTCACCAACATAACCAGCTTCAGTTAAGGTAGTAGCATCTGCAATGGCAAATGGAACATTCAGCATAGTTGCCAACGATTGTGCAATGTAGGTCTTACCTGAACCAGTTGGTCCGACCATCGCAATATTAGATTTTTGTAATTCTACTTCACCATGGTCAGAGTCCGGATCTAATGTGGCATTAATTCGCTTGTAATGGTTATAGACAGCCACCGCAAGTGTACGTTTTGCGTCTTCTTGTCCAACTACATAAGTATTTAAATTGGCTACAATTTCAGCCGGTGTCATCAATTTAATTTGATTATCTTGTGCGTCTTGCTTCAAATCTTCATCAATGATTTGTTGAGCTAATTCTACACATTCATTACAGATAAAAACACCGGGTCCAGCAACTAATTTTTTTACTTCAGTTGATGATTTTCCACAAAATGAGCAATAAGCTGCAGTTGTGTTATCAGTTGTATCAATCATCACTTTATCTCCCCTTCTTTACTATCAAAATCAATTAATACCATTGTAACAAAATATAACTAAAATCCAAACATATTAGTTCTACTAATACTATTTTTTATCAAGTTAAAAAATGAGGTATAAAAAGTACCTCACACGAGCTAGAACTAGTCTAACCAGTATGAGGTACTTCCATTTTATATTAAACATCATCAGCTAAATTACAATTGTCATTAATTAACATGAAATTTAGTTGAGTTTTATCATACTTTTAATTAAGCTTCGATTGCTGAGTCAACAATTGTGTTAACTGCTTCCTTAACAGCAATATCATGAGCTAACATATCATCTGTAAGAGCATTACGGATGGCATCTTCTTCCATTCCATATTGGTCTGCCAATGACTTAACTTCGGCATCAATTGCAGCTTGATCAGGAGTAATTCCTTCAGCCTTAACAATTGCTTCCAAAACTAGGCTAGTCTTTACACGATTTTCAGCACCCTCAGCATATTGCTTATGGATATCTTCATTCGTTTGACCAGTAATTTGTGAATACATTTCTTGAGAAATACCTTGGTTTTGCATTGAAGCGAAGAATGAATTCATTTGACGGTGGATATCTTCTTCAAGCATTGCTGTTGGAATTTCTTCACCAACAACCTTAGCATTGTCAACAGCCAATGAAACAGCTTCATCTTCCTTAGCTTCAGCTGCTTCATTCTTCTTAGCTTCAGCCAAACGATCCTTCGTCTTAGCCTTCAACTCTTCCAAACCAGCAACTTCTTCATCAACGTCCTTGGCAAATTCATCATCCAAGGCTGGTACTTCTTTAACCTTAACTTCATGAATTGTTGTCTCAAAGACAGCTTCTTTACCAGCCAAGTCTTCAGCTTGGTAATCAGTTGGGAAAGTTACCTTAACTTCAACTGATTCGTCTGCCTTATGACCAACTAATTGTTCTTCAAAGCCAGGGATGAATTGTCCTGAACCAAGTTCAAGGTTAAAGTTTTCACCCTTACCACCTTCGAAGTGATCACCATCAACTGATCCATCAAAGTCGATAACAACAGTGTCACCATTTTCAGCAGCATGATCTTCAGCTAAGACCAATTCAGCTTGTCCTTGACGCATTGTTTCGATTTCAGCATCAACATCAGCATCTGAAACTACAACATCTTGCTTCTTAACAGTCAAACCTTTGTAATCACCCAATTCAATTTCAGGTGCAACTTCAACTTCAGCTGAAATAACCCAAGCTTGACCCTTTTCCAATGATTCAACACCAATTTGAGGTTGGTTCACTGGAGCGATTCCAGTTGCATCAATCGCTGAAGGATATGCTTCTTGCAATGCAAAGTTCAATGCATCTTCATACAAGGCTTCTTCACCAAAGCGGGCAATAAACATTTGCTTAGGCATCTTACCCTTACGGAATCCAGGAACATCCAAAGTATCCTTGATCTTGTTGAAAGCAGCATCAATTGCTGCTGCGTGATCTTCAACGGGAATTTCAAACTTCAAAGTCCCTTTATTTCCATCACCACGTGTAAATTCTGCATTATTTGCAACCATTATAATTATTCCTCCACAGTCAATTAACTTATATTTTTAGTTAATCCGTTAATCTCAATTAACATACTTATATATTTTATCGTACTTTATTCCGTTTGCATAGGGTTCACTAGTTAATTTTATATGTTTTCTGCCCTTTTTAATTTGAATTGAGTTGAAGCTAATTTTATTATGATTTCCTAGCCTAATTAAATTTTTATTTTCAAAAATGGATAAAAAAAGAGAACCTGAATAAATTCAAGTTCTCTCTTCTTTTGAGAAGTATTACTTCTTCAAAAATTAAGTCTAATTAAAAATTAGTCATTGATTTCTGAAACAGTTCCGGCACCGACAGTACGTCCACCTTCACGAACAGTAAACTTCAAACCTTGTTCAATGGCAACTGGAGCGATCAATTCGATATCGAATGTAACGTGATCTCCAGGCATAACCATTTCAACACCTTCTGGCAATTGAACAACCCCAGTTACGTCAGTAGTGTGGAAGTAGAATTGTGGACGGTAGTTAGTGAAGAATGGAGTGTGACGTCCACCTTCTTCTTTGGTCAAAACATAAACTTCAGCCAAGAACTTAGTATGAGTCTTGATTGAACCTGGCTTTGCCAAAACTTGTCCACGTTCGATTGAAGTACGTTCAACACCACGCAACAAAGCTCCGATGTTATCTCCAGCTTGTCCTTGGTCCATTGTCTTACGGAACATTTCGATTCCAGTAACAACAGTCTTACGAACTTCTGGCTTCAAACCAATGATTTCAACTTCATCGTTCAATACAACAGTTCCACGGTCGATACGACCTGAAGCAACTGTTCCACGTCCAGTGATAGTGAATACATCTTCGACAGGCATCAAGAATGGCTTGTCAGTATCACGTACTGGAGTTGGGATGTATGAATCAACAGTATCCATCAATTCTTCGATAACCTTAACTTGTTCAGCATCACCTTCTAAGGCCTTCAAAGCTGAACCGCGGATGAATGGTACATCATCTCCAGGGAAATCGTATTCTGAAAGCAATTCACGTGCTTCCATCTCAACCAAGTCAGTCAATTCATCATCATCAACCAAGTCAGTCTTGTTCAAGAAGACGATCAAGTATTCAACACCAACTTGGTGAGCCAACAAGATGTGCTCACGAGTTTGTGGCATTGGTCCGTCAGTAGCGGCGATAACCAAGATGGCACCGTCCATTTGAGCGGCTCCAGTGATCATGTTCTTAACGTAGTCCGCGTGCCCAGGGGCATCGATGTGGGCATAGTGACGTGCTTCAGTCTCATACTCGATGTGAGCAGTGTTGATCGTGATTCCACGTTCGCGTTCTTCAGGTGCAGCGTCAATCGCAGCAAAGTCTTGTTGCTTTGCTAATCCCTTATCAGCCAAAACCTTTGAGATTGCAGCAGTCAAAGTAGTCTTACCGTGGTCGACGTGTCCAATAGTTCCAATATTAACGTGCGGCTTTGTCCGCTCGTAGTGTTCCTTAGCCAAAAGCATATCCTCCTAATTTTCGTAAGTCGAAAACATTGTTTACAACTTAAAAGTTGCTAAAACCATTATACCCCAAAAGTATAATAGTATAAACAACCCATTCGAAAATAATTTAATTGATTTCTCCCCTTTGGGAAGCTGTTAATAATTATATAAGACCAAAATTGGTTTGTAAATATGTTTTTTCTTTAATGTAACAACAATTTAACGTTTTTCGTCTTTTTTAAATTAAATCGATCTTTTTAATGAATTTTATTAACTAAAACATTTCATGTAGCCTGAACTTTAAATTAATTTAGCCTGTTCGTTTAACAATAGCCGATGATATTTTTCTTGTTCAGGTGTTTCTTTTTGATCGATCAACGTATGAAGTCCCAACATTTCTGTCTGAATCCAAGCATCTGCATCTAAGTAAAAAGTTGGAAAATGTGGGTAACTTAACGTCATTTCTAAATAAATTTGTCTTTCTAAACCTTCTAGAATGACTGGATCATCTTGATATATACCATTTTGCAAGGCCTTAGTTAATTTTTTCCAGAATGGTATTTCTTCAAGTGATTCCAATTGACTGGGAATCATTTTTTTATATTGTTGATCCAACCATAAAAATTCTAATTCTTCTGATACTTTTAAGCGACGTAATCGATCCACCAAAGTTGAACGGGTAATTGCTGGTAAAAATGGGTCGACCAACAAGGTTTTAGCCCCTTGTAAATAATAATTTCTCGGTAACATTTCTGCTGTTTGTAAACGTTCAGCTTGTTCAGCCAAATTTACATCACTTAGATTAAAGAAATGTCGTGCGCGGTTTTTAATTGTTTGTGATAATTCGACTTGATCTTTATTTTCCTGGAATTGAACTTTATTAACTAGTTCTTCCGCCCAAGTTGTTGTCACCGCAAATTCCCAAGCAGCTAGATACATTTGATTTGCTAAAGCAATTTCAACGTATAAATAGGCTTGTGTCTCTGAAGTTTTAAATAATGACTCATTGGTCCGAATGAGGCCCCAAGCCTGTTGATACTGTTCGCTTTGTTCCAAACTTGTAACTAACATCAACAAGACTGCATCAGTCTGTTCTAAAATATAGGCTTTTTCTAGTTGTTCATTTGCTCTAAGCCAATCTTGATCGTTCAATGCTTGTTGACCAGCTATAAAATATTTTTGAAATTCATTATTTTTTTCTACCATTAACAGTTTCCTTTCTACTCTTTATGTGTTTAATTTCACTAAAATATCTTACTAGATTTTTTAGAAAAAAATAAGAAGTTGAAATAATATAATTTCAACCCCTTAAATAAAATTAATTTTTAGTTTCATTAACGTCATTGGCTTTGACATTATTTTCGTTTGGTCGCTTATGGCGAGGACGCTTTTTATTGCTATTAGGCTTATTTTCAGTTTTATTATTTGTTACTTCTTTTTTCGATGATTCTTGGTTACTATTCTTAGGGGAACTTTGATGTTCATCCCCCTTTTTATTAGGGCTTCGGCGTCGACGTCCATTTTGATTAGCTTCCATAATAACCGGTAAAATCACTGGCTTACGATGTGTTTGATCGTACAAAAACTTACCTAAGGCATCACGAACAGAGCTCTTTAAATTACCCCAATCAAATTCTTTAGAATTTTTGATCCCCGCAGCTACAGTAGTTTCAACTAATTCTGTTGCTTCTTTCATCAATTCACGTGAAGTTTTAACATATACAAAACCTCGTGAATCGATTTTAGCATTTGCCACAATTCTCTTTTTCTTACGATCAATCGTGATCACTGCAATGAAAACACCATCTTCTGACAAAATACGTCGGTCATTTAAGACGATTGATCCAATATCACCAACACCAGATCCGTCAATCATAGTAGCATTAACTTGAATTGAGCCGCTCAATTCAAATTTACCATTTTCTTCTAAGACCAATCGATCCCCATTTTCCAAAATAAAGATATTGTCATCAGAATAATTCAATTCTTTGGCTGCTCGAGCACCTGAATTTAATAAACGATATTCCCCTTGAACCGGTAAAATATTTTCCGGTTTCATCAAATTCAACATCATTTGAAAATCATTCTTAGAAGCATGTCCAGATGATTTCATATCATTTGAAATTTGCTTAACATCAGCTCCTGCTCGGAACAACATGTCTCGAGTTCGGGCAACATAACCTTCCATTGCAGTAGACGGAGTCGTTGTTATGAAAACAAGATCTCCTGTTTGAATCTTGATATTACGATCATCCCCATGCGCCATCCGTTGAAGATGTCGAACAGGTTCTCCCATCTTACCAGTTTCCAAAATGACAGTTTCTTCTGGCTTTAAGGAATCCATATTTTTTAACGACACAAACAACTCATTCTCAGGAATTGGTAAGTCCAATTTACCCAGATTAAGTGCTGTTCGAACAACCTTTTCAATATCATTTCCTGATAACACCAGTTTTCGTTGATTTTGAAAAGCAGCGTTAATTACTTGTTGTATACGTTGAATATTTGAGGCAGCTGATGCCACAATAATCCGTCCAGCATGGTGCCGGAAAGTTTCAAAAATATACTTAGCAATTTCTGATTCATGCGCAGTTTGCCCAATATTACCAGTCCCAGCTGCATCAATCAAAAGAGCTTTTACCCCTTTACGGCCAATTTCAGCTAAACGCATTAAATCACTTTGATAAGCACCTTGTGCTGTGGTATCAAACTTAAAATCACCGGTATAGACAATTTGTCCTTCTGGCGTACCAACGACAATCCCCAAAGAATCTGGAATGGTGTGCGTGGTTTCAAAGAAAGAAATCTTAACTGCTCCAAAATCAATTTCTTGACTTCCCTTCACCACATGATAATCGTCGAAACTCTTGATTTCAGAATCATTATTGATTGCCAATTTAGCAAGCTCAATTGTTAACTCTGAACCAAAAATAGGTGCTGAAATTTGTTTCAAAAGATAAGGCAATGCACCAATAGCGTCTGCATGCCCATGGGTTAAGAATATTCCTGCAATTTGGTCTGCATGTTCTACTAGATACTTAAAATCAGGAATCACAACATCAACCCCTAAAAGATCACTCTCAGGGTACTGCAAACCAGCATCTAGAATGAAAATATCTTCACCAACTGTAATTGCATACATGTTTTTACCGTTTTCGCGCATTCCACCAAACGGCATAATCGTTAAATTACTACTCATATTATTTTATGTCCATTTTCATTTTTATTTTTTATTCAAAGGAAAAGTTTCCTAAACGTTTTATCAATATATTAAGTTTAACATACCGTTTGAACCAATCAAACATTACTTTTAATTGGTCCAATTTATTCTAACCAAAAGATTTAATATTAATAATCATTAATTCCTATTTTAATGGTTTAATTTATTATTAATAATATATTTTCCTAAAGCAGATGGATACGCTACTTTCATCCATATTATATTAGTAGTGAATTTAAAAAAGAGGTTAGAACAAAAATGTCCCGACCTCTATAAAAGTGTCAAAAGATTCATGATTTAAATGATATTATCTCACATTCTTAAACACCCGTTATATTAATATTAATCTTTATGATCATTAAAATCAGCTTGAGCTCGTTCCATTTGGGCTTGTTTTTCGACTAACGTCACCTGCAACTTCTCAACCTGTTCTAAAACTGGTTCAGACTCACGTTGTAATATCTCGCTTACTCCTAGTAAAACTGCCAATTGTACTTTAGTTTTACGAATAAACCAATAACTAAATCCCAACAATAGAATGAGCGCTAAACCGATAATAATCCATGATAAAATTACCATAATAGGCCCTCTTTCATCTTAATTATGGATCTTACTTGATCTCGTTGATATCATCCTCAGCTAAACCTAAGGCAGCTTTAACGTCTGCTTGTTGCGCATCTAAAACGATATCAAATTCAGCTTGAGCTTCATCAATTTTTTTATCAACTTCATTTTTTGAGTTTTGATGATCAGCTACTAAATTACTCTTTGCTTCCGTAAAAACTTTGGCTGCTTGATTCTTGATTTCTGAGTAGTTAGATTGAATCTGATCCATTGTGCCAGGAACATCAATATCTAAATGAGCATCTACCTGTTCAGCCAATGCTTGCTGCCAATAAGTATATTGGTTTTTAGCTTGGTTACTAAGATTTATATATTCTTGCTTGAAATCAGCTAATAAAATTTGCCACCCTTCATCATTTTCTTGTGCATATCTTAGTTCACTCATTAAAATATTAAAGTGATCCGTTGTATCATTCTTTAACTGATCCATTTTTACTTTGCTTGCTGCCAATTGATCTAAGAAGCGATCTTGTACTGCCTCTTTTTGCATTGGTGATAGTGAACGATAATAAGCCGTTGCTGCTGCAACCCCCGCTGTTAAAGTTCCTAGTAAAATTCCTTTAGTTAAATTTTTCATTATTTTCCCCTCCGACTTGCTTTTTGTTTGCTCTTATTTCTCATATTAAAAAACATATTAGCTGTTGTTGCAGCCGTTCCTAAACTAAAACCTAATCCACTTTTTTTCTTACCAGATTTTTCTTTAATTTTTCTAACAGATTCATTCAATTCAGAAACACTTATTCCCAAATCTCCGGCTGCTTTAAAAACTGGATCAACCGTGACCATTTTACCGTTCACGTCTTTCAAAAGATCATTGGTATTAATCAAAAGGTCATCAGCATCATGCGCGATTAATTTTACATCTTGAGTCACTGAATTTAAAGTTGCACTTAATTGTACTAAAAAATAACCGATAAACAAGACCAATGCTAAAATGGCAATGGCAATAATTAAAAATGAAATATCTCCTGGTGTCATAATCATGTCCTCGTTTTTATAGTTTTTATTATCCAACTTAATTATACACGGTAAATGTATTAATTACTTATCTTTGACCTAAATATATTCTATGATCTTAATAACTTAATACATACCTATAACTATAATCTTTATTTAAATTAAATAAAAAAGCTAAGGAAAATAACCCTAGCTTTTTTAATATCTTATAAAATACCATTATTTTTCATAACAATTTGACCTAATTGTTCAATTGTTCTTGACTGGCATACCACTGTTCTTTATTCATCAAGACCGGACGCCTTTTACCACCTGTTGCGCTGCCAATCACGCCCTGTGCTTCCATATCATCGACTAATCGTGCTGCACGATTATAACCCATACGGAAGTGACGTTGCATCATTGAAGCTGAAACTTCACCTTCGATTGCAGCAAAGTCTAGTGCGTCGTCCCACATTTCATCTAACATACTTTTGTCATTACCAGATTCAGACCCATTCCCATCCATAGATTTAAGATCAGCATCTGTAATTTCCATATTTTGATCGTATTCTGCGCTACCTTGTTGCTTAATAAAGGTTGTCAATGTTTCTACATCATCATCAGACATAAAGGCCCCTTGAACACGCTCAGCACCATTTGCACCAATAGGTTTAAATAGCATATCTCCACGTCCAAGTAATTTTTCAGCGCCATTTCCGTCCAAAATCGTTCGAGAATCGGTTCCAGAACCTACCGCAAAGGCCATTCTAGATGGCACGTTGGCTTTAATCAAGCCAGTAATAACATCAACAGAAGGTCGTTGAGTCGCAACAATCAAATGAATTCCAGCTGCTCGGCCTAATTGTGCGATTCTGACAATAGCTGGTTCAACTTCACCAGATACTGTAATCATCAAATCAGCTAATTCGTCAATAATGACAACTAAATAAGGCATATGTAGTAACTGGCTTTGCCCTTGGGCATTATGTTCATCAACTGCCTTATTATAGCCATCCAAATTTCGAACGCCCATCTCAGCTAGTTTATCAAATCGCTTATCCATCTCAGCAACCACTTTTTTCAAAGCTGCGGCTGCCTTACGCGGCTCTGAAACCACTGGTGTGATCAAATGAGGAATATCATTATATACACTTAATTCTACTTTTTTAGGGTCAACTAACATTAACCGTAATTCTGATGGTTTAGCCTGCAATAAAATTGCTGCCAAAATAGTATTAATTGCTACCGACTTACCAGATCCAGTTGATCCAGCAATTAAAAGATGTGGCATCTTCGTAAGATCCATTTTTACAGTCTCACCGGTTACACTCATACCAATAGGAACTTCCAAAATTTTCTTACGATTAACCCCAACCTTTTCAAACATATTTCGGAATCCAACCACAGCTTGATGTTCATTTGCTACTTCAATTCCAACCAATGATTTACCCGGAATCGGGGCTTCAATTCGCAAACTTTTTGCAGCCAAAGCCATTGCCAAATCATCCGCCAAATTGGTTATTTTAGAAACCTTGACTCCAACTGCCGGTTTAATCTCATATTGCGTAATTGTGGGTCCCAAAACAACTTTTTCAACCGTAGCCTTAATATTAAAACTCTCTAACGTTTGCTGCAAAATCCGAGATTTTTCTGCCAATTGATTCTTCTCATCGCTTTGATCGGTTGAATCAGCCTTAGTTAGAAGGCTTACATCTGGCAATTCATATGGTTTAGCACTAACCTGTTGGTTGAATCCGTTCACATCAATGCCGACTTCAGGCGTAGAATGATATTCTTCGGCCACTGTTTGATGCTGTGAGGCTTTATAATTTGCATCTGAGCGAAGCAAATCAACATGACTAGCAGTTGCTGATTTTGGTATTGGTACTTCTTCAGCTTCTGATTTTGGCACTAACTCTGCAGCCAACTCAGCGCCTGATTTAAATTCATTTGTTACAGAACCCAGTTTAGGCTCAGGATCAGGTTCAAGTTCAGGTTCAAATTCAGATTCATCAGAATTCGAGTTTCCCGTTTGATCCGAATTATTAAGCGTTGCGATTTCTTCACTATCAAGCAAATTTGGCTCAAGGCTTTCTGCAATCTTTTCCAAATTATTATCTTCAGTAATCCCTGTATTAATCTGCGTAGTTATAACATTCGAATTAAAACTAGGATTAGTTCTGAACTGTATATGTTCCACTTCGTTAACCTTGGTCTGAACCATCGTATCTACTTCTAATTCATCTGAGGAATCTGAATCTAAAATTTCACCTGTCTCAGGATCAATTTGATGCTTAATTGTACTGAAACCAGGTGCTTTGACCGTCTGCATCACTGCGGGACCACCACTTGGTGCAATAATTTCTGGCATTACAAATTCATCTTTGGTAGAAATAGTCTGGTCACTTGCCGGTTCACCAAACTCTGGTGCAAATGGATTCCCATGGATTTCTTTTTGAACATCCTGATTTGAAAAAGGCGTCTCTACCACATTTTTATTAGAGGTGTGTTTACTATTTTTAACCTCAAAATCAGCTTCAAACACTTCTGCTGCAATATTGCTACGTCGCTGTTTATAAGCCTCATTTAATTCTGTCATTTTTTTAGCACTTACTTCAACTGCTGATCGAGTAGAATCACTAACTTTATTTGCAGTATATTCTGTTGCTGAAAATATTCCTATCATCAGATCTTTAACAGGCAATTTAAAGAGTACTACAACCCCACTAATCAATAAAACAACCGCAATAATCCAAGAACCCCAATTAGCTAGTGCTGGATAAGTAAGGGATAGAGTAAGAGCTCCTAAACTTCCTCCACCAACTGATGTTCGAACTAAATTATTATTTATATCCTGTTCAATCAAGCTTGTAACTCTATGTACAAATTGATGATGTTGATTTAAATGATTAAATAACCTAATTGATCCAATAAGAGTCAAACCTAGATAAAAGAGGCCAATACCGATTAAATGTTGTCGCTTAATTGCCGGCATTTTTCCATAAACAGCTAATCCAACTAAAACAATCAAAGTTAAAACTAAAAATAGCTGGTAGGTATCACCAACCACCCAGCGGGTCACATTAGCTAAGAATGCTCCAACAATTCCAAATTGTCCAATGGCAGTGATGGCAGCTAAAATTCCAATTAGTCCAATAATATGAAGAGTATACTTTGTATTTTCTGTTTGCTTTTTACGACTTGTCTTCCGCTTTTTTTTTGCAGCATTTTTCGTGGTTTTTCGTGGACTTGCCATAATTCCTCCCATTGAATTTTATTAATATTATTTTTAAATTGAACAATCAATTAAAAGTATAGCATATCTTAAATTGAAGACATTTTAATCTCTTTAAATCTTATTGTGGTCTTTAACTTTTCATGTTTTGTTTAATTCTGCCATAAAAAAAGAAGACATAGAAAAATAATTTTCCAGTCCTCTTTTATAATACAAGTGTTCTAAAATCAAGGTTAATCTTGACGCTTAGGACGATCTTCTGTATGCAGTTGACGAATTAAATCATCAATTTTATTTCCATAAACCACTGAATCATCTTTTTTAAAGAATATCTCCGGTGTTTTATAGATATTCAAAGTTGCTCCAACCTCTTTACGAATTAATCCCGTAGCGGCAGTTAAACCATCTGCTGCTTTTTGATTAACAGAAGCAAGCTCTGACAACACACTATAATAAATTGTAGCTTGTTGTAAATCACCGGTAACTTCAACCCCGGTAATTGTTACATCTTGAACTCGGGGATCCCGAATTCTTTTTAATAAGATTTCATTAACGGAACGTTGAATTTCTTGTTCTAAACGCCCGACCCGGAAATTTTGTTGTGCCATTGGAACCTCCTATAATTAATTATGACAATTTAAATATTTACACTGTCAGAAATAACCTTACTTAGGCTTAACTTCGACCATTTGGTAAACTTCAACTTCATCGCCAACTTTTTCATCATTATAATTTTCAATGGTCATTCCAAAGTCAGTTCCATTCTTAACTTCCTTAACGTCATCTTTACCACGACGTAATGAACCAATTTTACCATCAAAAATCACAATTCCATCACGGATTAAACGTACGCTTGAATCCCGCGTGATTTTTCCACTCATCATCATTGAACCAGCAATTGTTCCAACCTTTGAAACACGGAATAGTTCAAGAATTTGAGCCGTTCCAATTACTTGTTCTTCAAAGACTGGTTCCAATTGACCCTTCATAGCAGCTTCGATTTCATCAATAGCGTTATAAATAACAGAGTGCAAACGGATATCAACTGAATTAGATTCAGATTGCATCTTTGCTTGTGGTGTTGGTCGAACGTTAAATCCGACAATGATTGCCCCAGATGCTTCAGCCAAAGTAATATCAGATTCATTAATTGCCCCAACAGCAGTGTGGATAATATCAACCTTAACGCCTTCAACATCGATCTTCTTCAATGAACCAGCTAATGCTTCCACTGATCCTTGTACATCGGCCTTGATGATAACAGGAACAGACTTCATTTCATTTTCAGCCATCTTATCAAAGAGGTCGGCCACTGAAACAACATTATTACGCTTACGATCCAAAAGCAAAGCACGCTTTGCTCGTTCTTCACCAGCTGCACGAGCTGTCTTTTCATCTTCAAAGACCACGAAACGATCTCCTGCTGATGGTACATCATTTAATCCAGTAATTTCAACTGGAGTTGATGGTGTAGCCTCTTTAATTCGACGACCACGATCATTAGTCATCGTACGAACTTTACCAAAGGTATTCCCAACAACAATTGGATCACCAACGTGCATTGTCCCTTGTTGTACTAAGACCGTAGCAGTTGCTCCACGTCCCTTATCCAAACGTGCTTCAATAACTGAACCAGCCGCACGTTGATTAGGATTAGCATGCAAATCCAAAACGTCAGCTTGCAACAAGATCATTTCCAATAATTCATCAATATTTTGACCAAACTTAGCTGAAATATTAACGAAAATGGTATCTCCACCATATTCTTCTGGAATCAATTCGTATTGCATTAATTGATTAATAACATTTTCAGGATTAGCCCCAGGCTTATCAATCTTATTAACTGCTACGATAATTGGTGCGTTA
Organism: Weissella koreensis KCTC 3621; assembly: GCF_000277645.1. The sequence continues at coordinate 255,229 of NZ_AKGG01000005.1, read as the reverse complement.
GCTGCCTTAGCGTGATTGATGGCTTCAATTGTTTGTGGCATCACACCGTCATCAGCCGCAACAACTAAGATCGTAATATCGGTGATATCAGCTCCACGTGCACGCATTGCCGTAAAGGCCGCGTGACCAGGAGTATCCAAGAAAGTGATAACTCGTCCATCTAATTTAACTTGGTAAGCTCCAATATGTTGGGTAATTCCACCAGCTTCGCCTTCTGTAATGTGTGAGTTTCGAAGATAGTCCAACAAAGTTGTCTTTCCATGATCGACGTGTCCCATGATAGTAACAACGGGTGCTCGTGGCTCTAAATCATCACTATTTTCTGGCTCAGCTTCAAAGAATTGGTCCAAATCAGTAATGTCAACTTCAACTTTTGGTTCAGCATTAATTCCATAATCCGCAGCCAAAATTTCAATTGTATCAGCATCCAAAGATTGATTTTGGTTGACCATTACACCGAGCATAAACAACTTCTTGATAATTTCTGTTGCATCACGATGAATCAACTTAGCAATGTCTTGAACATTCATCCCAACTGAATAAACCAAAGTTTCTGGTAAAGGCTGATCTTTACGAACAGTTGGTGCTGGACGATTAGCATTATTATTGTTGCGATTACGGTTATTATTACGCTTACCACGGCGATTACCGTTATTATTACCACGGCGATCACTCCAACCACCATTATTATTACGGTTGTTGCGTTGATTACCTTGACTTTTTTGTGCTACGACAACTTTTTTAACAGCAGGTTTGGCTGCTTTAGCTGGTTGATTGTTATTTTCTTGTTCTTTTGGTTTTTGATTCTCAGCTGACTTTTTTTCCACCGGTTGAACCTCTTTTTTATGATTAGCAGGCTTAGCTGCATTTTGGGTTGACTTAGTTGCTTCTTTTGATGCCGGTTGTTTCTTTTGACGTAAAGCCGCTTCTTGGTCAGCGTCTACCGTTGACATGTGCGACTTAACTTCAATTCCAGCAGCTTTAGCCGTAGCGACCAATTCCTTTGATGGAACATTCAATTCTTTTGCTAATTCAAAAATTCGCTTGGTCATTGAGTTTCCTCCTCTTGTTTTAGATATTCTTTCATCTTTTTAGCAAAGCCTCGATCTGAAACTGCCACTAATGAGCGTGCCATACCAGTTGCATCTGCAATTTCTTGTCGAGTTAACATTGTTGAAAAAGCAACGTTATAACTTTGTGTTTTATTAGTAAATTTTTTCTTAGTGCTGTCGCCACCATCTTGTGCAAAGAATACTAGTTGGACTTTTCCGTTACGAATAGCTTTTAAAACCATATCTTCTCCGGTCACTAATTTTCTGGCGCGGCGTGCTAAGCCTAAAAGGTTTAATAATTTTTGTCTATTTTCCATTTCCAAATAATTCCCGTCGTCCTTGTTGATGGTCGACATAGGCAATTAATTCATCATAGAATAGATCATCTAAGTGGGTGCTAAATGCCTTATCAAAAGTACGGCGTTGCTTTGCCTTCTTAGCAATTTCAACATCAACTTTTAAATAAGCCCCCCGACCATTGGCTCGATTAGTTTCATCTAACTTAACCGTTCCATCGGGAGTTTTAACGATCCGAATTAAATCTTGCTTTGGGACCATCTCACCCGTTACAAGATCTTTGCGCATTGGAATTTTACGTTCTTTCATCGCTAACCTCCAAACTCTAGTTTAGGTCAAGTTCTTCAAAAGCTTTTTCGGCCTCATTCATTGTTGGCTTAGTCCCAACTGTTCCAACCTTTTCTTCCATTTCAGCATATACTACGTCACGTTGTGCCTCTGGCTTAATATCAATTGAAAAATTAGTCAATTTAGCTGCTAAGCGAGCATTTTGACCACGCTTCCCAATGAAAAGTGAAAGCTGATCATCTGGAACCAAAACAGTAACACCACGATCATTAGATGGGTCAAAGATTACTTCCAATACCTCAGCCTTATCGGTCGTCCGTAGGGCGTTCACAATAAATTCTGTTGGATCTTCTGACCATTGAATGATATCTAAGTTTTCTCCAGATAATTCAGAAATCACCGTTTGAACTCGTGCACCACGTTGTCCAATCATTGTACCAACAGCATCTAAGTTTTCATTATATGAAACGACTGCAACCTTTGAACGGTCACCAGCTTCACGTGCAATTGCTTTGATTTCAACCGTTCCATCTTGAACTTCAGGAACTTCAGCCTCAAACAAACGTTTTACCAAATTAGGAGCCGTCCGAGAAACGAAGATTTGTGGTCCACGTTTTGTTTCTTGCTCTACTTCAGTCAAAAGGACTTTAATTAGATCGCCATTTCGATAACTTTCATTAGTCATTTGATCTTGAGTCTTCATAGCTGCTTCTTTTCCGCCAGGTAATGTTACATATAAGTAACGATTATCCTGATAAGCCACTTCACCCGTGATCACCTCATCTAAGTCATCTTTATATTCATTGTAAACCTTCATTCGTTCGGCTTCACGAACTTTTTGAATAATAATTTGCTTAGCTTTTCCAGCGGCCAAACGACCAAAGTCACCGGGGGTTACTTCAAATTTAATTTCATCCCCAATTTCATAATCTTTATGTAATTTATGTGCTTCTTCTAAACTAATTTGTAAATTATGATTTTCTAATTCTTCTTCTGATACCACGGTCTTAATTTGATAAACTTTAATGTTACCTTTTTTACGGTCAAAATTTACTTCAACATTAGTTGCGTCATCATAGTTTTCTTCATAAGCTTTAGCTAAAGCAACTTCAATAGCATCGATTAAAACTTCTGATTGAATTCCACGTTCCGTCTCTAATGCGTCTAACGCTGCAACGATTTCTTTACTCATTTTTTTATCTCCACTTATTAATCTGCGCTTACTTGACGAGCTTTGGCAATCGCTGGCCTTGGAACAGACACTGATTGCTCTTCGGACTCAATGACTAATTGATCTGCATCAAAGTCTATCAACTCACCCTTAAAGACTTTTTCACCATCAATTTTTTGATAAGTATTTACTTGAACCATCTTATTTAAAGCCCATGCAAAATCTTCATCTGAATTTAAACTACGATCTTGAACTAAGGCTAACTTAGCACCTTTAATTTCGGTCCAAGCTACAGGAGTCGAAATGTTTTTATTCTTGATTGTTTGCTTAATAACTACACCATCATTTTGAATTTCAATTAATTCGCCAATCAAGTCATCATCATTAGCAGCTTGTTGTTTCAAAGTTAGGACAATTTTTTGATTCAAAGCCCATTCATAATCACGTAACTGCACTAATTTACGTTCAGCTCCTGGTGATGAAACATCTAGCATGTAAGCATCTGGAAACGGATCAGGTTGAATCGTATCAACCAATTCTCCGATGATCTCAGTTAAATGAACTAAATCATCCATATTAATGGAACCACTTTTACGATCAACTAAGGCTCGTAAAACCATATCATCATCCATTCGATCATATTCAATCGCCCAAAGCATATAGCCTTGTTCATCAAGTACTGGTTCAATCACATTCCGGACTTTTTCAATAATTTCTGACATAGGACTCCTCCTTTATTCATTAATAAAAATTTAATTTAAATTATGAGCTTCTCCAAAAAAATGAGCGGTCTAGAAAATGTTTCCCAGACCACTCGATTAAGAGCTTTTATTTACACTACTCATCATAGCATTTTAGCCCGTCATTAACAAGACTTGATTCCTAGGCCAAAAAATCGATTAAAACTTTTGCTGATTGTTCTCCAGCAGCCACGACAAATTCGTCATATGACATTCCAGCCTCACCATTTGCATTATCTGAAATTGCACGAACTACTGCAAATGGGATTTTAAATTGAGTAGCAACTTGCGCAATCGCTGCCCCTTCCATTTCACCAGATTGAACTGTTGGAAAATGAGCTTTAATCGCTTGCTTTTGTTCCACAGAATTAATAAAAGTATCTCCCGAAACAATCAACCCAGCTTTAACTTGTGCTTGTTGATCTTGATAAGAAGCAATCAACCCTGAAACTAATTCTACATCAGCTGTAAAACGTGCTGGTTGTTGTGGAACTTGTCCATATTCATATCCAAAGACTTGCGCATCTGCATCGAAGTAGGCTAATTCATCAGCGACCACGATATCACCAATTTTAAGACCATCCCCTAAAGCACCAGCTGAGCCCGAATTAATCACTCGATCAATTTCAAATTGTGATAATAATAACGTTGCTGTTAAGGCTGCAGCTACTTTTCCAATCCCACCATTAACCACCACAACCTCGTTTGATCCAATCAAGCCTTCGTGAAAATCAACACCTTGAATTGTTTTAATGGTTTCATTTTTCATTGCTGCCAGTAATCCATCCATTTCGGTCTGTTCAGCATTTATAATTCCGTATCTCATTTAGATTACCTCTTGATATGTCTATTTAAATTTTTCACTTAATAGATTAATTTTTTATTCTTATAGAAAAAACAAAACCAACCATGTAATTACACAACCTAGTACTAACCATAAAATAATCCAATTCAACCGATATTTAAGTCGGTCAGTTTTACCAGTTGGCGTTAATTTTCTAGTTTCCGGATCAATTTCAAATTTACCTTTGTGGGTTAAACGGTTCTCTGCTCGTGTCAAAGGCTTTTTTAAATCTTCCCCAGAATACCTTTTTAACTGTTCAAAAACACTTTCTGTTTCTTCCTCAGCAGATAATGTTTTTTTTCGGTTAAAAGGATTATACTTAAAATTTTCCCACGGTTTATTCATATTATTTTGCCGCCTTTAGTCTTAAACTTTGCCAATATAGAAAAGCGAAACTAGTTTTAGCATCATTTAATTCTCCATTTTTAAACATTTGTTCCATTGTTGAAAAGTCTACCCATTCTAGCATTAATTGTTCGTCTGCATCTTGAGGTAAAGCTTTTTTTACCGGTGTTAAATTGGTAGCATAATAGATGAAAATTTTTTCATCAGCAAATCCAATTGATGAATAAAAATTAGTAATTAATTGTAATTCACCAGCTTCTAAACGAACCTCTTCATTTAATTCACGAACTGCCGTTTCAATGGGTTTAAGATCACGTTTATCCATTTTACCAGCCGGTATCTCAATAGTCATAGCACGTACTGCAGCACGCCATTGATGTACGACTAAAATCTGGTCATCCTGATTGATTACAATAATAGCCACAGCCGGTACATGATGTACAATATCTCGGCTAGCAGATGTTCCATTAGGTAATTCGACAGTCTCTTTTACAACATCAATAATATGCCCTGCATATACGGTTTCTTCATTTAAAACCTTTTCTTCATATTCTTTAATTTCTAAATCTTTAATTATTCTTCTCCCAAGTCACGGCTCACTAAAGCAGCTTGTGCTCCACGTACACCGTTAATAACTACTAACTTAACATTTTCGCCAATTTCAAGGTTACGATTTCGGTCTTCAATTCCTGAAAAATGCACAAAAACATCATCTTCATTGGGAACCTCAATATACCCATAACCGTCTTTTTCATTCCAACTTTTCACAATTCCATTAATCTTTTCCATTTTGCTTAATGCCCCCAACCCATAATGATAAAAATAATCAGAGTAATTAATGTGGTTAATTCAATAATTCTCCACCATACTCTGATAAAGCGTCTAAATGTATAATGTTGCCCTAAAAATCCTTGAAATACAGCAAGTGCAATTCCCCATAATATAAACATTAAAAAAAGATAGGGTATAAATGCTAATTGCCAACTCTGAAAGGAAATGGCGCCAATTTCCCACCAAAATAATGGAACAACAATACTAAGAGGTTTGATATGCTTTGGAATCATTTTTATTAACGGTAATGAATGACCCAGATTCAAAAAGATCCAAATAATTAAGATCGCTCCCAAACCAAGCTTCCAATCAAATATTGAAAACATATCAATTCTCCTTTCACTAATTTTTTTATTATAGCATGTAATCCTACTCAAATTAAAAAACGTTTGTTACAATATATTTCAGACGAACGATTAGAAAGAGAGAAAATATGCCCAAAAAGAAAAAATCACGTATGGCTAAAACATTACAAGTTTTCGTTTACTTAATGTTACTTCTAGCTCTTACAAGTGCCTTCATTACCGTTTTTTACATTATTTAAATTTAATGCTTAAAATAGATAAGCCCAATGCTTTCTCTCATCAGAATTCATTGGGCTTTTAATTTTTATTTCTAATCATTAATTTCTTCATCAATAAACCAAATACCTGATACATCGAATTGAGTTTGTAATTTATCCCAGCTATCACCTATCGCAACAACTTCACCCACAACTCCTTTAGCATTAATATTCGGGTAAACCGTTAGTATCCAATTATCACGAATTTCCCACTGTGTGTATAAACGAGGTAGGTGTTCCGGCTCAATACTGCGAGATAAGATCTTATTTTTAACATTATTTTCAATTGGTAGTAAAGCTTGACCTGTAATTGCCCGTAACATTTGCAAGGCAATATCCGAGTTTTCACCCACCTCAGATACTAATTGTCCTGGGTTAATTCCAGTAATAATATCATGTACATATAAATTGTTTTCTGGTGTAACCAAGAAATTGATAGTTAACGCTCCAACATATTGAATAGTCTTTAAAATTTCAGACGTCGTCTCATATAAGGCTTGTTCCATATCTTCTTCAAGTCTGATCCCAGATGCTAATTGTTTAACCCCTTGTTGAGTAGTGACTTCTAGAAGTGGATAACTAACATATTGGTCTTTTTGGTCAATTACTATAGGTAAACTAATCTGTTTGGCGTCAACTGCCCAAGTTTCAACTAATAACTGTCCCCCATCAATTAGAGGCGCAACTAGGCCCAAATCCCAAGACCCCATTAGAATAACTGATTTACTATTTTGACCAGTCTTAAAGATCGATTTAACTCTCACGGGGTATGTTAAAGCACTAGCAGCCAATGCTACTTCATCTAATGTACTAGCCAACTGATATGGCAAGATATTTATTGCATTTTCTTCAAAGAGTCCTCTTAACAAAGTGGCATCACTCGTTAATTCTAATAAGGTTGTCCCTTGTGGTAAATCAATTTCAGCTAAGCGATCCATCATTTGAAATGACAACCAATTTTGATTATAAATAATTACCGTTGATAAGCCAATAAAGTCAGTCCATTGATCGGCCCCCATGAACCAATAATCGGATTCTGTTCGATAATTTTCATACTTTTTTTCGGTAAATAAAGCAACATTTAACCCCATCTTATGTGCATGCCGAATTAAAGGTGCATTATTTGTATTATCACCAAGTATACCAATGGTGCTTCCTGGTAAAATTTGCATTTTCTTTACTCCTTAATGATCATATTGCGTTAAGTTATAAGTCTTTATAATATCTATCAGCTTTACTGCATAATCTGGGTCAGTTGCATATCCGCCATCCACTAATGCTTGAGCGGACTCTTCCACATTACTTCCTGAAACCACTCTAGCATAACGATTAGGGTTATCCGTTGTTCCTTTTAACAATAGATCAGCATGATCTTCCATTGAGGCTTGCCATGAACTATAAACTCGAAAAGGTGCCTTAACTTGTACCCATTTATTATCAATATATTCACTAGTTGATAAATCAATACTTTGCATTCCACTTGAGGCTTTAACCCCAAAAAAGTTATTGTATTTATACGCCAAAGTCGATTTACCCCAGTCCGATTCCAAACCAGCTTGTGCAATACTAATTGATGCACGAATTCCTGTTTGCGTTTGAATATCTTGAGCTTCAGGAGCAATTCTTTGAATAAACTGTTGCTTAGTAAGTTTATTCATTGGTAACTTACTAACATCCACGCTCTGACTGGGCTGATAATGTAACAGATCTGACACGCGACTTACCCCCAACAATAACAAGCATAGTACAATCAAAACCCGTCCAACCTGTAGACGTCCTTTTTTAACAAACACTTTTTTTAAATTAAATTTTTTAATCCATTTATTTCTTTTTTTTGCCATCATACTACCTGCCCAAATCCCTCAATTTTATCTATCTTAATTTTGAAGGCTATTGTCTATATGATACCAAATTTAAGTTAAGATGACCTTAATCAAAATAATCAATTTTATGTTCAGCTAAAAAGGGTTTAATATCATCCATCATAACTGTATCACCTAGTTGTTCCGCACCAGTATAAGCACGGATATAGGCTTTGCATGATTCTCTCTTTTCATTTTGTAATTTTTTTAAACGTCCTTCTACTAAATTTAAGCGCACCAGTTCAGCAGTTAAAGTGACTTTAGACGCATATTCACGTGCTTGTCTTAAAAATTTTTCTGCTACCACCAATGACTTTTGCTCTAATTCAAGTTGCGCGCTTTGTCGATAAATTCCAACAATTATGTTATTGTCTAAGACACTATGTTTAATGCCTTGAAAATTACGTAATTTTTTAAGTGCAATAGAATTGGAATAACGTGCTTTATCACAGTCTTTTAATTTTAACCAAACTTCTGTGGTCACCATCTCAATTTCTAAAATTAGATTTCGTTGTAAAGGCGTGACCGCTACACTAGCACTCTGTAAATCATTAAGTGCTCCAAAAAAATTGCGTGCACTGAGATCTAATTGAGCATGGAGTGTATGAAATAGAGGTTTTGCTTCATCCGGCAAATGTTTAATATTACATTGCTTTTTGAGTAATTGCCGCGCTATTCCATAGTTTCCAACATTTAAGGCACTACGCACTGCATTCAAATTCAAATAATTGGGTTCTTCCAAGGAAACAATTTGATCTAAGTCAATTTGTAAACGATGACATAACTCCTGTAATATCACCATACTAGTTATATGACTTTCACTTTCCATTCGTGAAATTAATGATTGATGGCAAATTCCATCAGCTAATGATCTTTGACTTAACCCCATTGATTCTCTTTGATGCTTGAGTATCTCACCCTTAATAATCATCGCAATCCCCACTCTCCTTTAAGATAGTTTCAAGTATATTGGGGAAACGCATACAACACAAGACCTTAATTTATTGTTTCGATCATCTAATAATGTCAATAGAAAATTATTCATATTGTTAAGACATTATTCTTATCAGGATATGAATAACAAACTAAGTGTCATTATATTTCAATTGATATTTAAAAAATATTTTTATGAATTTATACATCAAACAAATTTTTGCTTTATTTTCTTTTTTATATGATTTCAAAAAAATGCACACTAAGCTATGTATTCTAATAAATTCAATTTGAATCTTTTTGAATCTTTACTAACAAAAATAAACTCCGTTATACCAGCAATTAGCATGATATAACGGAGTTTTTAATAATTTATTTTATTATAACGGAGACAGAGGGATTCGAACCCTCGCGCCAGTTTCCCGACCTACACCCTTAGCAGGGGCGCCTCTTCAGCCTCTTGAGTATGTCCCCAAATGTTTAACATTCTATTAAACAAATGGGCCTGACAGGACTCGAACCTGTGACCTCTGCGTTATCAACACAGCGCTCTAACCAGCTGAGCTACAGGCCCATAGAGCGGATGACGGGAATCGAACCCGCATTCTCAGCTTGGAAGGCTGGAGCACTAGCCATTGTACTACATCCGCTTAATTAAGTTTGTAAATACCCTTTCCACATTACTTTAACATGGAAAGCGGATGACGGGAATCGAACCCGCATTCTCAGCTTGGAAGGCTGGAGCACTAGCCATTGTACTACATCCGCTTAATTAAAATTTAAAATGGCTTTAAAGCCAATGGCGCGGAAGGGAATCGAACCCCCGACACTACGAGCTTCAATCGTATGCTCTACCAACTGAGCTACCGAGCCATTATAACGGTCACAACGGGGTTCGAACCCGTGATCTCCTGCGTGACAGGCAGGCGTCCTAGCCAACTAGACCATGCGACCAAATTGCGGGTGTAGGATTTGAACCTACGACCTTCGGGTTATGGGCCCGACGAGCTACCAGACTGCTCCAACCCGCGATAATAATATTAAATGAAACAAAGGAGATGGTGGGATTCGAACCCACGCGCCGGTTTCCCGACCTGACGGTTTTCAAGACCGTTCCCTTCAGCCAGACTTGGGTACATCTCCATAATACAATAAGTAACAAAATCCATCAAACACTATGGACCCTGTCGGACTCGAACCGACGACCGGACGGTTATGAGCCGTCTGCTCTAACCAACTGAGCTAAAGGTCCTTGGTTAAGTCAAATCGCGGCGGGGGGGATCGAACCCTCGACCTCCCGGGTATGAACCGGACGCTCTAGCCAGCTGAGCTACACCGCGAAATATAATAATATTTAATCATTATAGAATCGGGACGACAGGATTCGAACCTGCGACCCCCTGGTCCCAAACCAGGTGCTCTACCAAGCTGAGCTACGTCCCGATATTAAATTTTATAATTAGTCCTTAAGACTAAATGCACCTAGCAGGAGTCGAACCTGCAACCTTCTGATTCGTAGTCAGACACTCTATCCAATTGCGCTATAGGTGCGTTATTATATGTTAAATGCTGGATGCCGGAATCGAACCGGCACGATGTTTCCATCGGGGGATTTTAAGTCCCCTGCGTCTACCTATTCCGCCAATCCAGCAATGCCGACTAAAGGGTTCGAACCTTCGACCTCCGCTTTACAAGAGCGATGCTCTACCAACTGAGCTAAGTCGGCAATGGTAATTGCCATTTTTATAATGCCTTTCGGCAATGGATCGTCAGGGGTTCGAACCCTGGACAAATGGATTAAAAGTCCACTGCTCTACCAACTGAGCTAACGATCCAATGGACGTTACAGGGATCGAACCTGTGACCCCCTGCTTGTAAGGCAGGTGCTCTCCCAGCTGAGCTAAACGTCCATGATTGCGTCGCAACTTCCTATCCTCGCAGGAGGCGATCCTCCAACTACTTTCGGCGTGACTGAGCTTAACTTCTGTGTTCGGGATGGGAACAGGTGTGACCTCAGTGCTATCGTTACGACACGCTTACGAGAATTAATTTTCTCAAAACTGAACCATATTGTCAAGTGTTTTTTTAAAAATAAATATAAACGAACCACCACGTCGTATTCAACTTGGTTAAGTCCTCGAACCATTAGTACTAGTCCGCTCCATACCTCACGGTACTTCCACTTCTAGCCTATCTACCTCATCATCTATAAGGGGTCTTACTTCTTTCGAATGGGAAATCTCATCTCGAGGCGAGTTTCACACTTAGATGCTTTCAGCGTTTATCTCATCCGTACATAGCTACTCAGCGATGCTCCTGGCGGAACAACTGATACACCAGTGGTACGTCCACCCCGGTCCTCTCGTACTAAGGGCAGCTCCTCTCAAATTTCCTACGCCCGCGACGGATAGGGACCGAACTGTCTCACGACGTTCTGAACCCAGCTCGCGTACCGCTTTAATGGGCGAACAGCCCAACCCTTGGGACCGACTACAGCCCCAGGATGCGATGAGCCGACATCGAGGTGCCAAACCTCCCCGTCGATGTGGACTCTTGGGGGAGATAAGCCTGTTATCCCCAGGGTAGCTTTTATCCGTTGAGCGATGGCCCTTCCATGCGGAACCACCGGATCACTAAGTCCTACTTTCGTACCTGCTCGACCTGTTAGTCTCGCAGTCAAGCTCGCTTATGCCTTTACACTCTCCGAATGATTTCCAACCATTCTGAGCGAACCTTTGAGCGCCTCCGTTACCTTTTAGGAGGCGACCGCCCCAGTCAAACTGCCTGCCAGACACTGTCTTCCACCACGATTAGTGGTGTGAGTTAGAGTGATCATACAACGAGGATAGTATCCCACTATTGCCTCCATCGAAACTAGCGTTCCGATTTCTACGGCTCCTACCTATTCTGTACAAGCTGCACAAGCACTCAATATCAAGCTACAGTAAAGCTCCATGGGGTCTTTCCGTCCTGTCGCGGGTAACCCGCATCTTCACGGGTATTTAAATTTCACCGAGTCTCTCGTTGAGACAGTGCCCAGATCGTTACGCCTTTCGTGCGGGTCGGAACTTACCCGACAAGGAATTTCGCTACCTTAGGACCGTTATAGTTACGGCCGCCGTTTACTGGGGCTTCAATTCGCACCTTCGCCGAAGCTAAGCACTCCTTTTAACCTTCCAGCACCGGGCAGGCGTCAGCCCCTATACGTCATCTTTCGATTTTGCAGAAACCTGTGTTTTTGATAAACAGTCGCCTGGGCCTATTCACTGCGGCTCAGCTTGCGCTGAGCACCCCTTCTCCCGAAGTTACGGGGTCATTTTGCCGAGTTCCTTAACGAGAGTTCACTCGCACACCTTAGGATTCTCTCCTCGACTACCTGTGTCGGTTTGCGGTACGGGCAGGTAAACACTAACTAGAAGCTTTTCTCGGCAGCGTGACATCATGGACTTCTCTACTTTATTTCGATCCTCATCATCACTTGTTCTTAAAGGGATAAGCATTTAACTACTCCCAAAACTTGTGATTTAACCCAGCACTTCCAGTCGCTGGGATCCATTAGCCTTCTGCGTCCCTCCATCGTTCAAACATGTTCACCTGGTACTGGAATCTCAACCAGTTATCCATCGACTACGCCTTTCGGCCTCGCCTTAGGTCCCGACTAACCCTGGGAGGACGAGCCTTCCCCAGGAAACCTTAGTCATTCGGTGGACAGGATTCTCACCTGTCTTTCGCTACTCATACCGGCATTCTCACTTCTATGCGCTCCACCAGTCCTCACGGTCTGACTTCATTGCCCATAGAACGCTCTCCTATCGCGCCACTTACGTGGCACCCGTAGTTTCGGTGGTGTGTTTAGCCCCGGTACATTTTCGGCGCAGAATCACTCGACTAGTGAGCTATTACGCACTCTTTAAATGGTGGCTGCTTCTGAGCCAACATCCTAGTTGTCTATGCAACTCCACATCCTTTTCCACTTAACACACACTTAGGGACCTTAACTGACGATCTGGGCTGTTCCCCTTTCGACAATGGATCTTATCACTCACTGTCTGACTCCCGGACATACGTAATTGGCATTCGGAGTTTATCTTAATTTGGTAACCCGAGATGGGCCCCGCACCAAAACAGTGCTCTACCTCCAATACGCTACATTCCGAGGCTAGCCCTAAAGCTATTTCGGAGAGAACCAGCTATCTCCAAGTTCGATTGGAATTTCACCTCTACCCACACCTCATCCTAGCATTTTTCAACATGCACAGGTTCGGGCCTCCAGTGCGTCTTACCACACCTTCACCCTGGACATGGGTAGGTCACCTGGTTTCGGGTTTACAACTACATACTATGTCGCCCATTTCAGACTCGCTTTCGCTACGGCTCCGGTCTTTCCACCTTAACCTTGCATGTAATCATAACTCGCCGGTTCATTCTACAAAAGGCACGCCATCACCCATTAACGGGCTCTGACTTCTTGTAGGCACATGGTTTCAGGAACTTTTTCACTCCCCTTCCGGGGTGCTTTTCACCTTTCCCTCACGGTACTGGTTCACTATCGGTCACTAGGTAGTATTTAGCCTTGGGAGATGGTCCTCCCAGATTCCGACCGGATTTCACGTGTCCGGCCGTACTCAGGATCCTACACGGGAGATTGTACGTTTTCGTCTACAGGGCTATCACCTTGTTTCGCGTGGTTTCCCAACCACTTCGACTAACATACAATTTTGTAACTCCACAACGGTAGTCCTACAACCCCAAAGTGCAAGCACTTTGGTTTGGGCTCTTCCGGGTTCGCTCGCCGCTACTGACGGAATCGATATTTCTTTCTACTCCTGTTGCTAATGAGATGTTTCAGTTCACAACGTCTACCTTCAACTAGTCTATATATTCAACTAGTGATAACTTGCATAACAAGTTGGGTTCCCCCATTCGGAAATCTCCGGATCAAAGCTTACTTACAGCTCCCCGAAGCATATCGGTGTTAGTACCGTCCTTCATCGGCTCCTAGTGCCAAGGCATTCACCATGCGCCCTTAATAACTTAACCGATCAACTTTCGTTGATGATTCAAGCTTGAGTATGCGACCTAACGGTCACTTGCGATTACCACAATATAAATATTGTGATGAACTAATTAAAAAACTCAAAAAATAACGCGGTGTAATTCACTGTCAATCATCATTGCGATGATCAACTATTGATTTACTCGGTTCAATTTATATTATTATTCAATATAATTGAAATTTTTAAAATTTACTTAAATATGATTCAGTTTTCAAAGAACTAATTGTAGAGAGATAATTCTCTCAAAACTAAATAACGTTTCAACGAATATGCAGGTTTCCGATTTTCCTTAGAAAGGAGGTGATCCAGCCGCAGGTTCTCCTACGGCTACCTTGTTACGACTTCACCCTAATCATCTGTCCCACCTTAGGCGGCTGGCTCCTAATAAAAGGTTACCTCACCGACTTTGGGTGTTACAAACTCTCATGGTGTGACGGGCGGTGTGTACAAGACCCGGGAACGTATTCACCGCGGCGTGCTGATCCGCGATTACTAGCGATTCCGACTTCGTGTAGGCGAGTTGCAGCCTACAGTCCGAACTGAGACAAGCTTTAAGAGATTTGCGCACCCTCGCGGGTTGGCGACTCGTTGTACTTGCCATTGTAGCACGTGTGTAGCCCAGGTCATAAGGGGCATGATGATTTGACGTCATCCCCGCCTTCCTCCGGTTTGTCACCGGCAGTCTTGCTAGAGTGCCCAACTAAATGCTGGCAACTAACAATAAGGGTTGCGCTCGTTGCGGGACTTAACCCAACATCTCACGACACGAGCTGACGACAACCATGCACCACCTGTCACTTTGTCCCCGAAGGGAAAGCTCCATCTCTGGAGTGGTCAAAGGATGTCAAGACCTGGTAAGGTTCTTCGCGTTGCTTCGAATTAAACCACATGCTCCACCGCTTGTGCGGGTCCCCGTCAATTCCTTTGAGTTTCAACCTTGCGGTCGTACTCCCCAGGCGGAGTGCTTAATGCGTTAGCTTCGTCACTCAAGGGCGGAAACCCTCGAACAACTAGCACTCATCGTTTACAGTGTGGACTACCAGGGTATCTAATCCTGTTTGCTACCCACACTTTCGAGCCTCAACGTCAGTTACAGTCCAGAAAGCCGCCTTCGCCACTGGTGTTCTTCCATATATCTACGCATTTCACCGCTACACATGGAGTTCCACTTTCCTCTACTGCACTCAAGTTATCCAGTTTCCAAAGCAATTCCTCGGTTGAGCCGAGGGCTTTCACTTCAGACTTAAATAACCGTCTGCGCTCGCTTTACGCCCAATAAATCCGGATAACGCTTGGAACATACGTATTACCGCGGCTGCTGGCACGTATTTAGCCGTTCCTTTCTGGTAAGATACCGTCACACATTGAACAGTTACTCTCAATGTCATTCTTCTCTTACAACAGTGTTTTACGAGCCGAAACCCTTCATCACACACGCGGCGTTGCTCCATCAGACTTTCGTCCATTGTGGAAGATTCCCTACTGCTGCCTCCCGTAGGAGTATGGGCCGTGTCTCAGTCCCATTGTGGCCGGTCAGTCTCTCAACTCGGCTATGTATCATTGTCTTGGTGAGCCATTACCTCACCAACTAACTAATACACCGCGGGACCATCTCTTAGTGATAGCAAGACCATCTTTTAAACTAAAACCATGCGGTTTTAATTATTATACGGTATTAGCATTTGTTTCCAAATGTTATCCCCTGCTAAGAGGTAGGTTTCCCACGTGTTACTCACCCGTTCGCCACTCATTGCAATGTTGAAAATCAAATCTGAACAAGTTCTTCATATCATTTCAACCACAATACGTTCGACTTGCATGTATTAGGCACGCCGCCAGCGTTCATCCTGAGCCAGGATCAAACTCTCAATTTAAAATTGAAAAGCTTGAGTATAACTCAATCTTTTTTTTGTTGTTTAACAGTTGTTAAACGAATTTACTAGCGAAATTGACTTCGCAAATGTTTGTATCTTCCATATTATAAATATGAGACACACCTGCACATTTGTTTCATCGAAACGTTATTTAGTTTTCAAAGAACTATTTTCTGTTGCTTTTTAACAACGTTTATAAGTATACAACGTTCAAAACTCAATGTCAACACTTTTTATAAATGTTTTTTAGAGATGGAAATTTTTAAATTTATTTCCTGCCAAAAGACAACTTAATAATAATACTCAATTTAAAGAAACATGTCAACACTTTTAAGAAATTTATTTCAATCAATTTGGTACATACAAATAAAAAAGCATTTCGTAGTATCTCTAAGTTTAGTTTAGGGATACTCAAAATGCCAATTATTATTCAATTATTCTAGCCTTGCCACACCAGTTACATCTACCTTTGTAATAAGTTTTGATAGACTACCTGCACTAGCAAAAGACATTCCTAAATTACTTAAGCGCTCTAAGTTAAGCGTACTTTCATCAAGTAATTCTAACGTATAAAGTGAGATTAAATCATCTTGAACCGATAACCCTTGTGTATGCCAAGCACCTAATTCGCCTAATCGCAATGTTTCAGGGTCAATTCCCAACTCATTACGAATTCCAGTTAATAATGCACCTAGTGCAGTATCATTTTTGTGTCGATGCATTCTTACTGTGAAAAATTTAGAGGCGGGTTGATCAGTAACTAAAAAGAATGTTTGATCCCCTCTAGTAAAATAAATCGTTCCTGCAATTAATGACATACTATAAATGTCCTTTCAATTCCAATCGACAATTAAATTATCAATCTATTTTAAACGTCCTAACGCTTCTTGCAGCATTACCGGATATGATTCAGTAATCGTCTTAAAACCATATTCTGTATATTGATTGGTCCAATAATGGATTTTTCCTTTATTAGGATGCTTTTTCACTACAATCGATCGTTGACTTGCTTCTAGTAACGTTTCTCGACGGGATAAAGATATCTTCTTTGAATAATGATCGATATTTAAGACTACAACTTTAACTACATCCCCAACTTTAAGTTCCTCATCGACACTTTGAATATAGGCTGATCGACATTCAGAAATATGAATCAATCCCTGCGTATGCGCATCTAACTGTAAAAAAGCACCATATGGTTGAATTCCTGTGATCACACCTTCAACTAATTGACCAATTTGGTATTCCATAAGTGAACCTCAGATAATCTTCGATAATAAACTTAAGCTTCTAGATAAGCACGTGTAATAACGATTGGATCAATTGGCTTATCAGCATAATCAACTTTTACCTTTGCAATTGATTCAACAGTATCCAATCCTTCTAAAACATGTCCAAAGACAGTATGACGACGATCTAACCAAGGTGTTCCACCTTCAGTAGCATAACGGTTCGTTACTTCTTTAGGCATAATGGCATCTAGTTGCTTAATCATATCATTTGGCACATGTGATGATTCTACAATAAAGAATTGTGACCCATTAGTGTTAGGGCCAGCATTAGCCATTGATAGTGCTCCGCGGAAGTTAAAGACCTCATTTGAAAATTCATCCTCAAATGAATCGCCCCAGATAGATTCTCCTCCCATTCCAGTTCCAGTTGGATCACCACCTTGAATCATAAAATCACTAATAACTCGATGGAAGATAATTCCATCATAATAACCTTTTTCAATTAATCCAGTAAAGTTTTCGACGGTTTTAGGTGCCTGTGTTGGAAATAATTTAAATTTAATCGTTCCCATTGTTGTTTCAAAAACAGCCACTGGTCCTTCAACATGTTCTAAATCAAATTGTGGTAACATTTGTATTCTCATTTCTATTCTTATTTTTATAAATTTTATAAAAACAATTATACCACATCAAATGACTAGCATTTAACTAGCATTCAGGCTAAAATTAATAATTGTTTAAACCTCATTAATGAATAAAGTTAAAAACGGAGATTTCTAAAAATGAATTATTTTCAAATATTAATTGATATTATGCTACATCTTGATAAGCATCTGGCTCACTGGGTTAATATCTTAGGACCTTGGTCATACGTATTACTATTCGCCGTTATCTTTATTGAAACTGGAGCTGTTATTCTTCCATTTTTGCCAGGTGACTCTCTCTTATTCGCTGCTGGTGCCATTGCTGCAATTCCGGGAAGTGAGCTTCACCATTATGCATTGATCCTCTTGTTCTGGTGTGCTGCAGTTCTTGGTGACTCTTGTAATTTCTTCTTAGGTCGAACTATTGGACTGAAATTAGTTCATCACCCCCTACTTGGTCGCTTCATTAAGCAAAAGCAACTGGATGAAGCCAATAATTTTTTTATTAAACACGGTCCACTTGCTATCATTTTTTCACGATTCTTACCTATTATTCGAACGCTTACTCCATTCGTATCTTCCGTCTCGGGCTTTTCATACAAGTCCTTCGTTATTCTAGACATCATTGCAGCTACTCTTTGGACTACCATTGCAGTTGAGGCTGGCTTCTACTTTGGAAGTATTCCATTCATTCGTGATCACTTTTCATTAGTTATTATTGGGATATTAGTTGTTACAGCCTTACCGGCTATCATTGCTGGTCTGCGTTCTTACCTCGCTAGTAAAAAGGAAAAAAAGATGAGCCAAAGTAACATTGAAAATTAATCCGATTTAAAATATCCAACAAAAAAGATTCGAACTTTTTAGTCCGAATCTTTTTTATTTTTTTATTATTTAGGGTTTGGTTTTAATTGAATAGCTTTCTTGGAAGACTCATCTTCATCTTCATACAACGAAGATGCACTTTGCCACCATTGATATAATTTTGAAATCAAGACCTTCAAAACAGCATACCCCGGAATACCAAACAAAACTCCTAAGAATCCAAACATATTACCCGCTGATAATAAAATTACTACCACAGTGACGGGATGAATTTTCAATGAATCACCTAATAATTTAGGTGAAACCACCTTCCCTTCCAAAAATTGTTCAACTGAAAAGACGATTAAAATTTTAACTAACATCATTGGTGAAATAAAGATCGCAACAATCACCGCCGGAATCATCGCTAAAAACGATCCCAAAAAAGGAATTAAATTTAAAAATCCGGCTGCGATCGCAAGTAGCCATCCATATGGCAATCCCACAACTGTAAATCCAATTGCAAACATAATTGCTACTGCCACCGCCACAGAAATTTGTCCACGAATATAGTTAGACATTTGCATATTGATTTCAGTAATAGTTTCATGCATAGAACCTTGCATGCGCTTTGGCAAAAACTTAACTATAAAATCAGGCAATTGGTGTCCATCTTTTAATAGATAAAAAAGTATTAGCGGGAAGGTGACAATCGTTATCACTACCGAGCTCATCGTTCCAAAGACTGAGGAAACATGAAACGTTCCTCCTGTTGTCAACGATTTCAAAGTTTGATCAATCATTTTATCATTCTTTTTGAGCCATTCATTTACCATTTTAAAATCGTTATTTTTCATCAAGGCATCAATCCAATTGGAAATACCTCGCCAATATTCTGGCCAATGCTGTATCAAACTATAAATTTGGTTCTGAAGCCAAGGAATCACTGCAATAACTGCTAATACGATTAACAAAATCAAGCCAATAAATTGACCAGTAATCGTTAATACCCGATTTACATGGTGACGTTCCTCTAACCAATCCACCATAGGATTCATTAAATAATAAAATAATCCCGCTACAATAATTGGTGCCCCTACTGCTGAAAACAGTGAAAAGAGTGGTTGGAAAATAAAATCAACTTTTTGTAGCATGAAAATAATAATCAAAACCAGTAAAACAACTAGCAATGCTGAAACAAATTTATTATCCCAAAACCATTGCCAGGTCCATGATCGCCTTGATTGATCTTTTTTATCCATATATTTTTCCTGCCCCTATTCTTATTTAGAATTAAATTCAACTCGAACACCCTCAGGAATCATAAAGTCTTTTTGACTCAATGTTAACTCTCCTGTTTGATTATCACGCTTAAAGACACTTACATTATCAGTATTCTGATTTGCGACGATTAAATATTCTTCTGTAGAATTAAACGCCATATCTCGTGGAAAGTCACCTTCTGTACTAATTAATTGAACTAATTCAGCTTCTTCACCAGCGACATTAAATACCGCAACAGAATTATTTCCTCGGTTTGAAACATAAACAAATCGGCCATCCTGAGAGACCCGAATTGCCGCCGCCCCATTATGTTCTGTCCATTCAGACGGAATCGTTGCCAAGGTTTGTTTTACAGCTAGTTTACCATCTTGATAATCCAAAATCATTAGTTTTGAAGATAATTCACCCAATAAATAAGCCGTTTTACCATCTGGACTAAACCGAATATGCCGAGGACCAAATCCAGCTTCAGTTTGAAAACGAGTTTCAGATGTTATTTTACCTTGTTCAGAAAGGTCAAAAAACAAAACTTCATCAGTCCCTAAATCAACAACTACCAATTTTTGATCTGGTGTCAAATTCGTAAAGTGGATATGCGAGCTAGTTTGTTCTGGTCGAGGTCCGCTCCCTTCATTTTGAAAATGATCACTCAATGTTAACATCCCATTTTGATCCATTTTAAAAATATCGAGCGTACCTTTATGATAATTACCAGAAAATAGTAGTTGGCGCTTAGTATCAAGCCCTAAATAAGCTGGTGAGGCTCCTGGTTGTAATAATGTTTGCTTAATCTTTCCAGTGATAGCATTCACTACTGCCACCCCACCCTGATCATCAACTTTATCAACAGTATAGATGACATCGTTATTGGCTAGCGTCGTATAAGTCGGACTACCTAACTTAGCTACTAATTTAGAATTTTCCAAATGGCCATCAATTAAATCTGCTTGATATAGCCCTTCTGAAATACGTCGAGTATAAGTCCCAAAGAAAACTTTTTCATTTAGCATTAATTATTTCCCCCTATGATTTTAATTCTTATTTATTATATCATGAGTGCGCTTTCATTAATTTTAATAAATCATCTTTTTTAATCTCAGACATAATACATCTTAACAATTTGAAATAAAAAAGACCGAAACAATAATGTTTCGATCTTTTCAAGTTTTAATTTAAGCGGATGACGGGAATCGAACCCGCATTCTCAGCTTGGAAGGCTGGAGCACTAGCCATTGTACTACATCCGCAATTACTTGCTGTTGCCTTAACAACATAAACTAGTATAACTAATACCCAAGTAATTGTCAAACATTTTTTTATTTTTATTTATAATAAGTTCTTTTGATCTTTCTCACTAAAGTTGGACACAATTTCAATATGTCTTTGATAATTATCAAAGACCATTGGTGCATCGCCCCCATATTCACCATCTAAGTTAACCATCACTTGTTCATCTGCATTAAGCGACTCAACTTCAACATGAGAAGATTTAACATAAATTAGATTAGGATCATCAACATGTCGTCCACCATTTAAGACTTCAGTAATCAATGTCATAATTTCTGGAATTTTAGTAGTCTTAACAATCAAAACCGTAAATTTACCATCATTTAACTTAGCATCTGGCACAATTGATTCAAAACCACCCACAGAATTTGTTAAAGCTAAGAAAAACATAGATGAAGGGCCTTCATAAACACCCTCATCATATTTCACCCGCAGATGCATTGGCTTAGTTCGGGGAATTAATTCAGCTCCCTTCACAACATAAGCTAAATATCCGTACATAGATTTCAGCTTTGATGGCACCTTATAAGTTAATTCTGAAATTGAACCACCCGCGGCAATATTAATGAAGTATTCTTCATTCGCACGACCAACGTCCATTAAAGCTGATTGATCTTTTAAAATAACTGATGCAGCTTCAAATGGCTCGTTTCTAGGGATTCTTAAGGCTCGCGCAAAATCATTTGTGGTTCCAGCGGGAATAATCGCTAATTTTGGGCGATGATCTAATGACGCGATTCCGTTAACAACTTCATTAATTGTCCCATCTCCACCAGCAGCAACAAGTAGATCGAATCCATCCAAAGCAGCTCGTCGAGCTTCATTTTCAGCTGATTTCGGACTTGCTGTCGTGGCAAAAGCTGACGTTTCATAACCTGCCTTTTCATAGACTGATAGAATATCAACTAAATCACGTCTAATTGCTTCTCGACCAGAGGTCGGATTATAAATAATACGCGCTCGCTTATTCATCATCTTACCTCCGCGCTTCCAAAGCCTGGTGCATCAGATCATTTACAACTGTTGGATTGGCATTTCCTTTTGTCATTTTCATAATTGGCCCAATTAACGCTTTAGTTGCTCGTTCTTTTCCACCTAAGAAATCAAGAACTGATTGTTCATTATCATCTAAGACACTATTAATCATTGGCAAAAGAACCGCTGGATCTGATAATTGCTTCAAATCATGATCTTCAACATACTGTACCGGTTCTTGTCCTTCAGTGATTGCTTTAAAGACCTGTTTGGCCATTTTCGTTGAAATCGTACCGTCTTCAATTAATTTAATCATATCAGCCAAATACTTTGGGGTTAATTTCGTTTCTTGCAAATCTTGATGGGTTGTATTCAAAAATGCATTCACATCCCCAATTAAATAATTTGCGGCCCGTTTAGCATCAGCTCCAAATTCAACCGTTTGATCGAAGAAATCAGCCATAGCCAATGTCTGAGTCAATACTTCCGCATCATAGGGTTCTAATTTCAAGTCGTTAACATAGTGCGCTCTTCGTACACTCGCTGCCAATGGCAACTTATCTTGAGCTCTTTGAATCCAATCTGCATCAATATGAATTGGAGCCAAATCAGGCTCTGGGAAATAACGATAGTCATCAGCGGTTTCTTTAACTCGCATCAAAATCGTCTCACCAGTAGTCTCATCATAGCGTCGAGTTTGTTGCTTTAAAGTTTTACCAGCTAAATACAATTTAGCCTGGCGTTGCTCTTCAAACATCAAACCTTTTCGAACATAGTTAAATGAATTCAAATTCTTTAATTCAATTTTAGTTCCATGTTGATTTGAACCAATTGGCCGGATTGAAATATTTGCATCAACTCGCATTGAGCCTTCTTCCATCTTAACATCTGAAATTCCCGTAAATTGGATTGCTTCCTTCAACTGTTCCAAATAAGCATAGGCTTCATCCGGAGACTTCAAATCAGGTTCACCAACAATTTCAATCAAAGGAGTTCCTTGCCGGTTTAAATCTACATATGAATATCCGTCACCTGAATGGGTGTTCTTACCCGCATCTTCTTCAACGTGCATTTCAGTAATTCCAACTCGCTTTTTTTCACCATTAACTTCAATTTCTAACCAACCATTTTTAGCAATTGGTTCAAATTGTTGAGTTACTTGGTAAGCCTTTGGATTATCAGGATAGAAATAATTCTTACGATCCCAGTGTAAATTAGGTATAATTTCAGCATGCAAGGCTAAAGCTGCCATCATACCAGCTTCAATTGCTCCTTTGTTGGCTTGTGGCAAAACCCCTGGATAACCCCAATCAATAACGTTAGTATTTAAGTTTGGCTCTGCTCCATAACTAGCAGGAGCTGGTGACATCGCCTTTGAATTTGTTTTTAATTCAACGTGGACTTCAAGTCCAATTGTGGTTTCAAAATTTGAAATGGCCATTAATTTTCACCTCCAGGAATTTTTTCAAATAAACGTGTGGCCTGTTCAAAAGCATACGCCGCTTGATAAATTTTTGCTTCTTCAAAACGATTTCCGATCAATTGCATTCCAACTGGTAAACCATCTACAAATCCAGCATTAATTGACATACCAGGCAATCCAGCTAAGTTAACAGGAATCGTCAAAGCATCGTTCATATATGCCACTTGTGGATCATCTTGATTTTCACCAAAGCCATAAGCAATATTAGGTGTCGTTGGTGCTACGATCAAATCATATTGAGCGAAAACATTTTGGAACTCATTAGCAATCAATGTTCGAACTTGTGCTGCTTTTTTAAAGTAAGCATCATATGAACCAGCTGAAAGTGAATAGGTTCCCAACATAATCCGTCGTTTTACTTCATCTCCGAACCCTTGTGTCCGCGTTTGAACATAAAGGTCTTCTAATGTTTTCACATTTTCAGCCCGGAATCCGTAACGAATCCCATCAAAACGTTGCAAATTAGAAGATGCTTCTGAAGAACCCAGAATATAGTAAGCCGCCACACCATATTTAGTATGTGGTAATGAAACCTCTTCAACCTTAGCTCCCAAAGCCTCTAATTGAGCAATTCCGGCTTTAACTACTTCAACAACTTTTGGATCTACCCCTTTGCCAAAGTATTCTTTAGGAATCGCAATTTTCATTCCCTTGACATCACCAGTTAATCCAGCAGTAAAGTCAGGGACGGTTTTCTTTGATGAAGTTTGATCTCGTGCATCATAACCAGCAATGGCATTCAAAACGAGCGCATTATCCTCAACCGTCCGTGTCAAAGGCCCAATTTGATCCAAAGATGAGGCAAAAGCAATCAATCCCCACCGAGAAACACGTCCATAGGTAGGCTTTAAGCCAACAATCCCATTAAAAGCAGCTGGTTGACGAATTGATCCACCAGTATCAGATCCAAGAGCAAAAGGAACTTGTCCGGCTGCCACAGCAACGGCTGATCCACCTGATGATCCACCTGGAATTTTAGTTTGATCCCAAGCATTTTTAGTTTGCTT
This sequence comes from Weissella koreensis KCTC 3621, assembly GCF_000277645.1. Next base: position 230,657 of record NZ_AKGG01000005.1, on the reverse strand, counting down.
ATAATATGAAGTTTCAGTCGTTGAACCCATAGCAAATTCATCCAAATTTAACTTACCAACTCCAATAGCCCCAGCTTGCTCTAAGTTTTCTAAAACTGCTGCGCTATAAACTGGCTTAAAATCTTTTAGGATCCTTGAAGCTGCAGTAGTTTGAACATCCTTAGTAACCATATTATCTTTAATTCCAAATGGAATTCCAGCTAATATTTGATCTTCTTCAATCCCATTTTTATCCAAATTTTGGGCTTGTCCTAAAGCTTGCTCTTCCATCAAAGTAATGAAAGCTTCATAACGATCATCAGTAGCTTTAATATTATCAAAAGTTTCCTTAGTTAAATCACTGACTGATAATTCCTTAGCAATCAAATCTTGGTGTAAATCTTTTACTGTCGTTTTTAGAAAGTTCATTATTTATCTTCTCCTGCCGTCAAGATTGCTGGAACCTTAATCAAGGTTTCCTGAGTTTCAGGGGCATTTTTCAATAATGCAGCCCGTTGCTTAGCATCAACTGCCTCATCTTCACGTAATTCATTTTCCCCATCGGTCATTGAATACGTAGGTTCAACACCCTCTGTATCAACTTCTGCCAAAGTATCAACTACTTCAAAAATTTTATCTAATTGATTGGTGAAAATTGTTTTTTCTTGCTCTGTTAAGGCTAATTTAGCCAAGCTAGCTACGTGTTCGACTTCAGCTTGCGTAATATTATTTGTTGTCATCAATTCAAAGTCCTTTCAAGATTCTGTTTTAATTTTATCATTTAAAAATGATTTATTTAATTTTATTTAGGCATAAAACGGAGACCTTTAGGATAGAAATTTTTCATTTGTCCATCAACTAGCTTACCAAATCCAGTTCCGTTGCCATTAATCGTCAACAGATACCAACCTTTCACTTGTTGAATATCGGAATCAACAAAAAAAGTTTCCCCATGAACATATTGAGCCCACTGTTGATCGTCTAAAGGATAAACATGCTTAAACATTTCCGGTTGTTCTGCCAAAGCCAAAGCCAAATTAGGTTCAAACCGATTCTTTTTAAAGGTACCCAAATTCAAACCTGCACGTAAGACGCGCAATCCTTTCAAACTTGGTGTATCAGTTGGGACTAAATAAAGTTGATCTCCAAAAGTTATTAAAGTCCCCATTAATGGTCGTTGCAAAGTTTCATCAGCAAAAGTTTGCCAGATTTCTTTTTGGCTATCCGTCAAATTAGTTTTTACGACTTCCGGTGCCTTTTTAGCTACAGCATCAGCTTCTTTCAAACGCAAATGTGCTATGAAATGTCCTTCTCCATCTAAATGATGCGGAAATAATCGTGCCGTCTTTACCAATTCAGGATTACCATCGGCCCATTCTGGTCGACCATCATCCACTCCTTTTGGCTTATCAATTGGCATCAATTCTAACTCAGGATAACTATCCAACAACCAAGCAATAATTTGTTCATCTTCTTCAGGCGCAAAAGTACAAGTTGAATAGATTAATTCTCCACCACTTTTCAGCATTTTTAATGCTTCCACCAAAATTTCCCGTTGTAACTTTGCACAACGGCTCGGATAATCAACATCCCAATATTGCATCGCATCTGGATCTTTGCGAAACATCCCCTCACCTGAACAAGGAGCATCCAAGACAATTCGGTCAAAATATCCGGCGAATTTTGGCACTAGTTCAGCCGGTGCATGGTTAGTGACTAAAACATTCTTAGCTCCAAATCGTTCTACATTTTCACTTAAAATTTGAGCCCGTTTCTTGAAAATTTCATTACTTACTAACAAACCTTTTTGATTCATAAACGATGCCAAGTGAGTAGTTTTACCCCCTGGTGCTGCGGCTAAATCTAAAACTTTTTCGTCAGGCTGGGGATGTGCAATTTCTCCCACTAATTGGGCACTCGGTTCTTGAGAATAAATTAGACCTGTTGTATGGTCAACTGAATGACCTTTCACCCGTCCAAATCGTCCCCAATTTCCCCAAGCAACTGCTTGAGTAGTTTGCGTATCATATAGTGTTTGGTTAGCTTTTAACGGATTAATCCGAAAGCCCTTTTGTACTGGTTGTTTAAAAGTGGCAAAAAAGGCTTCTGCCTCATCCCCCAACAATTCCGCATAACGTTCTTTAAATCCCTGTGGAAAATCATCCATGATCATTACTTTTCCTTACTTTTATAAAATCGTTTTAATATAACGCGCTAATCCATCTTGCTCATTCGTATAGGGGGTGACATCATTAGCAACTTTTTTCAATTCCGAATTTCCATTCTGCATCACCACCCCGTGGCCTGCATACTCAATCATCTCTAAATCATTCATCTCATCACCAAATGCATAAACATCATCTTTAGCAATTTGATATGACCTTTGCAGCACTTGGAGCCCAGTATCTTTGGCAACCCCCGCAGGAGCTACTTCAAGAACCGGCGCATCACCACCCCAAATTTTAACGTTGACATTTTCTTTACCATAACGTGTTTGTATCCAATTTTGAATCTCAGTTTGTTTAGATGCATCAATTGCATGTAATAAAATAGCATTCACATCGGTTTTTAAATTAGCCTTATTTAACTGACCTTTTAACTTATTATCTTGTGGGAAAAATTTTTGATTTAATTTTTTAACACCAAACTGTTGACTCCAGGCTTGCTGATTTTGTTCCGCAATAACCAGATCAACACCTAAGTCACCTGCTTGTTCCAATAAATCAAAAACAATCGTGCGCTGAACTTGATGAGAGTAAGCGTCTCGCCAATTTTGATTAGGAATGGCGCCAAGTGCCCCATTGAAATTAATCATAGGTGAGTGTAAGCCTAGCTCTTGATAAATTGCATTGGTTAACCGCGGTGGACGTCCCGTAATAATCGAAATAATATGTCCTTCAGCTTGGGCTGCTTGCAATGTTTCGCGGGTATATTTTGAAATCATCCCAGCTTCATTTAAAGTAGTATGATCTAAATCAATTCCAATTAACTTACGTGCCATTTTTCGTCCCCCCATCGAATCCTTTATCCCAATATTATAGCAGAACTTCAAGGCGCCTCCCAATTTATTATCACCATGCTTATCTACTACAATATTAATAGCTTTATTAATCCAAAAAAAACCAAGATAAGCAAAATTCTCATCAAAAAACTTAGCTAGTTTTATTTGAATAAGAATTTTCATCATATATCTCAGCTTTTAGATTAAATCAATTTTTTATTGCATCAAAGATGATTCATTTTCTTGATTTAATTTAAAATATTTTCAATTTTTTGTAACTCTTCATCTGACAATTCTAAATTATCAGTAACTTTAATATTATCTAACAAATGCTCAATTGATGATGCTCCAAAGACAATCGATGCCACCCGTCGATCTTTCAAAAGCCATGCCATGGCTAATTGTGCTAACGTTTGACCTCGATCTGCAGCAACAGCATTCAAAGCATTCAGCTTAGCTACTGTTTCATCTGGATTATCTGCTAATCCGGCATTCGTCCGATGAAGAGGGAAATCAGTTGGGAAACCATCAAGATAACGGTCTGTCAATAACCCTTCTGCTAGTGGCCCATAAGCTACTAATCCAGCATGATTCTGATCCAAAATTGACAACATATCATTATCTTCGGCTTCATTTCTGTGTAACATATTATATGAAACTTGATTAGTTACAAACGGCGTCCGTAATTCTTTAAAAATTTCCGCAATAGCTGCCGTTTGCTCAGCTGTATAGTTTGAAACACCAACATACAAAGCCTTACCTTGACGTACTAATGAATCTAAAGCAACAGCGGTTTCTTCTAGATTAGTATTTGGATCCCAACGATGAGCATAAAAAATATCTACATAGTCTAAATGCATTCGTTGCAAGGACAAGTCCAATGCTGCCCGCAAAGTTTTACGTCCTGAAAACTCGCCCAAAGGTCCTGGCCACATATGATAACCTGCTTTGGTGGTAATCACTAATTCATCACGATATGCTTTTAAGTCAGAATTGAAAACTGCACCAAACGTTTCTTCGGCACTACCATTTGAAGGACCATAATTTGAGGCATTATCAAATGAATAAATTCCATTATCAAAGGCTTTTAAAATCACTTCTCTTGAATTAGCCAATGGCTTTTGATCACCAAGGTTGCGCCAAAGCCCAAACGAAAGCGCTGGTAAAATTAGTCCTGAATCTGAAACCCGCCGTGCGGGAACCTTTTCATAACGATCTTCTGCTGCTGAAAATACCATAATTCCAATTCCTCCTCATTCAAAAAACTAAGTTACTTAAATTTTTATATCTGGCTTAATCCGTGATCGTAACAAACCAGATAAGTCTTTATCTTGTCGAACGCGATTAATTGCAGCCGCAATTAATGGGGCCACGGTGATAATATTTAACTTATCAAATTGTTTTTCTGCCGGGACCTCAACGGTATCGGTAATCACAACTTGAGAAATTTCATCACAGTTCTTTAAACGCTCAGCGGCACCATCAGACAAGACGCCATGAGTCGCAACAACTGATACATCAATCGCTCCGGCATACTTCACTGCTTTGGCCGAAGTAACCATCCGCCGACCAGTATCGATAATGTCATCAATGACAATGACTCTTTTTCCCGCAACTTCTCCTACTATCCCGTTGGGGCTCTTAATATCTTCTTGTACTGCACGATCATTGATTACACCCCAATTTGCTTCCAAAATAGACGCAAATTGACGAGCTCGTCCGGCTCCGTTATGATCTGGTGCAAATACCACGGTATCTTCACCTGTAAAATTACGTTCCAAGAAGTAATCCGATAACAATGGAGCTGCCAACAACTGATCAACTGGAATATCGAAAAATCCTTGAACCTGATCAGCATGTAGATCAATTGCTAAGATGCGTTGCACACCGTTCATTTCCAGTAATGATGAAACCATTTTAGCCGTAATCGGTTCACGTGACTTAGTCTTACGATCCTGTCGTACGTATCCAAAATAAGGCATAACAACATTAATACCATGTGCGGAAGCCCGACGCAAAGCATCTACTACAATCATAATTTCCATGAAACTATCATTTACTTCTCCAGAAATGGGGGCCAGAATATAAACATCAGCTCCACGAACGCTTTCTAAAATTCGTTCATAAATCTCACCATCAGCAAATTGGTTGATAGTCATCGGCATCAAATCTGCACCCATTTCATCGGCAATTTTTTGCGCTAATTCATGATTAGTGCTCAAACCAATCAACTTTAATTCATGCTCCACCCGCTTATTCCTCCGTTTTCTATTACTTTATATTTTACCAAAAAAACATCATTAACGCAGTAGGTTAAGTGAAACTATTTACTTTTAATTGCTTTTTTAAGGAAAAAGCCTTAAACTAATTTTGACATATCAAACAAGCTGGGGCGCTCCATTTGAGCTGAGAAGTAACCCATTGAACCTGCTGCGGTTAGCACCGACGAAGGAAGCTTGGTTATTTACCCGAGAAATTGTAAACAACCGTTCTTATTTGCTTTCAACGTGCAAAAAGAACGGTTTTTTGTTTGACATATCAATAATAAATTCCCGGAGGCATTACCATGCACACAATTTCTGACAACTCGTCACACTGGCAACTAAAAGATGTTATCTTTTTAGCTTTAATTGCCCTTTTTTTTGGTGTAATTTATCAAATTTGGGGTTTCTCTTATACTTTCATTGCTGCCACACCACTCAAACCTTTTGCCAATGATGCTACTTTAGGTGTTTGGCTCATGGCCGGTCCGTTAGCTGGACGCTTAATTCCAAAACCTGGTTCTGCCATTTTAGGTGAATTTTTAGCTGCAACCATTGAAATGTTTCTTTTTTCACAGTGGGGCGCTATGAATCTAGTCTCTGGCTTAATTCAAGGTCTAGGTGCTGAAATTGGCTTTGCTAGTACTAAATATCAGCAACGTCCTAAAACAAATCTTTTGATATCAGCTCTCATGATGACAATTTTAACTTTCATTTGGGACCTTTTTCAATCAGGTTACTTAGCTTACCATCTACCAATGCTAGCTCTTTTATTCATAATTCGTTTCATCTCAACTGGGTTCTTTGCTGGAATTTTAGTTAATTTAATTGAAAAAATGGTTACTAAGACTGGAGCGATTCGTAAATAAATTATGACACTTTTAAAAATTAATGACTTAACTTTTACCTATCCAAATGATGCCAAGCCTGTTTTGAATCAAGTAAATTGGAATTTAGAGCCACATAGTTTTAATTTATTAAGCGGTCCCAGTGGAGCTGGAAAATCCACCCTGTTACGTTTAATGGCTGGACTTGAGCGTCCACAAAGCGGAACGATTACCATTGATCAATATCCGATCCATACAGTAGTCCCCTTTGAGCGTGCTAAACATGTCGCGCTCCTATTTCAAAACCCATCCCGCCAGTTTACAATGCAGACTGCTCAAGAAGAATTACAATTTGCATTAGAGAATTTACAAACACCACAAGCACAAATTAAACCACGCATCGAGAAAGTTTTAACAGCCCTAAATTTAACGGATATAGCGGATCGCCCTTTACTTCATTTATCTGGAGGTGAACAACAAAAAGCGGCCCTAGCAATCATTTTAGCCATGGACACAAATATCATTGTATTAGACGAGCCATTTGCTAATGTCGATCCTGATGCCCGCTTATCTTTATTGAAAACCTTAAAACAAATTCAACTAGAGCAAGATAAAACAATTATAATTACCGATCATGATCTAAACAATTATCAGCAGATCATTGATCATCATTACCAACTGACTTCCGCTGGTGAATTAATTATAAGTAAATCAAATCAACTTATGACAGCCCCTCCAGTCATTTTCAAAAAGCGGACTAATTTAATTAATGGGTCCTTATCTTGGACGGATTTATCTATTACGCAAGCTAAAAAAACATTATTGAAGCCAAATAGTTTCACTCTGCCAGCGGCCTCCATTGGCCTCCTTTCAGGTCAAAATGGATCGGGTAAATCCACTTTGTTACAAACAATTAGCCGTCAACGCCCGTTAAATGGAACCTTAACATGGGATGGCCAATCCCATCTAAAAGATTGGTCATCCTTTGTCGGCTATGGCTTTCAAACTGCCAGCAATCAATTTATAACTATGACTCCGGCTGAAGAATTTTCAATCAGTTTAAAAATCAGTCAACAAGCTGAATACTGGACCCCCACTTTTATCAATTCTTGTATCGAGCAGTTACAATTGACCGAAGTTTTAAACCATAGTGTCTACCAGCTATCTGGTGGACAGCAAAAAAAAGTCCAAACTTTAGCCCTACTAATCTTAGGCTTGCCAGTTCTCTTATTAGATGAACCCTTAGCTGGATTAGATTTACAATCAATTAAAACAATTATGGATATTATGCAAAAATATATTAAAAGCACTCAAACCAGTATCTTGATGATTTCACATCAACGCCATGGTTTAGAAGCATTTATTGATTATGAACTCAATCTGACACAACAAACTTTAATTAACCCAGCCGAGAGGGGAGCATAATTATGGCAGGCCATTTTAAATTTGAACCGGCGTTATTGCTATCTACCGTTTTATTAGCTTCCATTGAAATTTCATTTGTACGTAGCATTCCAGGAAATGTTTTTTTAATTTTAATTGGACTCCTATATTTATTTTTAAATCAAATTAATTATCGGAAAATAAGTTTACTCTTGCTCATTTCAATTCCATTGGCATTTGGAACCTGGACCTCATTTTGGCTTTTTGGAACTGGCGATAATCTTATAAATGCTCGTATTTATACATCTCGCCTTTATGTTTACTTAATTTTAGGCGGGTTAGTCACGCTAACATCTACTCCACGAGAGCTATTAATAAATTTACATGACCGCTTTAAGTTATCAAACACCTTCGTTTATGGGATTTTAGCAGCATTAAACTTGCTAGACCAAGTAAAACAGCAAATCAAAGTCATTCAGTATGCAGCTAAACTACGAGGCATTAAATATCATCTTTGGAGCCCTCAACTATATTTTAAAACAATTTTAAGCGCCAATTATTGGGCTGACGATTTAACCAATGCGATGCATTCTCACGGTTTTTCCGAAGGCCAATCACGAACTGAATCACAACCAACGCCTTGGCCCATTGTACAAATGATCATCCTAGTTTTGATATTAATTCTGTTCAATATCATTTTATGGCTTTACAGTAGTTAAATCAAAAAAAGAGGCTGGAACATTAAGTTCCAACCTCTTTTTATTTAAAATGTTTTATATTTATTTTTGATCAGTCCGTGAATAATTAGCAATGTCAGCTAACAAAGTTTTTTCAAACTCAGCCAATGGCATCGTCTCAGTATCCCGTGAACCGAAACGACGAATTGTAACACTTTCATTATTCTTCTCATCATCCCCAATTACCAAAGTATATGGAATCTTCAATGATTGAGCATCACGAATCAAATAACCCAACTTTTCATTGCGGTTTTCATATTCGGCACGAATTCCTTGGTGCTTCAATTGCTCCACAATCTTTTCTGCATATTCACCGTGAGCTCCACGGTTAACTGGGATTACTCGTACTTGATGAGGTGCCAACCAAGTTGGGAAAGCACCCTTGTACATTTCAATTAGGTAAGCTGTAAAGCGTTCCATCGTTGAAATAACACCACGGTGAATCATAACTGGACGATGTTGTTCCCCATCAGGACCTACATAACCTAAATCAAACTTTTCAGGCAACAAGAAATCCAATTGAATTGTTGAAAGTGTCTCTTCACCACCCAAGGCAGTCTTAATTTGAACATCCAACTTTGGACCATAGAAGGCGGCTTCACCTTCAGCTTCAAAGTATTCTAATCCCAAATCATCCATAGCAGCCTTCAACATCCGTTGTGAGTTAGCCCACATTTCATCATCGTCAAAATACTTTTCTATATTTTTAGGATCACGATAAGAAAGACGGAAGCGGTAATCACTAATATTAAAGTCATGATAGACATCAATCATCAAATTCAAAATGTTTTTAAATTCATCTTCAATTTGGTCCAGAGTCACAAATGTGTGTCCATCGTTCAATGTCATTTCACGAACACGTGATAGTCCAGTCAAAGCCCCTGATTTTTCATAACGATGCATCATACCTAATTCTGCAATGCGCAAAGGCAATTCTTTATATGAACGTGGATGGTGATTATACACTTGAATGTGTGAAGGACAATTCATTGGACGTAATTCTAGGAATTCGCCATCTCCCATGTCCATTGGTGGGAACATATCATCATGATAATGATCCCAGTGCCCTGAAGTCTTATACAAATCTAAATTAGAAAGGATTGGTGTATAAACGTGTTCATACCCAGCTTCTAATTCGCGATCAACAATGTAACGTTCCAAAGTCCGACGAATTGCTGCTCCGTTTGGCATCCAAACAGGTAATCCTGATCCAACCTCTTGTGAAGTAAAGAATAGATCTTGTTGAGCCCCAATACGGCGGTGATCGCGTTCCTTAGCTTCATCACGACGCTTTAATTCAGCTTGTAAATCATCATTATTCCAAAAGGCAGTTCCATAAATCCGTTGTAGCATTGGATTTGAAGACTTTCCACGCCAGTATGCTCCAGCTACAGAAGTCAATTTAAAGTTTTTAATCCAACCTGTTGATGGAACAAGACCACCCTTATCCAATTCAACGTGATCACCTTGTACAGCAATTGAAATTTTTTCATCAATTGGCAAGTCATTAATCAATTCAACTTTGTATGGATCGTCTTTAAACATATCTAATGCTTCCTCACGTGAAATCACACGTGAAACAATAGGTAAGTTTTCTTCCACAATTTTATGCATAATTTTTTCAATTGCTGGGAATTCTTCAACTGAAACTTGGCCTTCTGCATTATCAGTATCATAATAGAAACCATTATCAATTGCTGGACCAACTCCAAAATTCATATCAGGATGCAAACGTTTTAAAGCTTGAGCCATCAAATGTGACGCTGAGTGCCGCAATAAGCGTAGGGCCTCTTCTGAATCTTTAGTAATTAATTCAAAATCACCACCAACCATCATTTGGTCATGCATTCCAACATATTCACCGTTTAAACGACCAGATACAGCTTTTTTTGCCAATGACTTTGAAATACCATTTGCAATTTCAAGCGGCGTAACACCACTTGCAAAATTTTTAATTGCTCCGTCTGGGAACTTAATCTCAATATCTGCCATTACTTTACTCCTTATTTATGAAATATTTTAAAATTAACATTAAAAAAGTCCCGTTCCAACATCATCTTGACATTAGAACGGGACGTTAACACGTGGTACCACCCGAAGTTTATGCATATTTAAAAAATAAATATACAACTCAAATCCCTTAACGCGGGAAACGGAATTAGTTTTCTAATTCACTTCAAAAGTAGTATCAAATCAACCCATATTAACTGGCTTCCACCATCCCAGTCTCGCTTTTAAATATTTTGGCTAAATTAACATGTCTTTCTCAACGTTTTAATTATGTTTCTTATTATAAGCACTTTTCCAAAGGGTGACAAGCCCCTCATTAATTAATCTCAATTATTACTAGCTTTTTGTACCAAGGCTTGCGTAAATTTTTGTAATTCATCCGTAGCTTTGGCATCTGGCCGCAAATTAACTTTCACTCCAGAAGCGCCATGAATCCCCGCCGTCTTTGAAAATTGTTCTTCTAATATGTCAACCGCTGTTCCGTAATCTTTACCATAGTAAACATCCCCTGAACCAGCTACTCCATAAGTAACGCCTTGCAAATCAACATCTGGCAAATCTTCATAAAAATCAATTGCTTCATCAGCTAAAGTTCCCAAATCAAAGGTATAAACCACTGTAACCAAAATATCTTGTGTCGTGGGATTTAAATCCAAAGCCTCAACATCAGAAATATCTTCCTTAATGGTTTGCACTCCTAGTCGTTCAAACTCAGCAATAATTACATCTGCAACATCTTCATTATTACCAGTTAAAGTTGCATACAAAACTCGTGCCCGCATTTGATTATCCTCCCACATATGATGCCTATACAGCTATTATTGTTCCTTTCGATATTCTAAGGCCATTCCTTTCAGAATGTTTCTTAAATATCGATTTCCCGCTGGACGATAATTTCGATGATCCGGGCGCCGTAATACCGCACTCAATTCAGCATTCGAAACTTCAATTCCTGCTGACTTAAAAAAGCTTTGATAATCTTCACTGGTATATTGCATTGCTATTTTCAATTTCTTTAGCACCACGTTATTAATATCATCCTCTTTTTTCATATCAAAGGTTGGTTCTAAAGCTTGTCCATTAGCGTCTTTTTTAATCCCACGTTGAGAAATAATTAAACCGTTCATAAACCGTTCAAGCTCTTCCATCGTTAAATTTTGATCTCTTGGTGTTTCTTTATCTTGACGTTTTAGAATTTTTACCAATTTTTCATTGGTAAGTTCTAAACCACCTAGTTTAAAAATTTTAAGCATATCTGCATTTGAAATCGCCAAAGCGTATCGTAATCGAATTACAATGTCATTATTATTCATTTTTTATGTGTCCTTTTTTATTTTCATATTTAGAATGGGTGATTATCGTATTCAACCCAATTTTCATGGCTATCTTGGATCCGTTTAAACATTTTTTCCAAATCAGTTTCCTTAAAATTAATCACAACTGGTCGGCCATGCGGACAATTATAAGGGTTTTTAGTTTGGGCTAACTGATCAATTAAATTTTGCGCTTCAATAGCATTCAACTTCCAATTCGCCTTAATTGAACGTTTGCAGGCCATCATAATGGCTGTCTTTTCACGAAATTGTTGTAAAGTTAAACCCCCATCGCGCAATAACCAATCGACCATTTCCTGCACTGTCTCAGCTTCTTGCCCCGCTGAAAACCAGCCTGGATGCTCACGTAAAATAAGCGTATTGGGGCCAAAATTTTCCAAATGTAACCCTAATTCTTGCAACGTCTCAGTCTGGCTCTCTAGCTCCAACATTTCGACCGTTGTAAACTCGAAAACCAATGGGACTAACATCTTTTGCTGTTCTAAATCATGTTTTGCTAGCGTTGCTTGATAGTATTCATATTTTACCCGTTCTTGAGCAGCATGCTGATCAATTAAATATAATCCATCTGAACCTTGAGCAAATAAAAATGTACCGTGTAATTGACTCAGATATTCTAATTTTGGAAATCCAGCCAATTCTGACGTCGCTTCTGTTTCATGGTCTAAAACAAGTTGTGTCTGTTCTCCTGTAATCACAGTCGAACTATCCAGTCCAAAAGGATTTGCCTTCGATTCTTGTTGATACTTTTGCTCAAATTCTTCAACCGTTGCTTCGTTTAAGTCGCCCCGATGTTCTACTATAATCGGGGTAATCCGTCTTGCGTCATGGGGTGGCTGAATGTCTTGATTTGCTGATAATTCATTATCTTTTTTGGAATCAGATAATCTCTCTACATTTACCCGTTGATTTTGAGCTTGCTTATTCTTAGAAATAGTATTTAATTGTTGAACAAAGTTTTTTTCAGGTTTCACATCATAATTCTTAACTGACGATTCAATTAAATTTTCAGTTGCATTGGGAATTAAATTAACATTATCAAAAGCCTCAGCGACCATTTTTTCTATTAATGCTAATAGTTTATTTTCTTTACTAATTCGCACTTCAAATTTTTGGGGATGCACATTAACATCCACCAATCTGGGATCTAAGTCAATTTTTAACACTGCCATTGGAAAACGGCCCACCATTAAACGGGTTCCATACCCTTTAATTAAAGCTTTTGCTAAATTAAAGTTATGCACATAGCGACCATTAATTAATAAACTAATATAAGATCGATTTGAACGAGTTAATTCTGGTTTAGAAATCCAACCTTGCACTTTGAAGTCAGCATCATGATCATCAATGGTAACCATATCACGAGCCACACTTACCCCATACACAGCACTTATTACTTGCTGTAAATTTCCATTCCCCACTGTTTGCATTAACTGCTTCTGATTATGGACTAGGTTAAAAGCAATTGAAGGATAACTAAAAGCTAATCGATTGATAATATCAACAATCTTAGCGAGTTCTGTTGATTGTGATTTAAGATATTTCAGTCGTGCGGGCGTATTAAAAAACAAATCACTAACTGTAATTTTAGTTCCCCGCCGTGCTCCAGACCCCTTTTTTTCTATAATTTTATTTCCTTTTATATGAATCATAGCTCCAGAAGTAGCGTCAACCACTGCCGTCTCCAAAAAAACATCGGCTACTGAGGCAATTGAGGGTAAAGCCTCCCCACGAAATCCTAAGGAATGAATTTGAAATAAATCCTGCTTCGTCTGAATTTTAGAAGTAGCATGCCGTAAAAAAGCTCGTTCTAATTGATCAGTTGGAATACCTTGACCGTCATCAATCACTTCAATTGACTGAACTCCGGCCGCTTCAATTAAAATATCAATTTTATGTGCTCCAGCATCAATCGCATTTTCCACTAACTCTTTCACTACTGATGCAGGCCGTTCAATCACTTCACCTGCTGCAATCTGATTGGCCAATGTTTCTGATAATTCAATGATTTCCTGCATCATATTACCTTCCCTTTTATTTTATTGATATCTTAAAAAGTTTCATCAAATAATTAGTAATGATAATTAATATTGTTCCCAAAACAGCAATAACAAAAAAGTTCGCAATTCCAGCATACAACCCCTGTTTAAAAACTAGTTTAGCTTTGGAACCATAAATTAAAATATCTCCTAGTGGGGCAATTATCACCCAAGCAATTAGATTAGCCAATCCTTGCCAAATGTTAAATGTTACAATCTTATGCAAACTTAACGGACTAAAAATTAATTGTAGTCGTTGCGTAACCAAACCTAGCAATAATCCAAATAAACCATCAGCAATCACCCATGACCACCAGGCATTTCCTAATAATGAATAGTCTTGTAGGGCGTGCCCTAACAACCCCATCAAAAGGCCAAAAATTGGGCCAAATACTGCTGTCACTAATGACAACCATGCCATACCAAAGGTAATTTGTGTATTTCTAACCCCAACTGGTAAATTAAAAATCGGCATGATTAAAGCAAAAAAGATAACACTAACAACAAGCGCTAAAATCCATTTTAATTTTTTAAAACGCATATTTGTTTCCTCTAATCTTTTTTCTCAGTCTCAGTTGGTTCTTCATTTTCAGCTTGTTCATCTTTTTCTGCTTGATTTTTACTAATATTCTGAATTTCACGATCAAAAAAGAGTGAAATTTTACTCATCACTGATTCTCGATCATCTAAGAATGATTGAACTGAAGCTGCTAATTCAATTCGCATCCCTGAACGTGTAACATCAGGATGATCCACAAACATATATACGTTCACATCTGTCTCAGGATCATTAATAATGATCTTACTAATTTGGTTCACATAACGAAGTGGCAAGTTAATCACATTGGTTTCAACACTTAAATGAATAGGTTCATCTCCGCTAATTATTATTTCTCCATTGACTAGTTTATTTTCATTAATTTTTTGTTCTAAAAATAAAAATAAGGGGTCTAAGTTAATCAAAGTTTGATCTTCCGCCGTCCAAACTTTATGTTCAATTTCTTCATTTTTCAAGGCTTCTATTACTTCATTTCCAGTTAGCTGCATTTTAAAATTCCTTATCTCAGACCATTGTTTGCGATTGCAAAATTAATCTAGCTTTTATATTAAACTCCATTTTACCACATTGATTTCCTACTATTAATCAATCCTCTTGATAATCTCAAATTGTCTTCTCAAAAGCTTCAAGCTAATATTTATTTACTTGAAATAAATTTAATTTAAATTCTTTATTCATAATACAAAAAAGAGGCTGAGATGAAAATCCCCCAACCTCTTTGAAAATAAATTTAATTTAAATTTTTCTACATCATACCGTTCATGCCACCTTGTGGCGCAGCTGGCATAACTGTTTCATCCTTTGGTTGCTCAGCAACAACAGCTTCAGTTGTCAACAATAGGGCTGAGACTGAAGCGGCATTTTGTAATGCTGAACGAGTAACCTTAGTTGGGTCCACAATTCCAGCATCAATCATATCTACCCAAGTATCATCAGCAGCATTATAACCAGTTCCTAATGTTTGTTCCTTCAACTTATTAACAATAACTGAACCTTCCAAACCAGCATTTTCAGCGATTTGACGAACAGGTGCTTCTAAGGCACGTTCAACAATATTGATTCCAGTTTGAACATCACCTTCGGCAGTTAAAGCTGAAACAGCTGGAATAGCATTAACTAATGCGGTTCCACCACCAGCAACAAAGCCTTCTTCAACCGCCGCACGAGTAGCATTTAAGGCGTCTTCAATCCGGTACTTACGTTCCTTCAATTCTGTCTCAGTTGCTGCTCCAACATTAATCACAGCAACACCACCAGCTAATTTAGCTAGACGTTCTTGTAACTTCTCACGATCAAAGTCAGAAGTAGTTTCCTCAATCTGACCCTTGATTAAAGCGACACGTTCACTAAGTAATTGTTTATCACCAGCGCCTTCAACTACGGTCGTACTATCTTTCGTAACTGTAACCTTAGCTGCTTGACCTAAGTTTTCGATGGTAACGTCCTTCAAATTCAAACCAAGTTCGTCAGTAATAACCGTTCCACCTGTCAAAACAGCTAAGTCTTCTAGCATTGCCTTGCGACGGTCACCAAATCCTGGTGCCTTAACAGCCACGACATTAAAGGTTCCACGCATCTTATTCAAAACCAAGGTTGGCAAAGCTTCACCTGTAATATCATCAGCAACGATCAAAAGTGAACGTCCTTGCTCTACAACTTGTTGCAAAACAGGAAGAATATCTTGAATGTTTCCAATCTTCTTATCTGTGATCATAATAAATGGATTATCTAAGTTAGCTTCCATCTTCTCATTATCTGTCACCATGTATTGTGACATGTAACCACGGTCAAATTGCATTCCTTCAACGACATCCAAAGTAGTTTCAATTCCCTTAGATTCTTCAATGGTAATAACACCATCATGACCAACTTTGTCCATTGCTTCCGCAATCAAAGCACCAACTTCTTCGTTAGCAGCTGAAATTGAGGCAATTTGAGCAATTTCTTCTTTAGTTGAAACCGTCTTTGACATATCATGCAAAGATTGAACAGCAGCATTCGTAGCTAATTCAATTCCGCGGCGAACCCCAACTGGATTAGCCCCGGCAGTAACATTCTTCAAGCCTTCGTTGATGATAGCTTGAGCCAATACAGTCGCAGTAGTTGTTCCATCACCAGCAATGTCGTTGGTCTTAGAAGCAACTTCAGCGACTAGCTTAGCTCCCATGTCTTCAAAATGATCTTCTAATTCAATAGACTTAGCAATCGTTACTCCATCATTTGTGATCGTTGGAGCACCATAACTTTGCTCAATCACAACATTACGGCCCTTGGGACCAATTGTTGTTTTAACGGTGTCCGCTAATTGATCAACTCCGGCCTTCATCTTTGCTCGCGCATCTTCAGAAAATTTCAATTCTTTTGCCATTTGATAAATCTCCTTACTTATTATTGAATTTTTACTTTTAATTTAATGTTTTTATAGGATGGCCATGATATCGCGTTCGTGCAAAACCAAATATGTTTCACCATCATTTTTAATTTCTTTACCGGCATATTGGTCATAAATCACTTCATCCCCAATTTTAACGGACTTAGGAGCTTCCAAATCACCAACTGTAGTTTCAGAAACTGCCACTACTGTTCCAGTAGCAGATTTTTCTTGCGCATTTGAAGCGATAACGATACTACCGACTGTTTGTTCTTTTTCATCATTGACCTGTAATAAAACCCGATCTCCTAATGGCTTTAACATGATATGATTTCCTCCTTTATTTTTAGCACTCATTGTTGTTTAGTGCTAATCAACACTTACTATAATACCACATTGGATAATTTTTTCAACCAAATCCAGAATTAAATCATAGTTTTGTAACCGATTACTTATCCCCGTTAATCTCAGCTGTAAATTCATCAAGATAGAAACGCATAAAAGCAGTCCGCCGGGCAGCAAGTTTTTTAGCCGTTGCTGTATTCATTTCGCCTTCTAACTTTAACAGCTTTTCATGAAAATGATTTATCACTGTACTGTGCTGCCGGTATTCCGCACTGGTCATATTTTCTCGTACTGCTTCATTGGGATTATACATCAAGTTATTGGCATGCCCTCCATAAGTAAAAGCTCTTCCAATCCCAATCGCCCCTAGTGCGTCCAGGCGGTCAGCATCTTGAACAATTTCACCATCTAAATTCAGCACATGATGTTGTTCCAAATTTTTAGCAAATGACATATGTGTAATAATATCTAAAACTTCTGCCCGCTCATCATCTGTCAATCCCCATTCCCGCATTTTAATACGTATTTCATCAATCATTTCATTGATATTATTCGTTAATTTTTCATCAATTAAATCATGTAACAAAACCGCAGTCACAATTACATCTCGTTTAAAGCCCTCTTCTGACTGCATTAATAATTCAGCATTTTGTAACACCCGCTCTAAGTGTAGATAGTCATGTCCCGAAAATTCTTGGCTTGTAATTTCACGGACATAATCTTTAATTGCTTCAACCTTCATCTAGACCTACCCCCTTAAAGTTACTATGATCGTCAAATCATAATTTCCACTACCAAATTATCAATATGCTTCAGTTCTTAGAAATTAATTTTGATATCATTTTAAATTGACAATAGAAATGATATGGCTAATCTAAACCAGTAATCACACCATTTTCATCAATATCAATCCGATTAGCTGCAGGTACTTTTGGAAGACCTGGCATCGTTAAAATTGATCCTGTCAAAGCTACAATAAAACCAGCTCCTAGTTTTGGAACTAATTCACGGACATGAATTTTAAAGTTTTTCGGTGCTCCGAGTGCCTTTGGATTATCTGATAGAGAATACTGGGTTTTAGCCATTACAATCGGCATTTTATCCCAACCCAGTTGCTTAAATTGTTGAAGTTGTTTTTGTGCTTGATCAGATAATTCATAATCAACACCGCCATAAATCTCAGTAACTAATTTTTCAATTTTTTCTTCAAAAGTATCCTCTGATGCATAAAGTGGTTTAAATGCACTCTCAGTTTCTGTCGCTGCTGCTACGGTCTGCGCTAATTCAATCGCTCCAGACCCTCCTTGCCCCCAAACATCTGCTACCACAGCTTGTGCTTGATGATTTTGCACAAAGTTCTTTATCAAATCTAATTCTGCTTCGGTATCATCGGTAAAGCGGTTAATTGCTACGATCACTGGAGTCTGATAACGTTGCATTGCCTTTAGATGTTGACCTAAATTAGCCAAACCAGCTTCCAACATTTCCAAATTTGGTTGGGTTAAAGTATCTAAACTCTGCCCACCATTGTATTTTAAAGCCCTAACTGTTGCCACTATAACAATCGTATCAGGAGTTTTTCCTAGAAGCGGTACCTTAACATCAAGGAATTTTTCACCTCCTAAATCAGAACCGAACCCAGCTTCAGTCACAACATAATCAGCTAATCGTAAGGCCGTTTTAGTCGCCAAAAGCGAATTAGTCCCTTGAGCAATATTGGCAAAAGGTCCTCCATGAATCAAAGTCGGCGTGTGACCCAAACTTTGAACTAAATTAGGCTTAATTGCATCTTTCAACATTACCGTTAAAGCTCCAGCCACTCCCAAATCATCTACTGTTACTGGCTTATTATTGATATCGTATGCTACTACGATTCTTTTGATCCGTGCTTTAAGGTCCATAAGGCTCGTTGACAAAGTCAGAATGGCCATTAATTCGGATGCTGCCGTAATATCAAATCCATCTTCACGTGGGACACCAGAAGTTGGTCCACCCAGACCAATTGTAATATGACGTAATGCCCGATCGTTTACATCTAAAACACGCTTCCAAATAATTTTCCGCGAATCAATTTGTAGCGGATTACCTTTTTGTAGGCTGTTATCGATTAAAGCCGCTAACGTATTATTGGCAATCGTTAAAGCATGAAAATCACCAGTGAAATGTAAATTAATATCAGCCATTGGAATAACTTGAGAATAACCGCCCCCTGTGGCACCACCTTTCATTCCCATGACTGGCCCCATTGATGGTTCACGTAGCGCTACCATAGTTTGATGATCAGTTAAATTTAAAGCATCTGCCAGTCCAATCGTTACCGTTGATTTACCTTCCCCTGCCGGAGTGGGGCTAATTGCCGTCACCAAAATTAATTTACCTAGTTCTTGTTTCTTTTGCTTTTCATTTAATGTGATTTTAGCTTTATAAGGACCATACATTTCTAAGTCATCTTCACTTAGGCCCACCTTTTCAGCTACTTTTTGAATCGGCCAGATTTCAGCCTGTTGGGCAATTTCAATATCAGTTGTCATGTTTTAAACCCTCCAAAATATTCGTATCTTCTTATATCCATTTATTATCATTATAGATGACTTTAAATAAATTGAAACGCTTTCTTCTTCTCCCTTATTTTTTATTTTTCTCATATTTATTAAATTTATATTTAATATTTATGATAAAAGTTGTTTGTTAATTTGAGCTTTAGTAAGATTAAATTAATAATTTAATTTTAAGGAGTAGGTCAATGCTTAAGGAATTTAAAGAATTTATTTCACGTGGTAGTGTTTTAGACTTGGCTGTTGGTGTCATTATTGGAGGTGCCTTCACAGGTCTAGTTAAATCATTAACTAATAATTTAATTAACCCAATTATCGGACTATTTACTGGTCAAGTTTCAAGTTTGGACAATTTAAAATTAACCATTACAGATAACTTAGTTTTGAAGTATGGAGCCTTCTTGGGGGACGTGATTAATTTCTTAATTACTGCCTTCGTAGTGTTTTTGATCATCAAGTTCTTAAATAAAGCGTTACGCAGAGATAAATCTAAGGATGAACCTGAAGTAGTTAATCCCGAAGTCGAAATGTTAGCTGAAATTCGTGATATTTTAGCTGATCAAAAAAAGTAATATTTATTTAAACGCAATAAAAAAAGCATCCCTAAGTCCATTTTATGGACTAAAGAGATGTTTTTTATTTTAATTTCTTAATGATTAGCTAATCGAGCCTTTTCCATATAACGTAAAACTGGCCAGCCGACCAACATACCTAAGAGGCCATCGACAACGATTTCAATCAACACATTTACTCCTGCAATCGAAGTAAACATCCAAATAATTCCTACATGGTTAGGCAAACCAGCCACCGTTGTATTAAATATTCTAAAATGAATCCAGGTTAGTGTAATGACTAATCCTGTATTTATGATAGCAGCCAAGGTCCCTAGCATAAATATCAAAAAAGGGGATGTTTTATGTTTAGAATTATTGATCCATTTTAAATAAATCAGACCTATAATAATACCCACTAGCATTCGTGGTAATAGTGCTGTAATTGGATCTCGTAACATTAAAGATCCAATTCCAACCGGTAAAGTCCATGCATGATAAAACGAATATAGTCCCATCACAGCCCCAAGCAACCCACCGACTTTAGGTCCCAATAACATCCCACCTAATGCTACAGTAAAAGGTATTATTGTGACACGGACCATTGGATTAATCGGAATAAATCCCATCCATGGAACCATACACTGTAACAAAATAATGGCCATAAACATTGCCGTTAAAACTAATTGGCGCGTTGATCGTTTTTTATTTGTCATGTATTTTCCCTCTTCCCAGTTGATAAAAGTTTTTACCTTTTACCGACTGGCCCTTTTTTGATCAATCCAGGCTGCCATTCGTTCCATTCCAGAAGCTAAATCGTCATCATTAGCAGCATATGAAATTCGAATGTATTCAGCCGTTTGATCTGAGAAGGCGATTCCTGGTGCAACCCCAACTCCACCTTCAGTGGCCAAAGCCCATGCAAAATCCAATCCATCCACTCCAGCTGAAAAATCTTCTGGAATACGTGCAAAAATATAAAATGCTCCTTGTGGATTTCCTACTTTAAAGCCCATAGCGGTCATTTTTTCAACAACAAAATCCCGACGACGCTGGTACACCTTACGCATCTTAGCTGGTGCATCTTTAGCTTGCGTTAGAGCTGCAATTGCTCCATCTTGAGTAACCTGTGGTAAGGCGAAAGTTAATGTATCATGGACTTTTGAAACTTCTGCAATAATTTCAGCACTTCCAATTACAAATCCGATTCGATAACCAGTCATGGCATGTGATTTTGACAAACCAGTAATCATAACTGTTTGCTCTGGTAATAACTTCATCATTGAAACATGCTTAATATCATAAGTTAATTCCGCATAAATTTCATCTGAAATAACCCAAATATGATGTTTCTTAAACGTTTCTGCCAATGCACGCAGCTCCGTCTCAGTATAAGTAGCACCAGTTGGGTTGCTTGGATAATTAAACAAAATCACCTTCACAGGTAAATCTGCACTAGCAATTGCATCGTCCACCATTTGAGGAGTTATTTTAAACTCACTCTGTGAAGTATCTACTTTCAACATTTTTCCACCAATAATGTTGATAGCAGCATAATATGGTGGGTATGCTGGTGTTGGAATCAACACGCCATCACCAGGGTTCAAAAGTGTTTGGAACAATGCATAGATCGCTTCTGTGACTCCTGAGGTTACTACCACATTTTCAGGGCCTTGGAAATTTAGATCAAATTTTTCATTATAATTATCTACAGCAGCTTGACGGAGGACTAAATCGCCTTCGGCTACAGCATAGTGTGAATGATTATTCTTAACTCCATCGATAACAGCATCCTTAATCGAATCTTCAATGTTAAACCCTGGTTCACCAAAGGTTAAGTAAACTAAATCTTCGATCCCTGCTATTTTCTTTTGAAATCCAGTTAAGCCATCAATCGTCATTGCTTGGACGGTTTGGTTAATTGGTTGAACAAATTCTTGACTCATTCTTAAAATTCCTCCAAATTAATCCGCTATTTTCTTCTTGAATGTATTAGAATAATAATAGCTAATATGTTTAAAACATTATACCGTAAATTTATCAAAAGAGGGAAACCATGGGAAAAAATATACAAAATAAAATTCCAACCGATCTATCCGAATGGGACTGGTCAACGGCCTTAGATCCGGACATCAAAGATAACAATGAGCCACTGGTTCCATTAGGCCTTTTACCTGAAAAAATCATTGTACAACCTGCTTATTTCATCCAAAATCTTTCTGGAGCAATGTCAGAATTATACGCCCGGCAGACTGTTCAAAGTAAATTAGTTCAAGCAGCTAATTTGCTCCCAGCTGGATACAAATTAGTTATTTTTGATGCTTGGCGTTCCGTTTCAACCCAAGCAGCCCTATTTCACTCTCTTAAACGTAAAATTGCCCGCACCAACCCTTCTTGGACGAAAAATCAGATGATTGAAAAGACATTAGAAACGGTCGCTCAACCTTCCCGTGATCCAAAAAAACCTTCTCCCCATAATACTGGTGGATCTATTGATCTAACAATTGTTGACGATCAAGGTGTTATGTTAGATATGGCCTCTCCATTTGATGACTTTAATGATAGCTCAAAAACTAATTATCTCGAACTAAAAGCTGAACTCAATCAATCTGAATTAAAAGCACGTGATAATCGCCGTCTTCTATATCATATTATGACTGAGGTTGGGTTCACAAACCTATCAAATGAATGGTGGCATTATGATTATGGTAATCAAAATTGGGCTAGTTGTAGCCAGCAAGAGCATGCACTTTATGGAGCAACAAAGCCATTTTTTCCATGGGTTACCATCCTTGATTAAATTTTATCGCATTTAAATATAAATAAATAGAGCATGATAAAAAACATTCCTGTATTATAGTTTAAATTAAAGATAAAACTAGTTAAAAAATTTGAACCAAATTAATAAAAAGGCCAGGACAATTTCCTAGCCTTTTTATTAATATATTTTTGATGCACTATATTTTAGTTGTAGACCAACATTAACGATGGGCTCGATTTTTAATCTCCTGATACCGTCGATACCAAAGATCAACATATCCTTTAGAAAAGGGGCCTTCTTGCTGTTGAATCCAATCAACTAAGATCTTCACATGCTCACTCAAAATAAAATCAACCTCATTGGAATAATTCCATTTTTCACGATGAGCCTGATATTCATCAGCATCTAGTAACCGCTTTTCACCATCTGGATAAACTTTGATATCCAAATCATAATCGATATACTTCAGCGCTTCTTTATCCAGAACAAATGGGCTTGCCAAATTACAATAATATGACACTCCATTATCTCGAATCATTGCCACGATATTAAACCAATACTTACGATGAAAGTAAACAATTGCCGGTTCGCGGGTTACCCAACGTCGACCGTCATCTTCAATCACCACTGTATGATCATTAATCCCAATAATTTCATTCTCACTGGTTTTTAATACCATGGTTTCACGCCAAGTACGGTGTAGACTTCCATCGTGTTTATAGCTCTTTATCGTTATATAGTCACCTTCTCGAGGTAGTCGACTATTTCGCATAACTTTAATTATCTCCTTCGCCGCAGCGACGAACTTCGTTTAAAATTATACCACGCTTAATCAAACTTTGCTTAAGTTATATCGTAAGCACATCAATGGCTTAATACCAACGTTTAAAATATTTTGATATTCGAACAAGCACGGTCAAAACCGTGTTCACTTAAACCTAACCTAATAATAAATAAATTAATTAGGTATAACTTACTTAATGATTTTCTTTAGTGTCTCCCATAATATTACTGAACACGTCCGCTACTTCTCTTCTAGCCTTTGGTGTAAGCTCCGCATATATATTTGCAGTAACCGCTATGTCTTTATGCCCTAATCTGTCAGACACCTTCTTTAGATCCATTCCACTAGATATTAATAAACTAGCGTGCGTGTGTCTAAGTCCATGAATATTTAAATATGGTAACTTTTGCGCATGGTTACAGTTGTACCATTCAAGAAATGATGCAAATTGTCTATACATTCGACCTCTAAGCACATCAAAGACAAAACTGTCATCGTTTATAGGTTGTCCCTTTAACATTGACTGTTGTGCCTGAACATAATGCCATGCTTTTAATTTATCAATTACTACATCATCAATATCAATGTATCTAAAATCATCCCCATTTTTAAGACCTTTTAAATAGTGATCCTTACCATGCCCATCCAATGACATACGACCGTTGAGCAATAATTCACAACGTCCAAAATCTACATTTTTCCATTTAAGTCCACATAATTCTCCGCCACGCATACCAGTTCGCAACAATACAGTAAATAATGCTAGAAATTTATTTCCTCGTTGATAATATTCATTGATTCCATGTTCAAACATTTTAGCTTGTACTTCATTATAGAAACGAACTTCACGCCGCGGTACTTTTTTAACCCTTACCATTTGAATATGTTCTAATGGATTGCTATCACATATTATATGTTCACTATCCACTGCATATTTAAATACGCGCTTGGCATATCCTAACATCTCTTTTGATTGTGTGTATTGGGGTATAAACTTATTTACTTTATTTTGAATATCAATCCTAATAATTCTATCTAATCTCAAATTACCAAATAACTTAGGTTTTAATAGATGATTTTTAAAATGACGTGCCACTTT
Organism: Weissella koreensis KCTC 3621; assembly: GCF_000277645.1. The sequence goes on along the minus strand of NZ_AKGG01000005.1, from coordinate 206,061 downwards.
ATCTTTAGTCGATTGTGCAAAGTCTTGGCTACTATAAAACTCCCACCACTCTTTATACGCCTCTTCAAACGTATATGGTTGAGGTTGCAAGTGTTCTAATTCCTTTATAACAATCTCGCCACGTTCAACAGCTTCATTTAATTGTTTCTCGATCATAATAGCACTGGTCTTACTATCTGTGTTTCTATACTTATATGTTGTATGACCAGTTACTTCATCAGTTCCAACATATACACGTACTTGATATTTACCATTTTTTAGTTTTCTAATACTCATAATTTTTAAGTCCTTTTCCAGACATGCCCGCCAGCTATGTATTGGATTAGTTTCTTCTATGTGTATAGGTTTAAGCATTTGAAATCCATAAACCTATTGAGTATTAAAAGATAAGATAAATAATATCTACGTCAGGTTAAGGATAATGTTCCTATCTGTGAATAATCTAAGGTAGTGAATTGCGACCTTAAGTATTTAAAATAGACGACATATATTGGAACTGGTCACACCCATTTATTAGACTTAACAACTCAAAATAACAAATATGTAAAAATATACATATATAATACCGTAGCCATAAGTGGCGATGGGTCTGCTAACAAGATAGCAACCTATAAACCCCGCGGACTACTCCGCAACCCTATAACTCAATCGTAAAATACGATTAGGCTAGCTTAATATTAAGCCAACTAGGGACTGCGCAATATTGCGCTAACTCAAAGACGTTTTAGTTTCCAGTTGCCTGCGTAAAATTGCGCCAGCATACGTGAGACCAAATACGGACTTATGTGAGTACAAATGTGTACCGACCTGAAACATTAAAACAAATTACTTATCATTTTGATCATATTTTTCTAATTTTCTATTGTTATAAAACTTTCGTATAGTCCATGCGTTTACTAATACAATTGGCAAGAAAAATGATCCTTCTAACTTAAACGACCAATCACTAACACTTATCGCAATAACGTCACTATTAAAGTAAACAGATACTAACGCTAATATAGTTAAAACAATCGAAACTATCAACCAAAATCCTGATTTTTTCATTAATTAGACCTCTTTATATTTATTAACTTGGATATAAATTTCACCTATTTAAAACCCTCTAATTCGATAGGTTTAGAAACGTTTAAAGGAAGTTGCTTAAATCAACATCCCTTTTTAGGACTCCGAAATCTCCGAATACAATTAATACAGACGTAAGGTAGTAGATTAAATCGACATCCTTTTGAGGGTCGTGAATCGTTACCCCTTTATGACCTAGCCGACCGATAACCAATTTTTAAGGAAAAATATACCTATAAATTTACTTAAGACTTTTGGACACTTTTGGCCAAAACTATAAAATATATTCCTTTTTAAGGTCTCCCATATCTCCCCATACCAATTTATGACAGTTTCCAATTTTGCAACAGTCGTTAAATACTGTCTTAGGGGATGAATTTAATCTTTGGCCATAAATTAAATACGGTACATTTATAAACTTTTTTGTTCCGTTTAGGCACAATACAGAACATTTACAAATTACTACATGCCCATAAATGGGTACGTAGTTACATCCACACACCAGAATAACGGTCGTACTTTTAAGTACAGTTATTGTCCTTAATTGGACAACCGTAGTTACGATTACGCCTGTTCAATTGCCAAGGGCTTGAACATTTCTATAACGGTCTCATAGTGTTCACTAGGCACACCCATAGCCTCCGAGAATTGCAACCAATCATTTACACCGACATACTTACACCACTTAGTAAATAGGTATTTAAGCGCCAAACTATGCGCCTCGGATTCATCTTTATTTAAGACATCATAGTCATAAAGCCTGTGGTGTTTTTTTAGTGCGTGAAAATACTCTTCAGTTATTTCAAAAAGAGTTACGCTATCCGGGTTATAAATTATAACTTTTCGTTGATTGTTTGTTGTTGCTGATAAATTTGTAATTGGTAGCTTCTCAATATCATAATCAAGAGATCTAATATTTTTAAGAACATCTGCCATAATCCAATCATGCATTAATTCCATATAATATTAGTCCTCACGCTTTGGATACTTTGCTAAGACAGCTTTAATAATTGCCCAGTCTTCATCACTAATGGGACGACCACCAGCCGAGACCATCTCATCACGTTCAGAATCATCAACTTCATACAAATCCATGGGTTCGTTAATTGACTTTTCTTGGATTGGGACAATATTATCCGTGTTACCCAATAAATAATCAGTAGAGACACCCAGGACATCAGCAACGGCGTTTAAACTTTCCATACGTGGGTTATAAGTTTTCCAACGATACAAAGAATTAGTCCCCAATCCAGCTTTATCCTCTAACTGTCTAAGGTTTAGTCCTTTTGACTTAGCGATTTCTTTAGTTCTTTCAAAAATAGACATAACAAAATACGCTCCAAATATTAAGAAAAAGTAAAGTTAGACGAAGTGCTAAATGAATAGTTGCTTTTTAGACGTTCGTTTAATATACTTAATCATGTAATCAAGTTTACTTAACAAGCGTATAAAAAAAGACAACCAAATAATTAGCTTCCTACGGCTCTTAAATATTGGTATATCGCTATTTTTAACGCTTGTTTATATTTTATAATTATATTAGACGTTCGTTTAATTGTCAACAAAACTTAACAACGAAAGGCACGTTAAAACATGAAAAAAACATTGTCAAGACGTAATAAAGAGAGAGTTAGAACCATTAAAGCTAATATTACTCGCTTAGGTGTAACCGCCGAAGAAATGTCGGACGACTTAGAGATCAACGTGGCTACTATTTACGCCACGTACCGAGGCCGATACATCGAAGAAACAACTAACGACACACTAAGCTCTATTGAGACTTATCTACGTTATCGTTTAGGCGTCCGCTACATTGAGCCGTACTTTGATGACTTAGATTAGGGGATGGACATCCCCTATACATCAAACTCTTTTGTCAGGCGTGACGTTAAACACGACAAACACACTAGGAGATTTACACCATGAAGACACAAGAACAACTAAGCAACGAAATTGCAGACGAAAATACATATAACTCATTAATTAAGGCATTAGGTTTGTTGCTAGAAGCCAAAGATCAATTAGATACAGCCGATAACAACAATGCTAAAGATGAATGGATGGGCGATATTCCGGTAACTTCACTTGAAGTCGGAGAACAAGCCTACACTCTTAAAAAAATGCTAGGTATTCCATTTAATCAGTTTGAAATTGATATGTATGAAGACCAACCAAAGGTTGAACCTGCCGAGAAGTCGGCTACCCCTACTATCCAATCAAAAGATAATCTAGGATTACACAACGCAGTCGATGGCTTATATCTTGCAATTGAAAAAAACAACTTAGAGACTGCTTTAAATTACGTTCGTTGGATTGAAGATATTACCCGAACTTACGCCGATCCAAGAAGTGAAGCACACGATCATTTACATTTTTTTGACCAAGTACAATCTCTTTATTCAGCTATTGATATTGAAGACAATCATCAAGTGAACGAGATTATAAATAAGATATCTTCAGTTGCTAATGACGGGATCGAGCGAGCTAAATTCGACAATAAGTTTAATGAAGAATGGGACACCTCACATAACCAATAAATATTAATTCATCCATGCCCGCCAGCATAAAAAAGCCCCCTATCAATAAATAGGGAGCCATACATATAAGAATTTGGAAAGGAACTTAAAACCTTATGAGTACAGAAAGTATAACACAGCCCAATATATTAAAGCTATATCCTGCTATCACAGTTACACAAAAACAGGCTGCCGATTTAATGAGCGTTTCAATAACTACTGTTCGCAATTACGTTAAACAAGGTAAATTACATCCCAACATCGTTGGAACACGTAAATTTTATGATTTAGATGAAGTTAACGCCTTTGCTCGACCTCGTAATAAAAACAGTAAATCTATCTATCTGATTGCTGATGTGGGAGATTATGAGACATTTATCAATCAAGTTAAAAATGACGTCATCAAGTTAATTCAATTAGAACAAATTAAAAAGCCCTAACGTTATACGGCGACCAAACCACAACGTTAAGACTTAACACACACTGCCATAACCAGCAATAAAGCCAATTAAGGGAGCTTTTATAATGACAAATATAACATATATAACAACTACAACGCTAGACCTAAGGGAAGCTATGCCATTAAATGAACTAGTCTACCGACTATCTAAGGCTAGCGATGACTGGAAACACCCCATGCTAGCACAATATGCTGAAATTTACCGAGATACACTTTTTAACTTTGATTATAACGATTATCAAATATCGACCGTTCAATATTTCTATCTTGATATTCATAATATGGTACTCGATTTATTCAAGTTAGATAATCATGCCCACACTGTCGCTCGTTGCCTAATGCAAGCAATTTACGGAAGTTAAACCATGACTGAAATTAAATACCCCGAACACATTAAAAAATTAATTGAAGCCCTACCCCGTGGCATTGATAATGCTAAACCAGCCAGTTACATTGCTAAGCTATTCCAGCCCGAAATCGACCCACGTACAGTCCTAGCATATAAAGCTATCGCTATACGTGATTATGGTATTCCAATTGGCGCACGTCGAGACAGTCAAAACGGTGGCTTATTCATTATTGAGAACGACGAGGAACGTACCAGTGTATTAAAAGTTTCCAGTAGCCAAATAACTAGTGAGGTCTTAATTCAAAACGCCTTAACCCAGATTGATTTAAATAGTTGGGAGGTCATCAAATGACTACTAGTCACTATAAAGTTAAAACACCAGAACAAAGTACTAAGGACATCATAAGCGGTCAAGTACTGGTTATTAATAATCAAACACGCCGTATTGATGATTTAAAACAATCTAAAAAGAAATATGATGAATTTATCACTACCTTACAATCCGAAAATGACACTCTTAAATATGAAAATAAAGGACTTAAGACTGCCCTTAAATTCCAAATGACTGGAGATAAATAACATGATCGATATTAATGCCCTATCTGATAAGTTCATGACTGAATTAATTAAAAATACAACTCCCATAGAACAATCTAATTTATCCGACAAAGATAAAATTATGGCATTCAAAACACTTATCAATCAATTAAACGAACTATATTAAGGAGCTAATAAAATGAAAACTATTGACCCAGCCACATTAATCACAAACGTTGGAGCACTTAAGAATTTGGTTGATCTATTATCTGATATTACCGAGTTTAATATTCCCCTAGTCTTTGCTACAGATAATATTAATGAAAAACAACAAAGTAACATCAATCAAATCATTGATAAATATAGGAAAATCGAGTTGCTTGTTCCTGCCATGTATCAATTATCTAATGTAGTTCGATCTGAATTGATGAAATTACCTAATGACATCGTTACTGAATATGAGGACTAGCCATGACAGAAGAAACAGCAACATCCCCTATTAATGACGAACTAATAAACGGTTTGATTGCCGGAGGTCTAACGCAAAATGAAGCTAAGGAAATGTTAGGGCTTGAAAATAACCTTAGTCAATCACAAAAAGAAGCAGTTAAGCAACGCCTTAGCAATGAAGAACAAGAACGAAAAAAAGATAATTTCGATCCTACCCGTGCCTTAGATCTTCAAATGAAAGATCCAGAGAAAACAGCCGATACGATATTGGCCAACATGTTTTTAAAAATGTATCAAATCGCAGACGCCGAGCAAGTCATCACATTCTTAGAACCATTGGGAGTTACAACCGAGCGTAAAATATCAGCAGTTGAAAAGATCGTTACAAAAAAGATTAAATCAATGAATGGACGCAGTAAGTTGAACCCAAAAGGCTATATCAATCTAGGTAATCCCAAAGGTATTAATAACGTTGTCTTTGACGTTGCCAGAGGAACTATCAGACCAAAGCAAGAACCTTATGAAGCAATTTATACTCGTGTCACTACCCCATACAATCCAAAAGCCACTGCCCCGAAGTTTCAAGAGTTATTCTTAAATCACGAAACGAACGGCGAAGCATTTACCAAACTATTTAAATACATTGCTTATGGTATCTATACTCGTGGTGTTATGAAAGACGTTTATATCATTCAAGGTTCAGGCGGGGATGGTAAAACGCAATTCTTAGAAGCCATTACTAATGCCTTAGGATCATACGCCAATACATCTATGACTAGAGCTGATTTAAGTCCTAAGAGTAAGGATATGAACCGTGTAGGATTTGGTCAATCTAGTGGGGCTTTAATCAATATTATTGATGAGACCGAGGAAGGACTTATTCTAGACGGCGAAACTCTTAAACGTTTTTATAGTGGTAAAAACAGCCCTATCTCATTAGAGAAAAAAGGGGCTTCTAAACCAGTAGCTATTCAAATAAACGGCGGTTTAATAATTGCAACTAATAACCTACCTACTACTAACGAAACGGCAACTAAGAACCGAATATCATTAGTTGAAGTTGAAACGATACAAGAAAAGATTGAATTAGTTAAACTAACCGCAATTATGCAAGATGAAGCTAGTGGAATATTAAACTTATTACTTGATGAGGTAACTAATATTGCTAATAACGGATATGATCTACCTAAAGGCGACAAAGAACTATTTGCCATCAGAAGCGCAGAAATAAATCCAGAAGTTGAGAAGTCAAAAGATATTGAGTATTACATTAAACAACGATACAAGATAACAGAAGACATAAAAGACGTTGTAGACGTAACGTACCTAAATGACTCAATTAAACGTTACGCTAAAGAAAACAGCGGTCAACTCAAAATAACCAATAAAGATATTCAAAAAACATTGAAAAGTTTAGGTGTAAATAAAAATAACGATACATTTAAATACCGTAAAATTAAAGAAATTCCATTAAGTTAAAGAACTAAAAAGAACCATCAAAGAACCACTAATCGAACCACCCTACACCGTTGTCCCCCAACGCATGAACCAATAAAACCCCTATAAATTAAAAGTAGTATATAAACATTATACCTATATAGGGGCTTTTTTCAAAAAATGGGTTCTTTGGTTCACATACTGATACATAGCCGTTTATAGTGGTTCAAAAAGTAGTTCCGGACTAGTTCATCTTTAGCAAACGTGTATATAAAATAAAATATACGCATAAAGTAAAAATATTAAATATTGCGTGATTTTCAAGTAATAAATGGTTAATTATTAATCAAGTGAGTACGACTGATATTTCAGTCTATCTCGATACATAGAATAAATTAGAACCCCACAAAGCCTTATCTGAAAACCTGTTAAAATTTGCTATTGAATCATTAAAAATATAAGTATCAAGAACCTAATAAAACCTAATATTAAATTTAAAAAAGCATGCACACAAAAGTTACAAATTCAAAAAAGGTTGCAATAAAATTTAAAAGTGTTGCAGAGCATTGCAACGGTGGTTAAAGCTCTCACATCACCTCCACTAATCACATTAGGTTGCACTTATCAGACTCATGATATTTAAAATTTAAGCACAATATTTAATAAAAAGGTTGCACACACATTGATATTTTTTACTAATGATTTAGAGGTATGTGGAGATGATGAATACAGTTGAAAGCTACAATAAAATAGATATAGCTGATTTATCAATTCGGGGTACAGACGAGGGTATTAAACAGCATATCAATATAAATGGTCATAATATAAAAATAACGCCCACACGTCCAAATTATGGCGGTTTGCGTTGGTGGTTTGTTTGTCCCTCATGTCATAAAAGGAAACGTACACTTTATTTATCTGATGACTATTATTGCCGTAAGTGTTTAGGACTTAATTATAAAAGTCAGACCTATCGAAGCAATTACGACGTTCTCGCTGATGAGTATATTCATCTATTACATGACATCTATAAATTGAAGTGGAAGATTGATCAACATGCTATGCAAGGCTTTATAAATGTATATGAGCCAAACCTACCCGCTTATGCTACTCTTTATTTTATTCCAGACAAGCCCTACACCATGCGCCAAACTACTTACGATAAGTGTGTAGATAAATTGTTAGGAATGATCGAACAATTAGGACAAGTAAATAGACTTGCTATGGGAATAAATAAAGAACGTGCTGAAATAGTTCAAGAACAATACAAAGCAGCTTATGAATATCAAGAAAAACAAGATAAATAAAAAAACCATTATATATCAGCAATTAAGTTGAATATATAACGGTTTTATTTTAATGTAATATATGTCTATTTAAGACGTTCTAAAGTAATTGAATGTATTTAGTCACAATGAATTTTAAACTAGCACAGGTTAGTTATAATTTAACAATGACCCCCGCCGTACCCTTGATTAAGAGAAACGATGCAGTATTGTCGTCTTATAAGTTTTTACCAAAAAATAACTTTTGAAACTCATTCCCTTCCCGGAAAATACTTTTCGAGCATTATAATAGATATACATCAGCGCAAAGCGTTGCCTAATTAGTCCTAGTCATAAAATTAGGGCTTTTTATGTATAAACTAAAAATACGACAACCCTAAGGGTCATCGTATCATTAAGTTATTACACTTTTTTAAATAATGGTTTCATGATTATTGGAGCTATTATTGTTGAGATAATTACTGCAACTATAAATTCTGACGATGTATCATCATTGATAATCTGCGACGATATACCTATTTGAATAATCACTAAAGCCATCTCTCCTCTAGAAATCATACCAGATCCGATTGCATTAGACATATTAACGCTTAATCCTGATACTCTTGCACCAATATATGAACCATAGAATTTAGTAATAATAGCCAAAATACTAAATATTAGTATAGCTACTAATTTATTATTTAATCCCTGTACTGCAACCTCCAGCCCAATAGATCCAAAAAACGCTGGATAAAAGAACCAATTACCAAACTTAGTACCTATATAACCAATCTTTTCAGAAAAATCAACTTTTCTCAAAAGTATACCTAATGCAAATGCAAGTAAAGGTAACAAATCACTGAACCCCAAATTTCCTCCACCAATAAACATAGAAAATAAAGTCACCGCTACCAAGGCAATTATATCATCCAAAACAGCAGCTGAAAGTATTATTGACCCTATTGAGGTAGCTAATTTCTTTTGCTCGGCTAATACAGCTAAAGTAATGGAAATAGAAGTTGCAGAGAAAACAATCCCTGAAAACATTGAAACTTGTATACTATATCTAAGCAATAAGAATGTAATTGGGAAAACTATTATAGGCAATAATACTCCCATGCACGCGATAAACGAAGACGCTTTAATATATTTTTTCATTTCTTTTAAATCTGATTCTAAACCTGAATTTAACATCAACAAAAAAATACCTATCTCAGAAACTAAATGAATTAAATCATTTGGATGTACTACATTTAAAAAACTAGTACCTAAAAATATACCTGATAATAATTGACCAACTACTTCAGATAAGCCAAAACGAGTACCTATCTTCCCAAATATAATAGTCATAATTACCAGCAACAATAATAATAAGTATTCCAATTTATTCTTTCTCCTAACATAAAAAAAGCTTCAAAAAAAGTTAGTTCCCCGACTAACAATTCTTGAAGCTTACGCTCAACCGTTTAAAATTAATTATATCATAATTTTATTTGTTATTTAAACATAGTGTGTAAAACTAAGCTGAAATGCTTCACAATATATTTTATGAAATGTTGTTATGACTTTATCAACTGTAGTATATGAATATTTTAATTAACGCCTGTCTTTTACTTCTAACCTTTGCAATATGACTATAATAGATTAGATGTCAATTAAATTAGATGAGGACCAAATATCTATATATACTTGCTTGAACATCAATCATATTAAAGAGATACTTTCAATACGCTAACAGGCGACCAAAAAAGTATAATAGGTCAAATGTGTTTTAAAAAGATGGAACATTTGTTATTCGGTTCTTTTCCTACTAAATGGGCGGGGACAAATAAAAAAGTCATTCAATTATTGAATGACTAAATTAATCTTATCTAATTGCATACTGTTTTAACATATCCGGTGTTACGTCAAACGCACCACCTAATTGCCCTTGAGGCATCTTTAATGTAATTGCTGGCTTATCATCAAAATAAAGTTCAAATCTATGGTTATCATTACCCAAATTGTATTCACTAGCTAAGTTTCTATAAAATCCAGTATCTCTAACTTTATATGACATCCCGTCAACAAAATAAATTTTAAATCCGCCCGGTATTTCTTCAAAATGATCTAATTTAGGTGTATCTTTACCATTATCAGAATAGATAGCTTTACCAACCGATAGTCCAATTCTCATTCTAGTAAAATACATAGATTGCTCATCATCAGTAACGCCGTTGTTTTTTACACTTTCACTTGATGAAGATACAGACGTCGATATGCTTGTGTTACTGGTACTTATACTTACACTCTTTTCACTACTAGCCTGTGATGAGCTACTAACTTTTTTAGAACGTTTATTTTGTTTAGCACTTTCAGCTTCAATAGATGACTTACCTGCTATTGATAAACTAGCCATTGTAATCATTAACATAACCGCAAATAAGACAGCTACAATTGATATAATGATTATTTTTTTTGACTTTTATTACTATTATTTTTATCTAATCTAGACCTCATACTTCTACTCCTAATTTTTGTATAATACTCCTAAAAAAATCGCTTCAACAATTAAGTCAAAGCGAACATGCCAGCGGGCAAATCTTTAATTTTCAAGCACGGAATTAAGCACAATACCCACGTAGATGACACGTAAAAAAACACAAATTAAGTTATACCTAATGGTAGTTATTGTTAGTTTAATCGTTGGTAACACTGGGTTTTCAACAGCTATCCATATCTATTGTTAGGTTAAACAGAAACTTTGCTTAAGTCTGATAAACCATCACCTGAACTACCAAATTAATCAGAACGATGCTCTTTTAACCATTGATCCACTTTTCTTAGATCAAAGCCTCGTCGATACATTCCTGCCTTAACCTTACTTTGATAATCCCAACCAGTAAGATGTTGATATTTTTGAGCTGTTTTTTCCATCATTCGCACAAAATTTTCTTGAGCCTGTTCTTCATCGACGGGAGTCTCGGCATGATAATCTTGTAGCGCTTGCTTGATTTGACGTTGATCAAATCCGTTTTGATACAGCTTTTGCGTCACTTTTTGATCTGCCATAAAAGCTGATTCACGGCGATATTTTTGAAATAAAGGATCTATTAATTCAGATAACTTCTCCCTTTGTAGCGTTTCATCATATTCAACCAGTAAATCTTCAATTATAAATTGATCAATCCCATATTTTTTTAAATTAAATTTAATAGCCCGTGGGCCTAATTTTCCGCGTCGAATCTGACTTTGAACATATTCATTCGCAAATTGTTGATCATCAATAATATCCAATTGTTCTAAACGTTCAATTGCTTGTTCAATTACTGAAACAGGAAAATCAGCCTGCTGTAATTTTGTTCGAACTTGTTGCTTGGAATGCAGACTATTAGCAGCATAAGTCAGAGCCTTTTGGTAAGCCTTTTGATTATATTCAGCTTCAATAATTGTAGCCTTTAATTCATCATCAACTTTGGTCCCCTTGAACAAATTAAATTGTATTAAAATTTTTTCTGCCACAGCAAAAGCAAACTTATCATCTAAATAGATATTATAACGTTGGTTCTTTTTTGTCTGAGTGACACGTGTTACTTCAGCCATTTAAAACTTCCTTTTTATGCTTGAAAGGTTTCTAAATCCATGGATGCCTGAGTCCACTCTTCTTCAAGTTGATTTAATTTTTGTTGTAAAGCTTCTATTTGTTGTGTTAATTCGGTCAATGTAACCAAATCTGAACCATTAGCAGGATCATTCAATTCTGTTTCTAATGGCTCCATCTGCTCCATAATTTCTTCCATTGCTGCTTCAGCTTTGGATACGGCGCGTTCTTTTTTACGAAGCTCTTTTTGCTGTTCACGCGTAGCTTGGTATGTTGGTGTCGCATCATCACTAACCTGTTCGGCAGTCACTTCATTTTCGAGCGCCATTTGGGCATCTCTTTGTTCAATTTTTTCTAAATAATAATCATAATCACCGTCAAAGAATTGCGTTCCATTTGCAGATAATTCAACAACTTCAGTTGCAACCTCATTAATAAAATAACGATCATGTGACACAAAGAAAATGGTCCCATTATACTCATTTAAAGCTGTTTCTAAGACTTCACGTGAATCAATATCTAAGTGATTGGTCGGCTCGTCTAAAATCAAGAAATTATCTTCATTCATCGAAAGCACGGTTAGTAATAACCGTGCTTTTTCGCCACCAGAAAGTGCTGTGACTTTTTTATCAACATCTTCCCCCGTAAACATGAAAGATCCTAAAATAGATCGTACATCTTTTTCCGGTAATTTAGGATGTAAATCCCAAACAGAGTTTAATACTGTCTTCTTTGGATCTAACGTTGCTTGCTCTTGATCATAATAACCAACTGTAACATTAGCACCCAGTTTAAACGTTCCCGCTAATGGTGCTAATTTACCTAAGATCGTTTTGATTAAAGTAGATTTACCAACCCCGTTTGGTCCAACTAAAGCCACGGCATGTTGTTTATTGACCGCTAAATTCACATTTTGGGATAGTACCTTATCTGCTTGATAACCCAAGCTCAGTCCTTCAACTTGAAGGACCTCATTCCCTGAACTTTGAGCAGCTTGAAAAGTAATATGTGCTACCCCTGATTCATTTTTAGGTGCATCCAAAACTTCCATCTTTTCAAGTTGTTTACGTCGAGATTGAGCTCGTTTTGTGGTTGAAGCTCGCACAATATTACGATTAACAAAGTCTTCTAATTTAGCAATTTCACTTTGTTGCCGATCAAACGCCTTTTGCTCTGCTGTAATTTTCGCAATCTTTTGCTCCATATAGCGGCTATAGTTTCCTTGGTAATGATCCAAAACTCCAGAATGTACCTCATAAACTTCATTTACTACTCGATCTAAGAAGTAACGATCATGCGAAACAATTAGCAGTGCTCCTTGATAATTTTGTAAATATTTTTCTAACCATGCCAAAGTCTGCATATCCAAGTGATTGGTTGGTTCATCCAGTACCAAAAGATCTGGTTTCTCTAATAATTGCTTTGCGATCGCTAAACGAGTTCGTTGACCACCGGAAAGATCGGAAATTTTTTGTGAATAAAACGACTCGTCAAACCCAAATCCATGTAAAACGCCACGAATAGTTGCTTCATATCCGTAACCATTTAAAGCTTCAAAATCATGCTGAATTTGATCATATTCAGTAAGTAGACTTTGATAAGCTTCACTTTCATAATCAGTCGTATTAGCAATTTTTGATTCCATTTGATGCATCTGTTGTTCTAATGTTTGCACCTTTTTAAAGCTGGCCAACATTTCATCATACACACTTAAAGTTGAGTCCATCCCTGAATTTTGAGCTAAATAAGCTAGTTTTAATCCTTTTTTAGACGAAACGACCCCTTCATCTGGTGATTCCTGACCAATTAAAATTTTTAGTAATGTAGATTTTCCTGCCCCATTTCGTCCGACCAAACCAATTCGGGATCGATCTTGAATCTGCAGCGAAAAGTGTTCAAAAAAAGTCACGCCATTGAAGCGTCGACTGACATCATTTGCTTGTAAAATTATCATTTTTAACTCCATTTAATAAAAGAGGCTGAGACAAAAATCGTCTGAGCCTCATTTTATATTTTTTTAGTTACTTATATCATTATCGATAAAATAAAGTAACGTTTGCAACTCATTCGTTAAGTCCACGTTTTGAACATGCACCTTCCGAGAAACATTTAACCGCATTGGTGTAAAATTCAAAATACCTTTGATACCACTTGCTTCCAAGCGGGTTGCAATTGTCTGAGCCGCATCAGCCGGCACTGTCAACATTGCTACATCAATCCTTTGTTCCTCAATTTGTTCTTCTGATTCATCCATTGAGAATACTGGAACGCCACTTTGAATTGTATTAATTAATTCCGGCTTAACTTCAAAAACAGCAGATACTCGCACATTAGAAGTTTTTTGAAATTTAAAATTCAACAAAGCATGGCCCAAATTTCCCAAACCAATCAAAGCAACTGAAGCCAAATTATCTTGATTTAATTCGCCAGCAAAAAATTCAATTAATTCAGCGACATCATAACCATAGCCACGCTTACCTAATGCTCCAAAACACGAAAAATCACGACGAATGGTCGCAGCATCAATTTTAACAATTTCAGCCAAATCAACGGAAGAAATCTTAGTTTTTCCTTCATCTAGTAATAACTTGAGATAACGATAATAAATGGGCAACCGTTTAGCAGTTGCACGAGGAATTTTCTGTTCTGTCATGTTAACTCACCTTAATCTTATATAATTTAGTTAATATATATTTAGTGTAGCACATCCCCATAACTTTGTGAAACAAAAAACAATTATTTTTTTAAAAGTTCTTGTAATTCATTTAATAACATCAATGCTTGGAAAGGCGTTGAATTTGCCAAATCGGCATTTTTAACCCGTTCCACGACTTTATTTTGTTCATAATCATCAGGCAATGTGTCAAATAATGACATTTGCGTTTTAGAGTCTAATTCATCAGTTAATTTCACAAGCTCAGGAATTTCAGTTTGCTCAGGTGTTTCCAATTGATTTAAAATCACTGTTGCTCGTTCAATCAATGTCTGAGGCAAGCCTGCTAATTTCGCGACATTGATTCCATAAGACTGATCAGCTGGTCCCGCTAAAACTTTGTGTGAGAAAATCAATTCTCCATTCTCTTCATGTGCGCCCACATGGACATTGAACAGTTGTGGTAGTTCTTGATCCAAACTAGTCAATTCATGATAGTGGGTTGAAAATAGCGTTTTAGCATGTACATTTTGATGAATATGCTCAATAATAGCTTGCGCTAGGGCCATTCCATCAAAGGTAGCCGTTCCTCGTCCTAATTCATCAAATAGAATTAAAGAATTTTTAGTTGCATTTTGTAACGCCGTATTTGCTTCCGACATTTCTACCATAAAGGTTGAATTTCCCGAAATTAAATCATCAGCTGCCCCAATTCTAGTAAAAATTTGATCAAAAATTGGTAAATCAGCACTTTGCGCAGGTACAAACGAGCCAATTTGAGCCATAATCACGGTTAAGGCCAATTGACGCATATAAGTTGATTTACCAGACATATTGGGTCCAGTAATCAGCATGATTTCTTGATTTTGATCCATCATAATATCATTGGCAACATAACTTTGATGCCCCAAAACTTTTTCAACAACGGGATGGCGTCCACCAACAATTTCTAAATGTTGTTTTTGATTAAGTCGTGGTCGCGTAAATTGATTTTTTTGTGCAACATCAGCTAGTGAAGTCAAAACATCTAACGTTGCGATTTGTTTAGCCAACCGTTGTAATCGTTTAATATTAAGCTTAATCTGTTCGCGTACTTGAGTAAATAATTGATATTCTAATTGGCTAGATTTCTCTTCCGCTTCTAAAATTTTTTGCTCATGTTCTTTCAATTCAGGGGTAATAAAACGTTCGGCATTAACTAAAGTTTGTTTTCGTGTATACCGATTATCATCTAATTTATCAATGTTCGCTCTAGTAACTTCAATATAATAACCAAAAACTTTATTAAAACCGATTTTCAAACTATTAATCCCAGTCGCTTCACGTTCGGTAGCTTCTAATTCAGCCAGCCATTGCTTTCCATTGTGCATGACATCTTGGTAAGCATCGAGCTGATCGTTATAACCTGCCTTTATCAACCCACCATCAGTAACTGACAATGGTGGGTCCTCAATAATGGCCGTTGAGATCAACGCTTCAAGATCCGTAACTGGGTCAATTTGACTGATTAACCCTCCAAAAACGGCAGGATCTAAATCTTCCAATAATTCCAAAATAGTAGGAATTTGACGTAAGGAATTACGAATCTGCAATAAATCACGGCCGTTTGCGCTACCGTATGCGACCCGACCAACCAGACGTTCTAAGTCATAAACACTTTTTAACGCACTTTGCAAATCATTCTCAATCAAAAAATTCTGCATGAATTGTTCAATTTTGTCATATCGACTCATTAAATTTTGTTGATCAATTAACGGTTGCTCAATCCATTGTTTTAATAGCCGTCCACCCATGGCAGTTTTAGTTTCATCCAAAAGCCACAACAATGTACCACTTCTTTGCTGTGTGCGTAAATTAACTGTTAATTCCAAATTAGCTCGTGAATTCCGGTCCATTTTTAAATATTGAGCAACTTCGTAAGCACGAGCTGGTTGAAGATGATCTAATGCTCGTTTTTGTGTCGTATGCAAATATGTGATTAAAATTTGGGCTGCCGTTAAACTAAGATCTGATAAATCCTGCACTAAATTTGCTTGATTATCTGGTACCGTCTCTAATGCTTGCGTTGAAACCATAATACCCAAATTCGTCAAAGAAGCGGTTAAATCTGCTGGCAAAATCTTATCAATAACAATTTCTTTCGCCGCTAAACGGGCGAGTTCATTCAGGACGGCAGTCGTTGAAATTAAATCAGTAGCTGCCATTTCACCTGTTGATAAATCAGTGTAAGCAAATCCATAATGATTAGCATCTTCGGACGTAATTCCCACTAAATAATTATTATCTTTAACAGACTCTCCATTCACGTTCATCCGCGTTCCAGGTGTAATCAATTGAACAACTTCACGTTTGACCATCCCATCGGCTTGACTTGGATCTTCCATTTGTTCCACTACAGCTACTTTGTAACCTTTATCCACTAAAATATCTATATAATTTTGAGCAGCATGATGAGGAACCCCTGCCATTGGGACTGGATTAGGTGAATTTTTATTTCGTTGAGTTAAAGTAAGTTCCAAGATTTGGGACCCCAAAATGGCATCCTCATTAAACAATTCATAAAAATCGCCTAAACGATAAAATAAAAAGGCATCGTGATACTGTGATTTAATTTCATTATATTGTTGCATCATCGGCGTTTCTTTACTTTTAACCATTTAAATCTCCTTGGTCCTTAATTATTGGTCTATTTTTTATTTATCTTTATCTTCAGATAATAAGTCAGCTAAACCGGCCAAAGGCGTATTAGTAGCTTGTTCTTCGCCATTTTCTTGTTCGGCTAAGTAATCATCTTCTGATATAACTTCCCATCCATCCCCAGTTGGCATAGCTTCTTCTTCTTCACCTTCTGCCAAGATTTGCAATGGGATTTGTAAGAAAATGTATTGTGCTAAGACTTCATTAAAATCAATAACATCATCTTTCACTAAAATAACAGATTCTTCAATCTCATACCGATCTGCATGTTCAGTTTCGCGAATGTAAACTTCGTCGATCATGAAGTCCAAAGGAAATTCTACTGGGCGAGCTGAACGAGTTGAAGGTGTTGTAAGTTGTCCTGTAACATGTGCATGGATAATAACATCATCGCGTTCCATACGTGCCCAACCTTGTACTTGAACAGGCTCCAAACTCAAAATAACATCCCCAAACATTTCTTTGGTCATGGCTTCTAAGTTTAATTCTTCTTGAAACTCCATTGGTTCTTGTTTATATTTTAATAACTCACTAAAATTCCATTTCATCTTCTTACTCCCTCTTCATTTTAAATTATTGTTTTCGATACGGTTGACGTTTAGTATCTTGTGGTTTTTCATCAGAATTACTTCGCAACATATTATATAAACGACCAGCTCTAAAATCTAGTTTTAAGAGACCCTTTAAATTATTTTGATCAACCTTACCAATAATCGGCAAAGTGAAATTTTTACGCCCATGTTTTAGCCATAACTGTCCGTTAGCATTAAAAGCCAAGGGTCGAATATAAGGTTGTTTCAAAGCAACCTTCATTTCAATTTCACTCACATTTAACAATAAGTATAAAATGCTCCGTTGCAGCCGACTATAGGTATATCGTTTACTTTTAAATTGTTGCATAAAGACATTCCAATCGATTTGCTTCGACTCAGCATTCTTTTCAACCGTTTCTAGAAGACGATATGCTAATCCATCATTTAACTGATAAATAGACTCCAATTGTTCTACCGGTGTCGTTAAGACTTTATAATGAAGTAAATTCCACATATTTGGTTCATAATCTAAAAATGGTGCCTCCATTAGTAATTGTTGCGTGCCCGTCGGCAATTGTTGGCTTAATTTTTCTTTGGGTAACCCATTCTTTAAAACATGTCGAATTCCTGAGGCACTCGCAAAGTCTTCGTCAGAAATTTGTGTAGCATGATATCCACTCCCCTGACGCTGTAATGGCATCAAGGCAACCTGATCTTGCGCGTCCAATTCAAGCACTGCTAATGCATAACTTAATCCCAATAAATCATTAGGTTCATTGATCGTGACGCCTAACTTATCCATTAAAACTGTATTAAAATTACTTGCATAAGTTGTCTGATAATTGTGAAATTCATCAGAATGAGTAGTTACATCCCGAACTGTTCGCGCTAATTTCATAAAATCCCATTGAGCGTGCTCTGCTCCAAAAACAATTGTGTCAACTCCTGCAGCTAACAAGATTTGAACTGCACCTTTAGCAAAAAAAGGACCTGGTTGAATTGAAAAAGCCACCGGCAATTCAATAACCAAATCCACTCCATTTTGAACCGCCGCCTGCGCTCGTTTCCATTTATCATACATCGCAGGAACCCCGCGCTGTACAAAATTTCCACTCATTACAGCAATTGCTGTTTCAGCCCCACTCATCGCCTTTGCTTGTTCGAGGTGGTATTCATGACCAGCATGAAAAGGATTATATTCGGTAATTAATCCAACTGCTCGCATCGGCTATCCTTTCTTATTTGCACTAAAAAACCAACGTGGTGTTTTTTCATCAGGCTTTGTTTGACGACCAAAATCACCAGTAACTTTAATATTTTCAAATCCCGCTTGTTCCAGGGCTTGAATATATTTTTTCAATTCATAAGTTTTTTCCGTATGAATTTCTGTTAATTGCTTATATCCGTCAATTTTCTCATCATATACAAAGAAAATTAATTCGTGCTCCACCGTATGTTCTTCACCTTCAACACCATATGAATTCCAAAGAAAAGCCGTTTCATCATCATGAAAATTATACATATATCCTGGATAATATTCATCGGTTTGATATGGTGAAATGACATCAAATAAGAACTGTCCACCGTTTTCTAAATGGTTAGCTACTTGTTCAAATGCCATTTTAGTTTCTGCTAAACTACCAAGATAATTAAATGAGTCAGCAAATGAAGTAATCGTTTGAAAATGATTTGGATAATCAGACCATTCTCGCATATCCCCTTGAATCAAGGGTAAATCCACTTCAGCCGCTTGCGCATTTTCCTGAGCTAAAGATAACATTTCAGTGGATAAATCAAAAACCGTCACATCATGGCCAGCTTTTATTAAGCGAATTGCTAAGCGCCCAGCACCACCAGCTAGTTCTAAAATCTTACCTTGCGGATTTTGAATATTTTTTTGTGCATACTGAAACCAGTCATCATAAGCTTCATCATCAAATAATTCATCATATAACTTTGCAAAGGTTTGATAATTTTCCATTAAAAGTCTTCCTCAATGATCCAGTCTGTGATATCAATCTCTTCACCTTGTTCAGACCAAAGTTGTTCCAATCCATAAAAATGACGTATTTCTTGTTTGAAAACATGAACGGTTAAATCACCGAAATCAAGAACAACCCATTCCCCAGAATCACGACCTTCATGTTGATGAACTTCAAATCCAGCTTCTTTCATTTGATCCATAATTTCTTGAGCAATCGCCAAGACTTGACGATTTGATGGAGCATCCATAATCAACATTACATCAGTAAAGATTGAAGTTTCATGTATGTCCAAGGCCACTAAATCTTCAGCCCGCTTTTGGTCTCCAGCTTTTACAGCTACTTCTAACATTTTCATCATTGTGGTTTCAATCATAATTATTTATTTTCCATTCTTATTTGGTTGACCATGTATTATAGGTCAATAGTGACAAAGGGAAGACCCTCTGTTTATTTTTAATTAAATATTCTAATGTATGTTGGGCTTGCCAACCAACACTAGCAGCTAAGTCTTCAAATGCTAAAGCTCTTACTTCATCAACCCCGGGGAAGTCTCTGGCACTTTCAATATAATCAGCCATAAAAATAATTTGTGACACGAGCGTCATTTCTTCAGCCCCCGTAGTATGTTGGCGGACTGCATCTAAAATAATCGAATCATTAATTCCTAATTCACTTCGAATCATTTCTGCTCCAACAACTCCATGCCAAATATTATTTCCCCAAGGTAATAAGCTAGTGGATAGATGATATTCTTTTATAGCTTCGATAAAATCTTCATCGGAACGTTCTTTTGTATAATCATGTATCAATGCAGCTATCGAAACAATTTCAGCTTCGACTTGCCATTTTTCCGCTAACTTCAAGGCCATCGTTTCAACTCGTAATACATGTTGATATCGATAATCTGATAAAGCAGCTCGTACGGTTGATAGTAATTCTAAACGAGTCCCAGGATAATAACGTTTTTGATACTCTAAGTTATTCATTTTGATACAGCCCCTTCTCTACAATATAAGCCGCCACTAAATCTGGTACTAAATAACGAACACTTTGTTTTTCTTTAATTCTTTGCCGAATTTTAGTAGAGCTAATATCAAGATTAGAAACAGTTACAAATTCAACTGGATAATCAGTCACTGGATGTTCTTGTCCTGGACGATTAACCCCAACAAATTGCACCATTTGGCTTAATTCTTCAATTCTATACCAAGTTTTAAGGTAAGCAACCTCATCGCCACCAATTATAAAGTAATAATCATAATTTGGATGAATTTCATTTAAATAACGCATAGTGTCATAAGAATAGCTAATTCCACCACGGTTAACCTCTGCCTGTTCCAACTTAAAATGTTGATTACCATAAATTGCTGCTTTGACCATTTGGGCACGATCAGATGCATCGATGGCCATTTTGGGATCCACATGTGGCGGTGTTGAATTTGGCATAAAATAAACTTGCTCAAGCTGTAAATCAGAGGCTACCTGTTCAGCAATAATAAGATGCCCCAGGTGTGGAGGATTAAACGTACCACCGATAATACCAACACGGTGTCGCTCTTGATCTAATTCAGTAGCTACTTGTGTTTTTGGAGCTAAAGTATTCACTGTTTTAATCATAAGATCCCCCTTTTGATTTACTATAGCTTATATCTTTTGTACTGCAATTGAGTAGTTACGATACTTTGGATCACGTGCTTGATCAAACAAAACTAAAGTGTGCCCAATGGTTTGGACAACTTGAATTGAAGAATTTGATTCAATAAATTCCTTAACTTCATCAACTGTTACATCAGAATTATTCAAAATATTAACTTTAAATAATTCGCGTTTTTCCATGGCTGAACCTAATTGTTCCAACCAATTTTCCGTTAATCCTTGTTTCCCAACACTAAAGAGGGGATTCATAGAATGAGCTGAAGCTCTTAAATAACGTTTTTGCTTTCCGCGTAATTCAATCATTTTTATATCATAGCCTTTCGTGTCAAAACTGAAACTCCTTTTGGTGCCCAAGCTGCAACAACAACTTGACCCGGTACTGTAACCCAGCCCAATCCATCAATCACAATATCAGTCTTTTCAGTTGTTTTAAATTCATGTCTTTTCAATGGTGGTAGATCTTCTAAATTCACTTTTTCAGGTGGTGTCAATAATACACCCGCGTGCTTAACATAAAATTGATCTGCATTATCTAATTTGGTCCGATGAATCGGTAAATTATTTTCAAAATATGCCGTAATTCCAGATTTGGGTCCCTGAATAAAATCAAATCGGGCCATTGCTCCCATAAAGAGTGTTTGTTCGGCATTCAATTGATATGTTCTTGGTTTTAATTCCTTTTGGGGTGAAACATATTTTAAATCTTGAGGTGTAAGATAATGAGCCATTTGATCTGGATGAATAATTCCAGGAGTATCAATAATATTTGATTGATCATCCAATGAAATCTCAATTCGATCTAATGTAGTTCCTGGGAAACGTGATGTAGTGATAACATCATTCTTTTCACCAGTAACATCCTTAATGATTTGATTAATCAAAGTTGACTTACCAACATTAGTGACCCCTACTACATAGACTGAACGTCCAGCTCGATATTTTTCGATCATATCTAATAATGCAGGTACATCATCACCATTTTTACCAGAAGTTAAAGCAATATCAATGGGGCGCAAACCAGCTCGGTTAGCTTGTTGACGCATCCATTCTTTGATTTTTGCTCGTCTTAAGGCATGGGGTAAGATATCAACTTTATTTCCCACAAGCAAAACAGGATTGCTTCCAACGAAACGATGTAGACCAGGAATAAGTGATCCACTAAAATCAAAGACATCCATCACATAAACGACCAAGGAATCTGTCGTTGAAATTTGATCCAAAAGACGACGGAAATCATCATCCGTTAAATCAACCGGTTGAATTTCATTATAATGTCTTAACCGGAAACAACGCTGGCATAGCACTTCCCCGTTTTCAAACCCTTTTTTTAGCGCAGACATGGGAGTATATCCAACTTCCCCTGGCCTATCGGTTTGAATTTCAGCCCCACAACCAATACACCTAAGGCCTTCGCTTAAATAATTTTGTACTTCAGTTTCACTTATCAAGATTTTTCCTCCATTTTAGATCTGGATTTTGCTTTAACATCTTCTTTTTAACCCCTTTTTCCAAAAAACGATTAATTTTAGTGTTCCATTGGTCTGTTTCAATCAGCGGTTGAACTAATATACTGCGCATTCCCATATTATTAGCCGCCCAAACATCCGTCAAAAGTTGATCGCCAACCATCACAACCTCATTTGTTGTAAGATCAAGCTTTTTAATTGCCATCTTCAATCCTTTAGTTAGTGGTTTTAAAGCCCTCCCAACAAATAGGAGATCAAGTGGTTTAGCCACTCGTTCAACTCGATCATCAGAATTGTTAGATACAATAATAACTGGAATACCCGCCTGATCCATTAATTGCAGCCATTGATGAAGTTGTTCTGTGCCATCTGGGTTGTTCCAAGCAATCAGAGTATTATCTAAATCAGTCAAAATAGCTTTGATACCATGCGCTTCTAATTCAACTGGTGTTAAATGATAAATTGCTTCAACCATCCAAGTTGGTGTAAATGAACCAGCCATCGAGATTCCCTCATTTTCTTTTTTAGTCTGTTATTTTTTAATTATACGCTAGTTTCTAATGTCAATAAAGCGATAAAATAAACTAAGTTTTTAAATTCGATTTAAGACTTTATAATTTAATGCTATCTACTTTCATTCAATGATAAACTAATACTATTAAATCTAAAATAATTTAAGTAGGGTATTGATTATGTCAAAAAAAACTAAACTAGTACTTAAGCGAATCGCCATTTCTATTGTAATATTCCTTGTTACTTTTTTCCTAGCATTTACCATTACACGAGGACTACATAAGTTGTTTCATCATGAACCAACTGCAACAGCGACATCAAGCAAGATCACCCAAAAGGTTAAAAAAACAAGTTCAAGTTCCTCAAGTCACAAAACTAGTACAAAAAAATCTACAAAAATAGCAACAACTAAAGTTTACACCGTTGAAGCTGGCGAGACGATTGATACAATTGCCACTAAGTTTAATACTTCTTCTAAAAAACTTAAAAAATTAAATCCTAACATCGATTGGGCAACTCTCCAAATTGATCAAATTATTGAAGTTCCTAATAATACTACCAGCACCACTGAACTAGATACAACTACAGTTGCATCTGATGATTCACAGTCTTATGTGGTTACCCAAGGTGATACATGGTATCGAGTCGCTGTTAATAATAATCTAAGTGTTAGTGAGTTACAGAATCTAAATCCTAATGTTACCAGTTTAAAAACTGGTGAAGCAATTCGTGTCCAATAAGATTTCATTGAAATTAAATCTACCAAACTACTATGTAAAACTATCCATGCGCTGGGGATTTTTATATAGTTTTTTTATTTCAATAAATTTAAATTCATCAAAATAAAAAAATCCATGAAAATTCAATAAAAAATTGAATCATCACAGATTAATCATTATTAATGTTTATTAAAAGATTACTTTTCTGAAATAGCAGCAATTCCAGGTAATGTCTTTCCTTCAAGGTATTCCAATGAAGCACCACCACCAGTAGAGATGTGGCTCAAACGATCAGCCACCCCAAGTTGTTGAACAGCAGCCGTTGAATCTCCACCACCAACAATAGTTGTAGCTCCATTTTCAGTTACTTCAACCAACTCTTCACCGATTGCAAGAGTTCCTCTAGCGAAGTTAGTCATTTCAAAGACACCCATTGGGCCATTCCATACAACAGTCTTCGCATCAGCTAAGACAGACTTGAAAAGTTCAATTGACTTAGGACCAATATCAAGTCCCATGTAGCCATCTTTAATACCTTCTTCACCAGCAGTATAAGTGTCAGCATCATTATTAAATGCATCAGCCGCAATGGCATCCACAGGCAATACCAACTTATCTCCAGCTTCAGCGATCAATTGCTTAGCTAATTCAACCTTGTCTTCTTCAAACAAAGAATTCCCAATTGCCTTACCATTAGCAGCGTCAAAGGTATAAGCCATTCCACCACCAACAATAACTTTATCAGCCTTCTTCAAAAGATTTTGGATAATTGTAATTTTATCAGAAACTTTAGCTCCTCCGATAATAGCAACGAATGGACGTTCTGGTTCTTCAACAGCTCCACCTAAGAACTTAATTTCCTTTTCCATTAGGAAACCAGCAGCAGTTTGTTCAATGTTAGCTGCGATACCAGCATTTGAAGCGTGTGAACGATGGGCAGTTCCAAAGGCGTCGTTAACAAATACGTCACCTAATGAAGCCCAGTACTTTCCCAATTCGGGATCATTCTTTGATTCGCGCTTAACTTCAACGCCATCAACAACATCTTCGAAACGAGTATTTTCAAAGACCAAAACTTGGCCATCTTCAAGATTGTTAATTGCTTCTTCAAGTTCAACACCTTCAGTAGCAGGTACAAAAGTAACGGGTTGTCCCAATAAATCAGCCAACTTTTGTGCAACTGGCTTCATTGACAAACCTTTTTTATCTTCTTCACTCTTTACTCGAGCCAAGTGAGAGAACAAAATGGCACGTCCGCCTTGTTCCAAAACATATTTAATAGTTGGCAAAGCTGCAACGATTCGGTTGTCATTAGAAACAACCACTTCTCCGTCTTCTTCCTTCAATGGAACATTGAAGTCAACTCGCATCAAAACTTTTTTACCTTTTAATTCTAAATCTTCGACTGTTAATTTAGCCATTTTCAAAAAATCCTCTTTTTTCTATAATTTAGTATTACTAGTTTATTATACCGTAATTCCAATATTAATATGCACTATTTTCAATAAAAAAACAGACGTTTAGATTCCTCCAACCGCCTGTTTTCTTGCTTAAATTAGCCTAATTTTACAATTGTGCCAAGTGCAATAAAGTACGAACCATGTTTGAAGTAAATCCGTATTCATTGTCATACCAAGCAGCAGTTTGAACCAATTGCTTGTCACCAACAGTGATAATCTTAGTCAAAGTTGGGTCAAAGACAGCACCGTGAGTATCTCCAATGATGTCTGAAGAAACAATTTCGTCTCCGTTATAACCGAATGAAGGAGTCTCGTACTTCTTAACAGCATCGTTAATCTCTTCAACAGTAACAGTCTTTGACAAAACAGTAGTCAATTCAGTGATAGAACCGTCAACAACACCAACACGTTGTGCATGTCCATCCAACTTACCCTTCAATTCAGGAACAACAAGTCCGATAGCCTTGGCTGCACCAGTTGAGTGAGGGATAGTGTTAACTGAAGCTGTACGGTTTGAACGAGCCTTCTTACCCTTAGGTCCATCCAAAATCATTTGAGTAGAAGTAAAGGCGTGAACAGTTGTCATCAAACCAAGTTCGATTCCAAATTCAGCATTCAAAGCGTTTGCCAATGGTGCCAAAGATTGTGTAGTACATGAACCTGCAGAAACGATTGTGTCATCTGCTTTCAAAACATCTTGGTTAACACCATAAACAACAGTAGGAACATCACCGGCTGGGGCTGAGATAAGAACCTTCTTAGCACCTGCATCCAAGTGAGCTTGTGACTTTTCTGCTGAAGTGTAGAATCCAGTTGATTCCAAAACGATTTCAACACCGTCATTTGCAACCCACTTCAAGTCTGCAGCATTACGTTCTGCGTAAACTGTGATGTGGCGTCCATCAACGATGATACCAGTTTCGTCTGCTGAAACTTCAGCATTCAAAGTTCCGTGAGTTGAGTCATACTTCAATAAGTAAGCCAACATTGCAGGGTTAGTCAAGTCGTTAATTGCAACAACTTCAATATCATCTGCTGTACCTTTTAATTCTAAGATACGGCGGAATGCCAAACGTCCAATACGGCCGAAACCGTTGATACCAATTTTAACAGTCATGTGTAAGAAGCCTCCAAGTATATTTTTGTTAACGTTTTTTACAACTATTATTTTACGCTATTTTCGATCAATTCGCAAATCAAATCAGGCATCATTTCTTGAGATTGTGAAATTTTTATATAACAGTATTGTATGCAAGCGTTTCCAATGGCTATTTAACCATATTTGTATTGTTCATCATTAGCTGATTCTGTCTGCTTTTTCAATTTACGGAGAACTTGTCCTTATTAATTTCAATCAAACTTTGTGAAGGCTTCACATTTAACATGACTCCAAGCCCTTAGTAGCTTTATTATTACTGCTCGTTATGTAATAGTCCATTTATTTAATTTTTAATCATTGTAAATCACCTTTACAAGGTTTAAAGACAAACTAAATTTAAATATCAACATTTAAAAAAGGTTGATAACATCCTTCTATTCAGGTCTTGTTAATTAATCATTAACTTGTACTTGTTCAATAATTTATGATATAATTATCGAGTTGTTAAGCGCGCCTAGTGTAATGGATATCACGTGAGATTCCGGTTCTTGAGATGAGGGTTCGATTCCCCCGGTGCGCATAGCTAATATTTAAAATCCCAAATTATCACCGTTATCTTTGGTAATTTGGGATTTTTTATATCTTAAATTACCAAAAAAGGCACCCAAATAAAAGAGTGCCTAAAATAGTATTTTTAACAAAGATATTTAAATCATTATTATGTATCTATTTTACAGAAAAGATTATGTTAACCCATAACCCTAAACCACATTTACTAAAAACTTTTCAGGAATTAATTAATTAATCCTTGCCGTTCATAATAAGCAACTGTCTCTTCCGCAAATTCGCGATCATATCCCAATTCGTCCATGATCATCCATGGTTCAAAAGATTGATCGGGATATTTCTGGACTAGTTTTAAAATAGTTTTTTCGTTAGTCATGTATTCAATAATAGATTCACGTGCATCAACTTCATCATTATTGGCATGCAATTCATCATAATCCAAGTGATTGCCTAGATCAGAAATAGCATGAAAGTACTCTTCAACTAACGTTTTTGCCTTATCAAAAATACTTAAATCTTTATCCACAAATATAAAAGCATTATTTCCTTTTAAAAAAGTAACCCCTTCTAATTGAGTTTCTTTATATAAAGGTACCGTATCTGAAATAATCGGCGTTAATTTATATTGTCTTAAATCTTCTTCTACTCGAATCAATAATTCATCGTATTCGTTACTATTCATTGACGATCCTCATAATCTGCAACTAATCCTTCAACATACGACTTAGCCCGATCAATAATTCTTTGTCGATCATAAGCTGGTAAACGTGATAAATCAATTCCCCAATGCGCAGCAACGAGCGTTGGTTCTTCGTTATTTTGATCCTTATTTTCTTGATCTTCAACTAATTCATATTTTCCGACTCCAAAGAAGTTAGCCATTAATTCAAGTTTATCAATCCGCGGATACGTTTTACCATTTGACCAATCAGAAACAGTAGCCGTTGACACACCAATTGCTTCAGCAAATTTAACTGCTGTTATTCGGTTTTCTTTCAATAACCGTTTAATGTTACGTCCCATGATGATTCGACCTTCTGAACTTGCCATATTAAACTCCTAGTGTAATTTATTTTACATTATTATAAACTGAAACTTAATTTATTTCAAGGTTAAACCTAATTAGCTCTTGAAATAAAGTTAAACCTAATATACAATAAGATTATTCATTAAAAGCTAAGTTATTTGCTATTATTCTGGAGGCATTCATGTATTCAAACTTTTTCATTTCATTAATTACCGTCTTCTTCTTCATCTTAATTCTAGTTGGTTTATATACCTTAACCAACTTCATCATTCATTTCTTTAAACGCTATTGGCGCGGTTTTTATCGTATGTCCCGATATTTATACAAGCGACTGCATGGTGAACCAGAATCAGATGCTATGCACTATGCAATGCATCATTAACCTTATTATTTATATATAAATAGGACTACTTTATTTGATTTTTGGGGAACCCCTAGTGAATAAAGTAGTCTTATTTTTTATTTTCTAGTTAATTTTACCTGCACCAGTTTGATAATTAATCGTTACCCCTGGTTGTACATTTGGAATTAAAACATTAATTTGAAGTGTTCCATCTGAAGACTTAGCTTCAATGTGATTCACCGATGGCACTAAATTATTACCAGTATAAAGGGGCGTTACTCGATAACGAACCTTCTTATTTGAATCTAGTGCTTTACGAACTAAACTTTCATAATAATTTTGTCCAGTGTTTTGATCATTTCCATTAGAAGATTGATTAGCCCAAGCAGTCTGCGTAGTAATATTTTGCGGATTAGCCTCACTGGCATCAAATCCATTAATATTCCCAGCTAATGCATATCCAATAGAATGTCCACGATTATACAGGACCTGACTTTTACCATTAATTCTTAGTTGTTGCCAACCGACCGGATTAATCGTACGATTATTACCGGTTTCTTGACGATTACGATATTGGCGACTTGATCTTGATAACCATGCATTCGCTGCACCTGGCCGTCCTTGTTGATCTTGACGCGCCAATTGAACATATGGAGCTGATGAAACATTTGCATTTAAATTAGTTTTATTTTGATCAACAACAAACGCACCGGTTCCATTATATTTAATGGTTTGAGCCCGGACTTGATTTTTTACATCATCCGTCAAAACTGAAGTAGCCAAGCTTTCAGTCGGCTTTTGATCATTTACTGAACCATATTCAACTTTTTCATCAGTTTTGACCGTTTCAGTCGCATAGTTATCATTTATTGAAGAGTCCTTCTGATGTTGATTTTCTAAATATCCTCCAGTAGCCACTACGACAGCTGCTAATAAGCCATACCACTTTTTATAATTTATCCTTTTTTTACGACTCATCTACTCAAACTCCTTCTTCATGATCTTGGTATCTCACCTCATATATCAACAATTCATAAAATTATATTTATAAAAAAATATATACTCAAGACCAGCTTAATTTAAATTTGATATTCCATGGCTAAACTAATATTTTTAATTATTTTTTATAATCATACAGTTTTACAATTATTTACCATTTCAATTAAATTTCACCAATTAGTAGCATATTTGTATAGTTTTTAGTAATTGGTAACCGTCTGCTTCATTCATTTGGATAATTATTTTTATATTGTAATTTAAAAATGAAACAAAAAAAGAGGCTGGACAAAAATTGTCACGGCCTCTCTAAATTAACATTAATTGCTTAATTTTTATTACTTGTAGTTGATGATTGCTGCCTTAGCATCTTTATCGATGTTGTAGAAGCTGTTAATACCCTTGTAATCAGCTACAACAGGAGTCAACAAATCTTCAATACGCATCAATTGGTTATACTTAGCAATACGATCAGTACGTGACATTGAACCAGTCTTAATTTGACCAGCATTAGTTGCAACAACTAAGTCTGCAATGGTTGTATCTTCAGTTTCACCTGAACGGTGTGAAACAATCGCTGTGTAACCAGCTTCTTTAGCCATTTCAATAGCTTCCATTGTTTCAGTCAATGTACCAATTTGGTTAACCTTGATCAAGATAGCATTGGCAGCGCCCATGTCGATACCCTTCTTCAAGTATTCCGTATTAGTAACAAAGAAGTCATCACCAACCAATTGAACCTTGTCTCCAAGCTTATCAGTCAACTTAACCCAAGCATCCCATTCGTTTTCATCCAAAGGATCTTCGATTGAAACGATAGGGTACTTTTCAACTAAGTCTGACAAGTATTCGATGAATTCGTCAGTTGTGTATTCCTTCTTATCAGGTTCTCCATCCAAAACGTAAAGCTTACGTTCTGCATCAAAGAATTCTGATGAAGCAACGTCAAAGGCGATAGCAATATCTTTACCAGCAGTGTAGCCAGCATTTTCAATAGCCTTCAACAAGTATTCAAATGGTTCTGCGTTTGACTTGAAGTCAGGAGCAAATCCACCTTCATCACCAACAGCAGTTGAGTGACCTGAAGCCTTCAACAATGCTTGCAAAGCATGGAAAGTTTCTGATCCCATACGAATAGCTTCGGCCATCGTCTTAGCCCCAACAGGCATGATCATGAATTCTTGGAAATCAACAGAGTTAGCAGCATGTGCTCCACCATTGATAACGTTCATCATTGGAGTTGGCAAAGTATGAGCATTGAAACCACCAAGGTAGTTGTACAATGGAGTTCCCAATTCATCAGCAGCGGCACGAGCAGCAGCAATTGAAACACCAAGAATGGCGTTGGCTCCCAACTTAGCTTTAGTTGGTGTACCATCTAAAGCGATCATTGTCTTATCCAACAAAACTTGATCAGTAACATCCATACCAATCAACTTGTTCTTAATCGTAGTGTTGACGTTTTCAACAGCCTTCAAAGTTCCTTTTCCAAGGAACCGGCTCTTGTCACCGTCACGAAGTTCAACAGCTTCGTGTTCTCCAGTTGAAGCTCCTGAAGGAACGATTCCACGACCGAAACCACCTTCTTCAGTGTAAACTTCAACTTCAACAGTAGGATTACCACGTGAATCCAAAACCTCACGTGCATAAATATCAGTAATTGCAGACATTTGTATTCTCCTTACAAATTATATAATTAGTAGTTGGGTTGTAATACCCATCACAAAGAGAATTATACCATATTTTTACATTAAAACTCATCAAGTCGTCTAATTTTTGTAAGAAGTGCTCGATTTGCTACTTGGCATAATTCAATAAAATTGTCTGGGTCCAGTGCTGAATCACCAACTAAGACCCCATCAATATCATCTTGAATCATTAATTCATACGCATTTTCTGGTTTCACTGAACCACCATACATAATGCGCACGGCATTTGCAACATCCCAATCATACATATCAGCTAAAGTTAGACGAATTCGTCGCAAGCTAAATTGTGCTAATGCCGGGGTCATGGCTTGACCACTCCCAATTGATGCAGTCGGTTCATAGGCAATAATAACGGATTTGGCTACTTCCGCAGAAATACCTTCTAAAGATTCAATAACTTCATTTACCACCCAGTGAGATCGATCATTATCATCTTTAGGTTTAATTGCTTCATCAATTGCAATAATAGGAATTAAATTATGTTGTAAAGCAGCCTGTGCCTTTAAATTAACTTTTTCATCTGTTTCACGAAAATAATTTCGTCGTTCAGAATGACCAATAATCACATATGTAACACCCAAATCTTCTAAAGCTGCAGGGGAAGTTTCACCAGTAAAAGCACCACGATCTTGCCAATACATATTTTCAGCACCAATTGAGATATCCGTCTGTTTGGCCGCTTCAACCATTGCAGGCAATAAAACATCCTGACCTGCTAAAACGGGAATCACATCAGGATAGCGTCTCAGCGGATTTGCAATTTTTTGAATATAAGCTGACGATTCACTTGGTAACTTGTTCATCTTCCAATTCGCAATAACCAGTGGGCGTCGATTCATCATTTCCATCATGCTGCTCCCTTCACCAATAGCATAAACACATTATACCAAAAATAATAATTTAACAATATAAATAAGTTTATTAAGCCATTCACAAGGTTTCGTTAAACTATACCAATTACATTTAAATAAAAATAAATCGCATATCCTCATCTCATGTAAGGCTATACGATTTTTTAGTTACTTTAAGTTCAAAGTATCCTCAACCAATTTTTTAACTTCTTCGTTGCTATCCATATTCAAAGCTTTTTCAGCTAATTTAGCCATTTCTTTAGAATCTAGAGATTTTAGAAGTGCTCGCGTTTGAAGGACAGAAGTTGATGACATTGAAAATTCGTCTAATCCCATTCCTAACAAAAGTGGAGCCGCAATTTGATCTCCAGCCATTTCTCCACACATTGCAACAAATTTATTGTATTTATGTGCAGCGTCAATTACATTTTTAATCAAACGCAAAATTGAAGGATTATATGGTTGATATAAATAAGAAACGTGTTCATTACCACGATCGGCAGCCATTGTATAGGCTATTAGATCATTAGTTCCAATTGAAAAGAAGTCAACTTCCTGAGCAAATCGGTCAGCAAGCATGGCAGCAGCAGGAATTTCAATCATGATTCCTAGCTTAATATCATCTGAAACAGCTACACCAGCTTGAACTAATTTTTGCTTTTCATCATCAAAAATATCACGTGCGGCTCTAAATTCAGAGAGTGTCGCAATCATTGGGAACATAATCCATAGTTCTCCATAAACTGAAGCCCGCAATAAGGCACGTAACTGTGTCCGGAAGATATCTGTCCGATCCAATGAAATTCGAATAGCCCGATAACCCATAAAGGGATTTTCTTCTTTTGGTAATGGTAAGTAAGGCAAATACTTGTCCCCACCAATATCCATAGTTCGAACTGTGACTGGTTTGTCACCCATTCCATCTAAAATCGTTTTATAGGCTTCAAATTGAGCATCTTCTGATGGTAATTCAGCCGAATCCATATATAAGAATTCAGTCCGATAAAGTCCTATACCTTCAGATCCACTTTCAAGAACGCCAGCCAAATCCTTAGGCGTCCCAATATTAGAACCAACAATTAATTTTTTACCATCAGCTGAAACTGAAGCTTCATTTTTAAGTTTCGACCATTCGAGCTTTTTAGCATTATAATCATCTGACTCTTTTTGTGCCTCTTTGATTTCAGTCTCTTCCGGATTAACTACAGCGGTTCCATCTAACCCATTAAGAATCAAAATATCCCCATCGTTAATATCCTGTGTTGATGTTGCTGAACCAACAACTGCTGGTATCTCCAATGTTCGTGCCATAATAGCCGCATGAGCAGTTCTACCACCCAAATCGGTAATAAATCCCTTAACAAATTTTCGATCAAGTTGCGCAGTATCCGACGGTGTCATATCCTTAGCAACAATTACAACCTCATCTTGAATCAAAGCTGGATTTGGTAATTTTTTACCTAATAAATGAGCCAAAGCCCGCTTAGTAACATCTCGAATGTCTGCAGCTCGTTCTGCCATATAAGGATTGTCATCAGCCATTCCTTCAAACATATCAATATACATGTCAGTTACACTTTTCAGTGCACTTTCAGCATTAACATGTTCTGTTTCAATTACATTATTAATTCCACCAATTAATTCAGGATCTTCTAGAACCATAATATGAGCGGTAAACACTTCTGCTTCTTCCGCTCCCATATTTTGACTAGCTTTATCTCTGATTTGTTCCAAATCTGTCTTTGAAACAGAAAAGGCCGCTTCTAAGCGGCCCTTTTCTGATTGCACGTCATCAATTGTAACTTGCTCAAAAGACAAATCAGGATCCACTAACTTATAGGCTTTCGCAATTGCAACGCCATTTGACGCAGCAATTCCTTTGATCACTTGTGCCATAATTTGGCTCCCCCTCATTTATGCAACAATTTTATTACAAGTAAAAATTATGCTAATCCTTCATTTGTCATTGTTTGTCCAATGGCTTCGATTGCTTCAGCAGCATCGTCACCATCAGCTGAAATTTTAACATCAGCATGTTGTCCAACACCCAAAGACATTACACCCATGATTGACTTTAAATTAACGTCCTTACCATCGTATGATAAAGTGATATTTGATGAGAACTTTGATGCTGTTTGAACCAACAAAGTAGCTGGGCGAGCGTGGATACCTGTTTCGGCTGTAATGTGAAATTCGCGTGATTCCATGATAAATGTACTCCCTTTTATTTATATTTAATTATTTATGATAATCCGGATATAGTCCTTCTTACCTTATCTATTATAACGATATTTTCTTTTTTTTGCAAACGGTTACAGTCCGCATTTTAACAACACCTATCAAAAACAATAAAGGTCTTATTAAACAGAACAATTTTGATCAATAAATTATATGAATTAGTTATCATTATTCTCTGAAAAATTAGCCCGGCGATAAGTGATCAAACCATTCCGGCCTGCGATTCCTCGAATAGCATTTTGATATGGATAACTTCGCCAAACTTCATAAAAATCCGGAAATTGACTAGGCTCCAATTTAAATTCTTTAATTTCATCCATCCTTAATTGTTCTAATAATTTATTATAATCCATCTATGAATTCCTCGATATGTTTTTTTAATAAATTAACTGATTGATTTTTACTAATCTTTTAGACTTTCAATATATGCATAGGCATTCTGACCTGCAATTGCTGCATCCCCAACGGCTGTTGCAATTTGCCTTAACTCTTTAGATCGAACATCTCCTAGTGCAAAAATACCAGGTTGTTTTGTTTCCATCCGTTCATTCGTTACAATCCAATTTTCTTCATCAGTAATGTCTAAATTCATAAACGGTTCAGTTACTGGCAAAAGTCCAACATAAATAAAGACTCCAGCGGTTTCAAACGTTGAACGTTCTTGCGTTTGATTATTAATCAGTTTTACTCCTGTTACCTTTTGATCAGTTCCAATCACTTCTTCAACTTCAGTATTCCACATAAAATCAATTTTATCATTAGAAAAAGCCCGATCTTGTAGGATCTTTTGAGCACGAAGTTCACCACGTCGATGAATAACGGTGACATGGTCAACAATTCTTGCTAAGTAATTAGCTTCTTCAATCGCAGAATCACCGCCACCAACTACAATAACATTTTTACCTTTAAAAAAGGCACCATCACAAACTGCACAATAGGAAATACCTCGACCGTTATAGGTATCTTCTCCTGGAACACCTAACTTTTTATATTGTGAACCGGTAGCAACAATCACAGAATCAGTGGTGTATTCATCCATATCAGTTACAATTTTAAAAGTTTTATCCGATTGTGGCAAAACCTGTTCTACATTGCCAAACGTATATTCAACTCCTAATTTTTCCGTAGCCGCATACATTTTTTCAGATAATTCAGGTCCTTGAATTGACACGTAGCCTGGATAATTTTCAATTTCAGCGGTATTGTTCATTTGACCACCATAAATTCCACGATCTAACATCAACGTTTTTAAATTAGCACGGGCAGTATAAATTGCTGCTGTCATTCCACCGGGGCCGGCTCCAATCACGGTTACTGCAAAATGTTCACTCATTTGATGCCCTCCTGTTTAAAGATAACTTCTACATCTTGAATCAAGTTTATTCCAAAATTATAACGCATTTACTATGCAATTTCAGTATATACCCGAATCAACTATATTGATGTAGTGTAGTACATCAATTTAAATTAACATGAAGTTATCAAATAATTACCATTAATTAAAAAAGAGGTCCGAATATCTTATTCTTACCTCTTCTTAAAATTATAATGATTTAGTCTAAGGTTTTAGCTAAATCTTTAATGTATTGCTTCAAAGCTGCACCTGTTTGTGGGTGTTCCAAACCAAATTCAATATTTGTTGTTAAGAAACCGATCTTTGATCCAATGTCATAACGATGTCCCTTAAATTCATGAGCATAGACATGTTGACGTTGGTTCAAAGAATCAATAGCATCAGTCAACTGAACTTCGTTTCCCTTACCTGGCTTAGTCTTTTCTAGTTCTTCAAAAATTTCTGGTGTTAATAGATACCGTCCGATAATAGCCAAATCAGAAGGTGCATCTTCTGGCTTAGGCTTTTCCACGAATGTTGAAACTTTATGCAATCCAGGTGTTACTTCAGTATCTGGTGCAATCACTCCATATTCAGAAACTTGATCATGTGGCACCTTCATAACCGCTAAGGTTGAATCACCAGTTTGTTCATAGCGTTCAATTAATTGCTTAGTTAATGGCTTTTCATCAGTCATTAAGTCATCCCCAAGCATTACAACGAATGGTTCATCACCAATAAATGCTTTAGCTGTCAAAACTGCATCCCCTAATCCCCGTGGATGTGATTGACGGATAAAGTAAAGATTAATATCAGTTGTTTCTTGAACCAACTTCAATAATTCATCCTTACCTTTTTCTTTCAAATTGTTTTCCAATTCAGGATTTGAGTCAAAATGATCTTCAATTGAACGTTTTGATTTTCCATCAACAATGACGATATCTTCAATTCCTGAAGCCAAAGCTTCTTCGATGATAAATTGAATTGTAGGCTTGTCAACAATGGGTAACATTTCTTTTGCTAAAGCCTTTGTTGCAGGCAAAAAACGTGTTCCCAATCCGGCTGCTGGAATAACTGCTTTACGTACTGGTTTCATTATATTTTACTTCCCTTCGTGGTGCAATGGACGATCCATTAATTCTCTAATTACAATTTTGGGGTCGCGATCTTCATAAATAACCTGATAGACTGCTTCTGATATTGGCATTTCAACTTGCTTAGTTTGTGCTAAATCATGCACCACCTTAGTTGTTGAAATTCCTTCAATCACCATTCCCATATGTTCAATCACTTCTTCTTTACTTAGTCCCTCACCTAATTGCATTCCCGCACGAAAATTACGTGAATGTGTAGATGTAGCAGTAGCAAATAAATCACCAACTCCTGCTAAGCCCATAAAGGTCATTGGACTAGCGCCATAAGCTTTTCCTAGCTGTGCCATTTCATTTAAGCCTCGAGTAAACAAGGCCGCTTTCGCATTGGCATCATAATTTAAACTTTGCAAAGCTCCTGCCGCAATGGCAATTACGTTTTTCAAAGCGCCACCCAACTCGGCCCCAACAATATCATCATTGGTATAAACCCGAAATGTTGAATTACTCATCACACGTTGAACTCGTTCTGCCACGGCCAAATCTTCGCTAACCGCTGTAACAGTTGTCGGATCATGTTTAATAACACCCTCAGCGTGTGAAGGGCCTGCGATAACTGCGATACCTGCCAAATATTTAGCCTCAATTTCTTCGGTAATCATTTGACTCGCAAACTTATATGTTGATGGTTCCAGCCCCTTGGTTGCGGCCACCACAATCGATTTTTGCTGTAATTGTTCCAGTGCTTGATTCAACAAGTTAGCCACTTCACGGGTCGCCTTAGTAGGAACAACACTCAAAATAATCTCTGCTCCATCAACCGCAGTTAACAAATCAGTCGTCGCACTAATGCTCGCTTGTAAAACACGGTCTCCTAAATATTCTTTATTTGTATGTTGTATATTAATTTCGTCAACTGTGACCGCACGATGGCCCCAAATTTTGACTGCATGTCCATTTTCTGCCACAACATTAGCTAAAGCCGTTCCCCATGAACCAGCCCCTAATACTGCCACCTTTATTTGATCCATGTCATTTCTCCCCAATGGTTTTAATTAAATCACTCTTATAGGTTATCATATTTTATCATCTTTTAAAATCTATATTTAAGCGCTTTCAATAATGATTTTGTTAGTCTTTTGAATTTTCTTCGATTAATTTATTCAAATTTTGATTAAACGTTTCAGTTGCATCAAATCCCATCTTCTTAGCTCGAAAGTTTTTGGCTGCAGTTTCAATCAAAACAGCTAGATTTCTTCCAGTTTGAACTGGCAAAACCATTCTTGGCAAACTTACACCTTGGATTGAAATATGATCTTCACCATTTCCTAAACGGTCAAATTTTGTATCTTTATCCCACTTAGCAAGGTGAAGATTAAATGAAATATTAGAATGATCACGAACAGCCCCTGCACCAAATAAGTTCAATACGTCAATAATACCGACGCCTCGTAACTCCATTAAATTTCTTAAAATAGCTGGCGCTTCACCAACTAAATGCTTTTCATCACGTTGATAAATATCAACTCGATCATCCGCAATTAATCGGTGTCCACGTTGAACCAATTCCAAAGCTGTTTCTGATTTTCCAACACCAGAATCACCGGTAATTAAAATTCCTAATCCATAAAGATCCACCAAAACACCATGCATTGATTGACGTTCTGCTAACTCCCCAGATAAATAGTATGTCATATTTGCTAAAATTTGAGACGATGTTAATTCAGTCGCCAAGACCGGAATTTCAGATTCATTGGCAGCTTTTAAGAACTCAGCTGGTAATTTGCGACCTGTTGAAATCACAAATACTGGAGTTTTTTCGCCCATCATTTTACGCGCAATCATTAATAATTCATCATGATTCATTCGTTCAGCAAATGAGGTTTCCGTAATCCCCATCAACTGTACACGCTCTGGTGCATAATAATCAAAATAGCCTGTCATCTCCAGACCAGGTCGTGAAATATCGGCGGTTACAATTTTACGATTCAACCACTCTTCACCTTGCACAACCTCTAAACGGGTATTTGCTAATAGATCTTTCACTTGAATTGTTTTTGCCATAATAGCTCCTAATTTTAGCGACTAAAAAAATCTGATAAAATCGCATTAACTAGCGACATAATCAAAGAAATAAAGAAGGCCCATCCAAAACTAGTAAATTGAAAACCAGGTCCGACAAACCAACTAGTCATCCATAAAACAAACGCATTAACCACGAATGAAAATAAACCAAACGTAAAAAAGGTCAATGGTAAACTTAAAATTTGCAAGACTGGACGCACAAAGACATTTAAAACACCCAAAATTACGGCAGCCATGAAAGCACTCCACAAGCTTTGTACATAGAGGCCTTGCTGAAATAATCCTGCTAAAGCTAACAGAATAATCATATTAATTATCACTCGCTGTAAAAATGAAAAACGCTTTAGTCCCATGCATAAATCCTCTTTTTCTTCCTTATTGTCTTTCATTATACCAAAAGAATAGTCCTATGCCATTATTCCTATGCTATTTTATAATATATCATAATAAAAAATAATTAACTTCCGCTAATTTTTCATCAAATAAAAAAACCTAACAAAAACCCCGCAACTCGAAGTTACGGGGTTTCATGTTTGGCGTTGTTGATGTAAGACCTGCATCAACTCAGGAGTTAGTTTTACCTAACTGTCGACGTACACCAACTTATTGCTAAGTTGTAGTCTGTGCAGCAAGTTTAGTTCCACAACTTCCCTTGCACCAACCACCATTCGGGTGTTAACGTTGGCCGTCTGTAAAAGATTATCGTAATAATCTTTCTCGACTCATCGCATAAAATATATTATAGCAAACTAATTCTTATTGTGCAATCTTAAAATCAAACGGTAACCTGTCAAAGACCAAGCAATTAATACTAAAAACATTCCAAAGAACATCGCGAAATGTAATCCATTCACGAAGACTGTCGGATGGCCCACTGGATACGTGGTGACTTGATGTCCCATTTGCTTAGACATTGAGATGTAAAGTGTTGTTGTTACAATTGTGGTTCCAGAAATCATTCCCACATTACGAGCCAAAGCATTAATGGCTCCCGCAACTCCTAATTGTGATTTAGGTGCATTTGACATCGTAATTGCGTTATTAGGAGAATTAAAGAAGGATGTTGAGAATCCAGTCCAAGCACTTAACATCGCCACAAAATAAAGTGGGCTTTGATCAGTCATAAACAACCAACCTGACATCCCTAAGGTAATCCCCGTTAAAGCAAAGAATGTAACATATTCACGATCAAATCGATCGGCAATCACCCCTGCAATGGGTGTCCCAATTAGCATAGCTAAAGGATATGACATCATATACATTCCTGCTACGCCTGGCTTAATTTGCCGCAAGTTTTCCAAGTAAAAGGGCAAAAGTACATTAATAAAGAAACCTGAAGCAAAGACCAAAAACGATGTAATGACTGACAGAGTAAACATTTTTTCTTTAAAAATTGATAGATCAATTAATGGTTTTGAAGTTCGTTGTTCCCATTTAATAAATGAAATCAACAAAATTATACTCAAAATATAACTAACAATCGGTAATATTGCTGTGAATCCTTGCTCTTGTGCCACATTAATTCCACCAAAGAAAATTGCGATCATCATGAAAAAAATAATTGTCCCAATCCAATCAATCGTTAAAAGCTCTTTGGTCCGATTAGTTTTTGGAAAAATAAATTCACCTAAAACAATTGTGATTAAACCTAATGGTACATTAATCCAAAAAATAAAAGGCCACTTCAAAATTGATAAAATCAAGCCTCCCACAGCTGGTCCTGCGATTGATCCTAATGATACAAACATAGCAATGGTTGCCATCGCTCGTGCCCGCATGTTAGCTGGTGCGACCGATGTTGAGATCCCAAAAGAGTTGCTCATTGTCATAGAAGCTCCCACTGCTTGAACCACTCGGGCCAATAACAAAAAGCCTAATCCTAAATTAATTCCCGCTAAGAGCGAACCTAATGTAAAAATATAAGTCCCCCACTTAAAGACGCGAATTTTACCAAGTTGATCCCCTAAATTACCAAACAAGGTTAAAAGTCCTGATATGGTAATTAAATATATTGAAACTGACCAAGTAGCCTGATTCATCGGGATAGATAAATCATTTGCCATCACGGGCAATGCAATATTAACAATTGATGCATCCAAAGTGGACATAAAGGTAAACATACCTAATGCAACCAAGATTAAATTAACCCTTCGTGGTGATAATTGTGTATTCTCTTCCATATGATTTACTTCCTTTTAATTTTTTCAAAACGAATGAATAATTGCCTCACTTAGTTTAACACCTTCCTACTGAATAGGTTCAACTTTTTATAACTGTAAACCCTTACATATCAGATAATTTAGGGTATAATATAAATATGATATGAATTAGAGAGGGATGTATATTATGAAAAATGGAACTTATGACAAAATTTTGGCCCCATTGGATGGCTCAGATATTTCCAATTCTGTAGCGTTAAAGGCTGCGGCTGTAGCAAATCGAGACCACGCTCACCTTGATTTGTTATACGTAATTGATACCAACTCATTGTCTGGAGTCGCTGGGATGTCTGTAACTGGTGATGTTGTTTACCACTTGGTTCAAGATTCACAAGACAAACTTGAAGCTTATCAGAACTTAATTATCGAAAAATTCCCTGACCTCGATGTGTCATTGCATATGCGCTTTGGTTCACCTAAAAAGGTAATTGCTACAGAATTCCCTGCCGATCATAATAATGATCTGACAATTATTGGAAAATCTGGTTTAAGCAAGATTGAGCGTCTAATTGTTGGATCCGTTGCATCATTCGTTGTTCAAAATGCTAAGACTGATGTTATGATTGTTCAAGGTTAATTACTGATAAATTTTGTAACAAAAAAAGATCGAGGACTTATTCCCCGATCTTTTTTATGTTACAGCATCTATACTTTAAATTTTCTATTTCGTAGCTGTTTGAAGCACTTCAATCGATTCAATTTTAACCGGATTTTCGGGCTTAGAATTTTCTCCATTATCATCTGTCTTAACAGCTGATGAGGCAATTTTATCGACGACGTCTAAGCCTTCAACAACTTGTCCAAAAACAGTGTAATTCCCATCTAAACTAGGATTTCCACCATTTTGATAAGCTTTAATAATTTTATCAGGATATTTTTTTACACTTATTTGCTTGGTCACGTCTTTATTTCCTTGATTGATAAAAAATTGTGATCCATTGGTATCAGCTCCGGCATTAGCCATTGCCAATGACCCTCGAATATTATACAAATTATTTGTAATTTCGTTTTTGAATCCATTACCAGAATCAATCTTACTATCCTTATGAGCACCTTCCGCCCAAATCGATTTACCACCACGACCTAAATCAGCAGCCTTAGCGTCCTCAGCTGATTTAGGATCACCACCTTGAATCATAAAATCTTTAATCACACGATGAAAAGTCGTATTATTATAATAATTTTCTTGCGCATGAGTTAAAAAATTTTCAACTGCTAATGGTGCATACTTATTGAATAATTTAATCTTAATATCACCTTGTGTTGTATGTAAAGCCACTAATGATTCATTGTCTGATACCGTCGTAGTTAATTGTGGCAAAACCTCTTTGTTTAATTTAGCCTTACTTTCACTAGGCCGTTTAGTAGTTTCAACTGAACTTTCTTGTTTCGTTTGATCAGTGTTTTTTTGCTTATTACCTACCATTAACCCCGCCATGATCAGCAAAGCCAACAAAATTACAATCACAATTCCTAAAATCGTCGTCATTTTATTTGACTTTTTCATTTTCACTCTCCAAATATTATTTAATTTATCATATGCAAATAATCTTAAAGCTACCTAAATATTATTTGCCAGCTATGATCCCCAAAATAACAGCTACTATAAATAATATTAAAAATATCATTTCAAGACCAAAAATTATTTTTCTTTTTTTCATTTCATCAGCCGCCTTTGATT
This sequence comes from Weissella koreensis KCTC 3621, assembly GCF_000277645.1. The sequence goes on along the minus strand of NZ_AKGG01000005.1, from coordinate 163,478 downwards.
GGTTTTAACGATTTGTACTCATTTTAAATTCGAGAAATAAGTCATTATATTTTTCAGTCCAGTCGAGACCTAAATCTCGATATGTCGTTAACTGCTTTAACGTTTTTGAAGTCGGATAAAATGCCTCGTTATCTCTAATCTTAGCTGGCAATAATTTCTTAGCCTTAGCATTAGGTGTAGCATAGCCATTATATTCAGCATTTTTAGCTGCATTTTCTGGCTCCGACATAAAGTTCATAAAAGCATAAGCCCCCTCCTTATTTTGAACGGTTTTTGGGATCACCATGTTATCAAACCATACATTTCCTCGACCATTTGGAATCAAATAATGTAAATGAGAATTTTCAGACATCATTTGCCGGGCATCTCCTGAAAAGTCTAAAGCAATTTTCGCTTCATCTTGAACCATATACATCTTAATTTCATCACCAACAATAGCTTTAACATTTGGCATCAAAGCATCTAAACGGCCCTTAGCAGCCATTAATTCACCATTATCCTTAGTATTAATATCATTGTTATTAGATGCTAAACCAACTGCCATTACATCACGTGCTGAATCATATAGCATAATTGAATTTTTCCACTTATCGTTCCACAAATCATCCCAATTCTGGATTTCCATTGGATCAACATACTTATCATTATAAACGACACCTAAGGTTCCCCAAAAATACGGTAATGAATACTTATTATGAGGATCAAATTCCTGATTCATTAGTGCTGAATTATAATTATTTAAGCCCGTTAATTTTTGATGATCCAACGGTTCTAATAAATTAGCAGCCTTCATCTTTTGAATCATATAATCTGATGGAATGGCTAAATCATAATGAGTACCACCTTGCTTAATTTTAGTAAACATGGCTTCATTTGAGTCAAATGTTTCATAATCAATTTTATATCCTGTTTCTTTTTCAAATTTTTTAATCAATACTGGATCAATATAATCTCCCCAATTAAAAATAGTCAGTACTTGTTGTTTTTTATTAGCATTTACTGACTGTTCCCTTTGATCGGAAACTTGCCATCCATAATTCACCAAAAACAACACACCTACTGCACCTAAAATTACCAGGGTGAATGTAATTAATTTTTTCATTGGATTCCCCCGTGCTGCTTAATTGTTGAACGACGACGAATTTTTAATCCGCCCTTATGCTTTTTGGGATTTGTGATGAAATAATAAATCACTACTAATACTAATGAAAACAAAAACATCACCGCTGATAAGGCATTAATTGACAGATCAATCCCATGACGTGCTCGGGCATAAATTTCTACTGATAAAGTCGAAAATCCATTTCCGGTTACAAAGAAGGTAACCGCAAAATCATCTAATGAATAAGTGATTGCCATAAAGAAACCAGCAATAATTCCTGGCCAACTATATGGTAAAACGACACGACTTAAAACTTGATATGAGTTCGCTCCCAAATCTTGGGCAGCTCGAATTAAAGCAGTATCCATTTCGTTTAGTTTTGGTAATACTAATAAAACAACAATCGGAATCGAAAATGCAATATGAGCCAATAAAACAGATCCGAAGCCTAAAGTAATTCCACCCAAAGTAAATAAAATCAAGAAGGATGCTCCAATAATAACATCTGGGGACACCATTAAAATATTATTGAGAGACAAAACTAAATTTTTAAGACTTGGTTTTCTAATTTGATAAATCCCCAAAGCACCAAAGGTCCCAATTAATGTTGCTAAAATTGATGATAAAAAAGCCAAAATAAAAGTATTAATTAAAATGCTGACCAAATGATGATCTGCGAACATATCTTGGAAATGCCGCAAGGAAAAACCAGTGAATCGTGACATCTGGTCTCCTTGATTAAAGGCAAAAACAATCAAGTATAAAATAGGGGCATACATTAAAATGAAAACTAAAATTAAATAGATTCGACCAATTTTTATTTTTTTCATTATCGACGCCCCCGTTTCTTTGTGCGTTCGCGAGTAAGATACATTGTTAATGCCATCGCTAAGACCAAAACAATTCCAATCGTCGATCCCATTCCCCAATTTTGTGTCACCATAAAGTGTTCCTCAATCGCCGTTCCAAGGGTAATAACACGATTACCGCCGATCAATCGAGTTAGCATAAATAGTGATAACGTTGGAATAAAGACCGCTTGTATACCAGTTTTAACCCCATTCAAAGTTAAAGGAAAAATAACCTTTTTTAATGTTTGCCAGGCAGTTGCACCTAGATCATGTGCAGCATTCGTTAAACTTGGATTAATTTCAACCAAGCTATTATAAATCGGTAAAATCATAAAGGGGATTTCAATATATGTCGCTACTAAAATAAAACTAGCATCCGTAAAAAGTAATTGCTGCGGAGCAATTCCCATAAATCCCAAAAATTGATTAACTGTTCCCTCACGTGCTAATAAACCGATAAATGCGTAAGCTTTCAACAATAAATTAACCCAAGTTGGTAAGATCACCAATAATAACCAAAATTGACTGTGCTTGATCCGGCTTAATATATACGCCATAGGATAACTAATTAAAAGCGTAAGCACTGTTACTAATAACGCGTAAAAAATAGAATTAAAAGTCATTTTGAGATAGGTTCCTGAACTAAAAAAATTAGTATAATTTTCCCAAGTCCATTGATGATGTATATTTTGAACTGATTGGGTAACCATCAAAGCTAATGGTAGTAAAACAAATAAACCAACCCATAAAATGTAAGGCAGCATAAAGCTAATCGTTTGACGATTACTCTTCATCATAAGCCTCCAAACGAGCATCAAAGTCCTCTTCGGTTTCGTTAAGACGCATAATATGAATATCTTTTGGTTCGAAGGTCAATCCCACTCGTTTACCAATAGGAACCCCATTGGTAGATTGGATCTGCCATTCATGATGGTCATCGTCATAAGCCGTAATTTCAAAATAATCGCCCCGAAATGAAGTTGCATCAATGGTAACAATAACTTTACCAACTTCTTCTGTGACAATATCAACATCTTCGGGCCGGATTACAACCTCAACCGATTCATTTAAGCGCATTCCTCCATCAACATTTTCAAAATTTTGCCCATTAAAGTGAACTAAATTATCAGCAACCATTACACCTGGAATAATATTTGCTTCGCCGATAAAATCAGCAACGAAATGATTAATGGGTTCGTCATAAATATCAACTGGATCACCATTTTGAACTATATCACCATCATTGATAACAAAAATCCAATCTGACATTGCCAAAGCTTCTTCTTGATCATGTGTTACAAAAATAAATGTAATCCCCAACCTTTGTTGAATATCACGTAATTCATATTGCATCTCTTTTCGCAATTTATAATCCAGTGCTGAAAGTGGCTCATCTAATAAAAGAACTTTAGGCTCATTTGCTAACGCCCGTGCGATTGCGACTCGTTGCTGTTGACCACCTGACAGCTCATTAATTTCACGATCTTGATATCCCGATAATTTCACTAAATCCAACATTTCGGCCACTTTTTCTTTGATCGTATTATCGGGCAAACCTTTTATTCTCATGCCGAAAGCAACATTTTCAAAGACATTCATGTTTGGAAATAACGCATAATTTTGAAATACAGTATTAACCGGCCGTTTTTCTGCTGGAACATCATTAATTCGTTGCCCATCAAATAAAATATCGCCACTCGTTGCTTCTAAAAAGCCCGAAATCAAACGTAAAATAGTTGTCTTACCAGAACCTGATGGTCCCAATAACGTATAAAATTTGCCTGTTTCAATTTCTAAATTAACGCCATTTAAAATAACTTTATCATCATATTGTTTTAAAACATTTTTAAATTCAATAATTGGTTGTGCCACTTAGCTGTCCACCTTTCAAATCCTAGCTTAAATTATACTATATTGCTTTAAAAACTAGTTATGTTATTCCCAATTTAAAACATCTATTTTTACATATTTCTATCATTTTAATCATACAACATCTTCAAATATACGCTTAATTTGACCAACATTATATCTATGCTGTTTTTTAATAGCATTAGCTAATGCTTATTATGATTTAAATCATTTTTTAATAAAAGAAATAAAAAAAGACCAGGACATAATATCCCAGCCTTTTTTATCATTAATCGTAGCTTTAAAAATAATAACCTGAAATCAGATTAATCTTCAACACTTCCACGACCATACTTCTTAACGATATCTTCTTGAACACTCTTAGGTACAGCTTCATAGTGATCAAAGACCATTTGGAATGTACCACGACCTTGTGTTGATGAACGCAAAGTTGTTGCATATCCAAACATTTCTGACAACGGAACCTTACCGTGAACCATCAATGAATTTCCACGTTGTTCTTGTCCTTCGATCATTCCACGACGTGCTGAGATATGTCCCATAACGTCACCAAGATTATCTTCAGGTACAACAATATCGACCTTCATGATTGGTTCCAAGATAACGGCTCCAGCGGTCTTAGCTGCTTCACGCAATGCTAATGAAGCGGCAACCTTAAAGGCAGCTTCAGATGAGTCGACATCGTGATATGATCCATCATACAACTTGGCCTTCAAGTCAACCAATGGGAATCCGGCAAGTGGTCCATTATTCAATGAATCACGCAATCCAGCTTCAACTGAAGGAATATATTCACGTGGAACAACTCCTCCAACAATGGCATCTTCGAATTCAAATCCAGCTCCCTCTTCGTTAGGGCTAAATTCGATCCAAACATCTCCATATTGTCCCTTACCACCAGATTGACGCTTGAAGTATCCACGCGCTTCAACGGTTTTAGTAAAGGCTTCACGATAAGCAACTTGAGGTGCACCAACAGTTGCATCAACGTTAAATTCACGACGCATACGATCAACGATGATGTCCAAGTGCAATTCACCCATACCAGAGATCAAAGTATCTCCAGTTTCAGGGTTAGTTTCGGCACGGAATGAAGGATCTTCTTCCGCCAACTTTTGAAGGGCTTCACCCATCTTAGTTTGGTCAGCCTTAGTCTTAGGCTCGATAGCCAATTGGATAACAGGATCAGGGAATTCCATTGATTCCAAAATCAAAGGACGATCCATAGCTGTCAATGAATCTCCAGTTGTCGTATCCTTCAAACCAATAGCAGCCGCGATATCACCTGAGAAGACTTCTTCAATTTCAGTCCGGTCAGTGGCGTGCATTTGAAGCAAACGTCCAACACGTTCACGCTTTCCCTTTGAAGTGTTTTGTACATATGAACCTGATTCCAAAGTTCCGGTATAAACACGAACGAAAGTCAAACGTCCAACATATGGGTCAGTCATAACCTTAAAGGCCAAGGCTGCGAATGGGTCTTCATCGTTAGCGATCAAGTCAATTTCTTCATCAGTATCTGGATCTGTAGCAATATATGGCTTAACATCCAAAGGTGATGGCAAGTAATCAACAACCGCGTCCAAAACCATTTGAACACCCTTGTCTTTATAAGCTGATCCAGCAAGTACTGGGTAGAATTCCAAAGCCAAGACTGCACGACGGATAGCTGCCTTCAATTCGTCTTGAGCAATAGTTTCACCATTCAAGTACTTATCCATGATAACATCATCGACATCAGCAATAGCTTCAACCAATTCATTATACTTTTCTTCAGCTAATTCTTTGTAATCAGCAGGAATTTCACGTGGTTCCCACTTTTCACCCAAATCATCAACTGGGAATAAAGCTTCCATTGTGATCAAGTCAATGATCCCAGCGAAGTCATCTTCAGTTCCAATAGGCCATTGAATAGCTTTAGCATTTGCTCCCAAACGAGACTTGATTGAGTCAACTGACATTTGGAAATCAGCCCCCAACTTATCCATCTTGTTAACGAAAACAATACGAGGTACTTGATAAGTTTCAGCTTGACGCCAAACCGTTTCAGTTTGTGGTTCAACTCCAGCAGCCCCATCCAATACGGCTACGGCTCCATCAAGCACACGCAATGAACGTTCAACTTCGATAGTGAAGTCCACGTGTCCTGGTGTGTCAATGATGTTGACACGGTATGGTTCTGTTTTGAATTGATCATGGAAACCATGCCAAACAGCTGTTGTAGCAGCTGATTGAATCGTGATTCCACGTTCTTTTTCTTGATCCATAAAGTCCATTTGTGAAGCTCCATCATGAGTTTCACCAATCTTGTGGATCTTTCCTGTATAGTACAAAATACGCTCAGTAGTTGTTGTCTTACCGGCGTCAATGTGGGCCATGATCCCGATATTACGGGTCCGGCTTAATGGGTATTCACGCGTGTTAGCCATTGTGAAAAATCTCCTGTTATTTAATTCAGCATGTTAGCTGCTTACCATGAATTATACCGCAAAATCTTAAAAGTAACCACCCTTCCCGGCTGATTACCCTTAATTAAAGCAACAATTTATGTTTAAGCAACAAGCAAGTTTTTGTTATTAAAATCTATAATTAAATATCTAATTATAGACTTACCAATTTTTATCAAAAAAAGCCAGACTAACACTTTAAAAACGAAGTATTAGTCTAGCAATTCGATTTAAACTATCGCAAATCTTACCAACGATAGTGTGCAAAGGCACGGTTGGCTTCTGCCATCTTGTGTGTATCTTCGCGCTTTTTAACAGATGCACCAGAATTGTTAGCAGCATCCATAATTTCTTTAGCTAAACGTTCGTCCATTGTGTGTTCCCCACGCAAACGTGCGTATGAAACCAACCAACGAAGTCCTAACGTAACACGACGTTCTGGGCGAACTTCAACTGGAACTTGGTAATTTGATCCACCAACACGACGTGCGCGGACTTCCAAGACAGGCATGATGTTATTCATGGCTTCTTCAAAGACTGCTAATGGTTCATTACCAGTTGTTTCCTTAATACGATCAAAAGCTTCGTATAAGATTGTTGAAGCAGTTCCACGTTTACCATCAAGCATCAAACGGTTGATCAAACGTGAAACAAGCTTTGAGTTATAAATTGGATCAGGCAGAACTTCTGCCTGCTTAGTATAAGCCTTACGTGGCATAATTAATGTCCTCCCTTAATTACTTCTTCTTAGGGCGCTTTGCACCGTACTTAGAACGTGATTGCATCCGTCCATCAACACCGGCAGTATCCAAAGCACCACGAATAATGTGATAACGTACTCCAGGCAAGTCCTTTACACGTCCACCACGGATCAAGACAACTGAGTGTTCTTGAAGGTTGTGACCGATTCCAGGAATATATGCCGTAACTTCAATCAAGTTTGAAAGACGCACACGGGCGTACTTACGCAAAGCTGAGTTAGGCTTCTTAGGAGTCATTGTACCAACACGAGTTGCAACACCACGTTTTTGTGGGGCTGGGGCAAGGATGGTTTTCTTTGATTGTGAGTTATAACCGAAGTTCAAAGCTGGTGACTTTGACTTCGTGCTCTTTGACTTACGAGGCTTACGAACCAATTGATTAATTGTAGGCATGTCTAAGAGGCTCCTTCCATATTTTTTATTTTAGTCCACAATTCCGGGCGTATCGTTTATAAATAAATCCGAAATTCCAAACTTTTTCGGTACCGGCAAAATTAGTTCAGCACGTCGCGCGAACTAACGCGGACACCAACTTACTACAAGCACAAAGAATATAATAGCATCTCTCGTTTTTTTTTGCAATACTTTATCTAAAATAAACCAATAATAACGGGATTTTGATGGTAAACATTTCCGGGCGTGTCTTTTTGTTACGTTTACCTTAATTATCGATTCTTTCTGAACATATATGGAGGTTATTATGTTAATAGTTATTTTTTGTTTGCTTATTTTATTTACTTACCAAGATATAAGATATTATGCTATTTCGAGTTGGTTTGGGATGCCAATTATTTGGATGTATGGATTAAATTATGATTTGAATAAATTATTGCTTGCTCTGCCTATCTATTTTAGTTTACTTTATTTAAATCGTTGCGAAAAATATATCGGAAATGGAGATATAGATATATTTTTTATTCAATTTTTATATCTAACTTTTGAGCAATGGCTAGCATGTATTCAATTGAGCTGTTTTTTTGGCATCCTTCTATCATTATTTTTAAAATCCAAAAAAATTCCGCTCATTCCTTGTATCACTGCCAGCTTTGGCTTAATAATTTTTTTTAATTGGCTATAAAAAAAGCCAAGACATAAATGTCTCAGCTGATTTTTATGCAGAATTTAAAAAATTCAATTCATGCCTTTAAAACTTATACCAAAGCTAACAAGTCAGCCTTCTTTGCTGAAGAAGCGTATTCAGTCCCTTGGGCGTCCAAATATGCTTTAATTTCAGCAACAGTATTCTTTTCAGATGGCTTTGATTCCGCTGTCTTAGCAGGCTTTGCTTCGGCAGTATGGATTTCAATAACCTTTTCAGTTGTTGCAGGTGTGATAGCGTGGAAAGTTTGGTTGTTATCAGTCAAAGCTTTCTTTGCTGCATCTGCCAAAGCTGAAAATGCAGTTGCATCTGTGATAGCCAAATCAGCTAACATCTTACGGTTCAACTTTGATCCCATCAAGTTCAAACCGTTCATGAAACGTGAATATGACAATCCATTCATCCGGGCAGCAGCGTTGATACGTGTAATCCAAAGCTTACGGAAGTTACGCTTAGTGGTCTTACGATCACGGAAAGCATAAACCCAACCCTTCCAAACTTGTTGCTTAGCAACCTTATAGTTGATGTGACGTTGACCACGGTAACCCTTGGCCAATTTGATCATCTTTTTACGACGCGCACGTGTAACTGTTCCACCTTTTACTCGCATGGTTTAATCCTCCAATATTCTTTACAAAAATCTAACAAACCTGATCTAATTAATTAAATTAGATACGGCTCAACATGTGACGGTATGTCTTCAACGTAGTGTGATTCATCATTGAAGTTCCACGCAATTGGCGACGTTGCTTCTTAGTCTTACCATGGAAACGGTGTGACGTGTAGGCATTAGCTGACTTCAAACCACCATTGGCAGTCTTCTTAAAACGCTTTGCAGAAGCGCGGTGTGTCTTAAACTTAGGCATGAGTTTTCTCCTCCAAATATAATATGCGGTTACTTGGCGTCCTTAGGGGCTAGCACCATAAACATGCTACGTCCCTCCATTTTTGCTCGAGCTTCAACCTTAGCGGTATCTTCTAACTCAGCAGCAAATCGATTCATGACTTCACGTCCAATTTCCTTGTGGGTAATTGCACGACCCCGGAAACGAATGGAAACCTTAATCTTATTTCCCTTACTAAGGAATTTATTGGCATTTATTTTCTTGGTATTAAAATCACCAGAATCAATAGTAGGACTTAAACGAATTTCCTTCACAGTGACCGTTTTTTGATTTTTTCGTTGTTCGCGAACTTTCTTTTGGCTCTCGAACTTGAATTTTCCATAATCCATGATTTTTGCAACGGGAGGCTTTGCGTTTGCTTGAACCAAAACTAAATCAAGTTCAGCTTCGTCAGCAATCTTTTGAGCCTCATCCTTTAGAATAACCCCTTTATCACCATCATCGGTGATCAAACGGACTTCATGCGCACGGATATTTTCATTAACCAAATCGTTCTTCTGCTGTGGTTGGCGTACATTAGCTGCTATGGTACTTACCTCCTATTTTTGTCCAGACAAAGTAAAAGCGAATTGTCGCATACAACGACAACCCGCTATTCATTCAATAATTAATGAAATCGATAGACCCGAAGAAACAAAATTCTTCTAGGTGAATAGCGGGTAGCCATTACTTTGTTTTCTAACGTTACCTAATACTACGTAATTTTATCTAAAATGTCAATACTTTTGATAAAATTCCATTAATGAATTTAGCTGAAGAATCATCAGTAAATTCTTTTGCTAAATTAAGCGCCTCATTTACTGCAACTTTGGTTGGTACATCACCTTGGTTAGCTTCATAAATAGCAATCCGCATAATTTCTAAATCAATCAAGTTTAGTCGATCCAAAGTCCAACCTTCAATCAAGTATTTTGAAATCATTAAGTCTGCGTCATCAGTATAAGCTTGAACCTTTTGAACTAAGTCTAGGACTTCTGCCGGAACTTCCGTCACATTCTCTAATTCAGGATCACCAGCTAAAGCTTGCATAATAACTGCTTCTGGTTGAGCGTCTAAATTAGCTGAAAGGCCAAACAAAGTTTGCAAAGTTACTTGGCGAATTACATGTCGTGTTAGTGTCACCATTACTTATGGTCCTCTTCCTTTTGATCATCTCCAAAAAGATTATTAGGATCAATTTCAGATTCAAGTTTTTCGGACAAAACTCCAACAACGTGAACATCAATTGTTTCAACATCAATTCCGAGCATTGCATTCATTTGCGTTTTAATTTGAGTTTGAATTGTATGAGCGACCTTTGGTACAGCGACCCCATAGTTTAAATCAACATAAACTTCAATTTGAAGGTTGCCTTCTTCGTCTTGGTTAGTGCTAATCCCCGTTCCATGTTGGTCTTTATAACCTAAGACCTCTTTAGCACGTTCACCAAAGGTTCCACGTAAACGTGCAACCCCTTCCACTTCACGTGTTGCCAAGCCGGCAATAATATCAAGTACCCGAATATTAACCCGCGTTGAACCATTTTCGGTTTGTGTTAATAAAATCGTTTCTTCTGCTGCCATCTGATTGTCCTCCTTATTACGTAAAATTTCATTTAGACAATTGAAGCGCCCACCAATCAAGTTAGTCTGGTAGACGCTTCGAAATGGATTCATTCACAAATTATGCACGTGAAGAGTATGATCCACCATTATCTGTATTAACAATTAATTTTTCACCAGCGTTAATGAAATCAGGAACTGTAATTACTAAGCCTGTTTCCATTGTAGCAGGCTTACCACCACCATTGGCAGTAGCACCTTTAATTCCAGGTTGTGTTTCTGTAACAGTTAATTCAACGGTCTTAGGAACTTCAATTCCCAATAATTCGCTTTCATAATAAGTTACCTTAACGTCAGTTCCTTCTAATAGATACTTCATCTCGTTTTCAATACGGTCAACCGGAATAGCGATTTGATCATATGTATCCATATTCATGAATACACGATTGTCACCATCAGCATATGAATATTGCATTGGTGAAGTTTCGATATTAGCAATTTCAAACTTATCTCCAGGTCGGAAAGTAACTTCATTTACTGATCCTGAACGCAAATTCTTTAACTTTGAACGGACAAAGGCTGCCCCTTTACCAGGCTTAACGTGTTGAAATTCCAACACCCGCCAAATTGAGTTTGAGTATTCAATTGTCAAACCCGTCTTCAAATCATTCATTCCAATGGCCATGATTAAAATCTCCTAAAATTAACTTTTATACTTATAAATATTAACAGATTAGTTATCAAAAAACCAGCTTTATTCAATATAACTATAAATTACTTATACTTATTCTCTAGTTGGGACATCCACCATCCCAACGCCATTCCGGCTAGCATTAAAATTAAAGCAAAAACCATCGTACCTATATTTATTCCTTCATAATTAGCTACTGGCGGAACCAAAATCAGTCCAATTGAGGCAATCACGATTCCCAAAATAAAATGATAAACCTTTGCATAAAATTTTTTCAATAAAATCAACATTACTTTTGATAGAGCCAATAAAGTAATTCCGGCACCAATAATCATTGGAATTAACACACTTAAGTCACCCGACTTAAATCCTTTTAGCATAGGCTCAAATAATCCAAGATAAAGCAATAAATTTGAAGGGCTTAATCCTGGCAGAATAATTCCTAATGCAATTAATCCACCTGCCAAAATCCAACTAGCAAAATTAGGTTTTAAAGTACCAAAAATTGTACTTAAATTATATAAAAACCATCCCCCTAGCACCGTCGTTAATATCAAGACCATCCAGTCACTAGTCTTACGACCTTGTACACCTGCCGTTTTAAACAATGATGGTAAAGTTCCAATAATTGCACCAGAGAATGCCCAGAGTACTAAAATCTGATGTTTTTCTAGTAAATACTCTAGTGGAGCACTCAATAAAACTATACCCAAAAGACCACCTAAGCCAACTGGAACAAAATACCAAAAATCCAATTTAAACCGTTGTCTGACATTCCCCATAAATTGCAAGAGACGTTCATATATTCCTAAGATGGCAGCTAAAACTCCGCCAGATACACCTGGTAAAATAAATCCAAGGGCTAAAATCATACCTTTTATTAACCGACTAAGCCAGTTTGTTATGTTGCTCGTTTTAATCAATTATCCGCTCCTGTCGTTTCAAATTAATCCGAATGAGTAATATTGTTTTTATCATCTTACTAAATTAAACTTAATTAATCTTAAATATATTTTGATATTAACTAAAAAGAGGAGAAGGAAAATTTTCCCAGTCCTCTTATGCTTTATAGACGTTCACGCAAGGCAGCAGTCAATTCTTCGTAACCAGGCTTTCCCAAAAGACCAAACATATTCTTTTTATAAGCTTCTACCCCTGGTTGATTAAATGGATTAACTCCATTCAAGTATCCAGAAATTCCAACTGCAATTTCAAAGAAGTAAATCATGTATCCCAAATGATAAGCATCTTGTTGTTCAATTTCAACAACCATGTTAGGTACACCACCATCAACGTGAGCTAATAATGTCCCATCTGAAGCCATTCGGTTAACATAGCTCATTGTCTTACCTTGTAAGTATTCCAAACCATCATCGGCTTCCATTTCAGGAATCACAACATCTGAAGTTGGGTTAGTAACCCGTACAAGTGTCTCAAATAAGTTTCGACGACCTTCTTGTATATATTGGCCAAATGAATGTAAGTCAGTTGAAAAGTTACCAGATGCTGGGAAAATTCCTTTTCCATCTTTACCTTCTGATTCACCCTGTAGTTGCTTCCACCATTCACCAAATTGTACTAGCGTTGGTTCGTAATTAATTAGTAACTCAGTTGTATAGCCCTTACGATAAAGAATATTACGATAAGCAGCATATTGATAAGCCTCATTCTTTTGCAAATCAGCATCAGCATAATCTTTTTGCGCTGCGGCTGCCCCAGCCATCAATTGTTCAATATCACCACCAGCAGCTGCAATTGGCAAAAGTCCTACTGCAGTCAAAACTGAGAAACGACCACCTACACCATCTGGCACAACGAATTCTTCATAACCTTGATCATCAGCCAAAGTCTTCAAAGAACCACGCTTAGCATCAGTTGTAGCAAAGATACGCTCCTTTGCTTCATTCACACCATACTTATCTTCCAACATTTGTTTGAAAACACGAAAGGCAATAGCTGGTTCGGTTGTAGTACCAGATTTAGAGATGATGTTAACTGAAAAATCACGATCTCCAATTAACTTAATTACTGAATTCAGGTATTGTCCTGAAATATTATTCCCAGTAAAAATAATTTGTGGGAATTCACGTTCACTATCATCATATGATGAATTGAAATATTCATTTAAAAAATCAACAGCGGCCCGAGCACCTAAATAAGATCCTCCAATTCCGATCACTACCAAAACTTTTGAATTATTCTTGATTTTTTCAGCCGCACTTTGAATCCGTGCAAACTCCTCTTTATCATATTCAGTTGGTAACTTAATCCAATCGGTATAAGCCGCTCCAGCCCCTGTTCTTTGACGTAACATTTCATCTGCTACATTCACCATTGGTTGGATCATCGCTAACTCTTCTTCATCAACAAATGTTGATAATTTACTCTTATCGAAAGACAACGTCGTCATATTAGTATTACTCCCATCTTAAAACTAGTAGTGAAATTATAGATTCTTAAAAGCATATTTTGTGGTGTAGGTTTTCTGCTGGTTAGCTGGCAAAACAATATCCCCAAATTCAGGATGATGAATTGAATCAGACAAAGTTTGCGCTTCCAAAGCCACCCCGTTATAAGGATGTTCTGCTAGGAATGCAGCCTGATCAGAATAATTATCAACTTCTGGATTAGTAATAAAGAAAACAACAGCATTCCGATCAGTCGTCATTTCAACTGCACGCTTAGAAACAGGATCCGACAACACTACATTTGTTTGATATTTTGAATCCAACGCAAAGACATCATCAAACTTCTTATCAAAATCATCAGAAGGAATCTCAGCAATTGCCTCACCAATTGTGGTTACTGTATTGAAATCATATGCAGTTCCTTCAACTGGCAACAGCTTACCGGTAGGGATTTTATCAGTTTTGCGTAATTCCATATAACGATCTGCTTTGATTTGTAATTGCATTTTATTGGCATCAGTTTCCAAACCACCCATATTAAAGTATACATGTGATGTAGGATTAAATAACGTAGTTTTATCTGATAACGCACTGAATTCAAGTGTCACTTCATCAGTATCGCTCAACGCATAAGTAACAGTTACTTGCATTGTTCCTGGAAAATGATCCTCATTTTCATCCAAAGATGTTCCAAAGACTACCCGATTATTAATTTCATCGAGTTCTTTAATTTCCCAATTGCGGTGTGAAAAACTTTTTTCCCCACCATGTAAAGTATTATTCCCCTCGTTTTGGTCCAATTGATAATTATGACCTTCTAAATCAAAATTAGCACCATCAATACGCCCCGCTACACGTCCCACAGCATTTCCAATATAATAATTATTATTTAAATAGCTGTCGACGTCATGAAAGCCTAAAACTAAATCTTGACCGGCGGCTGTCTTAAATGATTGCCATGATGCTCCCCAAGATACTAGACCTAATTTATGACCATTTTTATTTTGAATTATCACGTGTTGAAGTTCTTCTCCACTTGGAGTTGTTCCTAAACTAGTTAAATTAATCGCCATTTCAATATCCACCTTTAACTTATTTACTTCACAGCTCTATTTTATCACGATTAAGCGTTTTCAAGTACAAAATATATTATACCAATTCATATACCAATTTTCCATATTTTTACTTTATGGGCCATACCTATTTTTATTCTTCAAACTTATAGCCTCGACCCCAAACCGTTTTAATTAAATTAACAGGTAATTTTTTCCGAATCATTTTAATATGTGTATCCACTGTTCGAGTATCAACATAAACTTCCTCATGCCACACATGTTGTAAAAGTCTTTCTCGGGTCAAAACTTGTCGTGGATGTTGTACCAAAATTAATAACAAATCAAATTCCTTAGGTGTCAAATGGCCTAATTTTTCTCCACTTACTATTACTTCTTGAGTTAATTCATCTATATGTAACATCGGAGTTACTTGTTCCTCATCCTTAATTAACTTGTTTTTATGCAAGATTGATCGAAGACATTCAAGCTTATCCATTAATTGTTGTGCTGTATTTGTTTCCATTGACTGTTCTGCTGGAATAGCTTCATAATCATCCCACCCTTTCTTCAATTTTTCTGAATGGAATAGAATAAAACAACTTTGAACGTCCATCTTATTTTTGAATTGTTCTAGCTCATTTTTAGATTGAATCAATGTATCATCCAACATAATTGAAGCAAATTGATTTGGATTTTGTTGGATTAATGTCTTTGCTAATGTTAAATCACTTATAAATTCTAAATTCCACGATGTTCTATTCAACAAAGTCTGAATTTGTCCCAGTAACTCTAATTCTTTGGAAATTATTAAAATTTTCAAATAAACATCCTCCGTTACTTAATTAATAAAACTAATATAACGGATTTGTTTTTAAAAACAAAGTATTTTATATAAACACATTAGTTTTAAGAAAGAGTTTCTTCATATTTAAATGAGTTTTCCAAAATTCACTAATCAAAATTGATTTAATTATTAAATTAATCAACCTATTCTATTAAATATGGTATTAAAAATAATTAAAATTATTTCACACATAAATTGATTGAATATCAATATTAAAAAAATCGAGATAAAATTATCCCGATCTCTTCATGCTTTTTATTCTAGATTAAAAATCAAGTTCAATTTCGGCAGGTTTCGTCTGAACTAAAATGTCCCCATTATGAATTGAATACAAAATTTCTGCTCGTTGATTAAGAGCCTCATAAAAGTTCGAAGCATTTAAAATCAAAAATGATGCAGGTTTTCCCACTTCAATACCATAGTGATCTTCCACTTGTAACGTTCTAGCCCCATTTTTAGTAATAAAGCGATATGAATCCATAATTTCTTGATGACCCATAATTTGAGTAGCATGGAGTCCCAAATGCAAAACATCCATCATATTACCATTTCCCATTGGATACCACGGATCTTTAATATCATCCTCGCCGAAAGCTACATTAATATTTTCCTTATCTAATTCCTTAACACGTGTTAAACCACGTCGTTTCGGATAAGTGTCAAAACGACCACCCAGATACATGTTAATAAGGGGATTTGAAACAAAATTCAAATCCGCCATTTTTAACAACCGCATCAATTTATACATATAAGCGTCATTATAAGAGCCCATCGCAGTTGTATGAGATGCAGTTACTCGAGCTTTCAAACCCGTTTCTAATGCTAAGGTCGCCATTGTTTCCAAACTCTTAGAATCAGGATCATCAATTTCGTCAGTGTGTGCATCAATCAACAAATTATATTTTTGCGCTAATTCAAAAAC
Source organism: Weissella koreensis KCTC 3621 (assembly GCF_000277645.1). The sequence goes on along the minus strand of NZ_AKGG01000005.1, from coordinate 146,983 downwards.
AAAACGTATAGATTCAACCGAATATTCTCGATTAAATTCAAAATGTGGAATAGCACCTAATGCATCCACACCCATTTGAGCTGCTTTTTCCATCAACTCTTTTCCATGCGGAAATGATAAAATTCCTTCTTGAGGGAAAGCCACTAATTGTAACTCCATCCATGGTTTAACTTCATCTCGCACATCCAATAAAGCGCGTAAAGCTGTTAAATTTGGATCAGTCACATCAACATGAGAACGCACAAATTGCAAACCATGCGCAGCTTGTAATCTTAGTGTTTTAAGAGCACGCGCTCTAACATCCTCATAACTTAAAGTTTTCTTTCGTTCAGACCAAATTCGAATACCATCAAATAAAGTTCCCTCTTCATTCCACTCTGGATCACCCGCTGTTTGCGTTGAATCAAGATGGACATGAGGATCAACAAATGGTGGAATCGCAACTTTACCCGCTACATTTAACACCTTCTCACCAGTTTTTGGTGTGATATTTTTATCTATAGCAACGATCAAATTATCTTCAATTTGAATATCTTTTAATTCCGAACTATTTTCAATAGAAATTTGCTTAATTAACATTTTTACCCCTGCTTTCACCAACGGAAATCGTTTTCATTCGGACAATTGTACAATAAATCCAGTAATAAAACTACTAATTTATACGTTTTTATCCCCGACATTTTTAGAAAAAGCATGTACCTTGATTACATCAAGGAAAAACGCAACAATAGGAACCCCCAAAATCAATCCCCAAGGTCCCAAAATCCGTTCCATCACAATCAAAGAAATAAAGGTTACAAAGACTGGCAGTTCCGAACGTGTTGCCATTAGTTTTGGATGTAAGACATAAGCTTCAAAGGCATGAATGATTAAAATGAAGATTAAAATTTCACTGGCTAAAACCCAACCACCAGCAGAGAAGGCAACAATCGTCAAAGGAATCATGGAAATCAAAACACCTGCGACTGGGATTAGGCCTAAGACCAAAACCATACTTCCCAAGACCATTGCAGACGGCATCCCCAGAACAATAAACCCTATGACTGACAATGAAGTATTAACAAGATCAATCACAATTTGTACCCTAATAATTTGTCCCAAAATATAAACAAATTTATTGGCTAATTCATAGATATTCGTAAAAAAGCGTGGAAAATCAGATGTTTGGAAGCGACGACCAAATTTTTTGAGCGGATTTAAACTTACCGCATAAACAAAACTAAGTAAGACAGCCAAAACAGTCTCGGTAATGCCTTTCCAAAGCCCTTGTATAGTTTGCAAACTCACGTGTAATACCGACGTTAATCCACTAGTTATTTTGTCATCTAAATTGGTCTTAGCCAAATACTCATTAATTTGATTTGCAATCTTAGGTGAATGCTCATAAGCGTGAATAATCGAATGAACCAAACTCACACCTTCTTTATAAAACATTGGGGCCACAAACGAAATAATTAAAAAGAGCCCGAACAGAATTAAAATATAAAAAATTGTAACTCCAAAAATATAAGGTAATTTCGTCCATTTTTTAACCCATTGGCCTCCGGAAATTCCAATTGATGCAAAAATGATTATTAATAATATAGTTGGCATGAATGACCGAAATAGGTAAATTACTCCGATCATAAATATCAACGTTAAGTACATTTGTGTGCGGTCATTTAACCACCACCTTTTAATATCTTCCATCTATTTAACTCCCCTTATTATCGACGATACTTTTAAATCTTATTTTTATACAATACATTCAACCTGAACATTTATTATGATTAGTCTCATTTTAACTTTTTAAATTTAACTTAATAAATTAGTATTATCAACCTTTTTATCTAACTTTACCAATATTAATTTTAGTTTTCAAATTATTTAATTTTTAAATAACTTTATAAGCACCTTAACTATAACAAAAAAAGAGAGGTCTAAAACAAAGTAGTTTCAGCCCTCTCTATCAACATGTTTCAAAACTAAATATTATTCTTTAATCTAACTTTTATCGGTATTCCTAAATTTTGCTTATTTCAGCCGGAATCCCAAACATATTAATTGCTTTCAAGTAATCCTGACTAGTGATTGTTTCAGTTGAGCGCATCAAGTGAAAATCGCCAGACATATTATGAGAAAGCATATCAGAAGCTTTCACCCCATTACGCTCATAGAATTTGAAACGAGATTGACGTTGTTCCTCATTACCAGCCTGCGTCCCTATCTGTTCACTCTCCAAAATAAACCCATTTGGATATAATTCTTTCATCGCAACCAATGCTTTACTGCCAAGACCCATTCCTCTTTGTTTTGCATGAGTTGCAAAATATAGAATAAATCCTTTTTGATCAGGTAAATCAACGTGGCACAATAGGCCAACTATTTGATCCAATTCCATTAATTTTGATAAATTAATCTTCGGATTATCTTTTGATAATTGCACTAATTCATCAAAATCGATGCGTTCTGAAAGTGGGAATGCCTCTTCATAAATCGTTTGCCATACTGGCCAATCTTTTTCTTCAATCGGTACAATCCGCATTTTTATCCCCCCTTTGTTCATTCTTATTTATATACTCTATATTAAGATGAAATTCTAACAGAACGTTTCAACAGATGCAAGTTTCAATAAACCCCATTTATCAAGTATACAAGCATCCCATAACATTAACTATCTGCTTACTTTTATTCTAAAAATTTTTTCTCTCGTCCAGGTAAAATAATATTCAACCCGACAGCTAAGATTGCTGTCACCACAACTGCATTTTGAATCAAAATATTAATCATTGTAGGCATATGTTGAAACAATTGTGGATAAGCAGAAATTCCAATCCCAGATGCAATAGACAAAGCAGCAATCATCAAATTACGTTCAATTCCGAAATCCACTGCACGCATGATCGTTGTTCCTTGCACTCCAATAGTTCCAAAGAGAATCAACATCGCTCCGCCTAAAACAGGATCTGGAATAATGGTAGCTAGTGCACCAAATTTGGGTAACATTCCAATAATAATTAAAATAACAGCGGCTGAATAAATTGGCTTTTTTGAACGCACTCCTGAAAGGCGTACAACTCCAACATTTTGCGAAAATGTTGAATATGGAAAAGTATTAAATATTCCTGACAAAATAACTGCTAACCCTTCTGCCCGATAACCACGTGCCATACGTTTTTCAGTTAACTTCGTTCCCGTAATGTCAGCAATTGCAAAATACACCCCCGTTGATTCAATCATTGATGTTAATGCAATAATAATCATCGTAATAATCGCTGAAGCATCAAAAGTTGGAACTCCCATAAAGAATGGCATGGGTAAGTGAACCCAAGATGCATCGGATACAGCTTGAATCGATACTTGGCCAATTAATCCCGCATAAATCGTTCCACCGATAATTCCTAATAAGATCGCGATCGATTTCAAAAATCCACGAGTAAAGATATTTAGAATAATGGTCACAATAATTGTGACTGCAGCGATTGATAGATCAGTCATGTTTCCAAAACTTTTCGCCGCAATATCACCACCACCAATTTTAGTAACCGCCACTGGAATCAATGACAAACCAATTACCGTAATTAAAGATCCCGTGACCACAGGTGGGAAAAATTCTCTTAATTTTGCAAATAATCCTGCAATTAAGAATACGAAAATTCCCGCTGAAATAGTTGCTCCATACATGGCCCCAATCCCCAAAGTACCGCCAATGCTAATCAATGGTGAAACTGATTGAATGGCTGACCCTAAAACCACAGGCATCGCAATTCCAGTCAAGCGCGTCGATTTAAGTTGTAACAACGTTCCAATCCCTGTCATAAAAATATCAACTGAAATCAAATAGGTCATCTGCTGTGGGGTAAAATGCAGCGCGGCCCCAATTAATAATGGGACTAAAATACCGCCAGCATACATGGCTAAAACATGCTGAAGCCCAAGAATAGTTGATTGTAAAAAATTCGGCTTACTTACCTGATCCATCTCTTTAAATCTCCTCTGATGAGTGCTTGAATGTTCGTACAATCGCCGTCCATTGCAAACACTCCTATCAATTCAATACAACATAAGTTATGCCAAATTATGAATTAACAGCTTAAAAAGCGAATACAAAAACGCACCCAAACAAAAATGAATGGGCGCGCCAAAAAGCTTCATCTAGTAGTCTGCGTTTCGGTGCAGGTAGGAACTCGTTGGCCATTCTCCAACGATTATACTAAACATTCGGTATTATTCAATTGCTCTCATTATAAAAGATGAATTTATTATTAGCAAGGCTTTTCCATCATTTAGTTTAAATCTTGTTAATCATTATTGATTAGCCGTAATCGTAAATGTTTCACCCTTAACACCTAATTCATTTTCAATTCGATTTTGTAATTCTAGAATTGCTTTTGCTCCACGTTCTTTTTGTTGCTCCGTAATACCTTCAATAATTAAAATAGCATCTTGAGTATCTTCAGTTAACATGGTCCGTTGTGCATCACGCCAGTTTAACGAACGACAAATTGCTCCTTCAGAATCATAATAAATCAATTCTTCAGGTAATGCTGGTTCTGATTCATCCGCTCCAACAGGAATAAAATCTTCGCCACCTTTAGCTAATCCAAGATGCATAGGAACTTGAACTGCGTGCAAATCTTCGCCACCACATGGCACCCCATATTCTAATGAAACACTATTATAAATATCAACTAATGGATTAATTGGAGTCAATTGTTTCCCTTGATTTACACGTTTTAATAAAGCTTCAATGGACGAACGTGCCCCCTTCTTCTTTTTAAAGCTAGTAAATGCTTGTCGCCATTCTTGAATCACTTGATTATCTTTAAAGTCTTCTTCAGTTAAAAAAGATTTTGACATCTTCATCGCTTCATCTAATAATTGTTGGTTATGTTCCTCACGTTCGTCAGATGCGTGATTGTCGATTCCCTTTACTACTAAAGCAAAAATATTTGCCTCGGGGAAAATATCAAAAAATTCATTATCAATAACTAATGGTTGCATATTATTTAACTCCTTTTAAATTATATTTTAGTAGAAGATCGCGTTGCGAACTGCTACCTAAATCAAAGACATGTTCACTAAACGGGACAAAGCCTTGTCCTTCATAAAACTTTAACGCTCGTTGATTATTTTCCCAAACTCCTAGCCATACATATTTTTTACCAGCTTGACGTGCAATATTCAAAGCATGTTGCATTAAATTTTTACCCAAAGCAAGTTTATGAAAATTTTGTTTTACGTAAATTCGTTCAATTTCCATGCTATCTTCATCACTAATCTCCGACTGAGCATCGCCAAAATTCAATTTTAAATAGCCTGCTAAGTGCTCATCTAAATAAATAAAGAAAAACTGACTTTGTCCATCTTCAATTTCATACCGCAACTGATCTAACTGATATGCCGTCGCTAGATAACGTTCCATGTTTTCAGCAGAATTATATGGGCCAAACGTTTCAGCAAATGTTTCTCGACTAAGCTGTTGTAAAGATTTAACATCTGTTAAATAAACTGGTTTAATTTTTCGTTCCATTGAGCCCCCTCAATACAATCTTACTTTTCCTTTTTTTACACTTTTCCAATCCTGCACCACATTTTGTGTGACTTTATCCAATAAAACATTTATTTGCTCAACCTCATCTGGTTTTAAGCCTTGAAGGGCCACTTGAGTTGAATAATCGCTCTCACGACTCAACGTTTCATACAATATCTGCCCTTTTTTTGAACTATAAAGCCGTTGGTTTTTACGATTGATTGGATCGGTCTGTTTCACAATAATTTCTCGTTCTACTAAACGATTAATTGCACGATTAGTGGTTGTTTTATCTACACACAGCAATTCTGACAACTGCATCTGGGTAATCCCAGGATTTTCCGTAATTCGGCTCAAATATAGATATTGTCCTCGGGCTAAGTCAATTTCTTTAAATTCAATATTACTGATTGAATCTAGCGCCCGAGCAATTGTACCAATCCGTCTTAAAAATGTTTGATCCAAATGTAACCACCTCCTACTCATGCTTAATTTAATTTTACTTGATTTTAGTTGCAAATACAACCAAAAACATTAATGCCCACTTGTGACTTTAATTCCAATTATTCCAATAATCAGTAATGCGATAAAAAACCAGGTTAACGGATTAATCTGATCTTTAAATAAAAATAATCCTACCAAAATTGATCCAACTGCCCCAATTCCAGTCCAAACAGGATATCCAATACTGAGAGGAAGATGCTTCACTGCAAGAGCTAGAAAACCAAAACTAAAAATCATCCCCATTATAGTCAGTAAACTATACCCCAAGTTTGAAAAGCCTTGGCTTAATTTCATTGTGGTCGCCCATACCACTTCAAATAATCCGCCTAAAATTAAATATACCCACGTCATATTTACATCCTCCTTTAAAATTACAAAAAAAGGGCCGGTAAACTCTTCTATGACCTAATGAGTTTACTCAGTCCCTAAACACCCGGTGGTGTCGATTAATTAATAATATAATAACATATTAATATCCATTTATTTACTTAAATAATCAATTTTTTTATCTAAAAATAATTGATATGCATTTCTTCTATCCGCAGGATTCGAATCCATATATACAATACCTCTATATTCAAAACCTATTTTTTCTAGAACATGTTGCATTCTTAAATTCTGACGATGCGTATCAATTCTAATTTCTTTAAATCCTAATTGTATTGCCTCACTAAGTAAATTACTAAATATGAAATCACTTAGATGTTGTCCAGTTTGGTCACTTTTAATAGCAATCCGATGAATTGTAGCATAATGTTGGTCAGATGTTCGCCAACCACCGTGATAAATATTTTGATAATTAGGTTCCGGTATCGTCATAAGCGTGGCTGTTCCCAAAATTTGTTGGTCAACAATCAATAAATAGGTCATTCCTTGTTCTAAGTCAGCCAATATATCCGTTTTTTGTGGATAATCCCCTTGCCATTGAGGGATTCCATCCGCAGCCAGTAATTTTTTAGCATCTTTAATTAGATAATCAATTTGATCTAAATCAGCTAAAGTGGCTTTTCTTAAATAAATCATTGCCATTTTATCTTTCTCCATCCAAATAATTTCAAAGAAGACATATTAACGTAGTTCTTACTTTATATTTATTTTTAGAATTATTTTAATCCAGCTATTTCCTAAAATAATAAAATTTTAATTATTCAATATAAACACGATTTCTCTTAATCATTTCACTAATTTTAAATATTTGTTCTGCAGTAGTTCTTGGTAGAGACAATTCAGGTAATTGATCCAAGGAAAAATAACAAACATCAGATGTTTCATAATTAGATTTAAAAGTCCCCTCATCAATAATTTTACCTTCAAAAATTAATTTATAATATTGTGTCAATTGTTTACCTAATTTGGACTGATCAGTATCAAAAACACCTTTTAAATTAATAATTTCAGCATTAACCCCCGTTTCTTCTAGTACTTCACGTTGCGCATTTTCAATGGGTGACATACCAACCTCAGCAAAGCCTCCTGGCAAGGACCACTGCTTAGTCTTGATGTCTTGAACTAATAAAACTTTTTGTTGATCGTTTTGAATAAAGACACGCACATCAATCTTTGGCGTAATATATCCCGGTTCTAGAATGATCTGTTGTTTAATTTCATCAATTGTATAATGACTTATTTGTGCTAAAAGACTGATAGAAATTTTCTCAATTTCACGCAATCGTTCCCGATCAAATGTGTCTTTTGTATAAGCTAACCCAGTTCGAGCAATTGTTAAAATGCGTCTGACTCGCTTCAATTCATCGAAATTCACCATATATGCAGCTCCTGTCGTGTTTTTTAATTATTCCATAGTAGATAATTGATTAAACAGGTATTTATTAATAGATAAAATATAACATATGATCTTTAATAAAACTGAACTATATCTTATAAAATTATATACTCAAACAAAGATATTTTTATAAATTAAAGTAAGTCATCCAAATTATACTAAAAGAATATCATCGACCTTTTCTATATTTAAAAAATGACAGTTTTAATTTCTGATGTTTAACCTTCTTAGACTACATTGAATAATAAAGAAGGAATACATAATTTTTCAGTATGACATTTAAAAATTACGATCAAGCAATTCAAGAATAAGTAATTAAATAAAAAAAACGTCCTAAAAATATAGGACGTTTTTTATTATTTTATAAAGATATTTTTTTATTAAACCTAAAGTGAGTTCTACTCATTCCCTTATTTTCATAAAATTGGTGAGCTTTAACTCTTACTACATTACTAGCCACTTCTATTTCAACACAATTGTTATTTAGAGCATATTCACAAGCTTCATTGAATAACTCTGTACCAAATCCCATATTTCTATATTTATCTGATATGATAAATTCCAATATTTCTGCTATTTTATTTCCATGATGTAATTGATATTCCAATCTAAGATTGATCATACCTACTACCTTATTTTCAAATTCATAAATCAGACAACAATAATTATCATTATTATATTGTTTTTTTATTTCATTTTTAAATTGATTAAAATTAAATTCATTCTGTTCTAATTCTGTAATCAATCTAAATATTCCTGTTATATGCTCATCACTACCAATTTTAACTGACATATTTCAAATCCTCATTTCAAAAAATTAAATTTAGAGATAAGACCATAAACCTGTTAATACTTATTATAATGAACCTTTTAAAAATATAAACTTATCTATATTAGATTAATTTAGGATAAATAACAAAAACAAACCCCACCACACCAACGAATATGTTGATACAATGAGGTTTACCTTTTTATATTATGGAGCCGAGGGGAGTTGAACCCCTGTCCTAATACCTTGATACTAATACATCTACGTTCATAGTTAATTAATTTAAAATTCGCCCTTGGCACGCCAATTAACCCGGCGATCCTTTAGGCTAATCTGATTATCCTCTTCATAACAGCTTCAGATGGGAGCGTTATGCGCAGGCCATAATTATTATGACTAACTAAACTGGATGGCCACCAATCGTGTTAGTTTGGTTCACTGGTTTTTAAGCAGCGAAAGCCAAGTTGTTTGAATTTTTTGCAGTTAATTCGTCTGAGTGGATTATAGGGCCACAACCCCTAAACGCAGCATTAGCTCAAACAGCACCAGTCGATTCCGGAACGACCCCGTACTACTTCATTATAGCCGATTTAAACACAAAAAAACAACCCGAACTAATTAAATTGTCCGCGTTGTTTTAATATTACTGATTAACAAAGGTATTTTCTAAATAATCTACCGCATTCTTAGCAACATCATCTGCTTGTGGGTTCTTATTTTCACCATTTACCACTGAATTTTCAACTACAAATATTCCCGTAAATTTATTATTTTGCAGGTCATGAATTGAAACTAATGCGTTTTGGTTATTATTACCTGTTTCTGCAGTTCCAGTTTTGGCAGCTAAATTATAACCTTCATTATAAAGATTATGAGCATAACCATCTTCATCAGAAACAATTCCGACTTCGTCATCAAGAATTGTTTTTACATCATCAGATTTAACTGCATCTTTAATTACGACCGGCTTTTTATCATCCTTAATTAATTTTGGCATTACGATGTTACCATCATTATCTAAGAAATTAAACATGGTGACCATCTCAATTGGATTAACTGACATTTGCGCCTGACCATAAGCACTATCGGCTAATTGTTTATTATCTTCTAACTTACCAGTATTACTAAAGGAAGCTGCCTTCATCGTAATTGGTAACTTATAATCTCGACCAAAAGTGAATTTATCCGTCAATTCTGATTGGAATGTATCTCGACCAACCTTCAACATTTGTTGTGCAAAATAAACATTATCAGAATGTTGCAAAGCAGTTTTCAAGTTAACCTCAGTATCACTATTCACCCGGGTAACATTATATGGCGTCCACTTAGTCCCCTCAATTTTAATAACTTCATCAGGATTCAAAGTTCCCTTGCTTAGTCCAATGGCTGCCGACACCTGTTTAAAGGTTGATGCTGGTGCGTAACCCTTGGCAAAACGGGCCATAAATGGATAATCAGCATTATTATTAGAAGTTAAAGTTGTTGGATCATATGACGGAGTTGAAACAACTGCTAGTAAATCTCCAGTTTTCGGTGCCTGAATCACTGCTGAACCAGGTACATCATTAAATCCATCATAAGTTGCCTTTTGAACATCTGAATCAATTGTTAACTTAATATCTTGCCCTTTTTCAAACTTTTGATAAAGTAAAGTCTTTTTTGCTTCACCTTTTTGATTCAAAATTTGATATTTAATAGTTTCTTTTCCGCGCAATTGTTTGTCATAAGCTTTTTCTAAACCAGCACGTCCTACAATATCATTGCCACTTAAAGTAGCATCCTTTGCAACATCATCGGACGTAGCCGTGCTTGTGTATCCAATCAAGAGACTAGCTGCAGCGCCCAAAGGATACTCTCGTTCATAACTTGATTGAACTGATGCACCATCACCATCGTCATCTTTTTGATAATCATCGTCACCAAGGCTTTTAACTGTATAGGCCCAATCTGGATGATTACTATAAGCATTAATACCTTTAGTAATTTCATCTGAAGTGGCATTGTATTTCTTAGCAACTTCGTCAACTTGATCTTGATTAATTGAACCATCTTTATTCAAAAAGTATTGTGGTACAATTTTTAATTCTTTGGTAATTTTAGTACCCGCCAAAACTTTACCATTTCGATCCAAAATTTGGCCACGTTGCCCACCATCTTTGGCAATATTTAGATGATCATCTTTCGCCAAACCTGGCAAAATCAAATTACTATTATAAATCACAGTAGCTTGCTTTTTATTAATTTTAAAATTGACAACATAACGCTTATTCTTAATCATTCCAGCTGGCGTCTTCAAATCAGCATTATAAGTCATTTGGAAACGATTTCCACCCTTATAATTTGTCTTAACATCACTGACTTTAATATTTTCAATACCTAAATAATCAAAACTTTTTTCTATTTTGGCTGACGGATCTTTATCTGTTAGACCATATGCTTTCAAACTATTTTTATCAGTATTTTTCAATAACTGGCTATACTTTTTCTGCGCAAAATTTTTAGTATATTCACGTGCGAACTGTCTAGCTTGGCTGGATTGGGTCTGATTATAATAATAGAATGCTCCTGATCCTGCGATCAGTACTATTAATGCAATGCTAATACCTATCAGCCAACTTTTTTTGTTTTTCATTTTGGCGCCAATACTCTGCTTTTTGCTATTCAAATCATCATCCACAGTCCAACCTCTTCCTTTACCTAATTAATACACAATCAAGTATTTAATTAATAACAAATTGATTTTACCATAAAAATTATTATTAATCTCTACGACAAAATTTAAATTGATTTTACTATGGTTAATTTATCCAATCAACATTTATATGTTGCACGATTATATACTATATTTATCATAAATAAAAGAGAGTGGACAAAGTTCAAAGTTAATTATTCAACTTTTCACTTCAACCCTTTTAAGGCTAAAGTGAAAACAACGTTAAATCAAAACATTGAACGAGTTTGTCTCACTCTCTCATTTTTTTACTTGGCATATTCAATCGCACGAGATTCTCGAATAACCGTAACCTTAATGTGTCCCGGATAATCAAGATCATGCTCAATTTGGTTCTTAATGTCACGCGCAAGGACAGTCGCTTCCACGTCTGAAATTGCTGCTGGTTCCACCATCACTCGAATCTCACGTCCAGCTTGGATTGCAAAGGTCTTTTGAACCCCATTAAATCCATTTGCAATTCCTTCAAGTTGTTGCAAACGTTGAACGTAATTTTCTAATGACTCGGAACGAGCACCTGGACGTGCCGCCGAAATCGAATCTGATGCAGCTACTAAGACTGCAATAATTGACTCCGGTTCAACATCCCCATGATGTGATGCAATTGCATTCACAACAGTCGGACGTTCGTGATACTTAGTTGTTAATTCAACCCCTAACTCCACGTGTGATCCATCCACCTCATGATCAATCGCCTTACCAATATCGTGTAATAATCCTGCGCGCTTAGCAAGCGTAATATCTTCACCTAACTCAGCTGCCAACAAGCCAGTTAGTTTTGCAACTTCAATCGAATGTACTAAGACATTTTGTCCGTAACTTGTTCGGTAATTCATTCGTCCAATTATTTTAATTAGATCAGGATGAATATTATGAAGACCTAGGTCAAAGACCGTTTGTTCTCCAACTTCCCGAATATGTTCGTCCATTTCTTTTCGAGCCTTTTCAACCATCTCTTCAATCCGAGCCGGATGAATCCGACCATCAGAAATCAAAGCTTCCAAAGCTCTCTTAGCAATTTCACGACGAACAGGATCATAACCACTCAACACAACCGCTTCTGGAGTATCATCAATAATCAAATCAATTCCAGTTAGGGTTTCAATTGCTCTAATATTACGGCCTTCTCGTCCAATGATACGACCTTTCATATCATCATTTGGAAGTGCAACAACTGAGACTGTTGATTCAGCAACCATATCAGCCGCTGAACGTTGAATAGCTTGAACAACCAAACTTTTAGCCTTTTTATCAGCTTCAATTACGGCTTCCTGTTCACTTTCCTTAATCAACTTAGCTCGTTCAGAAACCAAAGCTTCCTTTGTTTCTGTTAAAATCAAACCTTTAGCATCCGTGCGATCCATTTCGGCCACTTCTACTAGCTTTGCTTCACGATCTTCCACCAATTGTTCCGCATAATTTTGCTTATCCTTCACACTTTGGCGTTGTTGATCAAGTTTATTCTCTTTCTCAGAAATTGATTCTTCTCTTTTTTGAAGAGAAGCATCTTTCCGATCTAAGACAGATTCACGACTTACCAAACGTTCCTCTTGGGCCAAAACGGCTTGACGTCGTTCCTGTAATTCTCCCTCGATTTTAGCTTGGTATTGTTGGCTTTCATCACGTGCTTCAACAATGGCACTTTGTTTTAAGGCCTTTGCTTCAACTTGTGCTTGATTCGTGATATCTTCTGCAGTTTGTCGGGTTTGCTTCAAACTGTTTTCAATCTTAGTTCGAGTGAAAACATGTCCAAAAGCATACCCAATTACGATTGCGACAAGCGCTGTCAGGATGATCATAGTGATGTTCATCATTGACTCCTGTCTAGTAAGTTAAATGGTTTCAACTTATTTATAAATTATTAAATTTGCGCTTTTTAACACCTTTTAATTTTATCTGTTTTATTAATGTGTGTCAATGAATTGTAATAATTATTAAACGATATAAAAAAATAAAGTTGATCTTTAATCAGACCAACTTTATATCTTCTTATTTAAATTAGTTTCTCATTTGATACATTAGAGTAAACATTGCCACCAAGCGAATAACAGCTGCAATTAGTGGTGCCAAAATAATCCAGTTACCTAAAGCTAATCCTAATAATAATCCTATTAAAATTAGGACCAATATAATAATATTCATCCAACGTAAATGATTCTTATTAATATGATCCAATTGATCAGTAGAACGGAAAAGTGGTCCCAATTGCTCTAGGTCTTTCAATTGCGCATCTGCAATTGGAAGACTATCTCCAACTTCCATCAAAATTCTTTTTGGTAACCCATTGGGAATTTGTTGATTAGTAATAAACATTGAATTTTCATCTTTTAAAGCCGCAATTTGCATATCATGCTTATCTTTAGGGCTTAAACCAGCTTTGACATAACTAGCACTTTTGAATAATTCTTTTAAGCCATGCACTGATCCTAATGCATCAGCAGAAATAACTTGCGTTCGAATTCCACGTTTAACTAACATCCGATCTATTTCTAATAGTGAATGCTTTAATGGTGTACCATAATTAATAATTCCGATAACCTGAATCCCATCAACAATATATGAAACAGAATTACCTATTGATTGATAATTTGCAAAGACTTCTGGACTCACAGCATAGTTTTTTAAGGCTTCTCTTGCTGAAATAACCGCAAAAAGTTCTTGATGAATCACTCCAGAAACTCCAATTAATGCAATTTTTTCTGGTTCTGAAACTTCACTGGCTTCGATTCCTTTACCAGCAGTGTATTGTGCAAAACCACTTGATAACGGACTAGCAAAATTTTGTAATAAGCCAGCTGCAATTCCAATCACATCATTATCACTATAACGATCATCAACACTTTTAACCGAATAAACAATAGCGACTGATTCTGTTAAAACGCCGGACTTTTCTAATAAAATACTTTTAATCTTTGGCAACCGGTTTAAGATAGTCCAATCATTAACTGTAATACCATTTTCGCGTAAACGATCTTGTAATAGTTGTCTTTGATAGCGGACCAAAATAACTGGCCATTGTGGATCAGCAATCAGTAAAATCGTTGTCAAGATCATTAATCCGACCATTAATCCTGACGTCATTGTTCCCAAAGCAAATCCAATAGTAGCCACTAAGGTCATCATTAGATTCATTTTGTGATTATTTTTTTGATCTTTTTGATTTTCTTGATCCAAATTAATAGGTTGAAAGATTAACAACGATCCTAGCAAAAGTGATACTCCCACTAAAGCAAGTGGTAAAACAAGCCAAGTTTGCGCCGATCCTTTGTACATGGCCATCGCCACTAAGCACGACACACCCAAGCTCACTAAAGCGCCCAACGCCCAACGCCATGAATTAACAATATTCTTATTAGCTTGGCGGATATAACGAACCATACTAGTTCCTAAAAGGACCCAAAAGAGCATCCCCACCCCCATGACAGTCCCATAAATATAGCTTGGATCGATGTTCATAGTTTGTGCGTTATTAATCAAAATTGGCGAGGCAATACCAGTTAATAGTGCTAATATAATGGCGATAATTATATATCGCAAATATTTAAAATTCATCTGCAATACTCCCAACATAAATTTCATAAATGATAACTAAAGTATAGCAAAGGTCAGTGCACCGAAACCTCGGCTTCAACAAACCTTACCAAATCATAATATTCTTAAAAATAAATAAAAAAACCAAGTTTACAAGAAACTTAGTTTTAAATGATTGCGGGAGTAGGATTTGAACCTACGACCTTCGGGTTATGGGCCCGACGAGCTACCAGACTGCTCCATCCCGCGATAATATTAAGGAGAATGTGGGATTCGAACCCACGCGCCGGTTTCCCGACCTGACGGTTTTCAAGACCGTTCCCTTCAGCCAGACTTGGGTAATTCTCCAAATGAATAAGTTGATTAATCAACATATTTAATATTAACAGGCCTCTATATTTTTGTCAAATAAATTTCTAAAAATCACTATATATTAGTTTTCCAAATTTTAAAATTAAGAATCTGCAAGATTGCTACTACTAATCCTAATAATATATAAACACTTATCAAATACATACTATTGAGATTTAATTCTTGAATGCAATATACAATAGTTACCCAGTAAAATCCCCAATAAGTCATACTTAACCATTTTTTGATAATCGCTTGTTGTAATAATTTTAAACTTGTTTGAACCAAAGTTAAATGATCAGCTTGAATCTGGACATCCGCTATTAATCCCAATGAATACTTATTATGCATAATTCCAATGGAAAAATCAGCATTTTTTAAAGCTTGATAGTCATTCATACCATCCCCAACAAAAAGGACCCGTCCATTTTGCTGATAGGCTTTAACTAACTCCCCTTTAGACTGACTGGTTAAATCAGCAGCAATCACATCAATGCCCAATAATTGACCAATTTGATTAGCGTTACTATCATTATCACCAGTCGCCATGACTGTAACAATCCGTTGGTTTTTAATTTGTTTAATCAAACTCGTAGCTGAACTTCGAACTTTATCTTGCAAAACAATTGAGGCTATAACTTTTTTCTGATTTTCGATCAAATAACACATCATCATGCCATCAGCTTTTATTTTAGGTTCGATTCCTAATTGTCGGACACCGGCCCGACTCAGCAATGCATAATCAGCATCCTCAAAGCGGCCCCAAACCCCAGAATCAACTTTTTGCCGTTGCTTTAATTGAACTACTTTGCGCTCAAATATTTGATTATTTAAATACATCATTATCCCACGTGCAACAGGATGTTTAGACTCTTGTTCTAATAATTCTAAAATCGAAAAAATTTTCGCACGTTCCACCGAATTCGGAACAACAATATTTTTAACTTGTGCTGCAGGCTCAGTTAAAGTTCCTGTTTTATCTAAAATCGCATAATCTAATTTGAAGAAGCGTCCAATCACTTTTTGATTATTAAAAATAATTTTAAGTTGAGAACCAATTATAATAGTCTTATATTGTATTAACTTCAAATTAATATAATAAATAGCCACAAACGAAATGATACTGCATAAGACAAGCCCAATCCAGCCACTTACCGATTCTCGATTACTTGTAGTATTTTGAAATGAATAAAACGTCCACATCATCAATCCCCACAAAAACCAAATTCCTCCTAACAAAATCAAAAGGCGTAGGCTATGTTTTTTCAGCTCAGATAATGATAAGTTAACCTGGCCTTGATGTGTTTCATTTGTTACATCAGTTAGTTTATCTGACCTTGGAATATCTTGGCTCAGATGCCTAATATTAGAGACTTTACTGAACCAGTTATCTGAATTACGTTTATTCATAGCGTCCCTCCTTTATTCTATATAATTATATAGTAAAACAATACTTTTTAGTTGATTTTAAAAGTCATAAAACTATGCCAAGACAACCAATCTAAACTGAACTAGTTTAAAAATATAGAAAACAAAATTAAAGCCCCGTCATATCAACGTTTTCGCTGATTCAACGGGGTTTTTAATTTACTTAGATGCGGGCGGCGGGGGTCGAACCCGCACGATATTTCTATCACAGGATCCTTAGTCCTGCGCGTCTGCCAATTCCGCCACGTCCGCATAAGCTGTGTTAGTAACTAACACAGCTTATCATACCAAATTGAACTTCCAGTTTCAAGCGTTATTTTTAACTGATATTTTCAGAAAATAACGTTAATCCAATCCGTTCACGCTTCAAATCCACTTCTTTAACCCAAACTGTAATAATATCACCAACTGCAACATGATCATGTGGATTTAGTTTATGGTGTTGGTTTTTATTTTTGACCATTTCGTTAATATGAACTAATCCATCTTCATGAACTCCAATATCAACGAATGCTCCAAAATCAACCACATTTCGCACTGTCCCTTGTAGTTCCATACCCGGTTTTAAATCTTTTAAAGTCAAAACATCTGAACGTAAAACTGCGCTGATGGCTTGATCTCTTAGATCTCGTCCCGGATGTTTAAGGGCATCTATAATATCATATAAAGTCGGCAATCCAATTTGTAATTCTTTAGCAACATCATCAGTTGCCAAAGCTTGTAATTGCTGCTGACGTGATTCTACATCTGTCGCATCAATACGTTTGAGAAGTTCTTTTGCGACTTTATATGACTCTGGGTGAATTTCAGTATTATCCAAACTATTCGTTCCATTTGGAATTCTCAAAAATCCAGCCGCCTGTTCGAAAGCTTTAGGACCTAGTTTTGCAACTTTCTTTAATTCATTTCGCGTCTTAAACGCTCCATTATGATCACGATAGTCCACAATATTTTGAGCTGTCGTCTTAGTTAAACCAGCGATATGCAATAATAATTGTGCTGATGCCGTGTTCAAATTAACACCAACTTGATTAACCGCCGTCTCCAAAACTTGATCTAATTGTTCAGATAGTTCTTTAGTTGGTAAATCATGTTGATATTGTCCAACACCTACCGCCTGTGGATCGATCTTAATTAACTCAGCCATAGGATCTTGTAATCGGCGTGCAATCGAAATTGCTGATCGTTGCTCAACTTGTAGTTCTGGAAACTCCGTCCGAGCAATATCAGAGGCTGAATAAACTGAAGCGCCGGCCTCATTAACTACCACATACTTCAAATCTGGCAAGTCTGACTTAATCAAATCAGCAATAAACTGCTGAGACTCACGAGAAGCCGTTCCATTTCCAATCGCTACCAAAGTTACTTGATATTTATGAACCAAATTAATAATAATTTTTTTCGCTCCTGCAGGATCATATTTAGCAGCTCGATGTGGATAAATAACTGCTTTTTCTAAAAACTTTCCATTTTCATCCACAACGGCTAACTTAGAACCAGTCCGAATTCCAGGATCAAATCCTAAAACAACTTGTCCCCTTAAGGGAGCACCCATCAACAAATGATACAGATTTTTACCAAAGACTTTAATAGCATCCGCACTGGCTTGGGCTGTCAATTGTTTACGAATTTCACGTTCAATTGCTGGTCCTATGAAGCGTTTATAAGCATCCTTAGCGGCATTAACTAACACTTCTGCTGCAGCGCCTTGTTTGCTACCAACTAGTCGAAACTTTAAATAACGTTCAATTGCCAATTGATCCACTTCTATCCCAACTGATAATATGCCTGCTTTTTCACCACGATTCACAGCCAAAATTTGATGATTTTGAATCTGCTTAATTTTTTGACTAAAATCATAATACAAAGCATAAATAGATTTAGGATCCTGTTCTTGCGCTCCACGTTTAATTTTGGCATCAACAGTTCCATTTTGTTGCGTATAATTACGAATCCATTCACGTAATCCCGCATTTTCCCCAATCACTTCGGCAAAGATTTCATGGACCCCATTCATGACAGCCTTCACATCCGGTAAATCTTGCGCAGGGTCAACATAGTCTAAGGCTATTTGATTTAAATCATCGGTTGGAAAACTTTGAATTTTTTGAGCTAATGGCATCAAACCAGCTTCCTTGGCGATCGTCGCCTTGGTTCGCCGTTTTTGTTTATAAGGTAGATAAAAGTCTTCCACTTTTTGAAGACTATCAGCCGCAATTAAACGTTCCGCCAACGCCGAATTCCATACGGATTGGTCTATCAATGCCTTTTGTACCGTTAATTTTCGGGCTTGCAAATCTTCTAATCGCTTACTACTGGCTTGAATGTCACGAATTTGGACTTCATCTAAATTACCCGTAGCTTCTTTTCGATAACGAGCAATAAAAGGAACAGTATTACCATCTTGTAATAAGTCTGATGTTGCTTTAATTTTTGTCTTAGGTAGCTCTAGCTCATTCGCAATTCCGGCGATTAGATCTAATTCTGGAATTGATACATTCTCCATACTTACATTACCATTTGGAAGGCTCGGCGAACTTGCTTCATGAACTCTTCCATCAATTGATCTTGATCTTGTTCGGATTGGTCAAAGGCAGTTACGTCAACTTGTTGTTTATTGACATCCAATGCATTAGCCATAGCCACTGTAGCATCATAGTAATCTCGGAAGGTCTTCTTTAAACTTCCATGAACACCAATTAAACGAACTGGTGCTTTCATTTGATCTAGATCATCGGCAGCTTTTTTGTACACTTCTACCACGTCATCAAATTCAACTGAAATTTCAGCAAATTCTGCTTTGGGCATCTCCGCAACTTGATCTTCATCAATAGCTGTTCGGATTTTTTCGAAGTATTCCGCAACATTTGAACCACTTTCTTCAGTTGTTTGTACTAATTGTGATAACTTCATTGCGTAGTCACGCGGATTTGCAAACATTTTTTTAGCCATTTTAATTCCCCATTCGTTGATATACTTTAATTATTTTTATCATCCATACTATTGATTAATAATAAAAGAATACAGCGATCAATCCTAGAAGGACCAACCGCTGTAATTCAAGCTATGAATCAAAGCCGAAATGATAATACAGCTTCTCTATTATACATTATTATTGCTTGTGCATGGTGTGACGTTGCACGAATTTAATAATTTCCACAACTGGAATAATCGCAAACGAAGCACCCAACACTAACAACCATTGATGCCAATCCAAATGTGTGACATGGAAAATATCATTCAATCCTGGCATTACAATAGTAATCGCCAAAGCTAAGGCCGCAATCAAAATCGCCCAATTAAAGGTCTTATTTTTGAAAATACCCACCTTGAAAATTGATTGATAAATTGATTTGGTATTAAACGCATGGAATAATTGAATCAATCCCAAGGTAGCAAAAGCCATTGTTAAAGCATCGGCATGCGCCGCTGCTGAACTAGCATGAACAGGGAAATTAATAGCATACCAATAAACACCCAAAGTAATCAATCCTTCGATCAATCCTTGATAAATAATAGTGCTACCTAATCCATCAGCCAAAAAGTCACTATTACGACCGCGAGGCTTACGCTCCATAATTCCTGGTTCGACTGGTTCCATTCCCAATGCAATTGCTGGTAAGGTATCAGTCACTAAATTAATCCAAAGAATATGCACAGGTGCCAAAATATTCCATCCCATGATCGTCATCACAAAGAGGGTCAAAACTTCACCCAAATTGGCAGATAATAGGTATTGAATTGATTTTTGAATATTTGAAAAGACTTTTCGCCCTTCCTCAACAGCATTAACAATTGTGGCAAAGTTATCATCCGCAAGGACCATATCAGCGGCCCCTTTAGAAACTTCCGTTCCAGTAATTCCCATAGCAATTCCAATATCAGCCGTCTTCAAAGCAGGGGCATCATTGACTCCATCCCCTGTCATTGCTACCACTTGACCTTGTGATTGCCAAGCTTGTACAATCCGAACCTTGTGTTCAGGTGCAACCCGAGCATAGACACTATATTGACTAACTTGAGCTTTAAATGTTTCATCGTCCAATTGATCTAATTCACGACCAGTAATTACTGCATCACTGCCTTGCTCAGGACTTAAGATCCCCAAACGACGTGAGATAGCTTCGGCAGTAATTTTATGATCACCAGTAATCATCAAAGTTCTGATTCCCGCCTTTTTCGCTTCAGCAACCGCACCGGCCACTTCAGGGCGTTCAGGATCGATCATTCCAATTAATCCAACAAAAATAAGATCATTTTCAACCAATTCTGATTCCAATTTTTCTGGAATTTCATCAACTAATTTGTAGGCAAATCCCAATACACGCAAGGCATCCTGCGCCATAGCAACGTTAACTGCACTAATATTATCTTTATCAGCTGGTTGCATTTCTACCGCTTGATTTTGCTCCAAGCGTTTTGTAGTTCGACGTAATAATTCATCAGGTGCTCCCTTAACCGTAATCATAAATTGATCACCGTGGGGATGAATCGTGGTCATCAATTTACGTTCTGAATCAAACGGAATTTCTGACACTCGAGGATTTTCAGCAAATAATTGTTCTAAATTACGATTTTGAGTTTCATTAAAAGTAATCAAAGTCGTTTCAGTTGGATCACCTAATTTATCACCATCTGAATTAATTTTTGTATCATTATTCAAAGCTAATAAATCAACCAATTGTTCAGCTGATCCTGTAACCGGCGTCTTAGCATCAATTAAATTCTGGTCAACATAGTATTTTTCAACCGTCATTTTATTTTGCGTTAAGGTTCCCGTTTTGTCTGATCCAATAATTTGAGTCGAACCCAAAGTTTCAACAGCTGGCAATTTTCGCATTAAAGCGTGCTTTTTTGCTAATTGATTGGTTCCCAAAGCAAGGGTAATCGTAACGATCGCAGGTAATCCTTCTGGAATTGCTGCAACGGCTAAAGAAATAGCCGTCAACAACATATCTACAACACGGTTCCCACTTCCAACTTCTGGAGTTCTAAACATTCCTACAATAAATACAATCACCGCGATAATCAAAATTAAATAAGTTAATGATTTACCTAATTTTGATAAATTAACTTGCAACGGTGTTTTAGTAGTTTCAGTTGATTCCAACATTCCAGCGATATGTCCAACTTCAGTTGACATCCCTGTCCCAGTTACAATTCCAACACCACGACCATAGGTCACATTCGAATTCATAAAGGCCAAGTTAGTCCGATCACCAAGAGGTAACTCTTCACCTGCTAAAGCGGCAGTTTGCTTTTCAACAGGTACCGATTCACCCGTCAAAGCAGCTTCTTCAATTTTTAATGATGCTGATTCCAACAAGCGCATATCTGCAGGAATTACATCTCCAGCTTCTAACGCAACAATATCACCTGGTACCAATTCACTAGCTGGCAAGGTCATAATAACCCCATCACGACGAACATTGGCATTAGGCGCTGACATCTTTTGCAAAGCTTCAATTGCTTCATCGGCTTTTGCTTCTTGATAGACCCCAAAAATAGCATTCAAGATTACAACAGCTAAGATAATAAGCGCATCAGCCACTTCACCAGTCAAACCAGCAATTAAAGCGGCAACCAACAAAACTACAATCATAAAGTCTTTAAATTGATTAAAGAATTTTTGCATCAAAGTAGTCTTTTTCGTAGCTTTTAATTGATTCGGTCCCACTTCTGCTAAGCGCTGTTTAGCATCCGTACCAGATAATCCATTGACTGAATCAGCTTTTAAAGCTGTTTCAACTTCTTGGGCCGTTCGTTGATATAAAGGTTTTTGATCTCCCTCAAGCATAAATAATCCTCCTAGATATGATAATTACATTTAATCATTAAATAAAAAGAGACCTAT
Organism: Weissella koreensis KCTC 3621; assembly: GCF_000277645.1. The sequence goes on along the minus strand of NZ_AKGG01000005.1, from coordinate 124,520 downwards.
GGTGACATTTAGAAAGTCACCACGAGTCTCACAATTTAAGGACCACCGGAGCAGTCAAGCTGCTCTTGCTGACGGTGGGACCGCAAACTTAAGTCTGCCGTTACTCCCTCATGATTTTATAATTAATTTAACATCTTTATTTTATCATAGAATGTGAACAAATTGGTAATTAGTTATTCTTGATATTTAACTAATATAAAATTATAGATCTAAATTAATTCCAATTTGCATCTAAGAAGGGCGTCCCCTTAAACCATCCTAGGGCAAGAACATCAATAGCCCTAAATTCAAAAAATTCATACAAAAAAAAGCAGTACATAAATGCACTGCTTTTTTATTTAAGCACTAAAGAATTAACCCTTAGTAACGTTAACAGCTTGCAATCCGCGAGCTCCTTCTTCAACGTCAAAGTTAACTTTTTGTCCTTCGTCTAATGACTTGAAACCGTCAGTTTGAATAGCTGAGAAATGTACGAATACATCTCCACCATTTTCGCGTTCGATAAATCCAAATCCCTTGTCTGCGTTAAACCATTTTACTGTTCCTTGTTCCATGTGTGAAACCTCCTTGGCACTTGCCATACTTAAATAATAATAAATCAAAAATCAATGTGCCATACATTCGGTAAAACATAAAACAAAATTGCTTTTTAACTCTGTAATTATTATAACACCGTCATATTCAAAAAGCTACATTTTAATTAAATTAAATTATAATTTTTTTATTTTCAAATTCTTCTTCTCTAATATTATCGCACTGAATGGCTCTATAATCAAATCAAAGTCCCTATTCATAGTATAAAATAATTTATCAATGTACATTAAAATGATATACCTTCTTATAATTATGTCCAGTCGCAATATCTAGTTGTAGCTTATCTTGTTGATAAACGGCACTCCATTGTGTGACCATGGCTTTACTATTATCACCTTTATCCTCTAAATGTGTAGCCTTTAAAAGATCCATTGATTGTTCTGGTGTCAAAATACCTTTCTGATCTTCTAACTTTTCCGTCGCGATTTTATAACGATCTTGACCTTTTCCTTGACCATACTTTTCAGGACTCAAATAAAAATTCGTCGCAACTTGATAGTTCTTATCAGATGGTAAGACCTTCATTTGATTATTAACATATTCAACTACAACACTTTTTCCTCGTTTATCCGCAATTTGAAAATGATATGTCGCAGTTGAAGAACTATGCATATCATACTTTTTCAACAAATTAACAGCTTCATCTGTCGTTTTGGCCTTGTCTAAAATCATACGAATAGCAACAGTAGTATTAATCCCTGGCTTACCCGTGTTCTGATTCGTATTTTCATCTTGCAATTTTAATACTGCAACACTTAGTCCTTTTTCATTCATTCCATCTAATGGAATATAAGGGGCAACTAATGTCATTAAACGCCCCATTGGTTTGTTCATTCCCTCTGCTTTAATCCCGATCAAGCCAGGATCAACTACAGAAATACTTTCATAATCATTTTTAGGTTTAGTCCGGACAACCATGACTGGAGCGTTATCTAAATCAAAATTACGGGCAAACGTTTTATCTCCGTCTGGAGTAATCGCATTGAAGGTTGTACAACCCAAATTTGGAACTTTTATTTTAACCGGTATACCATGCAATAATTGCTTTGTTGCAAAATCAGCCAATTCTTGATCATTATCAACTCCTTTTTTCAAAATTTTATCTAAAGCATAATCTCCACGATAATTCATTTCATAAAAAGGTTTATCATTAAGTTTTTTCGTCGTAGCTATTGTTGTTATCTCATTTCGGAAAACAATCCCAAAAACTACCAACAAAAAAACTAGAACCAAGCCGACCCACATTAATATTTTTTTCATAAAACTACTCCGTTTTTATCTTTTGTATGAATTAAGTAAATAAATTCAATCTAACCGCTCTAACGCTAATTAATTTAACCAATATTTCAAATTATAAAACTTTTATTTTCAAAAAGAAATATTTATTTATTCCAAACTTATTGCAATTTTTGGTAATAATTATTGTTATATAAAAAAAGTTCAGATATATAGAACTAATTTTCTAATCTGAACTTATAATGATTTTATAATTTGCTTGCTTGAAATAAAACATTATTGCTTTTTGGATAGCCCATTCAATTTAACTAAAATTAAATCCAGTTTATTCAACTAAAGTCATGTCTATATGTGGAATTCCGTCTTCTAGATATACGTCTGATTGTGTTTTAAAGCCAAAAGAAGCATAAAAATTACGTAAATAATTTTGAGCAGCAATTTTCACTGTACGTTTTGGAAATTGTTTATGAATGTGGTCTATTGCCGCTGTAACAATCGCCCTTCCCAATTGTTGTTGGCGATATGATTTAACAACTAAAACGCGTCCGAAGCTAATTGATTTTCCATCATCATGTCTAACCACGCGAGCATAAGCCGCAACTTGATCATTTTTTTGATCTTTTAAAATAACATGCCATGCATCTTCATCCTTATCATCAATTTCTTGATAGGGGCAATCTTGTTCCACCACAAAAACTGCAACACGTTCTTGCATGATTTTAATCATTTCCAAAGCCGATAAATCGGCATTGGACTTAATTTCAAGTTTAAAACGATCCATTGTTATAATCCTCCATTTCAGTAAATAAGCTCTAATCCAAACTACTCATACTCTTATTAAAGATAATTTTAAACGTCTTTAAATAAAAAGGGTAATAAAAACCAAATTCATGGATTTTTATTACCTAACTAGTTTAATTTTTAATCTACTCCATCCATCAAACGTACAACCATTTTTACAAGAAACAACATAATAATTCCTAACACAACGGCCACGATTCCAAAAATAAGGAAGTATGAAACCTCTGTCTTTGGTGTGTACAATCCAACAAATTGTGCGTTCAACGCTGATCCAGCTGCTGCAGCCAAGAACCAAAGAGACATCATTTGTGAATTAAAGGCCCGTGGTGCTAATTTAGTAGTGACCGAAAGACCCACCGGTGAGATTAACATTTCACCAAAAATAATTAACGCCCATGATCCCAAAAGCCATAATGGTGATACACGAGTAGCAGTTCCCCATAGACTTCCTGGGATTGCAAGAAGTAAGAATGATGCTCCCGCAAAAATCAATCCAACCGCAAATTTCATTGGTGACGAAGGCGCATTTTTACGCCAACGAGTCCACATTGTAGCAAAGAAAGGCGTATACAACATAATAAAGAATGGATTCAACGACTGGAACCAAGCAGCTGGAAACCATGAATGGATTGTTCGTGTTTCCGCAAAGGTTGCTAATACAACTGATCCCTGCTCTTCTAATGCCCAGAATAATACAGCACCTAAGAAGAGTGGGATATATGCTAAGACTCGTGAACGTTCTTTACTAGTTACCTTCTTAGAAGATAGCATTTGAGTAAAGTAATAAATTGGCACTAACACTGCAATGATAGTTAGTAAATTAATATAATCTGTAATATTATTCCAACCCATCATCATCATAACAGCAACAACCACTACCAAAGCAACGATTCCAGAAACAGTTTTAATAATTAAAGGTTTAACTTCATGAGCTTCCAACGGATCAGTAGGTTTTAGCCCATCCTTTGGTAAGTTCTTTTTACCACCGAAGTAGTATTGAACCAATCCAAGGAACATCCCAATTGCTGCTAATCCAAAGGCTGGATGGTAACCAGCATTTTGTTGTGTCCAACCAACCAACAAAGGTGCAATAAATGAACCCAAGTTAATTCCGAAAACAAAAATTGAAAATCCGGCATCCCGACGTCGATCTTCTGGCCGATAAAGTGAACCAACCATCGACGAAATATTTGGTTTCAAAAGTCCTGTTCCTATAATGATCAAGACAATGGAAGTGAACAAAGCTGAAGATCCAAATGGTAGCGATAAGACAATGTGCCCTAGCATGATAAAGACTCCACCAATGAAAACGGCTCGCCTAGAACCAATCACTCGGTCAGCTAAGTAACCACCTAATGCACCCGTCAAGTAAACCATTGAGGCATAGATCGCCATCACTGATGCAGCCACGGCCTTAGTAATATTTAAATCACCAACCGCAATTAAATGCCACATGTAGTAAAGTAAAATTGCTCGCATTCCATAATAAGAAAAACGTTCCCACATTTCTGTCATAAACAGAGTTGACAAACCAATTGGTTGTCCGAAAAATTTCTTTTCTTGCTTTTGTTCAGTTTCCATACATACCCCATCCTTTTTATTATTAATTCTTATTAAAATGTCCTTTTTTAATAATGTTCTCATTTTAGCAATTAGTTTTATCTTTGACAAGCACTAAATTAGTTTTACAGAACATATATTCTCATAAAATCAAATTAAAGGTTGCGCTTAGCCTGTTTTTGATTTTAAAATTAATAAGTTTTTTTCACATATAATTCTAATTACCGAATTATACAAGATACATTTAAGTTATTTTGACAATAAAAAAGAACCTAGGACAATTTTTACTCCAGGCTCTTAAATAAATTAAATATATTTTTTTATAAGATTTCAACAAATGTTAATAAACTCAGTTGATTAACGAACACTACCTTTAAACTTACGTTGTAGATCACGATCTTGATCTCGCCTTTTAATAGTTTCTCGTTTATCAAACCGCCGCTTACCAGTTCCAACCCCAATTAAAACTTTAGCAAAACCGTGATTAATATAAACCTTGAGTGGCACAATTGTGACACCCGCTTCAGACGAAGAGCGTTCTAGTTGTTGTATTTCTCGCTTGTGTAATAATAAACTCCGTGGGCGCAAAGGTTCATGATTAAATTGGTTTCCTTGCGCATAAGGTGCGATATTGACATTATCCAACCATGCCTCACCATGTCTAATTTGAACAAAGCCATCAGCAATGGTAATTTGACCTGCACGAACAGATTTAATTTCAGTTCCAGTGAGTGCCATCCCAGCATCATATGTAGCACCGATAGCATAATTATAGCGTGCTTTATTATTGGTCGCTAAATACTGTTGTGTTGTTTTTTTAGATTTGGCCATGGTTAACCTCCCTGATTTTAGTGTCGGCCTTTCCGATTAGCATTATCTCTTGAATCATTAGGCTTACGACGGTCGTTAAGTGTCCCAAGTGCTTGACCGTTATTATGACGTTGACTAGTACCTTGGCTCTTCTTAGCATTTCCGCTATTATATTTACCATTACGTGGCTTATCATGGTGATTCTTATTGTTTTTATCACCATAACCACCTCGATGCCCATCAGCTACTTTGATATCCGTAATTGGTGCTGCATCAGGATCAACTAGAACAAAATCAAGCGAACTTTGTTCCTTGTTAACACGAACTAATTTCACCTTCACTGCTTGTCCAATTTGATAAATATGATGGAAGCGACGACCAATTAGAGCTAAATGGCTCTCATCATACATATAATAATCATCAGTTAGATTAGAAGTGTGAATTAGACCTTCAACAGTGTTATCCAATGAGACAAACATTCCAAACTTCATTACCCCATTAACAACTGCATCAAATTCTTGGCCAACCTTATCTTCCATAAATTCGGTCTTTTTCATTGCATCAGTATCACGTTCAGTATCAATTGAACGACGCTCACGCATTGAAGTATCATTTCCAATCTCAGCTAACTTATCGCGATACTTTGCTTGTGCTGCTTCATCAGTTCCATTCTTCTCATACCACTTGATCAAACGATGAACCGTTAAATCTGGATAACGACGAATTGGTGATGTAAAGTGAGTATAATACTCAGCCCCCAACCCGAAATGTCCCAAAGATTCATTTGTATAAGCTGCTCGTTGCATTGAACGAAGCATCATTGTTGAAACCATTTGTTCAGATGGTAATCCCATAAATTCATCATGAATTTTTTGGAAATCCATCGGCTTAACTTTATTTGGATCGGCATTAACTTTACCACCCAAGGCTTTCACGAATTCAAAGAAACGAACACTTTTATCCAAATCAGGCGAAGTGTGAACTCGGTATAAGAATGGTACCTTCAATTGATCAAAATGCATGGCAACTGTTTCATTAGCTGATAACATAAATGATTCAATAATTCGTTCTGAGAGTCCTCGTTCACGAATTTGAATATCTGTAGGCTTACCAGCAGCATCAACAATAATTTTGGCTTCTGGGGCGTCAAATTCGATTGCTCCACGATCAATTCGCTTTTGAGCTAAAATTTTATGCAACTCTCCCATGGTTTCAAACATTGGGACCAAATCAGCATATTCTTCACGAGTTTCTTCATCCCCATCCAAAATGGCATTAACCGCTTTATAAGTCATTCTTGCGTGTGATTTCATCACAGACTGATGCAATCGATAATCAACAAGCTTACCCTGCGGCGTAAATTCCATTTCAGCTGACATCGCTAAACGTTCAACCCCTGGATTTAATGAAGCAATTCCATTTGAAATATTACGAGGTAGCATAGGAATGACACGATCAGTCAAATAAACTGAAGTTCCGCGATTATAAGCTTCATCATCCAAGGGTGTCCCCTCAGGAACATAATGAGAAACATCAGCAATATGTACTCCCAAATGGAAGTTACCATTTTCTAATTTCCAAACAACTACCGCATCATCCAAATCCTTTGATTCAATTGAATCAATCGTAACCAAAGGTTGGTCAGTAATATCTTCACGTCCTGCCCATTCAGAATCTAAAACATGGTCAGGGATAGCTTCTGCTTGTGCCAAAACTTCCTCATCAAAAACAGCTGGAACCTTATGTTGATGAACGATTGCCATGATATCAACCCCTGGTTCATCTTTGAATCCAATGGTTTCTGAAATAACTCCATTCATATGCTTAGGCATCGCTGGTGTAGGATATTCTTTGATTTGAGCAACGACAACTTCACCATCGTTAGCGGTCACTCCACCTTCACTTACTAAGAAATTATAATTTGCATTTTTCTTATCCGTTATATTAATTGTTCCAATATATCCGGTGTAATCAGAACCTAATTTAAATTCACCAACCACTTGATTCAAATCATGACTAATAATTTCTTCTACGATTCCTTCGGGGCCTCGACCAGCATCAGCATCCCCCTTCGTTAACAAAGTCACTCGAACTTGATCCAAATTTAAAGCTTGAGCTGTATTATCTGGATTTACGAAAACATCTTCCGTTAGATCATCTACAGCCACAAATCCAAAGCCTTTCGCATTAGAACGGAAAGTTCCTATATATCCTTGGCTCTTTGCATTATATTTGAAAGCCCCATCAATCTCGGCAATTTGTCCATCACGTTCCAATTGAGCCAAGGCTTGAACTACCTGTGTAAATCCGTTTACGTCATTTAAACGTAAGCCATCCGTTAAAGTTTGAGCGGAATAACTTTGCGTATTATTAGCTTTTAAAAAGCCAAATAATTCTTTTTGTAATTGTTGTGCGTCCATTTTTTATCTTTTTCCTCTGTTTCTAAAATAAAACCCTCTCGCAACGTATCACGAGAGGGAAATGCGCTATTCGTTAGTGTGCTGAAAGATATACCAAAGCCAATCCCAAGAGGAACCAAATAGCTCCTAATACGGTTGTAGCACGTTGCATCACAGCTTCAAAACCTCGTGCTTTTTGGGTTGCAAACAAATCTCCGCCACCACCTGATAAGGCCGACAAAGCATCTTGTTGCTTTGATGGCTGCATTAATACAGCAATAATAATCAAAATTCCGACAACAATCATTGCCGTCAATAATGCGTTATACATTTAGCTGCGCCTCCTTTAGATATCCTATCTACTGGTAGATTTTAGCATACCGACAACATAACTTCAAGTTTAAGCAATAGTTTACGCTCAAAATTAAAAACTAGTTTAAAACTCCAACAGCCCACTTCTTCTTTCCACGCTTAACAATAATATATTGCCCATCATATTTGCTTTGTGGATCAATTTCAGCTGTATCATCTTTGATTTGAACACCGTTAATGCGAATAGCCCCATCTTTAACTGCGCGACGGGCAGCAGTCTTTGATGTTTCTAGTCCAGCTGCCACGATTAAATCAAGTAGCTCAATTTTATTTCCATCTTGTTTAAATGTTGGAACATTTCCTGCTAGAGTGGCTACTTCTTCTAATGTAAGTTGACTTACATCTCCATTCCCAAACAAAATTGAGGTCATCAATTCTGCCGTCTTCACAGCTTGTTCCCCATGCACAAAGGAAGTTACTTCTTGTGCTAAACGAACTTGAGCTGTACGTTTTGCAGCATCATTTTGCATTTCATTCATTAATTCTGCAATCGTTTCTTCCGATAAGAAGGTAAAGTACTTAAGCATTTTTTCTACATCATTATCTGCTGTATTAAGCCAGAATTGATAGAATTCAAACGGCGTAGTCTTAGCTGGATCCAACCAGATAGCTCCCCCTTCGGTCTTACCAAATTTGGTCCCATCTGCCTTCAATAACAATGGCACTGTCAATCCATAAGCTTGGGCATCATTACCTTCCAAACGATGAATTAGATCAATTCCACCGGTAATATTTCCCCATTGGTCGGATCCCCCAATTTGTAACCGAACATGCTCATTTTTCCAAAGATGATGAAAATCGATTGATTGTAGAATTTGGTAGGTAAATTCGGTGAATGAAATTCCAGCTTCAAGTCTTGATGCTACAACGTCTTTGGCTAACATTACGTTGATAGGAAATAGCTTTCCGTAATCACGTAAGAAGTCCAACAAAGTCATTTCACCCAACCAATTTTTATTATTTGTTACTGTAAAACCATCTTTACCAAATAAACGTTCCATTTGTCTCGTAATTTTTTGGACGTTTTGATCCACTGAACTTTGATCTAATAATTTGCGTTCTTGCTTCTTACCAGACGGATCACCAATTGAACCGGTTGCCCCCCCGATTACGATCACCGGCCGAACATCGGCTAATTGCAGGCGCTTTAAAATCATAAAAGGAATTAAATGTCCAATATGCATAGAATCTCCTGTCGGATCAATTCCTACATAAGCTCCAATCGTTTCATTTTCGATCGTGTTTTTTAATCCTTCCGCATCAGTAACCTGATTAATGGCTCCACGCCACTTTAATTCACTTAAAACGTCCATCTGTAAATCCTCCAATAATAATATTTATTTCAATAAAAAAGCACCCCAATAACAAAAAATGTCATTAGGGTGCAACTTAATACACGGTACCACCTAAATTGTGACTGTCTAACAATCACCACTTGGCATCTTGATATCGCTAGATGAAGCGGAAAACTATATTATTCATGAATGTAATTCAAATTAATTTTAGGTATCGCTTGCACCAACCGCCATATCTCTAACATGTCCTAAATTAATTCTACTCAGTTCCTAGCTTTCATGCTAATTTTAACATACTTAAATCTAGTGCTACAAGTAATTTTAATAAATTTAGATAAGCCGATTTTGGTTGTTTTGTTCTCTTAAAATTTCGGTCGTTCCTGGTTCAATTCGATCTAACGCTTGTCCCAAAACCTCAACGGCCTTTTCATAATTATAAAACTGATTATATTCCACCTGAGCATTTTGCACAGCTTGAACTACTTCAGGATATTCCCGATATTGGTTAGCCTTATGCAATAAAATTCCAGTTAATGTGGCATTGGCGAGTAGCTCATTAGTAGCGACCTGCAGATTATCTAGATCCGAGCCAACAATACTAACTTGACGTTGTAAGTCATCAACATTTACCCGCGGAGCATTGACTTGTTGTTGTAACTTATTCAACATTTCCGAGACTTGATCAAAGAAATTCAAATAAGTCGTGGGTGCTCCAGGTAATCCTTGTCGCTCAACACGTCGTTTAATCTTGCGCATAGATTCAACAAATAATTCAACTTTATTTTGAGCAGTTTTAACGATTTCAGGTAAAACTTTTAAATTATCCCAAAGGCCAATTTGTTGTTCTTCAACTTGATCCAATTGATTTTCATCAACCATTAATTTTTCCGTTAATTGTGAAAATACAACTTCCTTCTTATTAATACCTAGTCGAATGCTATCTAAATCTTTTTCAACTTGTAACAGCTGACGTGATAAATCACGAATACTATTTTCTTCATCATGATTGAAAATGTAATTTTGATTTAATTGTCCAACTAACTGATTCAAATTTTGGTTTTGCTGTTGCAGATGTCCCAAATATTCTCGTAATTCGTCTAACTTTTTTTGCACAATTTGTGATGCTTGGTATTCATTCTCAAAAGTTTTATAAATTTGATTAATTTCTTGATGTAAAGTTGTTAACTGCTCTTGAACTTTTTTAAGCGTCAAATTCTTTAGTGCTTCTAAAGTAGTCTTGCGATCTTCTTCAATTTGTTTAAGTGCCTGCTCTACGAAATTATCTTTGAATGTAAATCCCTGTTCCATCATTTGATCAAAAGTCGCTTGTAGCTCTTCTTGTTGTTCTGGAATTGTGGTACTCAAATCTTTAACCAAACCCGGAATTTGATCCATCCGTTCTTCTAATTGGTTAGTCTCCATAGCCAATGATTCATATATTTCTGAGGCGGCTACATGGTCTCCATTCTCCGTACGATTAGAAAATTCAGAAAACTCATCTTCTAATTCGCCCAAAATATCTTCTAATTTATCTAATGTATTCCCAAAAATAAAATTTTGTGACAACAAAGTTTTTCGTAAATTTTTATATTTTAGTTCTAAATCTTGAACCGCTTGCTTGTGTTCTGCATCAATTTGTTCTAAATCAGTTAAACCTTGATTAACAGTATCAATATCGCGTGCAACCTGATCAACACGCTTTTTCAAATTTCGTAAGTCTTGATTAGTTTGCCAGATATTAAATCCCTGTGCTGATGCTAATACTTGATCAGCCTGTTGCTTCACATCATCAAAGTCTGTAGCCACAATTCGGTTATATAAAGCTTCATTTTCTTGAAAATCATCTAAAGTTTGTCCCATGAGACTCATTTTACGACCTTTAACCAGTCGATCTTGCATTGGAATATCCTTTAAAGTTTGTAGTTTAATCATTAATTTAGCGACTTGTCTTGTTGTCAAACGTTGCGTGACAAAAATAAATAAATATATGGCCGCTATTACCACAATTAAACCAATAACAATGTGTCCTACTTGGGTCATCTTGCTTTACTGAAACGTGCCCGCCACGTCCAAACTCCTTTTTCTACTTTTCCTTGATTTTAATTTAACATGTTTTGCCACTACAAACTGTTTTTGACCTCGAGCTTTATTAATTCTTGAAATTCCTTTATATAATATTAATATTTAAAGATTGTTTTTATGAAATTTTTCAGACTTTATATCAAAAAAATTATCAAAACAAAAAAGGCAGGAATAAAATTATTCCCACCCGCTAGTTCACTTACATCAAATTTCACCTTAATTATTTTCAATCGATTTTTCCATTGATAATACTTGCCGTGATTCTTTCCAAAGACTATAAGCTGTCCACAAGGAAAGGATAACGATTCCATAACGCAAAACTGAAAGATTAATATTTTTGACTAAAGTTGCTGCCACAACCACACCAGCAATTCCACCCAAAACAAGCATACCAAGTCCTCGCCATTGAATTCGCTTAGTTTTAATAAATCCAGTTGCAGCTGTCGTCATAACGACAGCTGAATTCATCATCATTACGGGATAAGCCACTAAGGGGTTCATTCCCATTAAAGAAAAGAAAATTAATTCAGGCGTGTAGTTTCCTAGACCCAACGTCATTAAAATCCCCAGCAAAAAATTAAAAACAAACCCTAACCATAATTGCCAACCAACTAAAGCATTTTTTCCCATCGCCGGAATTGGTAAAAAGAAAATATTATAAATCATCACAAGGGCTGCAATAACTAACATCCATGCTAACACCCCGCGAATTTTTTGCGCATCCCACCCAGCTGTTAACCGAGGTCCAATGACAGCTCCTAAAACAGATGCTACCGTCATCACTATAAAAGTAGGCCAATCAATTTTAACTGCTGTAAGAAAAAATAACGCCTCAAACATCGTTGGTACGGCATGTACGGCGTTCATTGTTCCTGGTAACTTTCGATCATCATCTAAAAAATTAGTTACCTTAAACGCTGCCGTGGTTGTTGCAAAACTTCCCACTCCAATAGTATCACCAAAATCAGTGATAAAGCCGATGATAAAAGCTTTAATTCCACCCTGGCGTAACTTTAACCCAGCTTTTTTGATCTGACGGTAGTAGACAAACAGCATTATCGCAATTCCAATTACCAAAACGATCTGTAAGCCTCGCAAAATTAATGTATCATTCATACTTTTCCCCTAATATTTTTATCAAATTAATTAACTATCTTTCATATGATACCAAATTTTTTAACAAGCGTTACGCTACTATTTAAAGCTCTCACAAAATAAAAAGGAGGAATTGGATAAAAATATCCCTATCCTCCCTATAAATTAATTTTTGTAATACTTTTACAAACGTAATTTAAAGCTGGATTTCAATTATTAAACATCACTTTAATCATTATTTTTAAAGATTAATAATCTAAAATTAATTCAATATATCCAAAATAAGCATTTCACTCTATGATGTTTAGATAAAGCTTGAAGTGCCTGGATTTAATTCTACAATCTTACCAGTTCGCTTATAGATTACCCACTCGGCAATATCTGTAACATAGTCTGCCGTCCGCTTCAAATATCCTCCTACTACCAAATAATCAGTAGCAGCTTCAACATTTTCAGGATCAGCTTTCATAGCTTCAATCGCTAAATCACGAATTGCTTTGGTGGCGTTTGCCACTACCATAGCTACATCAGACATTGAAGTGGCACCAGCAGCATCATCACTAATGTAATAAGTTAAAACATCAGCCACCATCTTAGCAACCAAAGTCCCAGTTTCACCAATTTGCTTTTCAATTTTCGCCACACGTCGGTTTCCCTTAACGTGAATGGTTGATAAAGCAATATTTCGTGCATTATCCCCAATGCGTTCTACTACTGAAACGGCTTTTAAAATAGTCACAATTTCACGTAAATCTGTGGTAACCGGTTGATACAAAGCGATCATTTCAAAAGTCTTTTTTTCTAAAGCAATCTCACGTTGATTAATCGCCTTATCATTGTCAATGATATCTTGTGCGCTGTCACGGTCATGGTCCAAAAAGGCTTGTACAGAGCGTTGAATCGTCTCAGAAACTAATAATCCCATTTCTTTAAACGATGTATCTAGATCTGCTAATTCTTCATCAAATAATCGACGCATAGCGGTTCTCCTTTAATTTTTATTATCCAAAACGACCAGAAATATAATCTTGTGTCATCTCTTGGTCAGGATTAAGAAACATTTTTTTAGTATCATTCACTTCAATCAAATTACCTTGATTAAAAAAGGCAGTTCGATCTGAGATACGCGAAGCTTGCGACATCGAATGTGTCACAATAATCATTGTATATTGATCTCGTAATTGCATCAAAGTGTTCTCAACCATATTAGCTGAAACTGGGTCAAGCGCTGAGGTTGGTTCATCTAGTAGCAAAATTTCCGGTGAGGTGGCTAATGCTCGCGCAATGGAAACTCGTTGTTGCTGTCCTCCAGACAATGAAAGGGCTGATTTATGTAAATCATCTTTAACTTCATCCCAAATGGCCGCAGCTTGTAAAGATTCTTCAACCTTTTCATCCAGTTGAGCTTTATCTTTAATTCCTGCAGTACGCATTCCAAAAGCAACATTATCATAAATTGAAAATGGAAACGGATTCGGTTGTTGAAAAACCATCCCGATCTGCTTACGTAAATCAACTGTATCCATCGTTGGGGCATAGATATCTTCACCATTTAGCAGAAAGGTTCCCGTTACGGTAACGTAATCAGTTAAATCATGCATCCGATTCAAGGCCCGAAGATAAGTTGACTTTCCTGACCCAGATGGGCCAATTAAGGCAGTTATTCCATAACGATCATAGTCTAAATTAATCCCATGTAACGCTTCTTTTTCACCATAATAGAGGCGGACATTTTCTGTAATTAATAATTTTTCACTCATTTATATCACCCTTATCCAAAGTTTCCATTGACATAATCAATCGTTCTTTGTACCTTTGGTCGCGTAAATATTTTTCGCGTTAAATCGTATTCCAATACTTCACCCATATGGAAAAAGGCCGTGTAGTCAGACACTCGAGCAGCTTGTTGCATATTGTGTGTCACAATAATAATTGTATATTTTTCTTTTAATTCTAACAAAGTATTTTCAATTTTGGCAGATGAAATTGGATCTAAAGCCGAGGCAGGTTCATCTAAAAGTAAAATGTCAGGATGTAAGGCGATTGCTCGTGCAATTACTAATCGTTGTTGTTGTCCCCCTGATAAAGATAAAGCAGATTTGTTTAAATTATCTTTCACTTCGTCCCATAAAGCGGCTTGCTTTAAACTCGTTTCTACCCGTTCTTTTAAAATTTCTTTATCTTTAATTCCATGTTGCTTTAATGCAAAGGTTATATTTTCTTGAATCGACTTAGCAAAGGGATTGGGCCGTTGAAAAACCATCCCAATATGTTTCCGCATTTCATAAACATCAATATCAGATGAATTAACATCCAAACCACGGTACATAATCTTACCATTGACCGTTCCAACCGTATCATTCATTCGGTTTAATGACCTCAAAAAAGTTGATTTACCCGAACCGGAAGCTCCAATTAATGAAGTGATTTTATAACGTTCAAATTTAAGATTGGTTTTTTGAAGAGCTTGTTTTTCACCATAAAAAACTTCTAAATCCTGTGATGATAAGGCTACTTCATGTTTTTCATCATTAATATCAATGACGTAATGCTCAGGCATTTCGTCTGAAAAAACTAATTTATTTACGTCTGTCATCTAATAACTCCCTACTTACTTGATGTTAAGCGTTGGTATAAGAACTTACTTAACGAACGTGCTGTGAAATTAAAAAGCAAAACCGCAATAATTAAGACTGCTGAAGCTCCCGCTGAAACAGCTGTGGCATCAGGCATAATTCCTTCAGAATTAATTTTCCAAATATGCACTGCTAAGGTTTCCGCTGGACGCATCACATTCAAAGGCGATGTAGGATTAAATGGATTCCAATCAGTAAAATTAACGACTGGTGCTGATTGCCCCGCCGTATAAATTAGCGCCGCTGCTTCTCCAAAAACTCGTCCTGCTGACAATACAATTCCGGTTACAATTGAGGGTAAGGCTGCAGGTAAAATTACGTGCCCCACCGTCTCCCAACGAGATAATCCAAGTGCTGCCCCAGCTTCACGTTGCAAGTCAGGAATTGTCCGTAAAGATTCTTCCACAGAGCGGGTCAACAATGGCAAATTGAAGAATGTCAACGCAATCGCTCCAGATAGCAATGAAAATCCAAATTTAAATTGAACCACAAACAGTAAAAATCCAAACAACCCGACTACCACAGAAGGTAATGAAGAAAGGATTTCAATCATAGTCCGAATCACTTCAACTGTTTTAGATTTTCGATTAGCATATTCGTTCAAATAAATTCCGGCCCCCAAAGCAATCGGGAATGAAATTACCATTGTAATAATTAATAAATAAAAGGAATTAAAGAGTTGAATTCCAATTCCACCCCCAGCAGTAAATGATTCTGCCGGAGACGTTAGGAAATGCCATGATAAATGGGGAATTCCTTGTACCAAAATGTAGCCCAATAATGCGGCCAAAATTAAAATTACGAATCCAGCAATCCCATATAGAATAATGGTTGCTAATTTATCACTTTTTTTTGCGCTCATGAGCTACATTGCTCCCTTCTTACCAATTGCACGGATGACCAAATTAAAGACAAGTGACATTAACAATAAGATTAATGCTAATGACCATAAAGCATTATTTTCAAGTGATCCCATGACAGTGTTCCCAATTCCTTGGGTCAAAACTGAAGTCAAGGTAGCTGATGGTGATGTTAAATTATGTGGCATCAAAGCCGCATTTCCAACCACCATTTGTACCGCCAAAGCTTCTCCAAATGCCCGTGCCATTCCAAATACGATGGCCGTTAAAATTCCTGGAGTTGCTGACCGTAAAATAACTTTATAAATCATTTGCCAACGTGTCGCTCCTAAAGCTAAAGCCGATTCACGATAATGACGTGGTACAGCTCGTAAAGTATCAACCGTCATTGATGTAACTGTTGGTAAGATCATTACAAACAATACCATCGCCCCAGCTAAAATTCCAAACCCAGATCCACCAAATATACTGCGCATCGTGGGTACAACAATCGTTAATCCAATAAATCCATAAACAACTGATGGAATTCCAACCAACAGTTCCGTAACTGGTTGCAAAATTTTTGCACCTTTTCTAGGTGATATTTCCGTCATAAAGACAGCTGTTCCAATCGCAAAAGGAGTTGCAATAATTGCCGATAACAAAGTTACCAAAAATGATCCCACAATCATTGATGCGGCTCCAGCCATTGGTTTCCCTTGTGCATCGACTTGCCCCGGCGCCCATTTTGAACCAGTTAAAAAGTCACCCAAATTGACATGATTGGTAAAGAATGTTGCTAAGCCTTTGGAGGCAACAAACCAAAAAATCGATATAACAACAATTAAAATCAAAGCTAAAGCTGACATTGAAATAGCTCGGCCAAAACGGTCTTTTTTGGTAGCGGCACTAGTTTTTGTTAGCGCTTCTCTAATCTCATCCATTTTAATACCTCTTTACTTGACAGATGTTACGACACCTGAGACATTACGTTGAACTTGCATATCATGAATTGATATATATCCTAATTTTGGTATCAATGTTTTTTGAATCTTTTCTGACTTTAAGTACTTAATAAACTGACTCACTTCTGGCTTAGTATCGCCCTTAGTATAGATATGTTCATATGACCAAATCGGATATTTACCATTCGTTACATTGGTATTATTAGGTGTCACTCCATTTAACTTAGGGACATCAATTTGTTTTTTATCAATATAAGAAAATGCTACGTATGAAATTGCCCCTGGCGTTGAAGAAACAATTGAGCGTGCTGTTCCTGATGAGTCCTGTTCTTGTCCTTCTGCAGAAGGCGTTTGATCTAGTCCATAACGTTCAAAGGTCACCCGAGTTCCTGATCCATTGACTCGATTAACTAAGATAATCGGCATATCAGCGCCACCGATTTCTTTCCAATTGGTAATTTTTTTAGTGAATATATCAATCATTTGTTGTGTAGTTAAATTTTTGATTTTAGCTTCTTTATTCAAGATAGGCGCAATTCCAATCACGGCCACTTGATGATCAGTTAATTTATCCGCTTTGATACCTTTTTTTTCTTCAGCGAACATATCTGCATTTCCTAAATCAACCGCTCCAGATTGAATTTGGGCTAAACCAGTACCTGATCCTCCACCCTGGACATTAATATAAACACCTGGATTTTTACGTTGAAATTCTTCACCTGCTGCTTCCACCATTGGTTGTAAGGCGGTGGAACCTACCGCGTTAATATTAATACTTTTTTGTTGATCACGTGTTAAATATGCACCGATCAGGGCGGCAATTCCTACTAAGGCAACACTTCCCCATATCCACTTCTGCTTCATCGCACTATCTCCTTCAAAGTCCTACAATCGTTAAACTCATTATCTTATGTTTTGCAGATGGATTCCATAACATTAATGTAAAGATAATTTCTAATTTGAAATATTTAATATTAAGCAGTCGTTTATTTTAATCCAAATAAAAAAGCTGAGACAAAAATATGTACCAGCCTCTGTATCAAATTCTCCATTAATCTGTTTCACTCAATAAACCAATCATCCAAAGAATCAACTTCATGAGTTGGCTTAATTTGCGCTGCAGTAATTTGTTCTTTCGTTGAAATTCCACTATATACTAACAACGTGTCCATCTTCAAATTAATTCCAGCTTTAATATCGGTATTATAATTATCACCAACCATTACCACATCATTCACAGTCAAACCTGCACGCTCCAAAGCACCTTCCATAATGGGAGTATAAGGCTTACCAATCACGATTGGATCCACTTGTGTTGATGTTTGCACTGATGCCACAACTGATCCTGCACCTGGAATCATCCCCTTTTCATTAGGTAAATTAGTATCAATGTTTGTGGCGATAAATTTTGCCCCTTGTTGAATAGCCAAAGTGGCGTACATTAAATCATCATATTTCAAGTTACGATTTAATCCCACAACCACCGCATCTGCCAAACCTTGAGTAACAATCTTCAATCCCTTTGATGCCAATGCTTGATGCAGACCATTTTCACCAACCACTAATACTTGATGCACATTTGGTAATTGTGCTACATAATCAGCAGTAGCCATAGCTGAAGTGTAAATTTGATCCAAATCTACATGAATATCGTGCCCATCTGCTAGTGTAGCTTGGACCTGCTCTGGCGTTCTAGTAGCATTATTGGTCACAAACATAAATTGCTTATTAGCAGCTTTTAAACGTTCAATAAATCGTTTTCCACTAGGAAAGCTCTTTTTACCTTGATAAATTGTTCCATCTAAATCAATAAAATATCCTTTATATGCCATACTTTATTCCCCCTCAGTACTTCGTTCATGGATTTCAAAACGACGCTTTCGATTGTTACCTTTCGTCGTTACTTGACGTGGACTCTTATTACTCAATTGATGAGTAGCTTTTTTGACAGGATTCTTTTTAACGGAACTTTTCTTCTCATCAATATAAGCATTATTTTTATTACTATGATGATTTCGGCGACGTCTTGGGCGAGAAACTTCTGGCTCATCATCTTCCACCATATGTGGTTCTAGATTTTCTAAAACAAAATATGGAGCCCCAAAATTCATAAATTCATAAATATAATCCTGTAACGCACTAATTTGATCCATTCTTGAAACACCAGGTGTTCCATCTTTATAAAAACCATGAATACGTAGTTGATCAGCAGCTATATCACCGACTAAATAATCATATTTTTCCAAAAAAGTGCTGAATCGCTCAGCCATCAAATCATCTTGATATGCATCACGATAGTTAGCAACTAATTTATACGCCCGTTCATTAATCAATAAGTCAGCAGCTGATTCACCGTGCTCCAATCGCGTTTGTGCAATTCGTTCCAGCTTCTGGGCTTGCGCCAACTCTTTCATTCGTTCTCGATCCATTTCAAAATACCTTCAATTTTTATTTTTTTGATGGGAATTTTTGCGCTAAATAAGTAGCAAAATCCTCACGTAAAACGGTGTCATATGATAATTCATTATTTCCCGCAATTTCTAACGTTGGAAAATATGGAAAAAACAAATAATGATCCAACCCACCAATATAATAATCCTTCGTCAAATTAATCGGTTGACCCTGTACCAAAACATTACCATCATTCGTCAATTCTAAGCCTGACCAAACTATTTCACCCCATTTACGACCACGGAACCCCATCCCATAAACTGGACTACCAAGAAGATAATTACGGTTCTTTTTGACTTCTTTCATTAACCTGATAACATCTTGTCCTTTTAACTTAGTGCGCATAGGATGCACAGCATGAGGTAGCATATGGTGTAATTCATACATACTGACAGGGCCTTCAGTCAAATCGTCCAAAAACATCCCCGTTGAAAGCATTGCTAAGTCCGTCTCCGTACGAGTTTTCAATGCCTCTAATCCTAAATCAATTATCCTATTTTTAGCATCTACACCTCGATAAAAGGTTTGTGGAATGTCTGCCACCAACTGATTTTTTAGAATTTTAGTGCCTTCGTTCTGATAACTAGCTGCCGTCTCTGCATCACGAGCTAATTTTGGGAGTTGATCTACATCAATAGTTGAAGCTTGAGCACGTTTAAATTGGCCGTCTTCAATTTCAAGTTGGACCTGACCAACATGTTCACCATACCGCCCCGCCGCAGCTAATAATGTTTGATTTCGCCATTCACCTTTTGGTAAATGATGATGGGTGTGTGATCCTAAAATAATTTGTAATTCTGGAAATTCATCCGCTAATCGACGATCAGTCGATAACCCTAAATGTGACAACAAAATATTGAAATCAGTTTGTCCCACTAGTTCTTTTAGAATCATTTGTAACGTTTCATCAACTGGTAATGGCTTCCAGCCAAGTAATGGGTACGTTAATATGAACGGAGCCGTCATACCAATCACTCCGATCCGTGTCCCTTCACCGGTCGTAATAATTTCATATGGATGCGCCCATTTTGGAATTTGTCCACTTTTTTGATCTAATAAATTAGCTAGCAAGACCGGAAAATTAGCATGTTCATAAAGTCGATTTAAATCATTATGACTCAAACCCAAGCCTTCATTATTACCAATCGTCACACCGTCATAATGAACCCCATTCAATAAATTAACATTGGCTTGACCATGACTGGCTTCTGTTAAAACATGATTACGATCCATTGCATCGCCAATATCAAAAGTTAATACAGTTTCACCATTACGTAAAAGTTGTTTTCGATAAGTATTTAAGAAATGCCGAATCTGCGGCCAACGCTCCAAATGTGAATGAATATCATTAGTGTGTAAAATTGTTATTTTTTCCATAATTCATTGGCCTCCTTTCGGCTATTCTGATAATTGATGACGTTTCCTCTCTAAAATCATTTCAATTTCAGATAAATTCAATGGTGTTCCCCAAGTAGGACGCTCGTCTGAATTTAAATATTCTAGATCGGAACTATCAATTCCTACATTAATATTTTCGGCAATTGCTACCTGACTATGATGAATATGACCATGTAAATTAACACTAGAGGCGGTTGGCCCCAGTATCAAAGGATAGTGTGTCAAAAAGAATTGATGGTGATTAGCTTTCACAATCATTCCAACATCATGAAATTTAAATTTAGGACGACCATCAGATAATGTTGAATGTTGATTTTGTAAAAATTTAAATAAATCCCGAGTATCATGGTTTCCCTTAATCAATACAATTTGTCCATTGAGGCTTAATAATAATTCATAAAGTGCTTGATAACCTTTTTTAGCTGGTTTAATTTTATTTAAAAAAGCTAAATCGCCTAAATGATAAACTGTATCATTTTCTGTCACCCTAGCATTCCAAGCCTGTTGTAGGCCTTGATGCTCATCCTGCAAATCATCATATGGACGGGGCGAAAAATGTTCACTTTGTAATAACTGTTCATGAAAAAAATGTAAATCGGCTATAAAATATTCCATCATGCTTACCTATCAATGCTAATTAAATCAGTCGTTAACTCACTAGTTAGGTTTTCAACCCCATTTTTAGTCACAATAACATCATCTTCAATTCTAATTCCAAATGCTCCTGGAATATAAATACCAGGTTCAATCGTCAATAACATTCCAGCTTCAAGTCTTTCTTCTGCTTGTGTTGAAACTACGGGACCTTCATGAATGGCTAATCCGACGCCATGTCCGGTTGCATGGGTATAATATTTACCATATTCGGCTTGATCAATCACTTCTCGTGCGGCTTGATCAACATCACCAGCTGATACTCCTGCTTTAATCTTTTGAATGGCCTTTTGATTTGCTTGTTGGACTACCTGATAAGCTTTTTTAACTCCATCATCAACCGCTCCTAAGGCAAACGTTCGTGTAATATCTGACGTATATCCGTCCACAAAATAACCAAAGTCAATCGTGACCAATTCACCTTCAGCTAATTTTTTATCAGTTGCCTCACCATGAGGTAATGCGCCACGATAGCCAGATGCAACAATTGTTTCAAATGATGCACTAGTTGCACCCAAACCTTTAATAATAAAATCTAGCAGATTAGCAACCTGCCGCTCTGTCATCCCTACCTCTACCTTTGTCAATAATTCTTCATATGCTTTGACAGCCACTTCAGTCGAATGACGTAGTGCATCTAACTCGTTTTCAGACTTAACTTGGCGTAACCACTCTACTAATTCTGGAATTGGAACAATATCTGAATTTTCATCCTGTCCTTCAAAATTTTCATCCAATACATCAAATATTTTAAATGGCAAAGTATCTTCAAATCCTAAATTATTTATTTTAAATCTTTTAGCAGCAAGCATTGCAACACCATAATAATCACGAGTAATTAATAGATCAATTCCCTCAGGTAAACTAGTCCTTAATTCTTCTTCATAACGGGCATCTGTAATCAGTGCTGCCTTCTTCTCAGATGTTCCAATCAATAGTAGACCATCCCCAGTTCCACCTAAAAATCCAGTTAAATATTTTAGGTTATCCCCCTCTGCTACCAACATTCCATCAGCGTTAAAAACAGCTAAATTTTTACGAACCTTTTCAATTCTATCTAAATACATCTGATTCACCTCATTTTCTTACTATTTATTATAACAGTCCCCTGTTCACAAAGCTTTTGAAAGTCTTAAATTTATTATTATTATACTAAAAAAGATCAACTATCATCGTAGTTGATCTTTTTGATTAATCAATTATTTAATGTTATAAATCGGTATCAATCAAAGCATACTTACCATCTTTACGCTTATAAACTACCGCTGGCAAATCACTTTCTGCATCTTGGAAGACGAAGAAGTTATGACCCAATAGATCCATTTGAAGAATAGCTTCTTCTACATCCATTGGCTTTAATGAAAGATGCTTAGTTCGAACAATTTCAAATTGAGCATCTTCTTCCTCTTCTAATTGAGGTTCATCCAATGATTCATTCATAAAGGTATCAATACCTTTATAACCCTTTTCACGTGACTTACGATTTACCTTAGTCTTATATTTTCGGATTTGT
Source organism: Weissella koreensis KCTC 3621 (assembly GCF_000277645.1). The sequence continues at coordinate 101,820 of NZ_AKGG01000005.1, read as the reverse complement.
CGTTCCAATTTATCTGAAACAAAATCAATAGATTGATACAAATCATCTTGGGTGTCTTCAGCTCGGAGAAGGAGATATGGCAACTGAATGGTTACTTCAATTTTAAAAGTCCGTTCTTGGTATGAGCGCAAATTGACATGCGCTACATACTTATTGTCATCATTAAGATAACGCTCTAAACGAGTTAGACGCTTAATGACGTAGGCCTTAATTGCCTCTGTTACTTCGATATTTTCACCACGTACAATAAATTCTAGCATAGTGTTAATCTCCATTCTTTTTAATTGGATTTATCAATTTCAATTAAATCCGCACAGGCTTAGATGAAACCGCTATCTTTCTTTCCTGTAATAGCATTGTAACATATATTATATTATAAATAAAGACGTTCACATTTTTTTATCTTATTAATGTAATCGAATTCACATTTTTGGCACCAGCCTGATACAAGCAATCAGCTGCATGATAAAGGGTTCTGCCAGTTGTATAAATATCATCGATTAATGTAATTTTTTTATTTTCAATCTGATTTGGATCAATATTTAGTTCAAACCATTGCTGAGTGTTAATTCGCTGATATCGCGTTTTTTTAGATTGAGTAGCTTTAAAATGTTTCTGACACTTAAGTCCGTCAATCCATTTAGTTTGCGCGCTTATCAGTCCACTACTCTGATTAAATCCCCTTTTTTGTAATTTATCATTTGCAATTGGAATTACAATTAATGTTCGTCTACTATCAGTAATCTTCTCTATTTCACCCATGAAAATAGACTTCAAATGATACCCGCCTCTAAATTTATATTCTCTAAAATACTGCTTCATCATTTGATTATAGCAATATATGGCTCGGTTATTTATTATTTGATAGCCTTTAATTTTCCAAAGATTACAATCACTGCAAAGTTTTGAATTCATTTGCTTTCGACCACATCCTGGGCAAAAGATCGCTCCTATTTCATTAAAATCTTTACGACATCCATTACAAATATCATACAATTCAATTGTTTTACCAAAAATAAATTGTTTAACATTCCATGTCCGTAAAATTTGTTTTTTGCAAATTTCACAATTCACTATGATGATCCCTCCAACTGTTTAACCACTGAATCTCTTTTTTAGCTCGTAACATTCTTAAAGTAATATCAGCGGTAAATATCCACACATTTCCATTAGGGTACTCAGCATCTCGCCCGCATCTACCTGCTATTTGCAAAATAGTCTCATAAGTAAAAACTACTTCATCACCACCCAAAATATAAACATCTAATGCTGAAAAAGTAACTCCTCGTTCTAAGATTGTAGTAGTTATTAACCCATTAATTTCGCGTGATCTTAGTTTTTTAATATTATTGGATCTTTCTGGGTGCTTGGAATATACGGTAGCAACAGACAGTGATTTAGGCATCATCGCCTTCACTAAATTTAAATCCTCTATTTGCGGTACAAAAATTAAAAAGCAGCGTTTATTTTTTTGATATTTCGATAATTGTTTTTCTATTTTAATGGGTAATTTTTTTCTCCATTTTGGCGAAATATATATTTGTATTATTGGTAATGGATAACCATGAAATCGATTAGCTAAAAATGACAATTTCCAATTAGTATGTTTAACTCTACGTAATAAATTAATTGAAGGTGTTGCAGTAAGATAGTATTTTACCCCTTGAGGTCGTTTTGCTTCCTCAATTACTTTTTCTAATGCTTTGTTATTTCGTAAAGGAAATGCATCTACTTCATCAACTACAATTAAATCAAAAGTCTGATGAAATTTCATCAATTGTTGAACGGTGCAAATTAACAATTGTGTGTATTTAATTTCATGTTCTTCTCCATGTAATACGGTCATGGATCCATTAAAATATTTTTTTATACGCTGAGATAATTCAATTACTACATCAACACGTGGTGCTACTAAAGCAATACGACCTTTTTCTAACAATACTTGATTAATTAGTGGATATAATATCTCAGTTTTACCAGATCCAGTCACCGCATATGTTAAATGATTTAATTTCCTTTCCCATGCTATCAATTGCTCATTAGCTATTTTTTGTTGTTGTAATGTTAGTTGCCCTTTCCAATTTATTTTACTATTGTCTAAATACTGTTTAGGATCTTTTATTATCACTAAATAATCATTACTTCTGATAGTCCCCATATCTTTACAATACCAACAGTATTTTATTCCATTTTTAGGGTATTTCCAATTAATTTTAATCTTATTAAAGCAGCGTTGACATATATCTGATTTAATCGGTTTTGTAATTTCAATAAATCTATTTTGACTTTGATAAAAAGCAGTCTTTTTTAAATCTTGTAATTCATTCTTCGTTAAAAAAAGCTTACACCCATATAGTTGATCTAATCGATTGATTTGTTTAAATTCCATACTAGAAAGAAACCTGATTTTCAAAAAACATAACAAAAAAGCCCATCAAAATGATGAGCTTCAAACATGCACCGCAACTTCCTATCCTCGCAGGAGGCGATCCTCCAACTACTTTCGGCGTGACTGAGCTTAACTTCTGTGTTCGGGATGGGAACAGGTGTGACCTCAGTGCTATCGTCACGACACGTATTAAATTGTTGAGAGTTAGTTCCCTCAAAACTGAATCATATATATTTATAAATTTTAACAATACACCTTGAACCACCACGTCGTATTCAACTTGGTTAAGTCCTCGAACCATTAGTACTAGTCCGCTCCATACCTCACGGTACTTCCACTTCTAGCCTATCTACCTCATCATCTATAAGGGGTCTTACTTCTTTCGAATGGGAAATCTCATCTCGAGGCGAGTTTCACACTTAGATGCTTTCAGCGTTTATCTCATCCGTACATAGCTACTCAGCGATGCTCCTGGCGGAACAACTGATACACCAGTGGTACGTCCACCCCGGTCCTCTCGTACTAAGGGCAGCTCCTCTCAAATTTCCTACGCCCGCGACGGATAGGGACCGAACTGTCTCACGACGTTCTGAACCCAGCTCGCGTACCGCTTTAATGGGCGAACAGCCCAACCCTTGGGACCGACTACAGCCCCAGGATGCGATGAGCCGACATCGAGGTGCCAAACCTCCCCGTCGATGTGGACTCTTGGGGGAGATAAGCCTGTTATCCCCAGGGTAGCTTTTATCCGTTGAGCGATGGCCCTTCCATGCGGAACCACCGGATCACTAAGTCCTACTTTCGTACCTGCTCGACCTGTTAGTCTCGCAGTCAAGCTCGCTTATGCCTTTACACTCTGCGAATGATTTCCAACCATTCTGAGCGAACCTTTGAGCGCCTCCGTTACCTTTTAGGAGGCGACCGCCCCAGTCAAACTGCCTGCCAGACACTGTCTTCCACCACGATTAGTGGTGTGAGTTAGAGTGATCATACAACGAGGGTAGTATCCCACTATTGCCTCCATCGAAACTAGCGTTCCGATTTCTACGGCTCCTACCTATTCTGTACAAGCTGCACAAGCACTCAATATCAAGCTACAGTAAAGCTCCATGGGGTCTTTCCGTCCTGTCGCGGGTAACCCGCATCTTCACGGGTATTTAAATTTCACCGAGTCTCTCGTTGAGACAGTGCCCAGATCGTTACGCCTTTCGTGCGGGTCGGAACTTACCCGACAAGGAATTTCGCTACCTTAGGACCGTTATAGTTACGGCCGCCGTTTACTGGGGCTTCAATTCGCACCTTCGCCGAAGCTAAGCACTCCTTTTAACCTTCCAGCACCGGGCAGGCGTCAGCCCCTATACGTCATCTTTCGATTTTGCAGAAACCTGTGTTTTTGATAAACAGTCGCCTGGGCCTATTCACTGCGGCTCAGCTTGCGCTGAGCACCCCTTCTCCCGAAGTTACGGGGTCATTTTGCCGAGTTCCTTAACGAGAGTTCACTCGCACACCTTAGGATTCTCTCCTCGACTACCTGTGTCGGTTTGCGGTACGGGCAGGTAAACACTAACTAGAAGCTTTTCTCGGCAGCGTGACATCATGGACTTCTCTACTTTATTTCGATCCTCATCATCACTTGTTCTTAAAGGGATAAGCATTTAACTACTCCCAAAACTTGTGATTTAACCCAGCACTTCCAGTCGCTGGGATCCATTAGCCTTCTGCGTCCCTCCATCGTTCAAACATGTTCACCTGGTACTGGAATCTCAACCAGTTATCCATCGACTACGCCTTTCGGCCTCGCCTTAGGTCCCGACTAACCCTGGGAGGACGAGCCTTCCCCAGGAAACCTTAGTCATTCGGTGGACAGGATTCTCACCTGTCTTTCGCTACTCATACCGGCATTCTCACTTCTATGCGCTCCACCAGTCCTCACGGTCTGACTTCATTGCCCATAGAACGCTCTCCTATCGCGCCACTTACGTGGCACCCGTAGTTTCGGTGGTGTGTTTAGCCCCGGTACATTTTCGGCGCAGAATCACTCGACTAGTGAGCTATTACGCACTCTTTAAATGGTGGCTGCTTCTGAGCCAACATCCTAGTTGTCTATGCAACTCCACATCCTTTTCCACTTAACACACACTTAGGGACCTTAACTGACGATCTGGGCTGTTCCCCTTTCGACAATGGATCTTATCACTCACTGTCTGACTCCCGGACATACGTAATTGGCATTCGGAGTTTATCTTAATTTGGTAACCCGAGATGGGCCCCGCACCAAAACAGTGCTCTACCTCCAATACGCTACATTCCGAGGCTAGCCCTAAAGCTATTTCGGAGAGAACCAGCTATCTCCAAGTTCGATTGGAATTTCACCTCTACCCACACCTCATCCTAGCATTTTTCAACATGCACAGGTTCGGGCCTCCAGTGCGTCTTACCACACCTTCACCCTGGACATGGGTAGGTCACCTGGTTTCGGGTTTACAACTACATACTATGTCGCCCATTTCAGACTCGCTTTCGCTACGGCTCCGGTCTTTCCACCTTAACCTTGCATGTAATCATAACTCGCCGGTTCATTCTACAAAAGGCACGCCATCACCCATTAACGGGCTCTGACTTCTTGTAGGCACATGGTTTCAGGAACTTTTTCACTCCCCTTCCGGGGTGCTTTTCACCTTTCCCTCACGGTACTGGTTCACTATCGGTCACTAGGTAGTATTTAGCCTTGGGAGATGGTCCTCCCAGATTCCGACCGGATTTCACGTGTCCGGCCGTACTCAGGATCCTACACGGGAGATTGTACGTTTTCGTCTACAGGGCTATCACCTTGTTTCGCGTGGTTTCCCAACCACTTCGACTAACATACAATTTTGTAACTCCACAACGGTAGTCCTACAACCCCAAAGTGCAAGCACTTTGGTTTGGGCTCTTCCGGGTTCGCTCGCCGCTACTGACGGAATCGATATTTCTTTCTACTCCTGTTGCTAATGAGATGTTTCAGTTCACAACGTCTACCTTCAACTAGTCTATATATTCAACTAGTGATAACTTGCATAACAAGTTGGGTTCCCCCATTCGGAAATCTCCGGATCAAAGCTTACTTACAGCTCCCCGAAGCATATCGGTGTTAGTACCGTCCTTCATCGGCTCCTAGTGCCAAGGCATTCACCATGCGCCCTTAATAACTTAACCGATCAACTTTCGTTGATGATTCAAGCTTGAGTATGCGACCTAACGGTCGCTTGCGATTACCACAATATAAATATTGTGATGAACTAATTAAAAAACTCAAAAAATAACGCGGTGTAATTCACTGTCAATCATCATTGCGATGATCAACTATTGATTTACTCGGTTCAATTTATATTGTATTCAATAAAATTGAAATTTTTAAAATTTATATATATGATTCAGTTTTCAAAGAACTAATTTAACACCGAAGTGTTAATGGAGAATAGCGGGATCGAACCGCTGACCTCCTGCTTGCAAAGCAGGCGCTCTCCCAGCTGAGCTAATTCCCCAATAAAATTAAATTGAGTGTAGAACACTCAAAACTAAATAACGTTTCAACGAATATGCAGGTTTCCGATTTTCCTTAGAAAGGAGGTGATCCAGCCGCAGGTTCTCCTACGGCTACCTTGTTACGACTTCACCCTAATCATCTGTCCCACCTTAGGCGGCTGGCTCCTAATAAAAGGTTACCTCACCGACTTTGGGTGTTACAAACTCTCATGGTGTGACGGGCGGTGTGTACAAGACCCGGGAACGTATTCACCGCGGCGTGCTGATCCGCGATTACTAGCGATTCCGACTTCGTGTAGGCGAGTTGCAGCCTACAGTCCGAACTGAGACAAGCTTTAAGAGATTTGCGCACCCTCGCGGGTTGGCGACTCGTTGTACTTGCCATTGTAGCACGTGTGTAGCCCAGGTCATAAGGGGCATGATGATTTGACGTCATCCCCGCCTTCCTCCGGTTTGTCACCGGCAGTCTTGCTAGAGTGCCCAACTAAATGCTGGCAACTAACAATAAGGGTTGCGCTCGTTGCGGGACTTAACCCAACATCTCACGACACGAGCTGACGACAACCATGCACCACCTGTCACTTTGTCCCCGAAGGGAAAGCTCCATCTCTGGAGTGGTCAAAGGATGTCAAGACCTGGTAAGGTTCTTCGCGTTGCTTCGAATTAAACCACATGCTCCACCGCTTGTGCGGGTCCCCGTCAATTCCTTTGAGTTTCAACCTTGCGGTCGTACTCCCCAGGCGGAGTGCTTAATGCGTTAGCTTCGTCACTCAAGGGCGGAAACCCTCGAACAACTAGCACTCATCGTTTACAGTGTGGACTACCAGGGTATCTAATCCTGTTTGCTACCCACACTTTCGAGCCTCAACGTCAGTTACAGTCCAGAAAGCCGCCTTCGCCACTGGTGTTCTTCCATATATCTACGCATTTCACCGCTACACATGGAGTTCCACTTTCCTCTACTGCACTCAAGTTATCCAGTTTCCAAAGCAATTCCTCGGTTGAGCCGAGGGCTTTCACTTCAGACTTAAATAACCGTCTGCGCTCGCTTTACGCCCAATAAATCCGGATAACGCTTGGAACATACGTATTACCGCGGCTGCTGGCACGTATTTAGCCGTTCCTTTCTGGTAAGATACCGTCACACATTGAACAGTTACTCTCAATGTCATTCTTCTCTTACAACAGTGTTTTACGAGCCGAAACCCTTCATCACACACGCGGCGTTGCTCCATCAGACTTTCGTCCATTGTGGAAGATTCCCTACTGCTGCCTCCCGTAGGAGTATGGGCCGTGTCTCAGTCCCATTGTGGCCGGTCAGTCTCTCAACTCGGCTATGTATCATTGTCTTGGTGAGCCATTACCTCACCAACTAACTAATACACCGCGGGACCATCTCTTAGTGATAGCAAGACCATCTTTTAAACTAAAACCATGCGGTTTTAATTATTATACGGTATTAGCATTTGTTTCCAAATGTTATCCCCTGCTAAGAGGTAGGTTTCCCACGTGTTACTCACCCGTTCGCCACTCATTGCAATGTTGAAAATCAAATCTGAACAAGTTCTTCATATCATTTCAACCACAATGCGTTCGACTTGCATGTATTAGGCACGCCGCCAGCGTTCATCCTGAGCCAGGATCAAACTCTCAATTTAAAATTGAAAAGCTTGAGTATAACTCAATCTTTTTTTGTTGTTGTTTAACAGTTGTTAAACGAATTTACTAGCGAAATTGACTTCGCAAATGTTTGTATCTTCCATATTATAAATATGAGACACACCTGCACATTTGTTTCATCGAAACGTTATTTAGTTTTCAATGTTCTACTCATCGCCTCTCACGAGACAACTTAATTAGTATAACAAGTAGCCGATTTAATGTCAACAACTTATTTTATTTAATTTTGTCATTCGTTTCAACAACCGAAGTTGCCGTTCGTATCTGACTTAATTAATATACCTTAGATCCGATTGTTCGTCAACTACTGATTTGATATTTTTTTGACGAACGTTGTTATCGACATCTCTATCCCTTGATAATACTAGATTTAAATTTTATAAAAGCAGCTTATTTAAAAAGAACTTTTAATTTTATTATTTTAGAATAACCATCTTAAGCCTAAAGCAGCCTTTATGAATTAATCATTTATCTCAATAAAATGAAAGTTCATCGTAAAAAAAAGAGGTTAGGATAAAAACACCCAACCTCTCACATAAGTATAAAATTTAACTAAACCAATCATTACACCTTTTTTTATACATCATTTTTAAAAAAGTGCCATCTGATTTTCTTCAGACATTCCATCAACAACACCATTATCTTCGAAAAATTGCATCAACGTTTGAGAAACACCTCCACGTTTAGCCAAATCTTCCTTAGATAAGAATTCGCCTTCCGCTCGAGCTGCAATAATTTTCTTTGCAACGTTATCCCCTAAACTAGGAACTGCATTGAAAGGTGCTAACAAAACGTCCCCATCAATAATCCATTGTTCCGAATCTGATTTATATAGATCTACCATCCCAAAATCAATTCCACGCTCAGTTGCCTCATTAGCAACTTCCAACACGGTCACAAGATCGCGGTCTTTAGCTGATGCATCTAATCCTTGGCCATTAATCTCTATGATTCGACCTTTGAGTGCTTGTGAGCCACGAGACATCGTAACAATATCAAAATTACTAGCTCGAATCGAGAAGTAAGCTGCGTAATACAAAGTTGGAAAATAGACTTTAAAGTAGGCAATCCGCAAAGCCATCAAAACATAGGCAGCAGCGTGGGCCAATGGGAACATATATTGGATTTTTTGAAGAGATTCAATATACCATTCTTGGATTCCTGCATCACGCAATTCAGCTTGATAGGCTTCAGAAACGCCTTTTCCCTTACGTACTTTTTCCATAATTTGAAAGGCTGATTCAGGGTTAACCCCCCAATTAATTAAGTCCGTCATAATTTTGTCTCGTGTTCCAATAACGGTAGAAATATCAGCTAACCCATTTTCGATCAATTCATCTGCGTTACCTCGCCATACATCGGTCCCGTGAGATAGTCCTGAAATTTGGAGTAAGTCAGCATAACTGGTCGGTTTCGTTTCTTGTAACATCCCCCTGACAAAAGCTGTTCCGAATTCTGGTACACCTAGCGTTCCAGTTTTTGAGAAAATATTTTCTGCCTTAACGCCCAAAACATCTGGTGATTGAAAAAGGCTCATGACCCCTTCATCATTCATTGGAATAGTTGTTGGATCAATCCCTGACATATCTTGTAATGCACGAATCATCGTTGGATCATCATGTCCCAAAATATCCATTTTCAAAATATTGTCGTGAATAGAATGGAAATCAAAATGAGTTGTCTTCCATTTAGCCTTAATATCATCCGCCGGGAATTGTATGGGGGTAAAATCATAAATTTCCATATCATCAGGAACGATTAAAATTCCAGCCGGATGCTGACCAGTCGTTCGCTTAACTCCTGTTGAACCAGCAGACAGCCTTTCAATCTCAGCTGTTTTAAATGATATTACCTCTTCTTCCGAAAGATGAACATCGTCTAAATTACTAATCCCTAAATCCTTTTGTTTTTGTTTACGCACGTTTTCATTTAGATCCCGTTCATATGCTTTTACATAACCAAAAGCCGTCTTATCAGCTACAGTTGCGATAGTTCCCGCCCGAAAAACATTATTTTCCCCAAACAATGATTTCATATAGTTATGCGCAAAGGATTGATAATCACCTGAAAAATTCAAATCAATATCAGGAACCTTATTCCCCTTAAACCCTAAGAAAGTTTCAAATGGGATATTATGCCCATCTCCAAATAAATCGCTTTGATCTATTGGTGATCTTTTAATCGGAATTGAATAGCCCGAGCCATAGATACGTGGATCAACAAACTCAACATAGTCACCCTTCTGGCTATAATAATGAGGTGCTAGTGCATTGACTTCAGTAATCCCAACTAATAAGGCGACTAATGATGAACCAACAGAACCACGTGAACCAACTAAATAACCATCTTTATTAGATTTTGCAACCAGACGTTGCGCTACCAAATAAATAACTGAGAATCCGTTTCCAATGATTGAAGCTAATTCTCGCTCAATTCGTGCCTCTATTTGCAATGGTAATGGCTTACCATACATTCGATACGCTGTCTGATAAGTCTTTTCTCTAATTTCTTGTTCCGCATTAGGCATATTTGGAGGATAATTTCCCGTTTTAATGGCTTCTACATCATCAATCTGATCAGCCACAATATTAGTATTATGCACAACTATTTGTTTTGCCAAGTCCTCACCCAAAAAATCAAACTCATCCAATAGTTCTTGGGTTGTTTTAAAATGCACCTTGGGCAAAGGGTAACGGTTCAAAGGATTCGCTCCACCTTGTGAATTAATCAAAATTTTACGATAAATTGCATCTTCAGGATCCAAATAATGAGCATCTCCACTAACTACAACTGGTTTATCCAATTGTTTTCCAATTTCGATAGCATCCTTAATAATTTCTTTCAGTCGATCTTCTCCTTTAATCATTTCCCGCGCTAATTCTTGGGTGTAATTACTTAAAGGTTGAATTTCAATATAATCATAATATTTAGCGATCTCTTTAGCTGCCAAAACTCCTTTTCTTTCAAGGGCCTCAAAAAATTCTCCGCTGGCATCCCCCGTTCCAATCAAAAGACCTTCACGATACTTATTTAATATAGATCGCGGTGTCCGCGGAACACGTTCGAGATAGTTGACATTGGCCTCTGAAATTAACTTATATAAATTTTTAACCCCAGCTTGATTTTTGACCAAAACAGTTGCCCGCTTAGAACGCTCGTGACGCCAAGATGCTGCTTTACCAGCATACTCATTTAGTTGTTTCGTATTTTTGACACCATATTGCTCTTCCATGTCTTGCAAAAGTTTCCGAGCCACTTGTCCAGTTGCCGTTGCATCAAAAATGGCATTATGGGCGTGATCTAATGGTACCCCTAGTTTTTTAGCCAAAGTACTTAGTGTAAATCGGCGCATTTCAGGATGTACAAACCGTGCTAATGGCAAAGTATCAACTACTACATTACTAATGGTCTCCATCCCTAATCGTTCATAGGTAGTATTAACCATCGGTACATCAAAATCGATAACGTTATGCCCAACTAAAATATGATCTGCACAGAAAGCTTTAAATTCAGCAAAAACTTCACTTTCTTCCCGTGCATTTTTCAAATCTTGATCAGTAATATGCGTAATATCCATAATGATTGGGCTCAAGGGTTCATGTGGATTAATATATTCATCAAATTCCGCAATTACATTTCCCCTTTGCATTTTAACTGCTGATAATTGAATAACCTTATCATATCGAGGAGCAAGTCCTGTCGTTTCCACGTCAAAAGACACGTAAATGGCATCATCTAAATTGGTTGTATCTTCATTTAGTGCAAAAGCACTACTATCTTCAACTAAATTAACTTCAACCCCATAAATCATTTTAAAATGAGCTTGCTTGGTTTTTATAAACTCGGATAATTCATTCGTATGAGTTTTTAAAAAGTCTTTAACTATATCTTGATCATTAGGGTCAATTCCAGATTCAACGAGAAACTGTTGGGTTGCCTTATCATTTAACTTATTATTGATTTGTTTAGCTGTATTTGACGCTTCTGGAAAAGCTTGTGCCCCAGCTGTATCAGTAACAGCTATGGATCTCATGCCCCAATCAGCAGCGGTTTTAATATAATCACCAATTCCATTAGTAGCATCCATCGTAGACATAAGCGAATGAACTTGCAAGTCAACGCGCTTTTCATCCCCTTGATATGGGTCTTTTCGAGCTTTTTTGCCTGGAATTACTTCAATATCCCGAAACATCATAGTTAAATCATGACTAAATGAATCTTCACGAATATTTCCACGTACTCGATACCAGCCACCATTTTTCAAATCCTTCAACCATGGCTCTTCAGCCTCTTGGTTCAAAAACTTCTTCAATATAAATGAATCAGTGTAATCTGACATTTTCAAGATCGCTAATTTTCGTCCATTCCGTAATTCTCGAATTTCACTATCAAAAACATATCCTTCAAAGGTCACTAAATCAGCTTCCATTTGAACATCTGTCATTTTAGTCACAATAACTCCATTAGGAATCCCCTTCCCAATCGAACGATCTGTAACTTTAGATCGAACTCGTGACTTCTGTTGATCTTCAATTTTTTCACTTTCTTTTTTATGCTGAAGCATTGCTGCATGTTGCGCTTCCAAATTGGCTTGTGTTTTTTTAGCTATCTCAGCTTGTTCTTGCATTCTATGTTGTTGGTTTTGATTCAATGAACGTTGTACTAATTGATCATCTACTTGTAATTTGAAAGGCAAAGGATCAACTAGACCCAACTTATAAAAAGTATCAGAAACAATTGTCATTCCAGTTTTTTCTGCATATTGAAGCCACGCCTTAGAATTGAATTTTAAATTAATCTGATTTTCAGTTACCTCTAGTACAACGTGACTAAACGCCGGATTAAAGGCTCCACTCTCATTTTGATGTAGTTGCATAACCCAATTCCAATATTGTGCAATAGTTGCAACATCTGGTTGCTGACTCAAATTAAACTTAAAATCAGGCTCAGCTAAATGTTGAAAACTCATCGTTAATCGGTGAACAAAATCAGCCGTTTCTTGAACTGCCGGTAATGCTGGCAAATTCAATTTAAACTGCCATACTTTTGAATTTTCATGAACCGTTAATTTCTGTAATTCAGCGTTTTTAAATCCCTGAGGAATTTTTTCAAATTGTAATTGTTTCGCTAAAACCTGAAATTGTTCTGATGCTGATAAACTCATCTTTTCCCCCATCCTTAACGCCTTACCCAAATTAAATGGTAAACACTAAAAATAAATAACTGTACTAAACCAAACACAATCACAAAATAATACAAATCAGGATTCATCACAAAAGAAACCTGGTCAATCAATGTCTTGAAATTTGTTACCAAATCCCAAGAATTAGCTCGTTGAAAACGGCCTAGATAAATTGCCGAGCTTGATACAATCGCAATGAAAATATAAAAAGGAGTTTTAAAATACCACTTTTGAAATGGTAAAGTTTCCACAATTATCTCTAAACTAGATAATCCAATTAGCATTCCAATGAAAACACCGGTGAAAAGTACTCCATAATTTAAATATTGGGCCGGATTAGCTAAGCCTGTTCCAATGGCCGATAAATGACTAAAGTCGGTCATCAAATACATTGCATTCGGGAAAAAGGCCAACCAAACAATAAGAGCTATTATTCGAAGGGGCCATTGTTTTTTAATTTGTAGGGTTTTATGAATCAGCGCAACATCCAAAGGTACCAGCGCTAAAAAGACATTCCAAATTAAAAATCCAAATCGAGATGGAATTGCATAAACCATGACATAAAATCCTAAAACAATCAGGTGGATTAAGATAAATATTTTAATTTCGCTTTTTTTCATTTAGATCTCCCAACCAATTACTTTTTACTTACATTTAATATAATGAACCTATTTATATCATATAGATTGAAACTTAATTTATTCTATATCTAATGAAAGAGGCATACTACCGGACAACTAAATCCACTAGTAACGCCTCTTAATTTCAACATTTTAACTATTCACTAATTTCATCCGTTGTTTGGAGCAAAATTGTCAATGTATTAACTAATTCATCAACTCGAACTTCAATTGCTTCGTCTGCCGTACGAACCTTGACTTCCACAATTCCTTCATTAGCCTTTTTACCAATCGTAATACGAACTGGTAATCCAATTAAGTCAGAATCAGCAAACTTAACGCCTGGTCGTTCATTACGATCATCTACCAGAACCTCATAACCCGCTTCAACTAATTGTGTTTGAATTTGATCAGTTAAAGCTCCTTGCTCGGCATCTGTATATTTGATTGGTACCAAATGAACATCCCAAGGCGCAACCGCTTTAGGCCATACTAGTCCCTTATCATCAGCATTTTGTTCTGCAATTGCAGCTAACAAACGTGAAACACCAATTCCATAACTACCCATAATAACATCTTGTTGACGTCCATTATTATCCAAAACTTGGGCACCTAAAGCTTTAGAATAACGTGTCCCCAATTTAAAGATATGCCCAACTTCGATTCCCTTAGTAAAGATTAATTTACCTTTACCGTCAATTGTTTGATTTCCCTCGATGGCAGTTCGAATATCAGCAACTTCATCAATGCGGAAATCACGTTCAAGATTAGCATTCAAGTAATGGAAACCTGCTTCATTGGCTCCGACTGGAACATTAACCATATCTTGAACCCATTCATCAGCAATAATTTTAATTTCAGTGTCTACATTAACAGGACCTAATGAACCAAATGATGAGCCAAGCAAAGTTTGTGCTTCATCTTCAGTTGCCATCCGTAATTCAGTGGCTCCTGTCAAATGTGCAACTTTAACCTCATTGACTTCATAGTCACCTCGAATTAACAACATCAAAGGCTTTTCATCAGCAATCATCAAAAGTGTTTTAACCAATTGATCTGGTTGCTTTTTAAGATAATTGGCCAGTTCTTCAATTGTCTTAACCTCTGGTGTTGCAATTTTTTCTAACTCAGCAAAAGCAGCGTGCGACTTATTAGGCGTATACAGATCCTTGGCCATTTCTAAATTAGCTGCGTAATCAGATTCTTCAGAGTAAGCAATGATATCTTCTCCGGCTGCGGCTGGGGCAGAAAATTCCTTTGAATCAGAACCACCCATAGCTCCAGCATCCCCCACGATGACACGATACTTCAATCCCACACGATCAAAAATTTTAATGTAAGCTTGTTCCATATTTTTATAAGCTACATCTAATCCTTCCTGATCAACAGAGAATGAATAAGCATCCTTCATCAAGAATTCACGACCTCTTAACAGTCCTGAACGAGGACGACGTTCATCACGTAATTTGTTTTGAATTTGGTAGATCGTTAGTGGCAACCGCTTATATGACTTAATATCATCACGAATTAATTCAGTCATAACTTCTTCATGCGTAGGCGCTAAGATCATGTCACGATCATGACGATTTCGCAATTTAAACAAATCAGGTCCATAACTTTCGTAACGGCCAGACTCTTGCCATAGTTCAGCGGGCAATAACGTTGGTGCCAACATTTCAATAGCATCCACGCGTTCCATTTCTTCCCGAACGATAGTTTCAATTTTATTTAACACCCGTTGGGCTAGTGGTAAGTATGCATACACACCGGCTGAGACTGGACGAATATATCCAGCCCGCAACATCATTTGGTGGGAAATTACTTCAGCATCGGCAGGCGCCTGACGTAAAGTTGGGATAAACACTTTAGATTGTTTCATAATTACCTTCCTAATTTAAATAATAAGATTGTTCCTTATTTTACCATAATCCGCTAGGTTAACGGATAAAATCAATTAAACCAAATAAAAAAGAGGATGAGATAAAACTAAAGATTCCTTATTTAATCCCATTTTATTCTGTACCCTTGCAGGGTAATCCTAAAAATATATTAAATGTAGTAATCTTTAATGAGTTCTTTCTCACTCTCTTTTATCATTAAACCATTATAACATCCCACCTAAGAGATATAGAATTGGCATAACAATAATCATTGAATCAAAACGGTCCAAAATTCCACCGTGTCCTGGTAAAATATTACCTGAATCTTTCACTTTGTAGTAACGTTTCAATCCTGATTCAATTAAATCACCAAATTGTCCTGCAATAGATAAGATCAATATGATCAAGATCATAACTGGCAAACTATAAACCTGTGGGAAAAAGTAAGCATAAATAGTCATAACAACTACGGCTACTACAGTTCCGCCAATTGAACCCTCCCAAGTTTTATTAGGACTCAACCGAGGTGCTAAAGGTGTCTTTCCAATCTTTCGGCCAATCATATAGGCCCCTGAATCAGTAATCCAAACGATTAACATTCCAAAGAAAATAACACTAATTCCGGCTTCCCGGGCTTGTACCAAGAAATGGAAGCCCATTCCAATATACATCATTGCCAGGGTGAAAACCCCTGCATCTTCAAAACTAAAATGATTGCGACTCACCACGGTATGGAAAAGCATCAATAAGACGAAAATATATAATAGTGAAGAAAATTGTAGTCCAACTGGTAACCATGCATTCCATTGTTTCCAAATTCCAGATGGAAGGGTCATTAAGAAAACCCCTATCATTGAAACAATTGCTTCAAATGAAACAAATAATTTTTTACGCATTAAGACAACTTCGCTCATGGCGATCACTGCTAATACAGCTGCGACTAATTCTAAAAGTGTTCCTCCCAACAAAATCGTTGGAATAAAAACTATTAATGCAATTACCGCAGTAATAACTCGAGTTTTCATGTTTTATTTTCCTTCTCTACTTTTTATCTTCTTTAATTCCACCAAAACGACGATCACGGCCTTGATAAATTGAAATTGCCTGTTTAAATCCATCTGCGTCTAAATCTGGCCAATGTTGATCCAAAAACACCATTTCACTATACGCTAATTGCCACAATAAGAAATTTGAAATCCGGTTTTCACCACTTGTACGAATTAATAACTCCGGATCTTGATAAGGAGCTAAGGGAGCCGTCATCAAAGCATTCGAAATTTGTTCTTCATCGATTTGATCTGGTGACAGGCTCCCCGTTTGAACTTTTCGAGCCAGATTCTGAACTCCAGTAATAATCTCTGCACGACCACCATAATTAAGTGCAAAATTTAATACCATTCCCGTATTATTTTTAGTTTGATCAATGGCTTGTTGGACTGCCTTTTGTGTTTCTGTGGGTAATTGATCTATATATCCCATTACTTGCACTTTAACATTGTTTTGTATCAATTCGGGGACAAAAGTATCAAAAAAACGAGTTGGTAGTTTCATCAGAAAACCAACCTCACTAGCAGGGCGCTTCCAATTTTCTGTAGAAAAAGCGTATAAAGTTAAAACTTTAACTCCCAGATCACTAGCAGCAACTGTAATTTTTTTAACCACTTCCATGCCTTGTTGATGTCCAGCTACCCGTGGTAAGCCCTTAGCTTTTGCCCAACGACCATTTCCATCCATAATAATTGCGACGTGCTTTGGAATCCGTTCTAAATCAAGTTCCGTTGATACAACCGGTGATTTTTTATTAAAAAACATCCTGATTATCTCCTTATCATCCTAGTCTTGAGATTGATCAGCTAATAGCATTTCAATCGTTTCTAAGACCCCATCATTTTCATTATCTGCCTTAGCTTGCTGTGAAATTCGCTCTTTCATAAATTCAGCAGCATTTGGCATCACGAATGGATGGCCCACATAACGTAGCATTTCAAGATCATTACTATTATCTCCAAACGCTACCATCTCTTCTGGCTTAATTCCCCAAATTCGACTCAATGCTTCTAGGCCCGTTTCTTTATTGGTGTTAGCTGCTAAAATGGAAACTGAACCAAACCCAGATCCAGTGGTATGAAGTTCTTCACCAAACTTTTTACGCAACACTTGTACAAAATATTTAATATCCGCATTTTCTGGCCAAAGAAGTTCCATTACTAAAATATCATCTTCGATTTCAAGAAATTTTTCAACTTGTATCACCTTAGGATAGAATTGTTCCACTGCTTGAATCATCTCAGGTGTAGCATGATTAGAAACATAAGCAGCTTTAATTCCAGACAAAACAATTAAATTTTCCATTTTAGCCCGCGTCTGCGTATTCCAGTCCAAGACTTTCTTAATTTGTTCTTTAGAAACTGGTCGCTTATACAAAATTCCTGTGGTATCTGAGACCATTGCTCCATTACTTGAAATGTAAGTTAAACGATTCGTTGGAGTCTCTTTAAAGTAATGCAAAGTCTGTTCAACTTTATTTCCAGTAGCTACAACCATTTTTACATCTTGGTCTTCCATTTGATCCAAGAGCCGGTTGAACCGTGCCACATCAAAAGTACGATCATTCCTTAAAAAAGTACCATCTAAATCAGTTGCTATTAATTTAATCGTCATATTCCATTTCCTCCTTATGCTTGAAGATAAACCACTTACTTAAAATATAATTAGAAATAATTACAAAAATATTTTGAATAATATTCCAAACAAAATCATTTTGTTGTAACCAGCTCACACCAATAAACATAATTCCTGATCCTAAAATCCCAGTTATAAAACGGGCTAAATAAAAATTAAACACTTCAACACTAAGTTGTTTAAATCCATGTGCTTGGGAACTAAAAACCCAACGTCGATTGGTTAAATATGCAAAAAGAACCGTTACAAACCAAGCAGTCCAGTATGCAATTTGATAAGGAGTATGTATAAGATGTAATCCCCCATATATCAAAATATTAATAATAGTAGTTAATACACCAAAAAATAAGTATAAAATTTGCGTTTGATACTTATTAAATATCTTCCAAATTAATTTCATCAATTTATCCTCAATCCTCAGACCCAATAAAATTTGTTAAATCTTTATTTATCAGTACTTCTCGTACTAAATGGCGTCCATTAAATGTTTTAAACATTTTTTAATTGTAACATTGAATTAATTATCTGCGAAATAAACCTTATTGATTATAAGATTTTTTTAAAGTTAACCCATATTTAACGAAAAAATGACTTCAAGCCAAATGCATTAACGTTATAATAAGAAGTATGAAAAACTAATTATCATTTTTCATACCTACTATTTTCTTATATTAAACTATTAAAAAGGATTATTAAGCTATGCCACCTGCATCAGATTACCAACAAGAAAACATTCAACAACCACGTGCTCAAAAAATAAAGCAACGAATAAATTACAAAACATTCTGGATTATGCCTACTCTCGGTTCAATTGCCCAGCTTTTAATGTGGTGGACCTACCCCCTCATTTATTCTAAACAACTTACTGCTGGTCAATGGCAAAACAACCCCCTTTTAATGACTTATTCTGTTTTTTTAGCTTTAACCATCTACATTACCTTTAATCGTCAGTTTAAAAGTGTTCTAAATTATTTACTCTTAATTGTCCCATTTATTTTATTATTCTTTTTATACCGTGAAATGACCATCCAACAAGTCATTATATTAATATTAATGCCAATTGCTTTAGTCTTAATTCATGTCAAATGGCTTAATCTACAAAATATTTTTGGCTTAATCCTTTTTTCTGGACTATCTACCCTATCTCTTCCAGTAGTTATTTTCTACCAGCAAAATACATTTTTAACCAAACCATTCTTGTTTAGTCTTTTCCCCCTCTTCTTGTGTTATCTCTTCTATATGTGTATCATCTTCATCCCCGACGGTCAGCAAAAAAGAATTACCTCTCTGGTCTTTGGAACCATATTATTATTAAATATTCTTTCCTTATCATGGAACGTATGGACCTTCCTAGCGATCGTTATCTTGATTTTCACTTGGACCGTCCTTATTAATTTAGACTTAAAGCAGCAGTATCGTATGCCGTTTTTCACCATTTTACAAGCAATAACCGTCCTATTAATTTTCCTCCAACAATCACATTAAACAAAATATCGTTATTAATAAAAAAGAGGCCAGACATGGTCTCTTTTTTATTGTTTATCAACTTAAATTATTCAAAATAAAAACAGCTTAAACAAAGTCTTAGCCGCTTTTTTTATCTATTCAATTAAACCAATTGACGCATTCACTTAATTATATTTTATACCGTCTGAGTTGTTAGCTCTAAAACTGCAATATATGGTAAATTTCGATAATGATTATTATAATCCATTCCATATCCAATCAAGAATTCATCAGGAGCCACGGTACCCACGAACTCTACCGGATCAGCCTCTTGAATTGCCTTGGGACGCTTATCCACGGCAATTGCCCGCGTAACTTCACTTGCTCCACGTTGCAAAAAGACATTTTGCAAATATTGAAGTGTGAGCCCACTATCAATAACTTCATCCAGTAAAATGATTTTTTTGCCTAAGACGTTGGTCTTTAGATCATGAATAATTTGGACTTCACCAGTTGAATGATCGTCCTCATAACTAGCCACCCGCACATAATCCATTTGGACATCGGCATTCAAGGCCCGCAGCAAATCTGCCATCCACAAATAGGCGCCTTTCATCACACCTACAAAGAGTACTTGGTCATATTCGGTCCCATAAGCTTGATTAATTTCGTCCGCCACCTTTTGAACCATTCGTTTAATTTCTTGCGTTGTTACAATTGTTCTTCCAATTTTACCCATTACGCTTTTCCCTCTGCCTCTGACCATAAGTCAAATAAAATATTTGTTTGTTCATTAGATGGACCCACAGCAAACGTATATAAAGGGGTGCCAATTAATTCCTCAATTCGAGATAAGTAACGTTGCGCATTTTGAGGAAGATCATTCCGATTCTTAATGCCAGTAATATCTTCATCCCATCCAGGAAACTCTTCATATACCGGTATCACTCGTTCTAAGTCTTTAAATGATGCAGGATAGTGCGTAATTCGTTCACCATCAATTTCATAAGCCACTGCCAATTTCAAGACCTTGAGCCCTGATAAAACATCAAGGGAATTCAAAGCTAGATTCGTAAATCCACCAACCCGAGCCGCATGTCGCATAACTACTGTATCAAGCCAACCAATGCGTCGTGGACGTCCCGTGACAACCCCATATTCATGCGCTACTTCGCGAATTTGGTCTCCCGTTTCATCAAAAAGTTCAGTTGGAAACGGACCATCCCCAACGCGGGAAGTATAGGCCTTCATCACACCTATAACAGCTTTAAGCTGAGTTGGTCCAACACCTGCTCCAATTGTAGCCCCACCACCAATTGGCGAAGAAGAAGTAACATAAGGATAAGTCCCATGATCCAAATCAAGCATTGCCCCTTGAGCGCCTTCAAACAAAACCCGACGTCCGGATTGTAAATAATCATTTATCAAACCAGCTGTATCAGTAATATAAGGACGCAATTTTTCACCATAATCCAAAAATTCTTGAACTAACTCTTCTACCTCAAATCCAACATGTTGATAAATTTTTTCTAGAATTTCATTTTTTTCAGTCAAGACAGCTTGAAGACGTTCACGTAAAACATCCTCATCTAATAGATCAATCATCCGAATTCCAATTCGAGCAGCTTTATCCATATATGCTGGTCCAATTCCGCGGCCAGTTGTTCCAATCTTTTTTTCGCCTTTTTTTTGATCCGCCAGTTTATCCAAAGCTAAGTGGTAAGGAAAAATAACATGAGCTCGATCCGAAATACGTAAATTATTAGTTTGAACTCCTTGATTCTGAATCTGGGTCAATTCTTCTAATAATGCTTTCGGATTCACGACGCATCCGTTGGCAATCACAGCTAATTTATTCGAGTCAAAAATACCTGATGGAATCGAAGATAATTCAAATTTTTGACCATCAACATAGATTGTATGTCCAGCATTATTCCCGCCTTGATAACGAACAACCATATCAGCTTCTTGAGCGATAAAATTAGTAATCTTACCTTTTCCTTCATCGCCCCATTGACCACCAACAACCACAACTCCTGCCATCTTTGCTTCCTCCTATTAATAAGAAAATACATCTACGTCGCATTTTCGGTTTTTGTTCGGCTTTTACAGATTAATAATAGCAGATGTTTCTAATTTCAGCAATTTTTTCCTTTATTTTTAAATATAAATAATAAAATGACTTGTTTTTTATAAATAAAAATTAAATAGTTCGGATTTTGCTATTGACTATTATTTACATTAACTGCATAATATATCTTTGTTGTTATTTATTTTATTTATTATATTTTTAGGAGAGTCATTCATGAACTTCATTGCGCGTTATTTTCACTTATCTGAACTAAAAACAACTCATCGGCGCGAATTCATAGCCGGCCTAACTACATTTATGGCGATGGCATATATCTTGTTTGTTAATCCGACAGTGCTCAGTGCTTCGGGAATGGACAAAGGAGCTGTCTTCACTGCCACAGGAATCACTGCTGCAATTTCAACTATCTTTATGGGCATTTTCGCTAACTACCCTATTGCGATTGCTCCTGAATTAGGAATTAATGCTTTCTTCTCATACTCAGTCGTAGTTGGGATGGGAATTCCTTGGGAAACAGCCCTCGCTGGGGTCTTAGTAGCGGCCTTGATTTTCTTACTACTAACTTTCTTTAAAGTACGAGAAAAAATCATCAACTCAATCCCGCAAGATCTAAAAGTCGCAATTGCGGCAGGAATTGGATTATTCATTGCTTTCATTGGTTTGAATGAAGCTGGATTAATTGTTGCTGATCCTGATACCATGGTTTCGCTAGGTCATCTAACTTCTGGTACTTCTTTACTCGCAATTTTTGGAATTATCGTAACTTTCGTTTTGATGGCTAAAAATGTTTCAGCTGCAATTTTCATCGGAATGATTTTAACTTCAATTGTTGGAATGATCTTTGGATTAATTGAATTACCAACGCATTTAATCTCACCTGCCCCATCATTAGCACCAACCCTTGGTGTATCAATTCAACATTTAGGCGATATTAATACTGTTCAATTAGGAATCGTAGTCTTAACATTCTTATTAGTTACTTTCTTTGATACTGCAGGAACAATGATCGGTCTAGCAACTCAAGCTGGCTTCATGAAAGACGGTAAGATGCCTCGGATCGGAAAAGCTTTAGGTGCTGACGCCTTAGGAATGACTTTAGGTGCCATTACTGGTACTTCTCCAGCTTCAGCTTTCGTTGAATCGTCTGCCGGAATCGCTATTGGAGGTCGTTCTGGTCTAACTTCAGTTTATACTGGATTGCTTTTCTTTGTCGCTTTGTTATTCTCTCCTCTTTTGGCAGTGGTAACACCTCAAGTTACTTCAGCCGCTTTGGTGGTTGTTGGAGTCTTAATGGCTAAGAATCTTAAAGACGTTAATTGGGATGATTTTGCAATTGCGGCACCTGCATTCCTAATCGTGATTGGAATGCCCCTGACATATTCAATCGCTGATGGAATTGCCCTTGGATTTATTCTTTACCCTATTACAATGTGGGCAACTCACCGTGGTAAGCAAGTTCCAGCAATTATGTATGGCTTAGGCGTAGTTTTCTTAATCTTCCTATTCATCATTGCTCGTTAAATTTAATATTAAATAAAAAAGAACTCTAAACATACAACGTTTAGAGCTCTTTTTTATTTATATATCAACTTAATATTTTTATTTTAAATCAGCAATTTCTAATTTCACAACATACTTGGGATTATCGTCATAGCTCAAATTACGCAAATTTTGCAAAAGTAAAATTAACCATGCAAATGCAAAACCAAACGCTACCATTTCAAAAGCAGTTAGGGATAAATAACCAGATTTTTTAAATACAATATCTGAAATGGCTAATCCCCCAGCCATAACATATGAAATCACCAAAAATTCCCAACTTGGATTCGGAATTAACCAACGAATGGCAATAATCATAACCAAAACCATCATCACTAACCATTGTGCAATTCCATCATGTACGTGATGCATCCATCCCGGATTATTCGGGAAAACCCCAATTAAACCTACCGCAATCGCCGTAATCGAAAAGAGCAAACGCAGAATAAATAATCGACGATTTTGACGAAATGTTGCTCCCAATGAACTAAACAAATAATCAACAATGGTTAATAAAATTAACGATGAGAAGATCAAAGTAAAATTAAAGATCCAGCCATTTCCAACCCTGTTCGTTCCTAAGTAACTAAAATTATATTGCCACCATCCTACAGAACCATTGGTCGCCATCGACATAATAATTCCGCCAAATAAAGTTGCAATCAAAACTGAGACAGCTTGCTGGAAACGTAAACCTTGTGCCGTAATAACCATGATATAATTCATAGTTCCCACTAGGGCACAGATAATTAAACTCATTGTATAAATATCTAGCCGTGCACCCGCAAAGGCCGATGAAATAACCCACATTACCAAAGCCAATGCGACAACCCCTATAATGCCATACGCTAAAGTAATCATTAAAATATTATACCAACGAATTAAATGGCCTTCTCGATTTCGCGTTTTAATGGCCATAATAAGAAAACTAAACGTCCCAAATCCACCACCTAAATAAATAGTAATTTGAGTCAATGAATTAGCACCTGTCATACCAACTGTAGTAGTTTGTTGCATAATAAAATTAATCACAGCAATCAATGCACTAATAACCCCAGTGGCCATAACCCATCGAAAGGCAACTTTATTATCTTGACGAATATTTTCAATATTTTTATCAATAATAATTTGATCATCAATAATTTGCATCTCAACTAATTGTTCATTATCAAGTTGAAGCTTCTGGACAAATTCATCCGGTAACTCAACAATTGTTTTTTTCATTAAGCTCTCCTTATCCATCTTTTTTATATTCAGACTATTTATTTTCACCATTCTATCAATTTAGATCTAAAAGCTCCAACTCAGATAGCATGTAAAAAGGAGTTATTGGACAAATCTATCCAATAACTCCTTAACTTTATATCAATATTGATTAAACTCTACGGCAATTTGCCTAGTGACAAACTACCAAAAACCATAAAATACTGAATCAACAAATATGTTAAATTAAAATCCAAATTTCTTTTAAAAAGAAATCCAAATTTTTATCCCAACTTGTTGTAGTATTCAACGATAAGAGCTTCGTTAAAGTCACCATCAAGTTCTTCACGTTCTGGCAAACGTGTCAAAGAACCCTTCAAAGTTTCTTTATTGAATTCTACGAATGGTAGGTGACCGAATTGTGATTCAACCGCTGCCAAGATGTAGACATTCTTTTGTGACTTTTCGCGAATTGAGATTTCTTGTCCAACCTTAACTTCGTATGAAGGAATATCAACACGCTTTCCATCAACTAAGATGTGACCGTGGTTAACCAATTGACGTGCTTGTTGACGTGTAGTTGCCAAGCCCATACGGTAAACGATATTGTCCAAACGAGTCTCCAACAAGATCAAGAAGTTAGTTCCGTGAACACCGTTACGGATTTGACCAGCCTTGTTGAACAAGTTGTGGAATTGACGTTCTGTCAAACCATAAGTGAAACGAACCTTTTGCTTTTCACGCAATTGTGTTCCGTAATCAGAAAGCTTTGAGCGACGCCCTTGACCGTGGTCTCCAGGTGCATAGTTACGGCGAGCAATTTCTTTACCAGTTCCTGATAAAGAAACACCCAAACGACGTGAGATACGGTACTTAGGACCAGTATAACGTGACATATTAATGTCCTCCAGAATTTTTTATTTGGTTGAATTCTAGAGAATTACCTCATATTCGTGCAATTTATCCTAACTTTCACTGCTGCAGCGCAGGTACTGGTGAGGCCCCGCCATCAATTTGAAACGAGGGTGATAAATTGTTGACGAGCTTATGGATAATCCGCTGCAGTTTTCAACGCTTCATCAAGTGTAACAAATTAAATATTCATAGTAAAGAAAAATAATCGTTTATAACTGAATTTCATAGCGATTTCCCGCGTATTGTGTTCGTACAAATTCAAATGGTGACCCTTGGTCATCAGTAGTAACCTGCGTTAGTACTAAAACAGGATCGCCGCTATTCATGGCCAAGAGCCGGGCCACTCGTTCATTTACGGCCGCTGCCGTTAAAATTCTTTTCGCCTTATTTACAATTAGACCAT
The DNA here is from genome assembly GCF_000277645.1 of Weissella koreensis KCTC 3621. The sequence goes on along the minus strand of NZ_AKGG01000005.1, from coordinate 76,264 downwards.
TACTAATTAAAGCTTGATATAAAGATTTTGTGATCTCATCTTCATCAATCCCAACTAATAATTTTTGTGGCACAATGGCCACTTCAAACGCAATCGGCTCATCATCCCCATATCGAACTCGTTCCATTCTAATAACACTAGTATCTGTGCTTATTTCTAATTTTTCAGCTTCTAGGGCTGTTGGTAACCCAACTTTATAATTAATCACTTGCGATGATGCTTTTTTACCAGCAGCATCCATCATTTCTGTAAATGAAGAAGCACTATCAAGATTTTCTTGTACGCGCTTAGTTGCCACAAATGTTCCCGAACCAATCCGTCGCTCCAAATAACCTTCATCAACTAATAACATAATTGATTGACGTAGCGTCATTCGCGATACATTAAATTGTATTGATAATTCTCTTTCAGACGGAATCCGTTCACCAGCCGACCAGCGACCAGCATCGATTGCTTCTTTAATCTCATCATGAATTTGAACATAAATTGGTTCTGTCATTTAAAATCCCCTATTTCTTAATGACTGCATCCTGTGGTGTAAATTTGCGGCCGAGACTATAAGTTGTCTCTAATTGAGTTAATTTGCCATCAAATAAATTGAAGTCGGCGTCCTTCCCGACCTCTAATGTTCCTTTTCGATCTAACAATCCAAACTCCGTTGCTTGATTAACAGAAGCCATTCGTACAGCTTCTTCAACCGTTGCACCGGTGAATTTAATCATATTCAAAAAGGCATGTTTAAATTGTAACACTGATCCTGCTAATGTGCCGTCTTCTAATCGAGCTTGCCCATCTTTGACCCAGACTTTTTGACCACCTAATTCAGATATACCTTCTTGCAATCCTTTAGCTCGCATTGAATCGGTAATTAAGTCAATTCGATGTGACCCCTTCAATTTAAAAGCCAAGTTAACCATATCAGGAGCAATATGGAAACCATCAACAATCATTTCAGCATACATATCTTCATCCAATAATGCATGACCTGTGACACCTGGATCACGGTGCTTAAGTGGTCGTTGCGCATTATAAAGATGCGTTACATGCTTCACTTTAGAATTATTTTGTAAGAATTCACGAGTAGCATCAGAATGACCAACAGAACCAATAATATTATTAGTATGCAGATAATTTTCAAAGACCGTTAAATCATCGGCCTTCTCGGGTGCATAAGTAATTAAACGCACTCGATTTCCTGATAATTCATTCCATTTTTGAACTAATTCGACACTAGGTGCAATAATATATTGTTCTGGTTGGGCTCCTTTATAATGAGGATTAACAAAAGGTCCTTCAAGATGAACTCCTTGAATAGCTGGTTCTTCTTCCGCAGCAATTTTGATTGCTCGCATTGAATTATCAATATTTTCAACACTCTGCGTCATTGTCGTTGGGAAGACAGAAGTAATTCCTTCAGTAATTTCATCGCGCACCATATGGACAATTTCTGTGGCGTCTCCATCCATCGTATCAAAACCATATGCTCCATGCGTATGAACATCAATAAAACCGGGGACTATTACTGCTCCCTGGGCATCAACCACCTGATCACCGGGCTCAGCTTGATATTGTTTCATTGCAGCAACCATCTTAATTTTTTCATCAAAGCGAATAAAACCATTTGGAACTATCGGATTAGCACCCGTTCCAGAATAAATTTTTGCATTAATTATGACTTGACTCATAGAAAACCCCTTTCATTCTTCACAGTGGTATATACCATTACATTTATTATAATCCTTCTATACTAAAAAACACGCTTTTTTTAGCGTGTTTTTACGTTATTTTGCTAAACCGGTAATATACGTTTCACCGACAAATCCCTTTAGCCCATTATAAATGTGTTTCGCCCAACTTGCTTTTTGAGTCATTCCAAAAACAGTTGGTCCCGTTCCAGACATTTGAGCCACATCTGCACCAAATTGGAGCATTTTCTCCCGGATTCGGATAATTTCTGGAAACTGTCGTGCAGAGACCGGTTCTAAAACATTAAACATTCGTTTCACCAGTTGTGGGTATGATGATTGAGCTACTGCATTCATTAATTCCTGCATATCACCATGCTCTAATTTATCATATTTGACAGTCCTTAATAATTTAGGCGTTGAGACACTCACTGCTGGTTTAGCAATCACAAAATAAATTGGTGGCATTCTTTTTTTCAATGGCTCCACAATTTCACCCCGTCCCGTCACTCGAGAAGGCCGTGAATAAATACAATAAGGCACATCAGCGTCAATTTTTAAGCCAAGCTTAGCTAATTCCGCTTCCGATAAATTTAAATTCCACAAACGATTTAAAGCCCGCATAACTGCTGCAGCATCTGAAGAACCGCCGCCTAATCCTGCTGCGATTGGGATCCGCTTCTGAATATGAATTTCCACACCTTCATCAACATTTGCCAAGCTCTGCATTAACTCAGCTGCTTGGTATGCTAAATTTCTCTCATTTACTGGTAATAATCCCGATGTTGACTCAACTAAAATATCATGATGACAATCAGTTGTCTTAATTGTTACCGTATCGGCTAAATCAATTGAAACCATTAACATGTCCCACTCTTGCAAGCCATCAGCATGTACAAAGGGCGTATCCAAACAAATATTTAGTTTTGCATACGCACGCTCTAAGACTTCCATCGCCTTGTATCCTTTCATTAATAACTTTTGTCTTATTATAGCAAAAAAAGCTCAAAACTGTCTTGCAATGAAAAAGCGAGTCCCCTTTATATCAAATTATAATTAACCTTTATTTTATTTTTTAGTCGCATTCAAATTTAAATGGCCAAACCTATTTAACCATTTTCCCAAAAATAATAATAAAAAGGCTAGGACATTTGTCCTAACCTTTTGTAATTATTAGTTTAATTAAGCATTAAAATAAACCCACTTTAAACCAATTACATCACCGTATAATTAACAAGATAATCAAAATAAACTAATTGATCTGTCACATCAATAATCAAGTCATCTCGTTTATAAAGAATTAAACGCCAATCAGAAATTTGGTTGTCATTTCGTTCATTAATAAATTGATTCATTGTCCCATCATAGTTAAGCAATAAATAGCCTGCAAATTGTTCCAAGATGTCATTTAACTTAGTGAATTTTTGTTCCATTTTTGCCGTTTGTGGCTGGTACAAGGCTACATTGAAAGTTCCTAACTCAGGTCGAGTATTTTCAAAGTACCATTTAAATGCTAATAAATCATTCATAGTAATTCCAACATTCATTAAGTAATCCACGCTCAGACGAAAATGAATTGGTTCGACATTATCACCCACTGCAGGTACGTGAAAAAGATTAGCGTAATATTCGGCTAAATGTTGCCACTCTAAAACATTTGGTATTTTTTCAGCTAATTCAAAGGCTTCTAACTTTACCTTATCCCAATTTAAGCCAGTACTTGCTTGGCTTAAACTTAAATCAAAAAATTCGCGTACTGTTCTTAAATTATTCATCACTATCACCCATCTATCGTTTTTAGTAATTCTATTCTATGCTAAATGTTTTCTACAATCAAATTTAACTTACGCCCTTTAATTTGCCAACTTGGCCAAGCTAAATCTGTCATAAATTTTTGATCATGAGACACTAGTAAGACCGCCCCATCAAAGTCGTATAAAAATTGTTTCAATGCTGCTAAAGCTGGCAAATCCAAGAAGTTAGTCGGTTCATCTAAAACTAACAAATTAGCCTGTGTCAATAAAGTAGCAACCAAACTAACTCGGACCCGTTCTCCCCCACTCAAAGTCGCAACATCACGCTCCACCATTTCTCGACGAATTCCAAATGCACCTAAAAAATCACGTGCAACTTGAACCGATTCAACCGAATTTTTCATTACATTCCACAGAATATCTTTATGTGGATCCAATTGATCAATCTTTTGATCGAAATAGCCCACCTGAGTTTTTTTATGACGGCCAGCATCACGTAGAATCGATTGAATTAACGTGGTTTTACCTGATCCATTAGGACCCTGTAAATTAATTTTATCTGTCCCCTTAATCACTAATGAAATGCTTTCAAGTAAAATTTGTCCTGCGGGATCAAAAACATCAGTGTCAGTCAACCGTGCTAAAATTTGGGTAGGCCTTGCTATCAAAGCATTATTTAATTTTAATTTTTTAGCCGTTTGAGGTCGCTCACCTTGGCCTAATTGACCCGCCTTTTGCCGTAAATATTTAGCGTTTCCCGTTAATTGTGCTTGAACGGTATCTCCCTTCAAAGTATTATTATTTCGCTTAACTCGATCACCGGCTTGAACTTGTTTTTGGGCTTCAAATAATAGTTTCTTCTTCTTACGACTTTCTCGATTATAATCCTGGGTTGCCTGATTAAATTGTTGTTCTTTTTGTACTTGGTAATCTACATAATTCAAATGGTACGGAGTGATCATCTGTTGGTCAAATGACCAAATCTGATTGGTTATTTCTTGTAAAAAATAAGCATCATGTGATACAACTAAGAGCAATCCACGGAAACGTCGTAATTGTTGTATTAATTTATTTTGATGTGCTTCGTCTAAATTAGCAGTTGGCTCATCCAGAATCAAAATATCAGGGCGTTGAACCAGCGCTTCTCTAATTCGGCGCCAAACAGCCTCACCACCACTTTCATCGTCTAATTCAGTCATCATTTGTGGCACATAACCAATTAAACCTTGAACACTAACTTGACCACTATATTCCTCATCAATTCCTAAAATAATTTTTAATAGAGTACTTTTACCAGCCCCATTCGGCCCAACAATACCGATTTTATCACCCATTTGAGCTAATAATTTTTCAGACCTGAACAGAATTCCTTGCTCATTTAATTTTTGTATTTTATTTATTTTTATCATATAAAAAACCACCAATCTTAGTAGAACTGAGACTGATGGTTTAAAAAACACTGAAAAAACTTCTTTCAGCCACATTCCATAATCAGTCTCAAAAAAGATAATATTCCCCTAAGGAAAAATAACTCCATTTGTAATTACTGATTAGTTGCGCATTGGCTGAATACCTCGTATTTGATTAATTTGTATTATCATAACGACCATTTTTTAAAATGTCAAATAATTATATTGTATTTTTACTAAATTCTTTGTAAAATAGAGTAGTTAGTTCTTTGCCCCTGTAGCATAATGGATAGTGCAAAGGAGTTCTAACCCTGGGATGGGGGTTCAATTCCCTCCAGGGGCATAATTTAATACATTTTAATGAATTAACAATATTAACGACTAATTATCTGTAATGATAATTAGTCGTTTTTATTTTTTAATAATAATGCCTATTGTAATTAGTCAACACAAAGCCAACTTCTCCTAGTTGCATCTACCATTATGTAAACAAAATAAGTTGAACATCAGACGTAATAACCAAAAATAACCTTCAATCAGCCGTTGCCAATCAAAGATTATCCGTTTTACTTTATTTAATCGTCCATCCGCCATCAATCGTAAAAACTTGTCCCTGAACATACCGTGCTTCAGGGCTAGTCAAATAGAGTGTTAAATCAGCGACTTCCTGAGCCTGAGACCACCGATGTATCGGCGTTTGAGCTGCAACTTCTTTGGCCATGGCACCATCACCAGCGAAATCAGCCGCATTCATAGGCGTATTCACTGCCCCAGGAGCAATTCCATTAATATGAATATTTTTATCTGCATAATCCAAAGCCAACTGTTTCATCCAGCCAACCAATGCATGTTTGGACATGGTATAAGCTGCACCACCACCACCAGCCACTTGACCCGCAATTGAAGTCATATAAACAATAGTACCTCGCTGCCGTTTAACCATTCCGGCTAAAATCGGTAAAGTAATTTGCACTGCTGCATTCACATTAATTGCCATCAATTGTTGAATCGCTTCATAATTAGTATCTAATGCTGGTGTGAAAGCATCTAGCACCCCTGCTGTACTTAAAAAAATATCAATTTGACTTAAATCGGTTTCTTTCAGCCAAGCCGTTACCGCCCGTACATCCCCCAAATCAACTTGGAATGTAATTAAATTATCATGCTGAATGGGAACTAAGTGTCGATCCAACACCCATACGCGTGCTCCTAAATCCAGATAGGTTTGTACTTGAGCTAGCCCAATTCCAGAAGCGCCACCCGTAATAAACACAATTTGGTTTTGATAATCTTGAGAAATCATCTGTTTCACCTACTTCTAAATTGACAAATCGATTCTTTTTTGTAAAAAATAAATTAAGATAGCACCAATAACTAATGAGCAAAGCTCACCTGCCGCTAACCAACCATAGCTTAACCAAAAAGGTAGTTTAAAAATCCAATATTGTTCTACAGCAACCGACCACATCATAATGGTGTCAATGACAATACTTATGGTCAACTTCATCCATATTTGGTCAACTTTTTTGGTTGCCCAATATGATAAGCTGGTCATCACTAGGGTCCCCAAAGTTCCAAAAATAACATCCACAATTCCTAATGGTGAAGTCAAATTAGCAATAAAGACACCAATGGTAACAGCAATAATATAGCGTTTATTGAATATTGCCAAATGATTAAATCCCTCCGATAAACGTAACTGAATTTGCCCATAAGCAAAAGGAGCTACCAACCAGGTCACCGCTACATACAGTCCGGCCACAATACTCATCAAAGCTATTTCTCGAGCAGACCACTTATTTCTTAACTTCATCTTATTACTCCTAGTTTTTTATTATAAATCCTTTACAATCAAAGTAAGGCTTTTATGCGTGGGATGGTTACGAACCACTAAAAACCATCATAGCACAAATTAATTGACGCAGAAACACCATAACTTCAAACTTCTGCTACAATGAAACCATCATATTTTTTTAGGAGGCACTATGTCGAACCAAACAAAAGGATTAATTTTTGCCATTGCCGGCCCTGTCTTTTGGGGCTTAAACAGTATTGCTGTCAAAGTATTATTAGAACTAGGGATTAATTCCCAATGGTTTGCTACTTTTAGATTATTAACCGCAGGCGCCCTAATTCTTATTTTTGCTGGCTTAAGAAGACCAAAGCAAATTTTAGCACCTTTTAAAACACCCCGTAGTTTGATTCAGTTATTAATTTTTTCAATTGTGGGTATGTTTTCAATTCAGTATGCTTATGTTATGGCTATCCATTTTGGAAATGCTGCTACGGCAACCGTCTTACAGTTCACTAACCCCATCATGATTGTTATTTTCTTAGCATTAATGAAACGCCGTTTTCCTCGGCAACAAGATGTCATTTCAATTATCTTAGCCGTAATTGGAACCTTTTTACTAGCTACCCACGGTCAAATCGGGAATTTAGCTATGTCAAAGCTTGCCCTCCTTTGGGGCTTGATTGCTGCTGTCGCGACCGTCTTTTATACTTTATTACCACAAGAGTTAATTGATAACTTTGGGGCTGTTTCGATTTCTGGTTGGGCCATGTTAATTGCCGGAATCTTTTCTAATTTTCTACATCCAGTTTGGCAAAATGTGCCTCAATTTACACCTAAAATCATTAGTTTATTAGCTTTCTCAATTATTTTAGGAACAGCCTTTGCTTATCTCATCTTCATACAAAGTTTGACCCTTATTACACCAACAACTGCTAGTACCTTGGGAGCCGTTGAACCACTAATTGCTACCATTTTAAGTGTGACCCTCTTCCATATTAACTTTGGTTGGATTGACTTTATTGGAGCAATTTTAATTATTAGTACTGTGTTCTTACAAGCTTTTCAACCAAAAGAAAAACGTTCTAAATTTGACACTAAACAAATAAAATAATATATATTTAAAACAAAAAGAGGCTAGGATTATTTAATCCCAACCTCTTTTTTATTTATTCGTCAATCTGATTGAGTTGTTGCATAACTAATTCATTTAATTCAACTGGTTCTAAGTTTAATTCAAACAAACCTAGTTTTAAATATGAATGCCAAGCATGCTCAAAATCACTTTGCCTTTTTTGATGATAGCTATTAAGTAACATTGTCATCAATCCCATATATTGATGGTTTAAGTTACGTTGTGGGAATTTTCTTAATTTTTCTAAATCCTCAGCTTCTAATACCATTAAATGGGTCCATTGTTGCTTTAAACTGATCAATAGAAATTGGATAAGGCCTTGTGCAAATAAAGTTTTGCTTGGGTCAGATATAACCATCTTTGTCCCTTTTAAATTAAAATTAATCGCCTCTGTTTGAGATGACAAACTGGTTAGTGTTTGCATCAAATTAAGATAATCATTTAATAATAAATCATCTCGCTTTAAAGGCCGTTCCCATTCATCAGGGACTGTCAAAAACATGGCCCGCGCCAAGCGTAAATATGTCGCAAAATCTAATTCCATTCTTAAACACTCCGTGGTTGTAAAATTTCAACATTAACTACTTCTGATTTTACTGTCAATGTGCCTTCATCAAAAATAATTTGATTCGAGGCTATTTCAATATTATGCCGTTCATTCAAATACCAAGAACCTATAAAGTTGTAATCTAGAAGAATATCTAACCATGAGATACTATCTTGTCCATCCAAAACTTGGAAATGCCATTCTTTGTCTCCCAAAGCTTGTGGATTTTGATCATAAAAGATACGCATTTCAACGTCTCGATCTAGTATCATTGCTGCCCCATTCGTGATAGCCTGCATGAAATAGTTTGATTCTGCTGAAAGCACAAACAAACGATCCAACATTCCTTCAGAAATTCCATTTTGAGTTATGGAATATAGGTACTCATCTGCTGTTTCCAAAATATTATAATCGACATGATACCCAAAGGTTGACTCTAAATAATGACCGAAAGTTCTTAATAGATCAGCAATAATTCTAATATTATCAGCAATATCTTTGGATAGATAATTATCAACTAACAAGCTTGTCAATGCATGCGAATTGAACAGTAGCTCTTGACGTTCCAATGACCAATAAAATAGTTTTTGTTTCGTTCCCATCTCCATAAAGTAGACACCACCAGCTTGACCTGGATTTTCTACAAATTGAAAAACTCCCGGCACTTGAAGTTGCTGAAAGACCATTGCTAATTCTTCACGATCCTCTGGTGTCAGAAGATCATATCCTGTAGCTCCAGCTAACGATAAGAAACGATGCATAGCCAATAAATACCAATCAGTTGTTTTATATTGACGTGGTGCCACAACCCAATTAGTATCTAATTGATACCCGACCAGTTGTGCCAAACCTTTGTGAATAGCATGTGGATCATTCACAGTATTTAGTAAATTAATTTCCTTTAATTGTTTTGAAATTTTTTCAACGTCATTTTGCAGTAAGTCTGTATAGGCTGTTAAATGTCCTTGAATATGATCAGTCATGGATTCGTCCTCCATTCGTTGATAATGGTCGATCATCTAATTGTTTTACGTAATCACGATAGAGATCCTTAACAGCGACTTTAAAGTTTTCAAAGTTACCAAATTGGTCATTAATTGCCCGTTGCTCATAAATCAAAATGGTATCTTCTTTAGAATAATTTAGGATTAAATCATTGTTCTCAGCAATTAATTTGGGAACTTCCCAAGCTTTTTCATCCATACTGCGAATTTCACTCAACCGTTGTTTTAAAAATTCACGGCGCGCTTTATTCTCTTGTGATTCAAACATACCAGGCTTTTCGCCGATCTTTTCCAATTCTTTTTGAAATTGATCACGTTCCTGGTCGCGTTCATCTTGTTTATCTACAATCTTTTGTAATTTTTCGTTTGCTTTAGTTGTTTTCTCAATAATATCAGTATGATAACGGCGCCCTTCAGTTGCTAATTCAACTGATTTTTGTAACATTTCGTACTCGTCTTCATCAAAAATAAAAGTCACCGTAATCGGATCTAACAATCCAAAATGACGACGATCCCACCAATTTCCAAAATAAAGTTGATATACTCCTCGTGTATCTTCTTCATAATAGAAAAAAGGGAATCTTTCTGATAAGTATTGAATTAATCGTTGCGATAAATGATGTGATAATGCTTCCATCAAATCATCAATCATTCTAAAATCACGTTGATTATCAGTGACATCAATTTGTTCTTTAATAATAGTTGAATATTTCTTGCTATCTAATAGTTGAAACAGTTTGCGATCATTATCTTCATTGATCGCCTGCTGTACATCACTAATATATTGCAATTTTGCTTCTAACGCGTTTGAAAACTGAGCACGCTCATCTAGTATCTCAGTTTTCAAATATGGTGTCTGCTCCATAACCAACCTCCTGAAAATTTTATTAACGATTTATAATCTTAATTTTACACTGTTCCTTTAGAATTGATATGCCAATTTATCACTCTATAATCTTTCTTAAAAATTCTATTAACCAGTAATCCATTGCCTTTAACTATTAAAAAAGCCCGAAAGTTATTTGGACTTTCAAGGCCTAGCGTGAAAAGTCACGTTAAAATCATACTTTTGATAAATTTTTATTTAATCTAACATTAATATTGTTGAATATACGTATCAATTTCCCACTGTGACACATGTTGCCGATATGAAGCATATTCAACTCGTTTAGCAGCAACAAAAGTATTAGCCATATTTTTTCCCAAAGCATCTACCATGGTTTCGTCTTCTTCGAATTGATCTAATGCTGCCAATAGTGTATCTGGCAAATTAGTAATTCCTGCCCTTTTCCGCTCGTTTTCATCCATTAGATAAATATTTTGATCCACCGCATGATTTGGTGTTAATTCGCGATCAAGTCCATCTAAACCAGCAGTTAAAATAGCTGCAAACGCAGTGTACGGATTGGCAGTCGGATCAACTGAACGCAACTCTAAACGGGTTGAATTTCCACGCGCTGCTGGAATTCGAACCATTGGCGAACGATTAGAAGCCGACCAAGCTACATAAACAGGAGCCTCAAAACCAGGTGTCAAACGCTTATATGAGTTTACTGTTGGATTTGTAATAGCCGTAAATGAGGCTGCATGTTCCAAAATTCCGCCCATGAATTGATAAGCTTCTTCTGATAATTGTAATTCATCACTTTCATTATAAAAAATGTTACCATTTTCATTGAAAAGCGACATATTAACATGCATTCCATTCCCGTTAATGCCTGTTACCGGTTTAGGCAAGAAAGTTGCATATAAACCATGTTTACGTGCAATCGTTTTAACAATAATCTTAAAAGTTTGAATGTTGTCAGCCGCATCTAAAGCATCTGAATATTTAAAGTCAACTTCATGTTGTCCAGGAGCGACTTCATGATGCGCTGCTTCAACTTCAAAGCCCATCTTTTCCATTTCCAAAACAATCTCACGTCGAGTATTTTCACCCAAATCCAATGGAGCCAAATCAAAATACCCCCCATGATCATTTAATTTCATGGTTGGCTCACCATTTTCATCCATTTTAAATAAGAAAAATTCTGGCTCAGTACCCAAATTGAATTCTTTAAATCCTCGTTTTTGCATATCTTTCAAGACACGTTTCAAATTACTACGTGGATCTCCCGCGAAAGGTTGATGATCAACTGTATAAATATCTGCGATTAAACGAGCAACTTTACCCCCGTTTTCATCGGTTGCCCAAGGAAAAATCATGAAGGTATCTAGGTCAGGATACAAATACATATCAGACTCTTCAATTCGAACAAAACCATCAATAGATGAACCATCAAACATCATCTTATTATTCAGTACTTTATCCACCTGTGATACTGGTACCTCGACATTTTTAATGGTTCCAAAAACGTCCGTAAATTGAAGCCGCAAAAATTGTACATTTTCTTTTGCAATAATCTCTTTAATTTCATTCTTTGAATACTTATGTTTTGTCATGATATATCCCCTCTTTGGCTTGTTCCAAAACGACCAATTTGAATAAATTCGGCTTGTAATGACCGACGAACTGCATCTTGATCGAGAGTAGCAGCTTTTTTTTGCTTCTTTTGATCAACGGCGTGAATATCAGCAATTGAATAACCAGCATCTAAATAATCCGCAATTTCCATTAATCGTTCAATCTGATTCAACGAATAACGACGTTGTTTACCAGATCCACGCTCCGGATAAATTAAATTTTGCTGATCATAGTAACGGATTTGTCGCGCACTTAATCCAGTTAATTGCGAAACTACCCCCATCGGTAGAATTGCTAAATCTTGCCTTAACTGCCGTGTTCGTGTCATTTTTATTCTCCTTTACTCCTTCAATAAGCTATATTATAGTCATTTTAGTCAAATTTAAGGAATTTGATGTTAGCTTTTATGCCATGAAATTCTGAATATCAGTTTCAATTTCATCAAGTTGGGCTGGATTTTTTACCAAATCATACCAATTAATATCATTAAATTGATTCCTAAACCACGTTAATTGCCTTTTTGCATAACGCCTTGAGGCTTGTTTTAACTCCGCCACACCTTGTTCTAATGTTTCAGACTGATCCAAAACAGGGAATAATTCCTTATACCCAATTGCTTTTTTAGCCGTCGCTGCATCTGGTAATTCAGAAACCATAGCAACTTCATCCATTAAGCCTAAAGTTAACATGTGATCAACGCGCTGATTAATTCGATCATACAAAACTTGACGATCAGTATCTAAGCCAATGATATAAGCATCATATTGCCTTTTAGGTTGCGGCTGTAAGCTAGAAAATGGTTGTCCCTTTGTTTGACTAATCGCTAAGGCTCGAATCATACGCCGAATTTGACCTGGTAAAATACGCTCTGCACTCACTAAATCAACCTTGGCCAAAGCTTCACGTAATGGATTTTCACCAAATTGCGCAACTTGTTGCTCCCAAGCTGTAATAAAATCCGGTTCGATTTGAACATCATCGACTGGTGCCAAAGGACGATCCCCTAATAATGCTTGGAGATAAAAACCAGTCCCACCTACAATAATAGGAATTTTACCTCGGCTTGCTATTTCATGAATATTCTCTTGCGCCTTCCTTACAAACTGAGCCACTGAAAAATTTTCAGTTGGTTCTAATAGATCAATCAAGTGATGGGGGACTTGATCCTGTTCAGCTTTTGTAGCCTTAGCCGTCCCTATATCAAGGTGTCGATAAATTTGCATCGAATCACCAGAAATAATCTCCCCATCAAATTTTTTAGCCAGTTGAAGTGATAAATCTGTTTTTCCGACTGCCGTGGGTCCAGCAATCACAATTATTTTTTGCATTTTGTTTCCTTTCACAGCTTTTAGACATATCTTAAGTAGTTTCGTGATAAAATATAAGTATTAAAAGAATATGAGGTGTTTATTATGAAAAAATTTGGTTTAGGAATGTTAACAGGAGTTGTTGGAACCATTGCCAGTCTAGCCGGAGTCGCTAAGGTTTATCATAAAATTGCAATCGAACCCATCGAAAAAGAAGAAGCTCAATTCGAAGCTACTGAAATTCGCGGAGCTCGCAAGGCCGGAAATTCACATACTGCCCGTTAATAAATAGGGGATAGAACAATTATTCCTAATACACATAGAGAGGCCAGGACAGATTTGTCCTAGCCTCTCATTTTTTTATTTAGTTTTACCAGTATACTTTGACATGCCCCCTTTAAGGACCACAACATCAGTATAACCTTCTTTTTTTAACTTTCCTGCAACTCTTCCAGCAGCTTGGTTGTCGGCATCAACAAAATACACTGGCTTATCCCGACGAATTGCTGAAGTGTTTTGCATCAAATATTGCATTGGAATATTTCGTGCACCCAAAACATGCTTACTTTTAAAGTCAGCTGCATCTCTCAAATCAATGATTTGACCATTTCGACTTTGTTGCTCAAATTCTTCACTTTCCAACACGGTTGCTTTTCGCTTCAAAGAAAAGGCCGTCCAGTAACGCAGCCCAAAAGTCAAAACTAAGTAAATGACGATAATTGCAATTATGGTATACCACATAAAAAATTCCCTCTAGATTTCTGATAAATTTATACTATTAATTTTAGCATAAAAAAGTTAACATAATCTAATTAAACTAGTCATTTTTGGTAATTATCTGTGTTTGACCTGTCGCTAGGTACTTTTTGTAAACATCGTAAACAGCCTGGCCAGCAAATGTTAAATTGACTTCTTCAATTTCAGCAAGGGTCATCCATTTTTTAGCATCAATTTCTGTTTGATCGATCTCCATTAATTCATGCTGTACAACGGAAGTAAAAAAAACGTTAGTAAAAAGTTGAGTTTCATCCCCATTTGCATATTTAGCTCGATAATTTTCACCAGAAACTGATCCAATCAGCTTAAGATCATCCGGATCAACCATCAACCCCGATTCTTCTTGAGCTTCACGGCTGGCATTCTCAGCCCAGGACATCTCAGGTTCTACATAACCACCAGGAAATGACCAGCCATTAAAATCACGATTATAAATTAACATCAATTTGCCGGACTTCTCAATAACAACATCAATTGTTGGCATTACCAATTTAAAATCATGACCAATATATTTTCGTATTTGCGCAACATATGAATCTCTATATGGCATTTTACTCTCCTTACTCTATTTTTACTTAAAATAAAAACCCATGACCATTAAAAAGTCACGAGTTTTTTTATTTTATATTAACGTAAAGTTCCAGCAAAGCTTGGCATCCATGAAGCTGTAAGAGTTTGTACACGCACAACATCTCCTGGTTGTGGTGCAGCAATAAATTGGTTATTTCCAAGATAAATTCCTACGTGGTAAGTTGCTCCTGGTGTTCCCCAGAACAAAAGGTCTCCTGGTTGAGCTGCAGAAACAGAAATGCTAGTTGTTGCACTTTCTTGTGCCACAGTATAGGCTGGGAAGTTAGAAGTCATTCCTGAGTGGTTATAAACCCAAGCAGTAAATCCTGAACAATCTAATCCAGTTGCTGGTGTGTGTCCGCCCCAAACATAAGGGATTCCTGTCAATGACATTGCTACATCATACCAAGAACCTTGATTTTGGCTGTTGTTAGTAGTTGCAGTTTCTTTTGCTGGTGTAGCAGTCTCTGTAGCTGCTGGAGCAGCAGCTTCTGTTGACTTAGTATTGTCAGTTGTAGCAGCCTTAGGTGCAGCTTCAGATTCGTGACGTCCACCATTAACCCATGCATTATATTCTGAGACATTCATGAAGCCGTCATTGTCAGAATCAGCATTGGCATTATATTGTAAATCAGCAACTTTAGTTCCATCAACGGCTGTGTTAGCATCGCTTGTTGCAGCTGTGTCAGCTGTAGCTGATGATGCAGCTGTCTCTGTTGACTTAGCATTGTCAGTTGTAGCTTCTGAAGCTGCTTCAGCTTCGTGACGTCCGCCATTAACCCATGCGTTATATTCTGAAACAGTCATGAAGCCATCGTTATCAGAATCAGCATTGACGTTGTATTGTAAGTCAGCAACTTTAGTTCCGTCAACAGCTGCATTGGCATCGCTTGTTGCAGCTGTGTCAGTTGTAGCTTCTGATGATGCAGTAGTTTCTGTTGACTTAGCATCTTCAGTTGTAGCTTCTGAAGCTGCTTCAGCTTCGTGACGTCCGCCATTAACCCATGCGTTATATTCTGAAACAGTCATGAAGCCATCGTTATCAGAATCAGCATTGACGTTGTATTGTAAGTCAGCAACTTTAGTTCCGTCAACAGCTGCATCAGCATCGCTTGTTGCAGCTGTGTCAGTTGTAGCTTCTGATGATACAGCATCTTCAGTTGTAGCTTCTGAAGCTGCTTCAGCTTCGTGACGTCCACCATTAACCCATGCATTATATTCTGAAACAGTCATGAAGTTATCATTATCAGAATCAGCATTGACATTGTATTGTAAGTCAGTGATCTTAGTCCCATCAACAGCGGTGTAAGCATCACTGGTAGTATTAGCTTCTGATGTTTTAGCATCAGTATTGTTGGCTGATAATTGTAGAGTTTCACCAACAATAATCATATTCTTATCAGATATACCATTAAACTTTACCAAATCATCTAAAGATACATCATTAGCTTTAGCGATTTTAGTTAAAGTATCACCTGATTGAATTTTATATGTATTAGTTGATTGTCCAAGATTTTGAACCGCTGCTTTCGTATCATCAGCGTTAACCATTTGATCATTTTGATTAATTTGTACCAATGCCCCAGCCGTTACTGCTGCTGCAGCAACGATCATTTTACCAGTATTTGACAGTTTTATATTTTCTAAATTCGACATTTTTGTACCCCTTCGAGTATATTTGTTGAGGTAATCCTTAATTACTATAGGATTACTTACTAATATTGTTTTGTAAATAAATTCTGACAGTTAGCAACTAATGTAAAAAATAATTTTGACAGTATTGATAACTATAACAAATATTATCGCATATTCTCATTTATTTTCAATTACAGAAACGCTTTAATTATCTAGCTATTGGTTTAATTCCCTTTAAATAGGGATTCATTCAACTGTTAAAAATTTCATATTCTTACATTAAGTAAATTTTAACATCTTTTAGCTTTCTTTACCATTTTAAAAGAAATTTAATATTTACATTTTTATAACAAAAGTATAACGCTACATTACCAAAAAAAAGATTTCCCCAAAAAAGTTGAGTAAATCTTTATTTATTTCAGCTTGATTATGCTTGTTTAGATAACAAACCAGCTCCATAAACTCCAGCATCATTTCCTAAAACTGCCAATTTAATGTCAGTATTTTCACGTACTGGTTGGAATGCAAATTTCATAAAGTTAGTTTTCACTCGTTCTAATAAGAAAGGTCCAGCTGCTGAAACTCCGCCACCAATAACGATAGCTGATGGATTTAAAGTATTAGCCAAATTAGCTGAGGCATATCCAAGATAGAATGCAACTTGATCAACCACCTCATTTGCCAAATAATCATCATTTTTAGCTAAATCAAAAACAATTTTAGATGTCACCTCAGCTCCATCATCAATCATCGCTTTTAGTTCTGATTTTCCAGCATATGCTTCTGCCAAGTCTTGAGCAAGGTGAACAACCCCCGTTGCTGAAGCATATTGTTCCAAACAACCATGGTTTCCACATGTACATAGGTATCCATCAGGTTTAACAACAATATGACCTACTTCACCAGCTGTTCCATAAGCTCCATGCATCAAGTGACCATCATTGATAATTCCACCGCCAACACCAGTTCCTAATGTAATGAAGACCACTTCTTGTGCATTTTCACCGGCACCACGCCATTGTTCTCCCAAAGCAGCTGCATTAGCATCATTATCAATTGTCAAAGGTAAGCCAGTTCCTTGTTCAATTTCAGCTTTAACTTGAACTGGCGTCTCTTGCCAATTTAGATTATAAGCTGATCGGACTGTTCCCTTTTGATAATCAACCGTACCTGGAGTTCCCATTCCAATTCCAATAATACGTTCTTTTGGTAATTCATATAGATCAAGATGATGATTAATTGATTCAACAATATCAGGTACGATATGTTCTCCATCATCTAAAACGTTGGTACGAATCGACCATTTTTGCTGAATTTCACCATCCGCAGTCATAATCGCAAACTTGATCGTTGTACCACCTAAATCAACACCAATTAATTTATCTTTTTGCATCTTAAAATACTCCCCCGCAAGATTTCAATGTATGCGTTTTCAATAACCTTTTATATTGTACAAAACAAATCCTATAAAAGTCAATGAAAGCGATTTAATTTATTTTTTTAATTCTAAGCGATGTTCTCGTTCTAATACCAATTTAGTTCGCAAATATAAATCGTTATCAATTAAACTTGCTTTAGCCAAATTATCAACTTCAATAGCTGCTAACTCTATATCCCACAAACGCTCACCCACGTGAATATAAATATCATAAACTTTTAGTAAATTTAGCACATCTTTAAAAGTTTGCATTGGTCGTTGTTCCATTTAACACCTCGTTTTTTACATACTTTTTAAATATTTTTTGAAATCACCATATCAGTTATGATACAGAAATATCTTACCATATCTTGTCCTTATTCGATCGTTAGTTTTATTACTTTATCCATAGGCTGATCCATTTCTTCAACATTCCACGTTGGTATTGGTTGCCAATTATTAGCTATCGTCATTCCTACTCGATAACCCTTACTTTGTCTTAAATATCGATCATAGTATCCTCCTCCAAATCCAATACGATGACCATCAGCACTAAAAAACAAACCTGGAACTACGAATAAATCGATTATATTAGGCGGAACTATTTGCCCAGTAATTGGTTCCAAAATTCCAAATGTACTTTTTTCATAAATAGTCTCTGGTGTCACTACAACAAATTCCATTACAGTTTTAGTTTTAACTTTAGGTACCACAACTGTTTTTTGTTGCTGAAAAGCAATCTGAATTAGCAAACTAGTCGGAATTTCAAATGTAGTCGCCATTGAAACGGCCACTACTTGGCTCGTTTTCCATTGTACTAGTTGAGTAACCATTTTAGGTAACTGCGTTAACAGTTCAACCCTCTGTGATGTTGTGACCCTTTTTAAATTTTCCAGAGCTTGCTGCCTTAATATTTTTTTAGATATCATCATAAGCCACTCTCATACTTTATCTTGAATAATTATTGTGTAACAAAGTAAAATCCTCAATTTGTTATAACACAAATCAAGGATTTTACTTTTATTTTTTAATATCTACTTGTTATCAGAATTTTCAACATCTTTCCAATAAGCTTCCCAAATCTTCTTAGTAAACTCTGATGAAATTCCATCTTGTGCTTGATTTGAAATTCCTGGAATAGCTACTGCAATAGCTACATCACTGTTTGGCACAAACGAAATTCCGGTTGAACTATAAGTCTGTTGACCCTTGGTAAACGTTTCAGCTGTTCCAGTTTTGGCATAAATACCAGGCTTAATTGACTTCAAATTTGAACCAGTCACGTAAGGACCTGTTCCATTTACCACTAAGTTCATTCCCTTCCAAATCACTTCACGTTCAGCAGAAGTCCATCCTACAGTGCCCAAAACCTTAGTTGGAATCGTAGTCTGGAGTTGATCAATCGAAGAATTTTTTTGTCGTTGTGAAATCGAACCAACTACATGTGGCTGTACTCGATAGCCACCATTTGCAATGGTCGCAGCATACTGTGCTAATTGAATAGGAGTAAAGGTATCATATTGACCAAAAGCCTCGTCCAAAGCATTACCGCTATGATCAGCACCAGTATCACCTTTAATTCCCGTTGTTTCTCCAGGCAAATCAATTCCCGTTTTAACTCCCAAGCCAAAGCGAGCAAACCCATTGCGCATCTTCTGCCATACATCATGATCCAAATTACCTAGTGTCATATTTGGATAGTAATTTAAGCCACCCATCTTTAGCATCATTTGCATCACGTACGAATTTGAAGAATTTTGTAGGGCTGTTTCAGCTGTTAATGGAACACTACCATCTTGATTAAACCAAGATGACTTCTTCGCCGTTCCCGCAATTTGAATTGGCACATCATTAACTGCATTATTTTGAGGACTAATTACATTATTCATCATACTAGTAGTAATCATGGCCGGCTTAACAACCGATCCGACAACCTGTGCTCGATTAATATTACCCAAAGCATCTGATGTTAACTTCCCAGTTTCATTATCACGGTGTACTCCAGCCATTCCATACAACCCACCAGTCTTAGGGTTAATGGCTACAGCATAAGCACCTTCTGTTAAACCACCTGGAATATTTTCTTCCAGAATTTTTTGCAAATCTTCTTGGAACTTAGAATTAATTGTTAAGTTCAAATTTGATCCAGCTTGACCACTTTGTACTACTGTTTGTTTTGAATCATTACTTCCCACAGAAATAATTTTCTTACTCCCACTCAAAGCCGATTCATAGTATTTTTCAAGATATGAAGTTCCTACACTGTCATCACGACTATATCCTTGCGTCAACAAAGTATTAACTTCTGATTCAGGTAATCCTGACTTTGAATTTGAAACAGAACCAATAATTGAACTCATTCCATCCCCATTCGGATACTCACGAGTATAGAAAATTCCAACCTTCACCCCTGGCATTTTAGATTGACGTTCCCCAATATTAGCAATTTCTTTATCTGTCACATCGTTGGTCTTCAAATAAACCGTCGATAATGCATATGCTCCTGACATCTTTTGATACAACATGGCATTATTCTTTTGTTGACCAGTCATAGGAAAATCATCCTCATGCGTCATGACATATTTAGTCACTTGACGCATCCACTCATCAGTTCCATAAGTAGCTAAATTCTTAATTGAACGGCCAACTTTTTCAGCTCTTTTTTTATCTAATACATAATAAGTTGCGTAATTAGTTGGTGCCAATTGATCGGTATCCACCTTAAGATATTTACCAGTCTCATTAGCGACTCGATACATCTCTGCCTCACTAGTGCTTTTGGGCTTACGATATGTAATCGCTTGAGTCCCCTTATTATCAACGATTACTTTTCCAGTATCATCGTAAATTCGACCCCGCTGTACACGCTCTTTTTCTAAATTGGTAGCGCTTGAGTTAACTTCTTCTTTAAAACTAGCTTGGCGACGAATTTGCAAGTTTGCCAACTGCAAGCCTAGTAAAACCAACAGCAAAATTACAATTCCTAGCAAAACATTTAACCGTACGGAAATACGAGTTAATGAATTGGGTGCCCGCCTATTTTTCTTTTTACGTCTTGGCTGTTGCATTCATCACACCTTAATTTCTTATAATTTAGTTAGTTTTATTCTATCACATTCTACATAGACAATTAACAAAATCTACTCGTTTCATTATTCAAGAATATCCTGGAAAAAAATAAGTTTTTCAAAATCAGCCAATGCTCATTTCAAAAAACTTATCACCCCGTTAAACGGTATTATTTATGCTAAGGTTACTGAAATAATTTTAACTTCAAACGAGAAACCATTTTCAGTAGTAATTTTGACCATGTCGCCCACCTTATGTCCTATCAAGGCTTTTCCAATCGGTGATTCATTAGAAATTTTACCGTCATCGGGATCAGCTTCAATTGAACCTACGATAGTATAAGATTCTGGTTCATCCCCATCTTCTTGAAAGGTAACCGTCTTACCAACTGAAACTTCATCGGCAGCAATGGAGCTCGAATCAATGACTTCAGAATTATCTAACATATTCTGCAAAGACTTAATTTGGCCTTCCATGAAAGCTTGTTCATCCTTAGCTGATTGATATTCTGAATTTTCAGATAGATCACCATGGGAACGCGCCTCTTGAATTGCGGCAGTAACTTCACCACGGCGCACCGTGATCAATTCATTTAACTCCGCTTCTAATTTTTGCTTTCCCTCAAGTGTCATTGGGTATGTTTTTTCATCTGCCATAATTGGCCCCCTATAATAATTTATATAATTTTAATTAATGGTTTTTACCATCTAAACTAAAAATCAAGATACCACGATCTTAATTAGTTGTAAAGATTATTCATGTAAGGAATGTCGACGCTTAGAACTTTCTGACCAACTCATCCCCAATAAAAAGATCATAAATCCAATGGAAATAAATAGGCCTTCATGTAATAGTGGCACCTTATATTCATATTCAATTCTATGATCTCCTGATGATACAACCGCCCCCAAGAAATTACCAGCAACTTTAACTGTATTGACCTCACGTCCATCAATCGATACTGACCAATTTTTAGAATAAGGAATGGTCGACATCAAAACATTTTCTCCTTTAGGAACATTGATGGTTCCTTTAATATCATTGGATTTGACCGTCTGATATTTAATACCTTGTTTTTGCAATTGCTTAGCTTGTTTGTCCCAAATATCCTGCCGCATAGCATATAACGAGACATTCTGTAACCATACTGTATTCGTCTTCAAAATTAATTTAATTTGATGTTGATCTCCCACTTGACCATTATCCGGTAATGTATAAATCATCGTATGTCGATGTGCTGGAATCGGATAAATTATTTGACCATCAACCTGTAGCTCTAAATTGTCAGAATTCAAAGCAGTCCCGAGAGTTAAATAAGTCGGTCCTGATGCTTGTTTTTGATAATACAAAGTCAAACTTGCATTCTTTTTTTGATTATTTTTTGACAAAAAAGCACCGGTCACGGTTTCAGGTGTCATTAGATTTTCCGCCTGAGCGCCACTAAAATTAATATTTTGAAAAGCTTTATCCTCACTACCTAGTAATGATTGCCAAAGATCACTTTGATTTTTGATCGGATCATCATTATGCGTTTTAAAATTAAGTACTGTTGGATCAGAGGCAAAGATCAAAGGTAAGGCGTTTTTATTTTTCGTCACCTGAATCCCTTGTTGCTGGCTGATCATCTTATAATTTTCTTGTGCATCATATCGATTATCATTAAACATTGCTGACGGAATTTGTTGATTAGTCGTTTGATCTAAACGTAACAGGTAACGCATTCCTAACAAGCTATCACTAATTAAAGTTCCTCCCCCGTAAGCAATATAATTATCTCCTTCTGGTTGTCCAAAAGTTGCCATCAAATCACTTTGCTGATTTTCTAACATCGATGTAAAAACACTTCCTCCGGCATAACCAAATTGCATTGGATCATCCTTAGTTCGCTGAAAATTTTTCGTTACACGATAAAAATCATTGCTTTTATGAGGTAAAGTATCGATATTCTTTTGAATAGTCTTAACAACCGTTTGATATTCACTATTTGATAAATAACTGAGATGATTAAGGGTTAACACAGAGTTAATTATCATATCAATTCCAACCAGCAAACCGATCACAGCTATCCACCAGGGATGCTTATGTATTTGTGTCAATCCGATTAAAATCAAAGTAAATATAGTAGCACCTAAACCAATCTGATACAGATTTAAATACTCATATTGATCAATTCGATAAATAATCCAACCAATTGCTGCTATTGCTAACCCAGCTAAACTAATAACCTGAAATTTACTAAACTCAATTTTTGGCGACCAAACACTAGCTGATAACCAAATTAACCAAAAAATAAATACAAAACTAAACCGATACGGATACCACACAGGAAATGAGAATCCATGCCAGACAACATTGAGGGGTTGATATAACATTGACACTACGAAAAACGCGGTCACAACGACCCCCATAATACGTGTGGGCCAACGAACATTTTTGGTCGTGAAAAAATACCAACATAGAATAAGAATCAAACTTCCTACGAAAATATTCGGTAAACCTGTTTCTATTTGTTTAAAATTAAACGCACCTGGGAAAAATTTAGTTATTAAATCGACAGGGGTATTATCAAAAACATTTTTTACATTTTCCCAAAAATGCTGCCCCTTCGAGTTATGCAAAGTCATTGCCGTTGGTAACCACACAAACGTTGACAAACCAATCCCCATCAATGATGAAAATATAAATTTACCTGCCAATTTTAAACGTTCATAAAATGAATATGGTTCCCAAGTTAGACGCCATAAAAAATAGAAAATCAAAAATAGTCCAGCCATATAGGTCATGTAATAATTACAGATAAAAGCTAATGATAATAGCAATATATAAGGCCAATAGCTATATCCAGCTAAATAACGTTCTAGAAAAGCTACAATCAATGGCAGCAAGATCACAACATCGATCCAAATTACATTTAATTGATTCACTAACATCCAGCCACTTAAAGCATAAATCGAGCCAAAAACGGATAACGCAAAACCATTTTGCCAACGCATCAAGCGTAGAGCCCAAGCCATACTTAAACTTGCCAAGCCATAACGCAGAATAGTAACTAAAAAAATTCCTAATGGTAGCCCTGTTTTAGAAAATGGTAGCAATAGTAAGTTAAATGGACTAAACAGATAATACGCTCCATCACTATAGAAATTACCACCCAGGCCTTTACTAAAACTATATAATAAGCGACTAGGATCCTGCAGCAAACTATCTTTCAAATACGCAATAAAATCAATATATTGTTGTCCCAAATCAACCGTCAAAATTGTATTATCACCAAATGGCGCAACACCTCGAAACGCAAAATAACCGGCTATAAAAATAACCGGTCCTAAAAAGCTGAGCCATAAGGCCTGAGTGTTGGCACGCCACTGTAACGGATTTAAATTAATCGTTTTTTTGTGCATGTCTAGTCCTTTTACTTATTTTCCATCCCTTGATTAACATCATCAACCTTAGCTACCGCCGCATCATGATCATCTTGGTTCTTAGTATAAGTAATAGCTCCTGTCTTCAAATTAGCCACAAAGTACAAGTACTTTTTCTGACGATCCTTGGGATTCAAAACAGCTTTAACCGCTTGAATACTTGGATTATTCATTGGACCTGGTCCATAACCAGGATTCCGATATAAGTTATATGGTGAATCTACCATCGTATCATCAATTGATAAATTAACTCTATCAGTTTTCAATGCATATTTAACAGCGACATCAGATTGAATGGGCATATCAATATCCAATCGATTCAAGAATACGCCCGCAATAATTCGCATATCCTTATCGCCGACACCTTCGCCTTGGACTAATGAAGAAACGGTCATAAGTTCTTGCATGTTCATATTACTTTTCTTAATCTTACTATAATAAGGTCGCATTTCTGTATCAGTTTTATCTACCATAGCAGTAATGAGATCTTCTACTGTTTTATACCGAGTATAGTCATATGTCGCTGGATAAAGATATCCTTCTAAACGATATCGAGTGTCTTTAGCCGACATAGCTGAAGTTAATAATTCAGGATACTTTTTAGCTAGCGATTCCAAGAAGGTTTGATCATTAACTTTATCTAAAAAATCCTTTTCCGTAAATTTCTTAGAACTACCGACTTTTTTTGCAAAGCTATCGATCCCCTCACCTTCAGTCATCGTTAAAACCATATCATGATTAATGGGCGTATCTGAACCACCCTTTAAGAGTCGATTAACTAAAACATTCATCGGCATTGAGGGGCTCAATTGATAATAACCTGCCAACATATTGTTAGCATCATGGGCGTTAACATAATGCAAAAAAGCTTTATTCGAATGAACTAAATGTTTGTTAACTAAAATTTGTCCAATTTGTTGCACTGTGGATCCTTGCGGAATATAAACTTCTTGTTTCTTCTTGTTTTTTGGTTGCATAGCACTGTAATTATTTGATTGTTGATAAGCGCTAATTCCACGCCAACCTATCACTCCAACAATTACAATAACTAAGACCAATATTATCCACATTACGCGACGTTTCCCACTTACCTTTTTAGCCTTAGGACGTCGTTGTTGTTTACCACGAGTCACTTTAGATTTCTTAGTTTTAATCGGACGCTCAGAGACAACTTTTGGTGCCACCTTCTTCGTCTGTTTTTTAGCTTTATTTGAATTTAAACGTGAACGTCTAGATAGTGATTCTACAGTTTCATCTGTGAGACGCTGATCTTTAGTCAGATGATCTATTTCTACGGATGCCTCCAGTTTCGCAGGAAGCTCTTCTTTAGCTGAATTATTCTCAATCTGAACGTTTTGGATTGGTTTAGCGTCGTTTTGTTTTGGCTGATCGTTTGGCTTTGGTTTAGTCAATGTTTCTTCCTTTAATTGAGGTGTCAAACGTTTGGATTCTAATTGATTATCGTCTAGTAACGTTGATTTTTCATCAGGTGCTTCTTTAGGCTGATCTTTAGGTTTATCACGTTTTAAAAATCCTTTTTTAGATTTTTCGTAACGCGAATTTCGCGGTTCAAATGGCATATTAAATTCCCCTATTACTTTTATATAAATTCAGTCCATAGTTTCAATCAGAAGCTTCTATGATCAAAAACCATTTCTGTTCATTCGTGATAATTTCATATAAATTCGATCAACGAAAATTATAAGCTATGCTAAGTACTCCGGTTTTTTCTTAAATGGATCTATCTCGTTAATACAAATTAATATTATTTTAAATAACCTGAAAAACAGGTACTAAAAATGGGATTGGAAACAATTATCCCAATCCCATTTATTTTACCATTTCATTCATAAAACGCCTAATTTGTTTAAAAAAACGAAGTAATATTAACGAATTTCAGCATTATATGTTTCTTCAAGCGTATTAGTAATTGCTTCTACTGCTCCAGTCACGACATCATCAGTTAGCGTATTTTCTCGATCAACAAAAGTTAAAGTATAAGCCAATGATTTTTGATCGCTACCAACATTCATTCCGGTATAAACATCAAATAGTTCAACTTTTTCTAGATAGCGACCACTAGCTTGTACAATAGTCTTTTGCAAAGTAGCAGCATCTAATTCTTTATTGACCAATACAGCGATATCTCTTGAAATCTCAGGATAACGTGAAACCTCGTTATATTGCGTCTTTAACTTTTTCAAATCAATAATTGTATCCAAATTCAATTCAAATCCAAAGGTTTCATTGATTTTGTACTCTTTAGCAATCAAAGGATGGATTTGACCAACCATCCCCACATAAACTTCACCAACAAAAATATCTGCTGTTCGTCCAGGATGCATTTCGACGTGTCGATCAATTGGTACAAATTTAATTTCTTGCTTAAATTTATAATTTTCTAATAACCGTTCAACAATTCCTTTCAATGCATAAAAATCGACTGCTTCTGCTGCATCAGCCCAAGAACGTTGGTGCCAGTTTCCTGAAATAACTCCTGCTAAATGCTCAATTTCTCGTGGTTGTTGAGTTTGATCAGAATCAGCAATAAAAATACGTCCTTGTTCATACAAAGCCACATCATTTTGATTATGAGCAATATTATAAGCTGTATCATCTAACAACCCCGTCAACAATGAACTACGTGTTTGTTGACGATCTTGTGACATTGGATAATTTAATTGTACGGGCATCCCAGCTTCTAATTGGAAATGTTTTGCCTTTTTCGGTGTCGTCAATACATATGACATAGCTTGATTTAGGCCCAAGCCCTCTAATGTATGACGACTAGCTCTAATCAAAGTCTGTGCTGGGGTTAATTGACCAGGTGTCATTTCCCCTACTGGTAAGGTTGTTGGTAAATTATCATAACCATACATCCGTGCTACTTCTTCCACTAGATCCGCTGAAATTGAAATATCCCAACGGCGGGTTGGAATTTCAACCTTGAATTCGCCTTGATCTTCTTGATAAGCAAATTGCAAGCGATCAAATATATCCCCAACCTCTGTGACCGTAATTTCCATTCCTAAGACATGTCTAATGTATTCCAAAGTTATTGACACAACAGGTAAACTAATTGTTTTACTTTGAGCAATAACCGGTTCCGCCAAAAGATCACCACCTGCTAATTCAGCCATAAGGGCTGCTGCATGATCTAATGCTACGAGCGTCATACTTTCATCAACTCCTCGTTCAAAGCGTTGTGAAGCTTCAGAATGAAGATTTTGATCACGTGCAGTATGCCGAATGGATGTTGGTTCAAAAATAGCCGCTTCTAAGACCACAGTTTGGGTTTGATCAGTAACTCTGGTTGAAGCTCCACCCATCACTCCAGCAAACATTAACGGTTCATTATCCGCTGTGATTAAGATATCGCCCGCACTTGTTTCTCGCTCAACATCATCTAATGTCACTAATTTTTCACCAGCTTGAGCTGTCCGAACTTTCAAATTAGTACTTGGTAATTTATCATAATCAAATGCATGTAGGGGTTGACCATACATTAACATTAAATAATTAGTAATATCTACAATATTATTAATTGGTCGAATTCCCATATTCCAAAGACGCTTTTGCATCCAAAGAGGCGAATCCTTAACTGCTACATTCTTAACAACGCGAACGCCGTAAGTAGTTGCCAGTTCCTTTGGCACTTCAACTTGTAAAGTCTCATTAGTTTTTTGCGTTGCTTCATGTAACTCAAACTTTGGCAACGTCATAGGTACACCTAACATCGCAGCAACTTCAAATGCCGTTCCATTCATCGATAGCATATCTGCACGATTAGGTGTGATCCCAGTCTCTAAGATATCATCATCCATTCCAAGCGCATGAAAAGCATCATCACCAGGCTTTAAATCTTTAGCATCATCTTCGTTAAAGACCCAAATTCCAGCTTCCAACTCCTTAGGCGCTAACTTATCATCAAGCCCAACTTCTTGCAAAGCACAAAGCATTCCATTTGAGCGAACTCCACGAAGTTTTCCTTTTTTAATCTTAACGCCATTTCCAATGACTGAACCATGCTTGGCTAAAATAACAGTTTGTCCTTCTGCAATATTAGGTGCCCCCGTGACAATTTGAACTGGTTCTTCTTCTCCGGCGTCAACTTGCGTAATTACCATATGATCTGAATCAGGATGTGGTTCAACTGTTAAAACCTTCGCAATAACGACTTTTTTCATGTTCCCTTGCATTTGGGATTGTCCTTCAATCTCAACAGAAGTCCGTGAAATTTTTTCGGCTAATTCATTGATTGGTAAATCAATCTTCATATAATCTTTTAGCCAATTTGTTGATACTCTCATATTAATTATCCTTTCTGGTCAAATTGCGTTAAGAAGCGCATATCATTGAGGTAGAAATTACGAATATCTTCAACCCCATACTTTAGCATGGCAAATCGATCTGGACCCATTCCAAAGGCAAAGCCCCCATAAACACTTGAATCGACACCCGCTGCTTCCAAAACATTAGGATGAACCATCCCAGCTCCCAAAACTTCAATCCATTCAATATCTTCTGGCTTTGTTTTAGCAGTTACTGGTCCCCAAGATATGTCAACTTCAACAGAAGGCTCTGTGAAGGGGAAATAAGATGGTCGTAAACGAATATCATGATCAGAACCAAATAATTGATGAGCGACTGCCAAAAGGGTTCCCTTTAAGTCTCCCATCGTAATATTTTTATCAATCACTAAACCTTCAACTTGATGGAATTGATGTGAATGTGTTGCATCATCAGTATCACGTCGGTAAACTCGCCCGGGTGATATCATCTTTAATGGACCCTTAGTAAAATCGTGTTGTTCTAATGTTCGGGCCTGTACTGGTGAAGTTTGTGTCCGCATCAAGAGATCAGACGTAATATAAAATGTATCTTGCATATCACGAGCTGGGTGGTCTTTTGGCAAGTTCATCATTTCAAAGTTATATTTGTCTTGCTCGACTTCAGGACCAGCAATGACTTGATAACCCATTCCCATAAATTGATCTTCTAGTTCATCAATAATTTGTTGTAACACATGGGGCTGTCCTTGTTGAACTTTACGACCAGGCAGTGTAACATCCAATGTTTCTTTTTGTAATTGACGTTCCAAAGCAGCTGCTTCAAATTCAACTTGTCGTTCTGCAATTGCATCCGTGATGGCATCACGAATTTCATTAGCCATTGATCCCACTGTTGGGCGTTCTTCAGGTGTTAAGTCTTTCATCCCCCGCAAAATATTCGTCAATGAACCCTTCTTACCTAACCAATTAACACGTGCATTTTGTAAGTCTTGTGCATTTTTACTTTTTTCATCAATATCTTGTAAAGCTTGTTGCCGTAGTTTTTCTAAATCTTGAATTAAACTCATGCTCACACTCCTCTTTTTGAAATTAATCATAATAAATAAAAAAGTCCCTTCGGCTTAAAAAGCCAAAGGGACGTCTAATTAACGTGGTACCACCCAAGTTTTGTCAGGCCAAAAACCTAACACTTACGGCATTCAATAACGAGAATGAACCGGATTAATCTTATCAATTAATCAACTCCCGGCTGAAATTCAAAATTAATCGGGGCGATTTCTCACCAATCACCGCTCTCTAAAACCCGATTTAAAATTTACTAGGCCGTTCAAAGTTTATATTTAAAAGTATACAAGGTTCCTATTAAAAAACAAGAGATCTAACATGAATTAATTTTATCTTTAAATGAATTCTTTAATATTTTTGATTGAAGCTTCGCGACCTAACAATTCCATTACATCACCTAAGTTAGGTCCTTCGTTGACCCGTGAAGCTGAAATACGTAATGGCATCCACAAATCACGACCCTTAACATCCATTTCATTTTGCAAGCTTCGGATTGAAGCGACAATTGATCCAGCATCAAAGACAGGCATTGCTTCTAACATTTCAATCCATCGCTTCAACAATGATGGAACGTAATCTTTTTCCATCCAGTCCATTGAATCAGAACCCAAATCATCTTTAGCCGTTAAGTCAAAGAAAACCGGCTTAACCAATGGAACAATTTGTGAAGTATATGAAATACCGTCTTGATGAAGCGCCATCACACGTCGAACCCATTGTAGCTTTTCCGTAGTTAACTCATCAGGTGTGATTAATTTAGCATCAATTAATTCTGTAATTAATTTATCAAATAATACGCCTTCATCAATCTTCTTCACCCATTGATTGTTAACCCATTCTAACTTTTTGTTATCAAATTTAGCAGGTGACTTTGACAATCGCTCCGGATCAAACATCTTAATTAATTGTTTCTTGGTGAAAATTTCTTTTTCGCCTACTGGTGACCACCCAAGCAATGAAATAAAGTTTAACATAGCTTCAGGTAAGTACCCCAATGAACGATATTGTGAGATAAACGCAATGACATTGTTATCACGCTTTGATAATTTTTTACCAGTTTCAGCATTCAAGATCAAAGTCATATGTCCATAAACAGGTGCTTCCCAGTCAAAGGCATCATAAATCATTAATTGCTTAGGCGTATTTGAAACGTGCTCATCCCCACGCAAAACGTGTGATATTTCCATCAAATGGTCATCTACTACAACCGCAAAGTTATAAGTAGGCATTCCATCAGCCTTTTGAATAACCCAATCACCACCAATTTGTTCAGATCCAATTTCAACATGGCCCTTAACAAGGTCTTGCCATGCATAAAGCTTATCTTTTGGTACACGGAAACGTACAACCGCTGGTAATCCTTTGGCTTGAGCTGCTTCTTGAGCCGCTTTAATTTCTTCACCACTCATACCTTCATACTCATAGACATAATGAGGTGCTTGCTTAGCAGCCACTTGCGCTTCACGTTCAGCATCTAATTCTTCTGAAGTCTTATATGAATAATAGGCCAGATCACGATCTAACAATTCTTGAATATAACGCTTGTAGATATCAAGACGCTCTGATTGGCGGTAAGGTCCATATTTACCAGGATTACGAGGTGATTCATCCCAATCAAGACCTAACCAGTTCAAATTATCAAATTGTGATTCTTCTCCATCCTCAATATTTCTTGATGTGTCAGTATCTTCAATTCGAACAATAAATTCACCACCAAAATGTCGGGCAAACAACCAGTTAAATAAGGCCGTCCGTGTATTTCCAATGTGTAAATATCCAGTTGGTGAGGGTGCATAACGTACTCGAACTTTTTTATCTGTGACTTCAGTCATTTAATTCTACCTTCTTTATTAATTTATTATATTCAATAATTCCCAAAACAATACTAAATTTACGCTATTAAGTCCTACTTTTCAAGTTATACCGTTGCTAAATAATCTCCAAAGATCATTCGACCAGCATCTGTCTGTAAGCTTGACGTAACTTCAACTTTAACTTGTTGTTGAAGATGCTTCTTTCCGTCCTCAACCACCACCATCGTTCCATCATCCAAATAACCAATTGCTTGTTGACGTTCACGACCGTTTTTAACCAAAACTACTTGTAATTGATCACCTACCGCTACTTGTGCTCGTAATGCACTAGCTAAGGCATTTAAGTTCAAAACTTCAACATTTTGGAAAGTAGTCACCTTATTTAAATTAAAATCATTAGTAACTAAAACCCCGTCTAATTCTTGGGCTAACCGAATTAATTTTTCATCAACTTCCTTAATATCTTCATAATCACCATCCCACATTTCAAGAGGAATAGTTTGATTTTCGCGTAATTCATTTAGAATATCTAATCCACGACGTCCACGCACTCGTTTCAACGGCTCTCCTGAATCAGCAATATACTGTAATTCATATAAAACAAAGTTTGGAACCAATAGAGTTCCTTCAATCCAACCAGTCTTCACAAGTTCCAAAATTCGCCCATCAATTAAAATATTAGTGTCTAAAATCTTGTAATGATGAAAATTAGCTTCATCCAAAGGTTCCTCATCCGTCGTTTCTGTTGAATCACCACGAGGTGATCGTATTCGTAACCGCGACATCAAACTTGTCATGAAACGATAAACTTCATCCATACGACCAGTACCAATTCGATAGCCTAGATACCCCAAAACAATCATAGCTAACAAAGGTATTCCGGTATTAATAAAGAAGTTGGGAATATTTCTTAATGGAGCTGTGGCTAAGAAAGCTAAAGCCAATCCAACAATAGTTCCCAAACTACCTAGCAACAACTTAAGTGGTGGCTCTTCAGTCAGAGCTTGTTCAACCCTCTTCAATAACCGATCAAAAAACGACCATGTGAATAAACTCAATAGATAAAAAATAATTGCACCAAGGATAAATCCCAAAATCGGATTATTAATCCATAAAATATGTGAATAACCTATTAAATTCCACAGGGCCGGTAGGTATGCTATTCCAAGAGCCCCACCACCTAAGACATACGCTAATTGAATAATTCTTTTGCGCATTCTAACTCCCTCCTATTCTCTTACATCAACGTTAACTCAACGCGAGATCTAAAGCCTCACGGAGCGTTTGAACTGTGATCACTTTAATCCCTTCAATTTTCAGCATTTTCTTTAAACTATTTTTCGGAATGAAAATCCGCTTAAACCCTAATTTTTGTGCTTCCGTGATCCGTTCTTCAATATGTGGTACTCGCCTAATCTCACCAGTTAAACCAATTTCGCCCACAAAGGCGTCAGTTAGCCGAGTCTCTGCCTCACGATAACTGGATGCAATTGCTACTGCCAAAGCTAAATCAACTGCAGGTTCATTGAGTTTAACCCCACCGGCAGCTCGAACATAGGCATCCTGATTTTGTAATAATATGTTGGTTCTTTTTTCCAATACCGCCATAATCAGTGACACCCGATTACGATCAATTCCCGAACTGGTTCGTTGAGCGTTTCCAAACACAGTTGGCGTCACTAAAGCCTGCACTTCTACCAAAATAGGTCGTGAACCCTCTAAGGCCACAACTACTGCTGAACCAGTGGTAGCTTCCATCCGTTCTTCCAAAAACATTTCAGAAGGGTTCAAAACCTCCGTCAAGCCTTCCTGCTGCATTTCAAAAACTCCGAGTTCATTAGTTGAACCAAATCGATTTTTGACAGCCCGTAATAATCGATAGCTACGTTGATTGTCACCTTCAAAATAAAGCACTGTATCAACCATGTGTTCTAATATTTTCGGTCCAGCAATAGCACCATCTTTGGTAACATGACCAACGACGAAAATCGTAATCCCATTGGTTTTAGCGATCTGCAATAATTCAGCTGTCGTCTCACGAATTTGTGCAACTGATCCAACTGCCGAATTGACATCTGGTTGTTGCATCGTCTGAATAGAATCGATAATGACATATTCAGGTCCGTAATCATCAATAGCCTTCCGAATATGTGTCATATCAGTTTCTGGATAAATCAAAAAATTATGATCATCTTCTACGCCCAAACGTTCCGCCCGTAACTTAATTTGAGCCGCACTCTCTTCGCCAGAAACGTATAATACAACCCCTTCGCCAGCTAATTGGCCTGAAACTTGCAACAATAACGTTGATTTACCGATTCCTGGGTCACCACCAATTAAGACCATCGAGCCGGGAACAACCCCTCCACCTAAAACTCGATTAAATTCTTCAATTTTAGTTTTAACGCGAGGAACCTCTTCTAATTCAACCTGATTTAATCGTTCTACTTTCGCCACTTGTCCAGCTAAGTTAACTCGATTTTTACGATCAACTTTATCGCTTGGAATTTCTTCTTCTACTAAAGTTCCCCAAGCACCACAGTTACTGCAACGACCCAAGTAACGTTGTGAAATATCACCACAGTTAGAACAAACAAAATGGGTCTTTACTTTTGCCATATTTTATACCCCCGTTGAACCAAATCCGTTTTGACGTACTTTTTTATTATCTTGATCATCTTGATCTGTCACCAAATACTTCATGAAAATTCCTTGACCAATCCGTTCACCTTTTTTAATTATGAGATCACGTAGTCCAAAATTGGTCATTTGAATAAACAACTCACCTTCGTTACTTGGATTATCAACATAGTCAGCATCAATGATCCCCACCCCATTCGGTAGAATTAAACCGCGTTTTAATGGATTGGACGATCGATTCGCCACCATTAAATATTCATCTTCTTCTAGATAAACCTTTATCCCTGTTGGAACTAAAACAGGTTTGAAATCCTGATGAGCTCGTTGGTACTCTGTATCTGTAACTCGATTTTGACGCCAGATTGACCAAAGCACTTTTAAAACATTATGTCGCCAAATTGAAGGTACCACAAACTCTTCTGCTGCTTCAAAATCATACCCTGCTGCATATTTTGTACTTCTTTGTGGTAGTTTCAAATCAGCATTTTGATATTTTTTAACGATCGCAAAGCTACGTCCCATCTTAAAGCCTCCTAAAATGAATTGTCTGTTTTCTATTATACCTAATTTACAAATAAATAATGCGTTGCCAATCACATTTTAAGATTTAAATTACTAAATCAGTCCCCCTTTTAAAATAATAAAGCGCCCTCCTAAAAGGACGCTTAAAATTCGTGTTTAAATTTCAACTAAATGGCATACCATCATGCCATTCTATTTTTTGATATTCAGGGTTCATAAAAAATTTCTTTTTTGCATATGAACAAACTGGTCGAATTAATTTATGCTCTCGTTTAGCCATTTGTACCACTTGGGATAACATCATCCCTGCAATTCCTTGCCCTCGTAATTCCGGCGACACATTCGTTGAATCAATTGACCATACTTTTCCATCTTCAATCGTGCTATATACTAATTCAGCATCAATTTCGTTTTGTGCATCCCGGTGAATGATTCTATCTGGCTCAACTATAAACTCCATAACATCTCCACCTTTCATATCAATCAATAAAATTCCTGAAAATTTAAATATCTTTTCTTAATCCATATTACTAGCATGCTTCAAAAAACAAAACGTAAAAATATTAATTCAAATTCAGCATTGGTTGAATTTTATCATTTAATCAGACTCATTAACATCTTTTACACACCTTTAATTACAATTTTATCATCTTCCAATTTTGCTTCCAATTCATGTTCAGATGGATTATCAAGATAAAAGTCAGCAATTTGATCCTCTAATTGTTCTTGAATTACTCGTCGTAATGGACGTGCACCCATCGCTGGATCAAAGCCCAAATCAACTAACTTAGCTTTAACATCATCATCGACCTTGATCGTCAATCCAGTTGGTTCAATCATCTTATTCATGTCACCTAACATTAATTGTACAATCTTCATCAAATCAAGCTTTGTTAAAGCATTAAATTCTACAATCCCATCAAATCGATTCAAAAATTCTGGCTTAAAGTACGGAGCCAAACGTTCCATCAATTTGGTTTCATTTTTATCATCATCCAAATGATTTTGTGTTCCAGCGTTCGATGTCATAATAATAATCGTATCTTTAAACGAAACGGTGTGCCCTTGAGCATCAGTCAAACGACCATCGTCCAAAATTTGCAAGAACATATTCATCACATCCGGATGAGCTTTTTCCACCTCATCCAGCAAAATCAATGAATACGGATTACGGCGTACTGCCTCAGTTAATTGACCTGCTTCATCATAACCTATATAACCGGCTGGTGCTCCAATCAACTTAGAAACACTATGTTTTTCCATATATTCTGACATATCAAATCGAATCAAACTATCAGTAGTTCCAAATAATTCTTTTGCTAATTGCTTAGCTGTTTCTGTTTTACCAACCCCAGTTGGACCGACAAATAAGAAACTTCCAATTGGTCGATTGGCCTTATTAAATCCAACTCGATTTCGACGAATAGCGCGAGCAACTTTGGTCGTCGCCTCTTCTTGTCCAATCACATGATCTGCTAAATTATTAGCCAAATTTTGCAATTGTTTTTGCTCCGCATTCTGCAAATCACCAACTGGAATTTTTGTCTTTTCTTCCACGATTTTTTGAATGTCTTCTACGTCAATAACTTGAGTTTTACCATCAATTGGTTGTGAATCTTTGGCTGCTTGCTTTTGTCGATTCAATTGCTCAACTTGCGACTTCCAATAACCAGCCTTCTCATAATCCTCAGCGTCAATTGATTGCTGCTTCATATTCTCAGCATACTTAATCTGATTCTCTAGCTTCTTGGGATCATCCACTTTCACTTCCAAATTCTTTCGTGAGCCGGCTTCATCTATTAAATCAATTGCCTTATCAGGCAAGAAGCGTTCTGGAATATAACGACTCGATAATTCAACAGCCGCCTTAAGCGCTTCGTCACTGTACTTAACTTTATGATAATCTTCGTAACGTCCACGAATTCCTTCCAAAATCTGTAACGCTTCTTCTGCACTAGGTTCATCAACTTGAACCGTTTGGAACCGTCGAGCAATAGCTGCATCTTTCTCAATTTGGCGATATTCATTTAAAGTTGTTGCTCCAATAAGTTGGAACTCACCACGAGCAAGAGCTGGCTTCAAAATATTTCCAGCATCCATGCCACCTTCGCCCGCAGCTCCAGCGCCCATAATTTCATGAATTTCATCAATAAACAAAATTACGTCTTCGCGCTTAGTGACTTCTTCCATCAGCTTTTGCATCCGCTCTTCGAATTGCCCGCGAACGCCAGTTCCTTGAACCATTGAGACGACATCCAGACGAATCACTTCTTTACCTTGCAACTTAACTGGCACCTGACCATCAACAATTGCTTGAGCTAAACCTTCTACAACGGCCGTCTTACCGACCCCAGCCTCTCCAATCAAAACCGGATTATTCTTAGTTCTTCGATTTAATATTTCGACAACTCGTTTTATTTCATCATCACGTCCAATTACCGGATCAAATTTACCTTTCCGGGCCATTTCGGTCATATTAATTCCAAACTGTTCGAGTAAACCTTCATTTTTTTGACTGTCTGCAACTTCAGCTTGTCGCTGACGGCTAGCTTGTTCTTGCGCAGCTCGTTGTTGCATCTGCGCTCGTTGCATTTGTGCACGCTGTCTTGCTGCTGAATCACTGGTTCCATTCATTGCATTAAAAATATCATCAAAATTCGAGAAACTAAATGGATCATAATTTGCCATATTTTGTATCCTCCTATTTATTAAATCATTCTAACGAGTTAAAAGGTCCCATTTACATCTTCAACTTTGACCTTCCTTAACCTTACATGAATATTTTAGCACTCCACCATCGAGAGTGCAAGTTTTTGAACCTTTATTTTTAACTTTTTATACGTAAAATATAATCTTTTTATAACTATATTTTAATATAATTTACTATCAATGTCAGCTTTTTCCAGTATGAAATTTTATTTAACAAAAAAAGCCCAACGAATAAAAATTCGTCAGACTTTCTAAGTTTTATTTTAAATTATCTACTAAGCTTACTTAGCTTCGATAACTTGCTTACCATTGTATGAACCATCAGCGGCTACGTGGTGGTTACGTACGTAAACACCATTTTCGTTCATGTGGATTGCAGGGGTTTGGATCCCACCGCGTCCTCCACGACGTGAACGCTTCTTAGCTTTTGAAGTCTTATGTGTTGGAACTGCCATAGTTGTATCCTCCTTTTTTACGCTACCAAGCCTAAACTGAGGAGGCAGCATTAATTAATAATCGATTATTTTTCAACTGTTCTAATTTACATGTTTTTTTGCGTTTTGTCAAGATCACATACCCAAAAAAAGCTGTAAGAGAACAACACTTAGTTCAGTTTAACACGGTTTATATAAGATTCAACCCTTATTCATGAATTTCAGGCATTTGTTTAATAACCCGTGCGGGATTACCAGCAGCCATAGTATTGCTAGGAATATCTTTAGTCACAACACTTCCTGCTCCTATAACCACATTATCCCCAATCTTCACACCTGGCAAAACAATGACTGATCCGCCAAACCAACAATCATCCCCAATCGTAATTGGTAAATCATATTGCCATCCTTCCCTTCTTAAAACAGGATTTGAAGGATGGTGATTAGGTGTATAAAGCTGGCAATTAGGTCCAATAAAACAATCTTTTCCAATTGTAACCTGCCCAGCACTTAAAATTTGCAAATTTGCATTTATAAAAGTCCGAGCACCTACTGTTAGATTATTTGGATATTCAATTGAAGTGATTGGAAAATATATATCAACATCAGCGGCAGCATTTGGTAACAATCGGTTTAATTCTCGCGTAGCCTCTTCATCATCTTCAATCGCGAGTTGATTAATTTTTTGAATCCGTTGAGCACTGATTTTTACAATTTTTTGTAATTTTGGTTCTTTAGCATATTGATACCAATCTCCATCAGCAACTTTTTGAAAAACATCTTTTCGAGCAAGCGCTTTGATATCAGGATCTTGTCTTTGTTTATTCATCTGGATAAATTATCTCCTAATTTATTTATACGAACAAATTATATCACATTATCTAGAAATGTATGCGCTTAACTCAGGCTGAATTAGGTTTTTATAGGTATATTCATAAATTATTTTTTATGTTTAAAATATATTGATTTAGCTCCATGAATAATAATAGTTAACAATATAATGGGAACCACCACTAATATTAAAAAATTTCCATCTTCATTCTTTAGAAAGAAATATTTCAACAATCTTAAGATTAAAGTTCCCCAGATGGCTAACTCAATAGAATTTAAGATTCCTTCTTTAACAATGTTTTTCATCAAATATACCTCTTCGCTATTTTTTGAATCTTCTATTCATGTAATATATTCCACGGAAAAATAGTATTACCAATATTGCCACTACAGTATTACCGATTAAATTCATTCCACTTTGTCCTGAATATACTCTACATAGATAAACAATGAGGACTGATAATACAATAGAGTTTAGCAATCTCATATACATGTCCCTTACTTTCTTAATTTAAATCGGTGATGGAACCAGCCAGCTCTTAAAAACATCCGTTTTACTTTTGTATTTTTACCCCAAAAACACATACCAATGTCATGTTATCATTATGTTAGAGTCAATAAACTGCCTGAATAACCCTCTAATTGTACTACTATTTTTCGTATATGATTCAATTACAATTTAAAATAACAAGTTAAATATTTTTTCTAGCAATCCACTTTCCAATACTATAAATAAACCTATTAAAATATAAATGAGCCTAGTGATCATATCTCCAAATTTATCAAATGCCCATTTTACAATTTTGATATTACCTGTATAGTAAGCTAAGATACTAGTTATGAAAGCCAATAACATAAAATAAAATCCATAAAAAATAGGCTGATTAATAGTCAACATAGATAATACTGGTACATACAAAGCTATATTATCCGCACTACATGATGTCAGGTAGAGAAAAGCAACTGTCAAAATCGACAAATTCAAATAATTATCTCGGTTCTCTTCCTCAGCACCCTTTATTCCAAAATAGACCGGAATTAATCCTAAAATACCAATTGTCCAAGAAGGAAATATCGCTTGAAACATTTGTCCAATCGTAGCGCTAATTAAATACATACCAGCAACACCAACAATATATCCAATAACGGTATCTCTAAAACCATGCCTCTTAATTAACGGTATTAATAATATGAAAAAATCTAAGTTAGCCCCTACAAATAAACTAGTCATTAATGTAAAATACATAGTTATCTCCTTTTATAACCAATTGGTTATATAACTATTAGATTATATAATGAACCTTCCTGATTATCAATGGAGAAATTAATATGAAAAAAGAAAAACCTCTTTTAGAAGAAGCTATCAAAATATTTAAAATATTAGGTAGCGAAACCAGACTCAATATTTTATTACTATTAGAAAAAAAAGATATGACCGTAACTGATCTTTTCAATGAACTCGAAGTATCGCAACCAGCGATATCTAAACAATTAGCTATTTTAAAAGAATATAAAATTATTTCTTATGATAAAAAAGGTGTTGAAAACATTTATAAATTAAATGATTTACATATCCTAAATGTTATCAATTCAACAATGGGCCACGCTGAACACGTTTTAAATAATCAAGACTGCGATAATAACGCCTAGATAAAATCGCCTACCTTCAATTCATAAAATAATTTTATAAATATCTAAGATTTAAAAAACGCCTTAACATTTAAGTTAACGCGTTTTTTTAAGTATGAAATAATCTATGCCTTTTTATCATTATTAAATATATCCAGCATTGCTTTGATTACTAAATAAATCAAAACTATTATTTGGTTTAATAAATATAAATTAAACTTTATTGTGTCATTATTTGATATAAAAAATTATGCAGATCGATCATTTTTAACATCGCAAATGAAAGCAATGTTATAAAAATTATAGAATATCCTATTTGACTTCCATAAGATGAAATTTGGTATTTTCTAATAATTCCGCTACCACCATTAAAAAATTCACCCTTCACATGATTTTTATTCAAATAAACGTTTAGATATCCTAAATATAGCGTCCATAACAATATACCCAAAAGATAACTATATTGATTAGGAATGCTAATCATCAAAGCTACGAAATAAAGTAATAAATCAGGTTTTACATTAACTTTTTTGACTACGATAGATCCCGATTCGAAACCAATTAAGTACAGAATATACATAATGATTGGTGCTTTAGACCCAAACCAATTCATTGAATAAAAAGTCGCAAAAAATAATACGTACACCATCAACATTCCTCTTAATATGGTTAAATTAAAAACAATGTTCCGACTGAATTTTTTACTTACTGATATGACATACACGATTAATATAATTAAAATGATACTAATTAATAGATCTAATCCATAA
Organism: Weissella koreensis KCTC 3621; assembly: GCF_000277645.1. The sequence continues at coordinate 35,571 of NZ_AKGG01000005.1, read as the reverse complement.
TTCTTAGACAAACCTTTTGAAAGTAAAAAAAGCACTCCTCTAATGGTAAAGATTATAAACACTAGAGCCAGAAACAATATTGGATTGTTATCACTTATTTTTTGTACATCTTGTTTTGCAAGATCTTTGGTCATTTTATATGCCGAAGGTAGACACAACATTGATAGGATACCATAACCTAAAAAATTAATTTGATAATAACTTTCAGAATATGGATGCGCTAATAATATTGCTACTAACATAACTATTAACAAAATAAATATCGACCAGATATATTTTTGATTAATTTTACTTGTATAGTCCAAATCAACCTTACCAGCAAAAAAAGTCGGCCATAAAGTCGCTGAATGGTAACCCAACAAGATCCCCGCTAATAGGCTACTATAAATATTCAAAGGAATCATCGCCATGCTCAAAGCTCCCAATATTCCAGCAGCAATACTAATTAAGATGTTATTCCATTTATTGGAAAAAATATTAAATAACATAATACTGACTGATCTGGTTGCATATATAAAAGCTAAGGTAACTAACAACAAAGGATTATGATTATTTGCATAAGCCATTAAAGTTATAAAATAAGGCAAAAATACACATACATTTGCAATAAAATTTAAAAATGAATAACTAAATATCATATCATTTTTCCTTTACTATTATTTAGTATATAAAAAACCGCTTCAACAATAAAGTTAAAGCGAGTATAGGCCTTTAAGGCGTTTAATTTTTCGATCATCATTTAACTTAAATCAAATTACAACTAATGCTTACCAATGTGCTGATCAATTTAGTTAAACTACTGGGTATGCTGGATTCGAACCAGCGCATGCTAGTACCAGAAACTAGTGCCTTACCGCTTGGCTAATACCCAATCACAATACACCTTATTATATAACAAGCATATTGGCAATTTCAAGAACTAAATTTCGGATTTAATGATTCTATTCATGAAGTTCCAAAGGGAGCCCATCAGGATCAAAGAAGAAGGTCATCTTTTTATTTGTTAGTTCATCCATCCGTACCGGCTCAAATTCAATTCCTTGAGCCTTCAATTCAGCTAAAGCTTCGTCCATATTTTCAACTTTAAAAGCTAAATGCCGCAATCCCAAAGCTTCAGGATAGGTAAGGCGCTTAGGAAAATGGTCTGCAATAAAAATTTCTAATTCTTGATCACCCAAACGCAAATCAAGTTTAAGATCATTTTTAGCTGGACGCGGAGTTTCACGAATAACTTCAAAGCCTAATTGATCAACATAAAATTTCTTGGTTGCTACATAATCTGATGCGTTAATAGCAATATGATGAATTACTGAAAATTGCATATTATCAACTTCCTTTACTAAATATAATGTTAATTTTTAAACCTTTTCGTGTTCTTCAACAACATTGGATAAGATTTTTTCATTAACCATTTCGCCATTTTGCTTCCACGTGCCTGATTTATTCCCCTCAAACCAATTTCCAACATATCGTTATAATTTAGACTCGGTTGAACAAATTGGCCATTTAAATAACATTGAGTACAATATATTTGACTACGTGAACCATCCGTTTCAGTTCCTAAAATATTTTTATTTAATGGCATTGCACAACTTTGACAAAACTTTTCCATAATTATAACCGTCCTTAATTCAATTGATTTAAAATTTCTAGCAAAACCGCAGCATCGGCTTCTTTTCGAAAACCAACTAAAACATTTTTAAAATTTGAATTTTCAAAATAGGCTCGATTTTGATCAAATAACAATTGATAAGTTACATCATCTTTCAATAACATAGCTAATCGTCCCCACGTAATCGGTTGATCAGGTTGTTTAACAGGGGCAATTAAGATATGTCCCCCATCATTTGGTTCTGAAACTGCGATATATTCTTGCATAATATAACCTCAATTAATTCGTTTTTTTCACTAAAAAGTCGTGTTCAAAATATGAATCATAATACCAATTATTATATCCATTATATCAAGCTTTTACTTTAAGCCCTAAATAAATCAGGGGTCAAAGCAAAAATGCCTCAATCCCTGATCTTTTTAATGATTTTATTTATCGCTAACGTTTTTCAAAATTTTGTCAATCAAGCCATATTCCAAAGATTCATCAGCATCAAGCCAGTGATCTCGTTCAATGTCTTTATTAACACGCTCTAAAGGTTGATCAGAGTTTTCAGCCAAAACTTGTGCTAAACGCTTTCGTGTCTTGAAAATTTGCTCATAAGCAATTTTCATTTCAGTTTCTTGTCCTTGCGTTCCGCCCATTGGTTGATGAATTAGGAATTCAGAATTAGGTAGCATGAAGCGCTTCCCTTTTGTTCCTGATGAAGCTAAGATAGAAGCCATTGAAGCAGCTAAACCTACAACAATTGTTTGTACATCAGCATGCACAAAGTTCATCGTATCATAAATTGACATACCGGCGATCACTTCACCACCTGGTGAGTCAATATACATATAAATGTCCTTATCAGGATCTTGTGCATCTAAGAATAATAATTGTGCTTTAATTGTCGCAGCCATTGCTGAGTTGATTTCACCCGTCAACATAATAATACGATCAATTAGTAAACGTGAATAAATGTCATATGAACGCTCTCCACGTGCAGATTGTTCAATGACGTATGGAATTGGATTCATTAAGTACAAACCTCCTATGAATGTGTATGTTTCATTTTATATTTTATTTGTTTTGAGGTCAATCACTTAATCGTTTTTGGTAATTGTCCACCATTCCTGAAACTTTCAGCAAGTTCTGAAATTTTACGTAAACGATGATTGACCCCAGATTTGGTAATTTGACCAGAATGAACATACTGCCCTAACTCTGATAAAGGATCATCGCGATGTGCCAGTCTAATTTCAGCAATTTCTCTTAATTTAATTGGTAATCGATCTAACCCAATTTCTTCATCTAAAAACTCGATATCCTGAACTTGTTTTTGACTAGCGCTGACCGTTTTGTCGATATTAGCATTCTCAGCGTTAACTAACCGATTCACGGAATTTCGCATATCCCGCATAATTCTAATATCTTCAAATTTCAACATAGCAACCGTAGCTCCCATTAAATTTAAAAGATCAACAATTTTTTCGGATTCTTTTAAATAAACAATGTATCCTGAGCGACGTTCCACAACCTTTGGTTTCATTCCAAATTTATCAATCAAGCGCGCCAACTGTTCAGCTTGTTCAATATATAGAGAATATATTTCTAAGTGATAGCGTGAAGTTTCTGGATTATTGACTGATCCAGCAGCCAAAAATGCGCCACGTAAATACGATCTAATCATTCCCTCATCAGCCAGCCAATCTTCTGAGACCGTGGCTGTAATTTCACCAGATTCAAAAATATGAAGATCATTTAAAAGCTCACTCACATCTTGATTAATACGAACAATATAAACATTGTTTTTTTTCAATTTCATTTGTCGACGAACTGATATCTCAGATTCAACATCATAAAACTGTTGCAAGAGGGTTAAAATGCGACGCGCCGTGGCGGCATTCTCTGTCTGTACATTTAAAGTCCATTGCATATTGTTCAAGCCCAAAGCTCCATTCATTCGCAACAGAGCAGATAACTCCGCCTTAGCATTTGGAGCCTTAGTTATTTCTAACATAGTTAACTCTTTTTTGACATCACTAGCAAACGACATAATTACCCCCTTTCATTCTTTTTGACAAAAGGAACGGGCTGAAACATATTTCGTCGCAGCCCCGTTCTAATTTTAATTTATTTTTAAATCACCACTACATCTATCATATTACAAGGAATCTTTTCCCGTCCCCGGATCTTTGATGATTGTATATAATAATTCAGCAATCTTTTGGGCGTCATGAAAGACCCCTTCATCACGCAGTTCAATCAAGTTACCCATAATTGGAACTGCACCTTGCTTACGCACTTCTTCAGGATCAGATTTTACCTGATGCGAAATTTCGTCCCATCTTTGCCAGTCAATATAATCTTCAGGAACTAATCCGGAATTCATAATTACGGTATCAATCACATTAGCTCCAATATGTTTATTTAAGACACGTAAATGATCACTATCTGAAAAATCATCAGTTTCACCTTTTTGAGTCATAATATTAGAAATATAGATGATTCTAGCAGGAGTAATTCTTAAAGCTGAGGCTACATTTGGAATACTAATATTCGGTAAAATACTAGTATATAAAGAACCTGGTCCTAAAACAATCACATCTGCGCCCAAAATAGCATTGATGACTTCTGGCTCTGATTTTGGTTCTGAGCCATCAACGTCTTCAACCCAAATTCTTTCAATTTTTTTATGAGCGTGTGTAATCTCAGCTTCACCACTGATTGTGGTTCCATCGGTAAATGTAGCGCATAAGGTCAATGGATCATTCAAAACCGGATAAACATGTCCTTGCACGTCCATCATCTGAGACAATATCTTGATCGCGGCGCTAATATCTTGGTTTTCTTGGGCCAAGGCAGCAATCATAAGATTACCAATGGTGTGATTAGCTAAAAATCCGGCGTCACTCTTAAAGCGATATTGAAAAAGATGTAAAAAATCATTAGAAGCATTCGATAAAGTTGCCATGACATTACGAATATCTCCAGGCGGTACCATCCTTAAATAATCCCGTAGTGTCCCTGAAGAACCTCCGTCATCAGCAACCGTAATAATCGCTGTTAAATCTAGAGGATAAGCCCGTAAACCATTAAGTAGAACTGATTGTCCGGTTCCTCCACCAATAACTACTACTTTCCCATTATTATTAGCAATGGATTGCTCTATTTTTGTACTCATACTTGTTGGCCATTATCTTTCCGCCGCTGCATATCACGATGGTATTCAGTAACCGGCCAACCTGCATCTTGTAACATTTTCGCAGTTCGATGTGCAAAAGCAACTGATCGATGTTGCCCCCCAGTACATCCAAAAGCAATCGTTAAAATTGAACGTCCTTCAGCTTTATAACGTGGTAACGACCATTCCAAGACGCCTAATTCTTTTTGATAAAATTCATCAGCTCCATCTGATTTCCAAACATACTTATAAACTTCATCATCAATTCCTGTTTGATTTCGTAATTTAGGAATGTAATAGGGATTATCTAAGAAGCGAACATCAATCACCAAATCAGCATCTAAGGGAGCTCCATACTTAAATCCAAAGCTCATTACCTGAACTTTAAATAAATTAGAATGAGCAACTTGATCTCCGTAGTTACGTAAAATTGTTTTGCGTAACTCACGTGGCCCAAAATTAGACGTATCTATAACTTCGGTTGCTAGTCCTTTAATATCATCTAATAAATTCCGTTCCTTTTTAATATCATCTAAAGTCCCAGACCCATCACTCAGCGGATGGTGACGGCGTGTTTCTTTATAACGTGCAACCAATTCTCCATCGGAGGCATCTAAAAATAAAATTTTCAATCGATATGCTTGATCCTGATTTTGATTCAACATGTTTTGCACAATTTGACTTAAATTAGCAAATATTTGTTCTGAACGTAAATCAATAACCACTGCAGCATTCACTGTTGGATCTTGTTTTTGCATGAGCGCCCAATAATTAGGCAACATCTCAGCTGGGAGGTTATCCGTTGTAAAATAATTTAAGTCTTCAAACGCCCGCATTGCGACCGTTTTACCAGCTCCGGAAACACCAGTTATAACGACTAATTCTGGTTTATGCATTGCAAATCCTCCCTCAATTGTTCCTTTATATCCCAAATTATACCATGCCTAGACCAAGTTAATTAATAAAAGAATGTAACAAAAAAACCAGGACAAATATCCTGGCTTTTTTACATTTGAAATTTATAAATTATTTAACTGATTTAGTGCCGATATAGTTGACGTGCAACCAAAGTTGAAACTCGTGCATGCCTAGAGACATAAGCTGCTTGCGATCCTAGTGAGTCCCAGAATCCTTCATGCGAATGAGCTCCCACCACAATTAAGTCAGCCTGAACCTTAGGCGCAATTTCATGGACTAAAATATCACCAGCTTTGGCTCCATCTTCAAAGACCACTTCAACATCTTTAACACCTTTGGAATGGGCATAATCACGGTAACGTTCCAGATTGGCTTGATATTCATCACGTTTTTCTTTCACTAATGATAATGACATAGCTTCAAGAGTTGAAAGGTCTCCCATCTCTAGAACTGTTGCGATAACTAACTTTGAATCATCTTCGCGAGCTTGATGCACCGCATTGATAAGGGCGAAATATCCTTGTTCTGACTCATCCACACCTACTAAAATTGTTTTAAATTGGTTTGGTTCAACATCAAAATTCAATCCACTCATATTAGTTCTCCTCATTCTCTAGAAATTAAAACAGTGCAATGATTTTTCCAAAAATATCAATTACAAGTTGAATATTCAATCCTGTCAAAACAATGAATATTAACCATGATAAGATGATCATCCACTTTGGATTAACGAACTCTTCACCCATGATCTTCTTTGATGAAGTAAAGTAAATCAACGGTGCCATCGCAAATGGTAATGCAACCGACAAGAATACTTGTGAATAAATCAGAAGTTGATCTAGCTTAGCTTCATTTCCACCATACATAAGTGTGAAGATAATAACTGGCAACAAAGCCAATCCACGCGTTACCAGACGTCGGAGCCACATTGGAACCTTCAAATGCAAGAATCCTTGCATGATAACTTCTCCAGTTAGAGTTCCCGTAATTGTTGAATTTTGACCTGAAGCTAACAAAGCAACGGCAAACAAAGTTGACAAGACTGGTGAGGCAACCGCCCCAGCAATCGTATTATCTTGTAAGGCGTTATACATAGCGCCAAAGGTTCCAACTTGATCAGCATGGCCAAAGAATAGTGCAGCCCCTAGAATCAAAAGTAATGAATTAATTACAAAGGCTAATGACAATTGAATATTTGAATCCCAAGTCATGAAGCGTACTGCTTCTTTTAATTCACCCTTGTTTTCTCGATCAATCTTACGAGTTTGTGAAATTGAAGAATGAAGATACAAATTATGGGGCATCACCGTTGCTCCAATAATTCCCAAGCTCAACATCAAACGTGTTTCACCACCACCCATAGCATGCGAATTATTCATCGTTTGTAATGATGGTAAGTAACCCTTAAACATGGCCACAATATCGGGTTGTGACAAAATAACAAGGTAAGCAAAGATGGCTAAAATTGTTAGAATCAAAGTCATGACAATTGCTTCGATTTTACGGAAACCGAACTTCATTAATAATAGCAATAAGAATACATCTAGTGCAGTTGTCAAAACTGAGGCAATCATTGACCAACCAAACAACAAGTGTAAGGCGATCGCTCCCCCAATAACTTCAGCAATATCAGTCGCCATTAAGGCCAACTCTGTCATAATCCAAAGTGCGATTCCGGTTTTCTTACCAGTTCGAGCTCGTGTGGCTTGTGCTAAGTCTTCCTGCTTAACCATTCCTAGCTTTCCAGCCATATGTTGCAATAGCATCGCAATTAGCGACGAAATTAGAATAATTGATAACAGTAGGTAGTGATATTGCGCCCCACCACCTACAGAGGTTACCCAGTTTCCAGGATCCATATAGCCCACTGCAACCAGTGCACCAGGTCCAGAGAAAGCAGCTAACTTATGCCAAAAAGATCCAGACATTGAGGCTTCAACGGAACCGTTGACTTCCTCTAAGCTCAAATCATCCCCAGCATCTTCAATCATGTGATGCTTCTTACTAGCTTCGACCATTTCAAATCTCCTTTTCGACTATTGAGATATTTGCATATCTGTACGTCTATTAAATTGTTTGACCATTTGATCTAGGAGCGAGTTCTACCGGTCTCGCAACTAACCTGTCCGTAATTCTAACCTAGGTCATTTTACGGTCTTTATTGAAAACTTGGCTAAATATAATTCATAAAGGTTTTCATTCAACCATTAGTTGAAAGCTTATGAATGATACCTAACTCGCGCCCTATCTCTTTTGGCTGGTCTTATTGTCTATCTAATTTCACAAATTGTCAATCATATTTTAAGATAGGTTTAATGTAAGCGTTATTTTTTATGATGTCAAATTTAACGAGTTTTCATACTTTTAAGATAGAGCCTAATATAGAGAAATTATATCGCCTAAACTATGTATATATATAACTAATAAATCTAATTTAAAAAACATTGGTTTATTTTTTTAATAGAGTATTAATTGTAATTTTTAATATCAAAAAAGGCCGTGATAATTTTATCGCGGTCTCTTTTAATTTAATATTTTTATATATTTTATTCTTTCACATCGGCGTTATATTTTTTCTCACCAACATGTTCTTCACCCAATGAAACGAAATCATATGATAGAGCAGCATTTCGTTTAAATTCAGCCAAACCATAATTAATAATTTCGTCAATTAATTCTGAATAGCTAATTCCTGAGACTTGCCACATTTGAGGGTAAAGTGAAATATTAGTGAAGCCTGGTAAGGTATTTGGCTCACCTAAGTATGGGGTTCCATCTTCATCTAACATGAAGTCCATTCGCGTCAAGCCCACCAAGCCCAATGCGCGGTATGCTTTTAAGGCCATCGTTTCAATTTCTTTGACAGTTGCTTCTGGTAACTCAGCTGGTAACTCAAAAACCATCCCTGAAGCATCCACGAATTTATTATTATAATCATACCATTCGTCATTTTCGGGTAGAACAATTCCTCCGATTTTTGAAACACGAGGATGTTCATTTCCCAAAACAGAGATAAAGACTTCACGTGGACGCTTTAACCCAGCTTCCACCAAAACCTTATAGTCATATTGGAAGGCTTCTTTTAGGCCTTGTTGATATTCAGCCTCATTCGTTACCCGTGCAATTCCAACTGATGACCCTTGTTTAGCCGCCTTAACGAATAAAACATCCGTTCCCAGTTCCGCTACCAATTTTTCATATGAATATTCTTGACTATTTAAGTCCGTCAACAAAACATACTTAGTATTGCGAACTCCAGCATGATCTAAGATTCGCTTCGTCAAATCCTTATCAAAGGACATCGCAGAGGCAGCTGTTCCAGCCCCAATATAAGGCTTTTGTAACAAACGGAAAAGGGCTTGCAAAGTTCCATCTTCCCCTAAGTTTCCATGAACGACTGGGTAGAAAAGATCAATTTGATCAACTTTACCTAAATTAATAATTGGAGCCAATGGACTTGTCGTATCTAAATCCTTCATAGCTTCAGCCACAATTGGGTCTTCATCTTCACCCTCAAACACCCGCCATGAAACTTCTGGGTTCATAATATAACCAGCTTTTGAGATCAAAAAGATCGTTACATTATATTTTTCTTTATCCATTGCATCATAGATATTATGTGCAGAACGTTTTGAAACATCATGTTCTGATGAATTACCACCAAATAACATCGCCACATTTAATTTTTCGCTCATGGTTTTTATGCTCCTATTTTTCCTTTTATCTTACCTTAGTCTGAACAAATTTAATAGTTTTTTAAATCAAAAATGCACGTCCTTCATCCAAATATTCATATAACAAAGGCGGTAAATCTTTTTGTAACAAAATAGCGGCCAATAAATGCGTTTGATTATAATGTTGCGTCCAACTGTCATAATTTTCAGCTTGCATTTGTCGCATCAATTCAGGACGCCATTGCTTTAACTGTCGTAAAATATATTGTAAGTATAAATCGTTGATCTTAGCTAAATTAACTATATAACGGGCTATTCGCTCAACTTCACCCATCACTAATGGGGTTTTCACTCGTTTAACTCGTTCTACTAATAAAGTTTCCAAAAATATTTTGTCTGCTCGATCAACTTGATTATTCACATTAATCTCATCCAATAAATTCCCTAAATGAGTAAAAGCATGGGCCCAACCTTTATCAGCTACATACCCACGTGTATCTCGCTCTAATACAATATAGATTCCGATTTTTTCAATTAACTCATTCCATTGATCATGATTCATTAACTTAATATGTTTCCGTCGGCCTGAATAAATTAACAAAGCCAGTAGGAAAATCGCAAAAGATCGTTGAAAAATACCGTCATTTTCAGGTTCATTAATATGGCTAAATAAAACTTCATCTTTTAGTAATTCACGCACCATCATTTGTTCTTGTACCAGGCTAAAAGCGTCTTGTTGAATCCCTTGCATCAAAGCCATAAAGACACCTTGATCTCTAATTTGTGGATTTGTTTGCTTTAAACCAGCTAATAGAACCTTGATATCATTTTCAGTTAATTCGTTGACCGTTTGTTCAGCCAAATGTTGATTAAATTGATCAACTCGAGCCAACAATAACAACTCATCTTTCCCAGAAATTTGAGTCACCGGTGTGGATACATTAAATTCAAGATCATCAAGCATTTTACCGGATACTGGTCCTAATGAATCAAATAATTCTCCAGTATGAATTCGTTCACGCAAGTCGATCACTTGCGCTTTAATTTCATCAATTTGATTAACCATCATAGCGACCCCCTTTCACTTTAAATTACTTATCTCTAGTTTAATGCAAAAACCAAATTTAGTGAACTCTTCAATTTTCAATCATTTTCATTAACCCGATCCAAATAATTAAGATATAAATATAAGCTTAAACTTTATTAATAGAAATTAAAAAGCCAATTTAAGTTTTCCCTTTGAAAAAGAGCTCCTAAATTGACTAATATTATAAATGATTTTTACTCTGACAAATGGAAATAATAAGTCGAAATGGTAACATCTCGCTTTGCCAATGCCGTTCGTAACCGTAAACTATTTTGGTTATGCAAAGCATTTTGCCAAGATGAATGCGGAATAAACTGTGGAATCAAAACAGTTAGAGAACGATTTCGTTCTTTAGCCCCTTTAGATATTTCATCCACGAATCTTAACGCCGGAACCGTAATTGAACGATATGAAGTATGCACATCCACATAACGTACATCCGGGAATTCACGTTTAAATTCAACCCCTAAACGATATTCACGTTCTGGATTTGAATCAAATGAAACATGCAAAGCCATCACGTTATCCCCAATCGACTTAGCATAGTCGACTGCTTCAGCCGTCACTCGTGTGAGATTAGAAACTAAAATCACTACTTCGGATCCCTCATAATGTTGACGCTTAATTGGTTCCTTTGACAAGACACGTAATTGTTTTCCAATTTTACGATAATGTCCTCGGATACTCATAAACATGTACAATAAGATCGGCATAATAATCAAATATGGCCAAACATTTGAGAAATGCAAGGAAAATAGAATAACTACTAATGAAGCTGAAATCGCAGCCCCAATAAAGTTAATAATTGCCTTACCCACCCAGAATCCATCACGTTCACGCCACCAATGAATAATCATTCCAGACTGAGACAAAGTAAAGGGAACAAAGACCCCGACCGCATACAGCGGAATCAAAGCTTCCGTTGATCCACCGAAAATCAAGATCAAGACAATTGAGCCCAAAGCGAGGGACACAATTCCATTCGAGTAGCCCAAACGATCGCCCTTATCCATATAAATATGGGGCATAAATTTATCTTTAGCCAAATTGTAAGCCAACTGTGGAAATGCTGAAAAACCAGTATTAGCTGCAACTGCCAAAATCAAAGCTGTGGAAATTTGAAAAATATAGAAAAAGGCGCCGTGTCCGAAAACTTTTTGCCCAATTTGAGCCAAAACAGTCAAATCAGAATCAGGCCTAATTCCATACCAATACGATAGAAAGGTCACACCACCAAAGAAGAAAGCCAAAATAATTGACATAATCACTAACGTTGATGCCGCATTATGTGCTTTTGGTTCCTTAAAGTTTGGCACTGCATTAGAAATGGCTTCAACTCCTGTTAATGAAGATGATCCACTTGAGAAGGCACGTAAAATTAAGACCAATGACAGTCCGCTAAAGCTAGTTCCAACCGCTGCTGGAGCTTGATATTCTACCTGGCCAGTCATAATATTGTACAATCCCACAATAATCATGATCACCATCATCACGATGAAAGCATAAACTGGTAAAGTCAAAAATCCAGCTGACTCACGAACCCCTCTTAGGTTTACAGCCATCAATAACAAGACCAAGAGAATGGCAATCGCGATTGAGTAATGTCCCAGCCATGGAATGGCTGACGTAATCGCCGCTGTTCCAGCAGTTACCGAAACCGCCACCGTTAACATGTAATCAACTAAAAGTGATCCTCCGGCCACCAAGCCTGGTTTTTGACCCCAATTTCTAGAAGTGACCAAATAAGCGCCACCACCTGATGGATACTCATGAATAATTTGTTGATATGATAAAGTAATCGCTCCTAATAACACCAAAACCAAGATGGCAATCGGAATTTGAAGCCATAGCGCCATTGCACCGGCCGCAATTAAAGCGGTCGTAATTTGTTCTGTTCCGTATGCCACTGATGACAAGGCATCAGATGACAATAAAGCTAAGGCTTTCCCTCTGCTTAAATGTTGTGATCCTTCTTCCAACGTTTTTAATGGCTTCCCAATTAAAAACCGCTTCAAATAGCGCCACATACTAATTATCTCCTATTATTATTATTCCTACAAACTGCTATTCTAATCCATTTGTTTCGCTTTGTCTATGGCTTAGTTACCAATTAGATTAGTATAATTTTTCATAATAGAAACTATCATAATTTATTAAAAAATATATAAAAAGGCCCTTACATTTCTGATTTAACTCAACTCTTCGTCTCATAACGTTAGTTTAATTTCATCAATTCCATGCAGGGTCTTCTTATTTTGTAAAAAACATTAAGTGTAATTTGTTCTTTTAATCTTTCACGCTGAGGTTGATTTATCCTACTTCTTTACGGTTTGCTTGCGAGCATCATGTAAAGCTTTTAAAGCACGTTTACGTGTTTTAATGTTAGGACTCTTCATCTTTCGACGTGCTGAAGCTAAATCTAATCTTTCAGTCATAGGTATGATCTCCTTTTTAATGTGCTCGGTAAAAGGGACGGGATCAAAAATGATCCTAGCAATCCATTACTTACTATAAATAAGTGTAACTGATAAACTGTTTTTTTACAAGTAGCGTCATTTTATAAATAATGAAAAAATTCATCTAGATTTATTTTTAAGCTTTAATTTGCTTTTTTTCTCGTTCAATATCACGTTCCATCAAAGGGCCTAAATAATTTCCAGTGTATGATTTTTTAGTTCGGGCAATTTTTTCTGGCGTTCCTGCCACCAAAATTTTACCGCCACCTTCACCACCTTCGGGACCCAAATCGATCAACCAATCAGCTGTCTTAATTACATCAAGATTATGTTCAATCACTAAGACGGTATTTCCACTATCAACTAAACGTTGTAGAACTTCAAGTAACCGTGAAATATCATCTACATGTAGTCCCGTTGTTGGTTCATCCAAAATATAAATTGTTTTACCTGTTGATCGGCGTTGTAACTCTGAGGCCAACTTCATTCGTTGGGCTTCACCACCAGATAAGGTCGTAGCTGCTTGCCCTAATTGCACGTAGCCCAAGCCCACATCCACAATCGTTTGAAGTTTACGTCGAATTTTTGGAATGGCATTAAAGAAATCTAAGGCTTGTTCTGCCGTTAAGTCTAATACTTGTGCGATATTTAGGCCACGATAAGTTACTTCTAATGTTTCAGAATTAAAACGCGTACCACCACACACTTCACATTTAACATAGACATCTGGCAAGAAGTTCATCTCAATCTTCAAGACGCCATCGCCTTTACAAGCTTCACAGCGTCCTCCCTTAGTATTGAATGAGAAGCGCCCTTTTTTGTAACCTCGCATTTTAGCTTCATTCGTTTGTGCGAACAAATCACGAATATCATCAAAGACGCCTGTATAAGTAGCTGGGTTAGAACGTGGAGTCCGACCAATTGGACTTTGATCAATATCGACAATTTTATCCAATTGCTCCCAACCAGTCATTTCTTTATATGCCCCAGGCTTTTCAGTGTTTCGATTAATTTCGCGCTTCAAAGCTTTTTTGATCACTGAATTAACTAATGATGATTTTCCTGACCCAGATACACCGGTCACAACAACAAATTCACCCAACGGAATATCAACATCAACATTCTTTAAATTATTTTCACTGGCGCCTTTAATCGTCAAAAAATTACCATTTCCAGTACGGCGCTTTTTAGGCACTGGAATAAATTTCTCACCTCGGAGATATTGACCAGTAAGCGACCGTGGATTATTTCGAACCTCTTCAGGTGTTCCGTAAGCCATGATTTCACCACCATGTTCACCAGCTCCTGGTCCTACATCAATTAAATAATCAGCGGCTAACATGGTATCTTCATCATGTTCAACCACAATCAAAGTATTTCCCAGATCTCGCATTTTTTGTAGCGAGGCAATTAATCGATTATTATCGCGTTGATGCAAACCAATTGAAGGCTCATCCAAAACATACATGACCCCTGACAAATTAGAACCAATTTGCGTAGCCAAACGAATTCGTTGGGCTTCACCTCCAGAAAGAGTCCGAGCTGAACGAGATAACGTGAGATATTCTAGACCAACATTTTTCAAAAAGTTTAAACGATCTCGAATTTCTTTGGTAATTGGCCGAGCAATTTCTGCATCTTGTTCGCTAAATTGAAGATTGTCAAAGAAAGCCAGTTCATCTTCAATTGGCATTGCTGAAACTTGTCCAATATGCTTTTCGCCAATTTTAACAGATAGGGCACCTGCATTTAAACGATAACCATGACAAGTACTACATGGCAAAGCAGTCATATAGCCACGCATCACTTCTCGAGTAAAATCAGAATTAGATTCTTGATAACGTCGATTGATATTATTAATAACTCCTTCAAATTCAGAGTCAACATCACGAACACCACCAAAATCATTTTTATAGTGGAAGTGGAAAGTCTTTTCTCCTGCTCCATACAAAATAAAGTTTTTTTGTTCATCTGTTAAATCTTGAAAGGCAATGTTCATTGGGATATCAAATTGATCAGCAAATTGACGCAACATTTCTGGATAATACTTAGATGAAATTGGATTCCAAGCCGCAATTGCCCCCTCTTCAAGGGTCAGGGTTTGATCGGGCACTACTAGTTCAAGGTCAACTTCTACCTTCACCCCTAGTCCTCCACAAACTTCACAAGCCCCCATGGGAGCATTAAATGAAAACAAAGCAGGCGAAAGTTTTCCAACTCCAAAATCCTTTAGTGCCCCCGTATAGTGATCCGAAAATTGGAGTGTTGAGCCATCAACTACAGCAACTGAAACTACTCCTTCAGCCATGTGCATTGCTGCTTCAAATGATTCAAAAAGGCGCGTTCGCGAAGAGTCACGCAAAACAATTCGATCAACTACAATTGATACATCATGGTATTTATTTTTATCCAATTTTATATCTTCGGAAATATCATAAAGTTCACCATCCACCATGACACGGATATAACCTTCTTTTTTAATCCGTTCAAAAGCAGTAGCATGTGAACCTCTTTTATGCCGCACAATCGGTGACAAGATTTGCAACTTACTACCTTCAGGTAAGTTTTCTGTTAAATAATTCAACATTTGATCAATCGATGGTTTAATAATTGTTCCATCAGCTGGTTGATCAGGTTTTCCAACTCGTGCATACAAAAGCCGATAATAATCATTAATTTCAGTAACCGTACCAACTGTTGAGCGCGGATTTTTAGAAGTTGTCTTTTGATCAATAGAAATAGCTGGACTTAGTCCATCAATGGAATCAACATCTGGCTTATCAGACTGCCCTAAAAATTGACGAGCATACGCAGATAAGCTTTCTACGTAACGGCGTTGTCCTTCTGCATACAAGGTATCAAAAGCCAACGAGCTTTTTCCTGAACCGGATAAACCAGTTACAACCACAAACTTATCTCGCGGCATCTTCACATCAACATTTTTCAGATTATGTGTACGCGCCCCGTGAATTGTAATCCAATCATTTGCCATTACCTTTCCTCTTTCCATTTGTTTTTATTACTAATATTATACCAAAAAATTAAATAAAACCTAATTTTATACCAAATCTCCATCGAAGATTAGGTTTTACAACATTGATCCTAGTATTAAGCTAAGTTCTTAAATAATTTATTTCTCGCTGAAAAAAAGACTAGGACATAATTTTGTCCTAGTCCCTATATTTAAAATTTTTAAAGCTCAAATCATCTTAATTAATCTTATTTTCATTTCTAGCCTACCAGTTTAGCAAATCTTTGAAACATTTTGATTAATCATGCTTTTTTAAGGGTTAATTAATTTACATTCGTTTGATTTTACTAATCTTCATTCAGATCTAGATATTGCTTAACATCATATTTACCTTTAGGCACACGCGGATAAAAGACGTCCAATAATGACCAGTATGCCACAATGAAAAAGATAATCAAAAAATGCCAACCAATCACACCCACAGCATTTCCATAAACATTAGTGTAAGTATTAATTAATCGTCCTTTTTCAATAAAAACAACTATTTCTTCAACCAAGACAATTAAAATTGTCAAAGCTAGTGCTGCGCAGAGAACCATGATCACCATTAAAATCACCGAAATGATATGTTCGATCATTTGTTGCCACCAACTTTTATTTTGATGTTGCAACATACCAAGCTCCTTCCAAATTACAGCAATAGTTCAAATTCTAAATTATTGTATTGATCGCGCTCGCGAATTTGGTGATACCCAAATTCTTGTGAATGACGAGCCAATAGATCAGTTTCCCAAATAATTTTTTCAGCATTATCGGAAAACATTTCTTCTTTCAGGCGATTGATCAACGCCAAAATTTGGCTTCCATCTTCGGCGGTCATTGAAACATAGGCACGTTCATCATTCCCATATTT
The DNA here is from genome assembly GCF_000277645.1 of Weissella koreensis KCTC 3621. Next base: position 18,774 of record NZ_AKGG01000005.1, on the reverse strand, counting down.
TTTTGAAATTCGCTTTAATTCAACATTCATCACTTGCCGCGTATATGCTGGATTTCGATTTAAGCGCACGCTGAAGATAATGTGATTAAAGTGTCCATCTCGACTGTATTGTAAAAGCATTGCTAAAAATCGTTCTGCTTCTACCTTATTTGCTTTTTTTGCCATTTTTAATCCTCTAATTATATTATATTGTTATCGACTTTATTTAAACTTGTACCCGATATTCATTTTTCATTCATTTTCTATTTTAGCATGAATTTATAAATTCTTCGGCGGATTAAAGAATTTATTACCGGTGCCATCTTAAATACATTTGTCCCAATTGCCTTTGCCGATGCTTAAAAGTTGTCCTTGGTAAATCTAATCGCCGACAACGTTCATTAATTGTCGCCTCAGGAAATTTAACCATATCGTTAAAAATAACTTTAAGTTCAGTCGTTGGTAAAATTTGAAAGAAGTTAATTAGGTCTAAAGAAAAATCAAATTGTTTAGCTGAAACACGATCAGCTAGTTCAGGCCGAAAAGTTTTCTGTACTCGGGTCTGTAATGCCTGATTACGAGCCTGTTTTCGTCCAAAATCACGCATTAAATTAACTAATATCATAAACAAATATGGATTTTGTTGAGCCTTTAAGTCAGGTTGGTTTTGTAGTAAAGACCAAATTTTTTCCCGACAGACCTGTTGACGATCTTCGAAATCTGGATTGCTCCGATAAATATGTTGATGTTGTAAAACACCGCCAATAATTTGTTCAAAATCTTCTACGCCTACCATCTAATTTATTTCCTCCAATCATACTGTGCTAATTGGATTAACGTTATTTAACTGTTATTTTAACCAAATATTTTTTGAATATGCCAATTAAGTTCAATTAATTTTATTACCTGAATATTTAAATCACTACAACCATCATGCAAACTCGCATCAGGCATTTAATTAAAACTTTTAGTTAGACAAAAAAGAGGTATGGAACATATCCTGTTCCATACCTTGAAAGATTCAATTGAAATTCTGTTAAATCATCACTTAAACAAATTTTTAATTTTCACGACGATAAGCTAATAACTGATGGCTAATATCAGATGTTTGTTGATAGATCTGCTTATAAATTGGATAAATTTGCGCATATTTGGCTACATTTTCTGCATTAGGTTCATAGACTTGACCAAAGCTAGCAAATTGTTCCGCTGCTTGTTCAACGCTTTCAAACCAACCAAGACCAACAGCAGCCAAAATAGCTGCTCCCATTCCTGGACCTTGCTCATTTTCAAGTACAATCACCTTCTTATTGAAAATATCAGCTTGAATTTGGAGCCATAGGGCAGATTTAGCACCACCACCAGAGGCAATAACCGTATCAAAATGGGTTCCAGCTGCTTCATAAATTTCGAAAATATCCTTGAATGAGAAGATAATCCCCTCTAACACTGAACGAACGAAATCATAACGTTGATGCATCGAATCAATTCCTAGCCATGATCCACGAATATCACCATCGGCATAAGGCGTTCTTTCCCCCACAATATATGGAGTGAAAAGGAGTCCATTCGCTCCAACTGTTGATTTTTTAGCACTGGCAACTAAATCATTGAAGTCTTCTTCTGGAGCAAAACGATTCTTAAACCAGTTCAACGAATGTCCCGCTGCTAAAGTTACACCCATTGAATAATATTTATTGGGAATTGCATGATTGAAAAAATGAATTTTACCATGGTAATCTACCTCAGCATTATCTTCATATTTCAATACAACACCTGAGGTTCCAATCGATGACCAAACCATATTTGGCTTTAAAATGGCTGATCCAATTGCTCCAGCTGCATTATCTGCTGCACCACCAAAAACTTGAGTATTAGTATTGAGGCCTGAAAATAGTGAATATGATTCTGAAATATATCCAGCTGATTCAACACCTTGAATAATTGGTGGAAAGAATGATGCTGGTAAATCAAAGGAAGCTTGAATTTCAGTAGACCAGTCTCCTTTTGCGACATCCAACATCACAGTTCCAGCTGCATCAGAAATTTCCATTGCTAATTTGCCGGTCATTCGGTAACGCAAATAGTCTTTGGGTGTAACAAAAGTTTGAGCAGCTGCAAAAATTTTTGGCTCGTTTTCTTTAACCCACAAAATTTTTGGCAAAGTAAAGCCCTCTAAAGCTTTATTCCGAGTAATATTAATAAACTCATCACCCATTTTATCCGCAATTTCTTGTGTCTGTTGACTCGTACGAGTGTCATTCCACAAAATAGCAGGACGTAAAACTTGTTTATTTTGATCTAGTAAGACTAAGCCATGCATTTGACCTGAATATGAAATTCCTTTAATAGCTTCGACATCAATTCCGTCTTTTAAAATCAATTCCACAATAGCAACAGTAGTTCCATTTACCCAATCTTCCGGATTCTGTTCTGAAAAACCTGGTTTAGGTTGTGATAATGGATAATCAAATGAACGTTGCGCCACAATTTTACCGTTACGACTAACCGCTGAAACTTTAACCGCTGAAGTTCCCAGGTCAACACCTAATACTAATTCTTCCATTATTTTTCTCCTATAATATATGTCTGAATTCAAGTCAATTGATTTAAAAAGGGCCGGACTATTTTATAGTCCAGTCCCCTTTACTAATTTATTAAGATTTTAACCAGCTTACTTTTTAAATGTTTCACCTAATACTGAATAAATGTAATTATTTAATGAGGCCTTGATCGCTTCGATTCGACCTGACTTAACAGTATCGAGAATTTCACTATCTTCCTTATTCAAAATATACTTTTCCATATCAGCAAAGGTTACCTTACCAGCTTCAAAGTCAGCACCAATTCCTGAATCAAATGATGCATAACGATTCTTCAAAATATTTTCAAAGAAGTTGTCTTGAACCAGCTTGTAGGCAACACGGAATCCAGCAGCGTATACATCCATTCCTGCCATATGACCGTAGAACAAATCTTCCATTGTAAATGATGAACGACGAGCCTTAGCATCGAAGTTTAATCCTCCAGTTGGCAAGCCACCATTCTTGATGAACTCATACATTACCAAAGTTGCTTCGTAGATATCATTAGGGAATTCGTCAATATCCCATCCAGTTTGCTTATCACCCATATTAGCATCTAGTGAACCTAGCAATCCAGCCTCTCGAGCAAAGCGTGCTTCGTGTTCATAGGTATGACCAGCTAAGAATGCGTGGTTTCCTTCCAAGTTCAACTTAAAGTTATCTTGAAGACCATATGTGTATAGGAATGAAATTGTTGTTTGAACATCAGTATCATACTGATGAGTCGTTGGTTCTTTTGGCTTTGGTTCCAACAAGAATTGACCAGTGTAGCCAATTTCTTTTGCGTAATCAATTGCTAACTTATAAAAGTCAGCAATATGATCTAACTCACGCTTAGTATCAGTATTCAAAAGTGAATCGTAACCTTCACGACCACCCCAGAAGACATATGACTCAGAGTTCAAACGCTTAGCAATTTCAAGTGAATGCTTGATTTGTGCTCCAGCATAAGCAAAGACATCAGCGAAAGGTGCAGTTGCTCCACCAGAGACGAAGCGCTTATTGGTGAATAATGATGAAGTATTCCAAAGCAACTTTTTACCAGTCCGCTTCATCTCAGCTTCGATCATATCAACGATAATGTCCAAATTAGCATTAGTTTCAGCTAAAGTCTTTCCTTCAGGAGCTAAATCACGATCATGGAAAGCGAAGTATTCTACCCCCAACTTATCCATAAACTCAAACATATATTTAACCTTTGACTTGGCATGTTCCATATCTGACATGTCATCTTGACCATTTTCATCCCAAGGACGTACTGCAGTTCCTTCACCAAATGGATCAACCAATCGTTGGTCCATTGTGTGCCAATAAGCAACTGAGAACTTTAACCAGTCTTTCATAGCCTTAGTTTCACCATTAATAGTGAATTCTTCATCTGCATTATAGAAGTTATATCCCTTAGATTGTTCAAAATCCAAGCCCTTCTTACCACCAATAAATTCTACCTTAGGAAAATCAAATAATTCTGCCAAAATCTTACCCTCCAAAATACTTTAATTTATAATTTTTGTTTGGTTGGTTTTTTCGCCCAACTAACTTACAATTTCCATTATAAGCACCTGTTAATAATTATGCAAGCGTTTTCACTAGATTTATTTTTACCCAGCTAACTTTTCATTCATTTCTTTCACTTTAGCATCTGTCAATGGATACATAGTCATCACACCAACCGCAATGATAGATAGAACGATTGGTGCAACCATCTCATCTGAGACTTTCCGTAATTCCAGAAAAAAGATATACTTAACATATATGATATATATTAGGTTTTTTTACGATATCACTTATACATAAAATGCCTAATTAACTCAAATTTCTATACTAGGAGATTTTAATATTTATGGTTTCTAAAATCGATCAAGATTCGATGCGTGAGACAAACCGTCAACTAATGCTTCAAGTTCTTTTTAATGCTGAGAAAACATCACGCGTTGAAATTGCCGATAAAGTTAATCTACATAAATCAACGATTTCATCAATTTATCGTAATTTAGAAGAAGAAGATTTTATTGAAGAACTGGGGGATGGAGTTGCATCCAACTCCGGTGGTCGCCGCCCCAAATTAATTCGCTTCAATCACAACTATGGATATATCGTAACTTTTGATCTTAGTCGAGGTCACTTGCGTTATTTAGTGGCTAAGATTACTGGTGAAGTGCTTCAAAATGGAGAATTTCAAACTCGTAACCTTCCCATCGATAATATTCAACAATTAGCTATCGATTTCATCAAAAGTCTGGATGATTTAGGCACTAATCATGGTCTCATTGGTATTGGTATTGGTATCCACGGAGTTGTTTTCAATAACACCATTCGTTATGTTCCTTATCATGAAGACTTATTGAACTTAAGTCTGGTTGAAAACTTGGAGGATCAATTCCAAGTTCCTGTTTATCTAGAAAATGAAGCCAACTTAGCTGCAATTTACACTCGTGATTTTCAAGGCCATCTTCTTGAACCCAATATGTTAAATTTTAGTACCCTAAATATTCATGACGGGATTGGTTCAGGCATGATCCAAAATGGCCAACTCTTTATTGGTAAACGCGGTGAAGCTGGAGAAGTCGGTCGTTCAATCACTTTTAAAACTGATTTCGGGCCCACTGAACAACCTGTACACCTAGAAGATTTATTTTCAGAAGAATCACTCCTACATCGCACCGCTATTAAATTAAAAACGCAACAACTCACTCGCCAAGAATTTTGTTCGCTGGTGGATCAAAAAGATCCAATTGCCACTGATATGTTAAAGCATTGGCTTCAATCCTTAGCTATGATTTGTTATAACATGGCACAACAATCTGCCCCAGATGCGATTTTTCTTTATTCCCGAATCATTACCCTGCGTCCAGAGTACTTTGATCAATTACAAAAATACTACCAAGCGATTGTTCCTGCATCTGACACAAAAATTTTATTTGCCCATCAAACCGTTGATAAGGCAATCTTATTAGGCGGAGTTGCTTTAGTCACTCGGAAGTTACTTAATTTTGATAATTTCAAGTTAACCTTCCATTAAATTTATCAAATCACCTATTTTTTTAAATTTCATTTTTATATTAGCTAGTTTTTTTGAAGTATAAGTAAGCCTTTTTAAATTAGTAAAAATATAATAAAAAGATCGAGACATTTTGTTTCGATCTTTTTATTATATTTTTCAAATTAATCTGATTATACAATAGTTATTAAGCCAATCTGATCAATATAAAAGAACCCATGAAGCCTAATTTTACGACTACCATGGATTCTATAAATTTAATTTAAATATTATCTTACTTCAGCTCCATCGCTATATCCATCAGCATGAGCTTTTGACCGCAAAGTTGCTTCGATTGATTCCAATGAACGATTTCTAGTTTCAAAGGTATATTTTTTAATGAACCAAATTGCTACGAAACATAGAAGTCCATAAATAATGAAAAGCTTAGCAATTCCTTGTCCCTCAGCGTTAACTGAATGGGCAGGGGTAAAGGCAATTAATAGCATTGGGAATGATTGTGAAACAGCAAAGTTTGCTGTCCAATTAATAACAGCCCCAAATGAGTTACCCAATCCACGAATATTCAATGGGAAAGCTTCACCAATCATTACCCACATAACAGGTCCCCAAGTTGCAGAGAAGAACGCAATGTACAAGGTTAAAGCAATCACACAAATCCATGATCCGAAGTTTCCTCCTCCGGCCTTCAAAACTAGCATGGCAGTTGACATAACTAATAATGAAGCTCCCATTCCTAAGGCACCATACGTCAACATTTTTTTACGATCAATTTTATCCATAATCTTAACCGCAATAGCCGTCACAATCACATTAAATATTCCAATTACAATATGTGATTGGAGAGCGAAATGTTCGCTAAATCCAGCTGAAACGAAAATCTTTGGTGCATAGTACAAAACCGTATTACATCCCATAACCTGTTGGAAAATAGCAAGTCCTAATGCCATAATCAAAACTGGACGGGCCATTGGTCCAAATAATTCTTTATATCCACCAGAGGGCATTTGAGCCTGTAATTTAATATCATGTAACTCCTCTTGAACCACTTTTGGATTAGAATTAAACGTTTCCAAAACGCTTTGGGCTTCTCGATCTTTTCCTTGCTTCACTAAATATCGTGGTGATTCAGGCAAAGTTAATCCACCAAAGAATAACAATGCAGCTGGAATAGTTGCTAATCCAAGCATCCAATGCCAACCAACATGCGATGATAGTCCGAATAGTCCGTGTGGTGAAAGCCATTCATTCGAGACATAGGCTAAGAAAATTCCAGTCATGATCATTAACTGGAACAAAGTCCCGATTCCTCCACGCTTATCAGCGGGAGATAATTCAGCTAAATATGTTGGAATCAAAGCTGACGCCGCCCCAACTGCCACTCCTAACAAGACTCGAGAAGTAACTAACATTGCATAATTGAGACCAATTCCTGATCCCATTGCTCCAACAAAGAAAATAATAGCAGAAGTTAAAAGTAATTTCTTTCGTCCAAGCTTATCCGACATCGGACCAATGATGGCTGCTCCTAAGATCGCCCCCAAAAGGACCGAAGCAGTAATAAATCCATCTTCAAATGAACCAGCTCGGATACCGAGCTCTTTTCCAATAAAAAGCATGGCACCAGAGATAACCCCTGTGTCATATCCAAACAATAACCCACCTAGGGCTCCGAAAAAATAAATCCAACTAGTTGACATGTGTTTTTTACTAGCCATGACTATTTTGCCTCCTAAAAACAAAAAATAAAAGTTAACAACAAAGCAAATGTAACCGCTTACTAATTTACAATGTTTATCTTACTCTAGTTAGTTGGTTCTCGCAACCAACTTTTTATAATTTAAAAAAAGTGGTCTCCAAAATTATTTGGAAATCCACTTAGATGTTTTTATAATTAATCTTTTTCTAATTTGTCCATAATTTCTCGACGATACTTATTCCATGCCGGTAATAGGCACAAAACTGATGCTAACCATGCCAAAGGATTAGAGAGACTAGCTCCAAAGAATCCAAACCAGATGACAAATACGAAAGCGCCAATGGAGCGGGAAACCATCTCCGCAAACCCAGCCATGGTTGGTGCTTTAGTGTTTCCCAATCCTTGTAAGGCATATCTTAATATAAATAGAACCCCCAAAATTGCATAAAATGGTCCGTTAGCCCAAAAGAATGTCTGGGCCAAATGCTGAACAGCAACAGCATCCCCACTATTTGATTCCAAAAACAATTTCACTAAATAACGACCAAAAAGAATTTCAAAAATACCTAGCAAAACTCCAAAGCTAATATTAATTTTCAAAGCTTGGCGCATTCCTACCAAAATTCGGCGATACTCTCCTGCCCCATAATTTTGTGCCACATAAGTTGCCATTGTAACTCCAAATGACATTAAGACTAAGACTAAAATTTGATCAACCTTGGAAGCTGCCGTATATCCGGCCACAGAGTCTGTTCCCAAAGAGTTGATTGCTGCTTGTAAAGTCATCGATCCAATTGCAATAACAGATTGTTGGAACCCCATAGGCAATGCCGCTGAAAGATGAATTTTAATTTCAGTAGAATTCCACTTTAAATCTTCTTTTGTAATATGTAAAACTGGAATAAATTTGGTAATATGCCACCAACTAGTGAGCGTTGAAATTGCATAAGCCACTACAGTTGCCAAAGCTGCCCCTGCAGTCCCCCAGTGAAAAACTAATATGAATAATAGCTCCAATAAAATATTAATAATCATTCCTAAAATCAAATGATAAAGTGGGGCCCGCGAATTACCGACGGCTCGCATCTCATTAGCTAAAATGTTATATCCAACTTGAGTCACAACTCCACCCCAGATAATTACGATGAAGGCATAAGCCATTTCAAAAATATTCTTCGGTGTCTGCATTAAAATCAGCAACCCGCGGAGACCTACTATCCCGATTAACGTTAAGAAAACAGTAATCACTCCTGAGGCTAGAATACTTTGTCCAAATGAGCGTCTAACTCCTGCCCAATCTTGAGCACCATAGCGTTGAGCCGTTATAATGGACATTCCTGAGGTCACGCCACCAACAAAACCTAGTGCCAAAAACATCACTGAACCTGTTGACCCAACTGCAGCTAAAGCCTTAACCCCTAAAGTTTGCCCCACAATTAACGTATCAATAATATTATATAAATTTTGAAATAAATATCCCACGATAATTGGCAATGTAAACATCATGATTAATTTAACCGGATTTCCCTTTGTTAAATCTTGCATCTTCCTACTACTCCCTCATCTCTTTCTCTACTCCTAATCAGGTCAATAATCTTTTATTAATATCCTAACAATCCGATTAGTCTCTCCAAGTGACAATATGTATCTGACCTAATTTTCATGCTTTTAATTTAACATTTTTAAACTTAATATAAAACACCCCAAAAGTTAAAATAACTCTGGGGTGTCCAACAAACTTAACATATAACAACTTTTATTTCCGTTGTTTTCTAATCTCACGTGGTAATGATCCATAATACTGTTCAAATAATTTAGTACCTAAGCGAATATTTTTGACACCATTGTCTGAAAAAATATTATGAATCGGTTTATCACTATTAACCACCTCAAAGTGGACATGTGATAGACGGACTAAGTAAATGTACCGATTCAAAGAAATCCCCGTCTTTTGTTTAAAAAAGCGACTTAAATAGTCAGGATTATAATTGAATTTCTGAGCGAGATTATTTACGGTAAGTACCATTGAATAACGTTCATTTATATCGGATAAAACTTCTTTTAAACGATTATTTTGTCCAACGTTAACGACCACACTATCCTGACCATATTTAGTAAAAATCAAATACAGACAATGTAACATCAATTCATTGAACTTGAACCGATAACCACTAATCTTGTGTTGATAAACGTGAGCCATCTCTTGTAATGCTACAACAATTTCTTGATACTCAGAATCAAACCGGTCCTTTTTATGAATAGTAAATAACATATTTTCAGGATTATCCCAGTATTTTTCCAAATAAGAAACTGGAATTTGTAACACTATGGAACAATTTTTTTCATGACTCGACGAATGTAGTACCCCAGAGCCGATCGCAATAAACTCACCTGGTTGTAAGACGACATCATGCCCTTCATAACTAAAAGTTACCGTTCCAGATAAAACTAAGACAATTTCAACATGCCGATGCCAATGAGGCGGCTTAAAACCTGGTTCTTCACGTGAGACAAAAATCCGCACATCTACATCGTTATTATTAACGACTACCTCATATTCACCACCCTTTTCGGCCGACATAATTAATCCTCTGATTTCGTCTTTTTAATCAATTTTTTTCCATACTGGTAAGCTTAAATAATCATAATTTTCAGCCATCCATTGTCCATGAGTATCAACTGTAATCTCACGACCATCAATCACATGTTGCCAATGTCCAGCTGGAAGATAGTAATCAACATCCCCATCTTCACTCATCACTGGTGCAACCAAAAGGTCAGAACCAAACATATATTGGCGATCAAGATCAGCACAATTGGCATCGTCTGGGAATTCAAGATACATTGGTCGCATCAATGGAATACCCGCAGCAACTGAGGCCTTAGCTTCACTGTAGATATAAGGCATCATGTCTTGCTTTAGCTTCGCAAAGTTACGTGTAACATCAACTGCTTCTTCATCAAAGAGCCATGGCACCCGATATTGAATATTACCATGGTAACGAGAATGACTTGATAGTAATCCAAATTGAGTCCAACGCTTATAAATAGCGGCACTAGCATTTTCTTCAAAGCCGCCTATATCATGACTCCAGAAAGTAAATCCTGATGACATCAAACTTAAGCCACCTCGCAAGGTATCAGCCATTGAATGGAATTGGCTCAAGTTATCTCCACCCCAGTGAACTGGATATTGTTGTCCGCCGACAGTTGCTGAGCGGGCGAAGACCACAGCTTCATCATCACCCTTCTCTTGCTTCAAAAGCTCAAAGACGGCCTTATTGTAACGATGTGTGTAATAGTTATGTTCACCTTCTGGATTATTACCATTATAATAAACCGCATCATGCATTGGAATTCGCTCACCAAAGTCAGTTTTAAAGCAATCTACACCCATATCTAATAAATTCTTCAATAATCCTTGATACCATTGTACGGCTTCTGGATTAGTGAAATCAACAATGGCATTTCCGGGTTGCCACAAATCCCATTGCCAAACGTTACCATCGGTCCGCTTAATAAAGTAACCTTTTTCCTTACCAATCTTGAATAAACGTGACTTTTGTGAGATATATGGATTAATCCAAACACAAACTTTCAAACCTCGATCATGTAATCGCTTGATCAAACCTTCTGGATCTGGGAATTGTTCTTTATCCCATTCAAAATTACTCCACTCAAAGCCTTTCATCCAGAAACAATCAAAGTGGAAAACTGACAAAGGAATATCACGCTCAAACATTCCATCAATAAACTTCATAACCGTTTCTTCGGAATAATCTGTTGTAAATGATGTTGAAAGCCACAAACCAAAAGTCCACTCTGGTGGCAAAGTAGAACCACCCGTCAACTTATTGTACTTACCCAAAACATCCTTAGGCGTTTCTCCAGCGATTACATAATATTCTAGGCTCTCACCTCGCGTTGAGAAGCTAACACGATCAACGACTTCTGTTGCTACTTCAAAGCTAGTAGGTTGGCTTTCATTTACAAAGACTCCATAATAGGTCCCTTTGGCATCCTTTGAAATTCCTGCTTTAGCTGCAATGTAGAATGGAATTGCCTTATAACTTTGGTCTGAACCAGTTCCGCCATCACGATTAATGATATCAATTGTTTGACCATTTTTAACAAATGGGCCAAATGTTTCACCAAAACCATAAACTTTGGTTCCAGGTAGTAAACTCAATTGCTCACGCATATAGTGGTCAGCACGAGTAACTTGACGATCACTTACCATAGCCTGTGCACCAACAACAGTATTAGGATGCATTACTTGACCTAATTGTTGACCTGACAAATCATCAATAGAACCTTGGGCTTTAAATTCAGAGCCTGTAATACGCTTACCTTTATAATTGAAATCAAGGTTAAATTTATTGTGCATATCAACCGTTAATTCCAAATCTCCACTCTTATAATGAGCTTTTTGATCGTCAACATTGATTTCAGGATTTACGTTTTGGGTCGTTAATTCATATAAAGGATTATGATCGTTTTGATCAAAATGCTTCAACTCAACCCCAATCACATCAGGCGCAGGGCTGAATACTGACATGGTAGTATTACCAACATCCAACATATCACTACGCGAGGCTAATCTTTGATAACTTGCATTTACTATTAAAGTTTCACTACTTTTTTCAGCTTCTTTCGCTGTTAAAATCGAAGTATCGAATGCTTCAATCGGTGAATTAATAATGTATTCATCTTTTCCTAACCAATATCCATTTGAAAATTTCATAATTTATGCCCTCTTTTATATTTTTTATGATAATTCTTCAGCTTCACGCTGATGCTTATTTTCCAAATCACTAACCATTTGTGGTTCTAGCTTATCCACATTATTGAATAATAAGACCAAACCAGAAGCCACATATCCAATCAATGGAATCCAGATAAATCCTAACCGGATTGCGTCAAGTGCTGATGCAGTTTGTCCAGCAGATGATCCTGCATTTGCGGCAACATAACCACCACCAGCCAAAACAGCTGACAGTAACATACTTCCTAGTCCCATTCCTAGCTTGGCACTAAATGAACTAAATGAAGTTACAAATCCTTCTGCTCGAATTCCGTTCTTCCACTCTCCAAAATCAACAGCGTCAGAAAGCATTACGGCAATTAAAGCTCCCACTAATCCATAACTGATGTAGTAAACTAACATTCCAAACAAGATCATCGGAACATTACCATTCATTTGATCCGCAAAATGTAATATCACTTGTGAAATGGCAGTTCCTACCATCCCGATAAACATAGTATTACGCTTACCAATGCGCTTTGAGAAGAATGGTACCATTGCTGTCGAAATCAAAGTGATGATCGTTCCGGCTAGTACCGCACTTCCCAATGCTTCATTATGTAGAACATACTTGAAGTAATATGGTAATGAACTTTGACGAATGGCAAAACTTCCCCAATACACAAAGTTGATGAAAATGATAATTGCCCAAGGATAATTTCCTTTCAAAGCTTTAATTGATTCACGCATTGGTACTGAACGATTTGAATCTTTAGTTACCACACGTTCACGTGTTCCCTTGAAAGCTGTCATCAAGCAAATTATAGTTACAATTCCAAGAATCACTGCCCAGATAAACCAACCAGTTGCTGAGGTTGAAGGATTTGAGTTTTGCTTATCGAAAATCCCAGCGAAGAATGCAACAGCTGGCAAAGTTAATGGTAGGAAAACCGCTGCACCCAAGTTCCCAAAGAATTGACGAACCGTTGAAAGGGTTACTCGTTCTTGTGGATTGCTAGTCATGGCTGGCAAAATTGAAGTGACAGGAATATTAATTCCTGAATATAAAACCTTAGCTCCAATATATGCAACGTAAATCCAAACAATCTTCCAAGTCATTGGCAAATTTGGTGCTGAGAATGACATAATACAGAATAGTGCAAATGGCACTGAGAACCAGAGCCAGTAAGGACGAGATTTTCCCCATTTTGTGTGTGTCCGGTCAATAAATTGTCCCCAAACCACACCGTCAATTGAATCAATAATTGCAGTTAACGCAAACAGTCCAGCAACAACTGAGGCTTTAATCCCCATTGTATCGGTACTAAACACCATAAAATATGTTCCTACAATTTGAAAAATTGTATTACAGCCAAAATCTGACATGGCATAAGCTAGCCGTTCCGGCCATTTAACTTGATTACCATTATTCATAACATTTCTCCTTAGAGTTAGCTTATTTCTAAAATAATAAAAACATTTTTGTTTCGTGTAAACGCTTACAAATTTTATTATTATGCAGCTTTTAAAAATAATCAATTCAATTGGCCTAAACAGTAAGGAACCACATAGTTATAGGTAAGATATGTACATTTATTGGTATTCCATAACAACTAACTACGATATAATAAAAGAAATTAAAAAAGTGAATTAAATATAAAAGCCAAGGCACTATTGATAAGTGACTTGGCTTAATTTATATTAAGTAAACAAATTATTATTCAAAAAATTTAAAATAATCATACGCATTATTATAAGAAATGTCTTTAACGACCTGACCTAATAACTCTTCATCATAAGGAATTCTTCCAGTAGTTGCTAACTTTCCTAGATAATTTGACAAAACGCGACGGAAATATTCATGACGTGGGTATGATAAGAAACTTCGAGAATCAGTGAGCATTCCAATGAAATTTGGTAGTAGGCTTTGTTGTGCAAATACTCTTAATTGTTCTTCCATTCCTTCAGCAGTATCATTAAACCACCATGCTGCTCCAAGTTGAATACGATTCTTATCTCCATTATCATTGCTTTGGAAACTTTGCATCATTGTTGCCAATTGCATCCAATCATTAGGATTAAGTGAATAAAGAATTGTTTTTGGAATAGCATTTTCTGTTTGAGCCTTAGTAAATAATTGACGCATTCCTTCAACAATATCAGCTTGCGTTCCGATCATATCATATCCAGTATCAGGACCAATTTTATTATACATTCCTAAATCTAGATCACGTTTAGAATTAATATGGAACTGCATGACCCATCCATATTCAGTATTTAACTTCATCAATTCCAGCAATAACTTAGTTAAATATGCATTTTCTTCGTCTGCAGTTATTACCTCATTTTGCATAGCTTTAGCAATAATTTCATTCACTTCACTATCTGATGCTTCAACATATTTATATTGTAGTAATGAATGATCTGATAACTTACCACCGTGCAATTTGAAAAAATCAAATTTAATACGCATAGCTCTTACAATATCTTCAATTGTATTAATTTCAAAATCAACAGAAGCACCCAATTTTTGTAAATATTCTCCAAATGTTGGTTTAAAAATTTGAATTAATCCATCTGGACGCATAGCTGGTAAAACTTTAAATCCATTTTCCGCTTCATCGTTAGCAATTAATTCATGATAATGTAGATCAGAAATAGGATCATCCGTTGTTGTAACTAACTTAACATTAGAATTTTTAATCAAATTACGGGGCTTAAATGCATCTGTAGCTAGTAGTTCGTTAGCTTTCTTCCAGATACGTGGTGCAGATTCTACTGTCAATTGTTCATCAATATGGAAAAAACGACGTAATTCTAAATGTGTCCACTCGTATAATGGATTCCCCAATGCTTTTTCAATAGTACCTGCCCAAGCAATAAACTTATCATAGTCTGCTCCATCACCAGTAACCAATTTTTCTGGAACTCCATTAGCACGCATTAATCGCCACTTATAATGGTCACCATATGTTCCATCATTTAACCATAATTTAGTAATATTTTCAAAATTCTTATTCTCATATATTTCATTTGGATTTAAGTGGCAGTGATAGTCAATAATTGGCATATTTTCAGCATACTTATGATACAAATTAATCGCCATTTTATTTTCTAACAAGAAATCATCATCTAATAAATTCATTATATTCCTCCTTTCAAACTAACCTTCATAATGTGCAATCACTTCATCTTTATTCTTGAATTTTCCTTCAAGCAAATCAAGGTGTTCTGCAATATGAGTATTCAAATATTGTCCATATAAGTCTTCATTTTCATGTAGGATATTAAAAATTTGATTACGATAAACGTACTTATAGCTACTCTTCAAATTTAAAATTGATCCATACATTGTATGTAGTACTTGTCTAGTATCATCATCTTGAAGTAAAACATGTACATTATCTAATGTGACATCTTCAGGCTTCATTACTAGTCCTTTTTTAACATTTTCTTGTGCATTAAAGACGTACATATTAGCTACATCATCTAAGTTTTCATAAGAGAATTTATATAAATCAATCATTAATTCAGGATCCTTAGCAGCAATTACTCGTAATGCTTCTAGCCAGTTTGTACCAGCAGTTTTAACATGCCAACCTTTTTTAGAAACACGTCCAATAATCTCATAAACACTTAACTTATCGGAACCTGAGTGAACTGATATCCGATAACCAAATTTTTCAGCGATGGCTTGATGTTCAATATATTCTTTTTCAAATCGATTAACATCACCAATATAATCGATGGCCTTTTGAAACTCTCCATAGAAACGTGGTGCTAATGTTTCTACAACCACATTATTTAAACTTAATTCGCTTGCAAAGAAATAATGATTTTCGGGTGAAGTTGGTTCCGATGTTTCGTCAACTGATATTTCAAAATCAAGGTTAAATGGTACAACATAACGATTATAAACAAATACTGACCGTAAAATTGCATCATAATACATTAACACAGATTCTTCCAAATCTCGCTTAGTAAATTTCACACTTAATGTATCATTTATTTTGAATTCTTGGTTTAAATATGTCTTGTTAAATCGATTAACAAATTCTTCATCTAAAGCATTAAACTTTTCATCTAATTCTTCATCTGATAAAGTAACAACCTCTGGATGAAGATCTTCAGTTAAATCAAGAGTAATCATAGTCTCGCCGGACTTAATGGCGTAATCAATTTCAAAGTCATTTTTAACATGATCACCATCTGCGCCCCAACCAGTTGTGTATCCTTCTTCAAATACAGCCCACGCAGCATCTTCCACAACATCACTAAATGTTCGTCCAGTTAAAATTAATTCACGAATTGATTGTTGTCCCAAAACAGGGAAAATGTCCTTATGTGCTTTGAACAAACGTAAATGTGCTTGTGAAGCTAGGCCCAATCGATCACCTAGTCCAAAGGTATATTTATAACCATGCCGTGAAGTTGGCTCAACCCAGTTAAAACGTTCTTCAATTGCCTTAAGATTTTTAGAATTTAATTTACCAATAAACAATGTTTTATTAGCTACTTCTTTACTTTCAATAGTTTCAAAATCATTAATTAGATCAGTATCAATAAATCCAACTAACTTTTTTTTGTTATTACTCTTCAATATAAAGTAAACATTCTTTCGATCAACTTTGATACTAGGAACATAGATATCTGAATTTTCTAAATTATCATAATTTCCATTCGCATCCAAAATAACTTCAACATCATTTAACAATGTATCTAAATTCATTATATTTTCCTCTTTCTTCTAATAAAAATATTCATACTTTAAATTCTTTAAATTTAAAATCTATTCCAAAGTTCCCTTTTCCCAACGACCATTATCCAAATCAGTAATCATCTCCTCATACTTTGTCTCGTTCAATTTGTATAAGAACCCTAGTGTTAGGGCTGCCAATAACATTGTCACTCCAGGATACAATGTCATCGCGGCCCGAATTCCATGTAATGTTTCAGGTGTTTGCGGTTTATTAGCAACATATCCTGTAATAGCCAAAACTCCTGATGTTACAAATGCCGCTAATGATTGAGCAATTTTTCGTGAAAAATTAAATGCGGCATATGTAATTGCTTCACGTCGATGTCCAGTATGCCATTGCCCATAATCAATCGCATTTGAAACCATTGCCCAAGTAATTCCATTAGGAATAGCCAAAGCGGTATACCCAATTGTCACGAAAAGAATAAATGTTATCGTATTCTCTGGAATTACGAAATTAATTAAATTAGCAATAGCTGAGACAATTAATGAAACTACTGCAACTTGCTTTTGTCCCCAACGTTTTGTTAAGAATGGAATCATAAATACTCCAACAATGGCAGATCCCATCATAATTGCATTAATAACCGGTTGAAGTGAAATATTATGTAAATTATATTGAGCAAAGAAAATCATCATTGAATTATTGGTATTCATTGCTGAGATTGTGAATAGAGTCATCAAAATCAAAGCTCCTAAAGGACCATTCGTAAAGACAACTTTAGCGATATCTTTAAATTTAACTTTTTCTGCCTTTTTAGTTCCATCGTAATCAACTTTTACGTTTTCACGTGTACCTAAGAAACAAACGGCAAACATTGCCACACCCATAATTGCAAATACTAATGACGCTATAAAATATCCATGTCCAGATATTCCAGATGTTGTTGCTACTTGTGATCTAGTAAACATTAATGCTAATGGTACAAAAGCTACTCCAGTTATAAACTGTGCGGCAACTGATCCAACTTGACGTGTCGTCGCCATGAAATTTCGATCTTGTGAATTTCTCGTCATAACTGATGCTAATGATCCATATGGGTCATTTGTAAATGAATAAACTAATCCCCAAATCATATAAGCCGCATAAGCATAAATTATTTTACTTGTCATTGACATGCTTGAAGGCATCGTGAATGTTATAACTGTCATAAGGCCAAGAACCACAGCCGAAACCATCATAACTGGGCGAAATTTACCATGTTTGCTAGGCTTTCTGGCATCAATTACAGAACCAGCAATCGGATCCATAAATGCATCAAAAATTTTTGTAAAAACAAATATACCTCCAACTACTGCAGCTGATAATCCTTCATCCGTCCAAAATTTTGTTAAGTATGCCTGACCTAAATCGAACATAAATCCATTTCCGAAATCACCAAATCCATACGATATTTTCTGACTCATTGGAATGCGAGTGTTCAGAGTTGCACCCTGGCTACCTAACATATCAGTACTAGTATCCATATCCTTAATCCTCTATCATTCTGAAATAATTGTTTCTGAAATAATTGATCAACATATGTTTTGAAAGCGCTTTCTCGTTCGAACGTATAAATCATATCACAATAATTATAAAATTGATATATTAATATTTAACTTTTTAAAAAACAAAAGAAATAATTGACCACATTTTTGAAAACGCTTACAATCAACTTGAACTTATTTTT
This sequence comes from Weissella koreensis KCTC 3621, assembly GCF_000277645.1. The sequence goes on along the minus strand of NZ_AKGG01000005.1, from coordinate 337 downwards.
TAAATTTTTTACTAAGGAGTTTTATTATGAGTATGCAATATATTTGTCAAAGTTGTGGTATGCCTATTGAGCATTTAGAGGATTTTGGAACAAATTCTAATGGTATTCGTAATCGAGAATATTGTAACTATTGTTTTGAAAATGGTAAATTTAATGATCCAAATTTAACAATTGATGATATGATCAAAATAAATCTTGATGGGTTAGATCACAATCCTAACATTGGCTATTTAAAGCGATTCGTTCTTAAAAAAATGTATCCTAAGAATCTTGCCAAAATGAAGCGGTGGCAACATAATTAATGATAATAATAAATAAAAAAACTTGGATTGCTTTA
>NZ_AKGG01000004.1 GCF_000277645.1 Weissella koreensis KCTC 3621 | reverse complement strand
CTTGGATTGCTTTATCCAAGTTTTTTTATTTATATTTTTTTGAATTATTTTGGACCCACTTAAAAAAGCCTTGTATGAATCTATTATTAGCCTAGTTCTTCTTTTCCATGGCGTGCCCACCGAATCCATTACGCAAAGCTGATACTACTTTTCCAGTAAATGTGTCTGCTTGTAATGAACGGTTACGCATCATCAATGAAATTGCGATTACTGGGGCTGGCACTTGGTTATCCAAAGCTTCTTCAACAGTCCACTTTCCTTCTCCAGTTGCTACCACTCGTCCTGTAATATCATCCAACTTAGGATCCTTGCTGAATTGTTCTTCAGCCAATTCCATCAACCATGAACGAACAACTGATCCGTGGTTCCACAAATGTGCTACCTTTTCCAAATCATAGTCAAATGGTGAAGCTTCCAAAATTTCGAATCCTTCTCCAATTGCTTGCATCATTCCATATTCAATTCCGTTGTGGACCATCTTCAAGTAATGTCCTGATCCCAAACGTCCTGTGTAAAGGTATCCGCCTTCTTGTGCAATTCCTTCAAACAATGGTTCCAAAATCTTCCATGCTTCTGCGTCATCTCCACCGATCATGAAGTTTCCACCGTTACGGGCTCCATCCATTCCACCTGAAGTTCCAGCATCGAATAACTTGATTCCTGCTGCTGTTGTACGCTTATTTTGCTCTAAGTTATCCTTGTAATTTGAGTTTCCACCATCAATGATGATATCTCCAGCATCCATCTTTGAAATTAATTCATCGATAGTTGAGTTAGTTGGTGCTCCGGCTGGAACCATAACCCATACAACCTTTGGTGATGGCAATTGCGCCAACATATCCTCGATTGAATCTGCACTAGAGATCTTATCTGAGTAGTCAGTTGCTTTTTTAACAAAGTCTTTGTTTAAGTCAAATGCGACAATTTCATTACCATTGTCTACTGCATTTTCTGACAAACCAAGACCCATTTTACCAAGACCGATCATTCCTAATTTCATCATTAATTACCTCTTGTCTAATATATTAGTATTCCAATTATCATTATAAAGATTATTTTAGATTTATGCAAGCGTTTTCAATATGTGCCCCCTAATTTTATCTCATTTTCATACTTTTTTGTTTCTCCTCTGCCTCAAATAGACCGTTCAAATAAGTCGCTCCTAAGGCACGATCGTACAAACCATAACCAGGTCGACCTTCTTCATTCCAAATCATACGGCCGTGGTCCGGACGGACATAACCATCCCAACCATTTTCAACCAAAACATGAACTACACCATATATATCAATTGATCCATCCGACGTTAAATGAGATGTCTCATGAAAATCGTGCTTCTGTAAATCCATAAACTTAATATTACGTAAATGAACAAACGGAATTCGATCAAGTTTACTTAATTTTTTAGTGATACTGACAACATCATTTTGTGAATTTGATCCTAAAGATCCAGTACATAAAGTAATACCATTAGCGGGGCTATCAACAGCATTAACAATTTTCAATAAATCTTCTTCAGTACTAACTACCTTAGGTAACCCAAAAAGAGGATAAGAGGGATCGTCCGGATGTAATGCCATTTTAATTCCCACTTCTTCGCACACCGGAATAATTGACTTTAAAAAATATACTAAATTATCAAATAATTGTTCATTATTAATTTGCTCATATTTTTTAAATAAGTCCTCAATATCGGCCAATCTGTCCTTTTCCCAACCAGGTAAAGAATATCCATTCGAATCATGTTCCATGTCTTCAATTAATTTTTCAGCCGAGATAGGAACTTCATTCTTAAAATATGCCAATGAATTTGATCCATCAGGTAATGCATAAGATAAATCTGTCCTTAACCAATCAAAAATGGGCATGAAATTATAACAAATGACCTTTACTCCATATTTACTTAAATTACGAATCGTTGTTTTATAATTTTCAATATGTTTGTCTCGTAAGGGCCCACCATTCTTAATATCATCCGAAATATTAACTGATTCAATGACCTCAGCGGTTAAATTGGATTTATTAATTTCATCAATCATAGCTTTGATATCTCGCTCTAACCATACTTCTCCGACCGGAACATCAAATAAAGCAGGAACAACTCCTGATACCCCTGGAATTTGTTTAATTTGTTCTAAAGAAATACTGTCATTCTTCGTACCAAACCACCGAAATGTCATTTTCATTTTTATCTCCCCCAAAAAAATTAAATTAATTATTACTTAAATCACTATCTAACTACAAAATAAAAAGCGGTATTTTATGATACCGCTTTTCAAGAATTTATCGCTCAATTGCAAATGCATGTAAAGTTTGACGAACAGCTCCTGGTCCAGATAATAATTGCATGAATCTATGCAATATTTTTTCTGATAATACTGTCGTTGTTAAATCAACACCAAATATTTCTTTATTAGCTAAAATTGGCCAAACTTTATTCTTTACTATATCAATATCTTTTTCGCCTAATTCAATTCCATTTAAACTATTTTGTAAATTTTCTAACAATGGATCTGAGCTAAGTTCTAATTCTTTACCATCATCATCAACTGCTAGTAAATACCTAAACCATCCAGCGATAATTAGTGGAATTGCTTCTAATGTATCAACTGATAATTCATTTGATGATAAATAATTTTTTATTGTTACACCATATCTAATACCAACTTTTTGTGATGTATCTGTTGCAATTCTCTGTGGTGTATCTGGAATATTTGGATTTGGTAACCGCTTTTGAATTAATTGATCTAAGAATTCTTTTGGATTTATTACTTTAGGATCAATTACAACCGGTAAATCTTCATCATAACCTAAAGTTGTTATTAATTTCTTTAAATCATTATCCTTTAATTCAAGCGAAATTGATGATATTCGTAATAACGTTCCATAAATTGCTAACCCAGTATGAAGAGGATTCAACAAAGCTGTAACTTTCATTTGGTCTACATTATTTACTGTTTCACGATTTGTTAAAATGACTCCAGCTTTACTTAAATCTGGTCTACCATTTGGAAAATCGTCCTCAATGACCAAATAATGTGTCTCCTCTGTATTACCAAACGGAGCAATATTAGTATGTTTTTTTGTATGAACAATTTCCGTGTCCTCAAAACCTTCATCATGAAGTAACTTTGCTACTTTTTCACTAGGATTGGGGGTGATTCGATCAATCATTGACCATGGAAAAGATATTTTTTTTGAATTGAATAAATAATCTAAGAAAGTTTGACCAACAAAGCCATTATCTACCCACCCTTGTGCAATCACTCGCACTGCATCTTCCAATTTTTTACCATTTTCTGAAAAATTATCAGTTGAAACTAGTGCTAAGGGTTTTGAACCAGCTTGAAAGCGTTGATATAAAAGATAAGTCAAGGCTCCCATATTAGTAGTAGCATAATCTGGACCACCAGAAATATCTTTTAAGGTAGAAGGTAATAAATTACCATTCATATCCTTAATAGCATAGCCTTTTTCAGTAATAGAAAACGTTATTAATTGTAATTCTGGTTGCTCAAAGTATTTTATTAATTTATTCCATCCAACCAAGTTATCACGATTAAAAAATATACTATCTGCAACACTGGCAACCAATTCTTGATCAAACGATCCATCACTATTCATCGTGACACTCAAAAACATATTTTTATAAGGATGATATACATCATTAATAACTGCATCATCATACATTTCTGCCACAACAATCCCGCTTTTCATAATACCTTGATTGATTAACGATTGACCAATCAGAGCATGAAAACTTCGGAAAAGATTTCCACCACCAAAATGAATCCATACAGGAACATTTTCTTCCGTATTTTCAATTTTTGATTTATCAAATTTAGGAACTTTAATTCCTAAATCTTCAAAATCTTTTGAATTTTTCTGATAATCATCTAATAAACTTCTCATCACTAAACATCTATCCTTTCAAATTAAATTGGTTATTCAATTTATCATATTCACCCACAACATATTAATAATGTATATTCTTCAATCTAATGTAGGCTATAATAGTTCGAACTTTTTTGTAAGCGCTTTCTCTTACTTAATACAATATAGCACATCTGTCGTTAAATTGATATATTAATATTCTAAAAATAAAAGCACTCTTAGCTAAAAGAATGCTTTTTCATATACTTTAATTTTCATTCAAAATATTCTGGATAATTTTTAATAACATCATCCTGTTCTTGCAACATTAATCCATCATGTTGACCAACTAGTCTTTTTATTTCTGTATCATTTCCAGCTTCTAATGCATCTACAATAGATTCATGATCATGGTCCAAAGTACCCCATGACAAACCTGCTACTTTCAATCTAATCCAACGATACCTATTTAATTGATGTGAAATATTTTGTACAGTTTCCCAAGCTAATAATTTATCAGCCATTTGATAAAAATATTTATGAAATGCTTCATCTTCTTTAAAAAATAAATCATATTCTTTATTCGCCAAAAATATTTGTTCTCGTTTAATAATTTCTCGTAACTGCTCAATGTCATAAGCCGTAACAACATTAATTGTTGAAGAAAATAACCGCATCTCCAAAGTTTGTCGAATATAAAGAGCATTCTCAGCACTTTCCATATTAATTTTTGAAACAAACGTTCCTGACTGAGGTATAGAATACATTAATCCGTCATTACGTAGCTTAAGAATGGCTTCACGAACAGGTGTTCTACTCATTTTAAGCTCTTCTATTATTTTTTTCTCTACGATTTTTTCACCAGGTAACAGTTCCAAAGTCATAATTTTATGCATGATACTTCGATAAGCATCAAATTGTAAATTAGAAACATTTATCATTACATAATTCTCCACATTGAAATTTATTTTTTATTATTTGATCTATGACTTTTACTATACAGATATCTAATCTGGTTATTCTTATAATCTGTATCTATTATATCAATTTTTTAACTTTATTATTATAGATTTCAATGATATTCAATAAACGCAAAGGTCATTATTATAGGTAAAGGATTTTATGTTCTGTTTGACAGCGCTTACAAAAAAGTACTATAATCTAGATGTAAAATACTAATATATTAATAATATAAATTATTGAGGGAGCTAATAAATATGCACACTTACATTGGGGTAGATATTGGAACTACAAGTACAAAAACATTGTTATATGACGATAATGTCAATATTATGGCTTCAACAACAGACTTTTATCCTCTATTAAATAATTTGCCTGATATGGCTGAAGAACGTCCAGATGAAATATTTAATGCCGTTTTGTCCGGTATTAAAACAGTATTAAATGAAGGTAAAGTTGATTCTAAAGGAGTTGCAGCTGTTTCATTTTCAGTTCAACAACATTCCTTAATGGCTGTAGATGGTGACGGAAATCCACTAACAAATTTATTAACTTGGGCCGATAACCGTTCTGAAAAAATCGTTTCAAATCTTAAAAGAGACAATCCTGCCCTTGCTAAAGAATTGTATACACGCACCGGAGTTCCAACTCACCCAATGGCTCCTATCTTCAAGTTAAAGTGGCTAAAGGAAGCTTCTCCTGAAATTTTTAAAGCGGCTAAATATTGGGTGGGAATTAAAGAATATATACTTTTTAGACTTTTCGGCGAATGGATTTCAGACTACTCTGTTTCCTCTTCCACTGGTTTTCTAAATCTAAAGAATTTAGATTGGGATCCTATTGCTTTGAACTGGGTAGGAATTACCAAAGAACAGTTACCTAGGCTAACCAGCTCAACTGACTCCATTACGGGATTAAAGCCCGAATTTGCATCTGAATTAGGCCTTGATTCACAAACACCATTTGTTTTAGGTGCCTCCGATGGTGCTCTTTCAAATGTAGGTGTGGGTGCCATTACAGATGATACATTGGCTGTTTCTATTGGAACATCTGCTGCTATACGTTCGATTGTTGATCATCCATTAATTGACGAAAAAGGTCGAGTATATTGTTATCAGCTCATTCCAAATAAAAAATGGATTATTGGAGGCCCAATTAATAATGGTGGGGTTATTTTTCGATGGCTACGTGACAGAATATTTGATGATTTAAAGGAAAAGAATTTAGATATTGATTTATATGATTACCTAACAGGTTTGGCCGGTGACGTGCCTGCAGGTGCTAATGGTTTGATCTTCTTACCATATTTGGAAGGAGAGCGAGCCCCTATCTGGGATGCCAACGCACGAGGTTCATTCTTCGGACTAAACGAATCTCATTCTCGAAAAGAAATGACTCGTGCAGTTCTAGAGGGTATCATATATAACATTTATTCAGTCATGCTTTCAATGCGTGAGGTTACAGGAAACATCGATAATATTATGGCAACTGGTGGATTTGCTAGGTCAGAGCTCTGGTGTCAAATGATGGCTGACATTTTTGAAGCAAATGTCAAAGTCCCTGAAGCATTTGAATCTGGAACACTAGCAGCCGTAATCTTAGCTAAAATTTCTTTAGGCGAAGCTGAAGACCTTTCTGAAGTTAAGAAGCATATTGGTGCCGTTAAAACTTACGCTCCAAACCCAGATAGTTTCCCTCGTTACCGTGAATTGATGGATATATTTATCAGTGTCACACGAAATCTTTCTGATGATTTCCAATCGATTTCAGACTATCAACGTAAATATCAAAACTTATAAATATAAAGGATAATTAACATGACAAAATATAATATTGCAATCGTAAACTCTAACTCTTTTGGTCAAGTCTACACACAACACATTGAACGATTAGAAAAAATTGGAACTGTAAAACGATTTATGGTAGACCAACAAATTCCTGGTAAAGAATTGGCTGAACTTTTAAACGGATTTAATATTATTATTGCTTCTGTAACACCTAATTTCACTCGTGAATTTTTTGAAAATAAAGATGAACTTCTATTACTTTCTCGTCATGGAATTGGATATAACAATGTTGACGTATCAGCGGCTAGAAAACATAAAACTTTGGTAACCTTGGTTTCACCATTAGTCGAACGTGATGCTGTGGCCGAAAATGCCTTCACTAATCTACTCGCTGTAACGCGTAAAACTGTCCCAGCTTATAATAATGTTGTAGCTGGTGAATGGAGTAATAGAGCTGCCTTCCAAGGTACCAATTTAACCGGTAAAACTTTTGGTGTCATTGGCGTTGGTAACATTGGATCTAGAGTAGCTGAATTATTTCAAGGCGCTTTCCACGGACGTGTATTAGTTACTGACCCCGAACCACATTGTCCAGACAATTGGTTTGCTGATAATCCTAAAATTGAACGTGTTAGTTTAGAGACATTGTTAAAAGAATCAGATTTTATTTCATTAAATGCATCATTAAATGATACCTCTATCGAAATTATTAACGAAAATAGTTTGAAATTAGTTAAAGATGGCGTTTATATTACTAATGCAGCCCGTGGTGCATTAATTAATGAAGATGCAATGTTAAATGCAATAAAGAATGGGACAGTAGCTGGTTATGGAACAGATACAATGATTGATGAACCTGTTAAATCGGATCATCCTTTCTTGAAAAATGATCGTATTATTGTGACACCACATACCTCTGCATATACAAACGATTGCTTATTTGCAATGGGAGAAAAATGCGTTGGTGATGTAGAGAATTTTATTAATCACAAGCCATTAATTCGTGAAATAACATTAACAGACGAACTTCAAAAAAATTAACTTATATTTTATATAAATAAAACGACCTATTTAGAAATAAAATCTAAATAAGTCGTTTTTTCATATTTGATCATGCTGAACTAAAAATTGATTCAATTCTAGCATTGTAGGATATCCATCATTATCGCCATAAGATTGAACGGCCATTGCACCGATCGCATTCCCGCGCACAATTGCCGATTCGATACTTAATCCTTCTAATAAACCTGAAATTAAGCCAACTGCAAATCCATCACCTGCACCAACTGTATCTAATATTTTATCAACTTTAAAACCAGGTATAGTCATTTTGTGTCCATATTTATCCTTTAAAAACGCCCCATTTACACCTAATTTTATTACTACAATTTCTGTTATATCTGAATTGTTTAAGTAAAAATCAGCTATGTCATTAGGCTCTCTATTCCCTGTTAAAATTTTCCCTTCATCAAGCCCCGGTAATACAATTTTAGCCATATGCGCAAAATAGTTAACGGTTTTAATCATTTCACTTGTACTTTCCCACAAGTTTGGTCTTAAATTTGTATCAAATACAGTTTTAATATCAGGAACATTTTTATATTTTTCTATTAACCATTTTGAAGATTTTCTCGTTTGCTCTGAAAGAGCTAAAAACACTCCTGTAAAGTAAATAACCTCGGGTTGATCCAATAATAATGTTGCTGTTTTTTCAATATTCAGATGACTCGCAGCAGAATTTTTACGGAGACTAGCAGTATCAGGATCACCATGAAGGACCCTCTGTTTCATCATAATACCGGTTTGATATAACCTATTAATACTAATATTTTTTATATCTATATTACTTTTTTTCAACTCATACTGAATAAATTCACCAATTGGATCATCACCAAGTTGCGTGATAAATTCGATTGAATGTTCTAATCGTGATAATCCAATGGTCACGTTGACCTCAGCTCCAGCTAAATATTTATCGAAATGCTTAGCTTTCCAAAGGGGTTCGTCTATGTCACTAGAAGCAAATACAGCCATAGCTTCACCCAATGTTAAAACTTCACTCATATTATAGAGTTCCTTCCAATCCATAATTTTATCGTTAATATAGATTTAATTTAATTAGCTTATCCTACGTAAAATAAATATCCGGATAATCCTAATGCGCAAACCCCCACAAATAATTTCAACATACGATCTGGAAAATACAACATAATTTTTGGTCCCAAATATCCTCCTATAAACATACCAACTCCCATGACAATTATTGTACTCCAATGTACTGAAACATTTGCTTGATAGATAATAAAAGACAAAAGATTAGTCATCATTGTTGTAAAATTTTTAATTGCATTAATTTCGACAAAGCTAGCTGGAATTAATAATAATAAAACTGAAACAAGCATTAAACCCGCACCTGATCCAAAATATCCAATATAAACACCAACTAATAAACTAGCCCCCAATATTACTAGATACCTTTTCTTGCTAATTTTTTTAATATTACTAGTTATATTTGATAATTTACCTGAAAAAAACAATAAAACAGCTGACAATAAAACAAAATATGGTACTAAATGCTCAAAATTATCTTTAGGTAAAGATATAAGTAAATAGCTTCCTAATGTCCCCCCCAATAAAGCTGATATAACAATTCCAATAGTAATTTTAATATTTTTTTTAATTAAGTTATATGATGATGTCACAGAACCTAATCCTGATAAAACTAACGATCCAGTACTCAAAACATTCGCCATTACTGGTGAATAGCCCAGTGCCATTAATACCGGATATGATACTATCGATGCCATACCGGCAACTGATGCAAATATTCCCGAAAATATTCCCGCTATTATAAGTATTAAATAAAACATATTCCACCCCTACATATAATTAATTCTTTAAATCTATCGATCTGTTATATACTAATATACTTATTTAATTTTACACCTATTTCTATTAGATATTTTTAAATATTTATAATTTTAACAAAACAAAAAAGGTCATTGCTTTATAAAAGCAATGACCTTTTTAAATTTACTTATCAGCCACGACAACCAATGATTTAATAGCTTTTCGTTCATCCATTGCAGCGTAAGCAGCTTGAATATCATCCAAGGCGAAACTTTGCGTAAATACCTTACCTGGATTAATTTCACCATTCAAAACAGCATCTAACAAAGTAGCTTTATCATATGTTGTAACTGCGGCAATTCCACCACGTAGGCCGATATTACGTCTGAATAATTGATTGGTATTCATTTCAGCCTTTTGTGGAATTCCAACACGGCCGACAATAGCTCCTGGGCGGCCAACTTGTAAGGCGGTTTCCACTGATTGTTCATTTCCAACGCATTCAAGTACTGCATCAACTCCACCATCAGTTAATTCAAGCACCTTAGCAACTGCTTCATCACCACGTTCAGCTACGATATCAGTCGCTCCAAATTCAAGAGCTAATTTTTGACGATCTTCATGCCGGCTCATAGCAATAATCCGTGTTGCTCCACGTAACTTAGCCGCGATAACTCCACACAAACCAACCGCACCATCACCCATGACTACTACGGTATCACCTGACTTAACCTCAGCCGTTGCTGCCGCATGATAACCAGTTGCCATCACATCAGATAAAGTTAGCAATGAATTTAACATTTCCTCAGAATAGTCACTAGGTTGTCCTGGAATCTTAACCAGACCCCAATTTGCATTATCATAACGTAAATATTCAGCTTGATAACCAACTGAGTGGCTATCACGATTCAAACAATCACCATCAAATCCAGCCAAACAAGCTGCGCAGTTTCCACATCCATGTGTAAACGGAACTACAACAAAATCCCCTGGCTTAATTGTATCAACTGCTGACCCAACTGTTTCAACAACTCCAATTGCTTCATGACCAACCGCTGAACCTGATTCGTGTTCTGAAATACCACGATACCACCATAAATCAGATCCACACACGCACGCACGAACTACACGAATAATTGCATCAGTTTCTTTTTCTATAACCGGCTTGTCTAAGTTTTGTACTTCAACTTTTCCAGGTTTAATAAATACAGTTGCTTTCATAAAATATATTCTCTCAATCTTATTGACTGGATACTTTAGTAGTATCCTATAACACTTGAATTATTATGATAATCTTATCATTGGAGCTTAATTTTAATCAAGTTATTTAATATGTTTTTTAATTTTTTGAAATTAACTTTATCAGCTAATTTTTAAAGTTAAATGATATTGAATCATCTAAAACTAAACTCATCTATTAAAGATATTTACTAGCCTCTCTGATACTTAGTGGTGCCAGTTTTGAATGATATTTTTCTATGAAATAGCGAACCCAGTCAGGATTACTTTTAGAATAATCTCTCAACGCCCAACCGATTGCTTTATTAATAAAAAACTCACTACTACCCAAATTATTTAATAAAATAGTCTCTAATAGTTCAATATTAGTTTCATTTTTACGTAATAATTGGTGATCAATGGCAACTCGTCTAATCCAAAAATCATCATCCTGAGACCACTGTAACATGACCTGATTTAACCGCGAATCTAATAATCCCAAATCACTCATAATGCGATTAAATCCATCGATTGAATCCCACCATTGTTTAGTTCTAAGAAAATATTCAATTTTTATTACATCATCAAATGTAATTAATTTTTGCATAGCCGTTAAATAATCAATTACAACATATTGATATTCGCGCTGAGGTTGATCCCAAAGTTTTTTAAGAAGTGTCCAATCGATTATATTTAGTTTTTTCTCCGCTTTTAATAAGTCTCGCAAGGCAAGCTTTCGTTTTGGTGATGAAATACCCAAAAATTCAAATTGATTTCGTAAATACCTTTTTTGTTTTGCTGCATTTTCTTCATTAGATAATTCATTTAAAATTATCGTAATATCTTTTATTTGCATTTTTTATCCCCGTATTATCATCATTTTTAATTAATTATCTCTGCTTAGTTGGTTTGTAAAAATTTCCAAAAAAGTTCCACTGCTTTTGGATACTTTACATTATAATTTCGCATGAATAACATTTGACTATTTTCACTGAGATCAATTGGGCGTTTTATAATCGACCCATCACTAGGTAGGTCAACACTTTTATCCATAACAATCGCGATACCAATTCCCTTTTCAATCATATTCAAAATGATTTTAAGTTGTCGACCGTCGTAACTAACTCGTGGTTCAAATCCTGCTTTTTTTGTCAAATTAATTACATGATCATAAAGCATGGTCTCCCGGCCCAATAATAAAAAGTTTTCTTGTGATAAATCAGCTAATGCAATCGTTTTTTGATGTGCTAAAGGATGATCCTTGGGTAGTAAACAAACAAAGCAATCCTCCTCAGTTATGACACTATCATATTTATTTTTTAAAATTCCAAAGTCACGCGCAAAAACAACACCAGTCCCACCATTTTTTAAGGTATCTAAAACGTGATCTCCTTCAACCTCGGTTAAATCTAACTTTATTTCCGGATACTGCATATGAAAATTAATAATTAATTCCAATCCTCGATAATTTGCGACAGACGGAACCGTCACGATTCTTAATAGTTGATCTACATATTGTTTATTTTGTTGAATTTTTTGTTGCATATTTTGAAATTCAGATACAATTTTAGGGGCCATTTGCGTCACAATTTCTCCAGCTGAAGTTAACTTAATTTGTCGATGACTTCGGTCGACTAAACTAGTTCCCAATTCCTTTTCCAAAGTTATAATCTGCTTTGAAATATTCCCTTGTGTTGTAAAAAGTTGTGCTGCAGTTTCTGAATAATTCATTGTTTTTGAGAGATTCAAAAAAATCTCTAATTTTTTAATGTCCATTAAAACTCCTTTAATATATTCCTATTTGGAATATTATACCATTGTTTGTGAATTGCTGGTGATCTCTATAACCTCTAGAATATAAATATTGAGGAGGTGTCTTATGCCAACAGGAATTATTGTAAATGGAGCCGCTATTTTTATTGGCGGTTTAATTGGGGGACTAGCTGGTCACCTACTTTCAGAAAAATTTAAAGAAGAAATTAATTTGATTTTTGGAATTTCATCAATGGTAATGGGAATTATTGCCATTGCTCCGGCCAAAAACATGGCCGCCGTTATTTTTTCTATCATTATTGGAACCGCACTTGGTTTGATTCTTCACTTCGGAAGTTGGATTAATCGTGGTGCAGGATTGATGCAACGTGGAATTGCTAAAATTGCTCCTGTTAAATCGGGAATGCCTGAAGAAGAATTCATGTCAACTTTAATCACTGTCATTGTTTTATTCACTGCTTCTGGAACGGGAATTTACGGATCATTAGTTAATGGAATGACTGGTGATTCCACAATTTTAATTTCAAAGTCGATCTTAGATTTCTTCACTGCTATTATTTTTGCCGCCAACTTAGGTTACGTTGTATCCTTTATTGTGGTACCGCAATTTATTATTCTTTACATCCTATTTTTACTAGCTGGGATGATATACCCATTAACCAACCCCGCCATGATTGCTGACTTCAAAGCAGTTGGCGGAGCGCTGATGCTGGCAACTGGATTTAGAATTACGAAGATTAAAATTTTTCCAACTGCTGATATGATTCCGTCCATGATATTAGCAATGCCCTTTAGCTGGGCTTGGATGAATTGGATTTTACCCATGTTAACAAATTAAAACATCAAAAAAGGAGTCCATTAAATTGGACTCCTTTTTTGTGTAATTCGATATTTTTAATGAAAATCATGTGTCACATTATTTTTTATTCATTAAAAAAACACCCACCAAAGTGAGTGCTTTAATAACGTAAATACTATCTATCATTCAGATTAATTTTAGATCATTTGATTACGAGGATCTAAAACTAATGATTCTGACAATAAAATTTCACTGTATATTTCATAAACATATTCAGAACTTACTAAATGCTGTTTAGCCAAATCATACAGATACTGACGTTCAACATTAAAGGCTTGCATCAAAGCTCGCCGCTGCTCGACGCTTTGCAAACCAGTCAAGACATCTTTATTAGATCCCACGGATTTCCACTGCTGGAAAAAAGAATTCATCGTATTCTTCTGAACTTGATCACGCAGATCATAGATCACACTGGCTTTAACTTCAGGGCTCAATTCCATTTCTTTTACCCTTTCAATCCCCACCTTAACCATTTCACGCCTTAATCGTAACAATTCAGTTGGTTTATTTTCTACTTCCAAATCACGGGGAAGAATCAGCTTAAATGCGATGGTTGGCACCAACATACTTAAGATAATCACAACCGTTTCTACAATCAAAATAAAATTAAAATTCGCTGATGAAATTTCATTAGCAATAGAAAAGGTCATCGCTAGGGTCACCGTGCCATGAACGCCACCCAAAGCAAATAGGATGGCCGTCCGACGCTTTTTATCGGTCACAAAGAATCGTGCATAAACGTAGCGACATAACAATAAAAGGAGATAAACAAGTACCCCCACTGCCAACCACTGCAACGAATTAGTCATTGCACTATAATGACTAAAGAAAATTCTTTCCAAACTAATTCCCAGGACAACAAAAACAAAGCTATTCAAAACTTCACCGGCAAAATTATTAACCTGGATACCAAGATGCATTTGCCTAGGTGATGAAAAACGACTACGATTTGCTTCACTATTATGCACTAATCCAGCGGTTACCACCGCAATAATTCCGGAGACACCTAGCTCCTCAGCAACAAAATAAATACAAAATGGTGTCAAAATGTAGATCAACGTTTGCGATGAAATTACGTTATTTGTAGATCGAAGAAAATATTGACGAAATGCGATTAATAGAATTGCTAGGACAGCACCAATAATCAAACCACCAACTAGCTCAATTAAAAACTCACGCATATTAGTCCAAAACGATAAATAACCAGTACTCAACCACAAAATAGCCGCCTGTAATAAAATAATACCTGTTGCATCGTTAAACAATGACTCCATTTTCAACGTTTTTCGCAATGATTGTGAAATTTCTCGGCCCGATACTACTGAATCAAACGCAGTGGCATCAGTGGGTGTACTAATGGCTACAATAATCAATGCAATCGAAATTAGTAAGCCAAACCATTGATTAATTGCTACCGTCACAATCACTGCTGAAATCACTGCCAAGATAACAGCTGTTCCCACAATATTTTTAACTTTTTTTCGAATAATTAATAACGGTGTCGCCTGACCTTCTAAAAATAATAACGGCGCTAAAACAAAAATCATGAAAATATCGTTATTAAAAGCTAAAACTAAATGATTGGTCATAGGTATTAACCCAACAATAATTCCCACAACAAGATTAATATATGTGCTAGAAATTTTAGGCACATAACGCGCAGCAATATTACTCAAAGCGACCGCTACAATAATGACAAAAGATGAAATCAAAAGTTCCAAAACAAACTACTCCTTGCTTGATTTATCAATTTAAAATCACTAAAGTTAGTCAGCTACAACAACCATTGATTTGATTGTTTTACGATTTTGCATGTCTTGATAAGCCTGATTGATATCA
Source organism: Weissella koreensis KCTC 3621 (assembly GCF_000277645.1). Next base: position 99,443 of record NZ_AKGG01000004.1, on the reverse strand, counting down.
TCCAAACGGTATGTTTCAGTAAAGACGCGACCAGGGTTAATATTCCCATCCAGAACAGCTTTAAGCAATAATTGCTTATCATAAGTTGTCACAGAGGCAGAACCTCCAGCCACTGAAATATTCTGAGCAAAAGTTGAACCTAAAGCATGATTATTGTAGTGTGGAACACCAACATAACCAATTCGACCACCATTATGAAGTACACCAAGCGCTTGATCAATAGCAGCTTCAGTTCCTACACATTCAAGCGCAGCGTCAGCGCCGCCCCCAAGAATCTCACGTACTTTAGCAATTCCTTCTGCTCCACGTTCAGCAACAACAGCAGTTGCACCTGATTGTAACGCCATCTTTTGACGATCTTCATGTCGACTCATAAGTACAATTTGTGAAGCCCCTCGCATTTTCGCTGCAATCACTGCACATTGACCAACTGCACCATCACCGATGACCACCACTTTATCACCTTTTTGGACATCAGCACAGCGTGCTGCATGGTACCCAGTTGGCATAACATCAGCTAGAGTAGTTAGTGATTTGATCATTCCTTCTGAATAATCTGATGGTTGTCCAGGAATCTTAATCAATGCCCAATTAGCATACTGGAAGCGAATGTATTCTGATTGGAAACCATTAGACCAGTTCGTTGCACCTTGATGGCGATCACATGTTCCATCAAAACCAGCAAGGCAAGCATCACATTCACCACAACCATGTGTGAATGGTGCAATTACAAAATCACCCGGTTGTACCGTTGTGATGGCTGAACCAACTTCTTCAACGATCCCAATAGCCTCATGACCATCATTAACAGAATGAGTTTGTTTATTGTCGCCATTTGCGTAAGCCCATAGATCAGATCCACAAACACAAGCACGCACGACTCTAATGATGACATCATCATTTGCTTGGATAGTTGGCTTATCAATATCTTGAACGGTAACTAACCCCGCCTTTTCAAAAATTGCTGCTTTCATAAATATTATACCTAGAACGGCCGAACAAATATAATTATACGGTGTTCAATTCCTTTCAAATTTTATGTGCATTTTTTCATTTATCCAAATTATACCAAAAAATTTTAAATTAAAAAGTAATTTAAACATGATATTTAATATAAAAAGTATCCTTATATCTAAGTTGCTTATTTTCTATTGATACCTAAACTATCACGTGAACCTAGGTTTTGATCATGTGCAAGTTTCATCACTAGATCAGCAATACTAATAACGGAAACATCATGTCCACCAAAGGGTTCACCCTTATGTGTTAATTGATAATCAGTATCGTTACCATTATCAAACCAACCAGGACGAATAATCGTATAATTCAAGTCAGACGCTTCAATTACATCAGCAGCATCCCGATAAGTTTGTAGAACTGGATTAGACGCTAAATTACCAGAAGGTTCAACTGATGCAGGAATTTCATTATAAATTCCCATAGAAGTAATGAACAATAATCTTTTCACATCGGCTTTATCCATTGCAGCCACTAATGATTGGGCCATGTTTTTCAAATCACCGCTTAAAGCAGCGAAAACGACATCCTGTCCTTCTAATGCTGACTTTAATGCCTCTGAATCATTTACACTGCCAGAAATCGCACGTTCCCGCTCAACATTCAAATTTCCTAAACGCTTTGTATTTCGAGCCATTAAGGTCAACTGGTCGTCCGTATTGTCTAACAAATAACGCCGTGTTGTGCCACCAACCGTACCACTAGCACCAATAATTAATATGTTTGTCATTATCAAAAATCTCCTAAATTATATATCCATACGCCACAGCAATGTAAATTTAACCTTTATTTGATTATTATTCTTATCTGTAATTGGTTATTTTGATGTCCGCGGCGCGATTAAATTAATAAAAAAATATATAAATACCATCACAAAGTCATCATGCTGATACTTAAATATCAATAAACTTAATAAATTTATTTTTAATTTATAGTAACTACACCTTTAAATCTTTACCATAATTTTAGTATACAACCTTGGAGTAACTCCAAGGCAAGCTTTTTAATTAAAAAACCAATAATCGCTATACTTCGATTACTGGTCCTCTTTACTTAGTACATACTTGCATCGATATGCATGATCATCCAATGACCGTCAATCATACTAAGATGTAATATTAATTGCAATGGCCACGTATTACGTGAGCCATGGATACTAGCATCAACCTGACTTTGACCAACTAAAATGGCTTGATTATCAGTTAACTCAGTTATCGTCACATGTTCTTCCGTTGACGAAAAATAATGCATTTGACCACTTTGAATTTCACTTAGCCATTTTTGCTTACTTTGTACCATTCCTGTCATATGAACTAAATGAAATTCATCATCTAGCAAAGAACCCAACTGCTCAATATCAGCGTCCACCATATATTTATTATGTTTGCGATACATCTCAATCGCATCTTGTTTTAAATCAATCATATTTTTACCTCTTTTTATTAATACCAATAACAATTTTTGCAAAATTTTCGATAGCGATTTTAATTTGCTACGTTATTATAGTCCTTTTATCTATAACTTTTCAGCTTTTGTTTTCCTAATATTACACATTATCTTATATTTTTAAATTTTTTAGACAAAAAAAGCACCCACCAAAGTGAGTGCTTTAATAATTCTAAAACGATAATAAATATTAACGCTTTGAGAATTGTGAAGCTTTACGGGCTTTCTTAAGTCCTGGCTTCTTACGTTCCTTCATACGTGAGTCACGAGTCAACAATCCTGCTGCCTTCAATGCTCCACGGAATTCGGGATCAACTTCTAACAATGCACGTGAGATACCATGACGAATGGCACCTGATTGACCTGAGAATCCACCACCGTTAACGTTAACCAAAACATCATAGTTTCCCAAAGTTTCAGTAGTGTTAAATGGTTGGATCATAACCTCACGCAAATTAGCGAAAGGAATGTACTCTTCGGCTGACTTACCGTTGATAGTAATTGCTCCAGTTCCAGGTACTAAACGTACACGGGCAACAGAGTTCTTACGACGACCAGTTCCGTAATATTGTACAGTAGACATAACTTATTTCTCCTCTCTGCTAGTTTAGATTAAGCTGTTGATATCCAACAATTCAGGCTTTTGTGCTTCGTGATTGTGATTTGCATCAGCAAAGACGTGAAGCTTCAAAGCTTGTTGGTGACCAAGAGTTCCCTTTGGCAACATTCCTTGAACTGAAAGTTCAATTAAGTGTTGTGGGTTCTTTTCACGTAAGTCACCAGCTTGACGTTCCTTCAATCCACCAGGGTGGTTTGAGTGGTGATAGTAAATCTTGTCAGTAGCTTTCTTACCAGTCAAAGCAATTTTTGACGCGTTGATAACAATAACGTTATCTCCGGTATCGATGTGTGGTGTGAAAGTAGGCTTGTTCTTACCACGTAAGATTGATGCAACGACCGTTGATAAACGACCCAAAGGTACGTCAGTAGCATCAACGATATACCACTTACGATCGATCTCACCTGGCTTTGCCATATAAGTTGTGCGCATGGAAATTTCCTCCAATAATTCTGTTTGTTTAACATTACCAATAATAAAAAGTCGTACCAGGACATTCCCAAATGTGGCATGGTAAACAATACCAACGACTATCTTACCCTTTTTTTAGCTAATCGTCAATGAATATATGTTAATTTTCCGCATTCTAGTTCGTTAAAAATCGTCTGAAAAGCCAATACTATCTTACCTTGTTTTGTTTTAAATCCAGACTTTAATTTATAAAAAAAGCCGCATGTCTTAAGATGTTAAACATCTTTGAACATACAGCCTTTATTAATTATGCCGTCGGTGGGAATCGAACCCACACTCTCTTGCGAGAACGGGATTTTGAGTCCCGCGCGTCTACCTATTCCGCCACAACGGCAATGACTACGTTAAAACGTAATCGAGATATATACTGAGAAATAAATCTCGAGGGCGGATGATGGGAATCGAACCCACGCATGTCGGTACCACAAACCGATGTGTTAACCACTTCACCACATCCGCCATTATATCAAGCAGGGATAGAGGGAATCGAACCCACACCAGCGGTTTTGGAGACCGTCGTACTACCGTTATACTATATCCCTATTTATTTCTTAATGGAACTTAACATCCCAAATGGCGCGGGAGGGAATCGAACCCCCGACACTACGAGCTTCAATCGTATGCTCTACCAACTGAGCTACCGAGCCATTAAAAACGGTCACAACGGGGTTCGAACCCGTGATCTCCTGCGTGACAGGCAGGCGTCCTAGCCAACTAGACCATGCGACCAATGGACGTTACAGGGATCGAACCTGTGACCCCCTGCTTGTAAGGCAGGTGCTCTCCCAGCTGAGCTAAACGTCCATTTTTTAAATTGTTACAACCGCAACAACAAAAATAAGTATACAAGATATTTTCGATATTGGCAACCCTTTTTGACAAAGTTTTTATATTTTCTTTTTTCACCATAAATATCACTGCTATAAAGTATACCACTTAACTATCATAAACATTGAATTTATTTTAAATCTAAAGTATAATGTTAGATTGTTGCTAGTAATTTTGGTAGTGTAGCCAAGCGGTAAGGCATCGGTCTGCAAAACCGTGATCGCCGGTTCGATTCCGGTCACTACCTTAATATACAAAAAGGTCTCAGAAATTGATCTAACTTAACGATAAAGTTAAATTAGTCATTCTCGAGGCCTTTTTTATTTTCTATTACTAATTCAATCTTCCTTGAATCATTTCCCAGTTCTGATAACTAGCCGTCACAGTAAAAGCCTGGGCTTTTCGGTAACTCTGTTGATGCATCCGTGACCACGTAGCTTCATCCCCTAAAATTTGACTGATGTCTGGCACCCATCGCTGCGGTTGATGCAAATCAATCACCAATCCATTTTCTCCATCGGTGATTATAGCATCATCTTGGGTCGTATAATGATTTTCTACCACTACTAATGGTAATCCATGAGCCAAACCTTCGATCAGTTGCATTCCTTGCCCCTCACTGGACGATGTGCTAATTAATAAGCTAGCACGTTGCAAGGCCGCTCGAACTTGCTCCTGTGAGCCATATGGCGTAATAAAGACAACCTGTCCTAAGCCCATTTGAATAATTAGGTTTTTGAATTTTTCTAAATATTCAGCATTTTGCGCATAACCCATAAATTCCAGCGTTGCATCCGGAACTTGTGTTCTCAATTGCTTCAATAATTCTAAAGCACCAGCAGGATTCTTTTCAGGACTAATTCGACCCAGCCACAATAAATGATTACTGATACGAGAATTTGATTGGTCTAGTACCAAGTCCGCTTCAAAAAGGGTCGTGTCATTAATGACATCAAACTTCAATTTAGGATAACGTCGTTTTAAATCATCTTTTTGTGCTTTAGTAGCTGTTAAAATCAAATCAAACCGTGGCCCTACTACCTCAAACAATGAATGATGACTTTGATATAAATCACCTTGTAATGGATGATTAACATCTGGCGTATGCATTTCATGTACAATGGCTATCTTATGATTAGCAGTTATCGTTTGTGCTACCGAAATATCCATTGATCTTCGTTCTGAAATGAAGTCAGCCGTTGCATCTAACCGTCCTAATTCATTTAAGAAGAAAACAAATAATTCATTTTCTGTCTTGAACCGATAATCACGGCCCTGATATTTAATCAAATGCCATAAAGTTGGTTTAACTTGATTTTCTATCAACATATATGTAACTTCTAAGACCGGTTCTCCATCCAAATTCAAAAACTGTCGACTACTTAATTGTCCATTTGGCATAAATCGATCAACCGATGAACAAAAACCTCGCCAATCCCAATTTTCCCGTAATGTAATATTATCTGCCCGATCATTATATAAAATTTCACCGACTAATCCTACCGTGGCTGGTAAAACATTAATCCTAGCTATTTGCCGACCACTTTTCTTTACTAAGGAATAATTTGGTGATGGGCTCTCTACATGATAGCTTTGCATAGGCAAACTGGGTAAGGTTCGTAAACTTTGAGGCTGCCGTTTTCGTAACAATGTTCCTTGAAAAAAATCATACATATTAATAATTTGACTTAAATCTAAATCCAAATTATGGCGATCACGATCTAAGTAACGATTATACTGGCGCGTAACAAACTTACTTTTCACACCTTTTTGATTTAGCATCTTTACCCGTCGTGCTTGTGAATGCTCCGTTCCCGAGTTAAAGGCAAAAATATTTTCATTAATAAAATAATTCATTAGTTGCAGCCCCTTATCTATTAACCTTTTGCATTTGATCCCACTGTACTTGAGCAGCATCAAATAATTTTTGCCAGGCTTGCATCACATTTTTTTCCGAATACCGTTGTGCAGAAGCATATGCTCCTACTGAATATTTCTCTATTAATGCTGATGATTGAAGTATTTTAACGATAGCTTCGGCCAAAGCCTCATAGTTACCATACTCTACGATGCGTCCATTCACTTGATCTTGAATAATCTCATTAGGGCCATAATTAACATCGTAAGTTATCCCAATCAAGCCATGTGAAATTGCTTCCATCAGTGCTAAGTTGAAGCCTTCCATCCGTGAAGTTAAGCCATACAACATCGCATGATTTTCAACTTGATCAATTTCTTCTGTATAACCGTGGAAAGTGACCACCCGCTCTAATTTATCAGAAGTAATGATCTGTTCAATTGCGCGCCGAGCAGCATAGTTATCAGTCGGGTCAGCGTACCCATAAATATCTAACGTTAATTCCGGTATACTTTGATGCGCCAAGGACACAGCCCTTACCAAATCATCTAATTGCTTTTCATTTGCAATCCGTGCAAAAACTACCATTTTCCCAAAAGTTCGGGCTTGTACCGGAACCTTGGGTTGATCTAACAAATTCTGATCCACAATTCCAACTGGAATAGTAAATAAATTACTTTGTGGTTGAAAACGAGCCATGAGATCATTGGTCTGTTGTGGTGTTGCTGAAACAACGGCATCGTAGGCTGATAAATTATACAATGCATATTCATAGTGGTTATTTAAACTAGCTTCCATCGGCTTTTGCGCGTTACTAGTATGGGCATTATGCATGTGTAGCACACGATAAGCTGGCAAATCTAATTTCAACAATCCAGCATCTCCTAAATGGGATCGATCTAAAATAAAAATATTGGGTCGCGCAATTTGATAATATTCACGATTGATTAAATTTAAAAAGTGCGTCATCAATTCATCCAGCGTATCAAATTGACGGATCTCACCTGCATGCCTTAGCAACCAAGCTGTTTTTACTAATCGATCCCCATTTTGCATGGTATGTTTATAACTATTTTCTAGCACCGGACGCCCTTGTAAATCCAACCAAACCTCTTGATGAATTTTATTATCAGGGGTATACCACTGGACTAAAGAAACAAAACCACGCTCATCATAATGTTTCACTTGATATAAATTATTCCACCCATCAAACCATTCCACCGATTTAACGCGTTCATTATCCGTCTGATCATAATTTACCCGTGCTAAAAGACGTTCTTGATGAAAAACTAAATACCGATGTTTTTTTTCTTCATGGGCAAATTTCAAATTCGGCAATCCAAAATCCACATCATGCAAAGTTATATGTTTTGGATCAACCACCAATGTTCCCTGAAAATAATCAAATAAATTTAATAATTGATCATCACTTAAATGTTCTTTCCTAGCTTGTGCATGTAAATTCGGGTCCCATTCCCGTAACACTAATTTTTGTTTGATTTTGTTTTTTTCAAACAAACGAATTCGTTTTAATTCGGCATGCTCAATTCCTGATTTTTTAGCGGGCAAAGTTGCATTGATATGAAAAATCATCGGTTTCTCCCCGTTTATTACTATTTTTTATTTCCCATCTTATAACAAATATCAACGTCATCACTGGATCAAAATCGCCAATGGTCGTTCATTTTATTACGTTATTTTCCAAATTTAATTATATCACGGTGAATCATCGTTGATTTTAAAAAGAGACCAGGACGCAAAGCATCCTAGCCCCTTTAAATTTATTTTATCTAATTTAAATTAAATAAAAATTAACCAGATCGCGCCAGTCAATCCCAACAACAACCAATAAACTAAAGCTGGTATCGCCGTTCTACGTAAAATTTGACCTTCTTTTCCAGATAAGCCAACAACGGCACTGGCAGCAACAATATTATGCACACAAATCATATTACCAGCTGCGGCACCAATTACTTGTAATGCCATGATCAACTGACCATTTAAACCTGCTTGTTGAGCCACGTTTGCTTGAATGGGTGCAAAAGTCAACGTTGAGACTGTCGCACTCCCAGTAATAAATGAGCCTAATTCTCCCAATAATGGAGCAACAAACGGCCAAACTGGAGCCAAAATTTCAGCAATCGACTTGGCAATATACGTCGGCATACTTGCTAAGTCGCCTTGATTTAATCCAGAATTACTGAAAATTTGGACCATCATTAATGTCACCGCCAACGTAAAGCCTGTCAACTTCATACCTTGTAGAACACTTTTAGCACTACCAATTAAAGGTTTAAGAGTTCTTTGTTGAAAAGCCAGACCAATCACTGCTGCAACCGTTAAAATTGTCCCTGGTGATGATAAGAATTGCCAACTTGAATTAATGTCATTAAATCCTAAAATTTGAACCCATGATAAGTCTAAATATTGGTCTAATAGATATCGAATCGGTTCCACCGTTCTTGTGACTAACAGTAAGATCACTACTAATAAATATGGTAACCATGCCAACCATAGTGGCATAGAACTTGCTGATTTATCATTATTATGCACTGAATCTACGCTTGTACCCCAAGCATTTTTGTACACCGATGCGGGCAAAAGCCAATGCATTCGAATTGATAATAAAGTTAATCCTAACACTACTAACGGTGTCACAATCGAAGCAAATTCATATCCAATCAAATGTACTGTGATAAAGGCTACCAAAGAATAACTAAATCCCAAAGCCAAACTCCAAGGCAACATTTCCTTAAATTTGCCAGTCTCATTTGTTTTAGATCCAAAAAATTTGATCAAGATCCAAATGATTAAAGTTGGTACAAAAGTTCCTGCCGTTAACTCCACTCGAGTAATCATTTGCCCAATCAATTGAATGTAACTTGCACCCCCTGGCAAATTACTCAATCCCACAGTCAAGGGGGTTCCAACTGCTCCAAACGATGCCGATGTAGAATCTCCCACCAAAGCTAAGGTTACCGCTGCTAAAGGATTAAATCCCAAAGCTAGCATCAACGGGGCTGTCACCATCGCCGGTGTTCCAAACCCTGATACCCCCTCAATTAGACCACCAAATAAATAAACAATTAAAATGGTCAACACGCGTCGGTCAGTTGTAACTTGCATAAATCCTTGATTAATTCTTTGAATGGCTCCAGTTTTCTTTAATACCTCTAACATCAAAAGAGCCCCAAATAAAATCCATAAAATTGGTAAAGTTTTATGTAATCCTTGCAACATTGACGCCAGCAAAACCAAACCCGACATTTTCCAAAAAATAGCCGCGGTGACCAAAACTACCCCTGCACTAATCGCCATTCCTTTGGCTGCTGGAAAGTTCAAACCTGCTAGTAAAATTAACGGTAATAAAACCGCCAATAATGCAATTAATAACATGCATTATTCCTCCATGTATCTTTATATTTTATTTTCAACTAACTTTAAATTAACATTGTACGTTCAAAGACACATTATACAGGATTTATAAGGAACCCCCTATTTACGTTTATAACTTTTATTTTTATCCTGCACACAGAATATTTGCAATCGCTTCCATTATTAAAATTACTGTTATAATAGAGGTAATTAAAATTTAATTAATTCTAACCCGTTATAATTAGAAAGGATTTATTTATGCGTAAAATTAATCTCGGTCCAACCGACCTTCAAGTCTCTGACACTGCCCTAGGTGTCATGCGAATGGATCAAAAATCAGTCCCTGAAGCTACTGAAATTATTGAAAAAGCCTTTATGAAAGGTATTGATTTTTTTGATACTGCTGATATTTATGGTGATGGAAAGTCTTCAACAGTGCTAGGTGATGCTCTAGCTTCCAGTTCCTTAAATCGTGATCAATATTTTCTCCAATCTAAAGGAGGAATTATTTTAGAAAACGGCCAAATTAACGGTGACGGTCTGAAAGGTCCTCGTTATGATTTCGACGCCAAACATTTAATTGCGGCCGTTGATATTGAACTTCAACGTCTTCACACTGATTACTTGGATTCTTTCTTGCTCCATCGACCTGACACTTTACAGGACCCAGCTGAGATCGCCAAAGCTTTTGATCAGCTTGAAAAAGCTGGTAAAGTTCGTCATTTTGGGGTTTCAAATATGAATCCGTGGCAAGTTGAATTCCTACAAAGTGCTTTAAATCAAAAACTAATTGCCAACCAACTCCAATTTGGAATTATGCACACTGGTATGATTGATGCTGAATTGCATGTCAATATGCAAGATCCACGCTCTGTCGATCATGACGGTGGAATCCTTGCCTATTCACGTTTAAATCAAATGACCATTCAAGCTTGGTCTCCATTCCAATATGGCTTCTTTGAAGGCCCATTTATCGATAATCCTAAGTTCCCTGAAATCAATGCTAAGTTACAAGAAATCGCGGATAAAAATAACACCAGTAAAAACGCCGTCGCAGTTGCTTGGATCACTTATCATCCCGCTAATATGCAAGTAATTTTAGGTTCAATGAACATTAACCGCATTGATGAAATGACCGATGCTGATCAAGTCCATCTTACCAATCAAGAATGGTATGACATATATTTCGCAGCAGGAAATGATCTACCATAAAAAGAATAACTTATAAATCGTATAACTATCGTTAATTGTGCTTAGAAAGTCAGGTTTCTGATGAATAATTTAATTTTAGTTTTTAAACAAGCTCATATTGATAAAATTGGACCAATCGTAATAGCGCAAAGTAAAAATGTTGAGATTCAATTAAAAATTGCTATTCAAACTGATCCAACTACTTCAAAATTAGATTTAGAAAAATTACCAAATGAACTAGCTGCCAATTACCAAGTTAAATCAACAATGATTCAGACCAGCAATGACGCCATGAATAATTTACATGAATTTTTATTGACTGATACGGAATTACCAACTGATATTTTTGTTGATTCTGATTTTGAATGGGCTGAATCAATTCTCGGTCCTTATAATTGGATCGGCCACGATATTATGAAAATTAAAAATGCTTCCGTTGAAATAGTATAAAATAAAACCTATGCGAAATAAGCCCTATAAGTTGGATTCAATCTAACTCACAGGGCTTTTTTATGTTTCAAAAAAAATAAAAATGCAGGCATTCCATGAGACGATTCGTCATAAATTTACCAAATAAAAACAAAATTGGCCGAAAAATTAACGGTTGAATACCGAAAACTTTACGACCAATTAATTAAAATAAACTTCAATTTTTTATAAACTATAAGTTGTTTGAGCAATGGTATTAAGAGAGCTATCCAATCCTTCAATCAATACAACATGATTACCAAATTTCATATCGTGATAAAAATCATCAGAGACATTAATCGAAAAGGTACCATTAGTAATGGTTGCTTCTTCATTATATGAATAACCATCTGCTGAAATTTTAATATTCTTAACCGCAGAATCAACATTACCCGTTAATAAACCAGATTTTTTGTCATAATTAACATTTTTAATTTCACTCGTTGTAGAAGGCGCATCATTATTAAAGGCGCTTTGGGCAATAACTGAATTATTAGGTCCATAAGCTACTAAAGTATAACTACCACCATTTTCAACCAAGTCTTTATCTAACTTAGCATCAACAGAAATACTATAAGAATTGTCATCTCTTATAGTAGCAATAGTTGATTTGATAACTGTACCGTTTTTAGCAAGATAAATATCTTTAACGTTACCATTAAAATCACCAAAAATAGAATGGCCCGCTTTATATTTATCCATAGTAACTGAAGCACCTTGCGATGCGGATACAGTCGTTGGATTTGAAAACATTGTTGAGGTAATAGGTGTAGCTAAACTAACAATTGTCATTGATGCAATTGTGAGTAATATAATATTATTCTTTTTCATTAATATTTCTCCTGTGGTTTAGAAATCTATGTGACTTCAGAATTATATCAAACGACAAAACACAAGTAGTACCACATGTTACCGATCAAAAAACAGAGTGCAATATTTAATAAAAATTAAGTGAAAAATATAATAATATGCCATTAAATAACTACAAGTTTCATCTAAATAAAACTAGACGGTAAATCCTCGATAAAATACCGAAAACGTACCGTCTAGAAAAAATAACTAGATATTAACTTATAGTTTTTGAGGTTCATCTTAAATATTACTAACCTCTTTTTTATCTTAAATTTATTTTTCAGAACGATCTTGGTATCCCTCTGGATGAGTTTGATGCCAAGTCCAAGCTGTTTTAATAATTTCTTGAACTGATTCATATTGCGGATTCCAGCCTAAAACATTACGAGCTTTCGTTGAATCAGCGATCAAAGAGTCAGGATCTCCAGCTCGGCGTGGCCCAACTTTTGCCGGAATTTCCATACCAGTTGCTTCACGTGCTGCTTCAACCATTTGCTTTACAGAATAACCATTGGCCGTCCCTAAGTTAAATTGATTTGAAGCATTACCTTTGGCCAAGTAATCAAGAGCCAAAACGTGTGCATCAACCAAATCCATAACATGTACATAATCTCGAACATTGAATCCATCAGGTGTATTGTAGTCATCCCCAAACATCGTGATGGCATCACGCTCACCTAAGGCTGTTTGTAAAATGATCGGCACCAAATGTGTTTCTGTAGGATGATCCTCACCAATTGAACCATCAGGCTTAGCACCAGCCACATTAAAGTAACGCAAAGCAACCCACTTCAAATCATAGGCTTTATCGGCCCATCCCATGATTTGTTCCATTTGTAGCTTTGACAAACCATATGGGTTAATTGGTAATTGTGGTGTTGTTTCTTTAATCGGACTCTCTTTGGCATCACCATAGGTAGCAGCAGTTGATGAGAAGACAATTTGCTTCACATTATGCTCCAACATCACCTCTAATAACGAAATCATTCCAGCTGTATTGTTGTCAAAATACTTCAACGGATCTGTCATTGATTCGGGCACAATTGAAGAAGCCGCAAAGTGTACTACTTGATCAATTTCTTCTTGATCAAATACAGCTGACAAAGCAACCTTATCTCGAATATCGACCTGATAAAAAGGAACATCTTCAGGTACAGCCAATCGGTGTCCAGTTGCCAAATTATCAACAACTACCACCGCTTTATTTTGGGCACGTAATGAATCAACCATATGTGATCCGATATATCCTGCTCCACCTAATACCAAAGTACTCATGTCTGTTCTCCTTATTAAATTCATAATTTCTAACGTTGTGAATCCGCTTCCGAATCATTTATATCATACTACTACTTTAGTTTTCAGTCCATTTGATCCCTACTTCAGCAGCTAGTTCAGAGCCCATCCAAATTTGATGTTTTGTTTCATCACCATTTTGAACAATTTTTGATTCAACTGTTTCACCCAGCAAAACTTCATGCTCAAATTTAATATTAACTAATTGCGGTTCATACGCTAGCAAAAAATCACGGCCAAGTGGATCTTGAGCCCAATCCAAATACTTGGCATTGTTCACATGTTGATTTGAATCAATGTCTGAAAAACGGACATGATACTGACAAGTAATTTCAGCAACTTCTTCATCTGCAAATTGAAGTGGTTTAGCTAGATGAGGTACGCGCTTAACTGATTCAGGTTGGTAAGCCTGAACCACAGCATCTGGAATTTGTGCCATTTTTCGTTTTTTCATGTCGAGCATGGCATACATTGAATCTATTTGAATAATTTTATTATTATTTTCATCTAAAAATGTGTAGTCTCGTTTAGCAAAATACTTATTAAACTCTTTTCCATGCGTTTGTATTGTTACCGTTTCACCAACCATTGGCCGACGAATGATCGTAATCTCATGTTGCAAAACAATCCAACCTAAGCCCATGGCATGCGTATAATCCGGTCCAACTTCATATGCTAGAGATTGTTTTGTTGATCCCATAATCGTCAAACTCAAAATATTTGGCAACATCAACTTCCCTGACATATCACCTTCAAAATCTAAAATTTCATGTTTCGTTTCGTAAATTCGCATTTTGTTTTTTATTATCCCTCATTTTGTTCTTGATAAGCCAAATATAGAGCTTGTCGATCTAATTCACGTTTTTTGGCAATTTCTTTAACCGCCGCCGTTGTTTTCTTACCCTGTTTTACCAAAGCATCAACTGCTTCCAAGTTTGATAATCCCGCTAAAGGATCACTCTCTTCTTCAATTAATGGCACTCCGGATCCACCTTCAACTACGATTACAAATTCGCCTCGAACTTGGTTTTCTTGCGTCCAAGTCAGCAATTCATCTGCAGTTCCTCGCAAAAATTCTTCATACCGTTTAGTTAACTCACGCGCTAAGACAACTCGTCGATTAGGACCTAATACTTGGCTAATATTTGCTAAAGTTTTAGCTAATCGATGTGGTGCCTCATAAAAAATCATTGTTTCTGAATGTTGCGCTAATTGAGTTAATTCTGCTTGTTGCTCTTTGGGCTTTCGTTGCAAGAACCCATAAAACAGAAATGGTTGTGGTGCTAAGCCAGAAGCAATCAACGCAGTAATTCCTGCCGAAGCCCCTGGGATTGGTACCACTGGAATATCAGCATCTAAAGCCGCCTGCACTAATTCATGCCCCGGATCAGAAATAGATGGCATTCCTGCATCTGAAACTTGTGCTAAATCTATACCCTCTAGCAAGCGTTCCACTAATTCTGGAATCCGAGTTTCTTTATTATGTTCATGAAATGAGATCTGCTTGGTTGCTATCGAAAATTGATTCAACAATTGTGCTGTATGCCGTGTATCTTCTGCAGCAATTAAATCCACTGTTTTCAAGGTTTCAATTGATCTTTGGGTCATATCACCCAAATTACCAATTGGTGTTGGCACTAAAAATAAAGTCCCGGTTGTTTGCTTACTAAAACTTTTTTGTACTTGCATCCCTACTCCATTCCTACTGAGATTAACTGATCAAAGTATTTTAGCTAATCATTTTAATTAGCTGCTAATCCGAACTGGCTTTTTAAAATCACTGTCTCAACCACCGTTTGAAAACCAATATTACTCTTCAACCATTTAGGAGCTTCCAAAACGATGTCTTGCACCTTTAAAACCCTATTAATTCCAAAAGACTGTGCCAAGCTGAGCCATTGTTTAGCTTCAATCATCCGTGGTTCACTAATCGCTCCATCCAATGACAACAGCAAGTCACGCCATGCAGACGCTAACAAATTCAATAATACTAATTGTTTGCTCTTATCTTGAGCTAAAGGCATCAAATTAATTTGAACTTGATTAAATGCTTTAGGATCAAGTTTTAAAATGCTTTCAACTAAATCTGCCACAACTTGATAACTGTTTTCAAACCAATCATCAACCAACCATTCCCCAGCCGTTTCCAAACTATTAGTCAAAGCAGCTACTAATTTAACATGCTCTTTTGAATATCCCAGTTGTACCAAAGCCTTTTGATAAGCCACAGGTTCAATTGCATGAAAATCAATAACTTGGGTTCGTGAAACAATCGTTGGTAAAACTTGTTGGCGATTTTCAACCATTAGAATAGCCGTTTGTTGCCCCACTGGTTCCTCAATAAATTTCAACAAACCATTTGCTGCATTGTCGGTCATAGTATCAGCTGCACTAATAATAAAAATTTTCTGTTGCCCTTCGACAGCTGTTTTATTGAATTCATCTTGAAGGTAACGAATTTGATCAATTTTAATTGAACGCCCATCTGGTTTCACTTCAATTACATCAGGATGTTCATGAGCAGCAATTCTTTGACAATGAGAACATGTTAAATCAGGATCCCCATCGGCTTTGGGATGCTCACACATTAGCCGCATGGCCAACCAAGTTGCCACATCCAGCTGCCCCTGACCTTTTGGACCAGTAAATAAAAAAGCATGGGCCAATTGATGACTCTCAATTGCCAGCTTTAACCGCTCCACGAGCGCTGACTGTTGCAAATAAGCGCGTTTCACAATTTCTTGAGCTTCCATGCTTTACTCCTTAATTTTATCAAGTCTTTAAAAGATAGGGTGGGTATTATTATACTTCTCCTATTAAAATAATTTTAAAATTAATTTTTTAACCTCATTTTCTATTAAAAAGAATAAAAAGCAAGGTTAAATCATAATTTTAAGGAAATTTGATCAATCGATCTTTAAAAATGATGGAATTGTTCAATATCCTGAACAAAGACCGTCGCTCCACCAACCTGAACCTCCATCGGCATTGCCGTAGTGGCTTCAAATGATAAGTCCAAGCTAGCTGAGGGTGCCATAAATTGTTTCCGAGCCTTCGCATTAGTTTTAATCACCTCAAGCACGTCATCAACTCGTTCATCTTCAATTCCAATCATAAAAGTAGTATTTCCTGAACGCAAAAATCCACCAGAGGTAGCTGTTCGCGTTGCCCGAATATTATTTTTAATAAACGCAGTTCCTAATTTGTTCGCATCTTTATCTTGTATCACAGCAATAATCATTTTCATGGTTTATTCCTCCATTTTCAAAATACGGTTAACAACTTGCCAAGCATCTTCAATAACCTGTTCAATCGGTTGCTCAGCATCAATTATAATAATCCTTTTGGGATCTTGTTTAGCTAACTGATGATATCCCGCACTCACCCGCTGATGAAATTCAATCGGATCAAGATCTAACCGATTGATCTCATTTTGACGATGAGCTTTAATGCGAGCTAAACCTACTTCTGGGCGAATATCAAAATAAATCGTGCAATCTGGCAAGAATCCTTCTAAAACAAAATCATTTAATTTTCGAACAGCTTCAAATCCAATTCCACGCCCCGCCCCTTGGTAAGCAATTGAACTATCAACGAAGCGATCTGACAAAACAATTTTATTAGCTACCAAAGCTGGTTTAATCGTTTTTTGTATATGTTCCCGTCGTGATGCTGCATATAATAAAGCCTCAGTTCTGATATCCATCGTGGGATAATCTGGACTTAAAACCAAATCACGGATGGCTTCAGCGACTGGATTGTCAGTTCCACCAGGCTCTCTCGTGACCAATAGCTGTGGACCATATTGCGCTTGTAAACGAGGTATCAAAACTTTCAAGACACTTGTTTTACCGGCGCCTTCAGGTCCTTCAAAACTAATAAATTTTCCAACCATGGATTTATCTCCTTAATCTAATTGCTCCGAACGAATAATCGATCGTTGCCATTGGCCCTTCATTTTTCTAGTGCGGGCCGCGCGTAACAAGAAGAAATATTTTTGTTTAGCAAAAGCCGTTTGTGCTTTGATCCAACGTGGATCAATTTCGCTTTCAAATAGGGCTATTTCTGATGCCTTAGCTTTTTCATAATCATATTTTGCATCATCAATTGCATCCAACAATTCTGCATCGTAAACTTCCGGTTTTAATTTTAGCTTCTTTAATCCAAACATCACATCTGCGTCCTTCCCTCAACGGACTTAATCAATGTAATTTCATCCGCATAATCGATATCACTACCAACCGCCAAGCCAGTGGCTAGTCGAGATACTTTGATTCCCGCTGGTTTCAAAAGACGGCTCAAATACATCGCTGTCGCCTCACCTTCAGCATTGGCATTTGTTCCAACAATAACTTCTTGAATTTCTTCATTTTTCTGCAAACGTTGGACCAACGTATCGATATTGATATCATCAGGACCTTTTCCTGCTAGTGGTGACAAAACACCATGTAAAACATGGTATCGTCCTCGGAATTCATTAGTGTTTTCCAATGCCATTAAATCTTTCACTTCTTCAACCACTAAAACAACCGAAGGATCACGAGTTTCATCCTGACAGATTGAGCAAGGATCTTCTTCTGTTAGATTTCCACAGATACTACAAAACTTTAAATCACGCTTAGCTGAAATTAATGATTGCGCAAAATGGGTTACATCTTCTTCTTGCATATCAATGGTATAAAATGCTAAACGTGTTGCTGTTTTAATCCCTATTCCAGGTAGTTTCGTATAACTATCTATTAATTTTGCAATTGGTTCTGGATACTGCATCAAATCTCCCCCTTGCATTCTACCAAGTAAGCTGAATTAATCAGCTTTCACTTCAACTAACTCATCCCCAAATAAATCTTTAGCGGCTTGCACAATCGTTTGATCTTGGGTGCTCTCATTTTGTTCTGGAATATCAGTGGCCGCTAATTCAGCTTCCGGTGCTGCTGCACTTTCAGTTGCTGGTTTATTTTTGCGATGTTGTTGAATCCATTGATTTCGTATATCTGGCCATTCTTCGTTGGTAACTAAGACCAAGTTTCTCTCATCTTTACTTTCAGTTAACTTTCTAATTTGTTCATTCAAAAGATCAACCAGACCTTGATCTTTTTTGGTTTTATCACGGAAAATTTCAAAGTCAAAACCTAAAAGTACACCGTTTGAAGAAGCGGCCACCGGTTTAGCAGTACTAAGAATAGCTTTTTGTGAAACATTCAATTGAGCTAAAATATCTGCCCAAGCTGCTTGTAAACGATTCAAATCACCACGTGTGGCAGCATCTAGCACTTCAAAAATATGCTTCTTCTCTGTACTTGCCTTATGTGCAATTCTAATAGGCTGCTCAGCAACAGGTGCAACGTTATCGGTCTCAATCACTGTACCATCATTGGAATCATCTAAGGGTTTCAGCGTAGTTTCAGTATTTACGTGTACATTTGTAGCGGAATTTCCTGCTACCACTGCTTGTGGTTCAGCAACTCCAGCCTGGTTTAAACGACTCAATTTAACGGTTAATACTTCCAAGTAAATACTAGGACGATTAGTAAATCGTAGTTGTTGTTGGGTTTCACTAAGTACATCAATCATTTGATACCAAGTATCAGCCTTTTGCTCTTGGGCCAATTGTTTAAAATTATCATCAGGTACCAATGAAATTAAATCCGGTGCCTCAGTATTCAACAATAAGTCGCGGGCATAACTGATTAGATCCTCAATAAAACGTCCAGCATCTTTACCGTCAGTTAACACCTCTGTTAACTTAGCTAAAGCCCGTTTAGAATTGTGTTCTACCAAAGCCATGACATATTCACCCAACAAAGTTTGTGTTACCGATCCAGTCACTAAGAGAGCGTTGTCCAGTGTTACATTTCCATTCCCAAAAGAAAGGGCTTGGTCCAGAATACTCAAGGCATCACGCATTCCACCATCAGCGGCATTAGCTATGACCTTAACCGCTGTATCATCATAGTTATTACCACGTTGATTTAGAATATATACCATCCGTTCATAGGCTGCATTGGCATCAATTCTTTTGAAATCAAATCGTTGTGTTCTTGAAATAATCGTTGCCGGAATTTTTTGTGGTTCCGTAGTGGCTAAAATAAAAATAACATTTGCTGGTGGTTCTTCCAAAGTTTTCAATAAAGCATTAAATGCCCCCGTTGACAACATATGAACCTCATCAATGATATAGACCTTATATTTAGCCAAAGTAGGTGCATAATTAACATCTTCTCGAATTTCTCGGATTTCATCCACTCCATTATTAGATGCAGCATCTAGTTCGATAATATCGCCTAATGTTCCTTGATCAATTGCCTGGCAAATTTCACAAGTTCCATCAGCCTCACCATCAACTGGATGTAAACAATTAACGGCTTTTGCAAAAATTTTGGCCGCAGAAGTTTTTCCTGTTCCTCGAGGTCCAGTAAATAGATAAGCATGCGAAATTTGTTCAGTTATTAAAGCATTCCGGAGGGTCTTTGTAACCACCTCTTGACCAACCATATCGGCAAATTTTTGTGGACGCCAGGTCCGATAAAGTGCTTGATAAGCCATTTGCGACCCTCCCCTTTTAATTTATAATCTTACCCTTTATTCTACCAAAATTTTGCTAGTTTAAAACTAATTATTTTATAAAAATGTTTACAAAAAGAGGCTCGGAACATAAATTTCCGAACCTCTTGTTAAATTTCATATATAAGGCACAGTCCACGATCTCCTTAGTGCTGCTGCCTTCCGACCCTGACACGGTTCGAAGTGCAAACTTGCCCTTGTCTTTCGACATAAATATTATAACACATTCTAGTTTTAATAATCAACTGATTTAAGATACAAACCACTA
Source organism: Weissella koreensis KCTC 3621 (assembly GCF_000277645.1). Next base: position 79,193 of record NZ_AKGG01000004.1, on the reverse strand, counting down.
GCTGGAGCTGTTAATCGGGCTTGTTGTCGATCTTTTTGAGCTAATAGACGTGGGATATCATCAACTGGGCGACTCCCCCCACCAATTTCTAATAAAACGCCGACCATAATTCGAATTTGATTATACAAAAATCCGGTTCCCGTAAATTCAAAAATCAATTCCTCATGCTCAACATCATTCATGAATTTAACAGCCGTGACCGTCCGGATTGTGGTTTTAGCCTGAAATCCAGAAGCCGCAAAACTTTGCCAATCGTGTTCACCTAAATAATCATTTATCGCCATTTCAATTTTACTAGGATCAATCCGACGCGGCCAATATCCAGTATAATTGCGTTTAAATGGGTCCCGAAAAGCACGATTTGATAAACGATACTGATACGTTTTTGTATGTGCACTATATTGAGCATGAAAGTCGGCATCAACTTTCTCTACTTTTTTTATTTCAATATCAAAGGGTAACATCGTCGCAAGTCCTTTACGAACCCCACTTTCGGGAATATCAAAAGGTAAATCAAAATGGGCTACTTGACCTAAAGCGTGGACCCCAGCATCCGTTCGACCAGACCCCTGAACTCGAATTGGTTGTTCCGGATTTTTAGCCATTCTATTCACAGCTTTTTCTAATTCTCCTTGCACCGTTCGTTTACTTGGTTGAACTTGCCAACCAGAAAAATCGGTTCCATCATAGGCAACAATAGCACGATATCTTGGCATCTTATACCCCTCCTTCATTTCAGATAAATTTTAAAAAATTAGATAAAAAACAAATAATAAGATCGCAAAAACAATAAAAATTATTACTGCCCAAGAATCAATTTTGTGCCAACTTTGCATCCGATATTTAGAACGTTCGACCCCTACTCGGTAGCCGCGCACCTCCATTGCATCCCCTAATTCAATAGCCCGTTTAATTGCATTAATAAACAACGGGATCAACACTGGAATAAAAGCTTTCGCTCGTTTCACCAGACTCCCCTCATTGAACAAAACACCTCGCGCTCGTTGAGCATTAATAATCATTTCTGCTTCATCCAATAGAGTTGGTACAAAGCGCAATGCGATCGAAACCATTAGAGCTAACTCGGCGACTGGAACTTTGATTTTTTGTAAGGGACGCAATAACGTTTCAAGCGCATCTGCAATATCTAATGGTGTCGTCGTCAATGTTAAGACCGTAGAAAACATAATAATTAACATAAAACGGATAAAAATAGCTACCCCGTTAACTAATCCATCGCTAGTGATCTTCAACCAACCCCATGACCACAAAACATGACCAGTTGTCACAAATAAAATTTGCAAAATAGTGGTAAACAGCATTAGAAAAATCAAAGGCCGCACACCCCGCAAGAAAACACCAAAGCCCAGTTTAGTTAAGCTCACTACTAATAAAGTAATAGCCGTAGCAAGAAGATAGCCTGGCCAATTAGTTGCTAAGAAAATCATAAAAATAAAGGCAATACTCAAAACCAACTTAACTCGTGCATCTAAACGATGAATCACTGAATCACCCGGCAAATAACGACCAATCAAAATTTTACTAAACATTTTTGTTGGCCTCCCTTATTTTTTGCGCCAATTGATCAGCTAGAGCGTCAAGGTTTAACACATGTTCAAGTTTAATACCTTTGTTTTCTAATCGATCTGCGAAAGCCTTAGCCATCGGAACATCTAATTGTTTTGTTTGTAACCATTGCTGATTTGAAAAGACTTCTTCAGGCGTTCCCGTTTTAATAACTGTTCCATGTTCAAATACTAAAACATGTTGTGCATATTGTGCTACAAATTCCATTTGATGGGTTACCAAAATAATTGTCATTCCATATTCGTGTTGCAATTGTGCAAATAGCGCCATCAGTTCTTGTTGACCTTGTGGATCCAAACCCGCTGTTGGTTCATCGAGAACCAAAATTTCCGGTTCTAACGCTAGCACTCCTGCAATAGCCACCCGACGCATCTGACCACCTGATAAATCAAAAGGTGATTGATCATCAAATTTTTCAGGCATACCAACCAGACGTAATGCTTTTAATGCTAAAGTTTTGGCTTCTTCAGAACTATGACCAAAATTTTTAGGGCCAAACATCACATCTTCTAAGACGGTCGCCTCAAATAATTGTGCCTCAGGGAACTGAAAAACCATTCCCACATGGCGGCGAATTTCATTCGTAGCCGCTAATTTCGTTTCTGGCGTGACCATTTGATCTAAGATTTCAATTTTACCACTCTGCGGTAAAATCAATCCGTCCAACAATTGCAACATTGTCGATTTTCCCGAACCAGTATGCCCAATCACAGCCGTAAATTGCTGCTTTGGGATCGTAAAGTTAACATCATGTACGCCTGGCACAGCAAAAGGTGACTCAACTTGGTAGGTAAAACCTACTTCTTGGAAATTGATTGCCATATCCAATCCACCATCCCATCCATTGTTTCATAAGTTGTCGGCACTTTAATCCCACGCTGTGCCAGCTTAACTTTGAGTTGTTCCGCAAATGGAACATTTAATCCTAATTGAATTAGTTTTTCAGCATTATTGAAAACCTGATCTGGTTGACCCATCTCTACTAACTTTCCATCATTAATCACAATCACGTTATCAGCGTGCGCCGCTTCATCAATATCATGTGTAATTGAAATAACTGTCAATTCATCACCTAGTTCCGCCTTAAGATTACGTACTAATTCAATCATTTCCCGGCGGCCTTTAGGATCTAACATAGCGGTAGCTTCATCTAAAATCAAAATTTTTGGTTCAATTACCAAAGCACTCGCTAAAGCAACCCGCTGCTTTTGCCCACCAGATAAATGAGCCGGTTCCCTTGTAGCAAAATCTTGCATCCCAACCCGTTTTAATGCATTTTGAACTCGTTGATACATCTCTTCGCGTTTAACTTGTCGATTTTCCAACCCAAAGGCGACATCATCTTCAACCGTTGCACCGACAAATTGATTATCTGGATTTTGGAAAACCATCCCAACCAGATCTCTAATTTCATAAATATTTTCTTCATTAATTACTAATTGATTAACTTTAATCTGACCAGTTTGTGTATTCAAAAGACCGGTCAATAATTTGGCCAATGTCGACTTTCCAGAACCATTATGACCAATTACTGCCACCCATTCTCCCTTTTCAATGTTAAAGTTTAATTGTTCTAACGCCGGTTCGGAGCGATTAGGATATGTATATGTTAAATTTTTAATCTCAATCATAATTCATACATCCTTAAAAATTTTAATTTTAATCTCTACGATATTCTACCAAATATCATTAGCTTCTTGTTACAATAAGAGTATCGTACTGTGTTTATTCTAGCTTATTTGATTTTCGATGAATCAATCTTCACTAGTTTAAAAGGTAGTGCCTTCGAATTTAATTTAAACGAGGTAAAAATTAACTATGTCTGAAATCGATTTAAACCATTCCAATGATTATCGGAATGTCACTGATTATTATAAAAATATGTCTGATGAAGCCATTCGGGCAGATTTGGACGAAAAACGTAATGAAGCCGTTTCAATCATGCAAAATTTAACGCATGATTTTAACAAGGCTACAGCCGTACGTAATAGCAATGCTTTTGCGACTCGCAAATTAATATTCCTTAATCCAGTTAATCAATCTTTCCCCGATCGACCAGAGGGTTCAAAAAAATGGGACCGTCGTGGATCAGTTGGAACATATAACTACGAACATATTGAACATCATCGAGTAACCGATTATCAAGTTATTTTTGATCAACTACATGCTGAAGGATATACCATTTACGCGATTGATAACATTGAATCTTACCAACCAACCAACCTTTTTGAAACCAAATTAGCTAAAAAGGCAGCCTTCATTTTTGGTGAAGAACAAATTGGCCTCGCTGATGAATTAATTAAAGCTTCTGATGCAATGCTCTATATTCCCCAAGCCGGAAGCGTTCGTTCACTCAACGTTTCAGTCGCTCACGGAATTGTCCTAGCTTTTTATGCTGCTCAACACCCCAACCTATAACATAAATAAGCAGTAATTTTAATTTAAAGATTCTTGCAATATATCATAAGGGAGCCTGGAAAAATCCGAGCTCCCTTTTTAATTATATTATAAATACTAATTTTATCTTTTTTCATCTTCCAAGTCATTATAGCTAGCTTGACTATCACCAGTAATAAATATTCCTAAATTCTTTTGAATAAATGGAACTAACCAGTAGTCAACCCCAAATGAACGTCCGGCACCATTCATCAAAGCAATTCCGACAAAGGGGAGTAGCAACGCTGAAATTGAAAAAGAAGTTCCCAGCATTACAAGCGACAACAAAAAAGTCATAAAGCCAGCAATTGTGGTCATAAATCCAAAGAACAGGGCCATTCCTACTCCCGCAAAGATAGAACCAATTCCCCCTCCAATCGCAACCCCAGTAATAATCAAAAATATTCCCGTCGCTAAACGTAACGGCAAAGACCACAAGGTATTTCCGACATTGGAAACATTTCCTTGTCCAGAAATCATATGTTACGGCGTTGAGAAAATTTCACGCTTTAAGTATTGATGTATTTGATAAGTTGATCCCAATTGGGCCAAAAAATGTAAATTGCTTAAATGCTTAAACTCACGTGCCCAAAATCCAGTTACCGCTAAACGATTTTTAAAAATCGCGACCCCATACCGTGATCCAACAGAAATAAAAATCCGTTGACTTTTCGGTTTAAAAGCACTTAAATCTCCATGATTTAATAATTTAACCGCAATATTATTGGCTAATTTACCTGATTGATTGACTGCATTATGCACATTTTGAGGCCAGAAATAACGATGTTCACCACGTTTAGGCATTAAGGTTTCTGAACCCTTCCGTTCTTTTAAATGCGCTGGCAAAGGCTGAATCACTGAGTCACCCAATGCATAAATATCAGCTTGATCCTGAATCCGCATTTCAGGTGTAACTTGCAGATGTCGTTCTTCATCTTGACTTAAATCCAATTCAGTCATTTGCGTTCGACCCTGCGTACCACCAGCCCAAATAACGGTATTAGTCATAATCTTATCACCGTCATTCAATACTAAATGATCTTCAAAAATTTCTGATACAGCTTTCTTTTTGTAAACCTTGACGCCTTGATGCCTTAAGTAATTTTCAACTTTATGACTAACCCGAGCATCATCTAAATCTGATAATATTTCGGCTTTAGATTCGACTAAGGTTAATTCAATTTCGCGATTACGAAGTTGGTTCGCTTTAGCCAAAATTCTACGTTCATCCAGTAGTTCACCAAGAATTTGAACCCCCAGATAACCGCCACCAACCACAACGAGCCGTAATTTTTGCTGTCGAATATCTTCATCTAATTCAATTGCGCCTTGCCGAATGACTTCTTCTATATGTACTCGCAGAGAAGTTGCTTGGTCCAAGCTCCAAAAAGGAAAACCATATTCATTCACTCCAGGAACATCAGACCGTGCCTCAACACCACCAGCCCAAATCAACTTATTATAATCCACCTGTCCTATCGAGGTATGAATGATATGTTGATTTGCATCAATATTTTCAACCCGTGCTGTCACAATCTTAACGTTTTTTTGATGCATAAAAAGCTGTCGTAAATCAAATTGTACGGCGTTAGGTTCAATCCGCTTAGTCGCCACTTCATGTAAACTCGTACGGTACGTGAAAAAGGGATGCTCATCAATCAAAACTATTTCATATTCTGATTTTTGATTAAATTGGTTAGCTAATTTACGAGCCGTCATAACTCCAGCATAACCAGCTCCAACAATTACAATACGCTTCTTCATCAGTTTCCCCTCGCTCATTCTCACTTTAAAATACTGTCGCTTAAATTTAATAAAGCATTTTAGATCATTTTTAACTTTATATTTACGGATAATAACGTTTAACTTTTATCCCATTTCAATCAATTCGTTTAAGCCTGATTCTAACGTAACCTTTTTCTTTTATTTTAACGTATTTCAGACCGAAACGGGGATTATTATATGAGACAGTATTGATTTTCAATAATCTAGGTTCACAAAGGACCTAATCATTTTAATCATAACGTTTCAACCTTAAATTTAGCATCTTTTAACATTTAATAATGAGCACTATATTTCATCATATTTTAGTCTTTTATTATGATAAAAGAGGCTGGAACAAAAGCCCCAGCCTCTCTCTAATATGTTCAAAAACTCAAGGTTTTATCTCAACTTCACCCAAATTGGTAAAATGCGATTATTTAATCAGTTCCTTATATGAGCTTTTTAGCATTTTTTGATTCTTATTTGATTAGAATTGATCCATCAAAAGTTGACGAATTTCTTCCAAACGTGGTTGACGAGGATTTCCTGGAGTACATTGGTCGTTGTAAACCAAATCCATTAACTTATCAACTGATCCTTCTAAGTCTTTCTTAGAAACTCCGTTACCTGACAAAGTAACATCAATATCCAATGCATCAGTCAATTTCTTGATTTCAGCTAACAAAGCATCAACCAATTCGGCATCAGTTTGTCCCTTCAAACCAAGGTAACGAGCAATATCAGCATAGTCCTTTTGGGCTGTATAAGTTTCATAACGTGGGAATGGTGTACGCTTAACGTTACCAGTCACCGCATTAAACTTAATAACATGTGGCATTGCAATTGTGATAGCCAATCCGTGTGGCAAACCGAATTCTCCACCAGTCTTGTGAGCAAGTGAATGATTTACTCCAAGGAAAGCATTCGCAAATGATTGACCAGCCAAAGTTGAGGCGTAGTGCATCTTAGTACGAGCTTCACGCCCTTCAAGTGTTGGGTGACTTGGATCATAATTGTATGATGTAACTAAGTTTTCAAAGACTAACTTAATTGCTTGCAAAGCCCATGGGCGAGTGAATTCTGAAGACATTACTGAAACGTATGATTCCAGTGCGTGTGACAATGCATCCATTCCTGAATAAGCAACTGTACGCTTTGGCACCGTCATAACAAATTCTGGATCAACAATCGCAACTTGTGGTGTCAATTCATAGTCAGCCAAAGGATACTTAACGTGAGTTTCATCATCCGTAATGACTGCGAATGGTGTCACTTCTGATCCAGTTCCTGATGTTGTTGGAATAGCAACTAATTGGGTTGAACTAGCTTGTTCAAACTTAACAATTCGCTTACGGATATCCATAAACTTTTGTTGCAACTTTCCAAACAATGACATCAAAGCTTGATCATCTTCCAAGATGCCTGGGTGAGAAACTGAATACTCGTACAAGAAGCGAGCAATCTTACCGGCATCCAAAGCTGATCCTCCACCTAATGCAATCACAGTATCTGGCTTAAAGGCTGCCATTTGACGAGCAATATCAACGGCTTGGCTGATAGTTGGGTCAGGGCGTACTGTTCCATACAATGACGTCTTCACTGGTGTAGCACTTAAATTAAATTGGTCTAAGATCTTATCTACAAAGCCAAATTGAACCATTCCAGGATCAGCAACAATAAAGGCACGTGAAACGTTTTCTAAGTCTTGTAAGTAAGTAATTGAGTTTGATTCGTAGTAAATATCCTTAGGCAAGCGAACCCATTGTGGACGATTACGACGACGGGCAACCGTCTTGATATTTAGCAAATCGTAAGTTGAAAGATTGTGTGACAATGAATTCTTCCCCCATGATCCAGTACCAAGCGTCAATGATGGACGCAAAGCATCAGTATAGATATCTCCAACACCACCAATTGAATCTGGTTGGTTAACCAAAATTCGTGATGCTTCAACAGCGTCAGCATACTGCTTTACAAATGGGTCATCTTGCGCCCCAATTTGGATAGCAGCGTTATGTCCAGCACCTTGGTAGTTCAATAATGCGCGAACAATTTCAATTCCTTCTTCACGTGAACCAGCTTGGTAAACTGACAATAATGGGCTAAGCTTTTCTGATGATAAGGCCTCACCGATATTTTTCTTATCAAGTTCAAACATCAAAACATCTTTGTCAGCAGGAACCTTGATCTCTGCGCGCTTAGCGATGTTTTGACCAGACATTCCAGCAACTGGACCTTGAACCCCGTAACCAGAAGCATTCTTGACGAAGACTCCTTCAGCTAGCTTTTCGTGATCCTTAGCAGGTACCAAGTAAGCACCTTGCTCTTGCATTTGCTTCATGAAGGCAGGATAAACTTCCTTAGCAACAACAACTGAGTTTTCAGTAGCACAGATCATTCCGTTGTCAAAACGCTTTGACAACAACAAGTCTTCAACAGCCCGCTTAACATCAGCAGTTGCATCAATATAAACAGCTCCGTTACCGGCTCCAACACCCATTGATGGGTTACCTGAAGTCAAGGCTGCGTGAACCATTGAAGGACCACCAGTAGCCAAAATTGAGGCAATTCCTGGATTCTTAATCAAAGCAGTAGTTCCTTCAAGTGAAGGCTTTTCAATCCATTGAATGAAGTTTTCTGGCGCTCCAGCAGCAACGGCAGCATCATAAACGATTTTAGCTGCATGTGCTGAAGACTTTTGAGCTTGTGGATGGAAAGCGAAAACAATCGTATTACGAGTCTTTGCTGTCAACATTGATTTGAAAATTGATGTTGCAGTTGGATTAGTCGTAGGAACGATTCCAGCTAAAACCCCAAGTGGAGCAGCTAATTCAACTTTACCAGTTACACGATCTTCATTGATGACACCAACAGTCTTGTCATTCTTGATTGCATTATAAACTGACTCTGAGGCGAAGCGATTCTTAGTATCCTTGTCTTCCACTACTCCACGGCCTGTCTCTTCAACAGCTTCGTGAGCTAGTAGCAATGAATTTTCTGAACCAGCTAAGGCCATCGCAGCAACAATTTTATCAACTTGTTCTTGCGTATATGTTGAAAACTCTACTGCAGCTTTCTGGGCCTTTTCAACTAATTCCCCAGTCATTTTAACAGCGGCGTCCATACGCGCTGCTTTTTCTTCGGGTGTTAAGACTTTTTTTGCTTTTTTCGGTGCTTTTGTTTCAGCCATGTTAACTTCTCCCATATATGTTTGCTTATTTATTTTCGTTTGTGTATTTATTAACAATGTTAATTATATCAAGTATAATCTTTTTGTCAACACCAATTCAGCATGATAATCAACGCAAAGTGCTGATTAAATAAGGATTAGAAGTAGAATTTGTGAAACGTTTTAATTTGATAGCGCTTTCATTAACATTTTCACCCACTCGTTATTTTTTAAACTTTGTGAAATAAAATTCATAAAGTAGATAAATAAAATTCGTATATTTAAATTAATTTGGACATCTAGTTCAAATTTTTAAATATTTTACCCAAACATAATTGACCATCGTAGGCCTTCTTTGAGGTTAACCCCTACAAAAAAAGCTAAGGTCATATTGCCTTAGCCTTTTTATTTTTACCAAATTTGAATTCGTTGCGCTGGATCTCGCCACATCTGATCTTCCTTCTCTACATCGAAAGTTTGAAAGAACTCATCAAAATTAGCAACTTGTACATTAACCCGCAATTTGGCAGGTCCGTGTACATCGACGCTAGCCATCATCTGCATAAATTCAGGACGTGCTTTCATCCGCCAAATAGTAGCCCAATTTATGAAAAATGATTTAGCTGAAAAATCAGCATCTCGTTTTGCAGCTGCTAATGCTGCAGATAAACCACCTAAGTCAGCAACATTTTCTGAAACAGTCAATTTACCATTAACTTTAACCCCATATGATTCCAAACCATCAAATTGATCAATTACCGCTTGGGTTCGTTCTTCAAAGGCAGCATAATCTTCAGGCAACCACCAATTATTTAAACTTCCATTTTCATCAAATGACGCTCCATTAGTGTCAAAAGCATGCGAAATTTCATGGGCAATAACTGCCCCAATTCCGCCATAATTGGCTGATGAACTTTGTTTTAGATCATAAAATGGCGCTTGTAAAATAGCTGCTGGAAAGACAATTTGATTTTGTTGGGGATCATAATAAGCGTTAACCATATGGGCTGGCATATGCCATTCCGTTCGGTCGACAGGTTGATTCCATTTAGCCCATTCATATTGAATTGATTGTTCACTCAAAGTTTGGAAATTATCAAACAAACTCTTGTTTTCATCAATCACCTTATCATAGTAACGTTGTGGTAATTCATTTGGATAACCAATATGTGCCACAATCGTATCTAACTTCTTGATGGCTTTTTGACGCGTCTGTTCTGCTAACCAACTATTATTCTCCAAACGTTCCTTATATACATCAATCATTGTGGAAACTTTCAATTCTACGTCTTTTTTAGCATCTGACGAGAATTTATTTTGAGCATACCATAATCCCAGTGCTTGACTGTATGGTCCTGCTGCCAAATAATAAGCTGCCTTTTTAGTTGAACTAGGTTCAGGTGTCCCACTAATAATACGGCCATAGGCGCCACCCATGATACGCATTTCATCGGTCAAGACGCTAGTATAGTCCAGCATTGCATCAATCAATAAGTGTGCTTTCAATAATGGCCAAGCTTCTTCAGAATAGAACTGATCAGCATTTTGCCAGAAACGTTCCTCTGGCACAATAATCTGATCCGGTTGGCTTCCAATCATTTCCTGCATAAAATCTGCTAAAGGCAAATTCGGTACCAAAGCCTTAAATTGATCCCATTGATAAGGATGATATAACTTGGCATATTCAGCATTTTCTTCATTTGATAATACATATTTGGCAATCCGAGCATCCAAAGCAATATTTTGATCCAATAAGGTTTGGGCTTCGGTTTCTGTGTAACCAAACTTCATTAAAATTGGTAATGTGGTTTCACGATAAGCAGCTAATAGTTCCGCCCCTTTTTCATGCCCAGGTTCATAATAAGTTGTGTCAGGTAAAATCGTTCCCAGTGCATCAGCCCATAAAACATTGGTCCGAGCATCTTTAAAATCAGGTGCGATCCCAAATGGCATGGCATTTGGCCAAGCTAGTTTTTCAAAACGTGCAATATTTTGGGTATATTCATCAAAAGAATTCAGCGCCGAAATTTGTTGAAGAATGTCTTTAACTGGAGCTAATCCCACTTCATTACGCCGAGCTTGATCAGTAGTTAAATGATGTAATTTAATGAAATTTCTTAAAACGACATCATCTGGTAAATTTTCACCAGCTTGCCATTGATCAGAGGTTGCTAACATTAGCTCCTCAATTGCATCACTAAGATCATTAAACCCTCCTGTTCGGGGCTTGTCAGCTGGAATTTCAGCTTGTTCTTCCCATGTACCATTAATTGCTGCATAAAAATCATCTTGTTTTCGCATTTTTTCACCTTTTCTATCCAAACTGTATGTCAAATTATACGCTCTTTACAGTAAATAAAAAACGACCCTTTTACAGCTAATAAAAAAGCCCCAAGTACGTCGTTTTTTTATATCATCTAGTATATGGTTTTTAATCTAAGCTATGCCTCAGCAAAGATAACTTTACCATCTTCAAAAGCCTGAATCCGTGCAAGAGACTCGACTTTAAGCCCTTGCTCATTCAAGAGCGCTCTTCCTTTTTGGAAGGTCTTTTCAATGACAATTCCCGCCCCAACTACTTCGGCTTGGGCAGCCTTAGCAATTTCTAACATTCCTTGGACCGCCTGACCATTTGCTAAAAAGTCATCAATCAATAGAATCCGTTCACCCGCTTGAATAAAGCGCTTATCAACGATAATATGATTAGTTTCTTGTTTCGTAAACGAATATACATCAGCAACATAATTATCATCCGTTAAAGTTAGTGACTGCTTCTTACGAGCAAAAACCATCGGAACATTTAAGGCTAATGCGGTAAAGACTGCCGGTGCAATCCCAGATGATTCAACCGTTAAAATGCGATCAATTTTTTCATCTTTAAATAAACGAGCAAATTCTTGTCCCATAGCTTCCATTAAGGCAGGATCAACTTGATGGTTCAAAAAATTATCTACTTTGAGGACTTCCGTCCCAATGACACGACCATCTTGCTTAATTCGTTCTTCTAATAACTTCATTAATCCAACTCCTCTAATTTCATATGCGTTAATATCCGGATTTAATTTAAAATAAAAAAATGAGCCCATAATTGAATGGACTCATCCCTTAAAACTAGTAGTCCGCAGCTTAGGTGCAGGTAGATCTCGTTAGCCATTCTCCAACGATTATACTAGGTTAAGTTTATTAATCTGATTAATACAATATAAATTAAAATCAACAATTAAGCAACCTTAATTTACTCTGTAAACTTTAAAACTGTTTTTCCATGCAAAGTATGTTGTCGTCCGACCACGTGAGCTTGCCTAATATTTTTTTCCGTAAAGGGCAGAACATCCCCCAAACGAATTTCAACCTGCTTCTTCGCCAATAAAGCTAAAACTCGTTCCAACGTAGGCCGTTTAATATCTGCATAAACGGACTCAACATCGGCTCCACTTTGTAATGTTTCTGGGATCATACCTAAAGTTTTCAAACGTCCATGCATCTTTAACACTTTAACGGACTTTTCAGTCATCTGACCACCAATGGGATCTAAGATGACATCAAACGGTGCTAATGATTCCCAACTCAGTTTATGATAATCTAAAACTTCCTCTACCCCTAAACTACGCACAAACTCAAAATCATCAGGACTAGCTGTCGCAACAACTTGTGCGCCTTGTAGTAAAGCTACTTGAATCGCCATAGCACCGACTTGACCTGCCCCACCGTGAATCAAAACTCGTTCACCGGCTTGCACCGCTAGTTTTTCCATAATCATTTGATATCCTGTTGCAGCCCCTAAAGCAGCCGCCACGGCTATCTCATCTGAAATTTCATCAGGTATTTTCGCTAAGGCTGATTGTGCTACTGGAACCATTTCTGCATAAGTTTTTAAATGTCGAGTTGCAACTACTCGATCCCCAAGGTTAAAATCGGTTACCTCAGCACCAAATTCCATCACAGTTCCCGCTACACTAGATCCAGGAATGACTGGCCAAGTATCATTAGGCCCATATTCTCCCATGACGTATTTAATATCATATGGATCAATTGCCACTGCATTATTTTGTACTAAAATTTGTTGCTTGCCCAGAACAGGAATATCGACATCTTGCATTTTCATTTCATCGACATCACCAAATTGTTCAATCTGAATTGCTTTCATTATAAAGCTCCTTTCACCTTAAAACGGTCATTTTTAAATGATTTAATTATTATAGTTACTAATTTAATTGATCTTTTAACAACTTACCAATCACCGGAATTTGTCCATATTCGTGAGCTTGATCACTGGGAACCACTACCGTATTAGCAGGGTTTTCGCCCAAAGTCTTAAAAGCTTCAATGGACTGATTTTGAAAATATTTTTGATCGGCGCTTTTCAAAGCTTCTTGAATAGTATCAATTCTATATTTTTCAGCATCAGCCCGTGTTTTAGTTGCGTCAGCCTCTGCCTTAGCTGTCGACATCAAAGCATCATTTTTTGCCTTGGTCGTTAAATCAATAGAACGAGCTTGCCCTTCGGCAGCAGCAATTGCAGCAACCCGTTCTCGATCAGCCGTTAATTGTTTATCCATCGCTTCTTGAATGGCTCGTGATGGAGTTAATTCATCAATATTAATTCGATCCACATTAATGCCATAAGTATTAGTTAAGTCACCAATCGCAATACTTAATTCTTGATTGATGAGCGCTGTGGATCCCAATGCTTCATTCAATTCCATTCTTCCAATGATATCGCGCAGATGTCCCCGAACCAATTGAGCCATTGATTCTACAGAATCTGTATTCTCATACATGTACTTAACCGCATCAGTCACATGATAATTCAAGGTAACACTGGCAGAAACATCTGCATTATCTTTTGTTATCACAGAATAGTTTGGCAATCTTAAAGGGCTCATTGCCATGCTAACACGCCGAATTTTTTGAAAAATCGGTACGTAAAATTGAATCCCAGAATCAACCGTGACGCTGTATTTTCCTAAATTCTCTCGTAAGCCTACATTGTTTTGCGGTACGATCTTAATTCCAAAAGGCATTAATGACTCCATTCTAACTAGTTTGACTAGTTCCCACTTGCTTAATTATTAAAACATTCCCTTTAGCCCCGATTACCATATAATCGGATGTAGAATTAATTGTATTTCCATCAGCCAACCGATAACGATAGTTAATACCATCAACTAAAACCAACTCATGCTCTCGATTAAATTTGCGCCCAGGTATCCGTTTGGCTTGAAACTGGCGGGCCTCAAAAGTATCCTCAAATTTAGCGGCCATTGTTTCTTTCAATATATTTACAACATAATCTTCAGGTGCCAAATGCTGACTTTTTGCATCAGCCTTAATTTGTTGATAAATTTCATCCGGTAGCTTTAACATCATTTCTGTCATTGCATTTCCCCTACATTGCCATCTTAAATTCAGTATACCATGCTAAAATTTGTTCAATTAACCAATTATTTCATCAATTAACCAATAATTTAGGCCTTATTTTTTGATTAAAAACGACCAAGTACCGCATTTTATCGATACCCAGCCGTTTAAACAAAATAACGTATTCCAACATTTTAATTATGCTTCATCATTCTTAACAGCTGTTTCCAAAGCCACTTTCATCATATTTGCAAATGAATTTTGTCGTTCTTCCGATGACAGTGCTTCGCCGCGGAAGACATGATCTGAACAAGTTAAAATGTCTAAGGTCTTAATATTTAGCTTGGCTCCCAATAGATATAAACCAGCAACTTCCATTTCTGTCCCTAAGATTCCATAATTAGTCAACTTTTGCATATCAATTTCATCATTGTAAAAACGGTCAGCTGCAAATATATTTCCAACCGTCACTGGAATATCTAAATCTTTGGCGGTATGGTAAGCCGTATCTAGTAATCCAAAATCCGGCAACGTTGAATAATAAATTCCTGGGCCAAAAGTGTTTGCAATTACTGATGAATCAGTTGAACCACCGGAGGCCAAAACAACATCACCCAATTTTAATTCAGGGGCCATACCTCCAAAAGAACCAACACGCATAATAGTTTTAACACCATACTCTTTAACCAACTCATTGATATAAATTGACATTGATGGAATTCCTATCCCAGAACCTTGGACTGAAATACGGTGACCCTTATATTTACCCGTAAAGCCTAGTGCTCCCCGAACTCCATTGACCTGTACCACGTCTTCTAAGAAAGTTTCTGCAATATACTTAGCCCGTAAAGGGTCACCTGGTAATAGGACTGTTTCGGCGTAGTCGCCCATCTTTGCTTCATTGTGTGGAGTTGCCATAATTAGTTTCTCACTTTCGGTTTACTTGATATCAATTTAGTTATTTTTTATTTAATAATTTTATGAATTAACGTCGGAACCTTAACTGCATCACCTACAACCAGATGTTCCTGTAAATAATCCATAATTTCAGTTATATCTTCTTTTTCCGTGGCAATGGTCATCAAGCTTTCACCCTCAGTAACTGCATCACCCAATTTCTTATGAAGTGTAATGCCAACCCCATAATCTAAAACATCATCTTTTTTAGTTCGGCCACCGCCAAGTTGCATCGAAGCTATTCCAACAGCATCAGCATCTAAACGGCTAAGATATCCGTTCCTTGGAGCAGTCAATTCAACTTCAAATTTAGCGTGAGGCATCAAATTATAATTTCCTAGGACTCGATTATCTCCACCTTGCGCAGTAATCATTTCACCAAACTTGACTAGAGCTGAACCATCTTCAATTGTTCTCATCAACATTTCACGAGCCGTTACTTCATCATCCGCTTTTTGAGCCATTACTACCATGGGTGCGGCTAAGGTGAGGGTCACTTCCAACAAATCCTTAGGTCCTTGCCCTTTTAATGTATCCAAAGTTTCCTCAATTTCCAGAGTATTACCAATTTTATTCCCCAAAGGTTGGTTCATATCGGAAATCACTGCTTGCATCTGCATTCCAGCTTCTTTGCCAATTTTAACCATGATTTGGGCTAAAGCTTCTGCTTGATCCTGTTCCTTCATAAATGCTCCAGATCCAGTTTTAACGTCTAAAACTAGAGCATTATTCCCGGTAGCCAATTTCTTCGACATAATTGAAGCAGCAATCAAAGGAATTGAGTCAACGGTTGCGGTCACATCTCGTAGGGCGTACATTTTCTTATCAGCTGGTGCAATGTTTCCCGTTGCTCCAATAATTGCAGTTCCTACCTTATCAATTTGAGCTTTAAATTCATCTTCACTAATTTCAACCTGATAACCAGGAATAGCTTCCAACTTGTCCAAAGTCCCACCAGTATGACCCAATCCACGACCAGAAATCATGGGAACTTTAATTCCCAATGCAGCCAACATCGGTGCTAATGGTAAACTCACCTTATCGCCCACACCTCCAGTGGAATGCTTATCAACTTTAATGCCTTCAATAGTGCTCAAATCTAAAACATCCCCTGAATGCATCATTGCCATCGTTAAATTAGTCAATTCTGGAATAGTCATTCCCGTAAAATAAGTAGCCATAAGAAAGGCTGATATTTGATAGTCTGGAATCTTACCGGCTGTAAAATCTTGAATCATTGTCTCGATTTCATTTGATGTTAATTCTTCATTATTTCGCTTTTTCATCAAAGTTTCTAACATTGTCATCACTATCACCTCAACCTGTTTATATGAAGCTTTTTGAATCCCAAAAATAAATAAACTTAAACTTATATTCGTAATTTAATTTATTTTAATTCGTTTAAAAAGCTAGTTCCTACCTGATTATCAAGCTTGAAGTTGTCTAAAATAGTTGCTCCAAAATCAGCAAAAGTTGATCTGACACCTAATGATCCGTGAGATTCCATACTTGGTGAATATGCCAAAACTGGCACTTGTTCTCGTGTATGATCAGATCCTTTAAAACCTGGATCATTTCCATGATCAGCAGTAATTAACAGAAGATCATCGGGTTTCAGCGCTGACATTACTTGTCCCAAACGTTGGTCAAACTGCATCAATTCTTTACCCATACCTTCAGGGTCACGACGATGCCCATATAAAGTATCAAAATCTACTAAGTTGGTAAATGCGAAACCTGTGAAATCCTGTTGAATAACTTTATCCACATGATCCATTCCATCACGATTAGACTCATTATGATATCCCTCATCAATTCCTTGACCCGAGAAAATATCATTGATTTTTCCAATTCCAATTACCTTTTGTCCTGCAACTTGGAGCCGCACTAAATCGGTCATCCCAGTCGGTGCCAATGCAAAATCATGTCGATTGGACGTTCGCTTAAAGTCATTAGCATTATGTCCAATAAACGGACGTGCAATAATTCGACCAATAATATTTGGCGCTTTGTTTACCAATGAGCGTGCGTATTCACAAATCTTATAAAGTTCTTCCACCGATATTACATCTTCATGGGCAGCAATCTGCATCACAGGGTCTGCTGAAGTATAAATAATCAAAGCCTCATCCTTTACAGCTTCCTCCCCATAATCTTTGATAACTTCAGTTCCAGAATACGGACCTTTCGCAATAATTTTACGTCCAGCAAACGCACCAATTTTATCCAATAAATCCTTAGGGAAACCATTTGGATAAGTACTTAATTCGTACATCATCGGAAGACCCATCATTTCCCAATGACCATCTAATGAATCCTTACCGGCTGACATTTCCGTCATTTTTCCATAATATCCTACCGGGGAATCAATTGGTTCAATCCCTTTAATCTGATTCTCGGTTCTAATATTTCCCAAACCAATTCTTTGTAAGTTGGGTAAAGCCCAATCACCTTTAAAATATTCACCAATATGCCCCAAAGTATCTGATCCATCATCTCCATACTTAGCAGCATCAGCAGCACTTCCAATTCCGATTGAATCTAAAACAATTCCAAAGATACGCTTATACATGTTTCTACCCCATTTCTAAAATAACGATCAAAAAAACACCTCGACACGATTAGTATCCAGGTGCATAACTACCTTCGTTTATAATCGCAACTTATCATCACAATTTTCGAATTAAATTTTAATAGTTACTTTTTGAAATTTCATCATTCATAATAGCTACTGATGCAGAAACACCTAAGCGCGTAGCACCAGCTAAGATCATGTCATCCGCCTCCTGGCGCGAGTGAATTCCACCAGAAGCCTTCACACCAAAGTTAGGTCCCACTGTCTCACGCATTAATTTAACATCTTTTAATTTCGCACCAGCTGTTGAGAAGCCAGTTGAAGTCTTTACAAAGTCAGCTCCACCTTTAACAGTTGCTTCGGATGCCCGAATAATCTCTTTTTCTGTCAATAAAGCAGTCTCGATGATAACCTTTAAGATAGCACCACGATCATGAGCTGCCTTAGCCAATTGGGCAATTTCATCTGTAACCATGGCATCATTTCCGCCTTTAAGTTCACCAATATTGATCACCATATCAACTTCAGTAGCACCATTTTCAATGGCATCAATAGTTTCGGCAACCTTAACGGCCGTAGTATTAGCTCCCAAAGAAAATCCAATTACTGTACATACGTTAACTGTTGTATCCTTCAATTTTTCTGCTCCGTAGGCAACCCAATATGGGTTCACGCAGATTGAGGCAAAATCGTACTCCTTTGCCTCATCAACAATGGCTTGGATCTCTTTTTTTGTCGCGTCAGCTTTCAAAAGAGTGTGATCCATATATTTTGCTAATTCGTGCTTTGTTAGTGACATCATGATAATATCGACCTTTCAAAAAAATATTTTTATTTTTAGGAATGCCCAAATCCCTAGCACTGGTAGTCTCCTCGCCACTTCACTACCAACCCGCAGACGTTTATTTTTTGTTAATTGTAAACGCTTACATTTGATATTTTAGCATGCCTTAATAGGTTTTACAACCAATTGTGTTTTTTTATATTAAAAATAATAGATATTAAAAAACCAGAACAAAATTGTCCTGGTTCTTGAACGTTTATAACGATATTTTTAATTTCTTTTGCATTTTGATATGTTCTAATCCAGCTTCATAAAATGGCACACCAAATGCTTCAAAACCTAATTTAGCATAAAATGGTTTCGCAGGCATTTGTGCATCTAATTCAACCAGTTTGATCTTTTGATTCATGGCTTCTTTAAGAATAAATTCTAATAAATTTTTAGCCATTCCTTGCCCTCGATAGTCCTTTAAAGTAGCAACCCGTTCCAAATGCCAAGTTTGATCAGTGGCATTAACCCGACCAGTAACGACAGGCTGTTGATCCAAATAACCCACATAATGAATTCGCTCATAGTCAGTTTGATCGTGTTCTAACTCTGGATCAATTCCTTGTTCACCAATAAAAACTATATCGCGAATTAAGAGTGCGTCCATATTAACTTGACTCGCACCGATCCCACTTTTAATTATCATTTGAAATCCTCTTTCTTTATTTCGCTTTTTTATTAAATTAATAATATGTACCATTATAATTTTTTGACATTAATTAGACCTTTAGCAACTTTAATTTTTACTTTATTATGCCTAAATATTAATCAATTTCATCTTTAAAAAGTTCAAAAATACATTTTATTTATATCAAAATATATTTTTATCGATTATACTATGACCCATTAGATATTTGTTGAATTTATTATTTTAACGTATGATGGACATATACATTCCGTTACTTTTTAACACAGGATCAATGGAGGATAAATTTTATGACTTTTAGTTTTAACGGTGAACCCGTAACAGTCCCTGGAAATCAACCTAAACTGGGTATGAAGCTTCCAACTTTTAGTGTCGTAGATGCCAAAAATCAAACTATCTCAGCCCAAGATTTATTAATTGATAAACCTTTATTAATTAGCGTTGTTCCTAATATCAATACTTCCGTCTGCAGCTTACAAACTAAGCATTTCAATGAAACTGTTGATCAACATCCTAATGTTAACTTCGTAACTATTTCAACTAATACTGTGGAAGAGCAGTCAAATTGGTGTGCCGCCGAAAATGTTGAAAATATGAAAATGCTATCTGATGTTGCCCATGATTTTGGCGACGCGATGGGGCTATATGTTCCAGAATTAAAATTAGATTTACGTTCAGTCTGGATTATTAACCCCAATGGAACGGTTAAATACTCAGAGATCTTACATGATCAAGGACAAGAACCGAATTATACTGAGGCACTTAAAAATATCTAAAAAAATACAATGTGAATTAAAATTATTTAAACAAAAAAAGCCGAGACAAAATGTCTCGGCTTTTTTATTAACCAAATTTAATTCTTACAAATTCATTGAATTTTCAATATCTGAAATTGAAGGAATACTTGCCCCTTCTTCAGTTGTTGAAACAACTGGATCAGCATCAAGCTTTGGTTTTACTGAACGATATTCTGGCATTCCAGTTCCCGCTGGGATTAGCTTACCAATAATAACGTTCTCTTTCAATCCGATCAAAGGATCATTCTTTCCACGAATAGCAGCATCAGTTAAGACACGTGTTGTTTCTTGGAAGGAAGCCGCTGAAAGGAATGAATTGGTCTCCAATGAGGCCTTCGTAATTCCTAACAAAACTGGACGAGCTGTTGCTGGTAACTTACCAGACTTCAAAACAGGCTCATTAGCCTCACGGAATTGAGCGATATCAAGCAAAGTTCCTGGCAACAATTCAGTTGCTCCTGGATCCATCACACGAACCTTACGCAACATTTGACGTGCCATAACTTCGATGTGCTTATCACCAATTTCAACTCCCTGCATCCGGTAAACTTGTTGAATTTGTTCAACAATATAGTTTTCCGTTGCCATCGTATCACGAACTTTGATAATTTCCTTTGGATCAGCTGATCCTTCACTAATTGTGTTTCCACGGTGAATGTGATCACCTTCAGCAAACTTCATACGTGCAGACATTGGAAGAGTATAAGTACGAGTATCAGTCTCGCCCTTAATAGTAACTTCCTTAGTCCGATCAGCTGGATTTTCTTCAATTGATTCGATAATTCCTGATACTTCAGAAATTTGAGCTTGTCCCTTAGGGTTACGAGCTTCAAAGATTTCTTGCACACGAGGAAGTCCCTGAGTGATATCATCACCGGCAACTCCACCTGTGTGGAAAGTACGCATTGTCAATTGAGTACCAGGTTCTCCGATTGATTGGGCAGCAACCGTACCAACGGCTTCACCAATTTCAACCACATCACCAGTAGCCATGTTACGTCCATAACAGTGAACACAGACACCGTGTTCAGTATTACAAGTAAAGGCTGAACGAATATTAACCGTCTTAACACCTGCAGCATCAATTGCCTTGGCGATATTTTCATCGATCAAACCGTTATGTGCAACAATTACATCCCCAGTTTCAGGGTTTACAACTGTCTTTTGAGCATAACGACCAAGTACTCGATCATACAATGGTTCGATAGTTTCATTTCCATTCATAATGGCTGAAACGTCAAGTCCACGATCAGTATCACAATCCAATTCACGAATAATAACGTCTTGGGCCACGTCGACCAAACGACGAGTCAAATATCCAGAATCGGCCGTCTTCAAAGCCGTATCGGTCATTCCCTTACGAGCTCCGTGGGTTGAGAAGAACATTTCCAAAACGGATAGACCTTCACGGAAGTTGGCAATGATTGGCAATTCCATGATTTTTCCATTAGGAGCAGCCATCAATCCACGCATTCCAGCCAATTGAGTAAAGTTAGAAATGTTACCACGAGCTCCAGAATCTGACATCATAAAGATGTTATTATCTGGTTCGAAGTGTTCAATCAGCTTTTCAGTGATATCATCTTTAGCCTTGTTCCAAATATCAATAACACGCGTATAACGCTCATCATCGGTGATCAAACCACGACGGAATTGCTTTGAAACTGTTGCAACCTTAGCATGGGCTGCTTCAATAATTTCAGGCTTTTCCTTCAAATCGGTAACGTCGGCAACCCCAACTGTCAAACCAGACTTAGTTGACTCAGCATAACCTAAGTCCTTCATTCGGTCCAATAGTAGTGAAGTTTCTGTAACCTTATAGATCTTGTAAACTTCCGCAATAATATCTGACAAGTAACCCTTCTTAAAGGCACCATAGATAGGAGTATTATTCATATATTCATGAATATCTTGTCCTGGTTCCAAGAAGAACTTATCATCAATTTTCTTCAAGTTATCTTCAGTCGGTTCATTCAAATATGGAAAATCAACTGGCAAGATATCATTAAAGATTAACTTACCAACAGTGGTAACCATAATCTTGCTACGTTGTTCATCCGTAAATGGCTTAGCAGCATCAAATGAAGACGTTTTAACTCCCACTCGTGTATGCAAGTGAACATACTTGTTTTGCAAAGCAGTCTGGGCTTCGTTAAGATCACTAAAGATCATTCCTTCACCCTCACGACCAGCTTCTTCAGTCGTTAAGTAGTAGTTTCCGATAACCATGTCCTGTGATGGGGCAACGATTGGCTTTCCATCCTTAGGTGCCAAGATGTGGCCAGCAGCAAGCATCAACAAACGAGCTTCAGCTTGAGCTTCATCAGACAATGGCAAGTGAATGGCCATCTGGTCCCCGTCGAAATCGGCGTTATAAGCTTCGGTAACCAAAGGATGCAAACGCATTGCCTTACCAGAAACCAAAACTGGTTCGAACGCTTGAATTCCCAAACGGTGCAACGTTGGGGCACGGTTCAAAAGAACAGGATGTTCTTTGATCACGTCCTCCAAAACGTCCATAACGTCTTCATCCTTGCGATCAATCTTACGCTTAGCAGCTCGGATATTGCCAGCTAATTCACGTGAAACTAATTCTTTCATGATGAATGGACGGAAAAGTTCCATTGCCATTTGAACTGGCAATCCCATTTGGTTCATCTTCAAGAAAGGCCCAACGTCGATAACTGAACGTCCAGAATAATCAACACGCTTTCCCAACAAGTTTTGACGGAAACGTCCTTGCTTACCCTTAAGCATATGTGACAAAGACTTTAATGGACGATTTCCTGGTCCAGTTACGGGACGACCACGACGACCGTTATCGATCAAGGCATCAACCGCTTCTTGTAACATACGCTTTTCGTTTTGTACGATAATTCCAGGAGCGTTCAACTCTAACAAACGCTTCAAACGATTATTTCGGTTAATAACCCGTCGGTACAAATCATTCAAATCAGATGTGGCAAAACGGCCACCTTCCAATTGAACCATAGGACGCAAATCAGGTGGAATAACTGGAATTACATCCATAACCATCCAATCAGGATTGTTTCCTGACTTTACAAAGGCTTCAATGATATCCAAACGTCGAACTGCACGAATACGCTTTTGACCAGTGGCTTCACGCAAGTCCGCCTTCAACTGCTCAACTTCGCCTTCCATATCAGCATTTTGTAACAATGTACGAATTGCTTCGGCTCCCATTTGGGCTTCGAAACGGTTTCCATAACTAGCTTTATTGTCACGATATTCACGTTCTGACAACAATTGCTTAGCAACTAATGGTGTATCTCCACCATCTGTTACAACGTAAGAAGCAAAATAAATTACTTCTTCCAATTGACGGGGTGACATATCAAGAACTAATCCCATACGTGAAGGAATACCCTTGAAGTACCAGATATGTGAAACTGGTGCGGCTAATTCAATGTGACCCATCCGTTCGCGACGAACCTTTGATGAGGTAACTTCCACACCACATCGATCACAGACAATTCCCTTATAACGAATTCGCTTGTATTTACCACAAGCACATTCATAATCCTTAGTTGGTCCGAAAATTCTCTCATCAAACAACCCATCTTTTTCAGGCTTAAGTGTTCGATAATTGATCGTCTCAGGCTTTTTTACCTCACCATAAGACCAGCTACGAATCTTATCTGGACTTGCCAAACCGATTTGCATGCTTTCAAATTTATTGACATCAATCAATGTTTTGACCCCTTTCAATCATTCCTTATATTCATATGAGGTTTAACTCATTATTTATTAAATTAATCTGCTGCTGGGACGTCTTTTTTGTCGCCCTCATCTGCAAATTCCTTTGCTAAACGTTGAGCTTGTGCTGTTGCAACTTCAATGTTGACGACTGTGTCATCCTCATCCATATCCCGCAACTCGATTTCTTGATGATTTATATCAAGAACCTTCATATCCAAACCAAGTGATTGTAATTCTTTCACCAACACACGGAATGATTCTGGCACTCCAGGCTTAGGAATTTGTTCACCCTTAACAATAGCTTCATAAGTCTTAACACGACCAATAACGTCGTCGGACTTATAAGTCAAAATTTCTTGCAAAGTATGTGCTGCCCCATAAGCTTCAAGGGCCCAAACTTCCATTTCTCCGAAACGCTGTCCTCCAAATTGAGCCTTACCACCCAAAGGTTGTTGTGTAACCAATGAGTAAGGGCCGATTGAACGTGCGTGGATCTTATCTTCTGACATGTGCGCTAACTTCATATAATGCATGATTCCAACAGAAACACGCTTATCAAAGGCTTCTCCAGTACGACCATCATACAAAACTGACTTTCCATCAGCTGGTAATCCGGCTTCCTTTACGGCTTCCCAAATATCTGAGTCACGCGCCCCGTCAAAGACAGGTGAAGCAATATGGATACCCAATTCACGAGCAGCCATACCTAAGTGAAGTTCCAAAACTTGTCCAATGTTCATACGTGAAGGCACACCCATTGGTGACAACATAATGTCAATTGGTGTTCCATCTGGCATGTATGGCATGTCTTCTGAAGGAACAATTACTGAAACTGTTCCCTTGTTTCCGTGACGACCGGCCATCTTATCACCAACTTGAATCTTACGACGTTGAGCGATATAAACACGAACCATCCGGTTAACACCAGGGGCCAATTCATCTCCGTTTTCACGTGTGAAGACTCGGACGTCTTGAACAACTCCGCCCCCACCGTGTGGAACCTTCAATGAAGTATCACGTACTTCTCGAGCCTTCTCACCGAAGATGGCATGCAACAAACGTTCTTCAGCTGAAAGTTCTGTTACACCCTTTGGTGTAACTTTTCCAACCAAGATGTCACCATCTTCTACTTCAGCTCCAATACGGATAGTTCCATCTTCATCCAAATTCTTCAATTGGTCTTCACCAGTATTTGGAATTTCACGTGTGAATTCTTCAGGGCCAAGTTTTGTATCACGAGCCTCTGATTCATATTCCTCAATGTGAATTGAAGTATAGACATCATCACGAATCAAACGTTCGTTAATAATGATGGCATCCTCAAAGTTATATCCTTGCCAAGTCATAAAGGCGATCAATGGATTTTGTCCCAAAGCTAGTTCACCTTGTTCCATTGAAGGACCGTCAGCAATAACTTCATCAACATCAACATGATCTCCAACACTAACGATTGGACGTTGGTTATAATTCTTTCCGGCGTTTGAACGACGGAACTTCATCAACTTATAGTTATCTAGTGAACCATCTTCACGACGAATCCGAATTTCGCGACCATCAACATATTCAACTGTTCCGGCGTTACTTGCGATCATTGCAACACCCGCGTCATGGGCGGCCTTATATTCAATTCCAGTTCCAATTAATGGAGCATGGGGCTTGATCAAAGGCACAGCTTGACGTTGCATGTTGGCTCCCATCAAGGCACGATTTGAGTCATCGTTTTCCAAGAATGGGATCGCAGCAGTGGCTACGGCTACAATTTGTTTAGGTGAAACGTCCATGTAATCGACTTGGTCAATTGAAACTTCCAAGTTTTCATCCCCACGACGAGCCAAAACAGTGTCAGTAGCGAATGAACCATCTTCATTCAAAACTGAGTTTCCTTGTGCTACGGTGAAATTATCTTCTTCATCGGCCGTCAAGAAGTCAATACGGTCTGTAACTTTGTGATCAGACCATGAAACACGACGGTATGGAGTTTCAATAAATCCATATTTATTAACTTTTCCATAGGTTGCCAAAGAATTGATCAACCCAATGTTAGGTCCTTCAGGCGTTTCGATTGGATCCATTCGACCATAGTGCGTATAATGCACGTCTCGAACTTCATATCCAGCACGATCACGAGTCAAACCACCAGGTCCAAGGGCTGATAGACGACGCTTGTTGGTCAATTCACCCAAAGGATTTGTTTGGTCCATGAACTGTGAAAGTTGTGATGAACCGAAGAATTCCTTAACTGAAGCAACCACTGGACGAATATTAATCAATTGTTGTGGCTTCACTGTTTCAGGATCCAAAGTAGTCATTCGTTCACGAACAACACGTTCCATACGGGTCAAACCGATTCGGAAAGTGTTTTGGAGCAATTCTCCAACTCGACGAATACGACGATTTCCCAAGTGATCAATATCGTCAACGTTTCCAATTCCATATGAAAGGTTTAAGAAATAATTCATTCCAGCGATGATATCAGCTGGTTGTATAGTTCGAACCTTTGGATCAATTTGACCATTTCCAATAATTGGCAAGTTCTTTTCAGGATCATTTGGATCCATTACCAAAATTGTTTGCAAAGTCATTGGTGTGTTTACAACAGCATCATCAGATGGTGTATAAGTTGTAGTCTTGAAATCAGGATTTTGAAGATAAGGCTTCAATTGTCCTAAGACCTTCTTATCAACAACCGTTCCCTTTGGCGCAATTACTTCACCAGTTTCAGGATCTGCCAAAGTTTCTGCCAAAGTCAAACCGAGCAAACGGTTCTCCATAGCCAACTTTTTGTTGATTTTATAACGACCAACTGGAGCCAAATCATAACGCTTTGGATCAAAGAAACGAGCAACCAAAAGATTTCGTGACGCATCAACCGTCGTTGGCTCTCCTGGACGCAACTTTTCAAAGATGTCCTTCAAAGCTTCTTCAACTCGTGAATCTTCCATAACTTTGTGCACATCTTTTTCAAGAGTCAAATTGATTGAATCATATTGATCTCCTAAGATTTGCAAAACTTCATGGTCTGATCCATAACCCAATGCTCGTACTAATTCAGTAACTGGCAACTTACGTGTTCGGTCAATTCGAACATAGCTAAGTCCCTTGGCATCGGTTTCATATTCCAACCAAGCACCACGTGATGGAATATAAGTAGTTCCATAACGAGGACGTCCGTTTTTATCATTTTCAACGTTGTAATAAACACCCGGTGAACGCACAAGTTGTGAAACGATTACTCGCTCTGCTCCATTAATAATGAAGGTTCCACTTGGCGTCATCTTTGGGAAATCACCAAAGAAGACAACATCTTCTTGAATTTCTCCCGTTTCATGATTTGTTAAACGAAGCGTAACTTCTAAGGGTGCTGAATAATTAGCATCGTGCATACGAGCTTCTTCAACACTATATTTTTCATCCTTTAATCTGTAGTCAACGAATTCAAGGGTTAACTTACCTTGATAGTCTTCAATTGGCAAAATATCGTTAAATATCTCACTCAATCCTTCATCCATAAACCAGTCATAGGAATCTTTTTGAATTGCAATCAAATTTGGCAAGTCCAAGACTTCTTTAATCCGTGCGTACGAACGACGTACTCGGTGCTTACCATACTTAACTAAATGATGTTCTGCCAAGTTTTCCACCTCACTCTAAATTTTGGTCTGCTGTGCACCAAATGAAATATTACTGTTTAGTTACAAATCGTGTATTTCACCCATTTTTAAGCGCAAAAAAGATAATAACGCTTATTTTATCAAAAGCGCTATTATCCTTGCTATAAAGCCATTTGGGGACAATATTTCCTAAATAACTTTTTAAATACACAGTTAAACTAATCTAAATATAACAGTTTTGACTGTTTTTTTCAACCTGTTACCCTTATACCAAATCCAATTCAATAAACCAGATAGCAATTTAACTTAATCTTATTAATTTTTAACCATTTCTTTTTTCATCGGTTTAACAGTGATGGTAATTTCATCTTTCTTAGCACCCAAAGTTACCTGATCATTGACGGTAATTTTTCCTGCTAACAGTTCTTCACTCAAACGATCTTCAACTAAGTTTTGCAAAGCCCGACGAATTGGTCGTGCCCCATATTCTGGATCAAATCCAGCTTTAGCCACAACTGAAATTGCTGCGGGCGTCATTTTAACCTTGAAGCCTTGATTGGTAATTCTTTTAATCATTTGATCCGCCATCAAGCGAACAATTTGTTGAACTTCTGACTCAGCCAAAGATTGGAAGACCACCACTTCATCAATTCGATTGATGAACTCAGGGCGGAAGGTCTCTTTTAAAGTCTTCCGCATGACGTTGTTCATCTTTTCAAAATTACCAAAGCTATTATCAGCCCCAAATCCAACCGACTTTTCATCACGGAGTCGTGTCGCTCCCAAATTAGAAGTCATAATAATGATTGTATTTCTAAAATCAACCTTACGTCCCTTTGAATCGGTCAAATAACCATCATCAAAGACTTGTAACATTAAGTTATAAATATCAGGATGTGCTTTTTCCGCCTCATCTAATAAAACAACTGAATATGGATTTCGACGAACTTTTTCTGTTAACTGTCCGCCTTCATCATAACCCACATATCCTGGTGCTGATCCAATCAAACGACTTGTTGAATATGACTCCATAAATTCAGACATATCAACTCGAATCATATTATCTTCTGAGCCAAACATTGTTGCAGCCAATGCTTTTGCCAATTCAGTTTTTCCAACCCCTGTTGGTCCCAAAAACATAAACGTTCCAATTGGACGATTTGGATCTTTCAATCCTGAACGAGCACGTCGAATTGAACGAGCGATAGCGGAAATAGCTTCATCTTGACCAATCACACGTTCATGCAATTCTTTTTCAAGATTCAAAAGTCTTTGTTGTTCACTCTTTGTCATCTGTTGAACTGGAATTCCTGTTTGCTCAGCCAAAACTTCAGCAATCATCTCTGGTTCAACTTTTAAACGATCACTTCCCGTCGTAGCCTGTTCTTGGCGATAGTTATCAAGTCGTTTCTTTTGCGTCATTTCTTTCTTACGAATTTGGGCAGCTAATTCAAAATCAAGCTCTTCTAAAGCTTGATCTTTTTCAGTACGTAACGCTTGCAACTTAGCTTCTAACTTAACCAAAGGAGTTTTTACCCCCATTTGATCAATTCGTACTTTTGCGGCCGTTTCATCCATTAAATCAATTGCCTTATCTGGCAAGAAACGATCTGGGACGTATCGACTTGATAACTTTACTGCTGCTTTTATTGCATCATCTGTAATCTCAACCTGATGATGACTTTCATAACGTGATTTTAGGCCACGTAAAATCTCCACTGCATCAGCTTCACTAGGTTCATTGACCATTACTTGTGCAAAACGACGTTCCAAAGCGGCATCGGTTTCAATATACTTTTGATATTCATTTAACGTCGTGGCCCCAATGGTTTGCAGTTCACCACGTGCAAGAGCTGGCTTTAAAATATTAGAAGCATCAATTGCCCCCTCTGCGCCGCCAGCACCAATTAACGTATGTAATTCATCAATAAACAGAATTACTTTTCCATCTTGATGAATTTCTTCGATAATCTTTTTCAAACGATCTTCAAATTCACCACGGAATTTTGTTCCTGCTACTAATGAACCCATATCTAACATCATCAGACGCTTACCAAGTAAATCAGCTGGGACATCACCTTGGGCCAATTTTTGAGCCAAACCTTCTGCAATTGCTGTCTTACCAACACCTGGTTCACCAATCAAAACTGGATTATTTTTAGTTCGGCGGGCCAAAATTTGGATCACTCTTTTAACTTCATCAGTCCTACCAATCACAGGGTCCATTGATCCTGCATTAGCTTGTGCCGTTAAATCACGTGCTAACCCATCAAGTGTTGGAGTTCCACCTTGTTCTTCATTATTTTTATTCCGGCGTCGATCGCGTTGTGGCTTTTCTTCAATCCCCAACATCTGAATCACTTGTCGGCGAACATCATTTGGATTAACTTCTAACTCAAATAAGATTCTTGATGACAAAACACTTTCATCAGCCAATAGGGCCAACAAGATATGTTCTGTTCCAATTTGATTGGCATTAAGTCTTTGAGCCTCTTGAGCTGCTAAGTTTAAAATTTCAGCCGCTTTTGGTGAATATGGTCGAAAAGCTAAGTCAGATCGTTTTGCATTTCCATAACCAATAAACCCCTCAACTGTTTCTTGCAAAGATTCTATTGATAAATCAAATGAACGTAAAACGTTGCTGGCAACACCATCATATTCTAAGACAAGTGCTAATAATAAATGCTCAGTGCCTACCGCTTGGTGTCGAAAATAGCGTGCTTGTTCCTGCGCCAACTTCAATACATTTTGTGCACTTTGTGTGTAATCTTCTGCCATGTTTATTCAACCTCCTGAATAATTTCAAACCGTAACCGTTCAATGAGTTCTCGCATTAAATGCGCCCGCAGTTGATCACCTTCTTCTGCACTAACACGATTCAGACTTGCTGGTCGGAATAATGTTGAAATCAGTTCAACTTCACGCTGGGACATTAATTGCATCTCTTGAATAATTTGTAATAATTCTTGACTAGCTTGTACCGTGATTTGGGATGGTATCATCTTTAAAACCGCCACTAATTGATACGCTCGATCGTTTTCATCAATGCGTGTTATTTTAATATAACCATTCCCACCCCGTTTTGAATCAACTAAATAACCGCGGTGCGTGGAAAAACGAGTTCGTAAAACATAGTTAATCTGTGAAGGTACCACTTCAAAACGTTGTGCCAATTCGGCTCTTCTAATTTCAATTACCGATTGAACTTGCAACAATTGAAGTAAATACGCTTCAATAATATCCGTCATATTCTTAGAAGACATATCGTATTCCTTATTTTTAATTTAAATTAGCTTAATTTTATCATTTTTAGACTTAAATTAATTAAAAAACAAACATTTTAATTATTAAAAACCCTAAATATTGAAAAAGTTTAACCTACTCTAACGTTTAAAGCTTAAAAAAAGATAAAACGACAATAAAAGAGATTGGAAATCCAATCTCTTTTATAATAAGATATTAATGCACCTAGCAGGAGTCGAACCTGCAACCTTCTGATTCGTAGTCAGACACTCTATCCAATTGCGCTATAGGTGCAAAATAATTGTGGGCTATCATATTTATCAAGCCAATGCCGACTACTGGAATCGAACCAGCGACCTCTTCATTACTAGTGAAGCGCTCTGCCAACTGAGCTAAGTCGGCTTGATAGATATAAAATGCGGATGACAGGAATCGAACCTGCACGTCACAAGGACACAGGAACCTAAATCCTGCGCGTCTGCCAGTTCCGCCACATCCGCATAGATGTTTTACTGTAGTAACCGAAACAACTTATATATCATAACAACTATATTGCAAAGTGTCAACGATATTTTATAAATTAATTTCAATTTGTTTTAAAGCAGCAATCCATTTACGTGTTTGTGAATCTAAAGAACTCTTGTCACTCGCAATAGCTTGATTTAAGTATAACACCTCAACAGACTTCCAAGCAACCCCTTCTTCATTTAAAAAACTTTTTTGAAGATCACTAATCTGAGCGGCTTGTAATTGTTGCAATTTTTCAGGCTGGTTTCGATATTGTGCAGCAAACCAGTTCAAAGCTAAATGCTGAGTAACAATTTCATCAAAGGTTTGCAAACTTACATTCACCATAATAAGCCGATCTTTTAGTGGTACAGCCGGAACTTCACGCTTTAAAAATTTCATAAAATTTGTTTTTTGAAGACTTAAAATATAATAAAACTGCCAAGGAACTTGATTACCAATAGTTTTAAAGCTTTGTTCCAATCCATCCTCTAAATTCCATATTGTTTGTGTTCCAAATTGGTCAATTAGGATATTCAAAAAGCGCAGCATAGTTTCTTGAATCACCCACACTGGTTGTTTTTGATTCATCAAATGATATCGGACTGTTAAAAATTCAGCGATTTTATCATTCATAATAGTTTTACTATTATGATCCAACTGTCTTCTGGCAACATTTTTTTGTCGTTTCATTTGATTGACTTGTGCGAATTTACCCTGCTTAACCATTCCCAATTTCCTTTCAAATAAAAATGAGGTCGGGACAAAAAGATCCCAACCTCCCTCTATAAAATCATTCTAAACTCCGAATGTCGGGCTCGAACCGACGACAGCACGATTAACAGTCGTGTGCTCTACCAACTGAGCTAATTCGGAATAATTGTAACCTGGCTACAACTTTATATTTTAATGGTTTATCTTATCGTTGTCAAATACTTATTATTCTTTGTTCATATCCACTGTTTTTTACATTAGTTTTAATTATACTTCTATAATTAACAAATAAATTTTAAACAACAAAAATGTCGTATAAAAGTTAGATAAATATCCAACTAATATACGACATCTAAGAACGAGTTTTATAACACGTATTTCATTAACTCCCAAAATTTAAAGCATTATGTGGAAGGCTAATTTTTATAATACAGAATATAATTTCCCCAAATTATATCTTAAAAATTAGTTCTTCTTTTCCATGGCATGACCACCGAATCCATTACGCAAAGCTGATACTACTTTTCCAGTAAATGTGTCTGCTTGTAATGAACGGTTACGCATCATCAATGAAATTGCGATTACTGGGGCTGGTACTTGGTTATCCAAAGCTTCTTCAACAGTCCACTTTCCTTCTCCAGTTGCTACCACACGTCCTGTAATGTCATCCAACTTAGGATCCTTGCTGAATTGTTCTTCAGCCAATTCCATCAACCATGAACGAACAACTGATCCGTGGTTCCACAAATGTGCTACCTTTTCCAAATCATAGTCAAATGGTGAAGCTTCCAAAATTTCGAATCCTTCTCCAATCGCTTGCATCATTCCATATTCAATTCCGTTGTGGACCATCTTCAAGTAATGTCCTGATCCCAAACGTCCTGTGTAAAGGTATCCGCCTTCTTGTGCGATTCCTTCAAACAATGGTTCCAAAATCTTCCATGCTTCTGCGTCATCTCCACCGATCATGAAGTTTCCACCGTTACGGGCTCCGTCCATTCCACCTGAAGTTCCAGCATCGAATAACTTGATTCCTGCTGCTGTTGTACGCTTATTTTGTTCTAAGTTATCCTTGTAATTTGAGTTTCCACCATCAATGATGATATCTCCAGCATCCATCTTTGAAATTAATTCATCGATAGTTGAGTTAGTTGGTGCTCCGGCTGGAACCATAACCCATACAACCTTTGGTGATGGCAATTGTGCCAACATATCCTCGATTGAATCTGCACTAGAGATCTTATCTGAGTAGTCAGTTGCTTTTTTAACAAAGTCTTTGTTTAAGTCAAATGCGACAATTTCATTACCATTGTCTACTGCATTTTCTGACAAACCAAGACCCATTTTACCAAGACCGATCATTCCTAATTTCATCATTAATTACCTCTTCTTTTATTATGACTCTATTATATGAAATATCTTTACTTAAAGCAAGGGTTTTATATGTAAAAAATTTACAAAACGCTTATATTCCTTTTATACTCTCACTCTCGCCTCTAAATAGTGTAAAATAAAAGGTAAATACTATAATTCTTATGAATCGAGGAAAAACATCATGGCACAAAGTGGATTTTCCAGAATTCGTTCGTTTAGAACTCAATTAAACGGTTCGGATGCTAAAATTGCTGATTTTATCTTAACGCACGAAGAACAAGTACAAAGTATGACAATTCAAGAAATGGCCAATGCAACTTCTCTTTCGACCGCGACCATTTCACGATTTGTAAAACGTATTGGCTACAATTCCTTCCGTGAATTTTCATTGAGCTTAGCCATTTCAATGCCTAATGATAATACTTTCTTTGGTGAAATTAACGAAGATGATGATACCCATCATATTATTAAAAAAGTATTTTCAGGAGCACAAAATGCACTTAGTTCAACCTTAGAGGTTCTAAATGAAGATAATATCTCCACGGCCGCTAGTTGGATTTCTTCTGCAAGAAAAGTTGGCTTCTTTGGGATCGGTGGTTCTTCATTAGTTGCCTTCAATGCTTACCATAAATTTTTAAGAACCCCCATTGACGGTTTTCAGCATCCGGATTACGATATCCAGGTCATGGAGGCTGTTCGGATGACAAACAAAGATGTCGCAGTGGTGATTTCACATTCTGGTCGTAATCATGATACTTTGTCTGTCATGCAACATTTACAAGCTCACGGAGTAAAAATTATCGCTATTACAGCTTTCCCAAATTCTGAATTGGCCAAAAATGCAGATTTAGTACTATCTAGTGCAGCTGAAGAAGTTAATATTCGGAGTGAGTCAATGTCATCGTTGATCGCTCAACTAACAATCGTTGATACCCTATTCACCCTCGTCGGGGTTCAAATGGGTGATAAAACAACCGCTGTTTTGAAAGAAATTCGTCAGGCCATTGATCAAACTCGTGATTAAATCAAATAAAAAAGCTATTAATGCACCGAAATGTATCAACATTCAGACGGCCTTAATAGCTTTTTTATTATTTATTTTTTCCCTTGATAAAAATCAGGGTGTTTTTTATGCCAAACCAGATAAAACAAAGCCAAGACAACAATATATCCTGCCCCAACGATAATCGACAAACGTGTATCTGGGTTAATAGCCATAAAAATTAAAATAATACTTAATGCAATAAGTGTGAAGTAATTAGAATATGGATACCATGGCATCATTAATGGATGATCTATCATTTGATGCTGATTTGCATGCCTAAATCGCAATTCACTAATCACAATTACAAACCACGGAACCATTCCCGGCAAAACAGAAGAACTATAAACAATCACAAATAACTTTGTTCCCATATTACTAAAATTTTGTAAAAAAACATTCATAATAATTCCAATTAAGATCCCAAAAGAAATTGAAATAATTGAAACATATGGAACTTGATGCTTCGATAATTTAGCAATTGTCTTAGAAACAAATCCATCTTTACTTAATTTAAAAAGCATTCGGCTTGATGAATAGATACCCGAATTTGCTCCTGACATGGCAGCTGTCAAAACAACAAAATTAATAATAGAAGCTGCCCCAGCAATTCCTACCTTGGCAAACGTTTCTACAAAAGGCGAACCAATTTGCCCAAGTTGATTCCATGGAAAAATTGTGACGATCATAAAGATGGCACCTACATAAAAAATCAAAATACGGTAAACCACAGAATGAATAGCTTTAGCGATAGCCGCTTTAGGTTCTTCGGCTTCACCTGCTGTAATTCCTAAAACTTCAATCCCTTGATATGATCCCGCAATAATGGCTAGTGAAAACATAAACCCATTCAAACCGCCTGTAAAGAAACCACCATGTTGCCACAAATTTCCAAATCCAATAGGTTGACCATGATTACCAAATCCAAATAAAATCATCAACAATCCCATAATAATCATTAAAACAATCGTAACAACTTTTATCATCGCAAAATAATATTCTAACCGACCAAATGCTTTAACAGAAACGAGATTAGCCAGCGTTAAAAATATTAAAACAACCAAACCAGACGTCCAACCTGGAACAGATGGAAACCAATAATTAATATAAGTTCCAACAGCAATAACTTCAGAAATACCAACCACTACATATTGAAATATATTACTCCAAGAAGTAATCCAACCAGCTATCGGATGAATATAGTTTGTTGCATAATCCGCAAAGGAACCAGTAGTAGGATTAATATAAAGCATCTCACCCAATGCTCTCATAACTAAATATAGAATAAACCCCATCACAGCATATGCTAATACTACAGATGGTCCGGTCCAGGCGATAGTTGAGGCAGACCCCATGAACAACCCTACTCCAATTGTTCCACCCAAAGCAATCATCTGCATTTGCCCAGATGTTAATGAGCCTTTTAAGCCCATTTTGTTTGAATCACCTTTATCTTTTTCCATTTGACCTTCCTCATTTCCATATAAAAAACCCAATCAGTGCTAAAGGCATTGATTGGGTTGCTCTAAATTATCTAATTTCAGATATCCAAAAACTCCCAACCATTTAAATTGTGGTTTAGGTGGTGGTATTTTTAATTTTAACAAGTTTATTTTGTTGCATGATTAAATTCCACCTTCCTTGAATAGTTTCATATTATCACTACTTAATTGCGAATACAATAACCTTATTAGTATTAGATTATTTTTATTTTATTTCAAAATAGATCATTTTTATTTATATCTATAAAAGTTATATAAAAATCATTTTAATTATCTGAACGTGAATAACCATTTTTCATATTATTTGAACGGGCCATTAAAACTTGATCCATTAAGGCTTCTAACTCTTCTTTGATTTCATTCGCAAATTTTTGATTAGCCAACTCTAAGTCAGCTTGTGGATCACGATCCACAACGTGAACATGTTGATGTGCCATCCCAAGAGTATTTAACTGATAACGCTCAATGAATGGAATAATTTCACTGTAATTCGCATCAGCCATTGCTGCAACCAAGCGATTAGCCCAATAATAAGACTCACTTGTCACACGCAATGTAGTATCTCTGAAGTATGCTGGAATATCTTGAACTTGTGTATAGATAGGAACCAAGGTAGCAAAAGGCATGCTTGAATAAGCAAGCCACTGTAAAGCCATTTTATCTTCTGGCATATTTGGCCGCAGTTGCAATACACTTAACTCACAATTTCGGTTAATTCCAATTGGCCGGAAAAGATTTCGTGTTGTTTCATCGCCTAATTGGCCATATGGATCATATTCTGTTCCTTGATAATGACTACTCATTATCATATGAACATCTTCAATAGTTATTTTATGATCAGGTTTTTGAGCAAAGGGAATATCATCATCCATAGGCTCATGTTGCACCTGTGGTGTAAGCATTTTTTGAATAGACCAAGCACGTGGCGTATTATACACATGATCCATTTCAGTATGTGTTCCAAACATAATTCTAGAATTAAATTCTTCGTCAATTTGAAGTTTATTTTCTTTGATAAATCCAATCATATCTGCAGACGCCATAAAATTTTCAGTATCGTCTAAATCAAATGCTTCAATTCCACGTTGATTTGGAACTGTTACATACATATTATCAGGAACTCGTTGAGCTAACCAATGATGTCCACCGACAGTTTCCAAGAACCATATTTCATTGACATCAGAAAAAGCAATTCCGTTCATTTCATAAGTTCCAAATCGCTCCAGTAAGTCTCCTAAACGTTGAACACCATCGCGGGCAGAATGAATATACGGCAGCACTAACGTCAACATATCCTCTTCACCAATTCCGTTCTCCACAAGAGGATCAGCCCCCAAGACACGGGCATTTGTCGTAATTGTTTCAGTAGCTGACATTGCAATATTTTCAGCATTTATTCCAGCTTCACCCCAGACACCATGATTTTCATCCACATCCGGTGTAGCTGTGTACCGCATTGGATTATCAGGTAAATCGATCTCTACTTTTGATATCTTAGCTTGATAATGTCTTGGTTGATCCTTTGGATTGACCACAATCATCTTTTTAGCATTGAACACGCCATTCGGGGAATCTTCAGTTCGAGCAATAATAGTTGAGCCATCTGCACTGGCCCCTTTACCAATTAAAATCGTCGTACAAGCTGTTGGTTCGTAATTCTTAATCATAAAAATATACCTCCATCATATTGACTTCAATTATACTCTTTTACTGAAATTTAAATTAAAATAATCTTAAAAACATGTTCGTGGATGAATACAAGATATCTTTTAACAATAAAAAAAAGACATTAGTTAGTTAACTAATGTCTCGAATTTATGCCGACTGGGGGATTCGAACCCTCGACCTACGGTTTACGATACCGTCGCTCTACCAACTGAGCTAAGTCGGCATGTCCGTCAGCAAAGCTGAATTACAACTCCGAATGTCGGGCTCGAACCGACGACAGCACGATTAACAGTCGTGTGCTCTACCAACTGAGCTAATTCGGAATAATGCGTCGCGACTTCCTATCCTCGCAGGAGGCGATCCTCCAACTACTTTCGGCGTGACTGAGCTTAACTTCTGTGTTCGGGATGGGAACAGGTGTGACCTCAGTGCTATCGTCACGACACGTATTAAATTGTTGAGAGTTAGTTCCCTCAAAACTGAATCATATATTTATAAATTTTAACAATACACCTTGAACCACCACGTCGTATTCAACTTGGTTAAGTCCTCGAACCATTAGTACTAGTCCGCTCCATACCTCACGGTACTTCCACTTCTAGCCTATCTACCTCATCATCTATAAGGGGTCTTACTTCTTTCGAATGGGAAATCTCATCTCGAGGCGAGTTTCACACTTAGATGCTTTCAGCGTTTATCTCATCCGTACATAGCTACTCAGCGATGCTCCTGGCGGAACAACTGATACACCAGTGGTACGTCCACCCCGGTCCTCTCGTACTAAGGGCAGCTCCTCTCAAATTTCCTACGCCCGCGACGGATAGGGACCGAACTGTCTCACGACGTTCTGAACCCAGCTCGCGTACCGCTTTAATGGGCGAACAGCCCAACCCTTGGGACCGACTACAGCCCCAGGATGCGATGAGCCGACATCGAGGTGCCAAACCTCCCCGTCGATGTGGACTCTTGGGGGAGATAAGCCTGTTATCCCCAGGGTAGCTTTTATCCGTTGAGCGATGGCCCTTCCATGCGGAACCACCGGATCACTAAGTCCTACTTTCGTACCTGCTCGACCTGTTAGTCTCGCAGTCAAGCTCGCTTATGCCTTTACACTCTGCGAATGATTTCCAACCATTCTGAGCGAACCTTTGAGCGCCTCCGTTACCTTTTAGGAGGCGACCGCCCCAGTCAAACTGCCTGCCAGACACTGTCTTCCACCACGATTAGTGGTGTGAGTTAGAGTGATCATACAACGAGGGTAGTATCCCACTATTGCCTCCATCGAAACTAGCGTTCCGATTTCTACGGCTCCTACCTATTCTGTACAAGCTGCACAAGCACTCAATATCAAGCTACAGTAAAGCTCCATGGGGTCTTTCCGTCCTGTCGCGGGTAACCCGCATCTTCACGGGTATTTAAATTTCACCGAGTCTCTCGTTGAGACAGTGCCCAGATCGTTACGCCTTTCGTGCGGGTCGGAACTTACCCGACAAGGAATTTCGCTACCTTAGGACCGTTATAGTTACGGCCGCCGTTTACTGGGGCTTCAATTCGCACCTTCGCCGAAGCTAAGCACTCCTTTTAACCTTCCAGCACCGGGCAGGCGTCAGCCCCTATACGTCATCTTTCGATTTTGCAGAAACCTGTGTTTTTGATAAACAGTCGCCTGGGCCTATTCACTGCGGCTCAGCTTGCGCTGAGCACCCCTTCTCCCGAAGTTACGGGGTCATTTTGCCGAGTTCCTTAACGAGAGTTCACTCGCACACCTTAGGATTCTCTCCTCGACTACCTGTGTCGGTTTGCGGTACGGGCAGGTAAACACTAACTAGAAGCTTTTCTCGGCAGCGTGACATCATGGACTTCTCTACTTTATTTCGATCCTCATCATCACTTGTTCTTAAAGGGATAAGCATTTAACTACTCCCAAAACTTGTGATTTAACCCAGCACTTCCAGTCGCTGGGATCCATTAGCCTTCTGCGTCCCTCCATCGTTCAAACATGTTCACCTGGTACTGGAATCTCAACCAGTTATCCATCGACTACGCCTTTCGGCCTCGCCTTAGGTCCCGACTAACCCTGGGAGGACGAGCCTTCCCCAGGAAACCTTAGTCATTCGGTGGACAGGATTCTCACCTGTCTTTCGCTACTCATACCGGCATTCTCACTTCTATGCGCTCCACCAGTCCTCACGGTCTGACTTCATTGCCCATAGAACGCTCTCCTATCGCGCCACTTACGTGGCACCCGTAGTTTCGGTGGTGTGTTTAGCCCCGGTACATTTTCGGCGCAGAATCACTCGACTAGTGAGCTATTACGCACTCTTTAAATGGTGGCTGCTTCTGAGCCAACATCCTAGTTGTCTATGCAACTCCACATCCTTTTCCACTTAACACACACTTAGGGACCTTAACTGACGATCTGGGCTGTTCCCCTTTCGACAATGGATCTTATCACTCACTGTCTGACTCCCGGACATACGTAATTGGCATTCGGAGTTTATCTTAATTTGGTAACCCGAGATGGGCCCCGCACCAAAACAGTGCTCTACCTCCAATACGCTACATTCCGAGGCTAGCCCTAAAGCTATTTCGGAGAGAACCAGCTATCTCCAAGTTCGATTGGAATTTCACCTCTACCCACACCTCATCCTAGCATTTTTCAACATGCACAGGTTCGGGCCTCCAGTGCGTCTTACCACACCTTCACCCTGGACATGGGTAGGTCACCTGGTTTCGGGTTTACAACTACATACTATGTCGCCCATTTCAGACTCGCTTTCGCTACGGCTCCGGTCTTTCCACCTTAACCTTGCATGTAATCATAACTCGCCGGTTCATTCTACAAAAGGCACGCCATCACCCATTAACGGGCTCTGACTTCTTGTAGGCACATGGTTTCAGGAACTTTTTCACTCCCCTTCCGGGGTGCTTTTCACCTTTCCCTCACGGTACTGGTTCACTATCGGTCACTAGGTAGTATTTAGCCTTGGGAGATGGTCCTCCCAGATTCCGACCGGATTTCACGTGTCCGGCCGTACTCAGGATCCTACACGGGAGATTGTACGTTTTCGTCTACAGGGCTATCACCTTGTTTCGCGTGGTTTCCCAACCACTTCGACTAACATACAATTTTGTAACTCCACAACGGTAGTCCTACAACCCCAAAGTGCAAGCACTTTGGTTTGGGCTCTTCCGGGTTCGCTCGCCGCTACTGACGGAATCGATATTTCTTTCTACTCCTGTTGCTAATGAGATGTTTCAGTTCACAACGTCTACCTTCAACTAGTCTATATATTCAACTAGTGATAACTTGCATAACAAGTTGGGTTCCCCCATTCGGAAATCTCCGGATCAAAGCTTACTTACAGCTCCCCGAAGCATATCGGTGTTAGTACCGTCCTTCATCGGCTCCTAGTGCCAAGGCATTCACCATGCGCCCTTAATAACTTAACCGATCAACTTTCGTTGATGATTCAAGCTTGAGTATGCGACCTAACGGTCGCTTGCGATTACCACAATATAAATATTGTGATGAACTAATTAAAAAACTCAAAAAATAACGCGGTGTAATTCACTGTCAATCATCATTGCGATGATCAACTATTGATTTACTCGGTTCAATTTATATTGTATTCAATAAAATTGAAATTTTTAAAATTTATATATATGATTCAGTTTTCAAAGAACTAATTTAGTATCTTTCGATACTATGGGCCTGACAGGACTCGAACCTGTGACCTCTGCGTTATCAACACAGCGCTCTAACCAGCTGAGCTACAGGCCCAATAAATTAAATTGAGTGTAAAACACTCAAAACTAAATAACGTTTCAACGAATATGCAGGTTTCCGATTTTCCTTAGAAAGGAGGTGATCCAGCCGCAGGTTCTCCTACGGCTACCTTGTTACGACTTCACCCTAATCATCTGTCCCACCTTAGGCGGCTGGCTCCTAATAAAAGGTTACCTCACCGACTTTGGGTGTTACAAACTCTCATGGTGTGACGGGCGGTGTGTACAAGACCCGGGAACGTATTCACCGCGGCGTGCTGATCC
Organism: Weissella koreensis KCTC 3621; assembly: GCF_000277645.1. The sequence goes on along the minus strand of NZ_AKGG01000004.1, from coordinate 37,635 downwards.
GCGATTACTAGCGATTCCGACTTCGTGTAGGCGAGTTGCAGCCTACAGTCCGAACTGAGACAAGCTTTAAGAGATTTGCGCACCCTCGCGGGTTGGCGACTCGTTGTACTTGCCATTGTAGCACGTGTGTAGCCCAGGTCATAAGGGGCATGATGATTTGACGTCATCCCCGCCTTCCTCCGGTTTGTCACCGGCAGTCTTGCTAGAGTGCCCAACTAAATGCTGGCAACTAACAATAAGGGTTGCGCTCGTTGCGGGACTTAACCCAACATCTCACGACACGAGCTGACGACAACCATGCACCACCTGTCACTTTGTCCCCGAAGGGAAAGCTCCATCTCTGGAGTGGTCAAAGGATGTCAAGACCTGGTAAGGTTCTTCGCGTTGCTTCGAATTAAACCACATGCTCCACCGCTTGTGCGGGTCCCCGTCAATTCCTTTGAGTTTCAACCTTGCGGTCGTACTCCCCAGGCGGAGTGCTTAATGCGTTAGCTTCGTCACTCAAGGGCGGAAACCCTCGAACAACTAGCACTCATCGTTTACAGTGTGGACTACCAGGGTATCTAATCCTGTTTGCTACCCACACTTTCGAGCCTCAACGTCAGTTACAGTCCAGAAAGCCGCCTTCGCCACTGGTGTTCTTCCATATATCTACGCATTTCACCGCTACACATGGAGTTCCACTTTCCTCTACTGCACTCAAGTTATCCAGTTTCCAAAGCAATTCCTCGGTTGAGCCGAGGGCTTTCACTTCAGACTTAAATAACCGTCTGCGCTCGCTTTACGCCCAATAAATCCGGATAACGCTTGGAACATACGTATTACCGCGGCTGCTGGCACGTATTTAGCCGTTCCTTTCTGGTAAGATACCGTCACACATTGAACAGTTACTCTCAATGTCATTCTTCTCTTACAACAGTGTTTTACGAGCCGAAACCCTTCATCACACACGCGGCGTTGCTCCATCAGACTTTCGTCCATTGTGGAAGATTCCCTACTGCTGCCTCCCGTAGGAGTATGGGCCGTGTCTCAGTCCCATTGTGGCCGGTCAGTCTCTCAACTCGGCTATGTATCATTGTCTTGGTGAGCCATTACCTCACCAACTAACTAATACACCGCGGGACCATCTCTTAGTGATAGCAAGACCATCTTTTAAACTAAAACCATGCGGTTTTAATTATTATACGGTATTAGCATTTGTTTCCAAATGTTATCCCCTGCTAAGAGGTAGGTTTCCCACGTGTTACTCACCCGTTCGCCACTCATTGCAATGTTGAAAATCAAATCTGAACAAGTTCTTCATATCATTTCAACCACAATGCGTTCGACTTGCATGTATTAGGCACGCCGCCAGCGTTCATCCTGAGCCAGGATCAAACTCTCAATTTAAAATTGAAAAGCTTGAGTATAACTCAATCTTTTTTTGTTGTTGTTTAACAGTTGTTAAACGAATTTACTAGCGAAATTGACTTCGCAAATGTTTGTATCTTCCATATTATAAACATGAGACACACCTGCACATTTGTTTCATCGAAACGTTATTTAGTTTTCAATGTTCTACTCATTGCCTCTCACGAGACAACTTAATTAGTATATCAAGTGGCTGATTAAATGTCAACAACTTATTATATTTAATTTCATCAACTTAACAACGAAATACTCGTTTGCCCTTAGCCGACTTAAATAATATACTCCATTTCACATTAAGCGTCAATAACTAATTTTATTTTTTTAATGATCAGCACCAAACTGGCTTCTTAAATCCTGTTAAATCAAGTATTTTAAGCGTAAAAACATGAAATATTTATTTTAGTATCAACAATATTTTTATCCACATAGTAAGAAATAAACATAATAAAAAAGGCTAACAAACATAATAAAAAAGGCTAACCTTATAAAGGTTAGTCTCATTAATTTATCGTATTAACGCATTGTTGGGAACAATAAAACATCTCGAATCGTATCAGTATCGGTTAATAGCATTACCAAACGATCAATCCCAATACCAAGACCTCCCGTTGGAGCCATTCCATATTCAAGCGCCTCAATGAAGTCTTCATCAATACCTTCTGCTTCATCATTTCCTTTGGCTGCTTCAGCTGCTTGGGCTTCAAAACGTTCGCGTTGATCAATTGGATCATTTAACTCAGTAAAGGCATTTCCATATTCAGCCCCCATGATAAAAATTTCGAATCGATCAGTAAAGCGTTCATCATCAGCATTCTTTTTAGCCAATGGTGAAACTTCTACTGGATGTCCATATACAAAAGTAGGTTGAATTAATGTCTTTTCAACAAATTTCTCAAAGAATTCATTAATAATATGGCCTACGCCCCAAAAACTCTCAACCTTAATATCATTATCAACCGCCAACTTCTTAGCTTCATCCAAGCTCATTGGTTGCCAGAAGTCAATTCCTGTTTGCTCCTTAATTAAATCTACCATATGTTTACGCGCAAAAGGCTTTGCCAAATCTAATTGAGTACCTTGATAGGTAATCTTTAAATCATCTGATACTACCTTAGTAGCGGCCTTAATGATATTTTCTGCTTCAACCATGACATCTTCAAAATCCCAGTATGCAGCATAAGTTTCCATAGTAGTAAATTCAGGATTATGCTTAGGATCCATCCCCTCATTTCTGAAGACACGCCCAATTTCATAAACCTTTTCCATTCCACCGACAATTAACCGCTTAAGATGTAATTCCAATGCAATCCGTAGATACATATCAATATCTAAAGCATTGTGATGGGTGATAAATGGACGAGCTGAAGCTCCTCCGGCTGAATTTTGTAGAATAGGTGTTTCAACTTCAATAAATCCATCACCATCCATGTAACGTCGGATAGCTGAAATGATCTCTGAACGCTTTTGAAAACGGCTGAATGAATCTTCATTTGCAATCAAATCCAAATAACGCTTCCGATAACGTGTTTCAATGTCATTTAGGCCATGAAACTTATCTGGTAACGGACGCAAAGCTTTCGTAAGATGTGTAATCGTTTGTACATTAACTGATAACTCGCCAGCTTTAGTTTTCATCATTGTTCCAGAAAAGCCTAAAATATCACCAAGATCAGATTTTTTCAATAACTCATACGCATCTTCTCCTACAATTGGCTTTTGTACGAAAATTTGAACAGATCCTGTCCGATCTTTGATGTTAGCGAAAGTTATTTTCCCTGAACGACGCTTTGTCATCATCCGGCCAGCAATCTTCACTGAAATTTGTTTCTCTTCTAATTCATCAATATCAACGTCATCATAAGCTTGATGTAATTCACTTGCATGATGGGAAGCTTCAAATCTTTGACCAAAAGGATCAATTCCTTGTTCCTTTAATTCTGCCATCTTTTCACGACGTACAACCATTTGATCATTTAAAGATAGTTCTTGTGCTGCCATTAATTCTTCCTCATTTCTTTTATTTTTGATCCATAATATTTTGCAATTCTTCAGTGTTAAACTGAATTTTATTTCCTGTAAACCGATCTACAATTTCAGCTCCTTGATCGTCTTCGACCATTTCTTGGAGTTGATCGTTATTTAAAGTTGCTAACATTCTTGCATACTCTCGTTTAGTTAAGTCAGGATACAAACTAACTTCTTCAGTTGATAATTGCTTTAAATTATCATTACCAAAAATTCGTTCCAAGATACCAAAGGTTCCTTGTCCTTTTTGTAGTGTTTGGTTAATCTCTGGCATATTTTCAACAGCCTGATAAAAACGATCCAAAGCTTCTTGTTTTGCATCGGGTAATGCTGAAACAATAAAGCCACCTGCAGCATGGACCTGTTTATTTTCGTCAACGGCAACATCAACCATCACTAATGAAGGAATTTGCTCAGAAGTCAACATGTAATAAGTAAAATCATCATCAATTCGGCCACTAGCTAAAGCAACTGAACCAGTAAAAGGTTGAGATTCTCCATCCATTTCCTTAGTGACACGCAAAAAGCCTTCTGTTCCAACTGCACTAACAATATCAGCAGTTTGAACTTGTGGATTTGTTACATACCCGCGCACTAATCCAGTGGCACTAGATTCAGTAACAATTTTACCAGCTGGTCCATTTCCTTCAATAGTAACCGCTAAACGTTCATCACCTTTTAAGATTGCATTTGAAACTAATAATGTGCTTAATAAAGCTCGACCCAATAAATTAATTCCCATAGGGGTCGCTTGGTGAAATGAAGCTGCCTGTTGAAGCATCTCCGTTCCATCAATAGCAATCGTACGGAAATTATTATCTTTCGTGATTGCTCGTACAATTGTATCAGCCATTCATTTTCTCCCATCTATTTTAAAATGTCTTATTAATTTTACCATGCCTATCCTAATTATTCCGAATAATCCTTTATAAATGTAAAAGAGCCTTAGTTTAATTAAACTAAGGCTCTTTTTAAAAATTAATGTTTGCGTTCTTTAACTTCAATTTCATCTCCACCAACAATTACAATATCAGCAGTATTAAGGAATAATCCGTGATCGACAACTCCAACTTCCTTTGATAAGTAATCTGATAAGCGTTCTGGACTATCCATCCCATCCAAGTGTAGGTCTAGAATATAGTGTCCACCATCAGTCACCAAAGTTTTACCTTCTTGATCTAAACGTAGTGTAGGATTCAAACCATCTTTTTCAAATTTACGTGCTAGTTGTCCGCTTCCATAAGGTACAACTTCAACTGGCAATGGGAAAGTTCCCAAAACCGGCTTAACCTTACTTTGGTCAACAATCCAAATATTTTTAGTTGAATTCTTGGCAACAATCTTTTCCATTAATAAAGCAGCTCCGCCACCTTTAATTCCATTTAAATAAGTATCTACTTCATCAGCCCCATCAACAGTAACGTCAATATGGTCAACCTCGTCGACATCGACAATTTTCATTCCTAGTTCTGCTCCGCGAGCAGCTGTTCGGTTAGAAGTCGTAACTCCTGTAAAATTAATCTTCTTTTCGGCCAAAGCGTCTAAGAAGAAAGCCACTGTTGATCCAGTTCCTAATCCTACAGTCATTCCTTCTTCAATATATTGAGCCGCAAACTCAGCAGCTTTTTTCTTATTTAAATCTTGTGCATTCATGGTTTTGAATCCTCTATTTTCTTTATTTTATCTTTAGTTCATTATTTGAATCAAAAAATAAATCCAGTTAAACGTTTTACCATCAAACAACCTCAATTTTAGTGAAAATTAACTAGTTTGTCAATTATCAGACCGCGGTACTCCTGTCGATTCACGCACGATCAATTTAAGTTCCAATGTATCATTTTGTTGTGGTAAATCAGGGTCTCTTAATCTTTTAATAATCATATTTAAAGCATCTATACCGATTTGTTGAACTGGTTGACGAACCGTAGTTAAAGCCGGCACAAAAAATTCAGCATAATCAGTATCATCATAACCAACAACTGAAACATCTTTAGGAACATTAACACCATGTTCATACAAACCTCTTATTAAGCCCACTGCTATTTCATCATTCAAAGTAAAAACCGCAGTTGCTCCAGTTGCCATAATTTTTTCTGCTGCAACTAAACCACCATGTTTTGAAAGTTGCGTTTTAACATTATCAATCGGCTCAATTCCTTCATCATAAAGTGCTGAAATGAACCCAGCTTCACGTTGATGCATATTGTCTGTCATTTGTTCAGCCATCAATAAAGTTATTTTCTTATGCCCCAATTCCATTAAATGGCGTGCCGCCATTTTACCGCCTTGCCACTCTCTTACCATAACTTGATCTTTAGCATCCAAATCAGCACTCTGATCTAATGAAAGGAATGGAATATTCCGTTTAGTTAAAAATTCAATCATTTTTTGATGCTCGGGAATTGGCCGGCCAAAAATTAAAGCATCGGCTCCGCGTTCAATTAATGAATAAATCGATGCTTCTAAGTTGTCCTCATTTGCACCCATAAATACTAAATCCACATTTTCTGGACCATCAACTTGCATACTTTGAATTAAATCAGCAAAAAACGGCATCCTAAATGACGGAATTAAAACGCCAATTAACGGGCTAGTCCCCCCTTTTAAACGTTTTGCCGCGATATTTGGGATATAACCCAATTCGTTTCGTGCGTTAATAACTTTATGAATTGTTTCATCAGAAAAACGCTCTGTTTTATTATTTATTATTTGCGAAACCGTTGCAATTGAAACGCCCGCAAGCTTGGCAACATCCTTAATCGAAGCTTTTTTCATGGTTTTATCCTTTAGCCTTTTATTTAATGTAACCGTTTTTTTAAGCTACGTTTATAGTATAATACATAATAAGTTTTAATGTTGACTGAAGGTTCAAGTTTTTTTATTTTTAAAAATTCTTTGGAAGCGCTTGCATTTTTAAAAATGATCATGTATTCTTGTCTTCAGTTAAACGTTTCAACGTTCTCTTATTTCTCTTTTTTTGGAAAGGATCTGGACATGTACTTACTCATCAATATTGTCGGTATTTTCGTTACTCTGGGCGTAGCTTATCTATTCTCACGTGACAAAAAGAACATTCAATGGAAATCCGTTGGAATCGTAACCGTATTGCAATTATTCTTAGCCTGGTTCTTTGTGAACTTTAGCATTGGTCGTCAAGCTGTTGTCGCCGCGGCTGAAGGCTTCAACTGGTTGGTAGCCACCGCCTATAAAGGAATCGCCTTTGCCCTTCCTGAATGGGTTTCATCTACCATCCCTGGTGCCGGAGGGACTTTAGATGGGTCAATGAATTTCGTGACTTCTGCGTTGATGCCAATCTTATTGGTAGTGCCTTTGTTTGATATTCTAACTTACATCGGCTTCCTGCCTTGGGTAGTTAAGTGGATTGGCCGTGCCTTATCATTCATCACAGGCCAACCAAAATTTGAAGCTTTCTTCTCAGTTGAAATGATGTTCTTAGGAAACACCGAAGTTTTGGCCGTTTCCAAAGCTCAATTAAATCAAATGAGTGGAACGCGAAACTTAACATTAGCCTTAATGTCGATGAGTTGTGTCACTGCTTCAATAATCGGAGCTTATACCCAAATGATGCCTGGTCAATATGTTTTGACCGCTGTTCCTTTGAATATTCTAGGAGCAATCGTCATTTCTGCTATTTTGAATCCGATTAACATTTCACCGGAAGAAGACGTTGTTGTTGAAGTCAACGAACCAGTTGAAGTAGCTCAAGCTGACGGAACTATGAAAATGGAACGTCCAAAGAAAGAACCTTTCTTCTCATTCTTAGGTGACTCAATCTTAGGTGCTGGTAAGTTGATCTTAATTATCTTTGCATCTGTTGTAGCATTCGTTGCCTTGGCTAACTTAATTGATAATTTATTCTCATTAACTGGTCTTGACTGGCTTTCACTTGAAAACATCTTCGGTGTTATCATGTTCCCATTTGCATGGCTGTTGGGATTCAATCCACACGATGCTTTCCAAATTGCACAATATATGGGAACTAAATTGGTAACCAATGAATTCGTTGTTATGGGTGAAGTTTCAAAGAGTGTAATGGCTGGAACTGGTTTATTTGCTAATAAACACGCCGTAGCCGTGTTGACTGTCTTTGTAACATCATTTGCTAACTTCTCAACAGTTGGAATGATCATCGGAGCCTTCAAAGGTTTAGTTTCAAAAGAAAAAGTTGATTTGATCTCAAAAAATGTGCCTTTGATGTTAGTATCAGGAATTTTGGTTTCATTACTTTCAGCAGGAATGGCTGGATTATTCGCCTGGTAAATAAATTAAACTCACGTTAAACATGAATTAAACGAGGCTGAGAGCAATACAATGCCTCAACCCCGTTTTTATTTTAAATTTTATTTATTTGATTTTGTTCTAGAAGGGAATTTTACTCATGATAATGGAAAAAGAAGCTTTAATTTTAGATATGGACCCTGGAATTGATGACGCGATTGCCCTCTCAATTGCCTTAACTCGCCCTGAATTTGATTTAAAATTATTAACTGGAGTAGCGGGAAATGTTGCTGTTGAAAAAACGACCGCTAATTTATTAAAGTTAGAAGAATTTTTTAACCGTACAGATATTCCTGTAGCTATGGGAGCCAAAGCCCCATTGAAACGTGAATTTAAAGACGCTTCATATATCCATGGAGAATCTGGTATGCCTGGTTATGATTTTCCAGAATTAAAGCATCAACCCATTGATGATCCAGCTGTTGAAGCTATGCACCAAGTTTTATCAGATGCAGCAGAACCAATCACCATTGTTGCAACCGGTTCATATACCAATGTTGCTTTATTGCTTATCAAATATCCGGATATTAAATCTAAAATTAAGCGATTTATCCTTATGGGTGGTTCATTATCTGGGGGTAACGTGTCATCAGTAGCTGAATTCAACATCTTCACGGATCCCGATGCTGCCAAGATAGTTTACGAAAGTGGAATCGATATCACGATGATCGGTCTCGATGTCACATTAAAAGCCCTCCTATCAAACCAATCGATCGAAAATGTGGCTGAAATTGGTGAAGTTGGAAAAATGATCTCCGGTGTTATGACTGCTTATAACGATATTGAGGCAGCTGGTAAGCCAATGCATGATGTTAATACAATCCTATTCTTGCTTCATCCAGAATTCTTCACTTTAGAAGACCACATGGTTTATGTCATCACTGAAGGACCAGCTATCGGTGGAACAATTGCTGACACGCAAGATCGTTGGTCAAACGGAAAATTAAATGCCCACGTCGCTGTTGATATCAACACAAAAGCATTTGAAGACTGGTTCTTAGCTGAAATCCCACATATGAACCAAATGAAAGATCATCCAATCAAATAAATAAGCATATTTTGTTTTACATCGAAAGGAATTGACCATGGCAACTAAAAAAATGATTTTAGATTTAGACACTGGAATTGATGATGCATTAGCTATGGCCTTAGCAGTCGAAGATCCACGAATTGACTTAATTGGAGTTATTTCTTCTTATGGAAACACTTTAATTGAAACTGCTGGTCAAAATTCACTAGATTTACTCCATCTCTTAAAAGCAGATGAAGTTCCCGTATATTTGGGAGATTATCACTCATCGACCACTCAAACTTTTGAAACAATGCCAATTTCAATGGCAATTCATGGTGATAATGGAATTGGAAATATTAAATTAGATCCTGCCACTAGAAAAATTGAGGATCAATCAGGAGTGCAATTCTTAATTGATGCTGCTCATCAATATGGTGATAATTTAATCTACTTACCGACTGGACCACTAACAAATTTGGCCGCTGCCATTCAAAAAGATCCTGCTGTAGCTGAACTAATTGGGCAAACCACCTTAATGGGTGGAGCCCTGACAGTACCAGGAAATGTGACACCATTTACGGAAGCCAATATTCATCAGGATCCCGAAGCAGCTGATTTTGTATTTACGCATCAAAAGAACTTAACGATGATTGGGTTAGACGTTACATTACGAACATTGCTAACTAAGAAACATACAAAAGAATGGCGTGCACTTGGTACTAATGCTGGAGCGCAATACGCTGATATGATGGATTACTATATTGATGCTTACGACCGACTTGATATTGATCATCGTGGGGCTGCCTTACATGATCCATTAGCTGTAGCCGTAGCAATTGATCCTAATTACGTTACAACCATTGATCTCAACATGCGTGTTACTTATGATCGAAATTCAGGTGACTATGGCCGAACTATCGGTGATAATCAAAAATTATTAGATTCAACTACAACCAAAGTAGCTGTTAACGTCGATAACGAACGCTTTGTTCGAGATTTTCAAGATTTCATGTTAGATATTTTAAAACATTAATTTATAAAATATACTAATTTAAATTTAATCAATATAACCAATTAAAAGCCTGGGATAAATCTATCCCAGGCTCTTTTTATTTATCATAATCAACATTAAGTCTACATCAATCATTACTATTTAATTTATTGTTTTAGATTTCAATAAATAAAAAAGCACACCGGATCCATGATACAGGTATGCTTAATTTATTAACAATTAAATTTTAATCGCGAGGATACAATGTTTCTGCATCTCCTTTAGATTCTTCTTTGTGCTCTTCAACTGCTTCAGACACTTTTTGACTAGCAACTTGCTTAGCTTCTTCATATGACATTGGTTGATCATCATTTTTTTCAACCTTTACTGAAGTTGGCATCTTACCAGTTTCATAAAGACTAAGAATTTGCTTCTCATCCAATGTTTCAAATTCAAGAAGTGCCTTCGCGATGGCCTCATGCTTATCTTGATATTGAACAATAATATCATGCGCACGCGCATACCCTTCGGTTGTCAATCGACGAACTTCTTCATCAATTAATTGAGCCGTTGACTCAGAATAAGGTGCACCTTCACCATAAGGATTATTGAATGATTGACCATTCTTTGCTAATTGAACCATTCCAAGTTTATCAGACATTCCATACTCAGTTACCATAGCGCGAGCAATTCCAGTTGCCTGTTCAAAGTCGTTTGATGCTCCTGAAGATTGTTGCTTGAACATCACCATTTCAGCCGCACGACCACCCATCAAACCAGCAATTTGGTCTTCAGCGTTATCCTTTGACATCAACATTTGATCTTCACGTGGCAACATAATTGCGTAACCACCAGCGCGTCCTCGTGGCACAATTGTTACCTTATGAACCACACGGGCTTCATTCAAAACCAAACCAACAATAGCGTGACCAGCTTCGTGATAAGCAACTGTTTCGCGTTCCTTTGCTGAAACAACTCGATCCTTTTTAGCTGGACCAGCAATAACACGATCCTCAGCTTCATCCACATCATTAGCTTCAATAACATTTTTATTTTGACGAGCTGCCAACAAAGCTGCTTCGTTCAAAAGATTAGCTAAGTCCGCTCCCACAAATCCAGGAGTTTGCTTGGCAATTTCTTTCAAGTCCACATCTGGACCTAATGGCTTATCCTTTGAATGTACCTTTAGAATTGCCTCACGTCCCTTAACATCCGGTTGTCCAACCAAGATCTTTCGGTCAAAACGACCTGGACGAAGTAAGGCAGGATCCAAAACATCAGAACGGTTGGTTGCTGCAATCACAATCACCCCTTCATTACCTGAGAATCCATCCATTTCAATCAACATTTGGTTCAAAGTCTGTTCACGTTCATCGTTTCCACCGCCCATACCTGAGCCACGCTTACGTCCAACCGCATCAATTTCATCAATAAAGATGATTGATGGGGCTGACTTTTTAGCATTTTCGAACAAATCACGAACACGACTAGCTCCAACTCCGACGAACATTTCCACGAAGTCTGAACCAGAAATTGAGAAGAACGGTACGCCAGCTTCACCAGCTACGGCACGTGCTAACAAGGTCTTACCAGTTCCGGGAGGCCCCTCCAACAAGACACCCTTTGGGATTTTAGCTCCCAACTTAGTGAACTTACTTGGGCTACGCAAGAATTCAACAACTTCAACCAATTCTTGCTTTTCTTCTTCAGCTCCAGCAACATCCCCAAAGCGAACTTTATTTTCCTCAGGATCGGCTGGTTTAGCCTTAGACTTTCCGATGTTCATCATTCCACCAGATCCACCACGGCCACCTTGACCCATACCGCTCATCATAAGCCATAGGAATCCAATCATAAAGATCATGGGTAGAATCGTTACCAACAATGATCCCCAAACATTTGAATCTTCTGGCTTTGTACTGATTTCAGTATTGGTTTTATCTGCAGCTTGGTTAATTGCCTTCAAAGTTGAATCATTCGGCAAAGCGTTAACTTCAAATGAAGTCACCTTAGGCTTAGCATTGCCCATAACTTTGGCCATTAAAGTTCCTTCTGCAGCAGCGGATACTTTTTCTGTCTGTGGCTTACGATAATCACCTTTAATATCGTAAACACCAGCTCCTGGCTTAATTTCAATTGATTTAATTTTCTTTTCGTTCAACTGTTTAATAAATGTTGAGGTTTCAATCTTCTTAACGGTATTAGTATCTTTTGGTCCAATAACCCAATAAACTAATCCTAATACTGCTAGAAGCATAATCACATAAAACAAACTCTGTCGAACAAAATTACCACTCGGGCGATTTTTCATGCTTCGTTTCTCCTTTAATCCACATTATTTTTTTAATTAGCTATTCCAGCCAATATCCTAATGCGTGGGGGTTATCTCATGATCTACTAGATTAGCATGCTCAGGGGCATAAACTTCCTTCTTCAAGATTCCAACATATGGTAAATTGCGATAAAGTTCTTTTCCATTAACACTATAATCAAGGCCATACCCAACAACAAAAGCTTTTGGTACGTCAAAGCCAATATATTCTACATCTTCTTCCACAACTCGGCCTTCTTTTTTATCAAGAAGACTGGCTGTCTTAACACTATTAGCACCACGTTGTACTAGTAACTCTTTCATAAACTTTAATGAGCGTCCAGTATCAACGATATCTTCCATAATGATGACATCACGATTATTAACATCGCTTTGAATATCAGTTACCAAAGATACTTCGCCGGAACTAGTAATTCCACCATTATAGCTTGACACATTAATAAACTCAACTTCAGTATATTCCATGTACCGCATTACATCTACTGCCCAAAGTGCAGCTCCCTTTAATACAACCAAAATAATCGGGGTCTTATTTTCATAATCATGTGCTAATTGCTGTCCGACCCGTTTAGCCGCCTCAGCAATCGCTTCTTGACTATATAGGACTCGCTCGATATCATTATCCATCTTAAATACGCTCATTGAATTGTCCCCTCATGTCAGGCATTCTATCTTTTTTAAATATACCCTTTTATTTTATCATGAATTATCAATTAAAACTGATTGATTTATGACTTTTTGTAAGGTTAATTGACGTTTATCACGAACCGCTTGTAAATCATGAGAAATTTGGACGGATCCTCGATTTACATTCGGATTTTGCATCAACTTAATAATCTGATATAACTGTTGATCTTTAATTTCATATTCTTGCTGCTGATTAATCCATTTTTGTAAAACTAATATTTGTACATCTGCTTCAATTGCTTGCCAATCAAAGGTTCCCATTTCAATCTCATGAGCCTGCGCATCTAAAATCGGATCAGCCAACTTTAAGAGCGTCCCTAATTGATCCATCGTTTTTAACAAATGGGGAGCAAATTTATGATTTATTTGCTTTAGTTCTGGAATAATACTCTGACGCAGTCGATTACGAGCATAGGTCTGATCATAATTAGAACTATCTTCGATTACCTTTAAAATTGGTTTCTCAACTAACTTAGGTAGCTCTGCTTTTGAAAGGCCTAAGAATGGTCGTCTTAAATCCAATCCATCCCGTATTTGACGCATGGACATCCCCATTAATTGTTGTAAATGAGAGCCCCGTAAAAGTTTAAATAGCATCGTTTCGACTTGATCATCTTGATGATGAGCTGTCACAATAATATTAGTGTCCCACTTCAATGCTTGTTGCTTCAAAAGCACATAACGACGCTCACGAGCTTGTTCTTCAATTCCGTGTTGTGGAATTTCTGCCCAATCCATCCGTTGTATGGCTGTATGCACAAACCGTTCCTTATTTTGATCAAGCCACTCTCGAACAAATGCTTCTTCCTCAGCAGCATCAGCTCTTAATTGATGATTAATATAAATTACACTGACTTTTGGTTGCATCGTAAGAGGTAAGGATCCATCTGTTAGCCACGTTGCTAAATGTAATGAATCAAACCCACCTGATAGAGCAACCACTACATGTTCACTGCTATTAAACAATTCAGCCGCTTGTAATTTTTTAATCAGTTGCATTTTCATTGTTTTTGGCTGAACCATCCCTAACCTCCTTTAGTTGACCCTTTCTAATAAAAAAGGCTGGAAAATAATCCAGACCTCTATAATATTTATTTATCCGGTAAATTGAAGATAACTTCACCTTTTTTGGTGTACATGTAATGTTGCCGAACATATTGTTCAACATAATCTTCATTTTGTAAATTGTTTTTTAACTTAACTAGACGTTTATTTTCGCTTTTAGCTTTTTCAACTTGTTGTTCTACTTTTAAACTTCGGGCCTCAGCTGTCCTTAATTGTAAGTAATTTCCAACCCCAGTTACCATAATTACACTACAAAAAATACCTGCAACTCCGTAAATCAATTTAGCGCGTCGCCGATGTACTTGGCGCATATGAATCCGTTGCTTCTCCGAATTATATTGAATAAAACGTGCTCCAGCCGGATCCAATGGTTGAATGTTATTTTTTTTTGAATACGTTGGACCATATCGAGTTCCTCCGGTCAAAATTAAACTACTGGTAACGTTATCATTACATGTTCAACCGGGGCAGTCGATAATTATTAATAAATCTTAATAATTTTATAACTATTCACCTTGATCTTGTAAAGCATCCTCACGCAATATTTTATACATATGCTCTGCATCTTCTTTTTTAGTCGTTTCAATAATACGTTCAATTTCAAGAACCATTAAACGATTTCCAAATTTAATTGATAACTCATCACCATTCTTAACATCAGATGAAGACTTCGCTACCTTACCGTTAATCGTGATTCGTCCTTGATCTGCAATTTCTTTCGCCACAGATCGCCGCTTAATCAAACGTGAAACCTTTAAAAATTTATCAAGTCGCATTTTATTTTTACCTCATTCTTATTTTCTATAAATTTTTTCAATAATTTTCGAACCTTTTGGCAATAAATTTATTTCATCGATTTTCAAAATTTTCCATTTCAAAACACCACCGACAAATACTATTATACCAAATAGTATGCCCAGCATTAAAATCAAAATAACAGTCATTCTTTGATCACCTAACCATGCTTCTAACATAGCTTCAGTCAACCAAACTACAAACATCATAATTCCACTTAATCCTAAGTCTTTAATCAATAGTTGACGCAAATTTAATTGAGCCCATAACTTCTTTGGGACCCGCCAAATGGTATATCCTAAAATTGCTGTCAATCCTAGGACTGTGGACCAACTTGCCCCATTTAATCCCATATAATGCATTAGTACATCATTCATAACCCATTTAATGAATATTCCAATAAGAATAGAAATCATTAAATTTCGAGTCCGATTCATACTTTGTAAAATTGTAATAAGGACTAAAATCAATGTAGCAGGTAACATTGACAATAAATAAATCCCTAGTGCTAGCGTACCTTCTCGACTACCAAATAAACTTTGATTTAATTGAGGCAACACCGCCAACATTCCACCCGTCGTTGCAATGATTAAAAGAATAGAAAGTCTCATTGAACTAGCAAAATCTTTTTCAAATTTTTCAGTCTGGGCTGTCACAAAATAATGCCGTAAATTTGGAACCAATGTGGTACCAATACTGGTAGCTAATACCATTCCCAATTGAACTAATGGTTGACCTCGATCATAGACGCCTTTTAAATTCTCCGCTTGAGCTTCATGCATTCCACCAAGGACTAAATTTGATTTAACCGTAAAGGCATCTACTAATTGAAATAAAACCAATAGTGCAGCTACTAAGACTAACAAACTTCCTTCTTGCCACATTCTACGAGCTAAAATACGCCACTTAAATTGAGGAGCCTGCATAAAATTTGCTTGATCTACTTGGTTGATTATATAAATTTCTCGATATTTTTTAAACATAAATAGAGCCGCAAAAATCGTTGCGATTGGTGCACCAGCCATGGCCCAAGTTCCCATTTTATAAACCGACCATTGCTGCTGGTTAGCCCAAATAGCAACGAATACAATTACGCCCACTCGAACAATTTGTTCAACAATTTGCGAAATAGCCGTAGGGACCATATCAAATTGTCCCTGGGAATATCCCCGTGTTGTCGCTAACAAAGGCATTAATAAAAACATCCAAGCGACCGCCCTGATGACGGGGGTCAAACCAACATCACCTCCCATTGCTTTGGCAATCAAAGGCGCACCAAAAATTAAACCACCAAAAATAATTAAACTGATTAATGTTAATAAATGGTGCAACCGCTGAGCCATAAACCGAGCATGAGCACCATCAGGTTGCTCACTGACTAGTTTAGAAATCACTAAGGGCCATCCGCTCAAGGCCAAAACCACACCGATTCCATAAATCGGATAAACTTGCTGATAAACATAAAAGCCTCTGTTACCAACTAAATTTTGCAATGGTATTCGATATAGAGCACTTAAAATTTTGGCAATCAAACCGGTCAGCGTTAACAAACCTGCTCCTGCCAGTAAATTATTATTTTGATTCTTTTTCGTAGGTTGCATTAAAGGCCTCCAAAAAGATTTTTAATCCGCTTAACCAATCATCTACCGTCATATTAGGTTGAATAATAATATCAATTTGTGCCGGTTGGATTGAAATAGCTTGTCCTCTTAAATGGCCTTGTTTCAAAGCTGTTAACCAATCAACTTGATCCCAGTTAGTTTTCGGATTGAAAATCACATGGATAATTTCTGAACGTATTTTATCGTGAGAAATTTTAGTTATCCCAACTTGATCAGCCAAACGCTTTAATTCAGCGATTGTGAGCAAACGTTGTGCTGCTAAAGGTAATTCTCCATACCGATCTAATAAGTCTTCCTCAATTTCAGTCAAATCATTAGCTAACTGTGCTCGACTAATTCTTTGATAAAGTTCAATCTTAGGAGCCCCACCTGGAACATAACTTTCTGGCAAGAAAGCTTCAATTCCAAGATCAATTTCTGCATCAGCTTTCACTTCAACTTTTGGTTTACCTTGCTTAACGGCAACCGCCTCTTGAAGCATTTGCGTATATAGATCATAACCGACCGTATTAATAAATCCATGCTGTTGTGACCCCAATAGATCACCAGCTCCACGAATTGAAAGGTCTCGCATTGCGATTTTAAAGCCTGATCCTAGTTCAGTAAAATCACGAATCGCTTCTAATCGATGTTCACTGACTTCCGTTAACGTTCGATTAGCTGGATACATAAAATATGCATAGGCCAAATTATTTGAGCGACCAACTCTTCCACGAATTTGATAAAGTTGGGCCAAGCCCATCCGATCAGCTGATTCAACCACTAAAGTATTAGCATTAGGAATATCAACTCCAGTTTCAATAATGGTCGTTGTAACTAGCACATCATAATCACCATGAATAAAATCAAACAAAATCCCTTCCAGTTGAACTTCAGTCAGACGTCCATGAATAATTGCTACCCTTGCATCTGGTACTAAACTTTCAATGTATAATCGAGTCTTTTCAATGTCATCAACACGATTATGTAGATAAAATGTTTGTCCACCACGGGCCATTTCCCGCTCGATTGCCATAGCAATTTCGCGACCATTTTGCTCCATAACATATGTTTGAATTGGAAAACGATTTGCTGGGGGCGTTTCTAGAACTGATAGATCCCTGGCTCCCACCATAGCCATATTCAAAGTTCTAGGGATTGGGGTTGCAGTTAAAGTCAACACATCCACATCTGTTTTAAGTTGTTTTAATCGCTCTTTATGCTTCACACCAAAACGTTGTTCTTCATCAATAATCAATAATCCAAGATCCGCAAACTCAACATTCTTACCTAATAATTTATGTGTTCCAACGACCATATCGATTTCATGGTTTTTAAGTTTTTGAATAATATCTTTCACTTCTTTAGCCGACTGAAAACGTGACAACATCGCCATTTTAATGTCAAAATCATCAAAACGAATTTGCATTGATTCAAAATGTTGTTCCGCTAAAATCGTTGTTGGTACTAACATCGCAACTTGCTTATGATCATGAATCGCCTTAAAGGCAGCCCGAAAAGCTACCTCAGTTTTTCCAAAACCAACATCTCCAACTAATAAGCGATCCATGGGTTGAATCTTTTCCATATCTTTTTTAATTTCGTTGGTTGCTTGTAATTGATCATTCGTTTCAGGATACGGAAAAGCAGCTTCAAACCGTTCCACTTCAGAATCATCTTTGGAAAAAGCAAAGCCACGTTTCGCCTCACGTTCAGCATATAGTTGCAAGAGTTCATCAGCCATATCTTCAACACGTGCAGCAACCTTACGTTTAGCTTTAACCCATTCAGTCCCACCCAATTTATTTAGTTTCGGCGCTTTTTCACCAGCACTAACATATTTTTGCACTAAATCTAGTTGCGAAACCGGAATAAACACTTTACCTGATCCACGATATTGAATTGTAATGTAATCTTGTTTAATACCTTTAGTTTCTAAGGTGGTAATTCCTTCATAAATTCCAATTCCATGGTTCACATGAACAACATAATCGCCCACTTTTAATTCATTGTAACTTTTGATGCGTTCAGCATTACTTAAAGTTTGCCGACGAGGAGCTTTTCTAGTAATAGTTTTAAATAACTCTTTTTCCGTTAAGACAACTAACTTTAATAACGGTATTTCAAACCCTTCGTGTAAGGGTAAAGTCGTTAATTGTGTGCGATTAGGAACCAGTTTATCAATATCAACAGTATTAACTGGTACCTTAAAATCATTTAAAGTTTGTTCTAATTTATCTTGTCGCTCTAAGGTATTTGTTAAAAATATTATCGTATAATTTTGTTTCTGCCATCGACTAACTTCAGCTTGCACCATTGGCATTTGATTATAGAATTGCTGAGTAGGCCGAATCACCATATTTGTTAACGAATCTTGTTTAATACTGCCCACGCCACGTCCCATGGGGGATAATATCAAATTAGCATGTTGATCTTTTTGTACTAGTTTTTCCAGATCAGGCCCTTGCTCAAAATTAGGTAGAACTTTATTTTGTTCAAGCCGATCTGTCCACCAATCCATTGCATCAATTTGTGCTTGCCTAGCATTTTCCATCATTCGAGGATAATCATCATAGACCACAATCCCCTGTTTTGGTAAATAATCCAATAAAGTCGTTTGATCTGGATACAGGTATGCCAAATATTGTCGTATTTCAGGTACAATTGTTCCTTGTTCTAAGGCTGTTAACAATGGCTGCATCGCCTCTGTTAGATGTCGTTTAGCTGCACCATCTAATTTATCTCTGGCAGTGGTCAAGGCTAAATTCAATTTTGTTTGCGCCTGTTTCAAATCATGTTCGTCAGCGATTAAATCAGTCACTGGCAATAATTGCACCGTCGTTAATTGTTCCAAACTTTTTTGCGTCTCTACATCAAAAGTACGTAAAGAATCTAGATCGGTATCAAAAAAATCCATCCGAATCGGGTTTTCATAATTTAATGGGTAAACATCAATAATCGATCCTCTCAATGAATACTCACCAGGAGAATTAACGGCATCAACTCGTCGATATCCCATGGTATTAATCATAGATTGCAATTGATCTAGTTGATAAATTTGTTCAAAATCGATGGTAATGGCCGCATTTTCAAATTGATTAACACTAGGTAAAACCTGATTCAATCCTGCATAACCGGTCACAATAATTGGTTGTTTAGCATGTCTAATTTTTTCTAAAGCCGTAATACGAGCTAACATCGTGTCCAATGAAGAAAGTGCAATCTGCGCACTTAACGTTTCTTCCGCTGGAAAATAAATAACTTGCTCATCATCGAGTAGACCTACTAGATCTTCTGTTAGTTGTTGTGCATGAAATTGGCTATCGGTCACTAATAACATAGGTTGCTTTAATGATTGATTCAAGCCACTTAAATAAACCGAACGGGCGCTTCCGGTTAATCCAGTTAATACATGATGCCCCCCTTGTTCAAGATCTTGTAGTAAATCATTATATTTTTGATTATCTGTTAAAAATTCTGATAGTCTCATCTTAAAATCTCTTTATTCATTTTTATTCGTCTATCTAATAAGAATCATTATTTTCTAAAAGCATGGCCTTTTAATTATACTGGTTCATTAATTGATCCATGGGTTGCCCTTGGACAAAATCCTGCATCATTTTTTTAGCCACTTCGATACTTTGATCTACTGTAATAGCATCGTCTTTATTAAATTTACCCAGCACAAAATTAATCACTGCTTGCTTTTCATGCTTTGGATGGGCAATTCCAAACTTTAATCGATTAAAGCTTTGAGTCCCCAGTTGGCTAATAATTGATTTAATTCCATTATGTCCCCCTGCAGATCCTTTAGTGCGTAGCCTTAAGCGACCTAATTCCATGTCCATATCATCTTGAATAATTAAAATATCTTCAATAGCTAGATTATAGTAGCTCATTAAAGGAGCTACCGCTTCACCGGATAAATTCATATACGTTGTTGGCTTAACTAAAAGGACCTTGTCTGTCCCAATCCAACCTTCAGCCACAAAAGCATGATGTGGTCCATCCTGTTTAAACTTAATTCCTAATTCTTGAGCAAATGCATCAATGGTCATAAACCCGACATTGTGCCGCGTTTGATCATATTCTTTTCCAATATTTCCTAAACCAACAATCATTTTCATTTTATTATCTTCTCACTATCCCATTGATTTTTATTGTTTAACTTCTATTTTCATTAAACTTTTGCCCAATTTAAAATTTTCTGATATAAATAATTATTTTACTTAAATTTATTTTAACTTCCATTGAAAAATCCCAAACAAATCATCAAGTACATTCAAATTTAGTCGTTCTTTTAAATGGACAAGCTTAAAAAGATTATATGCTTAATATTGTACCATTCTATCCTATGCGATGTGCCTTCTAACTTAGCTCTAAAGTTATTCGTCATTGTTTGATTCAAATATAAATCAGCTTAAATTGTACCTCATTAAAATTAATCATTGACAAATTTTAAAATATTATTTATTTTCATGATGCTTTCTTTTACTTTATGCTATTCCATGTTAAAATTATTAGATTAAGATTAGAGAAAGAGGATAATATGCTGGAATCACTTATTAAATCTAAAGATGAATTAGTTACAGTTTCCGAAGATGCATCCTTGGAAGATGCTCTCCGAATTTTTGAGACTACCTCATTTCGAGCTATTCCAATTTTAGATACTACTGGAACATTATTTCGTGGTGTTATTTATAAAATGCATATTTACCAAGCCCAAGCGCAACAAAGAGACCTTACCCAACCAGTAACTTCTGTGATGCGTAACATGACTAAATTCATCCAAATTGATGCAACTTTTTTTGAAACTTTTTTTGCACTTCAAGATCTACCCTTTATCTCCATTATTGATGAAAATCATAATTTCATTGGAATTCTAACTCATTCATCTATGATGAATATGTTAGCTTCATCTTGGCAAACTGAACAAGGGCGATACACGCTAACTTTACTAACCGATGGAGAACGCGGTAGTTTAGAACGGGCTGCCAAATATGTTTCTCGCTATTCGACTATTTCCAGCGCTGTTTCTCTAGATCCCGATCAAAATGCCCTAACTCACCGGATTATTTTTACTCTACCAAATCAAGTTGATGAAGATGTGCTTTCTAAAATTATCAAATTATTATCGCGAAAAGGTTTCCGCTTAGAATCAATTGAAGACCTTAATAAGCAATCATATTTAAGTTAAGAATAAAATTTAAAATAATGGTGATTAATTTATTTAAAGATTGAATTTATCATAATATAAAATATAGTTCATATTAAAGTAATCAAAATTTTAAAAGGTCGGAATTTTATTCCGACCTTTTTTATTATTGTTTAAAAAATAAAAACCTTAAACAGTCGCCCATAGCACCGCTTAAAGTCTCTTTACAATTAATTCTTATATTTAATCTTTTTGTTTTGGTTGGAGAACTTTTGCCTTCATTTGTGTTGGATACAAAATTTCAACCTTAACTGCTGGTTGCTTCAAATTTTTACCATGAAAATTCAAAGAATTTGATTCCATTATCAAGCCTATGAACATCATCAATGATACTAGTAAGGTCAAAATACTAATTAAAATTTCCCACCAATTATTCCATAACATATCATTACGTCCAAGAATAAAATTCAAAATAACTATAACCCAGATAACCCAAGTATCTAATCCGGTATCTCGCAAACGACGAACTGTTAGAGCTGTACTTGGAATAATCAAAATAATTCCAATCACCAATGTCAAAACAAAGAATCCTATAATATTATTATAGATTAATCGTTCAAATTGATTAGTTCCAGCATGATGTACTAACATATACATCGAACCAGCTAATCCGCCCAATAATATCACAAGACCAATAATGGCCCATAAAACCATCCACCAAAATTCAGCCCGAGTTGATCGTCCCTTGAAATCAAACCCACGACGCCAATAATTTTTAAATGCTTGCCAAAAAGAAACCATTCAATCACCCCCTAAATATGATATATATTATCTTAACATGATAATTAAATAAACATTATTTGAGCCTACAAGTTAAAAGCTTTCCACCACTTAATAAGACTTTGTTGAACTCAATATAATCCTCCAACTACTTAAATTTGATAAGGAAATAAAAACGCCTTGAAAATTAATTCAAAGCGTATCATTTGATAAAAATTTAATTATCAATATACTTTGCCAAGACAGCATTAACTTGTTTAATAGGGTGATAACCGACTAAACGTTCAACAATTTCACCATCTTTTTTAATCAACAAAGTTGGGATTGCTTGAATTCCAAGTTCTTCTGAAGTGGCAGGATTTTCATCAACATCCATCTTTGCAAAATAAACTTCTGGATGTTGCTCAGAAACAGCTTCAATTACTGGGCTTTGCATCTTACATGGTCCACACCATGTCGCCCACATATCAACCAAGGAAACACCTTGACCGGTTTTTTGTGCAAAATCTTGATCGTTAACTACTTCTACTGTCATAATAAAACTCCTCCATTATGGGTTATTCCATCAAAAAGTCGTTCATCTATTTGTTTCCTCTATTCTGAAGGAATTAAGTTATAACGTCAAGTTTTTCTTACTAAATGTTAGTTAGATGCTAATTCCGACCAATTCAGATCGCTGCTCCATTTCTCCCGCCCGTTGAATTTGCAAAGTTTGTGCATCATTAATTTCAGTATATAATTCTGCTGCCAAAGCCTGTGGAATTTTATGGGCTTCAACACCCTGTTGAACAAAGGTAAATTCATATTGAAAAGCACGTAAGAATAAATTATTATCCACTTCCACCGCTTGTTTATAATCACGGCGAATTCGGTTGAAAAACGTTTCCATGCTCTTCCGAACCATATCAATAGATTGATTATCCCCATGTCCCGTTCGAAGACGCTCTTCCATAATTCCATTAATCTTTTGATCTGTTTGTTTAGCAACTTCTTCGTTTAAATCAAGTAACTCATTTTGCATGTTTTTCCAATTATCAAGCATTTCTTGACGTGATAAATTTTTGAATTGTTCATATTTAGCACGATTCTGTTTAATTTGGCGTTTTTGTTTTGGACTAAAATCATAGTGAGATCTTTGATCATTCACATCCTGTTGAGCATGCCATTTAATTTCATGGAGTAAATGTTTAATATTTCGACGCATCCGTTTTCTTTGAACTTTTCCTAATCTATTGTGTAAATGCTTATCTCCATTTGTTCGAATTCGATCAACCATCTTTTCATAAATTGTAATCGTTTGCTTACTATAACGACTTCGCACATCAGAACTATGAATATAATCACTCACGAAATCTTTCATATCAATCATTTCAGTTTGATACAATTGCGTAACCACTTCGCGCTTGGCGGTACCCCAACCTTTTTGGGATAGAAGTTGTGAAGTTAATGCTTCACGAACTGAACGGTCTTCAATTTGTCCTCGTATTTGTAAAATCGCAAAATCGACCATTTTACCACGGAAGTGATTTAATTCCTCTGCTGTATAATCTTCTTTTTTGACCGGTAACAATATCGGCAAAACAATCGCACTAACCAACATACTAAATAGAATTACAATTGAGGCAACAATGATTAATTCTTCACGGTATGGAAAAGCGACACCACCAATTCCTTTAGGTAAAGAAAAGGCCATGGCCAAGGTCATAGTTCCATGAATTCCACTTACTGCAAAGACTTTTGAATAAAAGGTATGTTGTTTTGTATTGTTTGCCCCAAATAAAATCTGTGCTGAGCCTTCATGCTCCCATTGGGCCCAAATATAACGAATTAAGAACATCATTACATAAATAATACCGCTTAAGCCTAATAATAGTAAAATGGTCGAATTATCCATTTTGAAAAACTTGCGTGCGACATCTGGTAATGCAATCCCCAAGAACAAAAAGACAACGCTGTTTAGTATTTCTGAAATTGTTGACCAGATAATACTTTGGCTGACTTGAACTCGAGTTGATGACAATCGCAATCTATTAGCTTCCCAATTGTGAATAATCCCCGTAGCTACTACCGCCAAGATTCCAGATGTGCCAAAATGTTCGGCAATTAAATAAATGACGAACGGCGTCAAAAGACTGATTGGAATGATTGAAATTTCTGGTTGATCAACCCAAAAATTCAAATTAACTCGTAGCATGACAATTAACCAACCACCAATCAATCCGATTAAAATTCCACCAATTGCGACAAAAAGGAAATGGTTAATTCCACCAATAATTGATAAATTTTGATTACCTAGGACTGATAGGGCTAAATCTAAAATCACCAATCCTGTTGCATCGTTGAATAATGATTCTAGCTCTAAAGCCTCACCAACTCCACTAGGCATTTCACTTCCACTAGTCATTGACTTAACAGCAACTGCATCAGTTGGTGTTACAATGGCTGCTAAAGCAATCGCCATCGGTAATGTCCACTTCGTCTCGATAAAATTAGTCATAAGTCCAACAATCAACACCGTTGCGGCCGCCAATACTACTGATAGTACGAAAATCAAACTAAATCGTTCTCGAATTTTTTTAATTGATTGTCTTTGTCCATCCACAAACATCAAAGGCGCAATAATAGCGACCATAAAAAACTCTGGCTCTAATTCAAATCCATTAAATATTTTAGTATATGATAATAAAATACCAACTAAAATTAAAATAAACGCTTCAGGAATTTTAGGAATAAATTGTTTAACAATATTTGTTCCCACCACCCCAATAACTAATAACGCTACGATATAATACACTCCTAATACCTCCAATTTATTATTTCCAACAAAATAAAAGAGTGTGATAAATCCCTTTAAAACTATAAACTAGCGTATTTTTTCAATTTAACTTATACAAATTAAATTTAGAATACGGTAATTAATGATTTTTTAACTCCATAACAAAGAGGCCGAGATCATTTTGTCTCAGCCTCTAAATGATTATTTTTGATTATCGGGGGTAACATCTTTAACCCCTGGATGTCCAAAATCATTATTATAAATGTCTTGTGAATTTTTTTGCTTATTTCTTTCACTTTTTTGACGGAATTGATAATAGCTATAGTTCGCTTGATTACCATTTTCCATTGTTTGCCTGATTTTTCGACGTAAAAACCAATAAATTAAGAATACTATTGCTAATCCAATTAAAATTAGCCAACCTATGATTCTAAATATGACACCAATTACGCCGAATGCGATGTGAAAGACTGGCATACCCACACTAAGTAATACACATGCCAACAACAGCCATAACATCCCTTGCATAAATCGACTCATTAATGTTACCTTCCTTTTCTGATTATATATTGCAACAATTCTCAACTTATAACTATTTATATAAATCACCTTTTTACAATTAATTTTACTTAAATTACTTCATTTAAGTGTTATTAGTATAACTACCACCCAAATATTTGTCTATTATTTTTACTTATCCGGTTGTTTTTTATGTCTTAATGGTAAAGCAATATCAAAGGTTGTTCCATGCGGAATAGTATCTTCAACATTAATTTTACCTCCGTGCCCTTCTACAATCCATTGCACAATAGATAGTCCCAACCCATGACCGCCACTTGCTCGTGATCGTGATTTATCGACCCGATAAAAACGATCAAACAAATGTTTTTTATCTTCAGCTGAAATTCCTTCCCCATTATCAATAATTTTAATTCGCGCCGTACTACGTAATTTTTTCAATTGAATAGTAATCGTTGTATTCTCGTCTGTATACTTATGTGCATTATCAACTAAATTAAGAATTAATTGCCTTAACCTTTGACCATCCCCATCAATAATTAATTCCTCGGGTATTTCAAAATTCAAATTTTGATTTTTTTCCTTAAATTGAATCTCTAAAATTTCACTGACTTCCTTAATAATTCCCACTAAATCAGTAGGTTTAAAATCAAACATCGTCACTTCTGCATCAGCCTGTGCTAATTTCAACATATCCGCTGTTAACTTGTTTAAATGTCTGACCTCAGTCAATGAATTAGCCACATTTTCTACTTGATCCATTACTGAATCATTAGGATGTTCAAGCATCGTCTCCAATTTATTTTGAATTACCGTCATTGGCGTTTTAAATTCATGTGCCGCATCCGCCACAAATCTGCGCTGTTGTTTTAATGCGCGCGTGATTGGAATCATATTCGTACGAGCTAAAATAAAGGCCATAAGCAATAATAAAACTTCAGACGTTCCCATAATCAATAATAAACGACTTGAAAAGCGTTCCACCATATCATGTTCAACCCCAATATTTTGGTATGAAACCATGGTCCCGCGTTTATAAAACATATACCAACTTTGGTTGAAATATTTAATATATACTCGATTTTCTTTAGGTAAAAATACTTTTTGTCCATGTAAGTAGCTATTACTAATTACATTTTCTCCACTATTTAATAGATTCGCCTGATTAGAATCAAATGGTTGCTTCACCCGCATAATTGGGTTACTGTAAACCACTTCTCTAAATTGC
This sequence comes from Weissella koreensis KCTC 3621, assembly GCF_000277645.1. Next base: position 10,960 of record NZ_AKGG01000004.1, on the reverse strand, counting down.
CTGCCAATGAAGGAACCAACAGCCCCGAAAACCACCGTAAAGCCGACTGCGATCAAGATGGTTACCTTCATTTGTGTTGACATGGCCTTCCTTAATCGATGCATTCGATTAAAAAAACCGTTGTTTGTAACTTTATCGATCATAAAGTGTCCTCATCAATGACATTCAAGGTGTACCCTACATTTCGTAAGGTTTTAATTTGCAAATTTGCGCCAGCAATCCGAAGGTTTTTACGTAGATTCGACATATACACCTCGACCACCGTCAAAGATGTCTCAGAATCAAAACCCCACAAACGATCAAAAATTTGATCTTTTGTAACAATTTGATCTTGATGCTGAATTAAATAAACTAATAGCCCAAATTCACGCCCCTGAACATTAACTTGTTCTTCATTCACCATTACTTGATGCTTATCAATACTAATTTCAACATTTCCAACTTTCAAAGAGCCTTCATCCCCGATTAAACCAACATGTCTTAATAAAGTTTTGGCACGAACTAAAAGTTCTTCTTTATAGAAGGGTTTAGTAATATATTCATCTGCACCAAGATTGAAACCATGCATTTTATCTTCTAAATCATCTTTGGCTGTTAACATTAAAATTGGCAATTTAGGTAACTCAACTCGGGCTCGCTTCAAGACGGTAAAGCCATCCATTTCCGGTAACATAACATCCAAAATGACTAAATCGTATATTCCAGATAAAATTTCAAAGAGCCCTTCTTGACCATCATAAATTTGAGTTGTTTCACCCAAACTATCCACTGTGATTTTGATCGTATCACTTAAAGCCTTGTCGTCTTCGATAATTAATATTTTTACTGATTGAGTTCCCATTGTTGTGCTCCTAAATTGTTTTTCTTCTATCTTACAAATCAAACCTTAAAACATTCATTATCTTACTAATAAAATCAATTATTAATCACTCAATCGAGTTACTTGCGGGCGATCATTTTCAAAATCATCATCTGCCTCAAAATTACTTACTTCAGAATGTGGTGTAAAATTAGTCACCAAATTCTTATTTTCAGATCCTAAAACATTTTGTAAAACCTGCTGTAATTGCTTTAATTCATCATGTGTTAATCCTACACCTTTACCCATTTTATTATGGTCAGGGCTCCAAGAGCGAAGATCAAACTTGGGCTGATTATCTCCCCATTGAACTAAATTTAGTTCTAAGTTCCATCCAGATTTACTAGTAGATAATATTCCAAACTTCTCAATAATCTCAAACTTCAGCTTTCCACGTTCAGCCATTTATTTGCCTCCTTCTCCTCAAGAAAAGTTTTTATCCGATCTTTATTGTTTATTTCTGTTCTAAACAAACCCCATGTCATGCGCCACTGAAGTTTGCAATAATTTAGTGATCTTTTCAACATCATCCGTGTAAGCCAAAACCCACATTAATTTAGCAACAATTGCTTCAGTATTCATATCACCAGCTGTAATTCCACCAGCCTCTACTACGCGTTGACCCACTTCATATAACGATATATCTTGTCCCTCTTCCAAAATTTGGGTTGTAATCACAACTGGAATTCCTGCATCCGTCAAACTTTGAATTCCAGGCAATAAGTTACGTCGTTCAAATGGTAATCCGCCATTTCCGAAGCTTTCAATAATCACACCATGCGCGTGGGTCTTCAGATAATCAAAAATATCTACGGTCATACCAGGAAAGGCTTTTAACATAAATATATTTGTATCTAAGGACAAACTATTGGTTTGAAGTGGCAATGTTTCAGGCTCTGGCTGGAATAATTGATTAACCTTACCGTGCATCATCCGGGCAACGTAGGGATAATTAATTGATTCAAAAGCATCGTAACTTTGAGTTTTAGTCTTAACCGCCCTAGTCCCGACCATTGCTAAGCCATTAAAGACAATAAAGACACCCTTTAATTCGGTATCATGAATAAATAATAATGCATCTTGTAAATTTGATTCTGCATCAGTATATTGCATTCCCAATGGAATTTGTGAACCCGTTAATACTACTGGCTTGTCAAACCCATATAAAAGATATGATAAAGCTGAAGCAGTATATGCCATTGTATCAGTACCATGCGTTATGATGAATCCATCATAATTTTCTGCATGTTCCTGGATTGATTGCGCAATCAATATCCAGTCTTCAGGCTGCATATTAGTTGAATCTTTGGCCATTAAATCTAAAACTGATAATTCAACCTCAGGTTCTGGTTTAAAAAAAGCAATTAATTCATCGGCTGACATATTAGGAGCCAATCCTTTTTCTGTGGCGGCTGATGCAATCGTTCCACCGGTCGTAATTACTAAATATTTTTTATTCATGTGCTATCCGTGCCTCCGCTGCTGCAGCTACCGCCGCTACCAAATCGTCAATAAAAGTATTAACGCGTCCGCCATTTTTTTGAATGTCATTTAATTGACCAATTACTCCTGGTTTAGTTCGATCTAAAAAGCCAAAATTAGTCCATGAAATCGTTCCATAAACACCCAAAATAGCCATGACCATATTTTCATCAGTTCCATAGGTCTTATGATCAGTTTTAATACGAGATGCTAAAGGTTCTGGTAAAGCTCCCGCCTCGGCTAAATCATCAAGGGCAATCCCAGTCATTACAGCATCTTGAACTTCAGTTTTACGTAAAACATGTTTTACACTATCTAGCGATACATCGATCGTTAGCTCTGGTATATAGTCGGCTTGTCCAGCCTGTACTAAGACCGCAATATCTTTTAAATTTACACCATGTTTTTCAAACAAATCCACTACTACTTGATAATTATCAGTCTCAACTAAGTCCATACTACTAACTCCTCGTTCTCACATTTATTCGATACCTTCAACTTACATGTTGAAAATATTTATTAACTTCATTTTACCATTTAACGCTATTCAATAACTAATGTTAAAGGGTTCATTTTAAACCGCTAACTAGATCAAAATAAATGCATTAACCAGCGTTACAATTTAACTATAGCTGTTAAACATAGTTGACACAACGTTTACGCCTTTCAACTACTAATCTTATTAATAAAAAAGAAGTTGAAACAATTCTGTCTCAACTTCTATAAATTCATTCTAAAGCTCAAAGGTTCTTCATTTGAAGCTTAACCTAATTTAATTCTCTTAGAAAATTTTAGCATATATCTTTTAATATAATTAGTCTTCTGTCTTCAACAAGTACTTTGCAGCAACAGCAGCAAGTGCTCCACCAGCCAATGGGCCAATGATATATGCTGCCATGTTAGTCAAGGCTCCAGTACTTCCCATGAAGGCCAAGATAACAGCTGGTGCCAATGAGCGAGCAGGGTTCAAACCAGCTCCAGTCAAACCAACACCTAAGACGATTAATCCAGTCAAAGTCAATCCAATTGCGATTGGAGCAAATTGTTGTCCCAATTCATTTTTTGGAGCAGTGATGGCCATAATTGCCAAGACAAAGATAAATGTCAAAATGAATTCAATCCAAGTAGCTCCCAAAACAGTAATTGGTGACTGGAAATTAGTAGCCCCCAAACCAGTCATAACCATTTGGCTCTTTGTAGCACTCAATGATGACATCAATGAAACTACGATACCTGAACCAACAAAGGCACCTAAGATTTGGGCCACAATGTAACCAAGGAAGTCGCGCCAAGTAATCCGCTTATTGATTGCCATTCCCAAAGAAATAGCTGGATTGAAGTGTGCTCCTGAAATATTACCAAAGGCGTAAGCTCCAACGATTACGGCAAAACCAAAGGCCAAGGCAATTGGCATTGCTCCAAATGAAGTTCCTCCGAAGACAACACTACCAGTACCAAAAGTAACCAGAATCATTGTTCCAATAAACTCTGCAATATATTTACGCATTTAAAAATCCCCCTTTTAATATTAAAAATATAATAGCTCTTAAAACTATATTATACCATACACCTTAAATTTAACTTGGATCACCAAATTATAAGTGAATTTGATGTATTTTTACCGACCAATTAATTTTCCAGCAGCTTCATCTAAATTAAACCACATAGCATCAGCATTGGCGCGGAATTGTTCCACCCAACTCAACTGATTGTCAACGGGTTCTACTAAACCAATTTGTTCTTCGCCAAAGCCAATCACATCTAATCCAGTAAAGGCTGGGTTCCAATGAACTGTATAATAATGTCCTGACATTCGTTCATCCAATAATGATTGGAACCCATTTTTAATTGATTCCTTAATCACATCTTCTTCAGCAACTTCAAACCCTGTTTGTTGCATCATCACAACTTGAGTTTGAACTTCTTCCATCGTTTCTGGAATCTTATTGATATTATCCATATTATTTCCTTCTTTCAATGTCGACAAATATAACATTTATTCTATTACAATACATTAATAAAACTCAGGTCATTAATAATTTTAACAAAATTCTAATGTATAATGGTACTTATTATCTTAAATTGAAAAGGAGATTACAAATGACAGATGCAGTTACAGCGCATGAAATGCAACAATATGATCAATATACTATTAATGAAATTGGCGTTCCGTCCCTTGTTTTAATGGAACGTGCCGCTTTGGCTGGGATCGAAGTCTTAGGAGCTGGTCAATTTGACCTATCACAAGTCTTGGTTATCGCTGGACTAGGCAATAACGGTGGCGATGGTGTTGCCTTAGCTCGTTTATTAATGCAAAAAGGAGTCCCTGTTGATTTGCTTTTTGTTGGTGACGAAAATCGTGCCGCACATAATAACGCCATTCAATTAGAAGTTGCTAAAAAATATGGATTAAACCCTGTTAATAGGGTCAAAGACTTCCGTCAATACACCGTTATCGTTGATGCTTTATTTGGAATCGGCCTCTCAAAACCAGTTCCCATCAAATTAGGTGAAATGATTAAACGAGTTAACGCCGCTAATATTCCCGTTGTTGCCATTGACGTCCCCTCAGGAATTAATGCAACTACTGGTGAGATCATGGGGTCTGCTATCCGAGCCACTGCAACGGTTACTTTTGCTTACCCTAAAACGGGACTACTACAAGGAGAAGGGGTGAAACGTTCTGGATCAATATTTGTAAAAGATATTGGAATTTATTCACCTACTGAATTACATCAATTTAATCCTGAGATTGAGGAGAATTAATAATGAATATTACTTTAATCGGGGCAGGACCTCGAAACCTAGCTTTGTTGCCTCGGCTAATTGCCCATGCCAATCAATCTTCACAAGCAACTAACATTAAAATAATTGATCCCTTTGGTATTGGTGGACGCGTTTGGCGTGTTGAACAAGACCCTAATTTTCTAATGAACACGGTCACTTCTCAGTTGACACTATTTACTGATGACACCATTCAAACTTATGCCCCCGTAATTTTAGGTCCCAATTTCTATCAATGGGCTAAGCAATACGGAATCGCATATATTCAAAAGAATAATTTCATGAATGCCGAATCTTTTTTTGACGAAATTGCTAAAATCAATCCTAATCGCTTTAGTTCACGAGCCCTTTTTGGTGTCTACACTAAATGGTTCTATGATCAGTTATTAACCGATTTGCCACAACACATTCACATTCAATTTATTCAACAATCAGTGACTGAAGTTCATCCATTAGCTTCAAAACAATTTAATATCACAATTAAAGATGGTCAAAATTTCACTACGGATGAAGTAGTCATGGCTTTAGGCCATGTGGACCAGTCACAGAGTCTTGAAGAAATTAATTTAGCTGATTATGCCAAAGATAAGCAATTAACATATGTACCAGCAGGTCATCCTTCAGAAGCTAATCTACAACAAATTAAATCTAATGAGCCTGTTATTTTACGTGGTTTAGGACTCAGTTTCTTTGATTACATAGCTAAATTAACGATTGGTCGAGGTGGTAAATTCATTCGCAACCAAGATGCGGAGTTGATTTATCAACCATCCGGACAAGAACCAAAAATAATTGCTGGATCTCGTCACGGAATTCCTCTGCACGCCCGTGGAACCAATCAAAAAATCAGCGGAAATGGTTATCAACCTCGCTTCTTTACCCCCGCAACTTTAGATCATTTTGCGGAGCAACATCATGGAGAAGTTACTTTTGACTTTTTCATGAAATTGATTAAAAAAGAAATTAGTTATAAACACTATTTGAATATTATCAGTGATTTAGCGGTAACTTGGCCTTTTAATGCCAAAGAGTTTTTGGACGCTTTAGCTAATTCTAATGATATTGATACTACGGCGCATGAATGGGGATTACCCGAAGAGTTGATCATGGATTGGGATCTAATCTTGCATCCCTTTACCGATGCAACTGCCGAAAATTATCAAGAAGCTTTTATTTCATATTTAAAGTGGGATATTAATGATGCTAAACAGGGGAATGTCGATGCACCATATGCTGGGGCCTTTGATATTTTACGTGATATTCGTAGTGTTATTCGGCACTATGTCCTCACAAATTATCTAAATGATCAGGAATACCCTAAATTCTTGCGTGAATTCAATCCATTTAATAATATTATTTCAGTTGGCCCACCCGTTTTACGAGTTGAGCAAATGCACGCCTTAATGCAAGCTGGAATTTTAACAATTACGGGACCTCAAATTAAAATCACAACGCAACAAAATCAATTTGTTGCCACCGATGTATTTGGCAACCAGTATCCCGCCGTTCAACTGGTAGAAGCTCGTTTACATGGAATCAATATGAACACTAGTACTAATCCATTAGTTCAAAACTTGGTTAAAGACCAATTAATCAGTACTAAAACTTATCAAGAAGCTGACGGGACATCGTTTGAAGTCGGCGGTGCGATGATTAACAGAACCAATATGACCTTAGTTAGTCAGCAAAACCAAGAAATACCTGGATTAAGAATGTGGGGAGTTACCACTGAAGGTTGGTCATGGTTTACTACTTTTTCACCACGACCAAACGTTCATGACAAAATTTTACAAGATGCGGAAAATATTGCTAATACAATTTTTGCCAAATTATAAGCTTAACCTTCATCATTTTGTTTAAATTGAATATATATTTTTGAATTGGAGAAACTATGGACACGCTAACTTTAGATCGTTATCTTAAAAAATACGCTGACTTAATCATTTCAATTGGCGTTAATGTTCAACCTGGTCAAGATGTTATTATCTATGCTGCTATTGATCAACAAAAATTAGCTCATCTCGTTCTAGATGCCGCCTATCAAAAAGGTGCCACCCAAGTTCAAATTGAATGGAATGATCAATATCTAACCCATGAATTAATAAAGCATAGTGATCCCGATAAATTATCAATTGTACCAACCTCAACAACGATTCGTGCAAAAGAAATTGCTGATAAGCATACTGCACGTATCAGTATTATTTCAGAAGATCCAGATGCCCTAGGTGATTTGAATCAAAATGATGTTGCCAATTATTCTAAAGCCTTAGCCTATGCTAAAAAACCAGTAATGGATGCCACTATGAATAATGATTTATCATGGGTGGTTGTCGCTGCTTCTAGCCCTAAATGGGCCCATAAAGTTTTTCCTGATGTTAATTTATCTGAAGCGGTCGACCAGCTATGGAATAAAATTTTTGAATTCAATCGTATCACTTTAGAGAATGATCCAGTTGTCGCTTGGCAACAACATATTAAAAAATTATCAACGAAAGCTGCTTGGTTAAATCAAGAAAATTTCAAAGAAATACATTTCACTTCAAATCAAACCGACCTAACCGTTGGATTGGCTCAAGATCATGTTTGGGAAGGGGCTGATTCTTTTGATAAATCAGGGAACTACTTTACAGCTAACCTTCCTACTGAAGAAGTCTTTACGGCACCTGATTATCGTAATATTCACGGAGTTGTTAAAGCTACCAAGCCACTTTCATACGGAGGTGTTTTAATCAATGACATTGAACTAACTTTCGTTGATGGTCAAGTAACCAAAGCTACCGCTAGCTCAGGAGAAGATGTTTTACAACATCTAATCCAATCTGATGATGGAGCTAAGTCTCTGGGTGAGGTTTCATTAGTACCCAATCCCTCACCTATCTCCCAATCAGGAATTATTTTTTATAATACTTTGATTGATGAAAATGCATCCAATCATCTCGCTTTAGGTGCTGCTTACCCGTTTAATATTAATAACGGAACTCAAATGTCTGATGAACAACGTCAAAATAAAGGTGAAAACCTTTCAATTATTCATGTTGATTTCATGATGGGATCGGCTGATATGAACGTTGTTGGTATTAAATATGATGGTACAATCACGCCAATTTTTGAAAATGGTAACTGGATTTAACTTTTTAAAAATTAATCCTTGCATTGTGTAAAATATTTTGTTATGATTATATCTGTTGTTGAGTTACTTCAACGAACAGATATGGACAGCTAGCTCAGCTGGTAGAGCAACGGACTCTTAATCCGTAGGTCCAGGGTTCGAACCCCTGGCTGTCCACTAATGAAAAGCCGTTCCTGAAATTCAGGAACGGCTTTTTCTTTGTTTTAACCCTTATTCACATTAATTTCACAATTATGAATCATAAAATGATTTATAATTAAAAAATAATCTATATGTTTATTATCATCACAAATATTTGATACTTATTTTAAGTCTACCAATCGAAAAAACAGACCTAAAATAATAGTAATCTAATTGTTTCAATTAAATCACACTATAATTTGATAAACTTATACTATATCATTCCAAAAATAATTATTATTTTTATGCTCTTCAGTTCTCTTTAAGAAAGGTTTTCCGATGGAAGATTCAACTAAAAAAATTATATTACAATCAATTGGTGTCACAATAACTACAATTGGTACTTTTGGTACCATTACTAATCATCAAACCGCTTCAGCTGATAACGTTCAAGATTTTATTAGCCGCGTTAAAACAGGCGTTAAGTCTGCTTCTACTCGCTATAATACTTGGGGTTCAGTCATGATGGCTCAAGCTGCCTTGGAATCAGGATGGGGGAAATCAGATCTTGCTACACAAGCTAATAATTATTTTGGAATCAAGGGAACCTATAATGGCCAATCTGTCACGATGCGGACAGCTGAATATGATGCGAATGGTAACATTTATTATGTAGATGCCCAATTTAGAAAATATCCATCACCAACAGAATCAATGAATGATAATGGGAGCTTGATTCGAAATGGGACTTCATGGAACCATGCTTTCTATTCTGGATCTTGGAAAGAAAACGCAAAGTCATATCAGGCTGCAGCCAATGCTTTGAATGGTAAATACGCTACTGATCCAGGCTATGGTTCAAAACTGATTAACATTATTCAATATAATAAATTTGATAAAGTTGTTGATAATGTTACACCTGCTAAATACAAAGTCGGGCAACAAATTCAAATTAGCAATACCGCAAATCAGGCTAATAACTATAATTTACGCAGGCATCTCAACTGGGTTGGAACCGTTAAATCTACAAGCACCTCAAATTCAGGTTATACCTATTCTGTTGATTATGGTGATGGAACTCATGATGATAAAATTATGGAACAAAATTTAAAGTCAGCTCCCGCAGCAAAATTTAAAACAGGACAAAAAGTCCAAATTACCTTTAATGCCGGATATGAAACTAATGGGTATCCTCTTCAGAATCGACGTGGATCTGTTGGAACCATTAAATCAGTTAAAATTAAGAATCATGATCGCTCAAATTATGAATATTATATTAGTTACAGCGATGGAACCCATAATGACCATGTCGCTGAACAGGATATTTCAAGTCAAATTATAAACATTGCAACTAAATATAAAGTTGGGCAACAAGTTCAAATTAATAGTAACGCCACTAACGAGGCGAATGGTTATAATTTAAGAAATCATCAAAATTGGATTGGGACTATTCGGTCATTAGAGAAAACTTCAGCCTCAAACTCAAAATTTGCTTACTATATTGATTATGGCGATGGGACCCATAATGATCATGTTTTGGAGCAAGATTTAAAGGTAGCTCCCGCCGCTAAATTTAAAACGGGACAACAAGTTCAAATCACCTTTAATGCTGGATATGAAACTAATGGGTATTCCCTTCAGAATAGACGAGGCGCAATTGGAACCATTAAATCAGTTAAAATTAAGAATCATGATCGCTCAAATTATGAATATTATATTAGCTACAGCGATGGAACTCATAATGACCATGTTGCTGAACAGGATCTTTCAAGTCAAATTATAAACATTACAACTAAGTATAAAGTAGGGCAACAAGTCCAAATTAATAGTAACGCCACTAACGAGGCGAATGGTTATAATTTAAGAAATCATCAAAATTGGATTGGAACTATTCGGTCATTAGAAAAAACTTCAGCCTCAAACTCAAAATTTGCTTACTATGTTGATTATGGCGATGGAACCCATAACGATCATGTTTTGGAGCAAGATTTAAAGATAGCTCCTACGGCTAAATTTAAGACGGGACAACAAGTTAAAATCATTAATAATGCCGGATATGAAACTAATGGATACCTCCTTCAAAACCGACGGGGAACCATCGGAACAATAAAGTCAGTAAAAATTAAAAATCATGATCGCTCAAATTATGAATATTATATTAGCTATAGTAATGGAACCCATAATGATCATGTTGCTGAACAGGATTTAACCTATGATCTTTCAAATAATCGTATTATCGTTGATGAATTAACTAGCCAACAAAATAAATCATCTACATTTAACAAGAATAGTTCTATTTCATCCGATAATATAGATAACTCAAAATCATCTGAAAACTCATCAACTGTTCAAACTAGTTCGAAATCATCGGATAATAATATTAAATAAATTACGTAAGTTCATGATATTATATAATATCTAATAAGTATATTAAGTTAATCTTATTTTATTATTATTTTTAGATCATTCGATATATCCCAAAAGTAATAAATTAAACATGAATACAGTAACTATGTGTATTTTTATAACTGATTGGAAAATTTGGTTCAGTACTAAATTTTCCAACCAGTTTTTTTAATCTTATA
>NZ_AKGG01000003.1 GCF_000277645.1 Weissella koreensis KCTC 3621 | reverse complement strand
GAACCACCACGTCGTATTCAACTTGGTTAAGTCCTCGAACCATTAGTACTAGTCCGCTCCATACCTCACGGTACTTCCACTTCTAGCCTATCTACCTCATCATCTATAAGGGGTCTTACTTCTTTCGAATGGGAAATCTCATCTCGAGGCGAGTTTCACACTTAGATGCTTTCAGCGTTTATCTCATCCGTACATAGCTACTCAGCGATGCTCCTGGCGGAACAACTGATACACCAGTGGTACGTCCACCCCGGTCCTCTCGTACTAAGGGCAGCTCCTCTCAAATTTCCTACGCCCGCGACGGATAGGGACCGAACTGTCTCACGACGTTCTGAACCCAGCTCGCGTACCGCTTTAATGGGCGAACAGCCCAACCCTTGGGACCGACTACAGCCCCAGGATGCGATGAGCCGACATCGAGGTGCCAAACCTCCCCGTCGATGTGGACTCTTGGGGGAGATAAGCCTGTTATCCCCAGGGTAGCTTTTATCCGTTGAGCGATGGCCCTTCCATGCGGAACCACCGGATCACTAAGTCCTACTTTCGTACCTGCTCGACCTGTTAGTCTCGCAGTCAAGCTCGCTTATGCCTTTACACTCTGCGAATGATTTCCAACCATTCTGAGCGAACCTTTGAGCGCCTCCGTTACCTTTTAGGAGGCGACCGCCCCAGTCAAACTGCCTGCCAGACACTGTCTTCCACCACGATTAGTGGTGTGAGTTAGAGTGATCATACAACGAGGGTAGTATCCCACTATTGCCTCCATCGAAACTAGCGTTCCGATTTCTACGGCTCCTACCTATTCTGTACAAGCTGCACAAGCACTCAATATCAAGCTACAGTAAAGCTCCATGGGGTCTTTCCGTCCTGTCGCGGGTAACCCGCATCTTCACGGGTATTTAAATTTCACCGAGTCTCTCGTTGAGACAGTGCCCAGATCGTTACGCCTTTCGTGCGGGTCGGAACTTACCCGACAAGGAATTTCGCTACCTTAGGACCGTTATAGTTACGGCCGCCGTTTACTGGGGCTTCAATTCGCACCTTCGCCGAAGCTAAGCACTCCTTTTAACCTTCCAGCACCGGGCAGGCGTCAGCCCCTATACGTCATCTTTCGATTTTGCAGAAACCTGTGTTTTTGATAAACAGTCGCCTGGGCCTATTCACTGCGGCTCAGCTTGCGCTGAGCACCCCTTCTCCCGAAGTTACGGGGTCATTTTGCCGAGTTCCTTAACGAGAGTTCACTCGCACACCTTAGGATTCTCTCCTCGACTACCTGTGTCGGTTTGCGGTACGGGCAGGTAAACACTAACTAGAAGCTTTTCTCGGCAGCGTGACATCATGGACTTCTCTACTTTATTTCGATCCTCATCATCACTTGTTCTTAAAGGGATAAGCATTTAACTACTCCCAAAACTTGTGATTTAACCCAGCACTTCCAGTCGCTGGGATCCATTAGCCTTCTGCGTCCCTCCATCGTTCAAACATGTTCACCTGGTACTGGAATCTCAACCAGTTATCCATCGACTACGCCTTTCGGCCTCGCCTTAGGTCCCGACTAACCCTGGGAGGACGAGCCTTCCCCAGGAAACCTTAGTCATTCGGTGGACAGGATTCTCACCTGTCTTTCGCTACTCATACCGGCATTCTCACTTCTATGCGCTCCACCAGTCCTCACGGTCTGACTTCATTGCCCATAGAACGCTCTCCTATCGCGCCACTTACGTGGCACCCGTAGTTTCGGTGGTGTGTTTAGCCCCGGTACATTTTCGGCGCAGAATCACTCGACTAGTGAGCTATTACGCACTCTTTAAATGGTGGCTGCTTCTGAGCCAACATCCTAGTTGTCTATGCAACTCCACATCCTTTTCCACTTAACACACACTTAGGGACCTTAACTGACGATCTGGGCTGTTCCCCTTTCGACAATGGATCTTATCACTCACTGTCTGACTCCCGGACATACGTAATTGGCATTCGGAGTTTATCTTAATTTGGTAACCCGAGATGGGCCCCGCACCAAAACAGTGCTCTACCTCCAATACGCTACATTCCGAGGCTAGCCCTAAAGCTATTTCGGAGAGAACCAGCTATCTCCAAGTTCGATTGGAATTTCACCTCTACCCACACCTCATCCTAGCATTTTTCAACATGCACAGGTTCGGGCCTCCAGTGCGTCTTACCACACCTTCACCCTGGACATGGGTAGGTCACCTGGTTTCGGGTTTACAACTACATACTATGTCGCCCATTTCAGACTCGCTTTCGCTACGGCTCCGGTCTTTCCACCTTAACCTTGCATGTAATCATAACTCGCCGGTTCATTCTACAAAAGGCACGCCATCACCCATTAACGGGCTCTGACTTCTTGTAGGCACATGGTTTCAGGAACTTTTTCACTCCCCTTCCGGGGTGCTTTTCACCTTTCCCTCACGGTACTGGTTCACTATCGGTCACTAGGTAGTATTTAGCCTTGGGAGATGGTCCTCCCAGATTCCGACCGGATTTCACGTGTCCGGCCGTACTCAGGATCCTACACGGGAGATTGTACGTTTTCGTCTACAGGGCTATCACCTTGTTTCGCGTGGTTTCCCAACCACTTCGACTAACATACAATTTTGTAACTCCACAACGGTAGTCCTACAACCCCAAAGTGCAAGCACTTTGGTTTGGGCTCTTCCGGGTTCGCTCGCCGCTACTGACGGAATCGATATTTCTTTCTACTCCTGTTGCTAATGAGATGTTTCAGTTCACAACGTCTACCTTCAACTAGTCTATATATTCAACTAGTGATAACTTGCATAACAAGTTGGGTTCCCCCATTCGGAAATCTCCGGATCAAAGCTTACTTACAGCTCCCCGAAGCATATCGGTGTTAGTACCGTCCTTCATCGGCTCCTAGTGCCAAGGCATTCACCATGCGCCCTTAATAACTTAACCGATCAACTTTCGTTGATGATTCAAGCTTGAGTATGCGACCTAACGGTCGCTTGCGATTACCACAATATAAATATTGTGATGAACTAATTAAAAAACTCAAAAAATAACGCGGTGTAATTCACTGTCAATCATCATTGCGATGATCAACTATTGATTTACTCGGTTCAATTTATATT
>NZ_AKGG01000002.1 GCF_000277645.1 Weissella koreensis KCTC 3621 | reverse complement strand
GTTCCGGTGGTTTTTGATGTTAAAAAGTCACGTTATAAAGTATCCGCTAAAGAAGTACTCACACGCCATGATCTACAAACATTTCATGAGGATCTAGATCAAGACTTAAAAAAGGTGCTGCCCTTTTATGAACAAGGGATTCTAAATAACAAAACCTTACCGTTTGAGAATGTCGCTGAAATCAAAAAATACAATGATCAGTTTAACGCCTTAAAAAATGAACTAGCTGACGTTGAAGAAAATATTAGGGCTAAACAGGCCGTACTTAAAATCACGGATCAAGCCTTAACGGAAGTTGACTTAGCCGAAAAACAAATTGATGCCTTTAAACAAGATTTATCTAAAAACCTCTTTGGTAGGACGGTGCTTAAACCAGATGACTTAGATCGTTTTAAAAGTCTGTTAGCCACGATGAAGAAAGCCACCTTACAAAGCCAGCATGAGACAGAAGAACTCAAGCAAACATTAGGCCAAGTCAAAGCGCAATTAGGAGACGTCCAAGCAGACTATCAAAACCTGAAAGAAACGCATCAAGCGCTTCAGAAGCGGCAACGCGAACAGCAACAGCTGGATTATGCCATGCGCGATATGCTTAAAAATGATTATGGTGTCGACAAGATAGCCCATACTGATGTGGAGGCCCGGTATGTTCTTTATAAGCTGGATCATGAAGAACTCACTCAAAATAAAAAAGTAGCCCAGTCCTGGTTGAAAACACTGACGACAGCTAGAGCAGATCCAGATACGAAAATAGCGCCAACTAGATTAGATCGTGGTATCGAACAAGTTAAAGCATTAATTAATCGAATCATTGAATTAACGCGTGATCTTTTTAAAGGACCAAGTCTATAACGTTAAAACGGCTTATTTGCCCGTATAAGCGTTTTTAAACACGCAACATATAAATAAGTATTAACCAATTTTAAATGGCTCTATCGGCTTAATAAGTGGCAATCATATTAGATAACAAGTGATATGTCATTTAAATTCATTCAAAAAAGAACCCCACGTACAAAATTGACGTACTATGGGGCTCTTTTTGTTTTGTTTTTTTATAGGTTTAATAAAAAGGCGCAGCCTATTATAAGTTTATCTTTTATATTTTAATCTTTTGTTCTTTTGCGTGGTTAGAAATTCAGTAATATCAAGGGTTTAATAGGTAATATAGCGACAAAAAACTATGCATATAGCGACAAAAAACTATGCATATAGCGACAAAAAACTATGTATATAGCGACTTTTTAAAATGTTTTGTCGCTATATAATGTTATAATAAAAGCATAAAGAAATTCCCGACTAAAAGTTTTTCTTTATGCTTATCCAACAACACGCCTAAAGGAGCGTATTTATATGTCTATTATACCAGAATCAAAGACAAGGCAGGTACAGACCTTGAATGAATTATCAAAACGGAAAGTGGTTGAGCATAACAGTTTAATTACATCCATTGCCAAAATGGATAAAACACCGCTTAAAATGTTCGAATTAGCTGTTTCTTTAATTGATACAGAAAATCCACCGAAAGACCAGACAGTTTATTTATCCAAGCAAGAGTTATTTGCTTTTTTTAACGTGGATGATAGCAATAAACATAGTCGTTTTAAAGAAGCAATTGAAAAAATGCAGAAACAAGCATTTTTTAAGATAAAAAATGCCAAAGAAAAGGGATATGAATTTGAAAGTATTGTGCCTATCCCTTATGTTAAATGGGCTGATTATCATGATGAAGTAACTATCCGATTTAGCCCCGAAATCATGCCTTATTTAATCAATCTAAAAACCAATTTTACGCAACATGCCTTATCAGATATTGCAGAATTGAATAGCAAGTATGCAATCATTTTGTACCGTTGGTTATCAATGAATTACAACCAATATGAGCATTACAGCGTTAAAGGTGGGCGAAGAGAAGAGCAAGTGGAAAGTTACCGTAATCCGATAATCACTATTCGGGAATTGCGCGACATGACCGATACGGTGAGTGAATATAAAAAGTTTACTGATTTTGAAAGAAGAGTATTAAAAGATCCGATTAAAGAAATCACAAACCATACCAGCTTTAATGTTACGTATGAAAAAGTAAAAAAAGGACGCAGCATTGAGAGTATTGTCTTTCATATCACTAAAAATCAAGTCGCAGATGATATTAGTTACAAGTTAGATGATCCCGTTTATATTGATGGTAAGATAAGACAAGAGGAAAGTGAAAAAGACCTCGTGTATGAAGCTATGAAGAGTCCATATACAAAATTGCTGATGGAACATTTCTTATTGTCGTATATTGATTTGACGGATACGGCTATTTTGTCAGGGCTACAGAAAAATGTTTATCCACTCTATGACGAATTAAAAGAGTTACGTGGTTTAAAGGGCGTGAAAGAACACTTAGCATATATCAGAGATAAACAAGATGACTATTCGAAAAAGAATATTGCTAAGTATCTTAAAAAATCGATTGAACAGTATCTACCAATCGTTAAAAGGCAGGATATAGATCATGAGTGAAAATTTAAAAACAATTCGAGAACTCGCTGATGAGTTAGGAGTTAGTAAGACTGCAATTAACAAAAAAGTTTCGGATAGCGAACGAAAACAATGGTTTTCAAAAAACGGAAACCGGTTTTTGGTTAACGAAAACGGACAAAAGGCTATAAGAACAATGTTTTCGTCTGTAATCGACAACCATAAATCGAAAACCGAAAACACATATCAACAACCAGAATCAAAAACCGAAAACTTTGAAAACGCCAACCTAAAACATTCAGATATTAACTACTTAAATGATATTATTAAGTATCAGAATGCACAAATAGAAGATTTAAAAGAAACTAAATCACAACACTTTAAGCAATTGAACCAAATGCAAAATTTATTAGACCAACAACAAAGATTGGCCTTACAGGACAAACAACTGCTCGAAGAATACAAAGCAGAAATTAAGGACTTGAAAGCCTTAGTAATGCCAAGTCCTGAGGTCGAAAAAGATGGTGCACTCCACAGTGAAACGGCGCAAGACACAGAATCGGTAGAAGCAAAACCTCGAGCTAAAAAGTGGTGGCACTTTAAAAAATGAGGGCCAAAAAGGATTTATTCAAAAATTATGGAGACGACAAAGCAATAGAAGATCTTAATGCATATACCCTATGTTGATGAAGGAATTACTAACTCATCAACTAATTAATGATACCTGTACAAAATTTGAGAATAAAATTTGGCATAAATTGCAATGATAATTGGCGTTTAAAATCATTTTTTTAAAAATAATATCGTTTAAAATGTAAGTATAGAAAAATTAAATTACAAAAAAATACGATAGGTGTGAAGGCATGATGAAAAACCAGGTTATATTGATTACTGGTGGTACAAGCGGAATAGGATATCAAACTGCAGAATATTTAGCCAAAGAAGGTCACATTGTTTATGGAGCTGGTCGCAGAATTGAAAAAATGGAACCTTTGAAAAAGCTTGGAGTAAAAGGAATTTCATTAGATGTTACCGATAAAAAATCTATAGATAATGCAGTAAAAGAAATTATCAAGCAAGAAGGCCGCATCGATGTTTTAGTTAATAATGCGGGATATGGATCGTATGGAGCGGTCGAGGATGTTTCTATTGAAGAAGCAAAAAAACAATTTGAAGTAAATTTGTTTGGATTGGCGCAACTGACGCAATTTGTTTTACCTCATATGAGAAAGAATCACTATGGTCGTATAATTAACATCTCTTCTATGGGGGGACGCGTCACCAGTTATCTAGGTGCTTGGTATCATGCAACAAAGTACGCTCTAGAAGGCTTTAGTGATGCCTTGAGAATGGAGGTTAAGGGATTTGGCATTGATGTAGTATTAATTGAGCCTGGAGGCATTAAAACTGATTGGGGATTTATTGCGGCGGATCATTTAGCTGAGTCTTCTAAAAATGGACCTTATGAAAAGGTCGCACTTAAAGTAGCAGAAGGAATGAAAAAACAATATAGTGGCAATATGATGTCGAATCCTATCGTCATTTCCAAGGCAATTTCAAAAGCAATAAATAGAAATAAACCTAAAGCAAGATACTTAATTGGATTTGGAGCAAAACCAATTGTATTTATGCATACAATTCTACCGACAAGATTGTTTGATTTTATCATGATGCACGCTAGTTAATGAGGAATATCGGGCATGAAAATAGTTATCACTAAACAATTCGTTAAATTCATGGAAGAAATTGAAATTTCTTTTTCATCAATACTGAAAGAATCAGATATTCCAAACCTCTTATGGAAAGAAGAGTTAGTTCTAAATGAACAGCAATATTATCGCTTGTTAAATGTTCTAGATGGTTATATCAGTGATAAGCAAATTTTAGAGTTAAGCTCAATAAATAATGTGAGTATGTTTATGCCTTCTTTTTTTGCAGCACTGTGTGCATCTACAGGGCGTCAAGCTCTAAATCGTTTTTCAAAATTCAAAAATATAGTAGGTCCTGTAAATATTTCTGTTGAAGAATTAGATGCGACTGTTAGTGTGAAGTTATCTTTTATCTACCCTCAACAAAAACTACCAAGATTCGCTATTTTGACAGAACAGTTATTAATATTAAGTTTAATCAGAACTGGTGCTGGAGAATTAATTGTACCGTTGTATGTTAGTGGTCCTTTTACATATGGTGAACAAATATCTCAATCAATGCAATGTATTCCAGAAAAAACAGTAGATAATGTGCTTATTTTCAGAAAGTCAGATTTGGAAAAAAATTTTTTAACTGAAAACAATAGCATGTGGAAATTTCTGGAACCAGAATTAAAAAATCAATTATTGCAAGCAAAAGAATTTAAAACATTTTCAGATGTGGTTCAAAACGAACTAATCAAAAAAATTCCGAGCAGAGAATTTTCTTTAAATGAAATTTCGGAATCATTAGGTATAAGTAATAGAACTCTTCAGCGAAATCTAGCATCTGAAAATACAACATTTAATGCACAAATACAAATTGTTCAAAAAATATTGACAATGAATTTTATTCAAAATACAAATCTGACTAAAACAGAAATAACTTTTCTCGTTGGTTATACAGATCTAAGTTCATTTTCAAGAGCCTTTAAAAAATGGACTGGAACTACTTTTAGTTTATATAAAAAAATTTAAAAAGTACCCATCAATTATTAGGTTAAATTATTTTCGCTCAGTTAACGTTGATCGTATACTAAAAATGACTGTTTTTAGAACATTCTCTGATATGGACTAGTATATCGCTCGAAACATGTGCATTATCCCGATAAGAAAAAATAAGGGTCTATAATTATAGGATGACTCCTAAATCTAAAAAGACAAGGCCCATTAATTTATTAACTAATAATATTGAATTTCAATTTCATAGGAAAATTGGTAAACTATTCAACAAAATAGTTGAAAAGGTGGGAAGAAAATGTTTGAACAAGCAGTTAACTACAAAAATGGACTATATGAAGAACTGTCTAAAATTGGTAAGGGGCTAAGCAGTGATCGACGATTAGAAATTCTTGATCTTTTAACTCAAGCACCCAAATCAGTTGAAACTATTGCCAACGGGGTCGGAATAAGTGTAGCTAACGCCTCACGCCATCTACAAATATTGAAGGACAGTCATCTGGTTAAAACAAAACGAAAAGGCAATCATATTATTTATAGCCTTAGTTCTCCTAAAATTAGTGATCTTGTGCACCTATTAACCGACATTGGCAACAGTGAACTTTCAGATATGAAAACAATTCAGGATAAATCAGACGCTCAAGATAACGTTAAAACCATTTCGTTAAAGCAAGCTCAAGAAGAATACAAAAATTGCTTTGTCCTTGATGTACGACCTTCTGATGAATATGCAGCAGGCCACATACAATCGGCAATTAATGTCCCATTGGAAACATTAAAAGAATCAATGCCCAAATTACCTAAAGATCAAAAGATTATTGTTTATTGCCGTGGAAGACTATGTGCTAATTCCAACATTGCCACACAGATCTTAAATAGAAATGGTTTTGACGCAGTTAGTTTAAATTCAAGTCACTATGATTGGAATAAAATAACAGAATAAACAGTTTAAGCACGATTTAGTCATTTATTGATTAAATCGTGCTTTTATATTGACTTACAAAAAGTATATGATATTATTAAACTATTCAAGTAAACAATTGAATAATTGAAAGGCAGTGACATAACTTGTCTACTATTGATAAAACGCTAACCTTAATTAATTTTGAGAATAATTGGTGCGCCCAGTGTTATACGCAGCGACCAATAATAAATAAGATTAGCCATGACTTTAATTCATATTTAAACGTTCGGGTAGTGAATTCAGATGCTCACCCAGAACTAGCAAAAAAATACAATGTTTATTCCGCACCCAGTACTATTTTGCTGCGTGATGGAAGAATCGTTGAAAAAATTACCCGTTTTATTGATCAATCACAATTAACAACTTTAATTAAATATTACCTATAAAGGAGCGACTCTTATGGTTAAGAACTTAACTGACAAAGACTTTGTGAAAGAAACTAGTACCGGTGTTACATTAACTGATTTTTGGGCTACTTGGTGTCCTCCATGTCGAATGCAAGGACCGATTATTGAACAACTTGATAAAGAAATTGGCGATAAAGTCAAAATCACTAAAATGGACGTAGATGCAAATCAAGAAACACCAATGGAATTTGGAATTATGTCTATTCCAACCTTAATTATCAAAAAAGATGGCCAAGTAGTTGATAAGCTGGTTGGCCTCCAAAGTAAGGACCAACTTAAAACCGTTCTTGCTCAATATACTAATTAGGTTAAGAGGGGAGAAGCTGAATGGAACAACTATCAGTAATGAATAAAAAAGAATTTGATAAAAAACTGAAGAATGGAAAATATATTTTAGTTTTTATAGCTTCTTGGTGCCCTGATTGTAGCTTTATCAAGCCTCATCTGCCAGAAATTGAACAAGAATTCAAAGATTACACTTTCATCAGTGTCGATCGTGATGAGAATACTGAATTGGCTCAAGAACTAAATATCTTTGGTATTCCAAGCTTCGTTATTTTTAGAGATGGTCAAGAAATCGGAAGACTTGTCAATAAAGATCGGAAGACTAAAGAAGAAGTCGAAAACTTCATTACCAACACTATTAACTAATGAAGAGTTTTTTAACTATTCTTGGCGGTATGGGGACGTTAGCAACTGAAAGTTATGTCCGACTCCTTAATAAGAAAACTGAAACCCATAAAGACCAAGACCATTTAGATTATATAGTGGTTAACCATTATTGATGCACAAGAAGTCATTGTTAATCGTTCATTGGATAAGGGATTAGCGTTACGTGACGACTAATAAGTAGATTGGATTGAAATTTAATGAGGAAATATGATGTAGTAGTGATTGGGGCCGGTCCTGGTGGAATGACCGCTGCCTTATATGCAGCACGAGCTAATTTAAATGTAGCAATGCTTGATCGCGGTATTTATGGTGGACAAATGAACAACACCGATGACATTGAAAACTACCCTGGTTTTACAACAATTAAGGGTCCTGAACTTGGTGAGAAAATGTATCAAGGAACCGTTAAGGCCGGAGTGAATTTTGTATATGGTGATGTCCAAAACGTTACCGTTGATGATCAACAAATGAAGCATATTCAAACCGATAGTGACGAGTTAGTAGCAAGCGCAGTAATTATTGCAACAGGATCTAATAATCGAAAATTAGGTGTACCAGGTGAAGAAAAGTTCTCCGGAAAAGGGGTTTCTTACTGTGCAGTATGTGATGGTTCTTTCTTTAAAGGAAAGAACGTGACTGTAGTTGGCGGTGGTGATTCAGCAATTTCTGAAGGATTGTACTTAGCTAATGTCACTGATGGAGTTAATGTCATTCATCGTCGCGATCAGTTACGGGCACAAAAGGTATTACAAAATCGTGCTTTTGATAACGATAAGATAGATTTCACTTGGAATACTAGTGTGACAGAGATTTTAGGTGATGAAAATCATGTTACTGGAGTAAAAATCCATAACAATCAGGTCGGTGATGATACAACTCTAGACACTGATGGAGTTTTCGTTTATGTCGGTAACTTTCCAAATAGCCAAATTTTCAATAATTTAAATATTACCGATCAAGCTGGTTGGATTATAACTAACGATCAAATGGAAACAACAATTCCTGGAATCTATGCAATTGGTGATGTCCGGCAAAAGCAACTGCGGCAAATTACAACTGCGGTTGGCGATGGTGGTATTGCTGGGCAAAACGCCTTTGAATATTTCGAAGCCATAAAGCATCGGCAAACGGTTAAAGATTAAAGAGAGGAAAATTACTTTATGGAAATCAAATATTGGTCAGACATTGCTTGCCCCTTTTGTTATATCGGTTCTAACCGAATGAAACGAGCAATGAAGGAAATTGGTATTTATGACACAACTGAATTAGAGTTCAAATCATTCGAGCTTAACCCTGCAACACCAAAGGAAACCGATGAAGGATACATTAATCACTTCACTCAGGGAAATAAGGCAATGGAGCCACAGGCCAAAAAGCAAATGGCTTACATCGAACAAATGGCACATAACGATGGTCTACCAATGGATCTTGACAGTGTAGTACCTACAAATACTATGGATGCGCACCGGATTATTAAATTCGCAGAAGCTAAAAATGATCCTGATTTGACTGAACGAGTAATTAGACGCTTCTACCAAGTTTACTTTAGTGATGGTCAATCGATTTCTGACCATGATGTGCTATTAAATGCGGCAATGGAAGCTGGGCTTGCTAAAGACGAAGTAGAAAAAGTGCTTAATTCTAACCAATATCATCAAGCTGTGGTCAATGACGAGGCAGAGGCTCAACAATCCGGTATTCATGCTGCACCTTTTTTTGTAATCAATAATAAGTATGCAATTAGTGGTGCCCAACCATATGAAGTCTTTGTTAAAGCCTTAAAGCGAGTTCAAGAAGAAGAAAATTAGGAGGAATTTACGATGGCCGAAGATAAGCCACAATTTAATACAATATTTGGCGATAATAATGATGCTGCTGTATGCGGGCCAGACGGTTGTAATATCGCTGAACATCAAAAGCAAACTGAGGATAAGAAGAAAACAAAATAAATGGAGGAAAGCTATAAATGAAGTTTGACTACGTTGTTATTGGCAGTGGGCCATCAGTTTATCGTTTCCTATTGGGAATGCAGAATAGCGGAAAGAAAATCGCGGTTGTTGAAAAGAATCGGTTTGGCGGAATTTGCCCTAACGAAGGCTGCGAACCCAAGATTTTCTTAGAAGGAGCAGCACGAGCAACCTTAACTTCAATGCGTTTGCAAGGTAAGGGAATTACTCAACCAGCTAAGCTTGACTGGAAAGAACTTATTCAGCAAAAGAATAAGGCTATGGCGTCATTCCTAAATAATATGCAAAGTATGTATGAAGGCCTGGGTGCGACTACCATCAAGGGTGAAGCATCATTTGTTGATCAACATACCATTGAAGTTAATAATAAAAAAATCACTGCTGATAATTTTGTAATCGCAACCGGAAAAAAGCCGCATCCTCTTAACATTCCTGGCCACGAGTACCTACTTACTAGTACTAACCTTTTTGAACTCGAAGATACTCCAAAGAACGTCGCAATTATCGGAAGTGGTTACGTTGGTATGGAATTTGCTACATTGTTGTCTGCTGCCGGGGTTAAAGTAACAGTTATTGTCCGATCCGGCCAACCACTAGAGGGATTTTACAGCCAACACGTTCATCAGTTAGTTGATGAAATGAAAAACTCACTTGGTATTAATTTTATATTTAACACAAATGTTACAGCTGTTACCGAAGCACAAACTGGCTATGAGGTTCAATCAGCTAACGGCAACCTTGGCACTTTTGATAAAGTTATTAATGCCAGTGGTAGAGTTCCTGAAATTAATGCATTGAAACTTGATAATGCTGGTGTAGAGTACAGCAACCGCGGAATTAAAGTTGATAAATATTTGACCACATCAGCAAATAACATTTACGCAATGGGCGATATTGTTGATAAAACCGCACCAGCATTAACCTCTACGGCACAGTTTGAAGCAGACTACTTAAGTGCCTTACTTACTAATAAAACAACTGAACCTCTTAGGTACCCAGTAATTGGAACCGTTACGTTCACATTCCCCCAACTCGCTCAAGCTGGAATTAGTATTGATAAAGCAAAGGAAGACAGTAATTATTCAATTAAAGATATTGATATTACTCAAGGTGACTTTTTTTATGCTGGAACAGATGATCACGCACGATTATCATTAGTCTTTGACAAGCAAAATCATCTCGTGGGCGCTGCTGAAATTAGCCAAACAGCAGTAGATGATATCAATGCACTAATTCCTGTTATGGCAATTGATGTTGATCCAGAGGTTTGGAAAGAAAAGATGATAATGGCTTTCCCTGGTTTAGCATATAAAATTAGAACATTAATTTAACAACAAGAGGGTCTATTTTTTACAAATACCCCCTCGAAAACGTTGAAAGAATAACCCCTAATATCTATAATGTAGATATTAGGGGTTATTTATTTTTATATACCAGAAATAGCTTCTTTTATTCGTTATTTTTTCGATACCTTTTAGAACGATTTTGACCAGGAAATAAACGATCATGCGATCCGACTCGAATGCCAATTAAGACGAGTTCATCTTTATCAATCGTATAAACCACCAGGACATCGTGAGTTTCGCTTGGTGTTTTGTTTTTCGGGGTATCTTCGTAAGTGATAAAGGATGGCATTGAATACGTCATAAAGATCATAACGAAGCGGTCTTGTATGCTTGCGGAAGTTTTCTAAATCAGGTTGTATTAACGCAAATTGCGCTCGAGAAATATTGCTTGGAAAATCTGGCATGACAAACTCCTCAGTCGGTTTTCCACAATTCTACCAGATTCAGCAGATACTAGACAGGTTCTAAGAGGCATTTCACCATACTAACAAGAAAACCAAAAATTCCCAGATCATTAATTTAACATATCGTATCAAACCATGCCTGGAATATTATCTAGGCGTTTTTTTAATGTAATGGTATTTTCTGGCAGAAAGGTTGCATTATTGTGACTACAGTTGTAAACTAATAAGTGTTAAGAGGCTACAAACGTAAACTTAGAATTCAATTAATGGAGGAAGCCAATTGAAGGATGCAAAGAATGTAACCATCACCGATTCTGAATGGATGGTTATGAGAGCAATTTGGACAATGGGACATGCGACTAGTCGTGAACTAATCGATGCTATGAACGAATTAGAAGGCTGGTCAGCTTCAACAACCAAAACGCTACTTCACAGGTTGATTCAAAAACAGGCGGTTGCGCAGCATGGCGGCAGTCGACCATTCACGTATAAGCCGGTTGTTGGCGAGAAGGAATCAATGGCGGCAGCGGCAGATGATTTGTTTGACCATATGTGTGCGATGCGGGCTGGTTCAACAATTGCCGGCATTATTCAGTCAAGGGAACTCTCACGGGCGGATATTGCGAACTTACAGGCGATTCTAGCTGAAAAGGCCAAAACAGCGCCCGAGGAAGTTCAGTGTAACTGCTTGCCAGGTGATCAAACGTGTTAAGACTGTGGTGTTCTGTTTACTTTTAGGATTGCTGCACAAAAATCCAGAATCTGGGATTTCTGATGGCGGAAACTTATTTTTAGGGGGTCGATAATCATGGCAAATAAAGAGGACAATATGAACATGAAAAACATGAGTGCTAAGAATATGGAAAATAATGAATCAAATATGAGTCATATGGATCATGATGACATGAAAATGGATCACAATATGACCGAAACGGATCATAATCAAATGAACATGGACCACGATATGACCGAAATGGATCATGGTCAAATGAACATGGACCACGATATGACCGAAACGGATCATAATCAAATGAACATGGACCACGATATGGCCAAAATGGATCATGGTCAAATGAACATGGATCACGATATGGCCGAAATGGATCATGGTCAAATGAACATGGATCATAGCCAAATGAACATGAATCACGAAACTATGAATATGAGTGGGATGAATCACGGTGATATGGATATGGCTGGGACCGACATGATGATGCACGGTGGCTCAATGATGCATATGGGGAATTTGAAAGTTAAATTTTGGGTCTCCGTTGTCTTAGCGATTCCAGTTTTACTGTTAGCACCAATCATGGGTTTAAACGTTTCCATCCTTAGTTTCAGTTCACCGCTAATTGTTGGCATTATCATCGTTTTGTTTGATACAGCACTTTACTTTTATGGCGGAATGCCATTTTTAAAGGGGGCTAAAGCGGAAATTCAGGATAAATCTCCTGAAATGATGACGCTAGTAACCCTTGGAATTTCCGTTTCGTATTTCTACAGTTTGTACGCATTTATTGCCAACAACTTCTTGAACCCGGCAAATCATGTAATGGATTTTTCGTTCGAACTTGCAACCCTGATTTTAATTATGCTTCTAGGACACTGGATTGAAATGAATGCATTGATGGGGGCTGGGGATGCCTTACAAAAGATGGCGGCCCTGTTGCCTAAGACGGCCCATCTAGTTACAGATAATGGTGAAACAAAAGAAGTGCCAGTATCTGATTTAAAAGTTGGTCAAGCTTTCCAAGTGCGTTCAGGTGAGAGTATTCCAGCCGATGGTGTTATTACGGCTGGGGAGTCGACCGTGAATGAAGCACTGGTAACCGGTGAATCTGCTGCCGTTACCAAGAACGTTGGCGATAAGGTCATTGGTGGTGCAACCAACAATAACGGGACGCTAACGGTTAAAATTAGTGGTACTGGTGACTCCGGCTATCTTTCTCAAGTAATGAAAATGGTTCAAAATGCCCAGCAAGCTAAATCTAAAGCAGAAGATAAAGCTGATTTAGTTGCCAAGTATCTATTTTACGCGGCATTTGGTGTTGGGATTATTGCTTTCTTTGCCTGGTTACCCCAGGGATTGGCGACTGCAATGACGATCATGGTGACCGTCTTCGTGATTGCTTGCCCGCATGCATTAGGATTAGCGATTCCATTAGTGGTTTCTCGTTCTACTACGATTGGCGCTCAAAATGGGCTATTAGTTCGAAATCGCCAAGCCATTGAAGCAAGTCAACATGTTAGCCACGTTCTCTTGGATAAAACTGGCACGTTAACAGAAGGTAAATTTACGGTGAATGCATTGATTCCAAATGATGGGATTGATGAAACAACGTTATTAAGCCGACTGGCCGCCCTTGAAAATAATTCGACTCATCCGCTGGCCCAAGCAATCATTACTGAAGCCCAAGCGAAGGACATTGAAGTCGTTGCGGCTGAAAAGTCTCA
Organism: Weissella koreensis KCTC 3621; assembly: GCF_000277645.1. The sequence continues at coordinate 6,809 of NZ_AKGG01000002.1, read as the reverse complement.
AAATATTCCAGGCGTTGGTATTTCCGGTAATGTTGATGGCACTGACTATACGATTGTTAATGGTAACTATTTAACGAAGCAAGGGATCAGGTTTGACGAGGCTGCTGCTGATAAATGGGCTGCTAAGGGTAATTCCGTCAGCTTCCTATTGCAGGGCACCCAAGTTCAAGGAATGGTTGCTGAAGGCGACACCATCAAAGCGGGTGCTAAGGAATTAATTAGTGGTCTTCAGAGGCGAGGAATTACCCCCGTAATGCTCACTGGCGATAATCCAAAAGCCGCGGAACACGTTGCTAACTTACTAGGATTGACTGAATTCCATGCAGGCCTATTACCAGATGATAAGCAAAAGATTATTGCTGATTATCAAGCAAAGGGCAATCACGTCATCATGGTTGGTGACGGCGTAAATGACGCACCAAGTCTTGCCGCGGCCGATATTGGAATTGCAATTGGCGCCGGAACCGATGTTGCCATTGATTCCGCTGATGTTGTGTTGGTTAAATCAGAACCCAGCGATATTTTACATTTTCTTGATTTGGCTAAAATCACAAATCGGAAAATGGTTCAAAATCTCTGGTGGGGAGCAGGCTACAATATTGTCGCAATTCCACTCGCTGCCGGTGTGTTGTCATTTATTGGAATCATTCTAGACCCAGCCGTTGGTGCTGCGGTCATGGCGATGTCGACAATTATCGTGGCAATTAATGCGATGGGATTGACTGGTGAAAAGATTAAAAACGTGTAATTAAGTGATGACAAAAAGAGGAGAAAGATCAGCTGGTAGTCTGGTCTTTCTCCTCTTTATGATCATCATGTTAATTACTTATCTGGTTGCTCAGTTAATTTCGCCAATTTTTGATGCAGCCTAATGTCATATTGCCTGGTAATTGGCATTAACACCGCGACCACCCCGCAAATGGCAGCACCGATTCCTGCAATCACAAATAGGCGTTCAATACCAATCACATCAGCTAGGGGACCGGCAAAAATTAAGCCAATTGGTCCAGCTAGATTCGACAAAGAATTCAAAACGCCTAGAATCCGCCCTAACTCTTCTGCTGGATAACTTTGTTGAATCATTGCCATTAAAAGCGTTGTAAAAAATGGGGTCGCAATTCCTTCAATGATGTTTAAAGCTGCGAACCATAAAAATCCGGTTTGGTTACCTGGCAAAATGCCGCTAATACCGGTTGGAATGCCAACCAGGAAAAACGCGATGATTACGGGCTTCATCCGGTCCTGCCACTTACCAAAGAGGCCAATGATAGTGCCGCCGATTAGCATGCCAGTTGAATAAATGGCTTCAATTAAGCCAGCCTGACTAACGGTTCCCTGAAAGTATTTCATGGTCATGAGTGGATACATGCTGGCAGCAGGCATGTAGGTTAGTGTGAAGACGGCGCCGATCAACGTAATGTACCACAAGCCCTTGTTGTTCGTAAGTTGTTTGATCCCCAAGCGGGTGTTGTGGAGCACATGCATTGGCTGATCAATTTTTTCATTGTTAGGAATTTGAACCCACGTTAAAATACAAATCCCAATGATGGCCCCAAGTACGTCTAACAGAATCAAGTACTCGATGGGGATAAACGCAAATAAAAACGCGCCCAGTGCTGGGGCAATAATCATATTCGCGGATTGCACCATTCCCAGTTGGCCGTTCATACGGGTAATTTCTTTGTCTGGCACCATTGTGGGCATTACCGATTGAATCGTTGGCATCTGGAAGGTTTGCGCACAAGACCGCATCAGTAATGAAATAAAAATGAGCCAAAGTGGAAATACATGAAAGACCGTTCCGGATACGGAAAGAATAATAGCGAAACAGGCAGCAAAAACGTCCGGGAAAATTAGGAGGCCTTTTTTGTTCCACCGATCAAGCATAGGACCAACAAACGGACTAAGAATCACCATTGGCAGCATTCCTAAAATAGTAGCAATGCTCAATACCGTTGCTGAACTGGTTTTCTTGGTCAAATACCAAATAGTGGCGGCCTTCTTGATTATCAAATAATTTTTCACCACTTCTATAAGCGGCGCTAGCAATGGCACTGCATCCTTTACCAGCACTAATTATATAATCGCCCCTAGGAAAGACTATTAAAACAGCCCTCATTATCTGACTAGTAGATACCGGGGGTTGTTTTTTTTATAAAATGATATAATACTCCCTAGATAGGAGACAACGTATGTCTAGACAAAAACGATCGATCAACGAAAATAATGATAAATTAAAAGTTCAATTAGAACTCCTCCGTAGTTATACGGAACACTTTGACTCAGGTATGATTCATATGGCTTTGCCAATGGCTACACAGGTTGGTGTATTAATACATCAAACATTATTGACTTCTGAGCACTTTGTTATCCGGCTGTTGTCGGCGCCGATCATTGTGCGATCGGGGGTGGGCATATGAATTCATTGATTAGTTTAGAAAAAGTTAATTATCAAATCGCTGATCAACATATTTTACATGATGTTGATTGGCAGATTCCAGATGGGGCTCATATTACATTGACGGGACCATCCGGTGGTGGGAAAAGTACGTTATTACGGATCATTGCGGCCATGATTTCTAAAACAAGTGGGACCTTGATTTTTGATGGGCAGCCGATTGAAAGTTATGACCCAATCATGTATCGGCGGCAAGTCTCATATTGTTTCCAACAACCGACGTTATTTGGTGAGACGGTGGCAGATAACTTAGCTTTCCCGTACCAAATTCGTAAGCAGGTCATGGATACGAAACGAGTGGTAACGGCGTTAAATAATGTTGGGCTGTCCGAACGAACCCTGCATCAGCCGATTATCGAGCTTTCCGGTGGTGAACGACAGCGGGTCGCGCTGATTCGCAACATCTTATTCTTACCAAAAGTGTTGTTATTAGATGAGGTGACAGCTGGTTTGGATGAAAATAATAAGCAAATCGTGCACGCCTGGTTACGACAGTTAAATGAGCAAGATCACGTGACAACGATCATGATTACTCATGACGCGACAGAGATTGCTGCGGCAGATCAGTTAGCGAAAGTGGTTGCTGGCAGATTGGAGGTACACGCATGAATTTAGCAGTTAATAATACGTCGCTATTTTTGGCGGCAATGTTAGTGCTCGTCGCGTTAGGAATTAGTTTGTGGCAGAAACTTGGCTTAGATAGGGACATCGTCATTGGTGTCGTGCGGGCTGTTGTACAACTATTTATCGTGGGTTACTTGCTAAAGTATATTTTTCGAGTCAACAATTTGTGGCTAACGCTGGCGATGATAGGCTTCATTATCTTCAATGCGGCTTGGAATGCGAAAAAACGGGGGCCGGGGATTGACCATGCATTAGCCATTTCGTTATTAGCCATTTTTGTTAGTACGGGGGTAACACTCGGCGTCCTCGTGCTATCTGGTGCGATTAAGTTTGTGCCATCGCAAATGATTCCCATTTCTGGTATGATTGCGTCGAATTCAATGGTCGCAATTGGGCTGGCTTATCGCAGCCTCAATAGTCAGTTTCATGACCAGCGGCAAGCTGTGCTTGAACGTTTGGCGTTAGGGGCTGGTCTACTTGATGCTTCGATTGCCATCGTGCGTGAGGCGATTCGTACGGGTATGTCACCAACCATTGATTCGGCAAAGACTGTGGGTCTAGTCAGTCTGCCAGGGATGATGTCCGGTTTGATATTTGCAGGGGTCGATCCAGTACGGGCCATTAGGTATCAAATTATGGTCACGTTCATGCTCTTATCAGCGACTAGTTTGGGGTCAATCATTGCGTGCTATTTAGCTTACCGTAATTTCTATAATGAACAAAAACAGTTGAAGTAATGACTCCTGATTGCAGTCCCGCGGGGAGTCCTTTATGATGGAAGCTGATCTTTTTTGTCCGAACAGCGTTCGGATTAATTTTACAATCTACCACTACGATAAAAATAATTGGTCATTCATTGACAAAAGTGAACCAATTATAGGCAAGGACTGTTCTATTATTGAGGTTAAATAGATATGCAACAAATCGTACTCCCAATCAAAGACTCTAACGTCTTAAAAATGGTGCAAGACACCTTACTAGATAGTTTTCGGGCAGGTCGCCGTAACTACACTATCTTTCAAGTTGGCAAAGCCACCCTGCTGCGGGTGAGTGATGTGATGACGTTAAAGAAATCCGATGTCTATAATCCAGATGGCTCTGTTAAACACACGGCCTTTATTCATGATAAAAAGACCGGTAAAGCAAATACACTATATTTAAAGCCCGTGCAACAAGACTTGTTGCAATATCATGATTGGCTAGTCCAACAGAATATCAATTCAGACTGGTTATTTCCCTCAACGGCCCATCCAGACCGTCATATCACTGAGAAGCAGTTTTATAAGGTGATGGCACGCGTTGGTGATCTCTTAGGCATCAACTATCTGGGCACACATACCATGCGTAAAACAGGCGCCTATCGTGTTTATACGCAATCAAATTACAACATTGGTCTAGTCATGCATTTATTAAATCATTCTAGTGAGGCTATGACGCTGACTTATCTTGGTTTAGATCAAGCAAGTCGTGAAACCATGTTAGATCAAATTGATTTTGGTTAACCTATAAAAAAATTTTGCTCGTATACTGAAAATCCGGATTGCTTTATTTCTAGGACATACTCCGAGATAATCAAGTATAGGTTTTTTTTATTATGAAAGCTAAGAGATACTCAACTGAATTTAAATCATCAACGGTTGCCTTGTACAACGAGGGTCGTTCTGTTAATTCGCTGGCCAATGAATATCATTTGGCTGTACAAACGGTTACGGGCTGGGTCAAAAATCTCAAATCAATCCCAACTGCTCTTATACTAAGAATAGGCCATTTTTTTAGTATAAGAGCATACAGTAATGATTATAAAAAATAGGGAACTTTCTAAAAAATAATTTACAAAGTTCCCTATCTTCTCTTTTATGGCTATATTGGTCATTTTTTAGTAGTGCCTTCCATGTCTGTTTTGGCTAAGTCACGTAGCTTGGCTAAAGATAGACGTGTTTTGTAATGAGCTAAAACCATGACAACTGCAGCTACACCACGATCACGTTCATCGACTTGTGCGATATAATTTAACTTTTTTGTCAATGCCAAGCCTCCCAAAATAAATATAAAATAATAGTATACAATTTTATAATCAAACACGATAATATGTTTGAAAAATGTTGCATAATAGGACTAAATCTGATAGTGTGTAAGCGTATACAAGAACCTTGTCATGACACTAAGTAAGACGCTGTAACAAGATAGGAGGGCTCTATTGACTGTATTTTACCATGATAAAGAAGTTCGCGTTTGGGAAATTAGCAAAGATAAAGAACTGCCTGAGTGGGTTCAACAGTGTTTTGATAATAATTCTATGGTCTGGTATGACAATAAATTGAAAGTCCTTGTAAAAGCTATAAACCCTTCTTCAAAAAGAGATGTTAAACTAGGGCTTCTCGATACGGCATTAGGTTATTATGGCGGTGGGTTTGTAATGGGGAATGTAGGCGATATTTTTGATTCTACCAACGGTAGGATTATATCAAAAAAAAATTTTCTCAATCATTATGATATAAGAAATTAGAATTGATAGGAAAAATTAATTTTTAAAGTCGTAGAGTCAACTAATCTGTTTAGTCAAAAGACACGCGAAACAGAGATTAAAGTTATGAAAAGCTATTTAAGTAACTATAAAGAGTTGTCTAATTCAGAGTGCAACAAAATTAGCGGAGGACATTGGATTGGCGACGTTTTAGGGGCAATTGGACATGTATACCATCCAGCCGACCCTCAAAATGTTCTAGATCAATTGAATGGCAAGACGCAACCTAAACCTGGACACCAATATAGTCCATATGGGTATTATTAATTTAACGAATTAACATAATGTAGCTTATACCAAGTTAAAAGCGCCAAGCCTTAATTTCATAAGGTTTGGCGCTTTTTCTGTGATCTGTTCTTGTGAATTTGGCTCAAATAAATTGGTCTAGCTCTCACAATCCTGGTAGCAAGGCTTTTATGCTTTGTGAAATTTTAGTCCGTGAGCGGTTGATGAGACGGCTGTTTGTGCTTTTTGCGGAGGCGTAAACGGACCACCAATTTGTGTTGGGCGACTTCTTCGTCAGACAAGGTTAACTTCTCATCAATCGAGAAAGAGGTCGTTTTATAATTTTTGGCCAGGACAACCGCATAAACCGCCTGGTCAATCTGTTCACTTTGCTCGGGTGTTAAGGCAAACGTATAAGACTTGTCGCCATACAAAATCGTTTTATCAGGGGCTACGCGCGTAAAGCGACCCTTAATTGCATTGTACGTCATAACAGCTCCTTTCTTGATTTTATTAGATAAATCTCATCAAAGGGGCGTTTATTACCTTTTTGCCCCATAATAGAAATGTCGACTTAAGCCTACTCCCCCAAGCGTTGAGGAGGGGTTGCCTGTCGGTTTATTTGCAATTTTACCCCCCCTATTAGTAATTTGGGGGCTTGGTTAATTTTTTGAATCGTCTTTAATTGTCAAAAATAACAGTCTAGCCATCATACTATCAGCGTCACTGTATTTTAAAGTGGGCCACCAGGCTTGACCAGCGTACTGGCCCAAGCCTTTGAAACAGCAGAGCTGTTTCATGGCAGTTATTGTTTATAATTATACACTGTCTTGCCCTGAAAGGAAACTTGCTTCAAAAAAGACAAACAAAAAGAGCTGGTGTTCCTACGCACTAGCCCTTTTTACTAGAGAGGTTAGTCTCCATGTACTTTCTTCTATTAACATTATAACATGATATTATTGGTATTTCCAAACATGA
>NZ_AKGG01000001.1 GCF_000277645.1 Weissella koreensis KCTC 3621 | reverse complement strand
GATCAGATAGTGCTTCAGCATCAACATCAGACAGTAGTTCAACTTCGTTGAATAAACCAGAAGATCCAGATGCATCAAAGTCAGCATCTAATTCAGCAAGTGAATCTGATAGTATCTCAGTAAGTTCGTCAGAATCAGATTCAAATGAATCAAATTCAGCGTCAGACTCAGATAATGCCTCAAATAGTACATCAATGAGTACTTCAAATCCAGATTCAAATGAATCCGATTCAGCAAGTGCCTCAAAGAGTGATTCAATATCAACGTCAAGCTCGAAGTCAAAGAGTGAATCAGAAGGATCAGATAGTACTTCAGCATCAGATAGTAATTCCGAATCAACATCAAGCTCAAAGTCAGTATCTAATTCAAATGGATCAGATAGTGCCTCAGCTTCAAAGAGTGGTTCTGAATCAACATCAACGTCGAAGTCAACATCAAACTCAGAAGGATCAGATAGTGCTTCAGCATCAACATCAGACAGTAGTTCAACTTCGTTGAATAAACCAGAAGATCCAGATGCATCAAAGTCAGCATCTAATTCAGCAAGTGAATCTGATAGTATCTCAGTAAGTGCATCAGAATCAGATTCAAATGAATCAAATTCAGCGTCAGACTCAGATAATGCCTCAAATAGTACATCAAAGAGTGCCTCAACATCAGATTCAGATGAGTCAGATTCAGCAAGTAATTCAAAGAGTGCATCAGGCTCAAACTCAGAGAGTAATTCTAATTCAGAGAAATCAGAATCAGATAATGCCTCAAAGAGTGATTCAGCCTCAGCCTCAGGGTCAGAGTCAAAATCAAACTCTGATGAATCACAAATTAATTTGATACTAGAATCTTTTTTAATTTAATCAATCGAGACATCAGGAGTAGTATTAAAAGATGAAGGCCACGTTGATATGAATCATGCAAGGCATATATAGAACATGGATTTATCCTATCAATTAATGGAATACAGAAGAATACAAAACTAATTAAATCATGCTACGTATATATAGCAACAATACTATAAAGACATAAAAATGGGCATAAAATAAAAAAAGGAATGGAAAATATAATCCATTCCTTTTTTATTTTATTTTAGGGTTATTTTTCAGTTTTTTAAGTCTTTAATGACTAAGCTTCTAAGATATTCATGTGATTCAAAACTAACAATGGTTTCAGGGCTGTAATCAATCATATGAGACTTTAAGCAAACTTGACCAGAAAACTCATTAATTTGTAGATTTGAGACTTCTTTAGAGATCATATCAAAAGTGAATTTAGAACCTAAATCGTATTCTCTAATAACTTTATCATTATGAAGAATCACAATATATTTCACAGACAACAAATCATCAATATTAATTTTCCATGGTCCTCGGATATCTTTTAAGCTCAAACCATTGTCGTCTTGCATAACTTTTAAAACTAAAGTATCTTTTACCATAATTTATAATCCTCTGTATAAAAATCTTATCTATTAAATTTACCATCTATTTTGCTAAAATTTGTTTTAAATTCATCCATGTTTTCGTTACTTATATAAGGCTTTACTTGGTTAAAAGAAACATTTTTCTTTGCGTAATGTTCTAATAATAATTCTCGTTGGCTTTCAAATTTTGGAGGCAGGGCAAAAGTAGTACCTAGTTCTAGAATTGACTCATCAAGAGTGAATCCAGGATTATTTGTAGCTAGTTCAACTCGATTTCCATTGGGCTCAATAAAATAAGCTGATTTGAAGTAGCCACGGTCAACAAATAATTCTTGAGTATATCCTAACTTTTTTGCTTTATTCCAAAAATACTTTAAATCAGATTCACTTTCGACGCCTAGAGCATAGTGATCAGTAGAACCCCAACCAAATTTCGACTTTTCAGTGTTTTTATCAGTCGGAATTAGTTCAAGAGCTTCGCCATCATCAAGTTTAATGATATTGTCATATGTCTTAATTTCAAGTAATTCATCAAAGAATTTAATGGTTTTATCGATATCAGGAACGTGCATTTCAGCACCGACAACACCAGTTATTTGGAAATCAGCATCCACATCGCTCATACGATTAATATGCCAGTCGAAATTCACTTTATTGGTTTCTTGTAGTCTTATCGGAATATTATCATAATCGACAAAATGTAATCTTCCTTTGTCATCCAAATTTGATTTAATGTCAAAATTAGCAAGACGCATTTTCCAAAAATCGATTGATCCCGTGGGAACAGAAAAGTGAATACCACTAAAGAAGTTTAAACCATCAAATCGTTCATGAAAATGATCAATGGGGAAGAAAGTAACTACCGTTCCAGGAGTACCTAGAAAGTCGCCATAATATATATGCCTTCTTAGAGGCTTTGCTTGATTAACAGAGTTCTTAATAAATCTTAAACCTAAAATTTCAGTATAAAAATGAAAGTTTCTGTCAACATTCTCTGTTAACAGAGATATATGATGTGTTCTCATTGTTAATCTCCTTTGATATCAATATGATAATTATATTATAATACGTTCGATTTAACTTACAATATGTAAGTTAAATATTTTGAAAAATATTTTTATTAAGTATTAAATAAGGCTAGTAGGAAGGAAGTAACTAAATGTACTTTTTTACTAGCTTTTCTAAGTATGGATATATTCTTTTTATTAGATGGAGAGGGAAACTTGATACCTATCAATTTATTTTTCAATAAAGCAGCATACAATAAGTTTAATCAATAAATAAAAGAAGGAGGTTGAACATGTACGCAATTCAAAATTTATTTAAAAAATTCCAAAAAGAAAATTTAATAGGAATGACTTTATTACTAATTTTAGCTTTTGGATTCAAGTTTGGTAATTTAATTAATTTATCTCAAATAATGATGTTGTTGACAGCTCTAATAGGGGTGTTACCGATTTTAATACGGGCATTTAGTGCATTAAAATATAAGAGTATTGCAATTGAATTATTAATTTCAATTGCAGTTATCGGGGCCCTGCTAATTCATGAATATGATGAGGCCGGAATTGTTGTTTGGCTTTTTGCTATAGGCGATTGGTTACAAATGATAATGCTGAATAAGACACGGCAATCGATCCGTGAATTAATGGATACATTTCCAACAACTGCTTTAAAAATTTCCACACCTGATGACCGTCAATATCAAGAAGTTGATATTGACGAACTAGTTGTTGATCAATATGTTTTGGTAAAATCTGGATCAACAATTCCTGTTGATGGGGTAGTGGTTCAAGGAAGTAGTTATGTTAATGAGGCTAGCATTACTGGTGAGTCAAAACCTGCTCATAAGAAAGTACTATCAAAAGTATTTGCGGGGACTATCGTTAATGATGGCACAATCGTTGTTCAAGTTATTAAAATTGGGGATGAGACCGTATTTGGTAAATTGATCGAGTTAATTGAGGATGCCCAAGATAGTCAGACTAAAGAACAAAGATTTGTCGATAAATTTGCACGATATTACACGCCAGTCATTCTTGTTTTGGGAATTATAGTTGCTCTATGGACTAAAAATATGGAGACTGCTATAACAGTGTTAGTTCTTGGATGTCCCGGAGCTTTAGTGATTGGAGTGCCTGTTTCAACGGTCATGGGTATTGGTATGGCGGCTAAGAATGGAATTATTACTAAAGGAGCTGCTAATTTTAATATTTTGAGTCGAAAGAATTATTTTATTTTCGATAAAACGGGTACTTTGACAGTAGGGGAACCAACAGTAGTTAATATTCAAAACCTATTAGGGGATCGAGAACATAATATTAAACTATTAGCTAGCGTGGAAAATGAATCGAATCATCCTTTAGCTCGTGCAATATTGAATATTCATAATGATGCCAATGCTCTTTATTTAGCTCAAGATGTTAAAAGCATTGCTGGTCAGGGGATGCGAGCTCAAATAAATCATAAGTCTATCTTAGTCGGTAATCAAAAAATGATGAAAACAGAAAATATTTCAATTCCATCTTTGGTTATGAATAAGTCTGATTCTCAAGTAATATTAGTCGTTGATCGACAAGTGCATATGGTATTAATGATCAATGATCAACTTCGTCCTCAGATTAAGGAAAACTTAGATCAAATCAAACAGCAAGGAGCTAAAAAATTAATGCTTCTATCTGGAGATAATCAAGCTGCTGTGGATGTTGTCGCAAATAAATTACCTTTCGACACAGCTATCGGTAACCTGTTACCTGCTGATAAACTCGCCATTGTCAAAAAATTACAAGTGCAAGGAGAGTCAGTTGTCTTTGTAGGGGATGGTATTAATGATGGGCCAGCTTTAAGTCAAGCTGATTTAGGAATTTCAATGGGAGGCGGAACAGATATTGCAATTGATGTATCTGATCTAGTGTTAGTTAACTCTGATCCTGTCCAAATTTCTCTAGCTATTAAAATTGCACATGCAACAATGCGTAATATGAAACAAAACATATTCATAGCTTTGGCTACTGTATTGATCTTACTTGTAGGCCTTTTCACCAATTATGTTGATATGTCTATAGGAATGTTAGTACATGAATTAAGTGTCTTGTTAGTAGTTATAAATGCTCTAAGTTTGAACTATTTAAAATCATTATTTTAAAATTAGAAAAGGAAGTAATAAAGATGGCGAATATTAAAGTGACAATGCAATTAGATGATTTATCTTGTCCATCATGTATGATGAAAATTCAAAAAGCATTAGCTGGACAATCAGGTTTATCAGATATAAAAGTGCTTTTTAATGCCAGTAAGATAAAATTAAATTTGGATGATACGCTTAATGATGTTGATCAAATTAAAATAATTTTGAATCATCTTGGTTATCCTGTCCAGAGGGTCACAGTAAAGGAGTAATTCATGACTAATCAAGTAAATAATAAGTATGAAAAGGAAATACAAAGAGCGGACTATGAGCATCATCATCCAACGGCAGGGGCTATGATTGGACATATTGTAGCCAATCTAACAATTCATTCTTTAAAGATTAAACAAACGGCTTTATTTGCACCTGATAATACGCAGTTGTTTTTAAATCAATTTGCTAAAGATTGGTATTGTACTGAACAAAATTTCATTTGGGAATTAAGTCAAAGTTTGCGTGATGAGAATGATCTAGTTCCTACCACTCAGAAGGATATGCAAGAATACACAGGTTTGGTCGAAGATGCATCAATAAAATATCAGTCAGGATCAGATCAATTGTTCGACCTAGTTAAAGACTTCGATAGCCAATTGCTTTATGTAACTAAGGGAATTACCTTAGCACAAAAAGAACAACATTTTGGTGAAAGTAAACAATTAGAACAGCTTTATATTTGGGTAAAGGCTCAAATTGCTCAAGGTCAGTTATTTTTAGGACATGACATTAAAGAAGGGCTTTATATTGAAATCGAGGATGGGGATGATGAGTGAGCATCTATGTGTGCAGTTCGTACCTTTGTTTCAAAAATTAAAGCAAGCTGATCAAGAAGAAATCGAAAAATTAATTAATCATGTTGTGGTTCAAAAAGGTGAGGTAGTTTATGCTCCAAATGATAGTCAACAGTTGATTATACTAGAGTCTGGGCGCTTGAAAGTGGAAAATTTAATGGAGAATGGGGATGCACACTTTCAAGCAATTATGCAGTCTGGTGATTTTATGGGTGAAAATTGGCTATTTGGTGCTGAAAATAATAATGTTTTTCTAACTGCAGAAGAATTATCTCAAGTTTGCCGAATTGATGCCGAACAATTTAGAAGTTTACTAATTGATCTACCACAGTTGAGTTATGAATTAACTAAACACATGGTTCGGCAGATTAATGAAGTTAATCGTCAAAATTATTATCTAACAATCTACAAAATTAAGGATCGAATTATGGCTTATTTTATGGATTTAAGTGCTGAACAAGAAAGTTATACTATTCAATTAACATTGAGTTTAAAAGATACAGCTTCTTATTTAGGTACAACACCTGAAACGCTGTCTAGAAAAATACAAGAACTAACTCATCAGAACAAATTTGATCGAATAGGAATAAATCAATTTGTATTATTTGAAAAATAGTAACGAATATATTATTAAAATGTTTTAAATTTTAATTATTGATACCATGAATGATTTAATTATAGAATTTAACATTAATATATTAGACTTAAGCTTCAAGAAAAAATTGCTGATGGTGAAGTCAGATTTTTTCTTGAAGCTTCTTAGTTTAACTAAAGAGATTAGTAATAATATGTGAAATATTTTAATTGAAATCATAATATTAATAAGCAAAGTATATATTAAAAAATTAAGAAGTTGTAGTTAATTATTATCAGAAATAATTTTAGAAAGTTTTATTTTTAATTGTTATAAAGCGTAAAAATCAAAGAAATAATGTACGCTGAATAATGTATTTAAAGCAATTATAAAGTGTTACAATGAAAATATGAATAAAGTAATTAAAAAAGGAGTTACTACTATGGCTAATGATTTTTTCAAGATAGATGACTCGCGCAAGCGTAAGCATTTAATTGATGTTTTACAAGTAAAAAAACGGAGGGCAGATATTAGCGAAGAAGAGCTTTTAGAAGCTGCTGGGATTTCTAGTAGTAAATTAGAACGGCTTGGTATTAATTTACGCAAGGCAAAGACTGAAGATGAACAAGTTAAAGTTATTGATAATGAAATGACGCACGGAGCGGTAATGGGTGCATTGAAATTAATTGATCAAAAGGGAATGAAGCATGTTCCTGCACCAGCTAAAATTGTTCGTACAAGGGAATCAATAGAGGCTCAACGCAAGGCGTTTGAGGCTAAACGCGCTAAAAGTGAACAAGAAGCTAAAGAATTAGCTGCAAAAAGTGTTTTTAACGTCACAACGCAACCACAAATCGCTATGCCTAGTGCTGAACAAGTGGCAAGAAAGACTGAAGCAGAAGTGGCAAGAGATATTGCACAAGAAAAAGCCAATAGTGAAAGAGAACTTGAGGCTGCTTCACAAGCTAAAAATGTTAATAAGCCGTTTAAATTATCAGATAAATTGATTAGCTTAAAAGAAAGTATAGCGAACACGGATCCAAATGTTGATCCTGATCATTATAGTTACATGGTTAAAATTGCAGATAAACAAGAAGTAAAGGAACGAGACGAATGGACGAAAAATCATCAGAAATAGTGAATAAAGGCTATAGCTTTGTTATCCCCATAGAACCTATGCCCGCACCTCGTGCGCGTTCTAGTAAGAATGGTGGGTATTTCAATGACGATTACTCAATATGGCGGAAAAGAATTGAGTTGTGGTTAACGGAATACTTGAGCCAGACTAAGTTTGAGATGATTTTTTACTTATCAGGAAGCCAAGAAGGATATAAGACTGTTCGAGATATTAAGAGCGGTCAACCACGTGACGAGAATGGACGTTTAAGGGGTAAATTACGTTCTGATTTCCAAGGATGGGAATTGGGCTTAACTTTTGTATTAAAGCGTCCAGAGGGCGAAATACGCAGCTATCCCACTAATAAATCCGATTTGGATAACATGGTTAAAGGTGCAGTCGATTCATTGTTTGAGCACCCTGCTTTTAAACAGACAGGCCTCAATGATTCGTTTATTCAAATTACAAAAGCAATGAAAAGATATACGATATTAGATTCAGATGAAGTTCCACATATTGAAGTGACGATGAGGTATTTGTAATGGGGACAACAACAGATCGCATTGAGCGTGAAATGGGCTTGGTCAATGATGTAATGTCACAAGGAACGGAGTTCTTAACGGAACTTGATAATCATAGATTAACCACAAATGCAGTTAGAGCATGGCGACTTAATATAGGACGTTCGTTAGGACGTTTGTCAGGTGATAAGGCTAAAGATTTAAGTGAAGATGAGCTGAATGAACTCAATTCGAAGATTAATGAAATAAATATGGATAAGGAGGATTTAGATGTGGCGGTCATATTAAGAACTGACGATCAAGCGAACGATTATTTGAAGAAGTTAAAAAATCGCAAAAGAGAACTGACTGCTTTAAAAAATCAACTTGGGAAAGTAAAAATTGCCAACAGTCAAGAAATCTTAAAATCGATCAATGATAATTTATCAGCCGTTGAAGCTAACAAAAGTAAAGTATTAGCATGGCAGTTAGATAACCAAAACAAAGCTTCTGAAGCGGATTTGGAAGAATTGAAAGCTATGGTTATAAAAATGAACAGCGAGATTATGTGATATGGAAATATTTAAGCTAGATATACAAGATGGAAAATATGTTATTGATGTAGATATTGATACCCTTGTGGACGAACTTCAATCATATATTAATAACCCGCAATCACGTATACCTGTCAATTCTGAATTAGGTGGTTGGCATGACAAATATCTTGATGATTTGAAAGATGTTAATGGTGATGCGACAGCATTAAGAAGCTTTGATTATTTGGAGCTTATCTTGGACGATCTATCTAATAAATACGATGATGCTATGACAGTTGATGTTGAAAATAGCATTGAACCATTAACGTTAGAAGACTTACCACCAATAGCGAAAGTTCAATTGGATATGGAAGTTAATGGCTTGCCATCATTTATTCCGTTCACTGATTTGCCTTCGGCTAATCAACGAGAAAACGATACGATCCCCGATTATGTCATTGATGACTTATTGAGTTATAGTAAGGCGTCAACGTTTAAAGAAACGCTTAGCTACATTGAAGAAATTAATTCTTACGCTAGTCAGTATGGAACTATGCCACTCGTTATATCTACCGTGACAGATGGACGGATTGAAGTATTACGTAAACTACTTGATGAATTATTGAGTGTTTCGGCTGAATTTAATGATTCCCACTCTTCGATTGGCGCTAATGTTATAGATAAATTTGTAGAAAGCGCTGAGAATGCGAGAAAGACGATTTCAGGCGAAGCTAAAGATTTACGTATAACTAATGTCAAATCAGCGTTCATGAGCTTACAGATGGCTTCTGAGCAACTTAGAAGCTGGTTAATGACGTCTTGGGCTCAATATGGTGGAGAACCTGAGAATTTTAAGATGAAATATAATCATGAGACTGCTGAATTAAGTGCATTGTCAGCTATGTTTTAACACAATACTCTGTAACGTTTCTAATTATAAATGTAATGATTTAACTTAAATTAAAGCCTACTTTTTAAGCCGTTTTGGTTCATTGATATGATAAAATCTATGAAATAAGATAAAAATTTACTAGAAGTTCAAAAAAGCATCATAAAAATAAGAAGAGTGGCACTTTGGTAGGAGAAATATTAAATGAGTCAATTAGTAGTAAGTTATAAAAACATCATTGATGAAGATAAAAGACGATTAATTTCTGATAGGTATCATAAAGTAACTAAAGCCATTAATACGGCATTTTGGAATATAAACAGTGATAGTAAAAACAGCTTGTATGTAGGATCATATGGTCGAGGCACAGCAATTAGTACTAGTGATATTGATATTTTAGTTGTATTACCTAGATCTAAATATGATCAATTTAACCATCATAAGGGGAATGTACAATCTCAATTACTTCAAGTTGTAAAAAATGCGATAAAAACACAATACCCTCGTAGTGAGATAAGAGCTGATGGACAAATTATAAAAATAAATTTTTTTGATAACATAAAATTTGAAATACTAACAGCATTCAGTAAAATTGATGTTTTTGGCAATACACTTGAAGGCTATGACTATCCTAATTCAAATTTGGGCGGAAATTGGGAATCAACTAATCCTAAGGCTGAACAAGAGGCTATGCGGGATAAAAATAATAAAACAAACGTATTATATAAAGCTACTTGCAGACATATTCGCTATATACGAGATACTTATTATAGCAGCGCAGCTATCATTTACCTGGAATCGTCATTGATAGTTTCGTTTATGATGCTATAGGAAATTGGAAAAATGTAGGAAATAGGGAATCCGCGGCAAAACAAGGGGATTATGAGAAAAGTCTCTTGAATTATTTCAATCAAATCTACCCATTTAAAATATATGAATATTTTAACAAATCGTCAAAAACATGTTAAAACTGCACAAATTATTATTTCAGCATTATCTTCAGGAGGAATTATTAGTATAATTTTTTATAACCAGCTGATTGTAAAATGGATTAGTGCAGCTATCTCGACTCTTCTGCTAGGAATTAATCTATACTTTAAAAATTTTGATTTATCAGATGAAATTAAGAAACATCGCATTACAGCAGACGAACTTTGGTATATTCGTGAAGATTATGTCTCACTATTAACTGATTTTGAAACTATGACAGATAAGGAAATTATTACAAAAAGAAAAGATCTGCAAAATAGAACTTATACAGTCTATCGTAATTCACCTAAAACAAACTCAAAAAGTTATAAGCAAGCACAACAGGCACTGAAATATGATGAAGAACAATTCTTCTCTGTTGAAGAAATTGATAGAATTTTACCTGAGCATCTTCGAGAGAAACAATGATTAAGTCAAATTTGTAGCATTGGTGGAAATTTAAGCTCTAGTGAGTAAGAAGTAATAGGATAAAAACGTATATATATATTTAGCACGAAATGAAAATATCAATCATTAAGCTGTTCTCGCTGATATGGGAATGGTTTTTATTTTGTCAAAATACGCTTATCTAAGCTCATAAAAATGTAAATTGGGTAAAAATTACACCCGATATCAATTAAAATTACGTTATCGAGCATTCTGAGCATGATAACGGCATTTTATTATATAACTTTATATGATCTTTCAAATAAACATAAGTATAAAAATTATTATCAATTTATCACTACCCTATCACGTTTTTTGACTATAATTTGACAATTTATTGATACAGAAGGTGTTGATTAAACTAAAATTGAGCGATACTTTCATGATTTACAGCAAAAATGATGATTTAAATAACGAATATTAAAAACTCATAATAAATATGGCTTAATAAATATGACAAAAACTGTTAAAAAACATCACGCTTTAAAAATTATTTTCATTTAATTAATATTTTTGTATTTTTAATTAAATCGTAAATTTTTACGATTTGAAACGAATAACATAACTATTAAATATAAGCGTAAA